>NZ_KB893975.1 GCF_000374285.1 Actinobacillus capsulatus DSM 19761 | reverse complement strand
ATGATTTGATATATTCCGGTGTCAGTTTGGTTTGTTTCATGGTTTTATCCTTTTATGATTAATGGGTAGATATGTCTGGTCATAAGACTTGCTGTTTGGAGCAAACAGTTGGTAAGTCATTGTTACTCCTTTGTCTTCATGCCAAATCATAACCAAAACCCACCGCACTTTTATTCTAGCCGCGTCCAAAATACTTATCCGCTGATAATAGCTACACTCAAAAAGCCTGAGTCAACCAATCAATTTTTATTTAAGGAGTATATTATGAAAGGCTTTTTTAACGCATTAAAACAAGGTCGTTTGCTGTCTTGGGTAATTTCTGCCTTAGTTTTGCTGATTATTATCGGCTTAACTTCACCACAGCAGGTTCCAGTGGTGTTGTATAAACTCTCCCTTGTTTCGATTGCTGCCATTATCGGCTATCACTTAGACCGCGCACTGTTTCCGTATGCCAGTCCGGGTAACTATTTGACGATAAATTGGAAAGAGCGCATTAAAAATAAAGGGAAATTAATTTCCGGTGTTGAATATCCGGTTCATAAAGGTTATGAACTTATTTTTGCCATTGTGGTATTGCGCCGCGCATTAATTGTCGGTGCGGTCATGTTAGGCGTTACGTTGGGGCTTTAAATATGCGATTTATCCGTCGTTTATTGGTTGTCGTGATGTTGCTTTGCCCGTTTGCAGCGCAATCCGTACCACATGACGCCAAACCATACCAGCGTGAGTTGATCCGCAACGGTTATGCTATCTGGGGTTTAAAAGCCCCGATAGCCCTGTTTGCCGCGCAAATCCATCAAGAATCACAGTGGAATATCACCGCACTCTCACCTGTCGGTGCGCAAGGTTTGGCACAGTTTATGCCCCAAACCGCCGATTGGATTGCCAACCTTTACCCGGAGCTGGTAAATAACCAACCTTACAATCCTAGCTGGGCATTACGTGCCCTTGTGCGCTATGACTACTGGCTTTATCAACGTATTAGCGCACATACCGAATGTG
>NZ_KB893974.1 GCF_000374285.1 Actinobacillus capsulatus DSM 19761 | reverse complement strand
AAATACCCGAAATTAGGGGAAGATATTTCCACTTGGTGGAATAGATTTAACGCCGATTATTTTGAAAACCAAATTATCTATACAGGAGTAAAATAATAGATGTCGATATTCACATACAGCCCTGATGTGATTGCCCGCAATGTCAAACAACTAGGCAATGGCGTAATAGAAGTCCGTCGTTATAACGATGGGCATATTCGTGCCGATTTGTCTTGGGTATGGTTTTTAGGCGTAATGGCAGTAACGATTTATGACTACTTTACTTCCCAAAGTATGATCAATGATATGAAATGGGCGATTTCCGTTGATTGGGGGTTAGAGAGAAGTTGGAATTTTATCCGAAGTGAGTATTTAAATGATGGTTATGAAACATTTAAAGCAGAAATGCTCGAAATGCATTGGGCGAACCGCTACTGGGGCTGGTTCTATATTCTGTTCCCGCTTTTCTGGTTCTTTATGGTCATTTCCCCTAAATGGCGCCCTGTCCGTTTTGATGCCAAACGCCGTTTAGTCTATTTTTGGTCGTGGGGACGGTTGTATATTATGCACTACCCGAAAGCCGTACAGCGAGACCGTGAACAATTACGGAATTTTCTCAAGCCTGAGATGTTCGCCCCTTGGATTCGTCCACAACACTTCGGCAGTTTAGTATTCACGCTACCACAGGCTGATAATCCTAAACGTACCCGTCGTCTGCCATTGGGTATTTACCGCCCTGCTTGTGAATACCAAAATCATGCGTTGCTGGATTTTATTTTAGATTATCTCGGTAGTGAGAACCCTGATGAAGAATACGGTAAGTTCTTCAAAAAAGAAAAACGCATTACCAGTGATTACTTTAACTGGTTCTATCAATTTAGCCTGTTTCCTGCTTGGGGTTATAACGAAAAGAAAACTGAAGCTAAAATTCAAGCGTGGTTGGCAAAACAGCAGTAATTAGCAAAGCTTTAGTAAAAAATGACCGCTTGTGACGTACCGCACTTTTGTGTTTTAAATTGCGGTTC
>NZ_KB893973.1 GCF_000374285.1 Actinobacillus capsulatus DSM 19761 | reverse complement strand
ATGATTTGATATATTCCGGTGTCAGTTTGGTTTGTTTCATGGTTTTATCCTTTTATGATTAATGGGTAGATATGTCTGGTCATAAGACTTGCTGTGTGGAGCAAACAGTTGGTAAGTCATTGTTACTCCTTTGTCTTCATGTCAAATTATAACCAAACCTTACCGCACTTTATTCTAGCCGCGTCCAAAATACTTATCTGCTGATAATAGCTACACTCAAAAAGCCTGAATCAACTAATCAATTTTTAACTAAGGAGTATGTTATGAAAGGCTTTTTTCACGCATTAAAACAAGGTCGTTTGTTATCTTGGGTAGTGTCTGCATTGGTATTATTAATTGTTATTGCACTGGTTTCATCGCAGCAGGTTCCAGTGGTGTTGTATAAGCTATCTCTTGTTTCGATTGCCGCTATTATCGGTTACCACTTAGACCGCGCACTGTTTCCGTACGCCAGCCCAGGCGGTTATTTGCAAATTAACTGGAAGCAATATCTAAAAAATCAACGCCAAGCAGAACACGCCGGTCCAGAATATCCGGTTCATAAAGGTTATGAACTTATCTTTGCCATTGTGGTATTGCGCCGCGCATTGATTGTCGGTGCGGTTATGTTAGGCGTTACGTTGGGACTTTAAATATGCGATTTATCCGTCGTTTATTGGTTGTCGTGATGTTGCTTTGCCCACTTGTGGTGCAGGCAGCGCCGCAGGCCGCCAAACCATATCAACGAGAGCTTACCCGTAACAGCCACGCTATTTGGGGTTTAAAAGCCCCGATAGCCCTGTTTGCCGCGCAAATCCATCAAGAATCTCAATGGAATGTAACCGCACTTTCTCATGTCGGTGCGCAAGGTTTAGCGCAGTTTATACCCCAAACCGCCGATTGGATTGCCAACCTTTACCCGGAGCTGGCAAATAACCAACCTTACAATCCTAGCTGGGCATTACGTGCCCTTGTGCGCTATGACTACTGGCTTTATCAACGTATTAGCGCACATACCGAATGTG
>NZ_KB893972.1 GCF_000374285.1 Actinobacillus capsulatus DSM 19761 | reverse complement strand
TGGCTGAAGGTGCGGACAGTATTCAAGCACAATATGAACAAATGCCGCTTACGATTGGTAAAGCAATGACGCAATTATCTAATGCGTGGCTTGAGTTTATTGGTAATGCCGATAAAACATTTAGCGTTTCTACCCTTGTTTCAACTGCGATTTCTACGCTAGCCAATAATCTTGATGCATTAGCTAGTGTTGCTCTCTTAGTCGGTACGGTATACACCGCTCGCTATCTGTCAGCGATGTACACCAGTATTGGTGTAAAAAGTAAAGCAGCAATTGCCGAAAGTGCGCATATGGCGGCGATTAATGCCAGTGCGACCGCATCAGTACGCCAAGCACAAGCGACCGTAGTTTTAATGCAGGCAGTCAATGGTGAGACAGTCTCAGTTGGTCGCGCAACACAAGCTTATAGTGCGCTTGCTATTGCTAAAGCCCGTGCCGCTGCAGTCAATGTTGGCGCAGGCTTATTCTCACTTGTTGGTGGTACTTTGGGGCTTGCAGTCACGGCAATTGCTGGTTTAGCCGCCGCTTATTTTTATTTAAAAGGTCAGGAAGAAGAAGCAGAACGCCAATTTGCACAAACCTTGACGACGCTTGATGCCAACATTGAGAAAACAAAAGCCTTGGTCGAAGCTCGCACCAAATTAGGCGAAATGGGCGGTTTTAGCGACCGCATGGAACAGTTAAAAGTCAATACAGCATCATTAGACGAGGCAAAACAAAAGCTTGAAGCACTCGTTGCCGAGCGCGATAAATTGCTTAATCAAAACCGCACTAGCGTCATGGGCGGATTGATTAATGCCGATGAAGTGAATGCGCTTAATACGCAAATTGACGAGCTACAGCAAAAAATTGACGCAATGAGTACGGCAAGTAGCGAATTAGCCAATATTACGCAAACGCAATTAGCAATAGCTTGGGACGCAGCAATTGAAGCCGGCGGTACGCTTGCAGAAAAATTGACGGAAATCGGCGCCCCCCAACACCCTGAAGCGGTAAAACTGCTGACCGAAGCAATCAAAGCAAGTGAAACCGAAGCCATTGCGATGAAAACGGAAGTCGAAGAACTGACGCAAAAGCTCAAAAAAGACTTGAGTCAAGCCTCCACAACTGCAATAGAACGCTTAGAAGCGATGCGCACAAAATTTGAAGGGATTGCGGCACAAGCCGGCATGTCCGGCAATGCGGTGCAAGGTTTTATCAATAAAATCAATGAAGCTATCGGCTTACAAAAACAGCTGGAACAAAAGCAAACGGAGAAAAAAGGTGGCGATGAGTTAGAAAAGCTACGTACGCGCGCACGTCAG
>NZ_KB893970.1 GCF_000374285.1 Actinobacillus capsulatus DSM 19761 | reverse complement strand
GTAATTAGCAAAGTTTTAGTAAAAAACGACCGCTTGTAAAGTACCGCACTTTTGTGTTTTAAATTGCGGTTCTACAAGCGGTCTGATTTTATTTAGCTTTTACCAAATCAATCATGGATAATTGATTTAAAGTTGGCGAGTTTGAAAACCAAATTATCTATACAGGAGTAAAATAGATGTCAATATTTGCATACAGCCCTGATGTCATTGCCCGCAATGTCAAACAACTAGGCAATGGCGTAATAGAAGTCCGTCGTTATAACGACGGGCATATTCGTGCCGATCTATCTTGGGTATGGTTTTTAGGTGTGATGGCAGTAACGATTTATGATTACTTTACTACTCAAAGTATGATCAATGATATGAAATGGGCTCTTTCCATTGATTGGGGAATAGAAAAAACTTGGAATTTTTATGCTCAAGTGGTTCCAGAAAAAGCCAATCTAAGCGGAGAATATGAAAAATTTAAAAAAGAAATGTTAGAACTTCATAATTACCGACGCTACTGGGGCTGGTTCTATATTCTGTTCCCACTTTTTTGGTTCTTTATGGTGATTTCCCCTAAATGGCGCCCTGTCCGTTTTGATAGCAAACGCCGTTTAGTCTATTTCTGGTCGTGGGGACGGTTATATATTATGCACTACCCCAAAGCCGTGCAACGAGACCGTGAGCAGTTACGGAATTTTCTCATGCCCGAGATGTTCGCCCCGTGGATTCGTCCACAACACTTCGGCAGTTTAGTATTCACGCTACCACAGGCTGATAATCCCAAGCGTACTCGCCGTCTGCCATTGGGCATTTACCGCCCTGCTTGTGAATACCAAAATCATGCGTTGCTAGATTTTATTTTGGATTATCTCAGCAGCGAAAACCCCGATGAAGAATACGGTAGATTTTTCAAAAAGGAAAAACGCATTACCAGTGATTACTTCAACTGGTTCTATCAATTTAGCCTATTCCCTGCTTGGGGGTATAACGAAAAGAAAACTGAAGCTAAAATTCAAGCGTGGTTGGAAAAATATGGCGACGGGCAATAACAAAACATAAAAAAACAGACCGCATTTTTGTCTTTTAAATAATGGAAAGGATTATATCATTATGCGACAAGCGGTCTGTTTTTGTTTAAATTTTACCAATTTCAATCCTACCTCATCTCTGTAATTTGCAAAATTTCAACCAAAAATGACCGCTTGTAAAGCCCCCAACCGTGCCCAGTGGTGGAAGGTTCGCAAACAACCCTCTCCGTCAGTTCTGTCGATGAATAGATTTAATTCGATGTCTATGCCAATCAAGATGCCAAAACAGGGAGAGATTATTCTCACCAAGCCAATCGTAATGCACTGATGAAAGTAGGCTCAGAGTTCAAACAACATAGTAAAAATATGAAACTAACTGGTTCAAG
>NZ_KB893969.1 GCF_000374285.1 Actinobacillus capsulatus DSM 19761 | reverse complement strand
GATAGAGATATTCAAGCCGACCAACTCATCGCACATACTGAAGACAGTACAGCGCTGGGGCAAGGTGTCAGTTATAAAATTGATTTAATGGACGGCAATAATGTTGTGCGTTCAGTTACGACGAGTTCGACCAATTTTGCTTACCCAGATGTCGCTAGAGTTGAGGGTGAGCAATTTGACAAAATTGCGCTGTATAGCGTTAAAGACAATTTATCTAGCTTATATCGTTATGAATTCAGAGTTCAAAGTTAAAAAGGAGGAATATATAAGGTATGTAAACACGGGCAGTCAGTAGGCTTCGCACAGCCTACCGACCTTATCACCGACAGAACCGACCTGTAGGCAATAACTATTGCTAGACCCGCGGTCTTAGCCAAGACAAACGTGAGTTTAGCATAATTTTTTCACTCTATGAAAGAGGCTTACAGAATATGAAAAACAATTTATCAAGCTATAAACAGGCACCTCTACCTTTTGTAGGGCAAAAACGCCAATTTTTGGCCCAATATGCTGCTATTCTCAATCAATATATTCCCAATGATGGTCAAGGTTGGACAATTATTGATGCCTTCGGTGGTTCAGGATTACTTAGCCACACGGCAAAACAACTCAAACCTGCCGCACGCGTTATTTACAATGACTTTGACGGTTATGCGACGCGGCTTAAACATATTGACGATATTAACCAATTGCGTGGCAAGATATATACTTTATTAGATGGTGTTCCACGTCAAAAACGTATCACTGATCACTCTATCAAAATTAAAATAATCGAGACAATCGAAGCATTTGACGGTTATAAAGATTTGAACTGTCTGGCGAGTTGGTTGCTATTTAGTGGTCAGCAAGTCGCAACACTTAGCGATCTTTATCATAAAGATTTTTGGAATTGTATCAGGCTATCAGATTACCAAAATGCCGATGGCTATTTAGATGGCATAGAGATTACCAACGAATCATTCCATACGTTACTTCCGCGTTTTATCAATGACCAAAGAACGGTATTTGTCTTAGACCCTCCATATTTGTGTACGAAACAAGAGAGCTATAAGCAAGCGCATTATTTCGACCTTATCGACTTCTTACGCTTAATTAACATTACACGACCACCGTATATCTTCTTCTCATCAACAAAAAGCGAGTTCGTGCGGTTTATTGAGTACATGCAGACGGATAAAGTAGATAATTGGCAGGCATTCGACGGCGCACAGCGGATAGCGATTAAGACAAGTCTTAACTATCAAGGCGAGTACGAGGATAATTTGGTGTATAAGTTCTAGATATAATTAAGGCTTAGTGTTTACTAAGCCTTAATTTATTTATTGTTCTAATTCGGATAATAAGCAATAAAATGGCGGTGCGGATGGGGCAAGGGTTGAGGTAAATTTTACTACGCTATCTTTGCGTCCGTCTTCGACAAAACAGATATCTAAAAATTCTGTGTTATACACAAAGTTTTGTC
>NZ_KB893968.1 GCF_000374285.1 Actinobacillus capsulatus DSM 19761 | reverse complement strand
ACCCAGATTTTTTCTAACTCCATTTTATCGGGGTGATATTTATACACGTTAATCCCGCCGCCGGTGGCTTGTCCCGTCACTAAAATGTGGGCTTTGGGGGCAGAGGATACGCTGAGATTTTTTCCGTAAGAATCAGTGGAAATACTCGGGTCATTGCCGATTTCGACATAGGCCTTGATCCAAGGGTCGCCGACGGTATAAAGAGCGGCAAATTTATAGCCTTTCCCATCTTCATTCCCACTTTTCGCAAGTCCTATAAAATCTTTTTCACTTAAAAAGACATTGGCAACTCCCCCCATTGATATTCCCTTATGCTGTACGTGATTCGGAATAGGAAGAAGCTGGCTTTTATCATATGACTTAGTTTCTTTTACATAAATACCTTTGTAAGGATTGGCTAGTGTTAATCTATTATTTAAATTTTTTATTTCCCACATATAGGACTTAGCATTCTCAGAGCTTGTCACCACCCATTTCCCGTCCGGGCTGATTAAGCCTGTGGTTTTTCCACAATTTCCATATAATCTAGCCACGGGCTTTAAGGTATGCCTATCCCATAGCGTCACGCCAAGATAGCTACTTTTCTTACTTTCAGTTGGGTTAATCGGGTTTGCCGTTAAATTGGTTTCTGCAACTGGATCATTTTCACCAACGCAAGTACTGCTTGCCGATAAAAAGTGATTTTCACTTATTGATAAAGTCAAGGGAAGTGGAAATGCGCCATCTGTATATACTGGCACTAAATCTTTCCCGTAACCTTTATATAATTGCCCGTAGCTTTCATCATTTGAGGACAAATAAAAGGTTTTATCCGCTGAAATAATATGGGTTTTCACCTGAAAATGGGGGAAAGAATTCACTTCTTTTCCGTTCACATCTTGAATATGCACCACATTTTTATCATCCTGCCACATAAATTCATGGCTATCAGGTACAAAGGCGGTAGTAAAACCTTCTGCATTCGTCGCTAATACTTTTTTCTCTTTCTTTTCAATATCCCATAAAACCAGCTGTTGTTCCGGCAGAAAAAATAAAAATTTTCTCTCTGCATGAACACTAATGACATAACGTCCATCACTAGAAACGGCGAGAGAAACAACAGGTTCCGTGCGATGATATTGATAAACACAAAACGAAATAATAAAGAGTAATATAATTATGAATATTTTGATAAATTTATTTCTTATCATTTCTTATATCTCCCAAATTTTGAGCCTTTCTTTATCCATTCTTCCATAATATATTGTAAATAACTTACACGATAAATATCAGGAAATATTTTCGGCTTAAATGTATCCAGTGCAGCCCATTCGTATTCCCGCATTGCCGAATGGGAAATAAAGTAAAATCGTTTATGACCATTCTTATCGGTAATACTTTGATCAAAGAAAAAGAATTTATCATCCTTTAATTTCTCTATAAAAGCATCTGCCGGATATATCTTTTGCGCTTTCTGTAACGCCTCATCAATTTGTTCCGGGTTAGGGGCTGTTAATCGATTCCCTTGATGCCCCAACGCAGGACGCACCGCCGTATCATATACCCGCCAATCATCAAATAATGCCCCCATTAACACATCTATAATATGTTCAAAATAAGC
>NZ_KB893967.1 GCF_000374285.1 Actinobacillus capsulatus DSM 19761 | reverse complement strand
ATTCGTCCAAAACACTTCGGCAGCTTAGTGTTCACGTTACCACAGGCTGATAATCCTAAACGTACCCGTCGTCTTCCATTGGGTATTTACCGCCCTGCTTGTGAATACCAAAATCATGCGCTGTTAGAGTTTATTTTGGATTATCTCGGCAGCGAAAACCCCGATGAAGAATACGGCAAGTTCTTCAAAAAGGAAAAACGCATTACCAGCGACTATTTCAACTGGTTCTATCAATTTAGCCTATTCCCTGCCATCGGCTATAACGAAAAGAAAACTGAAGCTAAAATCCAAGCGTGGTTGGCAAAACAGCAGTAATTAGCAAAGCTTTAGTAAAAAATGACCGCTTGTTATTTCTGCTTGATAATAATCGTATATAAAAAATGCAGCCCTAAGGCTGCATTTTTACTATGTGCTTATTTAAACTTCAATTACCACTGATAACCAACACCTACAGAGCCACCTAAGTCTCCGCGAGTATTTGCATTACCTTGTAATTTAAGAATCACTTTGCCATTATCGCTTGAGCGAGAGTAACCCACTGCTAATGCACTTTCACCTTTGAAAGTACCCGCTGCGGCAGCAACCATTGATTTACCCGGGATATAAACTTGTGGTAAACCTGCTGCTGCATTTGCACCTGCAATACCTGCACGTAACTCTTTATTTACCTTATTAATACGATTATAAACATTACCTGTGACAGCTTTCAATTGACTCACATTAACGGCATCGGTATCCGCTTCACCGGCTTTCACATTTGTGATTTTATTGCCTGCCGCATCAATACCTGATTTGGTTACGCTCGGGCCATTTGTAATCTTCACGCCGTCAGAATCAATTGTTGTATCGCCTGCTTTCACTGTATTTGCAGTTACTTCTTTAGCTGTTACCGAATCAACATTCAGATCTTTCGCCAATTTCACCGTTAAAGTTCCGTTACCGTCAGAAACTACGCCGATATTATTATCTGCTAGTTTAGCTTCGTCAGTAACGCCACCTTTAACCGTTACAGTAGAACCCAACTTACGCTCTGAAGCCGCTCCGGTATCGCCTGCAAATGTTAACGGTCTAACAACTTCATTATTGAGATTGTTAATTGCTTCTCCTACATTATTTGCAGTTGCAGTAGAACCGTCTGTCTTGGTAACCGTATATGTCGGTGCTGTAACATTGCCTTTGTCGTCAATGGTTGAATTACCGCCTAGGTAATTAGCAACATTTTGGTTCGCTGCATAAAGCTGAGAACCGTTAACTGCTTGCTTACTGGTTGGTGAAATATCGCCGTCTGCTACACCGGTTACTTTATTATTGTCGGCATTGATACCATCCGCTTTCACTGTCACATTACCAATCGTTAGGCTGCCTTTATCGGTTAAGTCAAGGTTGTTTGATAATGTTACGTTAAACTCGGTGTTATTACCTGTCGTAGAATTCGTTACCATGAGGTTCTTATTACCCGATACGACCGTTGAAGTTAGCTCTGAGTCTGTAATCGCTTTTGCTACATCTTCTGCTGTTGCAAATGTATCACCAGCAGTATTTGCCTTAACTGTAACATTACCATTACCGTCTTTATTCACCGTTAAACCGGATTTATTCACATTAAATGTTACATTAGTTTGTGTGCCAGCATCATTTGCTGTCACTTGTGCAGTTGTACCATTACCATTCACAAAGTTAACTTGGTTGCCTGCCGTTACTTTATCTTT
>NZ_KB893966.1 GCF_000374285.1 Actinobacillus capsulatus DSM 19761 | reverse complement strand
CTATATGTTGAATTTTGGTTGTCAGCCACATTCATTATAGGAGGATTTTTTTATTCTCTTATCGCTTAAGCTCTTTGATTCCACACGCTATGCGTATGTTTTTTATAGCTAGACGTTATCTAGCTATAACACAAAAGACCACCTTCTTTGAAGGTGACTTTTTTATTGATAGAGAATCTATTTGCTATAACAATTGAATAATATAGCCAAGTACCACATAAAATATGATAAGCGAAAGCATTAATATTCCTCTAGCTAATATCTTCTTCGGCTGATGTAGCTTATATCAAATTAATGCAATCACAAATAACACGAATGGATAAATCCAAAAGGCAGTCGAAAACCAATTAATTTAGGCCAGCGTCAACTCTAAACTAGAAAATTTGGTGAAATTAGTAACGCAAGTAGCCATAACGCACAGGGCAAACAAAAGAATGCTAATGCCCAATTAAATTTAGATGATAATTTTTGCATATTATCTTCGAGGATGAAATTTTTGATGTAGTGATTTTAAACGTACCTTCGCGACATGAGTATAAATTTGAGTAGTAGAAAGATCACTATGCCCCAGAAGCATTTGCACCACTCTTAAATCGGCACCGTGATTAACTAAATGCGTTGCAAAAGCATGGCGCAATACGTGTGGAGACAGTTTCTCACTCTCAATACCAGCTAAAGCAGCATAGTGTTTTATTCTGTGCCAAAATGTCTGGCGTGTCATTTTCTGACCTCGGCGGCTTGGAAATACAATATCCGATTGTGCATTATTTAATAATATTGCGCGTCCATACTGAAAAAACTCTTGAATCCAATAACTTGCTTCTTCTCCGATCGGAACCAATCTTTCTTTATCACCTTTACCCACAATACGCACAGCACCTTGCCGTAAGTTCAGGTTATCTATCGTAAGAGAAACAAGCTCGGTAACACGTAACCCCGTCGCATAAAGTAATTCTAACATTGCTCTATCCCGTAATTCAACGGGATCTAATGTATTAGGACAATCCAATAAATCCATTACTTGCTCCTCACTTAAAGATTTAGGTAAATGAATCGGCTTACGAGGAGAAGTTAAAGTTAATGTAGGATCATCTTGTCTATAACTTTCCGTATATAGAAAACGAAAAAACTTACGTAGACAGCTTAACATTCGAGCTGAACTCGTTGCTTTATAGCCCTGTTCCAAGCGTTCTCCGAGAAAAGCCTGCAAGTCAAAATGCTCCAAAGTAAGAAATGCTTTAGGTGTAGGCAGCCATTCAGAGAAGCACTCTAAATCTAAACGATATGAAGCTGAGGTATTTTCAGATAACCCATGTTCTTGCCATAGACTATCTAGAAATTGTTCAATGATAGGATCTAAACTCTTCATAAAACTACTTTCATTTCAAGACATTTTACTATTCTAACAGAAAACGGCTTTCTAGAGGGAAACGTACAAATATGTAAAAAGCCGACTAGTTTATACTAATCGGCTTTTTAAATATGGCAGGGGCGGAGAGGCTCGAACTCCCAACGCCCGGTTTTGGAGACCGGTGCTCTACCAATTGAACTACGCCCCTATTAGTAATTACATATAAACAAAGCGAGTAACTAACTCGCTTTTAGATAAGTGGCGGAACGGACGGGACTCGAACCCGCGACCCCCTGCGTGACAGGCAGGTATTCTAACCAGCTGAACTACCGCTCCGCAAATTAGGTGATTAACAGTGCCCTACTCTCACATGGGGAAACCCCACACTACCATCGGCGTTACAGCATTTTACTTCTGAGTTCGGGATGGATTCAGGTAGAACTACTGCACT
>NZ_KB893965.1 GCF_000374285.1 Actinobacillus capsulatus DSM 19761 | reverse complement strand
AATGCCACCGATGAGAAAAAGCGTTGGTTGATATTTGAATATACTGTTGCAAATGACGACAGTAATGCCCCTAAACTTAACGGTTCTGGTTCACCTTATCGTTTTACCCAGTATGTTTGGGCAGACGGCTCGGCTCGTGGTGAATGGAAAAAATCAGCTCAATCTCTACCTTATGCTTATGTTCATTCACAAGTCGGCGCAATAGAATGCGCTTATAGTGAAGTGCGTTGGACGCCTGAGATGTTTGAAGAATTAGAGCAGAATGCACAAAAAAGGGAAAAAATGATGCAGAAGATTTCCCTTAACGGCGGAAGCAGCAATTTTATTTTTCCAGGCGCACAGCTTGCTGAAAAAGTCGCTGATTTCCAACCAGCAAAAGCAGCTCAAGATAAAGCGGACAGTTACCGAAGAGCAACGGGGATTGGTTATCAGAACAGTCATAAAGTGTTTGATAATTGTTCAGCAAAGAAAACTGTTGTCATTGCACTTTTTGACCGCATTGCCGACGTAAAAGATATTTCGACTTATCACCAAATCATTTTGGCAAACAGTATGAAAGAATTTGCCAAAATTCTCTATCCAGTGACAACCGCCAAAGCGATTCAACAGATAGAACAACATGTCTATAAGAATCCAAATTGGTTTAAGCGCTTAATGAGTTCTGACCCTCTGGATAAAGGTATGCGCGAGCAAATTAAAATCTATGCGCAAAAATCGCCACTGATGTCAGAACAAACGATGAAAAATTTAGCGGTGGCACAATTTAACCTCTTAAATCAAACGGGTAATGGTACATCACTCACCCATTTAAATTTTTTACAGGAGCTCTGTAAAGCTAATGAACAACAAGCCGATAAACTCGCTTCCTTAGCAGATTATGCGATGGCATATTATGGCACGGCGATGGCAGGTATGGGAGATATGCCTAAAGGGATGGAATATCAGAAAAATTTATTAATAACTGGCAGCCCATGGGGGAATCATTTAGCTAACCTGCTAACTATCGGCGATAAACTCAATCAAATCGTCAAAGAAACCGCTGCGAAACGGGCAATCAATGCCGTACGTTTTGATGTAATGATTGAATCGATAATGGCGGCGCAGATGCTGCTCTGGAAAGAAGCAAGCAAAGAAGCCATTCCTTATCAACGCTTTTTAGCGGCGGTAGGCTTAAAACTGCAAACCATTTCAGTATCACATATTGGCAATGTCAATACGGGCGCAGAAATTGTCAATCAGCAAATGCGTACGCTGATTAAGAATGCCGATGAGTTATTTAAAGGTTTAAGTGCGGCGCATTATCAGGCAGAATTAACGAAAGGCATTCGCGCAGGTTCATCCCATTACATTAATATGAAAGTACATGTGGCGGTTAAAAATGAACATAATCCGGCGAAACGTTTATTAAAAATAAATGAAAGTGTCGGTACATTTTTGGCTGGTGGCGCACTAATCCTCAACCTACGGGAATGGGCAACCTATAAGTCGGATAATAATAACTCCGTATCAGCGTGGTTTTTACATCCCGCAGCACGATTGACAAATGATTTTGCAGCACTGGTGGGGAGCTTAGAGCGGTCGAAAAGTGCATTGGGAAAATTTTACGAAAATGTAGATAGCCGAGCGGCTAAACAGATTTACGGACTAATGGGTTTTAAGACGCCTATTGGCATACAAGCCAATGCTGGCAAGGGCGTTCAATTGTCTAGATACCTCACCTTACAAAATGCAGGACGGTTTGCCAATGTATTAGGCGTGGTAATTGCCTATGCACAAATGCAACAAGCAGCTCGTACCGGCAATACTGCCGC
>NZ_KB893964.1 GCF_000374285.1 Actinobacillus capsulatus DSM 19761 | reverse complement strand
TCATTCCAAAAAATGACCTTAATTAACCGTTCTTTTCCCTCTTGTTCCACTAAACTCGGATGGAATTCCAACCGACCTTTTTCATCCGCTTGCAACGGTGATTTGCTAATTAAAATACAAGCGGTCTGATTTAATGAATTTTTTGCAAATTTTTCACTAAATCAGACAGCTTGTATTCAAATGCATTATCTCGAAAGCATGATTATTTTAGATCAACAGCTTCCGCCTTAATCCACATATTAATATCTTTTTTTCCTTTGTAATTGATGAAATACCATTTTTGATTATTCTTATCAACTGACTCATTCAAAATATGAACTTTATCACCTTTAATTAGATACATATTAGATTTACTATCAATAGGTAAATATAAATGCGATTTATCTATGATAGTTCCCATTCTCGCACATTTCTTAATAGTCTCACTCTCTACATATTTTTTCTCATCTAACAAGCCTAAAGAAGACAATCTATCGATTATTATAGAATAATTCTTTTTATTTATCTCAGAATAGGGATAAAGCATTAGTAATTTTTTATATCTATCAATCCCATTAACTATATCTACATTATTTTCATCAAATCTATCAATATATTTTTCTAAAGAATTTTCAATAAAATAATCTAATTTACAATTACTAATTATAAACTCCTCTGGCAAATTTACATTTGGCAATTTATCCATGATATCATTAGATGACAAATCTAGACCAACTCTGTCAAATTGACAAATATATTTCTTGGAGTAATCATCAGGATAACCACTAAAAGTAGAAATAATTTTGTTTATAATCCATTTCTTATCTACATAAGAAATATAATAGCTATTTATAATATTTAATTTATCAGTATTAGTTGTGATAATAAATTGATATTTATTATCATCCGATTTAGTAATCTCTCTAATGCCAGCCCCGCCATCCTCTGATAAATTCCTTCCCTTAAATATTAACTCATAATCATTTAAGTTTTTTTTAAAAAACAGCAACTCATCACCTAAGCCATTAACATTACTAATAATTTTATCTCTAACCCCATCTTTATCAACATCTATATCAGAAAAAAAATAATTCTTACTATTTAAATAATATTTAACATCACCTTTACTAGCAAAAGAATTAAATGAACAGCATATAGATATTAGCCAAAATAGTTTACTAATTTTTATGATTTTCTTCATAATTAAAAATTTCCTTTAATTTATTAACATAAGCAATTCGTTCATTAATAGCTGTTTGTCCACCATTTACCAAATAGGTTACTTGATATGTATTATCATCATCAGCCACAACATTTATATCGATCGTAGTATGTGTAGGCAATCTAGTTTTAGGATAATTAATCCTATTACCTTTAGAATTAGGATATTTAGCCTTCAGAAAGCTGCCTGCACTAAGCAATTTCCCCCGCTTCCAAAAGTAACCACTTGCATCGATTGCCAAATGTAAGTCTTTATTTAAAAGCTCATAACTAGTCCTATGATCTTTTCTTCCAATATATTCAAAATATTGTTTATACCCAACTTCTCCCACTTTTTCACCAGAATGAGTCAATTGAATCAGCCCGCGACCAATATATGGATAGTATGGTTTACGAGATAAATATTCTAAGGAACCATTTTCTTGTGATGTTGAAAAATGTGCTGACTCAAGATAGCATTGTGCTAAAAAATGAATTTTTCTTATACAAGTATTAATTTCATACTTCTGCATTGCTAAATTTAGTTCTTTTGTAAACTTGTCATAAGTCGCATCTTCTCTAGAAATGTGGCAATTCTTAGCTGAAAATAAAGAATACCCTAAGATTTTCTTAACCGTAGGTTCAGAATCTCTTAACGAATAAATAATATTTTTCACTTCATCAACCGTAAAATCTCTATGACAAAAACATTCGTGTTTTTGATGAGAAATAGCTACATCCACAGGCTTCCCATTATTCTCACTTCTCATTTGTGAAACATTACGCTCTGTTTTATGTTCCGTCGGTTTAGGTGTTTGCACTTTCGTTT
>NZ_KB893963.1 GCF_000374285.1 Actinobacillus capsulatus DSM 19761 | reverse complement strand
ACTTTACTTCGCATAATGTTTATCAGGTTATGTTATAATTTGAGGGCTGTATAATTGTTTGAACAGCCCGAAAATTTACACATAACCTGTTTTATGCGATTTAAGGCTTTATTTATGGCTAATATCACTTTATCTCACATTACACCAAGACACTTTTTTGAGGCAGTAAAACTTTTAAAGATGACCGAGCATCGTATTTATCTCACCGTTGATTCTCTTGAAGTCCGTTTTCGTTATGATAGGAACGAGCCCCCGGCTACAACTGATAAACGATTTCAGCAGCTAGAACACTTTATGTTGTTTTTGCAGGAATTAGTAAATTCAGATGTGCCTGTCGATTTAGAGGAGTTTATCTGCAAGTATCGGAAATCACCGGTTAATCGTTTTCCGGTTCGTTGATTAAGAGTTATTTTGAAGAAGGTTATGCAAAAAACTGCATAACCTTTTTTATTGGTTGTCCGAGTGGACTCTCTTTAATAGTCCACTCTTGTGTCAAAATGACACAAATCAGATTATTAAATAACCAGTTAGATAGAGTTTTAAAAACTCCATTTTGAATATTAATCTAGTTATTTTGAATTAATATTCACAATTAAATCGCCTTTACTATCTATGGTTACTTTCTGAGCTAGATTTTCGATTAAAAAGTGAACTATATCGGATTCTTTATATATTTTTTGATGTCCTGCTGTGATTGCTTTTTTTGTTAGTTCAAATGAAAGATCTTTTAGCTCGCTAGCTTCTTGTTTTTTAAGCCTGATTGTTTTATCTGTTACTGTTTTAACCATAATTAACCTACCATTATTTTTATTAAATCATAGTTTTTGTATACAAATTTATCAATATACATCTTGACAAGATACTTGTTACTAATGTATTTTTCCTACTATTGTTATTTGTTATTTGTATACAGATTGATATGATCGACTTCTTGAAACTCTCAATCCCTTTCAATTCTGAACAAATCCTCGTCTGCAAAGACGGGGAGACCTCATTTTTGAAAGACAATTTAATAGAGATTTCAAGAAGAACCGGTATAAAACTTCGTTCCGGTAACGTTACGTTTGAAATAGACGGTGATTTAGAGGTTGCCGAACTTTCACATCCTTATGAGGCTATTCCGAGCCATTTTGGTTCACTGGCGATGAAAATCTTTAACGGTAGTGAGCAAATGAAAACGGCTCCCTACATTGAGCTAAAAGCGAGTCCGGCAAAATTATTACAAGGTCATAACGTTTTCGGTTCAACTAATTTAGAAGTGTGTGCTTTTGTCATGCTTGAATCCTTTATTAAAGCTATGCCGGAGCTTTATGAAATGTGCGATGTGGTCAATACACAAGTCGATTGGATTGATGTGACTTATTCGGCGCATATTCAATCTGAAACGGTTCAAAAACAGGTTATCGGTTTTTTACAAAACGTAAGGGCAGGGCAGACCAAAAAAACACGCTATAACCGTGAATATGAGACGACAGCAGAGTGGAACAGTGGCTCAGAGCATAGAACGCTGAAAGTGTATTTAAAAGGCGCAGAGTTACAAAAACGGTTAGCCGAAACACAATCGGAACTGAAGAAAACGCCGAATAAGAAGAATTTAATCAATGTGATTAATATATTAAGTAATCCCAAATTAATTGAATTTAGTAAGCAATGTGTACGTTTTGAAGCGAGATTAAAGCAACGTTATTTAGAGAAAAACAAAATCCCGAGAAATTTATTTGACTTAATCAATTATCAGAGAAATTATGAAAAAGACGGTAAGAACTTAATTAAAGACTTATGGCAAGACGCCTTTAGAGACATTATTCAAGCGGTTGGAGAAAGCAAAATGAACGTTTATAACCGGGACAAGATTCAGCAATTATTAAGAAAGCATTATTTTAAAGTGACACCGAAGGGAAATGTCAGCTATGCGAAAGCGGACCGTTTGTTTGGCTTTTATAAAAATTTATTGACTTATGGATATGTAGAAACTCAAACGGAAATGGATAGAAAAACGTTTTGGAGAAACGAGAAAGATTTATTAGAGCTAGGCATTACGAAGGCTCAACTTCAGAATCTTAAAGCGCATGAGCGTCATAATATTATTCCGTTAATGAAATTGGTTGAAATTGATTTTAGTTGTCAGTGTCCGGCTTGGTATGTTGAACCGAGTTTATCTGATTTTGAAATGCAGTTAGCTGCGTAGTTAAGTAACTTAAATAAACCTTAGAGGATAGAAAAATGAGTAATCAAGACATTAAAAAGTATTTATTAAAAGTACAAATCTTTCCAACATCACGCATTGATGAACGTTCCGGCGTAAGTCAAAAGACCGGTAAAGAATGGTTTATGCGTACACAGGAAGCCTATATTGATTTAGGCGGTCAATTTCCGGTTCAGTTTAAAGTGCCACTTCAAAAAGACCAAGTGTCGTATGCGCCGGGTCATTATTATGTTCACCCACAATCTTTTAAAACGAGTAGCTATTTTGATTTACAAGTTGGCGATATTATCCTTGTTCCTGTGGAATAAATCCTTATAAATCAATTGGTTACAATCACTTTACTTCGCATAATGT
>NZ_KB893962.1 GCF_000374285.1 Actinobacillus capsulatus DSM 19761 | reverse complement strand
ATGAAGCTATCGGCTTACAAAAACAGCTGGAACAAAAGCAAACGGAGAAAAAAGGTGGCGATGAGTTAGAAAAGCTACGTACGCGCGCACGTCAGTCAGGCATGACTGAGCTTGAAAAGAACATTGATAATGCACGCAATAATAGCAACTGGACGGCGGAACAGAAAAAAGAAGCCGAAGCCCTTTACCAAACCATTGATGCGAATCAGAAAAAACTGCGTGAACAAGCAGAAGCGGACAGAAAAGCGAAAGCGGAAGCAAATAAAGCGCAACGTAAAGCAGAAAGCGATGCAAAAAAAGCGGCGCAAGAAACGATGCGCACAGCAGAAGAAGCCACAAATAAGCTACGCGAACTCAATAGCGATTATTTACGTTTAACCGGACAAACGGCAAAAGCAGATCTGCTTGATGTACAAAGTAAATACAACCAGTTACTCGCTTTATTTAGCAAAGCGAACAATCAAGACGGTATCAATTTAGTTAAAAAAATGCTACCGCTTGAAGAAGCGAAAGTGCAATTAAACGGCATACAGTCCGAAGTAAATAACGTGATTCAGCAACAATCTGCCAAAGAACAGCAGATTCAAGCACAAGTACAAACTGGGCTTATTTCACACTTTGAAGGACAGCAACGCTTAAAAGATATGTATGCGCAAACGGTGGCAGAAATTGAAAAACAATTACCGTTACTGGAAAGATTAGCACAAATGCCCGGTGCGCAAGGCGAAGCAGCAGGCGCAATGCTTGAGCAAATGAAAGTGAAAATTCAGGAGCTTAAACAAACTGGAAATGAGCTTGAAAACGCCTTTAAACAGAGTTTAACCCAAGGCATTCAAAGTGCCTTAATGGGGCTTGCTGAAGGCACAATGAGCTTGGGTGATGCAGTAAAACAATTAGCGCGTACTGTAATAAACAGCATGGCGCAAATTGCCGCACAGCAACTTGCGATGCAAGCGACTAGCGCTATTAGTGGCTTTTTCGGTGGTGCGGGTGCTGCGGTCACGGCAGCAACCGGCGGTTTTATTTCAGGACCGGGAACAGGCACATCGGATTCAATCCCTGCAAGATTATCCAATGGTGAGTTTGTGGTGCGTGCGGCAAGCGTGCAGAAATATGGCGTGGGCTTTTTACATGCGATTAACCGCGGTCATTTACGCAAATATGCCACTGGAGGACTTGTCTCTGCCCCATCAATACCGTCATATAGCGAGCCGACATTGACTCGCGAAATGCAAAACGGCACGGCAGGACAACAGGCGGTAGTAAGTCCGGTCAATATCCAGCAAACACTTGCGGTAGATAGTGCTGAGTTATTTACAGCCGGTATTAATACGGTAGCTGGCGAACGTGCGGTAATGACCGTGATTCGGGCGAATAAGCAAACATTAAAACAGGAGTTGGCATAAATGGCATATGAAACAGGCACCGCAAACAATGAGCGTGATTTGCTAGATAAAATCAATCAATTTTTGACTACTAATGAGACCCTCAAGCGTGACGGACAAGCGTGGACAGTGTTACTTGACCGCACATTGGCTGAAACCGCAACACAAAAAGAAATCCGTCAAATCGCATGGAAATCAACCGGTACCGGCGTTGAGCAAGATATTTATCTTGTGGCTTCAAGTGATAATTTGATTTCGGCTGATACCTACAACCTGAATTTCTGGGGAGGTACCTTTTTTAATCAAAGCGCAGTAACCGAAACACAAATCGAATTGGGGCTAATTAATGCCTCTCCTGGCGTGGTGTTGTTTGCCGATAACCGCCCTATTGAGTATCACATTGTCGCAAATGGGCGTTGTTGCAAAATTATTACACGCATTTCGCAAGTGTGTTCAAGTGCTTATCTCGGTTTTATTTTGCCAACCGTGCCGCCGACTGAATACCCTTATCCGCTTTGTGTTGCCGGTAGCGCACCGGTTGTAGATGATAACAACCGTGCGGTGCGAGTGCGCTATTCACAAACCGGCGATTTACACTCCTCGATTGTAGATGCTAAATACGGCAACTGTTGGCTTTTCACGCCAGATCAAAGCTGGCGCGATTTTTACGGCAGCAGTTACAAAAACTTGCGTTCTGATTCTCGCCGACAAGCTTTGTTCCCATTATGTAACTATGAGCTTTTCAGTACATATCAACAACCGCGAAGTATTGACTCGCTAGGCGAAAGCCAAGGCGGTGCTTATCCATTGATACCTGTTGAATTTATCAGTCTCAAGGATTCTAGCCAAGGTCGTAACCGCTGGGGATCTTTCGATGGTGTGTACTGGATTCCGGGTATTCAGCGCGCGGCAGGCGACCGTGTGCAAATTGCGGATAATCGCCAAGGCTTGGTCTTTAACGGTGGCTATCGTGTAGCAACTAAAGATTATTTTGTGATTGAGACAACAACGGAGAGTTAAGCATGGCATATCAAACGGGTAACGCAAAGGACGTTAATGAACTGCTCAAAAAATTAAGTGAGTTTGCTCAAGGCTTAAAGTGGGTAATTGATAAAGCAGAAGACAATCTGCTGTGCTTGCACAACGCTCAAGGCTACTGGTCTCTTATGTTTAAGCCTGAAGTTAATCAATTATTTACTTATGTTAATACTGGCTTT
>NZ_KB893961.1 GCF_000374285.1 Actinobacillus capsulatus DSM 19761 | reverse complement strand
GAAGCAGGTCGAGAATTGGCAAAGGTGTTAATGCAACTAATTGAGGAAAAGATTAAGATAAATATTATTACCCATTCCCTTGGCGCACGGGTAGCATTAAGTGCCTTGAATATTTTAGGGGATTTTGACGGGGCTTATGATGAAAAAGTGGACAATCTTATTATGTGGGAAGCGGCGGTAGCGGATAACGCCATTACTGATTTGAATAATTACCAAAAAAGGTATAATCCGATTGCAATGGAATTATTTCCGTTTGCTCATAACGCAGTAAAACATATGACGGTGCTTTATTCTTCCGAAGATGGTGTATTGGGTGGGGATAATAAAGGGGGCGATGCTGAATATACAGGGTCACTGGGTGGCGCTTACCCTAAGAAATATACCGCTTTAGCGACAAATACACAGGCGTTAGGCGACTATCATCGAGACAAACAAAACCCGATAAAGCAAGCGCAAACCCAACTGAATAGCGCGAAACTGAGATGTGACTTGCTTTATGGAAAAGAGAATGCCCAGCCTTATGAATGCATTAATCTACAAGCGAGTTATTTAGGCCGGAAGATAAAACAAGAGATTCGCACGTTGTTAGAGCAAGAAGCTGAAAAGACGATGAACGCATCAGGTATTCCTGAATTAACGTATTTGAAGCCGTGGAGTCATTATCGCCGATTTGAGAAAGGCAGTGTTTATTTTGAGCATATTGTGGAAGTATTAACGGAAACGCTATTTGACAACTGGAATGTTCGAGATTCAGCGGTGCGACCTGCGTTGGGGCATCAGGGGAATAGACAAACAATACAAGGTATTGGGCAAAACGGTAAAAAACTGGAAGTAAAATGGGCGAAGGATTTATTTGCCGATTCGTTTATTCAGGAATTAGAAAGAGAAGGTAAAATTAACTTTTTCGATCAAACCATTCTAGATAAGAACAACGATAAACGTCCTTATTTTCTTACCCATTCGGCAATGCGAGAGTATGAATGGACTGCGTTGGATAAAAACAATCCTAAACTATTTCCACTAATCTATACCCATAGTTACAAACGTAGAATAATGGACGAAATTAAGAAAAGCTCTTGTTTTGGGAGATATAAAAAATGAAAAAGTACATTCGATTTATTGTTACCCTATGTTTAAGTGCAGTCATAATTATCAGTTATGCTTACAGTAAAGGCTTCTTTTCTAGGGAAGAGGTTGCATCTTTAAGTGTTTCAAGTGACGGTGAGTATGTGATTAGTGCGCATTATGGAGGTGAGTTGGTATTATGGAATATTCCTAAAAAGGAGAAAAAGACATTAGCCAAAAATGCCAATGTGTATAGTGCGTATTTTATTCCCGAAAGCCACGAATTTATTTGGCAAGACAGTGCAAATATCGTCCATATTCAAAATGTGAGCGGACAGGAAATAAAGCAGTTTCCGCATTTTAAGACAGAAGGGCATAGAATAACGGCAGATAAATCGTTCTATTTAAGTGCCAATAAATCGGGAAAATTATATAAAGGTTATGGTGAAAATTTAGTACCGATTTATACCGATACGCCGATAAGCCCGTCTAAGCCGTATGATTTATCTATTGCTGGGGACTATTTTTTATCGGTCAGTGATAATGTTTCTCGTGCAGATGATCCACCAGCTGAAACTAATCTAATTGTAAATCCAGTCAATCCAGAGAAGCACAAAAGAAGTAGCTATGACGGTGTGACGTTATGGGATAAAAACACATTAAAACCTGTGGCGAGATTATGGGGGAATAATGGTACAACAACAGGCTTACTTAGTCCTGATGGAAAATGGGTGGTGAGCGGTAGCGAAAATTATGGTCGCTATATGTGGTCTACAGCCAATCCTCTTTTACGCTATTCATTGGCGTATCCAGAAGATGGAATCTATAATCGAGAAACTAAAACGGATGATAAAAGCCAATTATTACCTATTCCAGAAAAATTTAAAGGTAAAGGATTAAATGGTAGAAGAGCGACGGTAGCTTATGCTTTTGTGACTGAAACGGAATTTATCCAGTTCGGAATGATGTATGGAGAAAAAGATGATTCTGCCGATGAATTAGCCCCCCTTTACACAGTAGGTGATCCGTGGATTAAAGCTTATGTAGGAATTGGTAATGATCCTGCGATTTCGGTTGACTCCTATGCGGCTAGTCTTAGTATCTCTTCGGCGCCGAAAGCCCATATTTTGGTGACAGGACAAGCCACAGGCGGTGGGATTAACGTCTATAAATACCACCCCGATAAAATGGAATTGGAAAAAATTTGGGTGGCGGATTGATAAGGTAAAGTGCGGTTGAAAAAACAGTTGAATTTTTAACCGCACTTTTGTTATTCCCTTACAAGCGGTCAGATTAGCCCAATTTTTTGCAAAATACCGGAGCGGAGATGTATGCCAACGAAGCAGCTGTAGCGGATAATGCCCTACTAATATCTACACCTGAGAGAAAAATCCATTGGCGATGGAGCTATTTCCGTTTGCACATAAAGTGGTAAAACGAATCCGCACCTTGTATTCGGAAGAAGACGGCGTTTTGGGCGGAGACAAGAAAAGGGGAGATGCCGAATATACGGGTTTGATTGGAGGGGCTTACCCTAAGAAATATTCGTCGCTCGCTAACAATATCCGAGCGCTGATAGATTATTACCCGCTTAATTTAAAAGAGCCGAA
>NZ_KB893960.1 GCF_000374285.1 Actinobacillus capsulatus DSM 19761 | reverse complement strand
CGCATATCAAACACAATTTTAAGACGAGTTAAACTGCTGGCGACCATCTCTAAATCACGTTGTGCAAGTCGAGCGGCTAAGTCAAATGTCGGCACACCTTTATATTCAACGGTTTTTATAATCACGCCATGCATTTGTACAGACGCAATATTATTCGCAATGGCTTGGTCTTCACGGTTAGTCACTGGGTCGCGATATTTAACGACAATTTGATTCGCTGTCGTATCAGTTGCCGAGCTGTCATCATCTTGTACAGATAAAATCCCGTTATCATAGTGAAATGTTGGCAAATCGTCGGGATTATAGTCATTACGCAATAAACGAATCGCTTGTTTGCCGGTTTCCACATTGTCGTATTGCACAGCCCCAATATGGTCGATAACCTGTTGCATAAACTCTTTAATTGAGCCTTGACGGTTGTAACGCAAACATAGTCCAAAGCCTTCTTCATAGAGTGTGTCGGCGGCTTTTTTGTAGCTATCTAAATCAAGATCACTTAAGTCTTTTTTGCCGCCCCAGCTTTTATTTGTTGCACACTCAACAAGGATGTGTGCAGGATTCATCGCATGAATCTGGCGTACATTTTCTTCTTGCTCATTATTCAAACCTTTAATTTTTAATGTATCGTTACGTAACAAAATTTTGCATTTCTCCGGATACCATACCGTACCGTTAAACCAGCCTTTATGGTTACGGCGTAGGCGATAACTGTGCTTTTTAGGGTAAGCGTTATAGCAACTGATAAGCCCACTAAACACGGTGGACACAATACCGCGAAAGCCCGGAATCATATCTTCCTCATCTATATTACCGGGTTGTACTGCGCCGCTTGCAAAAAAGTCGCCTTGGTTACTTTTGACTTTTTTATTGCGTTTACGGCTCCAGCGGCTATTGCTTGAATTGAGTGCCGGATTAAGCACACCTTTAAGCAGATTAATCAGCATTTGCGTTGGTTTTTGGTCAGGTTCGCCCATTAAAATCTCCATACGTCCCTGAATACCACCTTCGCCGCCGGTGTTTTCACCCCCGAACAAGTTTGGTTTGTCGATATAAATCGCTTGTGAATGCGTTAGCTCTCCGGGCTTACCGACATACGCCGATTTATCATCAAGGCGTAATTCCACAATCTCATCTACCGGTCCGCGTCCCAGTCCCGAATGAATATCCCAGTAATAACGATAACCAACGGTAACTGCACCACCTTTACGTTTGCCCATGCCTTAGTCCTCTGCCTGTTGTTGTGCTTGTTTTGCAGCTGTGACACATTTACGCGCAAATACGCTACCGGTGGCTAAGAATTTTTCGGCATCAATGCCATTTTGCAAAAAATCATTAAAATCTAGCCCTTCGCGTTCAAAGAACGCTTGTACACCCGCTGCACAAAAATGCACACGGCGCATATCTTGCATGGTGATAATCATCTTTTTTATCCTTTTTTGATTTCGGTGGTACGGTAATTGCCGTATGCCAGCACTTGCCAATCTTCCGTCCAACAGTCACCGAAAAACACACATTGCGGTGTGCCTTCAGCCGCTTGGGGAAAATTCCATTCATCACTGGATACGGCTTCCGGCCCTTGCCCGCTGCGCTGTTTCGGTGCGAGCGCTTGATTCAATAAATAACTGACTGCAAGCACCGCAACATATTTAACGACCGCCCAACCAATGGCTGCAAACATAACATCCTCCTTTTACATTAAAATACCCGTGACCCGTCATAAGGCGATTTATTCGGCATGTGCGGAACGCCACCGAAATTCAGCATATTGTTAAACTTTTTAAGGCAAGTCGTTGCCCGCCCGTCACAGCCGGGGTACACATTAATGGTTGTGCCAACAGATAGTTTTTGCGTGCCACCCATCAAGGTGATTTGGTTATTTTTATGCACGGTAACCGCTCGTACTTCACGCACACCATCGCTATCCGTCCATTCAATAAAACCGGCATTAAACCAGCCTTCCGGTAAATTTTCAGGCACATCTACCGTGATGGTTGTCCCGTTTAACGCTTTAATCACTAAACCGACAACCGCAAAATTTTTCGGATTGACTCTACAATCATAGTCATAAAGCGTATAAGGACAGTTACGTCCCCATGTCAGACGTAAGCCAGCACTTTGCATTGTGGAGGATAGCCCAGCAGAAACTAATTCCGTCTTATGCACATCCGGACGTTTTGCTTCAATAATCGTGCCAATCCATACAACCCGTAATTCTTGTTCTGGATAATGCAATCGCATAATCATCACTTTAACGGTTTGGCTCGGCGGCATTCCGCGATAAAGTAATGCCACGGGATTATTACTCGGCAGCACAATATTGATATTTTCACCGGTGCGGCGACCGCTATCACTGATTGCGGTTGCCAGCCATTTTTCGTTATTCACTAAAATATCTTTATCCGCGTCGCAAAAACGCCAAATCTTTTCGTCATCACCTCGGCTAAACTGATAAAGCGTAACAGGCTGACCGTCGGCAACATCTAAATAACTCACGTTTTAAATCCTTTTTAAATATCGTTTAAAGCTTGATTAAATTAAGGCTCAAGCTCGTCTCTTAATCCCCGAAAATTAACCGCAATCGTCGCTGACCCGTCCGCATCGGTATAATGCTTCCACGTTATCGTATCGCTATCAAGGCGTGATAGCGTCAACCATGAGATTTTGGCGATATTATTTTGTGGGATAGCTAACGTATCGCCATCTAATGCCAATCGCTCGGTTTGACTATCTACCGCACCGGCGGCAATAATGCGACGATAAAAGATTTGCCCGTCGTAGCACTCAATGCGGATATCTTGTCTACCGACCTGTTTTTGCAGTGCGGAGCTATAACCGATATTGGCAATATCAATGCTTTTGCCGACGATATTCGCTACCGGTGTTAAATCAGTGGCACCGGTTGCGACCCAAATCGCACGCTGGCGACCACGCAAGTAGTAAAATAATTGGCGCAGCTTGCGTTGCTCCTCGCGCCCGACCGCAATAAAGCGGTGCGCGGTCACCTGGAATGCTTTATTTGCCGTATCTAAATAATGCGGTAGTCCGGTTTGGTTATCTAATTGCTTAATCAGTCGCGTATATTGTGAGGTAATATCGTCTGACCAATCGCTTGTCGGCTCTAATACTGGATGATTGCGATAAGTCGATAGATGGCTAACATCATCATCGTGTGCATTATGCTCATGTATTTGTAATCGAATTTGCGCGGTCGAGACGTTATCGCTTAGATGGCTTAGCTGCGGCATATCCGTCAGCACCGCCGAGCGCAGCGGATAAACGGCGGTAGTATTACGACTAAAATCGCCGACAATCGGGCGTTTAAGTGTGAGACTGTTTAGCTTAAGCTCAGCAATCTCGACCATCTCTTTACGTAAGCCGGTCATCAAAATCGCCCGTCCGCCTCTGACAAAATCATAGCCAAGGGTGTTAATTTTTAGCTCGCGTTGTCCTTGTCTGGCATCCTGCGATAAATAAGCGCAATCAGTAAAAATCGGCATTGCCCATACTCTCGCACCGTAAGCATAGAGCATATTTTCTAAACGCTGACGTTCTGTTCCGGTTGTAGAAACTTTAAATTCAAAAGTTCGACGAGGCGATAAACGTTTGGCGATACGTTGTTCAGCCCCGGTCATTGATTGATGTACGGTCGTCAAAAACTCTAATTTTTCCGTTACATCTTCCGACCAATCTGGGAAAAATTCCCAATCGATAGAGCGTGAACCGGTGATGCGCAACGTAACCGGATTCTTGCCGGCAATAGTAAAAGTTACCGTACAATCAATTTCTGCCGGACCATTCATACTGACTTTGACCGTCCACTTTTTAAGTGCTAACGGTCGTAGCGTGAGCGGCAATTGA
>NZ_KB893959.1 GCF_000374285.1 Actinobacillus capsulatus DSM 19761 | reverse complement strand
CTTCTTCCTCTAAAACACCGGTTTGTGTACCTTGGTGCTCCACCCGTACCACCAGCCAATCTTGGTTAAACGCCAGATTACGATGCCCTGCTAACTTAAAGCCATAGCCCGGTATCACTCGCATATCGTCCCCTGTCGCCTTCGCCGTTTCCGACAATGCGAGTGTCGCCTCCAAGCGATACCGGCTAAACGGATTGCCTTGTTCGTCCCGTTTATATCTGCCGGGGTAATCATAGTTTTCATACACTGGGGAAGAAACACCGTCAGCATTGACCGGACTTTTTGCGCTTTCGCCGTCTGTCAAAGCGGTGCCTTGGGCATGGTGTCGGTGTTCAAGAGAATAGTTGGGGGTTAAGAAGGTGTAATCCCGTAAGGTTTGGCGGGTGCTCGTCACCCTTCGACAATATTCAAATTGCCAAAGGCAGGCGAAAGGACGGTCTCCGGCAGGTGTGGCGTTATAGGTTAAGTTGCCTAAAATCGGTGAGTTCACACTCTGATGCGCAAAGCGTAACTCGTGACTGTCTGCATTATGGATAAAGTAATAATACCAGCCTTCTTCTGCTAGCAATAGCTTAAAGGCAAGCGGTCTGATTTGATGAATTTTTTGCAAATTCTTCACTAAATCAGACCGCTTGTATATCCAAATGCATTATTATTTTAGATCAACAGCTTCTGCCTTAATCCACATATTGATGTCTTTTTTGCCCTTGTAGTTGATGAAGTACCATTTTTGTCCAGAACTATCTATTTTTTTATCTAAAATAATAACTTTATCACCTTTTATTAAATACATATTTGTTGGTAAGTTGGGTTCTTTATTAAGATAAGATTTTTCATTTATAATAGCCTCTAATCTATTCTTATTTGAATAGACTTCAGCCATAATTACACGCTCTTTCTTATCATATTTTTTAATTAATTCAACCCCATTTTCTATAAAAAAACTTTCTTGGCAAAGATACAATTTGTCACTATAACAATATATACGAGTAGTAATGTTGTGATTCTCATCTAGATAAATATAAGTTCTTTTTTCATCATAAGAAATATCATATCCTTTGAATTCTCCAACTTCTCCAAACATCGAATATCGACTTACTTGATTACAATTAACTTTGACAGCTATATAATTAGCTGTATGATTAGGATCTTCATCACTAGTGATAATAATTTCTTTATTGCCATCAAAATCCATATCTATGAACTTTACGTCTTTATCAAGATCTTTGCTTCCTAAAAGTTCTTCCGAAAAAAGAATTTCATTTGTTTTCTTATTAAGAATTTTCAATTCCGATAAGGTTTCTCCTTCTCTTGTTGTATAATTATGAATATTAATAGAAATATCATTTTCTGATAAACATTCATTCGCAAATAAATTAGAAGACAATAAAAAATATAATCCTAATATTTTAAATATTTTATTTTTCAAACTAAACATCCAATACCTCTCGTGCTATATTTGTCCGCTCAATTCTTCTTTCCATATGATTAGGTTCTGCAGCTTTATCAGGATAATATGGTTTTTTTTTGTTTTTTTCGACCATTTACTTTTACAGAGACCCAATAGTAATCTTCTGATTTTACGTATTTTTGTATAGCACTACTTTTTTCTCCAATAAACCAATACCAGAAACCAGCCAATACATTAAGCTCCAAATTACTGGCAACCTGATCTGCTTTCAAAGTCGATGATGTGACATCTAGATCCTCATATCCTTGAAAGTGTTTTCTAGCATACTCTTCAAATTTCGTATAATTATGTCTACCAGTTAATTGAATTAAGCCTCTACCTCTAAATCTAGCCCCATCTCCAGGTTGGGTATTTCCAAGATCCGCTCTCCCTTCATAATTTCTAGTGAAATAAGCATCGCTCCCTTGCTCCCATTTATATGCTAAATCTAATGTCTCTACAGATACCTGACCTAGGAAAAATGCTAAACTCTTTATATCATTAATTCCAAATATACAAATCGCTTGATTTATTGGACCATGATAATCATCTATATCTTTTTGAGCTGCTGTTTTAAAAATTTTTCTTAACATTTCTTTTGTTAAGAGCTCATTGCATACTTTTCTTAGACACCCAATTAACCCCAACGGATGTATATAATACGCCTGCTTCTCCGTATCAAACTGATTTACTTTTAAACTGATTGTTAAATCCTTTACCCGTCTCTCCAAACGTCTTGCCTGTTCCTCTCTTCCATGACGACGATAAAGCAACAACATTTTCTCAAAATCATTAATCCGGGTCGCTTTCCATTCATTATCATGTTTGGCTATAATCCCCGTCATTCTTCGGTGTTGGCTTGGGCTCAAAGAGATTTGATTCAGTTTGCCCGCTTTAAATTCCGTCGAGTTATCTTTATCCAAATCCAATTCACCCAATATCGCACTGAACATCGGGTCAAGTCGGTCTTTTTCTACTTGGCTTAACTCGCTACTCGGGTCACACCATTCATGTAACTCTGCTTTGAAAATACACAATGAGTTACTTGTCTGGTTAAACACATTTACCCCCGGCAATAATACGCCATGTGTCAGATGAGTATCGTCCACGTAAATCTTTGCCTCCGACTTTTCAGGCATATTATTTAAATACGCCCCAACATCATAGTAATCCTTTTTATTTTTTTCTTGCCCTATCGTCACTTTTTGCACTTCGGATAACGGTACCATAATCTCAACCAGCGTTGTGCCAAATTCACATGCCTTATTATCCATTATGCTATAAAGCTGACTTCCCCGTGCCACATATAAAAAATTGTCCGTCAGTCGCTTATTTCCCTTGTCTTGCGCATAAGCCCTTTTGGCTTTTGTTCTGAATGCCTCTGATTTTTTCCTCCTACATAACCTGATAGGCATTTCGGTAAATGCTAAAAAATCAAAAAGCGGTATAATTTAAAGATAAATTTGCAAAATTCTCTTCAAATTATACCGCTTTCAATTAAATATATTTAAAAGAATTCCTCCAAAAGAGTAAATTATCGAAAACAAATTACAGAGAGGTAGTCTATTATTGGTATGGTAATGTTTTTAACCAAAAACTATCAACTCAGATTTAATCTTTACAGCCTAAATAATTTCTTAAACAAATAAACAATAAAATCCATAAAAAACATAAAAGAAATATAAATACCAATGTATACAACAACTCTAAACCAAAAGTAACCCTTTGTAAAAATAGCAATTAAAGATAACCAATAATTATCCCCATAGACATCAAATAAAGTAAATAAAAATATGATTAGAATCATTAACAAATTACTCTTCCAATATTTCTTCAGGAACATATGTTTCTCCTTGTTTCTCTCTTAAATGTATCTCTATCTTTAATTTATCTTGAAATGCTAAATTAACAATTCTCTTACATATTTCTATCCAACTAGAATTAGAAATATGATCATCATAATCATCATTTATACTAGCTTGCTTGGCTTTATATACAGTGGGATGTATATTTTCCTTTGGTATATAACCAAAGCATCCATAGGAGCCACCTAGGTGATCATATCCCAATATACTATATGTTCCACCAATATGAATTAATACATTTGTCGCTATATTGGGTGTAACCCTTGGTTCATCTATAACACTGCCATTGATGTTTTTTTCTGTCCTCAAAGGTTTTGCTGGTAAATTTTCACTACCAAATCGAGTTAATTTAAAAGCATTTAAGCCATCAGGCTCATAAGGTAACTCTGTGTGAATATATTCCGCTGATTTTCTTATTCCCCTAGAAACATCCTGTGTTCGAGCCCTAGGGAAATTCGGCAACCATAATGCTGTATACTGATTACATTTATAATCATCAGGTACAAATTCTCTATTAAGCAATAAATTACTATTGATTATTTTATTTCTTGCTTGCCAAACACTTCCCAAATAATACCAAGAATCTCTTGTTACATTAAAAGTATCTATAAGTTCATCCGAGATTTTAATTTTATCTCTATTTAACCTTCTTAATAAAACATTAACTTTATATGTTTTCACAACCACAGCAGGATCTGAAAATATATAGGACTCTATTCCTTTCAGAGCTTGTATCGTATAGCCTGTTTCTTCTCCCGTAATTTCTAACACTATTATTTTTTGGCTAATTTGTTGTTCAAAAATATAATCATTACTTTTCGTTGTTTTCGCTTCTGTTATTTTTTGTCCCATTCCCAGTCTTCCTCCGAATCAATATGCAATCTACATTTCACGTTCTCTTCATTCTGAGTATAGTATATTGGCGTTAATCCATCTAAATCAGTGATTCCCTTTTGTTCACCTTCACTAAGCAATATACTGAAAGGAACATTAACATAAGGATTTCCTTGATCATCTAACATTCTAAACTGAATTTTATAAAAGGATTCTTCATCATTCACTTGAATATCAAACGGATTCACCCCCTCCGCTGCACCACTCTCTTCTCGCAGCTCCCCTTCCACATACACATTTCCTATCAGTTCTATCCCCTCTCGGCTGATAATAATTGTTCCTCCTGGGCCCTGCAACGTGACTTGCTCATAACCCTCAAGCTCAAATTGGTTGCATATCTGTTCTAATAACTCTCCCGACTGCCAACTGCCGTTTTGAGCTATCTCTATCGTTAAGTCATTACCAACATAAATATGCGTATCGCCATGTACCGCTAGACGGTAGCTGTTGTTGATGTTTAGGATGTCGTCTTTTTCAATTCTTGTGAGTCGGTTTCGCCCTATATGGCGTAACTGGTCTTGATTGACCGTAAGGTCTTCATCCTGTGTGACCCTTTCCGTGCGATTGTTGCCGATGTGAATGTTTTCGTCTCGCTCCACTTGTTCGCTACGGTCATTGCCCACTTCGGTGCTTTCATTACGTTTGACGATGTGATTTAAGTCTTTCTCTGCATGCAGAAAGATTTCTTCCTGTCCTTTCTCATCTTCAAATCGCAGTTCGTTAAAGCCGTTGCCCTTATGGGTTTTAGATTTTATCGTCATTCGGGTTTTGTGTTCGGGAAGGTTATACGGTGGTTCCGTCGTACTATGGTATGTTCTCCCTACTACGATTGGTTGCTCCGGGTCACCATTTAAGTATTTCACCAGCACTTCATCGCCAATTCGCG
>NZ_KB893958.1 GCF_000374285.1 Actinobacillus capsulatus DSM 19761 | reverse complement strand
CAAGCACAAGATGAGTGGGTGGCTGAAATACGTGCTTCTTACGGAGATGCAGCCGCAGAAGAATTAGATTGTATTCCTCGTAACTCTGGCGGTGCATGGCTTACTCGTGCACTTATCGAAAGCCGGATGAGCAAAGAGACGCCACTTATCCGCTTAACTAAGAATGATGAGTTTAGCTTAATCGATGAGCCTGTGCGCTATACCGAAATCGAAGCATGGTGCGAAGAAAACCTACTACCCGTATTGCAAGCCTTACCACAGGGACAGCGTAGTTATATCGGTGAGGACTTTGCACGTAACGGTGACTTATCAGTCATCTGTGTGGGGCAAGAGCAATCAGATTTAACACTGAGAGAGGTTCTTGTTGTTGAGATGTCAAAAATCCCATTCAAGCAACAAGAACAAGTTTACTACTACATCGGCGACCGCCTGCCACGCTTTTCTAAAGCGGCAAACGACGGACGCGGTAACGGTCAGTTCTTGTCTGAGGCGGCATTTGACCGCTACGGGCAAGTAGTCGAATCAGTGATGTTAAGCGAGTCATGGTACGCCCAACATGCGCCGCCGTTTAAAGCCGCACTCGAGGACGGTACCTTTCACGGCATCCCACATCACGCCGATATGCTAGATGATTTACGGGCATTTCAGGTGGTTAAAGGTGTGCCGCGAATTCCGGATAAACGAACGCAAGGCAATAACGGTACGCAACGCCACGGCGACGCAGGCATAGCCAAGCTGCTACTCTATTACGCTTACCGTGCCGATGAGGGTTTTGAGATTGATTTTAAAGCTGGTGCGCGTCGTGCTACGGCGGATTTATTCGGGACAAGTACATCCTTTTCCACACGCGGCTTCGGTACAGTACGCGGATATAATAATTTTAGAGGATTTTAATGATGGGGTTTAAAGACTGGTTTAAAAGCAAAAGTAAAAAACCGGAAACCAACCGTGAAATCGCCACAACCGGTGATGGGCAGGATATTACCAAAGGTTATGTCGGTGCATTGGCGCAACCGGAAGACGGCGTGCTACGCGGGCGTGGTAACGGTGATTTGAGTTTGTATGAGAATGTATTGAGTGATGAAGAAGTCAAGCGCACCTTTACTCAACGTCAAGATGCATTAATTGCTCGCGAATGGACGGTAGAGCCAGCAAGCGATGAACCACAGGATATTCAAGCGGCGGATTTTATCCGAGATTGGGTCGCCGAAATCGGCTTTGACCGCATTACCAAACTGATGCACTACGGTATTTTTTACGGCTACGCCGTGGCAGAGCTGGTGTACCGCGTCAACGCCGACGGTAAATATGTCGCCGATATCAAAGTGCGTAATCGCCGTCGTTTTCGCTTTACCCCGAAAGGCGAACTGCGCCTGCTCACCCGCACCAATCAAACCGAGGGGATTGAATGCCCAGCACCGTATTTCTGGTGTTTCTGCACCGGTGCCGACCATGACGATGAACCCTATGGCATCGGTCTTGCGCACTGGCTTTACTGGTTAAGCTTTTTTAAACGTAACGGCGTTAAATTTTGGCTAATTTTCTTAGAAAAATTCGGCATGCCGACCGTACTGGGGCGCTACGGCAAAAATGCCAATGAGACCGACCAGAAGCGCTTGTTAGAGGCTATAGAATCTATCCAATCTGATAGCGGTATTGTGATACCTGCAGATATGCCTATTGAGCTTTTAAGCGAAGGGCGTAGCGGTAACGGCTCTTATAAAGAACTGTTTGATACCATGAACGAAGGGATCCAGCGTGTAGTATTGGGTCAAACGTCATCATCCGGCGGTACGCCAGGCAGATTAGGTAATGATGAATTACAAGAAAAAGTGTTGGAGTCCATTATCAAAGCGGACTCTGATGTCATCTGTGAATCCTTTAACCGTGGTCCGGTTGCCTGGCTCACCCAAATGAATTTTGCCAACGCCCGCCCGCCACGTGTATTTAGGGTATTTGATGAGGTGGAGGATTTAACGCAAAAAGCCAACCGCGACAAAGTCATTTTTGAAACCACTGGTTATCGTCCGACCTTGGGTCAAATCCAGGCATCTTACGGTGGAGACTGGGAAAAAGCGGAAGTGCCGAATAATGATGGTCCGACCCCAAATAAGATGGGTAAGAAAACGGCGGACTTTGCAGGTGAAGTGGAAAAAGATACCCCAGATTACATGGTTGGTCAGCTCGACAACAATCTTGCACCGGTGATTGATAACTGGATGAGCCAAGTGCGGGCGTTAGCCGAGCGCGCGGAATCTTTAGAGCAGCTGCGTGACGAGCTTTTGACCGTGATGCCAGATATGAGTCTTGAGCAATACACCGCCGCCATGGCACTTGCGCTGAATGCGGCGCATTTAAGCGGGCGCGAATCGGTCGTAAGCGAGGCTGGCAATGAATAAAGTGGTGTATGGCAGTGTGCCATTTAACGAGCAGATTGAGTTTTACAAGCGCAAAATCCCGACGCCTACCGCCACATGGACGGATATTTATAATGCGGAACATGATTATGCAGCTGTTGTTGCCGGGGCGAATCGCCGTGAAATTATTGAAGATTTTGCCAAATCTATTCAAGACTTTATTGAAAATGGTAAAACCCTGGAAGATTTTCGTAAGGACTTCGACAAAATTGTAGCAAAACATGGTTGGCAATATAACGGTGGACGTAATTGGCGTAGCCGAGTCATTTACGAAACGAATTTGCGCTCAAGCTATCAGGCAGGGCGTTATGCGCAACTGCAAGAGTTAAAAGAAACCATGCCCTATTGGGAGTATGTCCACAGCGATGCGGTCAGCCACCCACGCATTGAACACTTGCACTGGGACGGTTTGATTTTGCGCAATGATGATCCGTGGTGGCAAACTCACTTTCCAGTCAACGCTTGGGGTTGTCAGTGCACCGTTATCGGGCGCAGCCAGGCATACATGGATCGTAATGGGTTTAAAGTGGATAAAGCGCCGAAAATTGAGTGGCAGGATCGCATTGTCGGCGTGCGCGGCTTAAATCCACGTATTGTTAAAGTGCCAAAAGGTATTGACCCCGGCTTTGAGCATATTCCCGGCGCATCACGCTTAACTAGTCAAACTCCACCACCGTTAGACGATGGTGGGCAACCGCGCCGAGTGGCGTTTTATCCACACCGCAAAGATACGCCTATTCCAATGCCAGCACCACGTAAAGTGGCGTCAAGTTTATTATTACCGGAGGGCAAAGAGGATAGTTTTTATATCAACGCATTTCTATCCGAATTCGGCGCAACCGAGGAAAAGCCGGTGATATTTAAGGATGTACTAGGTGAAAGCCTGGTAATCAGCGACGCCTTGTTTACTTCACGTAGCGGTCATTCAAAACTGAAAAAACGCGGGCGCGAAGCATATCTGAAGATTTTGGCTATGGCGCTGAAATCGCCTGATGAAATTTGGGCGCGTACCGAACATTGGCTCAATATTGATAAAGTCATTGTGCGTCGTCGCTATATCGCTCGCTTTGAGCTTGCCGATGGAAAGCATAATGTGCCAGCATTGGCGGTGTTTGATGTCGGGCGTGATGGTTGGGAAGGTGTGACGATATTTGCGCCGGATAAAGATGAGTATTTAGAACAAGTACGCACCGGGGTAATGTTGTACTACCGTGACGACGAAGACTAAAAAACTCACCCGCCGCCACAGATGAGTCTCGCCGGGTGTGGGATTTGAGGTCCTGGCGGAGACTGCCCACCCGATGCGTTAAAATCAATATAGGACAAAATATGACCGCAGTCAATATTGAATTGGATATATCACAACTGAGTCGCCTAATCGACAAAGCTGTAGAGCGCTTGAGCCGCCCGAAGCTGATGTTTGCCGAGATGGGCGAAGAATTATTGGCAATCCACTTCGCTCGCTTTACTGCTCGGAAAGCGCCGAATGGTACGCCGTGGCAACCGCTGAAAGACTGGTATCGTGAAAGTAAAAAGAAAAATGCCGATAAAATTTTAACCCTTGACGGGCATTTAAGCGGTACGTTGCGCTATCAGGCAAGCGATACCGGTGTGGTGTTTGGCTCCGATCGCCCTTATGCAGCTATCCATCAATTCGGCGGCACTATTACCACTAAAAATACTAAGGCGTTAAATGTGCAGGGACGACCGGTTAAAAGCGTCACCATTCCTGCTCGACCATGGCTTGGTTTATCGACAGATGACGAACAAAGGTTAATCGACATTGCTCGCAAACACCTGAAAAACGAATTTAATACGTAAAAGGTGCATTTTGGCATTTTTATCTGTTTTTCGATACATTGTAGCTTAAATTTGCTTTAGGGCGTTTATAAACGTTTATAAACGCCTAAAATGCACAAAATATGATGCTTCCCCACCGCACTTTATCCATTTTTTCACTCAACACATTCTAGACGCGTCCAAAATACATTTTCTTTCTCTCCTGTCATACTGGCTCCATTGAATTAACCGGAGCAACATTTCAACATGACATTAACCAAAATGCCTATTATGAAATTAGGTACCCATACGGCGATGGACGGGCGTGATATCTCCTTTACGGCGGACATGCTCAATGATATTGCCAACAGTTACGACCCTCAATTAGCCGAATCACCGATTGTTATCGGTCATCCAAATCTCACTGCCCCGGCTTACGGCTGGGTAAAACAGACCAGCGTGGAGGACGACATACTTTACGCCCATGTGGGACAAGTTGACGCAGCCTTTGCCGAGGCGGTGAATGCTGGGCGCTATAAAAAGCGCAGCGCATCCATTTTTCTGCCGGAAACGCCCGGCAATCCGAAACCCGGTCATTATTATTTACGTCATGTCGGCTTTTTGGGCGCCGTACCGCCCGCCGTGAAAGGCTTGGCAGACGTGAATTTTGCGCAAAGCCAAGGTGGCGACAATGCGTTTGCCGACTTTGCTTTTGACGAATCCGACTCTGCTAACCCCAAACCACAGGAGAAAACCATGACAGAAGCAGAACAACAAGCCACGATTAAAGCCGCCGCCGCAAAACTGGCAGCGGACGAAATGGCGAAAAAAGAAGCCGACTTTGCTGCCCGTGAAGCTGCCATTGCCGAACGCGAAGACAAAGTAAAAGCCGCCGAACAGGAAAAAGCTAAAGCGGAAGCGGAAAAACAGAAAAAAGAAGCCACCGATTTTGCCGACAGCCTTGTAAAAGCGGGCAAATTATTGCCAGCGCATAAAGCAGGATTAATTGAAGTAATGGTGCAGCTGGGCAACGCGCCAGTGTCATTTTCTGACGGCACACAAACCGTCTCTAAATCTTCTATTGATGTGCTCAAAGATGTACTTAACGCTAAACCGGTCGATTTTGCCGAAAAATCGGCGGAAGAGGAGGAAAAAGATAAAAACGCAATAGATTTTGCCGACGGTGCCTCTATCGCGAAAGCGGCATCTGCGTATCAAGCACAGCAAATGAAAGCAGGCGTTGAAATCTCAATGACCGATGCCGTCAATCATATTATGCAAGGAGCGAAAAAATGACCCAAACCCCTGAATTAACCGTTGCTTACATTACTGAAGGCAAAATCGAAGGTTATCGCATTGTGGCTTTCGGTGAAGAAAAAGACGCGGTGAAACAAGCAACAGCAGCGACAGATAAACTTATTGGTGTTTCTACTCGTGTGCCGAAAGCGCCAGGCGAGCATGTTGATGTGGTGCGTTCTGGTTTATACCCAGTCATTTATGGCGGCACGGTAAAACGCGGTGAGTTTTTAACAACAGATGCACAAGGGCGCGCTATAAAAGCCACCTCAAAACAAGCTTACATTGGTGTCGCAGAAGAAGATGGCGAAGAAGACGATTTGGGCTCTTTGCTTATCGTTCCTGGCTTTATGTCTGCTGACTAACCTGCCTATTAAAATTTAAGCAAAACTGTAACTAATTTTCACATATTGAAAAGGACAAAAAATGAGTAAAGCAAATTTCCCAGTCAATCCAGTATTAACTGCTATTGCAATTGCATATCGCAACCGCCGCATGATTGCAGATCAAGTTTTACCACGTTCTGACGTAGCAAAACAGGAATTTAAATACCTGAAACATGATTTAGGCGAAGGTTTTACCGTGCCGAAAACCATTGTCGGTCGTACATCTCGCCCGAACCAAGTGGAATTTAGTGCAACTGAACTGACCGCGTCTACCGAAGATCACGCATTAGATGCGCCGGTGCCGTTGGTTGACGTTAAAAATGCGCCGGCAAACTACGATCCGGACGGTCGTGCGGTAGAGCAAACCATTAACCTAATTGATGAAGCTATCGGCTTACAAAAACAGCTGGAACAAAAGCAAACGGAGAAAAAAGGTGGCGATGAGTTAGAAAAGCTACGTACGCGCGCACGTCAG
>NZ_KB893957.1 GCF_000374285.1 Actinobacillus capsulatus DSM 19761 | reverse complement strand
GTCACTGGCGTATCTATCAAAGCAGAAAAAGAAATGTCTGGGTCAAAGCTCGATAACTTCAGCTCCAGCTTAAATGGCTCGGAAAGCCCTTCGGTAAGTTTAAAACTGATAACATCAAAGTGATAGCGTTCATTCGCTTCCAAGGTATAACGGTAATCAGATTGGGCTGACATAGTGTTCTTTCATTAAGGGGGGAAATAATATAAGTATAATGTAAAAAGGTAGATTTTGCACATTCCTAAATAATTAAAATAATTGTAGTCAAATTGCGTATAAAAAAATAGAATGCTCAGGTTTAATTTATCTCTCAAATTGCTTTATTAGACATAAGGATCTTGCATAATGATAAAAATTAACTTAGCCGCAACATTGGGGGCGTTAAATGATGTCTCTAAACTAATGTTAGAGGAGTCCGCTGCATACGCCATTAGTTGTGGTGAAACGGAAGTGCTTCCTGCCCATTTATTACTTAAATCATTAGAAAATCCATTCTCTGACGTGCGCTTTATTTTAAGTAAGCTTAATATTTCTCACGAAGAATTGACCGCACTTTTATTACGCAGCAATCAACATTCAAACAGTAATATTGATTCTGTACCAAGCTTTTCTCCACTTCTTATTGAAATGTTACAAGAAGCCTGGTTGCTTGGCTCCCTTGAATTTGAACAAACACAAATCCGAAGTGCGGCAATTTTATTAGCTCTTACATTAAATGCATCACGTTATTTACCAACTTCGGCAGCAAGTTTTTTAAATCAACTTAATAAAGAGACACTTCGCAACTCTTTGCTTGAATTTGCCAAAGGTTCAGCAGAATCACAAACCGCTCAGGAAAATAGCCATACTCCAATAGCAACGCAAACTGATGCTTCCGATTTAGCCCGTTTTGCAGAAAATTTAACGGCGAAAGCCTTAGCAGGGAATATTGATCCTGTACTCGCACGTGATCAAGAAATTGATTTGATGATCGACATTCTTTCACGTAGAAGAAAAAATAATCCTATTGTAGTAGGGGATGCTGGAGTAGGTAAAAGCGCTTTGATCGAAGGTTTGGCATTGCGTATCATAAACAAACAAGTACCTCCCCATTTGCAAAATGTCGAACTCTGGAGCTTGGATCTTGCTGCCTTGCAATCTGGTGCGTCCATCAAAGGCGAGTTTGAAAAACGTCTAAAATCTGTCATTGATTTTGTTAAAAATAGCACCACACCAATTATTCTTTTTATTGATGAAGCGCATACGCTTATTGGGGCTGGAGGCAGTGAAGGCGGAAACGATGCAGCAAATCTTTTAAAACCAGCATTGGCACGCGGAGAATTGCGCACTATTGCAGCTACCACGTGGTCTGAATACAAAAAATACGTGGAACGCGATCCTGCACTGTCCCGTCGTTTTCAGTTGGTGAAAGTAGATGAACCTTCTATTGAAGAAAGCATCGTAATTCTGCGTGGTTTAAAACCACTTTATGAAAAAGCTCACGGCGTTTACATCACAGGTGAAGCTTTGGAGACAGTAACAAAATTATCAGCTCGCTATATTGCCGCAAAAAAATTACCAGATAAAGCGATTGATATTTTGGACACTGCTTGTGCTCGTGTTTCTACCGCAAAAGGTACGCCACCAAAACGTTTAAGCTATCTTGAAAATAAAATCTATGAAATTAAAGTCGCAATAGCTGAACTTGATCGAGATTATCAATTGGGTGAAACCGTTGATCATAGTGTGAAAACCAAATTAGAAAATCAACTGGCGGAATGCGAGACAGAAAAAACTGCGCTTTCTACACGATTTAATGCACAAAAAACTTTAGTGGATGAAATCTTAGCTTTACGTGAAAAACTGTCTGACAACGAGGCTGAATACGCGGAAGAAGAACGCCAGAAATGGATTACCCAATTACAAGCGAAAAAAGCAGAATACGAAGCAATTAAACCGGAAGAGTGTTTAATTCATGCGGAAGTGGGCAGTAAACAAATTACAGCAATCATCGCTGATTTAACGGGGATTCCTGTAAATAGTATGACAGGCGATGAACTCACTAAACTGACCGAACTCCCTGAAATTCTCAACGATAACATTAAGGGACAATCCCAAGCCATTGAGCAAATTCACAAAAACCTGCTCACCGCTATGGCAGATTTACGCCGTGCGGGCACACCGCTTGGTGCATTATTGCTTGTAGGACCTAGCGGTGTGGGAAAAACCGAAACCGCCATTCAAATTGCCGAACACATTTTTGGTGGAAAACAATTCCTTACCACCATCAATATGTCCGAATATCAAGAAAAACACACTGTGTCGCGTTTAATCGGCTCACCACCAGGTTATGTAGGCTATGGTGAAGGGGGATTACTCACTGAAGCTATTCGTCAAAAACCTTATTCTATTGTGCTATTAGATGAAGTCGAAAAAGCCCATCCAGATGTGTTGAACTTATTCTATCAAGCCTTTGATAAAGGTGAACTCGCCGATGGAGAAGGACGTTTGATTGATTGTAAAAACATTCTTTTTATGCTCACTTCAAACTGTGGCTTTGATGCGGCTAATGATCGCTTCGCCGTGAAAACTGATGAAGAGTTGCGTCGTTCACTGCTCGCTTTCTTCAAGCCAGCATTGCTTGCCCGTATGCAAATTGTGCAGTATCACTATTTAAGTACTGATGTAATGCAGCGCATTGTGAAAGCAAAACTAGCAAAACTAGAAAAATTAGTATCCGAACGCTATAAAGCAACATTCAGTATTGCGCCGAATATCCTTGAACATATTGAACAGCAATGTGAAGCCGATGCAAATGGTGCGCGTTTAGTAGATGCGATTCTTGAAGGACAACTTTTACCGCCGCTTTCATTAGCACTACTTCAACGTATCGCCAGTGGTGAGAAGATATCAACCATCATACTTAACTTTGAAGACGGCGAATATCAAGTTAACATTGAATAACCTGAATTGCCAGTGTTCGAACTGCACTCCAAAACCTAAAAGGCTAATTTGAGGTTTGGAGTGCAGATTATGTCCTTCCGTTTAATTTCATTTAGCATAAACAAAAAAAGAAACTTCAGACTTTTATGATCACGATCCTCTTATTAAACACAAGACCAGTTTACTCAAGGAATAACCTTATTCGACTATAATTTAATGTTTGCAAAAAATTTCTCAAATTTAACCGCTTGTCAGGTATAAAAACGCTAAAAAGTGCGGTCAAAATCTAACTGCTTTTTAACCGCACTTTTCACTAATCCGCCACCCAAATTTTTTCTAACTCCATTTTATCGGGGTGGTATTTATACACGTTAATTCCACCACCTGTGGCTTGTCCTGTCACTAGAATATGCGCTGTCGGGGAAGAGGAAACACTGAGGTTGCGCTGGAAATAATTGGTGGAAATATTCGGGTCGTTTCCAATTTCTACATAAGCCTTAATCCAAGGTTCGCCTGCGGCATAAAGTGCTACGAATTCAAACCCTTTACCATTTTTTCCACCACTTCGACCAAGTCCAATGAAATCTTTTTCACTTAAAAAAGCGTGAGCAACTGTGCCTACACTGATAGGTCTTTCTTTTAATTTCTCAGGTAACGGAGTACTTTTATCGTTTTTCAATTCTTCTCCAGTATAAAGCCCCCAATTATTAGGCATTGATAATGCCTGTCGATTATTTGGATTATCTATTTCCCACATATAATGAGCTCCATTTTCTCCCCCCGTAATCACCCATTTCCCATCCGGGCTGATTAAGCCATTTGTGGCACCACAGTTGCCTATCAATTTAGCCACAGGCTTTAAGGTGTGTTTGTCGTCCCATAAGGTTACGCCGTCATAGCTGCTTTTTTTGCGGCTACTTAGATTTACGGGGTTTGCCGTTAAGTTCGTTTCTGCTACCGGGTCATTTGAACCGTGGCAAGTTGGCGTAACAGATAAAAAATAATCACCTACTATCGTCAAGTCCACTGGTTTGCTAGTGACAGAACCGTCTGTATAAACAGGTTTAATATCCTCTTCGTAACCTAAGTACAAGTCATTGTACATATTAGCAGAAAGATAAAAAGACTTATCTGCTGTCATTCTATGATTTTGAAGTACAAAAGGATGTTGAAAATGCTTAAGGCTTTGCCCTTCCGTATTTTGCATATAGATTATGTTCTTATCATCTTGCCACATAAATTCATGGCTATCGGGAATAAACATCGCACTAAACGCATTGGCTTTTTTGGAGATAATCTGCTTGGTTTTCTTTTCTATATCCCACAATACTATTTGCCCAATTGGCTTGGAAGGGTGGGCATTTCTATCAGCGTGCCCACTAACCACATAACGCCCATCTGTTGAAACGCTCACGGATAACGCTGGGTCAGTCGGTTGATAAAACACAAAAAATAATGCGCATGCAGCTGTTGCTACGAGAAAAAATAGCCATCGTTTATTCATTTAAATCTCCCAAATTTACCTTCTAAATATTTATCCATTATTTGCTCTTTGTAAGTTTCTCGGTAAAGTCGAGAAAAACGAGTTTCGGGTAAGGTTTCCCGCTCTGCCTCCGTCCGCAACATTTCCTCCCAATCTAGCTCCTTGATGGCGGAATGGGTAGTGAAATATTCACTTTGGTTGTGGTAGAAAAATTGTTTGTCATAAAGTGCTTTAATGAATGTATCTACTGGATATTTTTTAGCTAAATTTTTATCAATATCTTGCTCTGGGCGTGGAGCCGTAAATTTCTCCCCCACATACCCCAACGCAGGACGAATTTCCAACTCCTTCGGTGATAGTTTCCAATCCGCTTTAAATATCATCTTCGTTAACACATCAATGATATGCTCAGTATAATCCGCCCCTTTCTCAAAACGACGAAAATGGCTCCACGGGCGCAGGATATTAAGTTCGGTTGTCCAATTAGCATTCACCTGCTCAATTTCCTGCTCAACGAGTGTTCTCACCTTACTCTCAATTACCGGACGATGAAATAGCGGTTGCGACTTCATATAATCGCATAATTTGGCTAATTCCGTATTATTCTGCCCCATATTATCCCAGCACTGCAATTGAATGGCATTGTGCATTTGCGCTGCCACTTTTTGCTGAGGCACGCTGCTATTGGGGTGGTTAGCATAAGGATAATAATCTGCAATGGCATTGTTTCTATTGGCTAACACACTATATTTTAACGGATAAGTCCCTCGGGTGACATCCGAAATACCGTCATCTAAATCTAAAGCTCGGTTATCGGCACCTAACACCCCATCTTCCTGCGAATTCCTGCGAATACATAATCCGAATGGATTTCACTGCTTTATGCGCAAAAGGAAACAGCTCCATCGCTAGCGGATTTTTCTCTCGGGTGTAGTTTCCTGTAATGGCATTATCCGCCACTGCTGCTTCTAACATAATCAGGTTATCAATCCAGTTCGCATATTTACCATCAAAATCGCCCAAAATATTCAAGGCACTTAACGCCACTCGTGCACCAAGGGAGTGGGTGATAATGTTAATTTTGGTTTCTTTATGTAAGGTCTGCAAAAATTTTGCCAGCTCTCGCCCCGCTTCGTTGGCATACATTTCCGCTTCGGTATTTTGCAAAAAATTGGGCTAATCTGACCGCTTGTAAAAAGCATAACAAAAAACGGTGAAAATAATCACTATTTCCACCGCTCTTTTCACTTAATCCGCTACCCAGATTTTTTCTAATTCCATTTTATCGGGGTGATATTTATACACGTTAATCCCGCCGCCGGTGGCTTGTCCCGTCACTAAAATGTGGGCTTTCGGAGCGGAAGAAACGCTTAGGTTGCGTTCGTAGTAATTAGTAGAAATACTTGGGTCGTTGCCGATTTCTACATAGGCTTTGATCCAAGGATCGCCGACGGTATAAAGAGCGGCGAATTCATAACCGTCACCATCTTCATTTTCACTTTTTCCCAGCCCGATAAAATCTTTTTCACTTAAAAAAGCATAAGCAACTCCACCTGCTGTTATCCCTCTATTGTCTATATTTGGCGGTATCGGAAGTAATTTACTGGTATCATAATCATGCTTTTCTTTTACATAAATACCACTGCCCGGAATGGCTAATTTCAGACGATTATGTAAATTTTTTATTTCCCACATATAATAGCCTGAATTTTCATCCCCCGTTACCACCCACTTCCCGTCAGGGCTGATTAAGCCTGTGGTTTTTCCCACATTCCCCCATAATCTGGCTACGGGTTTTAAGGTATGTCTGTCCCATAAAGTTACACCATCATAACTACTTTTCTTACTCTCGCTAGGGTTAATCGGATTTGTGGTTAAATCAGTTTCCGCTACGGGTTTATTCTCTGGCAAACCAGCATTCCCACTTAACAAAAAATAATCCTTTGTCATTGAAAGCGTTAAAGGAAGAATACTAATAGCATCCGTATATATAGGAATTAGCTTTTCACCGTAACCTTTATACAACTCGCCATATTCATTGGTGGATAAATAAAAAGATTTATCCGCACTCATAAGATGCCCAGCTACCCAAAAGTGATTAAACTTTTCAAGTTCCTGACCATCAACATTTTGAATATGCACTACTTTTTTATCATCCTGCCACATAAATTCATGGCTATCAGGAATAAAACTCGCACTATAAGCATTGGCATGATCAGCCAATATTTTCTTTTCCCTTTTTTCAATATCCCATAACGTTAATTGTCCTTTAGGAAAATAGAGATCCGATTTTCGTGGAGCATGAGCACTAATAACGTAACGACCATCCGTTGAAACGGAGAGAGAAATTATCGGATCTGTTCTGTTATATTGATAAAACACGACACCTAAAACGGATAAAAAAAGAATAACGATTATTTGAAGTGTTTTATTTCTTTTTATCATTTTTATATCTCCCAAAATTCGAATTTTCTTGAATTCGCTTCATAATTTCATTCATATAACTTTCTCTATAAATTCGAGGAAATACTTTAGGCTCTTGTTTATCAAATATCTTAAACTCAAACTCCCTCATCGCCGAATGCGTTGTGAAATATTTACTTTGATCAAAGAAAAAGAATTTTTTATCTTTTAAGCTCTTAATAAAAGCATCCTCGAACTCTATTTTTTCTTTGTTAGATAATGGCACATCTTCTTTCCCTTTTTTCTTAACTCCCGAAACAGTCAATCTTTCCCCTTGATGTCCCAACGCAGGACGCACCGCCGTATCATATACCCGCCAATCATCAAATAATGCCCCCATTAACACATCTATAATATGTTCAAAATAAGCATCGCCCCTTTTAAAGCGACGAAAATGACTCCACGGTTTTAAATAGATTAAGGGGGCGTCTAAACTATTTGCCGTTCTTTCGGCTTCTTCCTCCAATGCAGCACGAATAGCCGCTTTAATCTGATTTCTAAACGGAATATTCGGTAGTTCACTACATCGGCTCTTACCACTATAAACTTG
>NZ_KB893956.1 GCF_000374285.1 Actinobacillus capsulatus DSM 19761 | reverse complement strand
CTATTTTGATTTACAAGTTGGCGATATTATCCTTGTTCCTGTGGAATAAATCCTTATAAATCAATTGGTTACAATCACTTTACTTCGCATAATGTAGATTATGTTAAATAGAAAATTATTTACGCTCTTAGGAATATTAACTTGTACGACTTTTTTCTCTTTATTCAACCAAAATTAAACCATAAAAACAAAACCCCAACAGTTTTCACACCATTGGGGTTTTATAAGCTTATTTAGTTAAGCGTTGGTAAAGATATTACCAGTAAACACGCATACCTACACCGATAGCTTTATCAGTTACTTTACCGTTATAACTGTAACCATTACCTACCGCATCGTAGTCTTTAGTTTGAACATATTTACCTTCAACAAACGCTACAACTTGTTTGTGGAATTTATAGTCAACGCCTAATAAGAAACCATGAGCTTTCTCTTTTGCAGAATTAGCTTTAACTACCGTAGTTTCTGCACGTTCATATAAGTAGTTACCATAGATACGTGAAGCTGGAATTACTTGATATTGGAAACCTGGTGCTACAAAGAATGCTTTTGTTCGCTCATCAGCATTTTTCTCATATTTATAACCAAAATCACCTACTAATTTTAAATCGCCAATAGTATAGCCTAATGCGATTTCATAACCATCTTGATAGTGTTTGTAATTTTGAGCTGTTTCATAGTTAGTACGGCCGTAACCACCCTCAATATTAAATGTATTACCACCTAATTGAGTTTCATATACTGCACCTACACCAAAAGCATTTTTGATAGCGGAATCTAAAAGTTCGCCTTTTTCATCTTGTTTTTGTGCAAAGTTATAGTTTGCACCTAATTGCAAACCTTCAATGCCTTTATAGGCATAACGAACTACTGAGTTACCAGCAGTTCTAATATATGATGGTACAATACCGTATTCATAATCATCTGTTTGACCATAATCATCAGCAATCGTTAATTGGCGACCGAATGTTACTTCACCTAATTCTTTTTTACCTAAACCTGCATATGCACGTTTTGCATAGATATCACCAAATTTATCACGACCAGAATTGTGACCATCAAAACGGAATTCAACACGACCTAACGCAAAGAAACCGTCACCTAATTCGTGATTTACACGTACTCCCATACGGCTACCCGCATTACGTAAATTTGATTTAGTTTTGCTAGTTTTGTTACCGTTAGCATCTTTAACTGTTTTACCTGCTTCTTCCATAATTAAACGGATAGAACCATCAACTTGTACCTTAGTACCTTCTGCATCATAAACGGTTACCGCTTGAGCTGATGCAGCTAATGCTGTTACTGCTAATGCAACTAGAGTTTTTTTCATAATGTTCACCTTAATTTTTAATTTTAAGTTTATTTAAAATTACTCTCGATAAGGTGTAAGAGTAATTTTCCAAAACTAACATCTACCGTGTAAGAATTCTTCAGTAAATGTAATTACGGGTGAATAATGGCAAAATCAACATAGCCTGTCAATAGGGTCACACTCCAAATGCAATCAATATAAAACTCATTATAAAACAACAAGTTACACCAATTATTTACAAATTAAAATGAAACTTGCTTAAAAAAAGATAAAATACTCCAAATTTCACAACATCTTAACATATTGATATATAAGAACTTTTTTGAATAATTTTGATATTTGTTAAATTTACAAAAAAAGTGTTTTTTTTGTGATAAAGCTCACAAATCCAGAAAATTCTTATTCTTTAGAAGAATTTTCATACAAACGCAAACGGTTACAATCATTAAAAATCAATTTATAATACTCAAAATTATACTTAAATTACATTTGATATGATTAAAAATTTCCCAACTTTAGTGCAAAAACAATTAGATACGTTTTTACCTTTTTATGAGCATGAGGTGATTATTTCTGAGAATATATTTTCTACTCCAAAACAAAAAGTATCATTTTTTGTTCAAGAAATAATGCAAACAGCAAATAAATTAAATAAGCAATCTTCTGAAGATTATGCTAATGCTTATGCGGCTAAACTTTTTCAGCAATGTGAAGCGCTTAATCAAGCAGTTCAAACTATAAAATTAAAACAAAGTAATGAAACTCTACTCTTTCAGTCTTCGTTCCGCTTTCCCAAAAACATTCATACTCTTGCTCCCACTCGCCGATTGAATGAGTATCGAAAAGCACTAAGAGCGTTAAATGAGAAAATTAGCTGGTTAGTTGAAAAAAGCTACAATGCTTCGCAAGCTGACAAAACTTTGTTAGAAAGGCAAATACAAGAAACAGAATACCGTAAAATGAAGTGTTTAAAAGCAATTGAGGATCTTGAAGAGCAAATACAATTTAAATAATTATGTTTAGGGACTAATACGAAAGGAAAGGCGCAATAAGAGCGCCTTTATTTATGAATTATAATGTTTTAGCTAACTGTTTAATAAAATCTTTAAACTCATTACCAAACTTATCATGGCGTAAGCTATACTCAGTAAATGCTTGCATATAACCTAATTTATCACCACAGTCGAAGGTACGGCCTGTCATATGGAATGCCTCCACAGTTTCTTGCTCAATTAACATATCAATTGCATCTGTTAATTGAATTTCATCGCCTACACCTACTGGTGTTTTTTCAAGTAGATCCCAAATGTTTTCAGAGAATACATAACGACCAACAACTGCTAAGTTAGACGGCGCTTCTTCAACACTTGGTTTCTCAACCATTTTTACGATTTTCGCAGTTTCACCTGCCGGAATATCTACACCTGCGCAATCCGCTACACCATAGCTGCTAACATCTTCTTTTGGCACCGGAGCCACCATGATTTGGCTATGTTTAGTTTCATTGAAACGTTTGATCATTGCCGCAAGGTTTTCAGTTTTTTGATTTGCTGCGAAGTCCGCTAAAATTACGTCAGGAAGCACAACGGCAAACGGCTCATTACCAACCACTGCTCTACCACATAATACTGCGTGACCTAAACCTTTTGCTTGACCTTGGCGCACGTGCATTAATGTCACATCTTTTGGCACGATTGAACGCACTTCATCGAGCAATTGACGTTTTACACGTTTTTCAAGCATTGTTTCAAGCTCAAAAGACGTATCAAAATGGTTTTCGATAGCATTTTTTGATGAATGAGTTACCAACACAATTTCTTTAATACCTGCCGCCACACACTCATTAACAATATATTGAATTAATGGCTTATCTGCAATTGTTAACATTTCCTTTGGAATTGCTTTAGTCGCCGGAAGCATACGAGTACCAAGACCCGCTACAGGAATAATCACTTTCATTATATAATCCTTATAAATAGATGCTATTGCATCAAGAAATAACACGCATTTATGCGCATTGATAAAAAACCGCTTACATTAATTGTAAGCGGTCTAACTCTGTTTAAATTCTAACAATTATTGACGAAGTAAAGCAAGAATTTCATCCGTTTTTTCCTGCATTAGCTGCTTATCGCCTCTCTTGTTTCTAAATTTAAACGAATTACAGGTTCTGTATTTGAACTGCGTAAATTAAAACGCCAATTACATACTTCCACACTTAAGCCGTCTAACGTAATTACCTTACCATCTTGGACTTTAACAAACTCAACCGGTACTGCTTTCGTTTTGAATTGTGCCTCAATTGCGTCAATAATATGACCTGCCGCACCATTCTCAGAATTAATAACACGTTTTTTCGGTGTGAGTTTATTTATGTCAATAGAGTAAATGTTCTACATATTCTCCCTGAATGCTTTTCTGTGTATATGTGCCGCGGTTGTGTAACAGCTGGAAAATTGTTTTCTTCCGCTAAACGTTGAATATCCGCTAAGCCTGTATCAGCGCTAATTGGGTGCGAACCCTTGCACATAAGTTTCATCCTGTTGTAATCCATTGGATTATGGCTCGCAGTGGTTTGAATACTACCATCCGTTTGCAACTTCCGTCCCCATCATACCTAAATAATAACGTTTACACCTGAATCAAGTAATCCGTTGATTACTGTGCTTTTCATCAGCGGCATCATCTGCCAATGCTTTAATTCTGTGATAAATCTCTTCACGGTGAACTGAGATTTCTTTTGGTGCGTTTACACCCAATTTTACCTGATTACCTCGAACACTGAGTACAGTTATCTCAACGTTGTCTCCTATTAGTAAACTTTCCCCAATTTTACGAGTTAGTATAAGCATAGTTAATCTCCTCGGTTAAAAGTTCTATTACACTCACATAGAACTTTTATGGCAAAGCTTATCCCTCAGCATTGCCTCTTTTAAATTATTAAAGTTTCACTTGAATCCACTCTTGCGCAAATTTGAGTGCTGAATCAAGATGTTGTGGTTCTGAACCGCCAGCCATCGCCATATCAGCTCGCCCACCACCTTTACCACCAACCTGTTGTGCCATAGCACCTACCAGTTCACCAGCATTAACTTTGCTTGAAAGTTCCTGCGTAACACCAACAATTAGGTTCACTTTATCATCTGCTACGCTACCAAAAACGATAATGGCATTTTCAAATTGATTTTTAAGATCATCAACCATAGTACGTAATGATTTAGTTTCTACACCTTCAAGTTTCTGAACAATGACATTTACACCGTTAATTTGACTAGCTTGTTTTGCTAATTCAGAACCGGCTTGTGCAGCAAATTTATCTTTAAGCTGCTGAAGCTCTTTTTCTGTACGCTTAGCCTTATCTTGAAGCTGCTGAATTTTTTCAACTAATGAGTTACTATCCGCTTTTAATAATTCAGCACTTTGCTGAATAATCCTTTGCTGATTATGTAACCAATTCATTGCTTTTTCACCAGTTACGGCTTCTACACGCCTTACGCCTGCAGCAACAGCACCTTCAGAAACTAGTTTGAATAAACCAATCTCACCCGTGCGTTGGACGTGAGTACCTCCACAAAGTTCAATTGAAAACTCAGTCATGCCGACAACTCGGACTACATCACCATATTTCTCACCGAATAACGCCATCGCACCTTTTTGCTTCGCAGACTCAATATCCATTGTTTCAATAACTACTTGGATATTCTCGCGAATCTTACGGTTTACGATACGTTCAATTTCTTCTAACTGCGTTTTTGTAATGGCTTCTGGTTGAGAAAAGTCAAAACGCAATGCATCTTCGGACACCAATGAACCTTTTTGTGCTACATGATCACCTAATACTTCACGCAGTGCTGAATGTAATAAGTGTGTTGCACTATGATTTACTGTGATTACCTGACGACGGTTTGCTTCCACATGTGCAGTAACTTTATCACCAATAGTCAAATTACCTGATGTTAATTGACCGATATGTCCAAAAACTTGACCATATTTTTGAGTATCACTTACAGTAAATTCGCAAATTTCTGTAGAAATTAAACCGCTATCACCAACTTGTCCGCCCATTTCTGCATAGAATGGAGTTTGATCAAGAATGATCACAGCTGACTCGCCAGATTGAATCACATCAACCGCTTTACCATTACTGAATAAACCAACAACTGTCGCTTGAGCTTCTAAATTATCGTAACCGATAAAGTCTGTTTGTCCATCCACTTTGATCACGTTGTTATAGTCGGTACCAAAGTTACTGCTTGCTTTAGCACGCTCACGCTGTGCGCTCATTTCTGCTTCAAAGCCTGCTTCATCAATCGTAATATTACGTTCACGACATACATCGGCAGTTAAATCTAATGGGAAGCCGTAAGTATCATAAAGTTTAAATGCAACTTCACCTGAAAGCGTATTATTATCTACTTTTGTCAATGCATCTTCTAACAATGCTAAACCACGCTCAAGTGTGCGTGCAAACTGCTCTTCTTCCGCTTTTAATGTTTTCTGAATATGAGCTTGTTTTTGCATTAAGATTTCACCTGCATAACCCATTACGACTGCAAGTGTAGGCACTAATTTATAGAAAAACGCTTCTTTTGCACCTAAAAAGTTACCATGGCGTACCGCACGACGAATAATACGGCGTAACACATAGCCACGACCTTCATTTGATGGAACTACCCCATCCGCAATTAAGTATGAACACGCACGAATATGGTCTGCCACCACACGTAAAGATTTATTGTCTAAATCGGTTACATTCAATAAACCAGCAACTTCTTTAATCAATGTTTGGAAAATATCCGTTTCATAATTTGAGTTTACATGTTGCATTACTGCCGTCATACGCTCTAAACCCATACCCGTATCTACAGACGGTCTCGGTAACTTTTCCATTGTACCGTCTGCTTGACGGTTAAATTGCATGAATACGATATTCCATACTTCGATATACCGGTCACCATCTTCTTCTGGCGTTCCCGGTAAACCACCCCAGAAAGTATCGCCGTGATCATAAAAGATTTCAGTGCAAGGACCACACGGACCAGTATCGCCCATTGCCCAAAAGTTATCCGAAGCATAAGGTGCGCCTTTGTTATCACCGATACGAATAATATGATCGGTTGGCACACCTACAATTTTATTCCAAATGTCATAAGCTTCATCATCCGTTTCATAAACCGTTACATATAATTTTTCTTTCGGAAGCCCAAGCCATTGCGGAGAAGTTAAATATTCCCAACCGAATTGAATTGCATCTTGTTTAAAGTAATCACCAAAACTGAAGTTGCCCATCATTTCAAAGAAAGTATGATGGCGTGCCGTATAGCCTACATTTTCTAAGTCATTATGTTTACCACCGGCACGAACGCAGCGTTGCGCGGTAGTTGCTCGAGTATAAGGTCGTTTTTCTAAGCCGAGAAAAACATCTTTAAATTGGTTCATCCCTGCATTAGTAAATAATAAGGTAGGGTCATTCTCTGGTACCAAAGAACTGCTTGGTACAACGGTATGTCCTTTACTATGGAAGAAATCCAAGAAGGATTGTCTAATTTCTGAAGTTGTTTTCATTTAAATAGCACTCTAAAAATATATAACAAATAATAATGTTAGTTGTAAGCCTTACTATTCTACACGTTTTTCTTTTCTTTGCTAATTGGCAAGTAAAAAACTTTTTAAGTTATTTTTAATATAATGCATCAAAAAGACCACTTGAAAACAAAGATGTTCTCAAGTGGTCAGGTCATAAAACCGTCTTATACAAGCTTATTCGTCAGCTAATGGAACAACGAGCATATCAACGCTCACATTATTCATTACTTGACGAGTTGAAGACATAAATTTACTCCAGAAATCTTGGTGATGCCCGGTAATTAATAAATCAATCTGATGTTTTTCAACCGCTTCTTCCAACACTTGGCTGAAATCGCCTGTGCCGTTTAAGCATTCTGACACTGGGTATGAAATTTTGGTAGAAAGTTCATTGAGTGCTTTAGTTGTTTCTTGCATGACACTATCTTGTACAGAAGACATATTAATGTCGATTAAACCTGTATAGAGGTCTGAAAAATTGACATCAACGTGGATAAGCGAGAGCTTCGCGCCACATTTTTCAGCAAGATTCGCACCTTTACGGAGTAAAATGAGACTCTCTTCAGAAAGATCAACTGCGACTAAAATATGTTTGTACATAATAGACTCCTTATTTGCCTGTCGAAATCTTATCTTTGGTTCAAATACTAGCATACTCTTTCCAATTAAAGTTTGAACTAGATCTCATTTTTGAAAAAATATTTCAAATAATAGAGTCAGTTTTCTTCAAAATAAAAACTGTATTGAAAATAACTTTTTCACTTAAATTAATTCTGATATATCTTTATTCTAACAATAATTAGTGATAATATTTGCGCCAAATCAAACTTTTGCCTACTTTACAATACAGTAAGTCTTATGAAAATCATTTCTGACGTAAAAAATACGAATCGTACAGCTTGTACTATTCATTGCCAAAATTGCAGCATTAGTCAGCTCTGTTTACCATTCACACTGAACGAACATGAATTAACTCAGCTTGATAATATTATTGAGCGAAAAAAACCTGTTCAAAAATCTCAGATTATTTTCCAATCCGGCGATGAACTTCGCTCTATTTATGCAATTCGTTCAGGTACAATCAAAAGTTATACCATCAGCGAGAGCGGTGAAGAACAAATTACAGCATTTCATTTGCCAGGTGATTTAGTCGGTTTTGATGCGATTACTAATATGAAACATGTTGGTTTCGCACAAGCGCTTGAAACGTCAATGATTTGCGAAATTCCATTTGACATTTTGGATGACCTTGCGGGTAAAATGCCTAAAATTCGGCATCAAATTATGCGCTTAATGAGTAATGAAATTAAAAGTGATCAAGAAATGATTCTTTTACTTTCAAAAATGAGTGCGGAAGAAAAATTAGCCGCGTTCTTGCATAATCTGTCTCAGCGCTACTCTGCCCGTGGTTTCTCGGCACGTGAATTCCGTTTAACAATGACCCGCGGCGATATCGGTAACTACTTAGGTTTAACCATTGAAACCATCAGCCGTTTATTAGGTCGTTTCCAAAAAAGCGGTATGATCACTGTACAAGGTAAATATATTACAATTAACCGTATGGATGAACTTACTGATATGGCTGGCGTGACACGTTCGCAATCGCCGGTTATCACTCAAACAACAGCGTAACATATAAAAAAGAAAGCCACCTTCTGATCTGCCCCCCAAAAGTTGGACTAACCATCCAACGGATTAAGGTGCAGATTTTTTATGACCAAATATAACTCACTATTCAAACAACAAGTCATCGAGTTTTATCTTCAAAACGATAAAAATCGTTTATTCACTCAACGACATTTTCAATTACCCAAGAAAACCTTAACTCGGTGGATTGCTCAATTTCATCATAACGGAATCAATGGGTTAGCGGTAATAGGTAAGAAGCAAAAATACTCTTCTGAATTCAAATTAACCGTCATACAAGCGGTCAAAAAAGGACAATTTTCTGCGGAAAGTGCCTCCCTTCATTTTGGTATTG
>NZ_KB893955.1 GCF_000374285.1 Actinobacillus capsulatus DSM 19761 | reverse complement strand
GCTGCATTGGAGGAAGAAGCCGAAAGAACGGCAAATAGTTTAGACGCCCCCTTAATCTATTTAAAACCGTGGAGTCATTTTCGTCGCTTTAAAAGGGGCGATGCTTATTTTGAACATATTATAGATGTGTTAATGGGGGCATTATTTGATGATTGGCGGGTATATGATACGGCGGTGCGTCCTGCTTTGGGGCATCAGGGGGAGAGATTAACGGTTGGGGGTGATGATGAACCATTATTTGAAGCTGAACAAAAAGAGTGGCGGGATCCGTTTATTGAAGAAAGATATGAAAAACAATTCTTTTTCTTTGATCAAAGTGTGACTGATAAAAACGATAAAAAACGCTATTACTTTATATCGCATTCGGCAATGCGGGAATATGAATGGGCTGCACTGGATACATTTAAGCCGAAAATCTTTCCTGATATTTATCGTCATAGTTATGTTGAGGAAATTATGGATAAAATTAAAGAAAATTCGCATTTGGGGAGATATAAGAAATGATGAGAAAGAATAAATTTACTAAACTCTTTAAAACTAAGTAATATAAATAATATAATCTAATTGAGATAAATGGGACTTGGTGGGTAGCAACGTGTAGTAGTGGGACAAGAAAAGTGAAAGGCTATTACAAAATATGAAAAAGGAAATTAGAAAGTAAATTTAGTAAAACAGCTTCATTTTAGAATAGTGAAGCTGTTTTTTTATTCACAAAACAAATCTGGTTGCTGATGTTTCATTATACGTTTTCGTACACGATTAATAACTTTACGAATGCCTGATTCAGTCATGCCATACTTTTTAACTAAAAAGAACCAATTATTACCAGTAAAATCATTATAAATATCTAAATCTCGTTGAGCAATTTTATAATAAAAATCTTTAGGAAAAGAAATGACTTGGCCAGCATAATGTTCAGCTAAGAAGTCAGCAACACTTGTTGAAATTTGTTCGCAAATTTCTGTATCAAGGTTGTAATTTTTGCATAGTGCACTCACGTTATCTTCAATGTCGCGCAAAAGCTCATGTCGTGCTATTTCCATTTGAGTGATCATCTTGTTTTTCCTAATTTATATAAACCAATAATATTAGAGATATGGTTCGCCAAATCTGCCAATAACTTAGAGCCTTTAACTTAAAGAATACCATTGTCAAATTTGGCGATATTCATTTTATTTACCTACTCGTTTTTGCCATTGTTTCAAATTTTCTAAAATCAAAGTGGCTTGTGAATTTGTCAGCTCATTCCACTGCATATCACCATTTAATGACCGCTTCACAAAGCTATTCAGTCCATGAGAAGAGCCATCATCAATCACGCTATCAGCGTGCATCTGTTTCCATACTGCCCACAGCTTACGTTGAATAGGCGAGAGAGATGATTTACTTCTCGGCAGCTGAATTTTAGCCCCTTTTGTCTGCAATAATTTTACTAATTTAATCAGATCTGAATAGCTTATATTTTTTGCAGAATTTTGGTAGAATTGTTGAGAAAGTAGGCTCCGATAAGTTTCATCATCCATTCCCAACTGTGTTTTTCCAATATGCACTAACTGCAACAGTTTATTTCGCATAACATCCCCTTAACATTGCTTTAATTTTCTGTAAATTGCTCAATGCCTTTAGCCTTTCAGCTTCTTCCTGTTCCACTGTTTTTGGCGGTGGTGGCGGTAGTTCTTTAATCTTGCGTTTAGGCATTGCATCAAGTAACTGTTTGGGATTAGGAAACCAATCACAAGTTTGTGCTAAATACATAAATGCCTCTTCAAATCGCCATTGGTCGAGTTCTTGCTCATAGTGCTTTTTATAAGTAAGCACACGTAACCACGTTTCTAAAGTTGCACTAATTGAATCTTCGGGAGGAGAGTTTTTTAAACGTAATATCAGCAACATTGCAACTCCTTTACCCAATGTTGCTTTCAACCATTGTTGATCCATTCTGCCACCTTATTCACTGCATTCACTGTTTTTGAACTCACAAGCGGTCGATTTTGCTCAGAATTATGCAAAACCACCGTAGTATTGGCAGGTTTGAAACTTGCAATAATCTCCAACAAATAACCGTGGGATTTCATCGGCAACTTCAACGTCTGCCGACTTGCCAACATCTGATTAATGGCATAAATCCAACTCTCTACGGGTGCAGGAAAATCACGCCCATCACGTTGAATTTTGCCAGCAGTAATCATTGGTGTAAGCTCATGTAAGATCGTTGCTACACGATCAAAGGTCAGCGATTTTTTAGCTGGGCGAAATAACCCTAAATAGCCAATCAACGCCTTGCCAAGTTCACCATTTACCATTAACGCTGCATTAAGTGCATCGCTTGCTGCCTGATTTGCCACTAACGCATCTAACGAATGTACCGCACCACAGGCACTACATTTCACTTTCATTTTTATTCTCCAAATACAACAAAACCGCCCGAAGGCGGTTTTTTATTAAGTCATTTTCAAGCCTAATTCATAATCAGGTTCTTGACAGTAAATACATAGCATTGTGCTAAAGGTAGCTCATTTTCATCAATAGCTTTTTCTGCTTGCTGAAGCTGACGAACTGCCTGCTGTAATTGCATTTTTAATTGTTCTAATGAATCAATCATCTCACACGCTCCCTCTTGCCTTGCCAAGTATGACAATAATTTGCTCTAGTGCTACACCATTGCTTTTGTTTTTCAGTTGTCGCTAATTTCATTGCTTCACACCACAAATTATAGGCTTGTTGATAATTACCTAACTGCTCACAGCGTGCTGCAGCTTCCGCTTTTTCTTTATACATAAACTGACGTTCAGTTTTGGCGGCAAGTATCATTTTCGCACCTCCTCATCATTCGGTTTAATTACAAACTCTTCCACACCTTCCCGAATAGAGATCCCCGAAATTGAACGAGCAATCTCAGGCTCTTTTAACATTGCTTCTTTGTCAAGTTCTTCTTTAGTACGGATAAAGCGGAACAACCCTAGCTTGCGTAAACTATCCAAAATACCTTCAATCCCTTTTGCTACAACTGCCGGTGGTTTTACTCGCCATTGCACTTCACCCGTAGGAAAATATGCTGTTTTCTGTTTACCTCCATTGGTCAATTCATCACGACGGCTTTCACAATAAGCCTGTACCGCCTTTTGCAACGGTTTCACTTTGTCTTTAAGTGCGGTCAATTTTTCCGTATATTTTTCATCAATCGCCGCTTTCTCATCTGCTTGCAGGGTAGAAAGTCGTACCCGTTCACGTTCCAAATCACCGATTTCCTTAATCGCCAACGCTACATCATCAGCCGTTTGCAGGTTCAATTCGTGAACATCCGCCTTAATTCGCACTGCTTTCTTAGCCATTTTCTGTCTCCTTCATTTCACTAGCATTGGGATAAAAATCTGCATCTTTATCATAAAGTTCAGCTCGAATACTCAATTTCCCCTCTTTATCTTCAATAAATTCAAATTGCTGAATGCCTTGCGCTAAGGCAGCAGCAATAGCCTCAGGCGAATCTTTGGTTAGCTCTGCAAACTCATGGCAACACGCCAAAAATTGATTTTTATCTCGACGAGAAATCGTTTTTAATACTTTGTTACACATTCATCACCACCTGTCCGTCTACTTTTGGAATACCTAAACTTTCCGCTAAATTCATTGCTGCAGTTAGTAAATTTCCTACAGCTAACGGATAAAGCAAACTTTGGCTCGTTTTGTTTCGTCCTACCGCAGTTAAACGTTGTCGAACTGCTAAGAACGCATCTTCTTCAAAAATATCGCTCAGCTTTTTGCCCACTCGCTCCAGCTTATGTTCCACATAACGCTCAAGCTCGGCATCAAGCGGTGCAAGTTCTACAATTTCACAACGTTGCACCACTTCACGCACTTCGGTATTACGTTCAGAAAGTTTGATTTTCAACTCAGGCTGACCAATCAACACAATAGAAAGCAGTTTTTTAAAGCCATCTTCCAGCTCAAAAAAGCGTTTCAAATGTTTCAACGTTGGAATCGGTAAAGCGTGTGCTTCTTCGATGATTAACACATTGCTGTAACCGCTTTTCACGCTTTCTTTTAGCACTTTGTGCAACTGGCGGAAGCGTGCTTCGGGCGAACGTTTCACGCTTTCAAGCGGTGAAAGAGTAGAAATAATCGCTTCGGCGATATGGGCAGCTTTCAATGTTTTGCCTTTCACGTCGTTGTCTTCCATTGCAATGATATACGGCTCAATCACCGTAATCGGAGCGTTTTCTTGGTTGATGCGATCAATCAAATCACGGCGGAGCGTGGATTTGCCAGCACCACTTTCACCGACGACCGCCATAAAGCCACCGTGTTTAGCGGTTTGAAATAATGCTTCACGTACATAACGCACGTCGGCAGAGCTGAAAACATCGTCCGCACTGCGTACATCTTCAGCAAACGGATCACGAAATAGCCCAAAATGTTTCTTTGTGGCTGGAAATAAAGCCTGTTTTGCGAGTAACATAATCTCGTCCTTAATTTCATCTGTGGTTTTAGGGGCGGAAGGCACTGGCTCGGTCGCCAAACTTTCCCCAGTGCCTTCCATTTCAAGCAGGCTTGCAAGCGGTTCAATAATCCCCAAACTTTGCAACGCACTGCCCAAATTCTTCTCAAATTCCACCCACTGTTTCACCCGCTGATTATGGTTAATCAACTGTGAAACCGTCGCAGGTGAAACGTTCATCTGTTGTGCCAACTGTCGCAGGCTCACGCCCTTGTCAATCAGCACCTGTTTTAGCTTTAACACATAGAACCTCCATTTATCAAAATTAGGCGGCATTCAGCTGTAAAATCTTCGTTTCAGGGTTTAAAACTTCAGGTAATTTATTGCCCTGCAACCAATCTTCCAGCGTAGTTATCGGCACGCCCTCGGAAAAATGTTTTGCCAAGTTTTTATAATGCTTACCGTTCCATTCAGGGAATCGTTCTTTCAACTGTTTTGCACATTCCACCAAATTCACAGGTTTCTGTTCCACACGTCTCGCGTTGGTAGTAAGTTCATGATCTTGTCCTTTTTTCGGTACAAACCAGTTCAAATTCGTTTCTTCAATATGCTTGTAAGGGTTAATTTCGCCGTTAAATAACGGTTTATTTACCTTTTTCGCACGTTTCAAATCATCTTCATTGGTTACACCGTAAGCCAGCTGTTCAGCTTGCTCTTTATGGGTTTCAAACTCGGTTTTCTTATGAGCCTTATATTCTTCACCAATCATCGCAGCGTCCACACGGAAGCCATATTCATTGACTTCAACTGGCTCAACTACCACCCAATAAGGTTTCAGGTTTTCCGAACCGTCTTCATCAACAACACGCTCAAAACATTGAACCTGCACACATTCAGGGCGATACGGATTCTTACCCACTGTGATTTTCTCGCCCACTTTTGCATCAGGCACATCACGTACATCGTAACGGCGGCTTTCAAAGCTAATTTCCAATTTGTCGCTAACTACACGCTCGGAAAGTGCGGTAATCATCAGTTCTTGGCAAATTTCTCGGCTCGGAGGCATAATCAATTGCTCGGGGCGAATAAATTGCCACATTTGATAGCGTGTCCGACCGTGGCGTGAATGCACCATTTTGCCGTTAAAATATCGCATCCATTGATGGGCAAGTTGATTTAACTCATCAAGCCCTGATACATTCATAAACCGCAAGCCGCTCTCAAATTGTCGCTCTACAATATCGTTGCCTTTTTCCACTTGCCCTTTAGCTCGGGCGTTTTTGGCTTTCGGGATTTCCACTTTCACATCAAGCTGATGCAGTAAGTGGCTGAACATTTGTGAGGTATTTGCTGTACCTCGGTCAAACATCAAAATTTTCGGCACACCGAAAAACGGTTCAGCTTTATTGGCTTTTGGTTGAATAGCGTTAATAAAGCATTGGCTCACGTTTTCTGCCGTTTCACCGCCGTACACATATTCCACATAAATCACGCCTGATGTGTGGTCAGTAATGACATATCGCCATACTCGTTGTGGCTCGACTTTCGCTACATTAGCAGGCTTGTTTTTGTAAAACTCACCTTCTTCCATAATGCACAACCCATTGCCTTTGCCTGTTTCTTTTAAGTAATACAGCACACACAATGACGGATCGATTTGCCACACGTGGTTTGGGTGCTTACTTTGCAACTGAACCACAGGGGCGGGGCGTAACAATTGGTCAGGGTGCAAATTGGCATTGCGTAATGCACGCTCCACTGAAGTAGCAGAATAAGGACGAACTTCACCAGTATTTTCGTCGATAAATTCAGCTTTAATACGATGATTTGCTCGTAGAATATCCAATACGCGTTCTAATGTTGCCATCGTCTTGCCGTTTTTCCGTCTAAGGTGCAACCAAGCAGCACTAATCAAATCAAGCTCAGCTTTTTCTAGCTGATGTTTGCCTTTATCCGACCGCACTTTACGATTGCTTTTAGGACGGTAGGGTTTAATTTGGCGTAAGAAAGTGGCTCGGCTTAGCCCTGTTTGCCTACAGCCTTCGTCAATAACTTTCTCCGTCTCGCCAAACTTTGCCGTCTCCACACGGTTTGCCCAGTGGGATAGCACACTCGGTAAAATTGCCATTGCATCGTCCTTACTCCACGATTTGTGCATCGCTTACTTCGTCTAAAATTGCCGCTATGCTCGGTTCAACCGAAGGCTTATCAGCGTATTCAGGTTTTGCCCATTCAGGCAGGTTATCGCCCGTTGGTTCATCGGTTAAGTTAAAGCGTTCTTTAAGCTCCGATAAAATCAACTGATACTCGGCAAGCACACCACTCATAAACTGACGATGGTCAATACCGTGTTCTTCTTGATGAGCTTGTAAGGCTTCAAAAGCCTGAAACACCTGCCCACGTAAAATGGCTTCCGCTTTATAACTAATCCCTGCAGTTTCTTCTCGCAACATCTCGCCACGTTGGTCTGGCGTTTGGGTTTCAATCAGTAGGGTCTTCTTGGCAAGCTCCTTGTCGAGCTTATTTAAACGTTCGTCCTTATTGGCAATCACTTTCGCCTGTGCATCGTAGTTTGCTTTCACGCTTTCCAGCTGTTTCGTCAGGCTCTCTTTTTCCTTGGCGTGCTTAGCGGTTAAATCTTCGATTTTCTCAATCAAATCTTCCTTGTCGGTGGTTTCCGAATAATCCGCATCCACAATCTCCGCTCGGGCTTCTTCCGGCAACTGGCGAAGTTTTCGCATTTCACGGTAGCCCAAGCCTAGGCGTTGGCTGGTTTCTAGGAAGTCTTCGCCGAATTTAGAAAGATTTTGCAGGTCTTCATCAACTTTTTGGCGAGTTAAACCGCAAGCTCTACAAAATTCTTCCCAACTGCCGACAGTCGTCAGTTCTCCGTCAATATAAGTTACTAACCCTTTGTATTTCTTAGCTTCTTTAACTTCTCTCATTACTTTCAAAGTGCCGACCGTCAGCAGTTTGTTTACAAAACCAAAAGCTCTAATCATACCCATTGCTTCGTGAGCTTCCGCAATATCCTGCGTCATCGCCTTTGCCGAAAGTGCGGTCGCATTTTGCACCTTTTGCATTTCCGCTACGGCTTCTTCACTAAAAATATGTTCATTACTCATTATTCACTCCTTACCAACTACCTGCTTGTACACGCTGGTCAATCAAATCAATATGTTCACGTTGTTTCTGCATTTCACGGTAATAGGTCACTGCAATCTGCAAACACTGCACACTTAACGCATACGCCCCGGTATCCAGCTTTTGTACAAAGCCTTCTGTTTCCAGTAATGCTAATGCACGGGTAACATTTACGGGCGTTTCACCAATCGCTTCACATAACTCTTTATTCGTCAGCCCAGTCAGGCTTCTGCCTTTTAAGGCTTTCAAAATCCGCAATGCCCGTTGCGTGGTGTTTAATTTCTCACGGCTCATCTTATCGCCCCCGCATTTGTCGAATAAACGTAGGCACATTCTCTATTGGCTTTGCCTTTGGCTCCACCACATAACCACAACGATTTAAAAAGCCCGTTGCCAGCTTAATTAACAATCTTTTCATGGGATTTCTCCTATCAATTTATACAAGCGGTTAAATTCCGCCATGTTTTTACAAAAGCATCGCTTTTCAGATCTGTTAAATTGTTAAAGAGCAAAGTGCGTTAAGCCGCCGCTTTTAAGCCAAGTTTCAAGGCAATTTCATGGCTTTTGCCATAGCTTGCTTTAATCGTGCCATTTAGCACTCTTGAAACATGGGTTGGGTCATAACCATTGGCTTTTGCCCAGTGAGCAAAAGTTTCTCCTTTCGCTCTAAATTCCGCCTTTACTTCAGTTGGCGTTTTAACTTTTTCTTGCATTGTTGCTTCTCCTCGTTGTGTTATAATTGATTAAATTTTTAACCAATCTTTTAAAAGCATTATGAGAACTAAAGTTCTCAAAGTCAAGGATAAATTGTGAATAATAGTTCTCTTTTTGCTGTTCGATTAAAAAATGAACGAAATCGTTTAGGTTTAACACAAGCGGATATTGCCAATAAATGCAGGGTTTCTCGTGAAATGTGGGGAAAATATGAACGTGGTGTAGCTTTAGCAGGAAGTGAAGTTTTGTTCTCATTAACTGAGATTGGTGTAGATATAGGATACTTATTTTCTGGTACTCGTTCAGTTCCACTTACTGAAAATGAAATATCTCTTTTAGATGATTACCGACAAAGTAACGAACAAGGTAAAGCTGCTATTGAACAAACAGCACAAGCATTGTCTGCAGTAAATAAACTGTTACAGAGCAGTGAAAATACAACTAAAAAACAATCAAGCTCTCATACCGAAATGCATATCGGCGAAGTAAAACAACAAAACAATATTCAACATTTAGAAGGTGGTATCACGTTTAAAGAAGGAGACTAAATGGCATTCCACATCAATAAAATCGGGCAATTTAATAACATCAACGAAGCTCACTTTCATCAAGTCGAAAAGGAAATCGATAAGACATGTCCCCACGTTGTAACCTGTCCTCAATGCGGTGGAGAAAGCTATCGTTTTAATGAATATTGCAATAACGGGAAATGCACTTTTGGCATTAAGGCGTATTTTGATAACCAAGAACGGTTGGAGAAAGAACAACGCCGTAAAGCTCTTTTGCAAAAACAAAGCCAAAAGCTCGCCATATTCACGATTATCGGCTTTGTATTGTGCTTATCAGGGCTATTTTTAGGCAGTAAATATCCCCTAGGCTATGTATTGTTCTTTGCCGCAGGTTTGTTAGCTCTCATTTTTAACAAAGCAGGGCAACATATTGAACAAGAAATTAGGAATATTGAGTAAGGAATTAAAATGGATATAGAAAATAGTCCAATAGTAGTAATAGAACATTTGGGTTCTTGGAAGGAACAAATTCAGGCACTAGCTGTTAAAAACCACATTGATTGATGCCCAATGTAAGCTGAAATATGGCAGACAATTTGAGTGAATTTACTTAAGGAAATAAATAATGCAAGCAAAAATTACGTTTTATGAAATTGACCGCTGTGGCTTTTATAAATATACAGGAGGGAGTTCACAACGTTTATTCGGTAATATGGGGGATGTGTTAGCCAATTTAATGCAATGGACAACAAATGCCTCGCTTGAAGAAACAAAGGTTCACGATAGTATTGATGAAATTATAGGGACGTATGTCTCATCAATTGTGACAGAACAGGCTCATGGTTCATATTTACTCGTATTATGGAATGAGGTTTTCTCAAGTGATGCCAATAAACCGGTTAAATCAAGCTATTGGTCTATTTAATGATTAATTATATTTATTAAAAAGGAGAAAACCATGACAGATCTAGAAGAAATTATTATTACAGAAATGGAAAAGTACTATCCAAACGCCGTATCAGACGCTGAATTTTGGGGAAAACTTGAGGAAACCTACGGCGAGTTTGAGTTAAATAATGTGGTGATGGGATTGTATAAGC
>NZ_KB893954.1 GCF_000374285.1 Actinobacillus capsulatus DSM 19761 | reverse complement strand
ACCAAATCCGAAAACAAATTTTAGGGATTGTGTAATGACTAAGCCAAACCAAGATGCGATAGGCATGCTTCCATTTAAGCAATCTACTGTGTCATTGCAAGTACAGGAACACTATAAAACACCAATGTTGTTACTTGGCTATCAACAGCGATGGTGTGCAGATTTAACCCCGGTCAAAGTGTGCGAAAAGTCTCGCCGTATCGGTTTGTCATGGGGTGAAGCTGCAGATTCTGCACTGTTTGCTGCGTCTCAAAAAGGTATGGATACCTGGTACATAGGTTATAACAAAGATATGGCACAGGAGTTTATCCGTGATTGTGCCGATTGGGCTAAAGCTTATGGATTGGCTGCAGGTGAAATTGAAGAAACAGAAGAAATTTTTAAAGAAGGCGATGAAGAAAAAGCGATTCTTGCCTATGTTATCCGATTCTCTAGTGGTTGGCGTATTACTGCACTGTCATCCCGTCCATCAAACTTAAGGGGTAAACAAGGTCGTGTAATTATCGACGAAGCAGCATTCCATGATGATCTACCGGAATTACTCAAAGCTGCTATGGCATTACTCATGTGGGGCGGTCAAGTACATATTATCAGCACCCATAACGGTGTAGATAATCCCTTTAATGAATTAGTTAATGAAGTACGTGCTGGCAAGAAGCCATACAGCTTGCATACCATTACTTTTGATGATGCCATTAAAGACGGTTTATATCAGCGAATTTGCCTGCGATTAGGACGTACTTGGTCACTGCAAGCACAAGATGAGTGGGTGGCTGAAATACGTGCTTCTTACGGAGATGCAGCCGCAGAAGAATTAGATTGTATTCCTCGTAACTCTGGCGGTGCTTGGCTTACACGTGCCCTAATTGAAAGCCGTATGAATGCGGATACGCCTAGACTTTGCTTGGAGAAAAAAGATGAGTTTGCCCTACAGCCAGAACCAATTCGTAATAGAGAAATTGCACAGTGGTGTGATGAAAATCTTTATCCGGTATTAACGGCACTACCTGAAAAGCAAAGGCATTTTTTAGGTATGGACTTTGCTCGTAGCGGTGACTTATCCGTTATCGCTATTGGGCAGGAACAATCTGATCTCCGTCTCAAAAATGTATTGTTATTAGAGCTCTCTAATATACCGTTTGCGCAACAAGAACAGATTTATTTCTATATTGGTGATCGTTTACCGCGTTTTAGTAAAGCCGCTAATGATGCTCGAGGCAATGGACAAAGTTTGTCAGAAAAAGCTTTTGATCGTTATGGCGCAATTGTAGAAGGCGTAATGCTAAGCGAAAGCTGGTATCGCGAACACACCGCCCCGTTTAAAGCCGCTTTAGAAGATGACACGCTTTTTGATATTGTAAAAAATGATGATGTATTAGCAGACTTACGTGCTTTTCAAGTAGTAAAAGGCATTCCACGCCTGCCGGATAAACGCACTGTCGGACAAAATAAAACCAAACGCCATGGTGATGCGGCGATTGCGTATCTATTGCTGCATTATGCTTACCGTACCGACCAAAGTTTTGAGATCAATTTTCGTTCTACAGGTACAAGAACAACCACTCAATTATTCAATAACAATAGTTTTGAGCGCGTTCGTACAGGGCGAGGTTTTGGTTCAATTCGCGGTGGTAATGACTTCAGAGGATATTAAATATGTCAGTTAAAGACTGGTTTAAAAGTAAAAATAAAAAGCCGGAGCTTAACCGTGAAATTGCGGCAACAGGTGATGGATTGGATATTACTAAAGGTTATGTTGGTGCATTAGCAGAACCGGAAGACGGCGTATTACGAGGTCGTGGAGGCGGTGATTTAAGTTTATATGAAGATGTATTGAGCGATGAAGAAGTCAAACGCACTTTCAGCCAACGACAAGATGCATTAGTCGCTCGTGAATGGGTGGTAGAGCCTGCTAGCGATGAACCGCAAGATATTGCAGCGGCAGATTTTATCCGTGATTGGGTAAACCAAATTGGATTTGATCGTATTAGTAAACTGATGCATTACGGCATATTCTACGGTTATGCGGTCGCTGAATTACTGTATCGAATCAATGAAGACGGAAAATATATTGCGGATATTAAAGTACGTAACCGACGTCGTTTTCGTTTTACGCCCAAAGGTGAATTACGTTTATTAACACGTGAAAATCAGACTGAAGGTATCGAATGTCCGACACCCTATTTTTGGACATTCTGCGTAGGTTCTGACCATGATGATGAGCCTTACGGTATTGGGCTTGCGCACTGGCTTTATTGGGCAAGTAAATTTAAACGTAACGGCGTAAAATTTTGGCTAATTTTTTTAGAAAAATTCGGTATGCCGACCGCACTTGGACGGTATCAACCAAATGCGTCTATTGAAGAACAAAATAAATTATTGGAATCCTTGTACGCAATCCAATCTGATAGCGGCATTATTGTGCCAGCAGATATGCCCATTGAATTACTCAGTGCTGGACGTAGCGGAACGGGTGATTATAAAGCCTTATATGACACCATGAATGAGACTATCCAGCGTGTCGTATTAGGACAAACATCATCATCTGGAGGTACTCCAGGTAGATTAGGCAATGATGATTTACAGGAAAAAGTGCTGGGATCCATTATTAAAGCCGACTCTGACGTTATCTGCGAATCCTTTAACCGTGGTCCGGTAACCTGGCTTACGCAAATGAATTTTTCTAACGCTAAGCCACCGCGTATATTCAGAATGTTTGAAGAATCAGAGGATTTAAACGAAAAAGCTGAACGAGACAAAAAAGTATTTGAGACAACAGGTTATCGTCCGACCTTAAAACAAATTCAAAGTTCATACGGTGGTGAATGGGAAAAGGCGGAACGTTTAACCGATTCTACAGAGAACAGCAAAAGTGCGGTCAAAAATAAGGTTGATTTTGCACATATTGTAAGTGATGAACAAGATATACCCGCACAAATGGTAAACCAGCTAGATAATACCCTTGCACCAGTAATTGATGACTGGGTAAGCCAAGTACGGGCATTAGCAAATAATGTTGAATCTCTTGAACAGTTACGTGATGAATTATTAACCTTAATGCCTGAAATGGATTTAGCCCGTTATATCGAAGCAATGGAAATTGCACTTAGTGCGGCACATTTAAGCGGGCGTGAAGCGGTGGTAAGTGAGGCAAAACAAAATGGATAATATCATTTACGGCAGTGTCCCATTCAACGAACAAATTGCATTTTATCGGCGTAAAATTCCGACACCAACAGCTACATGGACTGATATTTATAATGCAGAACATGATTATGCTGCCGTTGTTGCTGGGGCAAATCGCCGTGAAATTATTGAAGATTTTGCCAAATCTATCCAAGACTTCATCGAAAATGGTAAAACACTGGAAGATTTTCGCAAGGACTTCGACAAAATTGTGGCAAAACACGGTTGGCAATATAACGGTGGGAGAAACTGGCGTAGTCGAATCATTTACGAAACGAATTTACGTAGTAGCTATCAAGCTGGGCGTTATGCGCAACTGCAAGAGTTAAAAGAAACCATGCCCTATTGGGAATATGTTCACAGTGATGCAGTCACCCATCCAAGAGTTGAACATATGCACTGGGATGGTCTGATTTTACGCCATGACGATCCATGGTGGAAAACACATTTCCCTATTAATGCCTGGGGGTGTCAATGCACTGTGATTGCTCGCAGTCAAGCCTATATGGATAAATTAGGGTTAAAACCGGATAACGCACCGGCGATTGAATGGGAAGAAAAGTTGATTGGTAGACGAGGTCTAAACCCACGTTTAGTTAAAGTACCAAAAGGGATTGACCCTGGCTTTGAGCATATACCGGGTGCTTCTCGACTTAATGCTCATACACTACCACCGCTAGATAATAATGAGCAACCGCGCAAAGTAACGTTTTATCCACACCGTAAAGATACGCCGATTCCAATGCCGCAACCACGTACGATTTCGCATAAATTAATCTTACCGGCTGATAAGGATGACGCATTTTATATTAACTCGTTCCTATCGGAATTTGGTGCAACAAAGGAAAATCCGGTGATCTTTCAGGATATTATTGGTGAGCCTTTAGTGATCAGTGAGACGTTATTTACCTCACGAAGCGGTCACACAAAAGTGAAAAAGTGTGGACGTGAAGTTTATTTGAAAATACTTGCACAGGCACTTAAAGCACCGGATGAAATTTGGGTACGAGCAGAACATCATCACCATTTAAATTTATTAATTGTACGTCGTCGTTATATTGCCCGTTTTAAGCTAGATGACGGTAAACAAGAAGTACCTGCGCTGGCAGTATTTGATGTTGGCAAAGACGGTTGGGAAGGTACTACGATTTTTGCGCCGGATAATAGCGAATATCTTGAACAAGTACGCACAGGCATTATGCTGTATTACCGCGATGAAGAGTAAAAAAAACTCACCCGCCGCCACAGGTGAGTTTCGCCGGGTGTGGGATTGGAGGTCTTGGCGGAGACTGCCCACCCGATACGAACTAATTGCATCATAGGAGATAACATGAGTGGCGTCAAGGTTGAAATCAATACCCAACAGCTTACTACTATTTTAAATAAAGCAGTTCAAACTTTAGCTAATCCAAAAGCTATGTTTGGTGAGATGGGGGAAACTTTATTAGAGATCCATAGTATCCGATTTACGCAACAGCAAGCACCTGACGGTACGCCTTGGCAACCATTAGCGGATTGGTATAGAGATAGTAAGAAATACAATCAAGATAAAATTCTCACCCTACACGGTGATCTACGCGGTACATTACGATATCAAGCAGATAATCATGGTGTGATATTTGGTTCCGACCGTCCTTATGCGGCAATTCATCAATTTGGCGGTACGATAAAACCTAAAAATAAAAAAATATTAAAACTGGGAACATCATATGCACGAAGTATCATAATTCCTGCTCGTCCATGGCTTGGTATTTCTGCTGACAATGAACAACGATTAATTGAAATCGCACGTAATCACCTTGAAAACGCATTTAATGCATAAAACGCTTGTAAAGCTATTTTAATGTTTATTCTATAAATGATTACTTAGATACTTTTTAAGGTGTTTATAAACATTTATAAACGCCTTAAATGCAAATAAATCATCTCATCACTTACTCATTATATTTTTTCCTACCAAATACATTCTAGACGCGTCCAAAATACAAATGCGTTCCTGCCTGTCATACTGACTTCATTGAATTAACCACAAATATATTATCGAAATGAAACTCACAAAGATGCCGATTATGAAATTAGGCACGCATACTGCGATGGATGGGCGTGCGATTTCTTTTACGACAGATATGCTTAATGACATTGCTGGCAGCTATGACCCGCAATTATCCGAATCTCCGATTGTTATCGGACATCCGACATTGACTGCTCCAGCATACGGCTGGGTGAAACAAACTAGCGTGGAGGACGGCACTCTTTACGCCCACGTAGGGCAAGTTGATGCAGCCTTTGCTGAAGCGGTCAATGAAGGTCGTTATAAAAAACGTAGTGCTTCAATATTTTTACCTGATACTCCAGGTAATCCGAAGCCCGGTCATTATTATTTACGTCACATTGGTTTCTTGGGTGCAGTGCCACCTGCAGTTAAGGGACTCGCTGATGTGAATTTTGCTCAAAATGTTGAAGGCGAAAATGCATTTGTGGATTTTGCCTTTGATGAATTATCCGAAAAAAATAATTCAACTGATATCAAGGAGAACATAATGGATAAAACCAAAGAACAAGAAGCCGCTGAAAAACAGGCGCAGGAAATAGCAAAACGTGAAGCTGACTTTGCTGCCCGTGAAGCCGCACTAAAGGAACGTGAAGAAAAAATAAAGGCAGCAGAAGCTGAAAAAGCCAAAGCTGAAAAGGCACTAAAACAAAAAGAAGCAACGGACTTTGCTGAACAAATGGTAAAAGACGGCAAGGTATTTCCAGCGCAAAAAGCGGCATTAATTGAAGTCTTAGTAGCCAATGCGGCTCAACCGATTTCTTTTTCGGATGGTTCACAAACTGTCTCGAAATCTGCCTTAGATGTGATTAAAGAAATCATTACACAAAAACCATTGGATTTTGCTGAAAAATCCGCACCGGAAGTAGGTTCTAGTAAAGCCGTAGATTTTGCCAATGGTGAATCTATTGCTCAGGCAGCAGCACAATACCACGCTGAACAGGCAAAAAAAGGCATCAATATCTCAATGACTGATGCAGTTGATTACATTATGCAAGGATCCCAAAAATGACTCAAGTTACCCAATTAACCATAGCTTATCTGACTGAAGGAAAAATCGAAGGCTACCATATTGTTTGTCATGGTGAAGAAAAAGAAACAGCCAAACAAGCCACAGCTGCTACAGATAAATTACTCGGTGTCTCTACCCGAGTACCGAAAGAACCAGGTGAACACGTTGATGTCGTACGCAGTGGCTTAGCGCCAGTAGTGTACGGAGAACAAATCAAACGTGGCGACTACTTGACTACTGATAATAAAGGGCGTGCGGTCAAGGCGACTGATAAACAAGCCTATATTGGTATCGCTGAAGAAGATGGTGAAGAAGATGAAATCTGTTCACTATTTATTGCACCAGGTATTTTTGTAGCGTCGTAATCTCTACAAGAATGAAATGCTTTTACATATTTTGAACAAGGAAAAATACAATGAGTAAAGCTAATTTCCCTACTGATCCCGCACTCACTGCAATCGCTATTGCTTATCGAAATCGCCGTATGATTGCAGATGAAGTGTTACCTCGAACGCCAGTTGCCAAACAAGAATTTACGTATCTTCACTATAACCTCGGTGAAGGTTTTACTGTACCGAATGCCCGTGTTGGTCGTACGTCACGTCCGAATCAAGTGGAGTTTGGTGCAACACAACTAACGTCATCCACTGAAGATTTTGCACTCGATGCCCCAGTACCATTAGTAGATATTGCTAATAAGCCGACAAACTATAACCCGAAAGGACGCGCTACAGAACAAACGACAAATTTAATTGAATTAGGTCGAGAAGTACGTACAGCAAACCTAGTTTTTAACAAAAAATCCTATGCCAATGGATTAACAAAAACGTTATCTGGCAATAACCAATGGTCACATGATGACAGTAAACCGATCGCAGATCTATTAAGTGCATTAGATACCCCGGTTATGCGACCGAATATTATGGTATTAGGTCAAAAAGCGGCAACAGCATTACGTACCAATAAATCTATTATTAAAGCGTATAACGGCTCTTTAGGTGATGAAGGACTTGTTCCGCTTGAATATCTCAAAGAATTATTTGAACTGGAAGATATCTATGTCGGTCAGGCGTTAATCAATACTGTTAATCAAGCCAAAAAAGCAGTCCTTCAGCAGGCTTGGGGAAATCATTGTGCCTTGATTTACCGTGATCGTTTAGCGGATACCAATGGTGGAACAACCTTTGGGCTGACAGCACAATTTGGCTCTCGTGAAGTACGTGATATTTTCGATGAAAATATGGGAATGCGTGGTGGCTATAACGTCCGTGTTGGTGAATCTGTGAAAGAGCTAATCACGGCTCCTGATCTTGGTTTCTTCCTTGAGAATGTTATTGCTTAGGCACTGTTATGTACATCAATCTAAAACAGTTATGTGAAAAACCAGGTGTGGTTGAGCTGGCGCAAGTTACGGCTCAACCCGGTTTAGCCCCTGTTTCTCATCAGGTATTAAATGCTTTGTTACAAGGTGATGAAACTAAGCAGTTTCCGACAACAGAAGTTGAATACGGATTAACGATCATTACTCGGATTAATGAAGTCATTGCCGATAGCTGTGCATTAATTGATGGTTATTTGCGCCAACGTGGTTATCGCATACCTTTTAAAAATACACCTCGTATTTTAACGACATGGGCAAGAGCAATAGTTCGTTATAACTTGCATTTGCACCTAATTTCAGAAGAAAAAAATAATCCGATTGTACGTGATTATCGCGATGCATTAAAAATGCTACAACTGGTTGCAGAAGGGAAATTTAGCCTCGGGCTTGAAGACACCTTAACGTTGAAATCTGGTCGTCCCAAATTTGTTAAAAAAGACCGTGTATTTACGGACGAGAGCTTGAAAGACTATGTTTAATTCGACCGCACCTTTTGATTTAAAACTAGTAATTGAAAAACTAAAGCCCCTGATGCCTACATATATTCATCATGTAGGTAGCACAGCGGAATATCGTTCAATTTCTAATTTAAGCCAAACAGGACTACCAACTCCGGCAGTATATGTGGTTCCTAATAGTGAAATTGCTCACCAAAGTGATATTGCTGTACGCCAAATGGTAACTGTCAGTTTTTCGGTCATTGTGATTGTGCAATCTTATCAGTATAGCCCGGATAATCCACAGCTTGCACTTTCACACCCGGTAATTGGCAAAATCCGTGAACAATTAATGGGATGGACTCCCCCTATTTCTGGAGCAAAACAAACTTTTTTTGTACGTGGAGATGTATTGGATTACAGCAATAGCTATCTCGCCTGGATGGAGACTTATCAAACTAAAATGCTTATAGGTAAAAGCAGATGAAAGAGATTAAATTAATCAAAACTCATATTCACGCCGGTGTGACCTATTCTCCTGGTGATAAATTACAAGTTAGTGATGCTGATGCAGCATTCTTAATACAGCAACAAGTCGGTCTAGTAATCGGTTGTAGTGAATTCCAATCTTCAGTAGAAACGAAAAATGCAACAGCCATTCCACTAGAGAACATTGCTTCTGAAGATAGTGTAATGCCGTCCGATAACCACATTCAATTTGAAGATAAAGGAGAAAATTAATGAGAACAGAAAGTTACAGCTACGGTCAAGGTGCGGTTTATCTTGCTGAACGTTTGCCAAACGGACAACCTGGTGCATTCCGCTGGTTAGGTGATGTATCAGAGCTATCCGTATCGTTAAGCGTTGAAGAATTTACACATAAAGAGTCATACAGCGGTCAGCGCCAAGAAGTGAAGAAAATCATCACGGGTAAATCAGGTGAAGTTTCAATCAAATTCCACGAAATGAGCAAAGAGAACCTAAGTTTGATGTTATTAGGTGAAGCCAGCTCGGTGGAAAGCGGTAAAGTCACAGACGAAGCATTACCGAAAGAAATCAAAACAGGTGATCGTATTGTTCTTGCACACCAGAATGTCAGCGAAGTGAAAATTGCGGGCATGGAAGAAAATACTGATTTTGTGGTTGATAGCATTTTTGGTGCTGTCGAGTTCTTAAAAGAGAAAAAGAGTAACTCAGCAACTGTTGCATACAGCTACGGTAAGGTCGAAATTATTTCGATTTTAACTTCGAACCCGAAAGATTTATTCCTCCGCTTTGAAGGTATTAACTTAGCCGAAACGAATGAATGGAGTCTTGTTGAGTTGTACAAAATCAACTTCAATCCGACAGAAGCCTTGAATTTAATCAACAACGAAAATGCGCTAGATGCACTAAGTGCGAAAGCAAAAGTGTTAGCCGATACAACTAAGACTGGCGATAGCACGCTCGGTCGATTCGGGCGCGTTGTTAAGATTAAAAAATAACGCATTCTCCTGCCCCTAAATACTAGGGGCTTTTTTGAACCCAATAAAGGCGTAATTATGCAAAAAAATGATGAATTAAATGTGTTGTTCCCGAATGAGAAAATCACTATTGCGGGCGAAGAAATCGAAGTCAAAGAATATTCACTCATCCAGCAATTACAGCACCGTGCGTTGTTTATGCCATTTGTTACGGCATTGCGCAGCACGTTAAGCAAAGCTGAAGCGGAGTTTGGTTTAGATGGTTTAATGAACCTTATTGCAGAACATTACCAAGAGATACTGCATTTAGTCAGTATTTCGGTGGGTAAACCGCTTGAATGGGTACAGAATCTGACAGGCGAAGATGCAGAAACGGTGTTAATGATGTGGTGGACGGTAAATAGCGATTTTTTTACCCGTCAGGCGGTGCAGCCAATGTTGGAGAAAATGGTGCAGAAATCAGCTGGGGAGA
>NZ_KB893953.1 GCF_000374285.1 Actinobacillus capsulatus DSM 19761 | reverse complement strand
CGGCGATGAAGTGCTGGTGAAATTCCTCAACGGCGACCCAGACCAACCGATAGTGGTAGGGCGCACGTACCACAGTACCACCGAGCCGCCATATAACCTTCCCGAACACAAAAGCCGAATGACGATAAAATCTAAAACCCATAAGGGCAACGGCTTTAACGAACTGCGATTTGAAGATGAGAAAGGACAGGAAGAAATCTTTCTGCATGCAGAGAAAGACTTAAATCACATCGTCAAACGTAATGAAAGCACCGAAGTGGGCAATGACCGTAGCGAACAAGTGGTGCGAGACGAAAACATTCACATCGGCAATAACCGCAGGGAAACTGTGGTACAGGATGAAGCCCTCACGGTCAATCGAGACCAGTTGCGCCATATAGGGCGCAACCGAATCACGAGAATTGAAAAGGATGAAATCCTAAACATCAACAACAGTTACCGTCTAGAGGTACACGGTGATACGCATATTCACGTTGGTAATGACTTAACGATAGAGATAGCTCAAAACGGCAGTTGGCAGTCGGGAGAGCTGTTAGAGCAGATATGCAACCAATTTGAGCTTGAGGGTTATGAGCAAGTCACGTTGCAGGGCCCAGGAGGAACAATTGTTATCACCCGAGAGGGGATAGAGTTGATAGGGAATGTGTATGTGGAAGGGGAGCTTTCTCAACAAAGTGGCGAGCCTGATATGGTTAGTCGATTACAGCAAGTAGCGAATGAAGGGCAAGAAATGTGTATAGATTGTGTTCAGTTAAATGAAGGAAATGGAACGTAGTAAATTATGCCAATCGAAAATCAACATAATATGAAACTTTACGGTTTGTTTGATGCTGCACTAATGCCACAAATATGGTTTAACTTAGATGGTTGGCAATTAAGCTATAGACCTTTATACCGAGGAAATTACCAGCCTATTGCCGAAGCTGTTCCGTATTTAATTGAATTAGATAAGTCTTCTGATGAAACGGCAGTAAGTGAATTGCTTACAAACAAGGCTTATCAGCAAGGCTTGCTGATTTTTACTGAATTGAATTTAGATGAGCTAGTAGAACGTTTAGCCTATTTTTATCATATTAGAAATAAGCAAAACGAACCTTGTTTACGGCGTTTTTTTGATTTACGGCTGTTTAATGCTTTTTTATCTACTTTGCCAGCAGATTATTGTGCTTATCTGTTTGATAATCAGACGATTTTTTGTTATTTAGATGTCGCATTAGATTGTTATCAGGTGGTCTCTTATCAAGATAATCAAATTTATTGGTTACAAACAGAAATGCCTGAATTTATCGTCAATATGATTAAGGGAGCTTGAAATGTTACACACAATGTCTAAAAAAACTGCTTTTCTAGGATTTAGTTTACTGGCATTGGCTATTACGGCTTGTTCAAAACCTAGTTTTCGGGAGCAGTTTTTTAAAGAACGCCGTTGCCCAGAAGTGCAATATAAATGTTTAGCGGAATCACAGGAGAAAAAGATGATAGACCTTTCCCAGCCTTATCAATTAAGTGATGAAGAAGAACTTCGCATCAAGCAAGACGATACGTTAAGATTACATCACGAAATTATCAAGATGTTAGAAATTTATTACCCAGGTTTTTGGCGAGATACCGATGAAAAAACACGGTTAGGTTGGATAGAAAAAGTAGATGAGCTTACTAAGCGGTACTATGGTGAGAATAGAATGCGAGCGGAATTAGAAATAATGGCATCAGTTTGTGCTATTATTGGGCTGAATTTTGAAGCAGATCCGAAATTGGCTTTTGTGGTTCAAAAACTGAAGGAAGATGATTATGTATCATTAGGTGAGATAAATAGCTATCTGCGTTTTGAAGTATTACAAAAAGATTATGATGAGGCAGGTAACCAATATAATAACTGGAGCTTACGGGGTGTGAGACAAGGCATGCCGCCGATGACCCGTCACGTGCCTGATTTTAATACCGAGTGGAAGCCTTATAATCCGGATGAAAATAAGCTACGTATTTATGTCAATACGGTGCGGTATGGAGGAAAGATAAAATGAGCTGTAAAGTGATTCGAATCGGCGTTTTCTTTGATGGCACTGGCAATAATCTAACTAATGATGAAGCCGGCAGAAGTAAAAATGGAGTGAGTAATATAGGAAAATTATTTAGATTATATTCGAATAATGATGTGCTGAAAGGTAATCTTGTTACTGAATGTTTAATTTACACCTGTGCGATTTATATAGAAGGTGTTGGTACCATTAATAATCATGATGATTATACCATGGGTGGGGCGGCGGGTGAGTTAGGTGCACAGAGGATTAGACGGGCGATTAGGCAAGTTGCTGCTATTCGAGAACAATTCTCCCAATCTGAGTATAAATGCTACATTGATGTATTTGGTTTTAGTCGAGGTGCGGCAATGGCACGTGATTTTATCAATTCAATGTATAATCCACAAAATAGCATGTTAGATGTTACGTTCAAATTCGTAGGCTTATTCGATACAGTAGGTTCTTTTGGTTTAGCGGGTAATCATATTAACTATAAGCCAATTAGCGATGAAGATACTGAAACTGATACGATAAAATATGAAGCGGCAGGTAAAACACCACCGTCAGAATATTACGAACCTTATAACTTCAATCTTTCCCCTCAAAGTGCAGAAAAAATCGTCCATTTTGTTGCATTAGATGAATATCGTGAAAACTTTCCTTTATCCGACACGCAAGGTGCTGGCTTAACTTATTATTTTATTGGTGCACATTCTGATATTGGCGGTGGCTATGCAAAAATAGAAGACGAAAAATTATTTAGCTATTCTAAAGAGACTAATTTAAATCAAGCAGAAAAAAATTTAGAGACGCCTCAAAATGGTATTAAATTGGGTGAAAATTGGCAATGTAGTCGTGCTAAGCATACATCAGATTATTCAGTAAATGTCGCATTGTTTCCGACGTTATGCAGGGGGTCACGAAGAGTAACGGATGATTTACAAAAAGTTGCTTTGGTTGCTATGTATAACTTAGCCTTAAAAGAGAATGTGCCTTTTATTAAAGATATTCCTAATGCTTATCAAGATATTCCATTTAAACTAGATGATACCAACGTATTATCTAACTGGGCAGAAGAATTAGTAGAATATTATAAAGTCGCAACCACTAATATTTCATCACTAAAATCAACGATTGGTGGTTACACATCATTTAATAATCAAACGGAACCCCATATTAGAACAGAGTTTCACTTAAATATTTTAGCTAACTATGCCCATAATTCATCAGGAACGCCTCTTAGCAATAGAACGGTATTACCACCTATTGGTTTTAAACATCGTGAGTTTTTAGATACCAGTGATAATATGGCAAATAAAGCAAGACGGATTCGAAATAATCCATTACCAGTAAGAGAGTCCTATGCCAATCATATTGGTCGTGCCGTAGTAAGAAATGGTTAAATGATGTAAACGGTCTTGAATAGTTACGTTGAAAGATTAAAGTCAGTTATTTCTCAATAAACAAGCGGTCAGATTTAGTGAATTTTTTGCAAATTTTTCACTAAATCTGACCGCTTGTATTTTATTTAGGGCAGGACTAGCCAAATCCAAGACCCATAAGGGCAACGGCTTTAACGAACGGCGATTTGAAGATGAAATGGGGCAAGAAGAAATCTTTCTGCATGCAGAAAAAGACTTAAATCATATCGTCAAACGTAATGAAAGCACCGAAGTGGGCAACGACCGCAGCGAACAAGTGGTGCGAGACGAAAACATTCACATCGGCAATAACCGCAGGGAAACGGTGGTACAGGATGAAGCCCTCACGGTCAACCGAGACCAATTACGCCATATAGGGCGAAACCGCATCACGAGAATTGAAAAGGATGAAATCCTAAACATCAACAACAGTTACCGTCTTGAAGTGCATGGCGATACACATATTCACGTAGGCAAAGACTTAATGATAGACGTGGCTCAAAACGGCAGTTGGCAGTCGGGAGAGTTATTAGAACAGATATGCAACCAATTTGAGCTTGAGGGTTATGAGCAAGTCACTTTGCAGGGCCCAGGTGGAACAATTATTATCAGCCGAGAGGGGATAGAGTTGATAGGGAATGTGTATGTGGAGGGGGAGCTTTCTCAACAGAGCGGTGAGCCTGATATGGTTAGTTTATTAAAATCATCAGTGAATGAGGAATTTTGTTCTGACTGTGTCACTTTAAGAGGTAAAGAGAATGGATAATCCAAAGATAAGATACGGTTTATTTGATGCCGCATTGATGCCACAAGTGTGGTTTAATTTAGAGGATTGGCAATTAAACTATATGCCTTTATACCAAGGTGATTATCAACAAATTGCTGAAGCGATTCCTTATCTTATAGAATTAAATGAGGAACAAAATAAGCAAGCGGTTTCAGCTTTATTAACTCAAGAAGATTGTCAATTTGGTTTATTGCTTGAATCATCTGACTCACTGTCAGCCCTAATTCCACGTTTGGCTTATTTTTATCACGTGAGAAATGAACAAAATGAACCTTTTCTCCGACGCTTTTTTGATTTGAGATTTTTTAATCGTTTTGTTCACTCATTGTCTGAACCGATGTTACTATTTTTATTTGGTGCAGATACCTGTTTTTATTATTTAGATGAAACACAATTGTTTTATCATAAAATAAGCTTATTAGATACCAAGCTGAAATTTGAGCGAGTTGCTTTAAGCTATTTTGGTAACGAGGAAAAACGATGAAAAAACCGACCGCACTTTTATCCGTCTTTGTTATTACCCTCTTGAATACTGCTTGTTCCAAGGCTGGCTTTCGGGAGGAATTTTTTAAGAATCGCCCTTGTGCAGAAGTGAAATACCGCTGTTTGTTAGAAAACTTGGAAAATCAGGAGAAGCCAATGTTTGACCCGTCAAAACCCTATGTAATTACCGCGCAAGACCGCGCCAATATGGAACAAGACAGAACCTTAAGAATGTATAAAGAAATCAGCCAAATGCTGGAGATTTATTATCCGGGTTTTTGGGAAGGGGTAACAGATGAGCAAGTGAAGATAGATTGGGTAAAGCAAGCACACGAATTAACGAAAAAATATAGTAAATATCCAACTTTAAGGGGAGAACTGGAAAATATGGCAATGATTTGCTCTATTTTAGGGATTAATTTTGATCAGGATCCTAAGTATAAATTTATCATTGATAAGTTTAAAAATAGTGATTCTCCCTCTGTGCTTGGTGATGTACACGATTATTTACGTTTTGAGGTTCTTAAGAAAGATTTTGATGATGGGGGAGTTCATTATAACACTTGGAGCTTACGTGGAGTTCAAGAAGGTATGCCAAAAATCACTCGCTATATTCCAGATTTTTATACTGAAAGTAAACCTCAGAATCAACAAGAAAATGTTTATAAAATTTATCGCAAAACAGTCTCAAAAGGTGGTAGATAATGACTTGTAAAGTATTACGTGTCGGCGTATTTTTTGATGGTACAGGAAATAATCTGACTAATAGAGTATAAATTAAATTTCATTTAGGAGATGTTGAAATGTCAAAAATAATATCTCAAAAAGTAGTCATTTTAGGGGTGGGGTTATTAGTTTTAGCCATGACCGCTTGTTCTAAACCCAGTTTTCGGGAGCAGTTTTTTAAAGAACGCCGTTGCCCAGAAGTGCAATATAAATGTTTAGCGGAATCACAGGAGAAAAAGATGCTTGACCTTTCCCAACCTTATCAATTAAGTGATGAAGAAGAACTTCGGATTAAGCAAGACGATACGTTAAGACTACATCGCGAAATTATCAAGATGTTAGAAATTTATTACCCAGATTTTTGGCGAGATACCGATGAAAAAACACAGTTGGCTTGGATGGCTAAAGTCGATGAAATTTCAAAACGGTATTTTGGTAAGAATCGCATGGAAGGAGATTTTATGGCGATGGCTCATATTTGTGCCATTATCGGTACCGATTTTGAGAGCAAGCCCAATTTACAATTTATAGTGAAAAAATTACAGGATAAAGAAGATCCATTGGCATTAAGTAATGTTATTAGATACTTACGCTTTGAAATCTTAAAAAAAGATTATGATGTTGCAGGATATTTTTATAATACTTGGAGCTTACGAGGTGTTCAGGAGGGGATGCCTAAAATTACTCGTCACATTCCTGATTTTTATACGGAAAACAAACCCCGCAATCCTCAAGAGGATGTTTATAAAGTTTACAAAAAAGCAGTGTTAAATGGTGATTTAAAATGAATTGTAAAGTATTACGTGTTGGTGTGTTTTTTGATGGCACAGGAAATAACCTGACTAATGATGAAAAGTTAAACCAAACCAGTAATATCGCTCGTTTATATCGACTTTATCCAAAATTAGCCGAAAGGGATGCTTATATTATTGGCAACAAAGTAACGGAATGCCGGATTTATTTAGATGCTATTTATATCAATGGTATTGGAACCAAAGATAATGCATCGGATTCACTTATAGGAAAAGGAACGGGTTCAGGTGGTGCTAAACGAATTAATCAAGCCATTAGGCAAATAAATGAATTGCGAGCGAAATATTCTCAAAATGAATATAAATTTTATATTGACGTATTTGGTTTTAGTCGTGGTGCATCGTTGGCTAGGGACTTTATTAATACAATAAATACATATGAGTTAGATAGACCACTGCACCATTCATTCAAATTCGTCGGCTTATTCGATACTGTAGGCTCTTTCGGCAACGCAGGCGACGATAAAAACTACAAGCCTATTGATGAAAGCCAAGATTCGGAGGCAGGGGCATTATGGTCAGAAATTTTCGGCACGCCTTCCGCTGAAAAATATGAACCTTATAATCTCAATTTAAGTCGCCAAAGTGCCGAGAAAATCGTGCATTTTGTGGCGTTAGATGAATACCGCAAAAACTTTCCCTTAACTGATATTGAAGGCGCAGGGGAAACCTATCGTTTTATTGGGGCACATTCGGATGTGGGTGGTGGTTATTCGCCTTCTACTACAGAAAGAATTTTCGAATATACTAATAAGAATACGCTAGCCGAAGCCAAGCAGGCGTTATCTAACCCTGAAAATGGTATCCCGATTGGGGAGGGGTGGAATGCGGAATACCGTATGGTAGAGCAAAATTATTCACTGTCAAGTAAACGAGGTGTGCGCTATGCTTATGCGTATGGTCGTCGTGTTGTTACCAATGATTTGCAACGAGTGACGTTAATGGCGATGTATAATTGTGCGGTAAAAGCAGGCGTGCCGTTGTTGCCGTTTACAGAAGATTTAACTCAATCTCATTTAGCGAGCTTAGTTAAAGAGATTGCCTATACAGAATATACCCCGTTTTTTAACGTCATTTCTTCTTCATCAGAATGTGCACAGTCTTTACTGGCTGGGAATTTTAGCCAAGTACTAAAAAGTTATTTAACCGAAGTGCTGGAAAGACCGCTGTCTGTTGAGCATTTTATTCAACATCAAACGGACACTTTACGTAAAACAGACAAATTATCGAAGCAACCAAAGCATTTTAGAGATAAATTGCATTTAAGTATTTTGGCGCAGTATGCACATAATTCTGCTTGTACAGGGGATGCAGACGGCTTAAAACTTGCACCGATAGGTTTTAAACATAGAATACCTGATTTTGGAGAAGTGATAGCTAATGCTCCGCTTTATAATAAATTTGGTGCAATTGATATTTTCCCGATAAGAATGGTTTTTGAGAATAATATCAATGATGCTATTGTGCTTGATGAATCAGCTTAAAAAAATATCTAAAGGCATATTTAAATACAAGCGGTCGGATTTAGTGAAAAATTGGCAAAAAATTCACTAAATCCGACCGCTTGTATTTTATTTAGGGCAGGACTAGCCAAATCCAAGACCCATAAGGGCAACGGCTTTAACGAACTGCGATTTGAAGATGAGAAAGGACAGGAAGAAATCTTCATCCATGCAGAGAAAGACTTAAATCACATCGTCAAACGGAATGAAACTACCGAAGTGGGGAACGACCGTAGCGAACAAGTGGTGCGAGACGAAAACATTCACATAGGCAACAATCGCACGGAAAGGGTCACACAGGATGAAGACCTCACGGTCAATCGAGACCAACAGCGTCAGATTGGACGAAACCGACTCACAAGAATTGAAAAAGATGAAATCCTAAACATCAACAACAGTTATCGCCTAGACGTACAGGGCGACACCTATATCCACGTGGGCAACGACCTGACGATAGAGGTGGCTCAAAACGGCAGTTGGCACGCAGGGGAGTTGTTAGAGCAGATTTGTGAGCAGTTTGAGCTTGAGGGGTATGAGCAAGTCACGTTGCAGGGCCCAGGAGGAACAATTATTATCAGCCGAGAGGGGATAGAGTTGATAGGGAATGTGTATGTGGAGGGTGAGTTGCGAGAAGAGAGTGGTGCAGCGGAGGGTGTGAATCCGTTTGAAATGGAAGTCAATGAAGCGCAGCTTGCAGATGTATTAGACTTAAAATTATCATAGTTAGGCAAATAATATGACAGACTCAAAAGAACCTAAGACAGAAAAGCCGAATTTTCCTCATGTGGGCTTACCACTCAAAGCAAAATCGAAAGATAAAAATACATTACAACATTATTTTAGCCGATTGGCAGGCGATGCTGATTCTCGATTTTTGTTTAATCGACAAGGACTGTGGCACCAAGGTATTCATTTACGGGCGGATAAATTTCATTCGAGTGATTATGAGCATAAAATCTGCGCGATTGCAGACGGCAAGCTAATTGCGTATAAAGTGGATAGTGAATATAAGTCGGATAGTGAGCATGCACAAAGTGCGGTCTATTCAACCGGCTTTTTTCTGTTAGAGCACGAATTGGAATACCCGAAAGGCAACAAGCTGACGTTTTATTCGTTGTATCGTCACACGGCAAAATTAAGTGATTATAAATCGACAGTCTCAATGCTTATAGGTGAAGTTCAATCAGCAGATAAAACACCGGTAATGATAAGGGACAGAAATAATCGTTCGTTAGGAAAGAGCTTAGCGGATGGGACAACGATTTTAGTGAGAAAAACGCATAACAGTAAAGAGAAGTATGACGAGCTGGTTTGGTATAAAGACCGCCAAGGAAAGGCACATAAACCTGAGGCGGGAGAATGGCGAATTTACCGAAATTCCTATCAGATTATGCAGGAGGAGGAAGTCAGGGGCATTCCGTTGTTGGCAAAAAATAATGTTAAAACGCAGTCGGATATAGAAGTTAAACTCCCTGCCCCGATTCAGGTTAAAGCGGGAGAAGAGCTGGGTTTAATGGGCGAATATAATCAAGCAGGGGAAAGCCAGCAAAAGTTACTTCATCTTGAAGTGTTTAGCTATGATGATATAGAGGCATTCAGAGCCAAAGCCAAAGGGGCTTATGCGCAAGACAAGGGAAATAAGCGACTGACGGATAATTTTTTATATGTGGCACGGGGAAGTCAGCTTTATAGTGTCATGAATGATGAAGCCTATGAATTTGATACAACATCAATTGAAATTATGGTGCCGTTGTCCGAAGTGAACAAAGTGACGATAGGGAAAGAGAAAAATAAAAAGGATTATTATGATGTTGCGCCGTATCTGAATAACCATCCAGAAAAGTCGGAGGCAAAGATTTACGTAGATAATAGTCACCTGACACATGGTGTATTATTACCGGGTGTAAATGTGTTTAACCAATCGAGTAACTCATTGTGTATTTTCAAAGCAGAGTTACATGAATGGTGTGACCCGAACAGCCGGTTAAGCCAAGTAGAAAAAGACCGACTTGACCCAATGTTCAGTGCGGTATTGGGTGAATTGGATTTGGATAAAGATAGGCCGACGGAATTTAAAGCGGGCAAACTGAATCAAATCTCTTTGAGCCCAAGCCAACATAGAAGAATGACGGGGATTATTGCTAAACACGATAATGAATGGAAAACAACGCGTATTAATGATTTTGAGAAAATGTTGGCACTTTATCGTCATCATGGAAAAGCGGAACAGGCAAGTCGATTGGAGAAAAGGATAAAGGATTTAGCAATCAGTTTAAAAGTAAATCACTTTGATACGGAGAAGCCGGCGTATTATATGCACCCGCTGGGGATGGTTGGGTGGTTGGCTGTTGCTGGTTGTCAATGCGGTAATAAACTTATTAATCAAATTAAGTGTACTAGATATGGCAAAGCCTATGGACCAGTTTATTGGGGAAATAAGAAGCTTAACTCTTATTCTCGTTGGGATTATCTAATTTCTACAGGTAAAATAACACAAGATGAAAAAACTATTTTACTAGCAATGTCAGATAATGAAGGTAATATGGATGCTGTTCATTCCTATGATAGTGAAATATTAACAGCAGGTGCTATGCAAAAAACAATTAATTCTTCTGGTGCAGGAGAATTACCTATTCAAATGTTTAAATTTAAACAACAACATCCTTCGTTGTTTGATAAATATTTTAAATGTTGTGGTTGGGATGTCGATAATGTTAATAATAAATACATTGCTTATTATAACGGTATGACAGGATTAAAGTTAAAACAATTTTTAAGAGAAGGATGTTCAGCAGAAAGTTATGGTAAAGTTGTGCCAAATAAAGCCTTGGCTATTTTTGCAGAAGCAGTAATTATTGAAGAGTATCAAGATTTACAAGTTGAAGATTTTGTTGATAGATTAAATAATAAGGCATTGGTTAAAAAGCCAAATGGTTATAGTTATCAAATATCTAGCTATATAAAATCTAATCTGGGAAAGGCAACGGTATTAGATCACGATGTTAATAGACCTGGTTATGTAGCAGAGGATTTTGCTAAAGCTTTAAATTATTTCTATAGAAATCATCCTAATGTAAATAAAAACCCTAATACATGGGGAGAAAAACATAATAGTTATGAAAGAGAAATTATAGAATATTATGGAAACAATAGACGAGGTACTGACATGGTGAGTAGATTTAAAAAGTTGAAGGGGAAACTATGAATAAAAAAATATTAATATTATTATTTTTCTCATTACAGGCTTTTTCAAAGGATATGATTCTTTTTGAAGATGATAATTATCGCCTCTATGATAAAGTCGATTCAAGTTGTAATTATTTGTTTCTATATGACAAGGAAAGTAAAATAAATTTAACGTTAAAACATCCTATAGATGGTGATGTGAATTTAGCAAAGAAGAATTGTTATTCTAATAAAAATAAGGAAAGTATTAAAGTTAATTTTTTTTCAAGTAGCACAAAGGATCTTTCAGATGATAAAAAATTTTTGAGGATTAATTATGATCTAGAATCTAATATTCTTGTTGCTTCTGATGAGTACCAGAGAGTTAATTATTCAAAATGTGCAATTTTAGAATTAAAAAATGCAATTTTTGTTAGTAACGAAAATGCTAGGGAGGAAATATGTGCCTCAAGTAATTTTGAGGCATATGTTTTTCCTAATATAAGTTTGCCAATAACTTGGGAAGGTTTGTTGGCATATGCAAAAAAAAATAAATTTACAGATGCTATTGAATATGAAGTAAATAATTATATCTCTATTTTGTTATCTATTGATTACGATAATACTAAAGTTAATAATGCTATTAAAATTTTAAATGGTGCTGGTTATACACGTCAGGCTGAGAGGATTTCTAATTTTAATTATGTGAAGATTAAGGGTAAGTCATATTTGTATTCGGGTAATTTGGTTAAATCCAATATGTACTTAATAGAAGGTGATATAGTTAAAATTTTAAGTAAAAAAACAGATGAATCTGGAAATAAATGGTACCTTATCAACTACAAAGGCAAAAAAGACATCAATATGTGGATTAAAGCTGAATCAGTTGATCTAAAAGAGTAATTCTTTTATAAAATAATATCTCTGAATATAAGCGGTCAGATTTAGTGAAAAATTTGTAAAAAATTCACTAAATCAGACCGCTTGTTTTGTAATAGGCCTTTGCGCAGTCCGCTAAAACCTCGCCTGATTATCTGAAATGAAAAAAGTGACGATAGGGAAGGCAAAAAATAAAAAGGATTACTATGATGTTGGGGCGTATTTGAATAATACGCCGGAAAAATCAGAGGCGAAGATTTACGTGGATGATACGCATCTTACACATGGTGTATTATTACTGGGTGTAAATGTGTTTAACCAATCGAGTAACTCATTGTGTATTTTCAAAGCAGAGTTACATGAATGGTGTGACCCGAATAGCCAGTTAAGCCAAGTAGAAAAAGACCAACTTGACCCGATGTTCAGTGCGATATTGGATGAGTTGGATTTAGATAAAGATAAGCCGACGGAATTTAAGGCGGGCAAACTCAATCTAATTTCTTTAAATCCAAGCCAACACAGAAGAATGACGGGGATTATTGCTAAACACGATAATGAATGGAAATCGACACGAGAGGCAGATTTTGCGCAGGTGGTGGAGCTTTATCGTCGCAAGGGGCAAGAGGAGCAGGCAAAGCGACTAGCTAAACGGGTGCAAGATTTGGTGATAAACTTGAAAGTTAATAACTTTGATACGGATAAGCAGGCGTATTATATTCATCCGTTGGGGGTGGTTGGGTGGTTTATTAGGTGTATTAAAGGGTTAATTGACCGAGATTTCTTTTTTAGTCAGTATGAGAAGTTGTTTAATAAATTGACAAGTGCTCAGAAACAGGCTTTAGAAAATATATTTACTGGTATTGAAGAATATATTGAAGCTGAACTATCATATATTTGTACTTTACCCAAAATTGCCTATATGCTAGCAACAGCGAAACATGAAACAGGGCATACTTTTGAGCCTATAACAGAAAGAGGAAATAGGGCATACTTTAATAAGTATGATCCAATTTTGGCTGATACTCCTAAAAGAAGAAAGGTTGCAATAGAGATGGAAAATACGGAAAAAGGAGATGGCTATAAATATAGAGGAAGAGGGTATGTTCAGCTTACATGGCGTAAAAACTATAGAAAGTCTGGCGAATATTTACATAAGGACTTAGTTAATAACCCAGAATTAGCCTTAGATCAAAAAAATGCTACTAAGATAATGATTTATGGTATGGAAACAGGGATGTTTACAGAAATAAAGATGGCTCATTATATATCTGGTAAAAAAAAGGATTATTTCAACGCAAGACGTATAATAAATGGAACGGATAAAGCGAAAACTATAGCCGAATATGCTGATAAATTAGAGGGATGTCTAAGATGGTTATAAGATGTTTTTTATTTTTATTTATTTTATTTTTATCTAACTTTTCTTTTGCTGAATATGAAATAGAAGATAATACCATTTATTTTGGTAATAAGCAGATAAAAACAGAATTAATTAATGAAAGTCTAGGTAGTTTAGTTAGTTTTAATGATAATTATTTTAAAATATCAAATCATTATGATGCTTCATTACATACTAAGACAGAGGTAACTTACACCTTTAATAAAAAAATGGTAAGTTATCAAATATTTATAAAATAAATTACTCCCCTGAATATGATATTTATTATGGGTATGAATTAGTATTTAATGAGGAAAAGAATATAGAAAAAGTAGATTTTAATTATGTCAATGATTTGGATGTTAAGTTTGGTGTAATTGATTATAACTTCACTAAGTTAAATGAAAACCTAAACATAAAACTAGTGACAAACGCAGGTGGTATCGATTTCTTAACAAGAAATAAAGGTGTTGCCTATATTTTAAAAAACAAAATAGATGGAGAGGATGTTTTAAACTCAAATTATTTTGAGTGTAATATTTCTGACTTTGAAGTAAATCAAAATTCATGTAAGAAAATTGGATTTGTAAATGAAAAGTCATATTTATATGATTCGCCATTTGTATCAACTAATAAAAAAAATATATCTAGTGAAGGGGGATAAAGTAATTATTTTAAAAGAACAAAAAGGTAATAAAGGAAGAAAATGGTACTTCATCAACTACAAAGGCAAAAAAGACATCAATATGTGGATTAAAGCTGAATCAGTTGATCTAAAATAATCATTCTTTTATAAAATAATATCTCTGAATATAAGCGGTCAGATTTAGTGAAAAATTTGCAAAATTATTACTAAATCTGACCGCTTGTTTTATTATACCAGTCTGCATAAAATCATTTTAACTAAACTCAAATAGAACTCCCTATGTCAGCCCAATCCGATTACCGTTATACCTTGGAAGCAAATGAAAACTATCACTTTGATGTTATCAGTTTTAAACTTACCGAAGGGCTTTCCGAGCCATTTAAGCTGGAGCTGAAGTTATCGAGCTTTGACCCAGACATTTCTTTTTCTGCTTTGATAGATACGCCAGTGACATTTAGCTTTTGGCAAGGCGAGCAAGTTGTTCGTTATGTAAATGGGATTGTGACGGGGTTTGGTGTAGGCAAGAGCGGTTTTGTGCGCACCCATTATCATATGGTGGTGGAGCCGGCGTTAGTGCGTGCGGGGTTGCAATCGGAC
>NZ_KB893952.1 GCF_000374285.1 Actinobacillus capsulatus DSM 19761 | reverse complement strand
GCGAAAGCTTCTATCACACATTGTCCGTCTCTTACCCCGAAGAATGATGCAAGTTTGGCTGGCGAGCGGGCAATGTAGCGCAAGTAAGCGACCAAAATAATCGGGTCATAAAAGCGGAAGAAATACCATTTCTCATTTTGTTCGCTGTAAAGATGAATAAACTTACGCAGATGATAAGAAACCGCCTCAAAAGATTGCCGGCTGCGAATAAAAATAGCGGGATTATCATCCCACGCCCCCAACCAAGGCTGTTCAGCTTGGGTGAAAAGCAGTTGCACGAAAGGACTGGTTTCATAGTCCGTCACGGTAAGTTGAGCAAGATAAGGCGCATTGTTATCCATTTTATCTCTGAGTTCACCTTTATATAGTGATTCGGTTTTACCTTCATGTTCACTTAATTGCGGTAGCGTGAAAGATTTTACGCCGTCAATGACGGCATAATAACGCCTATCTTGCTCATTGGCTTGAAAGGTGGGGTTCGGGTAATACAAGCCCTCTTTTGGGTTATTCGTTGAAGTCAGTTGTTCAAAGAAGGGATGATTGATGAGCTTCTCTGGCAAATAAGTGGCAAACCCGTATAGTAATGTTGGTTGTTGAACAAAAGGCGCAATGGTCGTACTTTCTTCTATCAGGTAACGGGTTTCGTCGGTACGATGATTTTCTTGTTGGGCAAGCAGAAAACGTAATTCATCGGCTTTGAGTTGCTGAGCTTGAGCAAATATAGCAGCTTGGTGCCCATGGCGTTGAAACCATGTAATAGCAGGAAGAGGTGCCAATTGGCTGGTGAGCTTGCATTGATATTGTATTTTGTAATGTTCAATTTTTTGCTGAAACTCATCGCGACTTTGTGCAAAGCCGATAAGATGACCGAAATAAGAATCTTGAGGTTGGGCAAGATAAATTAGCTGATAATAGCCCACCCAAAGTTGTGATTCTGCCATAGTTTATGCTGTTCCGAGGTTAAATGGCGATAAAGAGTGCGGTCGATTTTACTTTAATTTTTCTTAAGCGGAAAGGGGGAGGCTTCCCCCCCTTTCCTTGTGTTTTTTAAGCGATTACCCTGCACTTTGCTTTTGATTTTTCATCGCTTCACACACTTCACAAGTTGGTTTAGCATCGTTTGCCGTAAAGGATAAAACTTGCGGTGATTCTGGTGTGCCACCTTGCTGGACTAGTGCGCCTTTTACGGTCACTTTGCCTTTTAGTGTAATCCCTTTGCTGTCGATTACGATAGTGCCAGCTTTTCCGCGAATTTTAAGCAGACTTGAACCAGTTAGTTTCATATTTTTACTATGTTGTTTGAACTCTGAGCCTACTTTCATCAGTGCATTACGATTGGCTTGGTGAGAATAATCTCTTCCTATTTTGGCATTATGATTAGCATACACATCTAACGCAAAATGATTCCCGATATTCAACACATCATCCTTTTCAATCTTAGTCATTCGATTGCGATTGATTTTGTTAGATTGGTCGCGTCCGACGGTTAAGGATTCGTCTTGTCCGACGGTTTCAGTACGGTTGTTGCCGATGTGAATAGTTTCATCGTGTCCAACTTGTTCAGTTCGGTCGTGACCAATTTGGGTGGTTTCATCGTGTTTTACCACATTGTTTTGGTCACGTTCGGCATGAATGAAGACTTCTTCCTTACCGTTTTCATCTTCAAAACGCAATTCATTAAAGCCGTTACCTTTATGGGTTTTGGATTTAATCGTCATTCGAGTTTTATGCTCTGGCAGGGCATAGGGTGGCTCGGTAGTACTATGATAAGTACGCCCGATAATTACTGGTTGGTCTGGGTCACCTTCTAGGAAATCCACCATCACTTCGTGCCCGATACGCGGAATAGCGATATGTCCGAACTGTGAGCCCGCCCAACCTTGGCTTACGCGAATCCAGCAGGAGCTATGTTCATTGTTTTGTCCTTCTCGGTCCCATGGGAACTGAACTTTTACTCGTCCCCATTCATCGCAATAAATTTCTTCGTCGGCAGGGCCAACGACATGTGCCATTTGAGAACCTTCTACCACGGGACGAGGTTGAGGTTCAGGGCGCCATTGAGTAGTACTTGGAATGAGTTTAATGCGATTTTCATAGCGATTTCCGTCTTCACCTGCCTCTTCCTCCAGCACACCGGGCTGCCAACCATAATGCTCAACGCCCACGACTAACCAATCGCTATTAAATGCAGCACGACTATGACCGGTTAAACCAAATACATAACCGGGTTGAACGCGCAAATCGTCACTTTGTGCTAAAGCGACTTCCGCTTCACGGCGTTCATACTCTAAACGGTATTGAGTAAAAGGTTTGCCTTGCGCATCACGTTTATATCGTCCCGGATAGTCATAACGTTCATAAAGCCCGCTATTCTCTTGGCGGGCTTCACCTAGAACATTGGCGCCTTGTAATACGGATTGATGTTCTTGGCTATAACGCGGATTGGTGAAAGTGTAATCCCGTAAGGTTTGGATGTTTGAACCAAGTTTCTCTTCATATGCCCAATGCCATACGGCTGCTTCAGGGCGTTCACCGGCAGGCATAGCATTATAGACTAAAGTGCCTTTTTTCTCGGAAAGGGCGCTGTTGTTGGAGAAGTGGAGAATATGGCTGTCATTTTTGTGCTCAAAATAATAGTAGGAACCTTCTTCTGCGGCTAAACGTTCAATAAAGTTTAAATCAGTTTCACGGTATTGCACACAGTATTCGCGTGTCCAATATGGGGTTTGCAAATGAAATTGGCTTTGGGTGACCTGATTTTTTTGTAGCAGTGTTTCGATAATTTCTTGACTATTTTGTTGCTGAAAAATACGAAGGTCAGTTTGTAAACTGGCATGGGAAAGTAACGGTTCAATCACTACATGATAATGTGTACGAGAAAAGCCACTTTCGCCTTGGTTGAAACGGGTCACAATACCATTAACATGACGCACTGCTTGGTCACCTTGCCAGAAAGTAAGAGTTGCGGGGTGATCAATAATGGTGAGAAAATTAGGTTCAGAGCCAAAACTAGCTACATCTAATTCAAGATGGAATAGGCTGGAAAGTTGTTCTTTTAAGACAAAACGAATAACATCGAATTGGGTAATGCCGTTTAGGGTTATGCTGTAGCGGTAATCTGATTGTACTGCCATGGGGAATTTCCTAATCAAAAAATATGGTTTCAATAATTGATGTATATATAACTTAAAATTATTCTTCAGCTCGAACAAGGGATTGTGAAGCAATAAGCTCAGCACCACATGATGTTCTCATGCCTTCAAGAGCAACACCTCTGCCATTAGCAGACATCTTTGATGAACCTTCAGCAATTGGGTAGTTACCTTTACATTTAGGGCAAGCGACAAGATCGCCTTGTAAAGCAATATTTTTTCCTCCAGCAGTCATAGAATGTGAACCTTGCAGGACGGTTCCTCCGTGACTAGTTTTGTCTCCGATGACGATAATGCGACGTGCTGACATGCTTTTTCTCCTTTTTATGAAACTTAATTCGTATATTCTAAACTAGAATGATTAAATTTTCTTTAGCTTATTGATATTTTAGTACTTTGGGGAAAATTCCATAGACTAATTTTAATTAGAGAAAAATATGATTAAATTTATTCCACTGTTCATTTTATATTGCGTTTTATCATTGATTTAGTGATAGCTATTTTCTATAATCCTCTCGTTTCGGCTTATTATACATAAAAAATAGTTTAAATTTTAGAGGGAATTTTATATGTCTAAAACAGGTTCTGTTGCACCGAAAGAGCGCATCAATATTAAATATACACCAGCTACAGAAGGGCAGGTGGATGACGTTGAACTACCATTAAAACTTCTTGTAACTGGTGATTTTAAAGGTACCGCTGAAGAATTAAACCTCGAAGAAAGAGAGACTGTTTCCGTAGATAAACACAATTTTGATGCGGTAATGAAGCAGTCAAATTTAACTATTGATGCTGTTGTGCCAAATCGTTTGGAAGATGGCTCCGAGAATCAAGATATTAGCGTAAGCCTTAAAATAGAAAGTATGGCTGACTTCTCTCCTGATAATATTGCGAAGCAAGTTCCGCAACTTAATAAACTATTAGAATTGCGTGAAGCACTACTTGCCTTAAAAGGTCCAATGGGAAATATTCCTGCATTTAGAAATAAATTACAAGAGCTTATCGCTGATCCAAATGCAAGAGAAGCATTAGAGCAAGAGTTAGCTATTATTTTAAAAAACGAATAAGGTAAGAATCTATGGTTGCTAGTAATCAAACTACAAAAGCTGAGAAAAAAGTTCAGATAACAAGTTTGTTGGATCAAGTGATGGAACAAACTCGTTTTAAACCAGAAAATGAAGATTATAGTATTGCACAACGAGGTATAGCAGAATTTATTTCTGAAATGTTGAAATCAGATAGTGCAGATACTGTTGTAAACAAGACATTAATTGATGAAATGATCGTTCGTCTTGATGAAAAAATTAGCCATCAAGTGGATGAAATTTTACATAATGAAAAATTCCAAGAAATGGAATCTGCTTGGCGAGGATTGAAGTTACTCGTTGATCGTACTGATTTTCGCGAGAATATCAAAATTGAAGTACTAAATGTTAGTAAAGAAGAGTTACTTGATGATTTTGAGTATGCGACAGATGTAACTCAAAGTGGTTTATATAAACATGTTTATTCTGCTAACTATGGGCAATTTGGTGGTGAACCTGTTGCTGCAATTGTGGGGAATTACACTTTCACACCATCAGCACCAGATATTAAATTATTGCAATATGTTTCTTCTGTTGGTGCTATGTCCCACGCGCCGTTTATTTCAGCGGCAGGTCCTGAGTTCTTTGGTCTAGATAATTATGCTTCTTTATCTGAAATTAAAGAGATAAAAGATATTTTTGAAGGCCCTCGTTATGCAAAATGGCGAGCTTTGAGGGAATCAGAAGATTCTAAATATTTGGCATTAACGATGCCACGTTTTTTATCTCGTTTACCTTATGATCCAATTGAAAATCCAATTAAAACTTTTAATTATCGTGAAAGTATTGATAGTAAGCATGATAATTATTTATGGAGTAATGTTGCATTTTTAATGGCTTCAAAACTGACTGATAGTTTTGCTAAATACCGTTGGTGTCCAAATATCATTGGACCACAAAGTGGCGGAGCTGTTGAAGATTTGCCTGTACATTTCTTTGAGTCATTTGGTCAATTGCAAGCAAAAATTCCAACTGAAGTATTAATTACAGATCGTAAAGAATTTGAATTAGCTGATGAAGGTTTTATTCCTTTAACGATGCGTAAAGGCAGCGATAATGCGGCATTTTTCTCTGCAAATTCAGTTCAAAAACCGAAAAAATTCCCTAATACGGAAGAAGGAAAAGTAGCAGAAACCAACTATAAACTTGGTACACAATTACCATATATGTTTATTGTGAACCGTTTAGCGCATTATTTGAAGGTATTGCAGCGTGAGCAAATTGGTTCATGGAAAGAGCGCCAAGATTTGGAGCGTGAGTTAAATGTTTGGTTAAAACAATACGTTTCTGATCAAGAGAATCCTCCGGCTGAGGTGCGTAGTCGTCGTCCTTTACGTTCTGCAAAAGTAGAAGTATTGAGTGTTACAGGTGAACCAGGTTGGTATAAAGTATCTTTATCTGTTCGACCGCATTTTAAATATATGGGAGCAAGTTTTGATCTTTCTCTTGTTGGTCGACTAGATATCGATGGTAATAAGTAACTATTTTTATGGGATTTTGGGATAGGATTAAAAGTGCTTCGCAAAATACGGATGCCATAAAAAGAAAGACGGAAGTAGAAGTTGTAAGCGATTTAATCCGTTCGATAAAAAAGAACATAGAATTAGTATTAAATTCAAAAGAAGGGTGTACATTATGTGCGCCCGATTTTGGGTTAAAAGACTTTAATGATGCGACTGCTACAACACGAAGCTTGAGCCAGACGATTATTTCTGATATCCGTGTAAGTTTAGAGCGTTATGAGCCTAGAGTCAGGATTACGAGAATAGAATATATTCCTGATGTATATGATGTACTTCAACTTAATTTTCGAATTACTTGCGTTGTATTATTGAAGCAGAAAAATGAGTTAACTGAGTTGAATATTATTCTAGATAGTTCAAATAAAAAGTTTAAGGTTATATAAATGTCTTTGAAAGAGTTTTTTAGAGCTGAATTAGATTTTCTTAAAAAAGACGGTCAGCATTTTTCAAAGGCTTATCCGCATTTATCTCGTTTTTTATCTGATGAGATTGTTGATCCTGAAGCTGAAAGAATTATTGAGTCTTTTGCATTTTTGACTGCGCGTTTGAAAGAAAAAGTACAAGATAATTTGCCAGAAATAATTCAATCAATGATTCAACTTCTTTGGCCAAATTATCTTCGTCCTTTACCTAGTTGTGCAATTTTAAATTTTCAGCCAAAGGAAAGGGCGATTACAACAAAGCATATTGTGAAAAAAGGTATGTTTGTCTCTTCTAAGCCTGTTGATGGTACAGCTTGTCAATTCCAGACGACGATGGACGTTGCAATTTATCCATTGGTGTTAAACGCTGTCAATAATACAACAGGTACAGAATCTACAGCTATTGAGCTTGATTTGGAAAATATAACAGATGGTGACTTTTCATCACTACAATGTGATGAGCTATCTTTTTACCTATCAGGTAGTGATTATAGTGCGCTGACATGTTACCAATGGATTTTTAATTATCTCACAAAAATCTATGTAAAATCAGGTGATACAGTAATTAATTTACCTCTTGATATTATTAATCCTGTTGGTTTTAATAAGAATGAATCATTGATTCCATATCCAGATAATGCATTTGATGGATATCGGTTGCTTCAAGAGTTTTTCTTTTTTCCTAAGAAATTTTATTTCTTTAAATTAAAGCAACTTCATTTATATTTTAGAGCAGTTAATACGAAAAAATTCAAATTGGTGTTTGAGTTTAACCGAGCTTTCCCAAAGAATCTTAAACTAACGAATTCAGATTTTTCACTCTATAGTGTACCAGTGATTAATTTATTCGAAAATGATGCTATTCCAATAAATTTTGATGGAAAAAGAGATTTATATCCTGTAATTCCTTCTGGGTTTAATCGTGAGCATTTTGAAGTTTTTGATATTAAAAATGTAACAGGTTCAAAAATAACTAACTCACTTTCTCCTAGTAAAGTGTATATTTATAATAAATTTGAATCATTTGCTCACAATCTGAGTTTAGATAAAAAAGGATATTATAAATCAATTATTAAAAATAATATCGAAGAAACAGGATATGAGCATTATATTTCTTTTGTTTCTGATACGAATAAATTATTAGAAGGAGCAAAAGAAACAATATCTTTAGAATTAGAGTGTACTAATCATAGTTTACCTGAGTTATTAGGAATAGGTGATATTTGTGTTCCATCGCAGAATACCCCTTCTTATATTGACTTTAAAAATATTACGTTACCAGTGAAAACAGTTAGGGCTGTTTTAGATGAAAAGCTTCATTGGAGATTAATTTCTAATCTTTCACTGAATTATTTATCTTTGACAAAATTGGATGTTTTAAAGGAAATTTTATTGACTTACGATTTTTCTGGTATTTATGATGTTCAAGCAATGAGGCGGACGGAAAAAAGATTAGCTGGAATAGAATCAATTTATACACAGTCTATTGATAAAGTAATCAAAGGAGCTATATACAGAGGACAGAAATCTATACTTAAAGTAAACAGCAATAATTTTCTTTGTGAGGGAGAGCTTTTTCTTTTTGGTTCTGTCTTAGCCGAATTTTTTAGATTATATGGAACAATTAATTCATTTCATATATTGGAAATAGTGAATACAAGTAATAATGAGATTTTTAAATGGGAACAGAAAATATCTCTTCAACGAGTGATCTAAATAAATTTGGATTTCATCAGCTTATTGAGGCTCTTGCAAATCTATCATCTGTAGAATTAGATAATTTAGAAAATACATTAATTGAAGAATCAATATTTCAATTTTTTAGCAATCCTAAACTCAGTTTCCCTGTTAACGATGTAGAACAATTGTCTATTCTTGAGGAAAACGATAGACAGAAGTTTCAGTTTTTAGTCAATTTTTTAGGATTGCAAGGAGTTTCAGGACCTTTACCTGGCAGTGTCTTGGATGATATTGCTGAAGATTCCCATGAAAGTGAATCAATTCAAGCGAGATATTTAGATTTTTTTAATCATCATTTAATTGGAATATTTCATCAAATTTGGAGAAAGTATAAATATTATATTAAATTTAAACCTGATTTTTCAGACTCCTACTCTCGAGATGTATTAAATCTACTTGGTCTATCTAGAGAGTTTTTAAATTTCTCTCATCTAAATTGGAATAAGATTTTCTATTATATTGGTTTAATTCAATCTGGTATTAGAACATCGAGTGTTATTACTGAAATATTACAGCATTACTTTAATTTGGACAATATATATCTAGAAGAACATGTTCGCCAGTTAGTTGAAATTGGAGAAGAGCAAAAAAGTAAACTAGGTATGAGAAATGCGGTATTGGGTGAGAATTTTATTTCAGGTAATAAAATCGAATCATATACAAATAAATTCAGAATAAATATAAATAATTTAGAACTTGATACGTTCTATCAATTTTTACCTAATACACCAAACTATATACATCTCCAAGAATTGATTCGCTTTTTGTTAAAGGATCCATTGCCTTATGATATTTCATTGAGCTTACATCCTAGCACGCAATCTACATTTATTTTAGGAACAGAAAACTCCAGTTTTTTGGGGTGGACAACTTTGATAAATTCTAATTTATCAGAGAGATGTTATTTGAGTAAGGTTATCATAGAAGGAGGTACATAGATGTATAAACTTTTATTGATGGTAACGGATGCTTTTATGCTAGAGCGAGGAACTCAACCTTATTGTTATTTTGATTTTTCGGGTGGTTTTATTGGCGCAGGGAGTTATGTTCGCTGGAAAATTAACAATTTAAAAAATAACTTTTCTGATATTGAATTTGAAATAAAACATTATGATGCGAACTTCTGTTTGATTGCTCATACAAATAATATTTTTATCAATAGAGCGACGCGTTCGCTTCCTAAAGGCGGTATAATAAGATTAAATGATAATGATCTTATCTCTTTATTTAATTACAAACTTAGAGTTAAGATTTTTACTAATGAAGCCGATGTTGTCACTTTACAAGATGAGCTATCTCATTTAGTGAATAAGGTAACCGATAAAACTATACCATATCTAGATCAGAAAGATACTTACTTTATAAATAGCTTTAAAGGTAATAATGAATTATTAACGTTAAAGGAAAACAGCCAGAATTTAGACCCTTTATTGGCATTAAAAGTAGATGAAAAAGCATATACAGAAATTATTGATGGTGCTTATCATCAAGTTCGAAGTACAGATTATAAATTTTTTAATCCGTATATTGAAAGTGGGCTAGAATACTATGTTCCTTCTGAATTTCGTTCTTCATCTGATGAACTTCAGCTAGATAATTTAATTGTAAAGAATGAAATATTAAAACAGGATGAAGTATCATCTTTAAATAAGACTGAAAAGTCCGCTAATATTATTCTGGATCCTCTATTTTTTATTAAATAACTAAGGAAAACTTATGAAATTAAAAGCTTTATTTATGCTTGTTATGGTAGCATTTACGATTGGCGGTTGCTCTACTTCCAATATGCCGAAAGAAAATCCTCGCTTAGCTAAGGCGTCAACTTATTCACTTTCTATTTATGCGACAGATCGTGCTAATATTAATATTTATTCTCCTAAAGACGATAAGGTTGCAGAAGTTAGCGATGAAATCGATATGGAATATATTGATGAATTAGATATTGCGAAAGGACCGTCAAAGCGTCCAATTACAATCGATGAGTATAAAAAAAATATTACTGCAAATAGTTCTAACGCAGATAGAAGGGTTATTGAACAAGAAAAAGGTAAAGCAGATGCTCGTGCTACACCTGTTATGTTGAAAGTATTCCAATTAACAGACAAATCATTATTTTTAAGTAGTACTTATGATGACTTTAGAGGTAATGATTTTACTGAGTCCTTAGGTAAAACCTATATTTCTAATATCGATTTAATTATCACTCCTAATCAATTTAGATTTATTGAACCTGAGTCATTGAATGAAAAAGCACATTATATTGGTGTTGTAGCTCTTTACAATAATTATGAAAATCGTAAATGGAAAGGAGTTGTTCAAGTTAAACCAAAAGGTGGAGAAAGCTATCCTTTATTAATTAGAGTATTAGATTCTAAAGTTGAAATTTATAAGGATAATTAATCAATGTCTTTATCGCATCGTGTTTTATGGAAAGAGGGGCTATTTATTAGACCTCAACATTTTCAGCAAGAAAGTCGTTTTCTTACCTCTCAGTTAAAGCAGGTTATAGATATTTGTGCCTATAACCTAGGCTTTGAAGAGATTGTGCTTGATCACCAACAGCTTGTTTATGGCAAGTTTGCCCTTACTCGATGTAGAGGCATAATGCCAGATAGAACGCTTTTTGATTTACCTCTGACAGATAGCCTTCCTGCTCCTATAAGCATTAATCACAATCTAATTGGCGAAACTATTTATCTTTCTTTGCCTATAGTAGCTGATGGAGAAAGTGAAGTTAATTATCTGGTAGATAATTTAGATCTTGTAAATTCTAGAAGTGAGATTATTTTTACAGAGGTAAAAGACGCTCATAGTGAAAATGGCAACTATGCTCAGATTGAATTGTTAAAAAATCAATATTTTTTAAAATCATCTTTGGATGATCTGAGTAACTATATTTCTTTACCAATTGCAAAAATAAAAGATATTTCTTTAGATCATCAAGTAATATTGGATGATGATTTTTATCCAATGTCATTGCATATTACTGCGATGCCAAATTTTATGAAGAAATTATCTGAGTTATCAGATTTAATTTCATTACGTGCTCAGAGCATTGTAAACAGGATTGGGCGTCCAGAGCAATCCGGTATAGCTGATGTAAATGACTTTCTAATGCTTTTAACATTAAATAGGGTACTACCGTTAGTAAAAAGTACTGGTAAGCTAGGCAAAAGTCATCCTTTACATGTGTATGAATTGCTTTCTTCTTTACGTAGTGAATTAGCTACGTTTGTATTAAAAGAACGCTTTTCAGAAACCTTCTATGATTATTTGCATGATAATCCAGCATCGTCTTTAAACTTATTATTTAGTGATATTAAATCTTACTTAAGTGTTGTGACCAATGCTAAAGTTATTCCATTACCTGTAGTCGCACATCAATATGGTATTTATACTGCTCAGGTGAATGATTCATCTCTATACTCAAGTGCTGAATTTATTATTGCAATTAAAGCTCATATGCAGCCGGATTTATTAAAAAATCAATTTGTTCAACAGACAAAAATCTCAAGTATTGAACAAATTAATCAATTAGTACATTTACAATTGCCGGGTGTACCTGTACATACATTGCCAGTTGCTCCAAGATATTTACCTTATCATTCTGGATTTATGTACTTTCAGTTAGATAAAACATCTCCTTTTTGGGAGAGCTTAGTCTCATCATCTGGCTTTGGGTTTCATATAACAGGAAATTACCCGGGGTTAGAGATTGAATTTTGGGCTATTCGAGGAGATTTAGCATAATGAGCAATTATGAATTACTAAATACAGATGATTCTTCATCAAGTATGCCTTCGGATAGGGTTTTTATTACTAATAATGTTCCTATTATTAATGAGAAAACTGATCTGTTATATGCACAAGTTGGAAATGTTGATTTCGATATTGATTATGATTTTCAATTACAGACTAGTTCTTATAATCCACTGATTGAATTAGCGAATCCTTTGCTTGCAACAGCACTTCGTTTAAGAAAAATATCTCATTTAAATGATATAGCTGCTCTATATTCTAGAATTCAGAATGAAATTTCTGCTTTAAGCGAAAAAGTAAAAGAGTTAAATTATGATAGCGCTTTTCAGCTTTCATTTAGATATTGTTTATGTACATTTATTGATGAAATGGTAATGTCAACGCCTTGGGGAAGTTCTTCAGTATGGGGACAGCGTTCCTTATTAGCATATTTTCATAATGAGACGTGGGGCGGTGAAAAATTTTATTCTATCTTATCTAGGACAATGTTAGAACCAGAAAAATATCATGAGCTTTTAGAGTTTATGTATATTTGTTTAGCTCTAGGATTTAAAGGGCAGTATGCATTAAGCCCCCACGGGCAAGAAAATATACAAAATATGCTGTTAAAGCTACAAAAAACATTAAGACCGTTACGGGGTGATTATCAGCGTAATCAACAAATTCATTTGTATAAAAGTGATTATACAGTAAAGAAACCGCTTTCATTGAAACACCTTACATGGGGTGCCTCGTTAGTGTTTGTCTTAATTTATTTTTTATATAGTATGCTTTTGGATTCATATTCCTCAGAAATTATTAGTAATATCAACGATATTATCAATAACATGTAATATTTTATTAAGGGGATTATGGTGAATACTTCTACTTTTTCTTTAATATATAAATCGGCTCTATTAGGCTTATTATCTTTATTTTCTGGAAATATCTTATCAGAAGAAAAAATTAGCCAGGTAGAGCAATGTACGTCTATTAAATCTAATGCTAGCCGTCTTGCTTGTTTTGATAAAGTTTTTAATACACCGGTTAGGATAAATATTATTGATGATCGAGCTATGGATAATATTATTCCTAAGCTAGTTAGTGATATTTTTACTTTAGCAAAAGATGATATTCATGATTCTCTTGCTGAAGCTAATCTAGAAGTTGCATTATCAAGTAATGATCAGCATGCGGCTGTATATATTGCTTGTAAAGATAATATTACAAGATTTCAAATTGCATTAGATAAACCAGTCAAACGGAATGTACTTAATGTTCATATAGTAAATAACGATACTAACCAAGTTGCTTCGAAAATTGATTGGCAAAGTGCAGAGCGAGGGTATATGCTAGATTCAGGTAGAGGACTTTATGCAATTCAGCAATTGAAATCAATTTTATATACTGATTCGTTTACTGTTTTATTACCTCAAGAGAATCTACGTTTTACATTTAAGAATGGTGGTTTGGCTTCAAAAGTAGCATCAATAAGAAAAGAATGTGGTTGGTAAAATGAAGTATCAAGATATTTTAAATGATATTGATGGAGCTGCTTTCCCAGTAGGTATTCCCGATGAAGAAGGAGATGTTTTTTCTGCTATTGATGAGCAGGTGATGAAATTTGGCTCATTACAACATGATAGTATAGATTGGAATGTATTAATTGCTAATTCCCAACAGTATTTATCAGGCGTTTGTAAGGATTACAAAATATTGCAATACTTAGGATATGCTTTATTGTATAGAGGATTTAAATCCAATCTGATAGATTTTTTAACTCTATTTTCCGAATTTAATAAAAAATATCTTTTTAGCGCTTATCCTAAACCTTCAAAAGATAATAAGATTGATCGTTTTAAAGAAAAATCAATAATTCTTATCTTAGAACGAATTGAAAATGCGGTAGGGAATAATTTTGATGTGAGATTTACTCTTTCAGATAGTAAAAATATTACGCAACTTACTAACGAGCTGAAAGCGCAACTCGCAGAATATATTTCTAATGCAGAATCTATTTTTAATCGATTACAAAATTTCGTAAAAGAACGGTCAGATTCTGAAGAAGAAATAGCTCTACATAAGCAAGAAGTAAGTCAAGAACATAGTTTACAAGTTGAAAGAGAAATAACTCCTTCTATTCAAGATAACATCACTAAGAGCTATTTAAATCTCTCTATTGCAGATAAAATTGATTTGACTAACGCTCGGCGATTAAAACAGTTTTATTTCCAAGTTGCAGATACAACTTGTTCCCTTGAACCATCATCCATACTTGGTTATGTTAGTCGCCGTTTCGGGCTGTGGCACAATATTACTCAGTTACCAGAAATGAATCCTCAAGGAAATACGATGATGCAATCTGTTCCTCTAGATAAGGTGAGCGATTATAGAGAGCAGGTTATGACATCTCCTAGTATAGAATTACTTGGACGCATAGAAAAAACAATCACAACGAGTCCATATTGGATTGAAGGAAGCTACTTATCTGCTAAGTGTTGTCAGGCTTTAAAATTTAATGATGTTGCAGAAATAATTAGAACTGTAACAAAACAGTTCGTTGATAAATTTCCTATGTTTCACTCGGCCAAATTTCAAAATGGAGAACCTTTTCTTAGTGAAACAGTAGTAAATTGGTTAGTGGATAAAGAGGTTACGAGTAATTCACAAACTCAAGTGTCATCAGTTGTTGATTTAACAAATAATTTTGATGAAATCTATTCCTCTAATGGATTTGTATCAGTACTAAAATTGATTGATGAACAACTAGAATCTATAGTGGATACTCGTTCTCAACACTATCTTCAATTTGAGAAAATACGTTTCTTTTTGAAAGAGGGAATGCTGAGAATTGCGATAAATGAGCTTTTAGAATTGATTGATAATTGCAAAAAATATACTGTGGAAGAATGGGATAGTACTTTCTTCACTAAATTGGAACAATTAAAAAATAAATTATTAAAGGATAATGAATGAATTACCTGAACCAAATACTAGGTCTCTTTCGCCAATTTACATATCTAATTTTTTCTCACTTAAGAAATTCATTTCCCGTATTATTTGTAGTGGGATTAATTTTACTTTTTGCTGGAATTTGGACTTATGGAACCTCATGGAGCTTTTTTGGACTATCTAATGAAAATGGCTGGGACTATGAACTTGCAAAACAAGTAGGAACGGGAAGTCGAATTATTGCTACAATTATTGTTTTATTAAGTTTAGCAATTATTGCGATTTTAAAACTTCAGCTAAAAAATGTGCGTTTGCACAAAGAAAAAAATGAATTAGAAAAAGAGCAAGAAGAGAAAGATGTCATTCTGCCCTATATTAAAGATCAAGATGATAGTCTTGAGTTAATGGCTGAATCTTTAAAAGCGCATTTATCTAATAAAGATTATATTTACCATCTTCCGTGGTACATGGTAATTGGTTCTAATGAAGCAGGCAAAACGAGCTTTATTAATCGTTCTAACCAAAAATTTACGCTGACAGCGGTTGAGAGAACCTCTAAACGCTATATGCGTGAGCATTCTATGTATCAAATTGATTGGTGGGCGAGTGATGATGCTATTTTGCTTGATCCCGAAGGTGGTATGATTCAGCAATTAGGTACAGAGCAAGATCCTGATGGGAAGATTGCAAAAGGGTTATGGAGGCATTTACTTGATTGGATTAGCGATGTTCGACCTCAGCGACCAATAAATGGGATTATTTTAGTTGTAGATTTGCCAAAATTAATTGCTTCGAATCATAGTGATAGACAGGCATTAGCGGTGATATTACGTAATCGAATTCGTGAAGTGACAGGGCAATTTGGTGCACGTATTCCTGTTTATGTTGTATTAAATAAATCTGATCTTATTGAAGGTTTTGAGACTTTTTACGGTGATTTAAAACAAACTGAGCGTCATCAGAATCTTGGTTTTTCTTTTACCCTAAATATTGAACAACAGATAGATAATTGGACAAAAGAATTGGCAAATAGTTATTCAGCTTTTGTAAAAGAAGTTGAAGAGCTTGTTTTTGATCGCCTTGCAGGTACGATTTCTCAGGAAGAACGTGAGTCATTGTATATGTATGCCCGACAGTTAGGAGGGATGCAAAATATTTTACTTCAGTTCATCAGCGATGTGTTGGAAAGCGATCGTTTTACGACTACCCCATATGCGCGAGGTGTTTACTTTTCTTCAATTTTTCAAGAAGGTATTCCAATGGATTTCTACCAAGCGGCAATTTCTAAGCAGTTTGATTTACCTCATGTTGTACCAAGCTATTTACCTGAAAAATCTCAAAGAACATATTTTACCTATAACTTCTTTCAAAACATTATTTATCCAGAAGCAGGATTAGCTAGTGATAATGAAAAAGAAGTTCGTAGAGGTAAGCGTAAGTTTGTATTAGGGACAATAGGTGTTTCTATTTGCGGAATTTGTATGCTGGCCATATGGCAAAATTATTTTTATCAAAATAAAACTACTTCAACTAAAATTTTGAAATTAATAGACGAATTTCGAGAAATGAATGTGAGCCAATCAATGGATCCAACTGGTCGAAATTTATTGAAGCCATTGAACGTATTGCGTCAAGCTACGTATGCTTATGGTGATTATCAGAAAGCTTTGCCAATTATTGAAGATTTTGGCTTGTACCAAGGTAAAAAAGTAGGTGAGAAAGTGAGTGAAGTCTATAAAAGATTCCTTGGTGAACGCTTTTTGCCTGAAATTGCAATGGGATTAATTGAACAAATGGATGCATTGCCTGAAGATAGCAATGAAGGGCTAGAGTTGTTACGTGTTTATCGTATGATCGATGACATGGAAAATCGTAAGGTCAAAATACCGGAACAATGGATGGCTAAATATTTGCAAAAAAATTATCCAAAGAATCTAGATATTCAACGTCAGTTGATGGCTCATTTTAGTTATGCTATGAAGTATATTGATCCGGATTTAAGTATGTTTGATAAAAAAATAGCGGAAAAACAGCAAAAATATAGTGAGTTACCACTGGCTGACCGTATTTATCAAAATTTTAAAATCTTGGCCAATACAGAATTACAACCAGCAACAGATTTAAAAGCTGAAATTGGACAAAGCTTTAGCACGATCTTTAAAATAGGTTTAACGGAAGAAGATCCTAATGTCTTCTTTAAAGATAAAAATATTAGTTGGTATGGAACATTGATTAGTCCGTTATTTACGGATTGGGCATATAAAGATTTCTATGATCCCAAAGCTCAAGATTTATTGCAGTTAGCTGCAATTGATACTTGGGTGCTTGGTAAACAACAAACAATTAATTATTCTAAAGAAGATTTAGCAAATTTATCAGATGAAATTCGTGAACGTTACATTACAGATTATATTGAAACGTGGCAAGATGCATTAAGTAATCTTGAAGTTGTACATTTTAATGATTTGCAGCATGCAGTAAATGTACTAGAAGCATTAACTAATAACGATAAACCATTACAAAAAATAATTAATCTTGTAGATAAAAATAGTGATATTTATCCAAGTCTATCTGATGCTAATATAGAAAAAGCAAATGAAGATGCCAATATTGCAACAGCAAATCAACTGGCATCGTTACAGATTGCTCAGCATTTTGCTCCATTAACAAATGAGTTAAAAGCATCTACAGATAGTCAACCACATATGGATTTAGTGATGAAAAAACTTTCTGAACTTAAGTTCTATATGCAGATGATTCAAAAATCACCAGAGCCATCACAAACTGCATTGAAAGCAATAATGTCAGAATTGAATTTAGAACGAACGAATCCAACGATTGATTTAAGACGTTTAGCTGATGAAATGGCTGAACCACTCTCTACTCAATTGAATCAGATTGCAGATGAGGCATGGTCATTAGAATTAAAAACGGCACTAAGTGAAATTAACACATTATGGAATCGAAATGTATATAGCTTCTATCAAAGTAGAATCGCTAATCGTTATCCAGTAAATCGTAAAGCAACACAGAGTATTTCATTAGATGATTTCAGAGAGTTTTTTGGACCTAATGGACGTATACAACGTTTTTATAATGATTATTTGAAATTCCTTTTAGAAGATAATGCTGAACTGTCAGTTGTAAATGGAGAAAGTATGATTTCTTCTGAGTTTTTGATTGCACTTCAAGACTTGCAAGATATTCAAAGAAATTATTTTGATTCATCTGGTAATGTAAGTATTTCGTTCAGCTTAAGACCATTAGGACTTTCAGGTAAATTTATTACCTCAACGTTCAATATCGATGGACAGTTACTGAAGTATAGCCACGAATCTCCGTCTGCTAGTCGGTTAATTTGGCCAAATACAACTCGCCAAGATGTAGAAACCAGTTTAACTTTAGTTTCCTCAACTGGAGATTCTTCTACATTACGCCGAACAGGTGATTGGTCTCTATTTAGAATGTTTGATATAGCATCCTCAAAAGATAACGGTCAATCGTTTGATCTTTCATTTAAATTAAATGGTGGCGCAATAAATTATCGATTAGTTGTCGAAAATGGGACGAATCCATTCTTTGGCAAGGTATTGAGTGATTTTAGATTACCACCGAAATTACTTAATCTTAAAAAGGATGCTAGAAAATTATTAGAACCAGTAGATATTTATGAATAAGCGAAGTCTTTTAAAGATCGACCTATTATAAATAGTAACTAACTCTTAAGAGGGGAGCTTTGTGCTTCCCTTTTTTAGTAAAGCTGATTAAGAAATAGTGGAATTAAGATAGTTTTAATGATTTATAGCGTGAATTTTTTTAAAGTTATTTACATTTAAATCTTCTAGATGAATAAAAGGAGTTTATCATACTACGCTAACTATAGTACTGAATTAAATTTTGGATATGGCTCTTTCATTAGTGAAAGAGTAGCAGAAAGTGGAAATTTATTTGTATATTTCAAAAATTTGGCTCAAAGCACTTTACTATAGCGCTTTGAGCCAAATTTAAATAGGATATCTATATATCAAAATTAAACTTGGGGTCTACGCCAGTCATCAGAGCCTGATGTGCCAGCAATAGTATGATCCCAGTTAATTTTACGATAGCTCATACTTACTTCTAATAGTTGAGTATATGGCGCATTACTTGGATCTTGTGCATTTGGCATTACTAAGTTCATATCAACGATTACCGCATCTTCTAATACAGTAGAGAAAAACTCTTCTTGACGACCGTCGATAGAAGTACGGAACCAAGTTACTGCAACCTTAGGTAACATTTCACCAGATGCTAATGCATTGTACATTAAAGGTACCGCTTTATTTAACGAGCAAGTAAATTTAAATGCTTTATGAACGCGTTGACCAGATGGTTGACCTGATTGTGGGTCGGTTGGAACAGTTACGATATGACTAATAGCTTGAGCCATGATCTCATCTTCATGACCTTCAACATAAACATTACCGACAGAGTCCTCGGTAAATGCGCCTGCTGTAATTTTCCCTTGTTTACTACCTTCAATAGAAATAAATGCTGGTGTAGGCATAAAATTCTCCTAGTGATTTTAAAATTTGAAATATTTTTTGTCTATGATAGACGAGCGTAACTATATCAGATTAAATGTTATTTAACATTAACTTTTCCTGAAAAGAAGTAGCTTTTTGATATTTTTATAATTTTACTTACAAAATTTGTTATTTAATTATTCTTTCAAGTGCTGTTTATTAATGATTTTCTATGAACTTCTGCGTTGATTAGATCATTACAGACGCAACGCATTGATTTTTAGTTATACACACAGTAACATCGTAAGAAGTAATAAAAATTAATTGTTGCTAAAATAGTATGCAAACTATCAAAATAAACCTCATACTAAGGTCAGCTTATGTCGAAAAAAACGTCCATCTATGCAGTAGACGCTCAGTTATATAATGGGAACGAGCAGGAACGCATAATTATATTGATTTATGCCGAGAATGCCGAGGTGGCGAAAAGCCAAATAATGGTTTACCAGCAAAAAAATCAATTGCGACTAAGTTATGTATTACACCCCTTACCACTAGAACTGTATTTCCAACGCCACGGTGAAGAGGCGTTTATTCTGCCATTGAAAAGCCTTTCTCAAGCTGTATCGGAATCTAATCCGCTGATTGTTTTTAATCCCAATCAATATCAGGAAAGTGAGAAAAGCGACACGGCGAGTCTAATTAAAACCGAATCTCTCTTTAGAAAAGAAGAGGAATGCGCGCCGTTTTTGTTCCAGCCTATTCCCGCATCTATCCAGTCTCTGCTCTGGCAAGAAGACAGTGATAGTCAATGTTATGCAATAATCAATGCCGAAGTGAGTTTTTGGTTTCCAGCCTGTTTTGAACGGAGTGATATTCGTTCTGCTTGTTTGTTTAAAGGCGAGGAGGGTGAACGTAGGAAAAATACCGCACCTTATCTATTACATTTGCCGGAACATCACGCTTTTGTAGAAGAACTGTGCAGTGAAGGGAAAGCAGGAGAAGACGGACAGCAACATTGGCATAAGCCGTTTGGTTTTTTCTTTCGCTCGTCCGCAGATTTTGAGGTGTTATTACATCATTTTAGAAAGTTTATTTATATGCCGACGTATGATGAACGTTTATTATATTTTCGTTTTTACGACCCATTAGTGTTGGAGCAATATTTTGACCGCTTAATGTATTACCCGAGAAAACTAGCGACGTTTTGGGGCAGCGGTTTAATTGAGGCTTTTATTTTACCGAAAGGTGAGAATGTAGTTTGTTATACGCCCGATACGCCTATTGATTTTACTCAAATCAAACCAGCGAAAAAGCAGTTTGATAAGTTTGAGATGGACTATGTATTAGCAGAAAGAAATCAGCACTTATTGGCAAATATAGTGAATGAACTTGTGGAAACCACGCCAGCACTGGCGGAATGTTATGAGCGAAGCACGATTGAAAAAGTCGTTCAGTATAATTTTCACCTTTGTAATCAATATGGGTTACATCAAACGATTTATATCAGTCTGTTTAGTTTATTTAATTTAGCCTATGGCGTAGAAATTGATAAGTTAGACACTGAGGGTAAAATCGCTGAGATTTTGCGAAGTCAAAGAAACGGACAAGAAAAATTATATTTAATTAAACAAAGGATAGCTGAGTTGGAAGCAGCTGGAATTATTCATAATAAGTTAGGAGCCTAGCAAGATGGAACATAGTTGTAATAAACCTTTTTATCATCAACTTGTAGAAACATGCCGTTCTGAAAGTACCAAGTCAGGTACGGCGGCTTGTCGGGCAGATATTATCATTCATCATAAGGATACGCTCGGTTATAAATTACCCGCAGGTATTAAGGTGAAAGTGTACGACCAAGATGGCGGGGTTTATTACGGTCAGATTGATGACAACGGCGATAGTCAGCATTTTGGAGTGAAATGTGGTGATATTTCTTGGCAATTACTGAAAGGTACCAGAGTGGCTGCTGGAGCAGATGCTAAATATAATCACAAAGGAGATGGCAGGCAGCTACAAGATAAAGACGAACAAGCGCTATTAAGCACCAGTGATGGCTATGTGTTGCTTCAGGCAAATGCCGAAAAAAATTCAGACCCACGCTTACAACTAGCCAAGCCGTTGCAAGTTTTTGTCTCGGTGAATGAACGGGAGGTGAATGCAATCTATCTTCCGCCACCGATATTATTAAATTTACGCTTTCGTCAGAATCATCAAACGCGATTAACACGCTCTCAAATTAACCAAATCACCTTGGATGGAAATGCCGCGACCTTATTTATTCACGGTTATAATGTTTCGCTTGGTGAGTTGGGGCATTTTCCGCAGGCGGAAGATTTTGATGAAATACCCACTTACTTCAATCTTCCAACGGCAGAAGAAGTCCAATGCCCGTATTTGTATTATGGGGAAGAATTTTTACAGAAGCCAGCCCGTAATATCGTGGCACAAAAGTTACGTTATGGCGAAGATACAGGCGATAACCCACCGGTTAAGCAAGCCTATGCTGAAGCGAATAAGCAGTTTAATGGCAAGAATGCGTTAAGCTGGTTTCCGCACGTAGAATATTATTTAAATCTGGCGGCGTCAGGT
>NZ_KB893951.1 GCF_000374285.1 Actinobacillus capsulatus DSM 19761 | reverse complement strand
AATGTTTTTATGGACATCAATTTGCAACAGTTGATGAATTAGAACAGGCATTGCATAAACATATTCGTTACTATAATGAGAAACGGATAAAACCAAGCTTAAAAAATTTGAGCCCTGTACAATACAGAGCCCAATATCTTAGCTAATTTATGAACTGTCCAAATTTATGGGGCAGATCATGCAAGCGGTCTTTTCTAATCAAACTAAACTTGTTTCTTTTTACGGCCTTTATGCCATTTCCAACCTACATAGATTGCAATCACGCTTAAGCCTGCAAAAATAGTGTATTGGCCATTTTTAATCTGTTCGTGTAGCCAATCAAGATTTTGTGCGCCGTAATCGCCTAAGTAAACCCAAATCGGCACGGAAATAATTGCTGCACAGAAGTCAACCAGCACAAAACGAGTAAAACTTACTCGATGAGTAATACCCGATACGAGATAAACTACCGCGCGTAACCCAGGTAAGAAACGGGCGAGAAACAATAGGCGATTGCCTTGTTTTTCAAAACGTTCCTGTACCATTTGGTAACGTTCTTCGGTCACAATATTACGAATTAATGAAAATTGACGAATTTTTTCACCATAAATACGTCCGAGCCAATACATCGTACTATCACCGACCAGTACACCTAACATACTGATAACCAGCATCCAATGTACATTGGTATAACCTAAGCCTGAAATAACGCCGCCGGAGACTAAAGTGATATCTTCCGGAATCGGTACGCCAAATCCGCACGCAAGGAGAACTAAAAATACAGCCCAGTAACCGTAGCTACTGAAAAAGCTAATTAAAAATTCCATGTGCATACAACTCCTTTTTTTAATTGATTTTATTTATTTAAATTACGAACGGAACGACGTAAAACTAATTCCGGGTGGAATTCAATAGTTTGTGGTTGATATTGTGATTTATCTGCCTTAATTCGTTCCAACAATAAGTTTAATGCTTTTACGCCTAAACGAGATTTTGATTGGTGAATCGTTGTTAACGGTGGCGAATAAAAACGTGACGAATGAATATTATCATAGCCAATAATAGATATATCCTGTGGCACGGTTAAACCTTTTTCGCTTAATGCAGAGATTGCACCAAGTGCAATTGTATCACTAAAACAGAAGACTGCGGTTGGCAATTTATCTAAGCGAAGTAAGTTATTCATTTGCTCAAAACCACCTTCAGGTTCGAAATCACCTTCAAGCACCCACTCTTGACGAATCGGTAAGTTTGCTTCTTGCATTGCTTTTACGAAACCGTCATAACGCTCTTTAGCGGTAGTCTTTGTGAGTTGGCCTGCAATCACACCAATCTCGGTATGACCGTTTTCAATTAAATGACGAGTTGCAAGGTAACCGCCTTCAAAGCTGTTATCTAAAATAACATCACTTTTCTCATCGGTTTTACCCCAGTCCATAACTACCATTGGAATATTGGTGCCGTTGAATAGCTCAAGCGAGTCACGGGTATATTCCGAGCACATAACTAATACGCCATCCACACGTTTTTTGATTAACATATCCAAATGGTTTTGGATTTTTTCCGGCTCATTTTGTGTATTACATAAGAACAGCGAATAGCCTTGTTGATAGCAGTAATCTTCTACCGCTAGCACAATTTCCGCAAAATAAGGCGCTTCACTGGTAGTGATAATCATCCCGATGGATTTAGTGGTATTCACTTTTAAGCTGCGGGCAACTGCACTTGGAGAATAGTTTAACTGTTGAACAGCATCCCAAACTGCTTTACTGGTATCTTCCGCTACAAAACGGGTTTTATTAATTACGTGAGAGACAGTCGTTGTCGATACACCCGCTAATTTAGCAACATCTTTAATGGTAGCCATAATCGTTTCTCTTAGAATGAAAATATTGGTTATTATAGCTAAATTTATATGTAAATAGCTAAAAATTGGCAACTAAATATGTAAAAAATCAGCATATTTAATAAAAGCAATGTAGAACAGGGCGCTAATGTTGTTTATGAAATGAAGAGGGACAAGAAAATCCCTCTATAAGATAGGATAATGAAAGATGTGTGAATTGCTTTTAGCCGGCTAATCCTTTTTTGAGCATTGGTTCAAAGAACGCATAATCCACTAAAAAAGCATCATGTCCAAAGTTTGAGTGGAATTCGTAATAATCTACTTGTACGCCAGCACTTTCAAGGCGTTGCTTACTTTTATGTAAATCAATCGGTTTAAAGAGCTGATCACTGGTAACACCGACTAACGTATATTTCGCTTTAATGCGTTGCAGTGCTTCCTGTTCATTCGTATAACCAAGGGCAGGATCATATAAATCAAGCGCGCGTAATAACCGTAAATAGCTATTAGCATCAAATCGGTCTAAAAATTTTACCCCTTGATAGCTCAAATAGGATTCTACTTGGAAGTAGTCTCCCCAAATTTCGCTTTGTTGTTTGGTTTCTCGCCCGAATGCTCGAGCAAGTTGCACATCAGTACGATAGGTGAGCATCCCAAGCATTCGTGCAATTTTCAAGCCGTTATCCGGCGGTAAGCCTTCATAGTAGTCCCCATTGTTAAAGTTGGGATCATTAATGATCGCTTGGCGCATCACATGGTTAAAGCCGATCGCTTCCGCACTGAAAGTAAGTGAAGAACAAAGATTAATAATATTATTTACCGAGTCTGGATATGTAATGCTCCATTGTGTTGCTTGCATACCGCCGAATGATCCACCTACTACTGCGTGTAAATGATAAATGCCTAACGCATCTAATAAGGCTTTTTGTACATGGACGATATCTTGTACCGTAATCACCGGAAACAAGCTACCATAAGGTTTATTGGTTTGCGGGTTGATCGAGGAAGGCCCAGTTGTTCCTTTACAACCACCTAATACGTTTGAACAGATAAAGAAATAACGATCCGTATCAAAGGCTAAACCGGCACCGATAAAATCTTGCCACCAGCCTTGTTCCGGTACATTTTTATAAGGCTCCGCATCACCGGTTAAAGCGTGACAAAGTAATACGGCATTGCTTTTGTCTGTATTCAGCTTTCCGTAAGTTTGATAAGCGACCTCGATAGGTGATAATTCACCGCCAAGTGCGAGAGTTAAGGGGGAATCTTGAAAGAGAGTAATGCTATGAGCCATTGATATTCCTAAGGTTTGCAAATTAGGGTAGATATTAGACCGCTTGTCATTATTGTTTTTAGACGTCTAAACGTCTCTAATATACGTAAGGTAGCGATAGATAATGCATTTGTCAAGAAGTTTTAGACGTCTAAACGTCTAGAATTCTGAGAGAGGTTATACTTGCAATTTTAACTTGCTAGGTTATGCTAATAACTTGAACATTTGTTTGAAAAATTTGTCTGCTTTCAAACGAGTATATTGATGAGCCTTATGATTGAATATGTAGAAAAATGGAATTAACCCAACAACATAGCGCAACAGAAACTGAAAAGTCGCCTTTTTGTAAAAGGTTTGGGCACTTTTGTGTAAAGAGTATTGTCTGTATAGCTTGGGTTAGTGTCTTTTTGACATTGTTCATTTTAGTAATTGATGGCGTAACCGGGTTTTATGTTAAAGAGCGTATTTATACTGATATTGATAAATTACCGAAATACAATGATGCGGTGGTATTAGGAACATCGAAATATTACTCTAAAGGCTCTCCGAATTTGTATTATAAATATCGTTTAGAAGCGGCGATAGCGTTGTTAAAGCGTGGTAAGGTTAAGAATTTATTGGTCAGCGGCGATAATAAAACCCCTTACTATAATGAACCTAAGGTAATGCAGAATGATTTGCGCAGAATGGGGGTTCAAAAAGAGCTGATTAAGCAGGACTTTGCTGGTTATCGCACATTAGATTCTATTGTTCGTGCGCGCGAAGTTTACCAGTTGGAGCCATTTGTGATTGTGACTCAACAATTCCATTGTGAAAGGGCGTTATTTATTGCGAAATATCACCATATTGATGCAGTGTGTTTTGCGGCTAAATATCCGGAAGGACATATAAAAGTACGCATTAGAGAGTTTTTTGCTCGCTTGGGAATGATATGGGACTTTCTGGTGGGAACCCAGCCTGAAACACTTGAACGAGTCGCCTCACGAGAGATCAAGTCCTAGCTTATTTGCACAAATTGATAAGAAAAACAAGCGGTCTAATTTTGTAAAAAAATTGCAGAAATAGACCGCTTGTTATTTTATGTTAAGTCATCAATGACAACATAGATTTTTGATACCGGACCGTGTACACCGACCACTTTAATTAACTCAATATCAGCGGTTGCACTTGGACCCGAAATAATATTCACACAAGATGGTATACGTTCACCGGTTTGCGCTTTTTGGTGCAGAAGTTGTGCAAGTTGCGCTACACGCGGTAACACGGCACTTTTACGCACGATAACGATAGAAATTGTAGGTAAAAGGCTAGTTGAACGACCGTTATCTCTGCTGGCAAATAACACGATACCGCCGGATTCCGCTAAGCCGTATTCGCCGTGTACGATACCGATATTCGCTTTTTCTGCGTGAGAAATATTCGCTTCACGGTTAGAGAAATCCCACACATAGCTATCAAATTTTGCTTTCACCGCTTCGGTAATGCCTAAGCTTTCTAAGCGAGTATCATGATTTAACACGATGCTTCCTCCACCGTATTTTTCACAAACATCTAATACAGCCTGTGCGACATCTGCTTCTTTAGTTTCAACCACATCCACCAATAACACCTTCGCGAAATTCATAAACTCGTCACAAAGCTCTTGTTGAGAAAGGTGCGTTAAACGGGTTGTTGGGTGATCGTTTACTGGCGTCTCCATTTGATCCGGAACGAGTTTACGTTCTCTGCCCATACGTTGCGCCAATTTATTTAAAAAGTTTTCACGATTTTGTAAGTCCATTGCTCTGTCCTGTGTTGACCACATTAGCTATGATAGGAAGAACAAGCGGTGTAATTTCTCTTATTTTTTGCAAATTTTTGATTAAAAATAACCGCTTGTTTACCTAATTATGCTCTATGTTAAGTGGTTTAAGTTAAATTATTTACGATTTGCAAACCATTCACGGAAGCTTTCGCCCTCAGCACTTGGTAAATCACGTGCTTTGGTCCATTCCGCTAAGGCGCCAACATTAATCGGTGCTTTGCCGTTTCGAATAAATTTACCGGCAACTTTAGCACCTACTTTCACACCCATATTCCAAATACCCGGATTTGAGTTGGCAAAAGTGAAGCCTTTAATTGAAAGACGCTCTGTAAGCGGTGTTAAGCCTGCATCTGCAATTTTCTCACGATGTTTGAGAATTAATTGCGCTAAAGGAATTTTCACCGGACACACACTGTTACACGCAGTACATAATGAACAAGCGTAAGGTAATTCTTTAAACTCATCGTATCCGCCTAATAGTGGTGAAATAACCGCACCGATTGGCCCCGGATAGATAGAACCGTAGCCATGACCACCGATTTGGCGGTAAGCCGGACAGGTATTTAGACACGCACCACAACGGATACAACGTAAAACTTCTTGGAATTCGCTTTCTAAGATTTTTGAACGGCCATTATCTACGATAACAAGGTGGAAATCTTCTGGGCCATCCGTTTCGCCTTCAAGGCGAGGGCCGGTTAACCAAGTGTTATATGCAGTCAGTTTTGCGCCTACCGCACTACGGCAAAGCATAGTCATCAGCACATCGACTTCTTTGAAGGTTGGTGCTAAACGTTCCATACCCATTACCGCAATGTGCGTTTTTGGTAAGGTTGTCGCTAAACGTAAGTTACCTTCATTGGTCACTAAGCACACAGAGCCGGTTTCTGGTACGGCAAAGTTACAACCCGAGATACCGATGTCAGCTTCTAAGAAGTCTTTACGTAACGTTTTACGCACGAAAGCATTCATTTCTTCTGGCTGTTCAGTACCTTCATAGCCTAATATTTCATGTAATTCTTTACGGATACGATAACGATCTTTGTGGATCGCAGGTACAACGATATGTGAAGGTTTGTCACCTACGATTTGTAATAAATATTCACCTAAGTCGGTTTCAACCACTTTCATGCCTTCTGCTTCTAATACGTGGTTTAAACCGATTTCTTCAGTTACCATTGATTTTGATTTAACGATAGTTTTCGCTTTCTTCTCAAGTGCAACTTGGCAGATATACTCACTTGCTTCTTTCGCCGTTTCTGCGAAGAATACTTTACCGCCATTTTGTGTTACTTTCTCGCTTAATTGATATAAATATGCGTCTAGATTTGCAAGCACGTGATTACGGAATTGTTTTGATAGTTCACGCCATTCTTCCCAGTGACCTAATTCATCTACCATCTTTTGGCGGTTAGCACCGATCGTTTCTTGTGCTTTTACGACTGCTTTACGCATGACTTCATTATGTACTTGTTGTTCAACACGTTGTTTAAACGGGAGTGTACTTGTTTGTAAATGTGACATTGGTAATTCCCCTTTTATTCTTGCATTAAGACTTCTGCAATATGCATAACTTTTACGTTTTTACCTTCACGGCTTAAACGACCGGCAATGTTCATTAAGCAGCTAACATCTGCACCCACTAAATATTCAGGTTCTACTTCGGTAATATTTACTACTTTTTCTGTTACCATTTCACCTGAAATTTCAGCCATTTTTACCGAGAATGTACCGCCGAAACCGCAGCAAGTTTGTTGGTTATGGATAGGAAGAAGTTCTAAACCTTTCACATTTTGTAGAAGCGTAAGAGGCTCATTCACAACACCAAGTTTGCGAGTTAAGCTGCAAGAAGGGTGGTAAACAGCTTTACCGGTAAGACGAGCGCCAACGTTTTCTACTTTTAAAATGTTCACGATAAAATCGGTCAGATCATAGAAACGAGCCGCAACTTTTTCAGCGCGTTTTGCCCATTCTGTTTCGCCGAAGCGATTGAAATATTCAGGATAGTTCTTAATGGCATAAACACAAGAACCGGCTGGTGCTACGATAGGGTAGTCATTGACTTCAAAGGTTTCTACCAATGTTTTCATACCACTAATCGCTTCTTTTGCATAACCGCTGTTAATTGCAGGTTGCCCGCAGCAGCCTTGTTTTTCTAAGAAAATGACATCACAGCCAAGTTTTTCAAGTAATAATACACTGTTTTTTGCTACACCTGCTTTGACGATATCTGCAATACAGGTGACATAGAAATTTACGTTCATAAAGAACTCCCACTTAAATAAAAATAAGAAATAATCGTATTTAGACAGCTATAAATGACAAAAGGAAGTCGTTGGACTTCCTTTTAATTAATAATTTGTAAAAAATAGGTTAAATTTAACCGCTTGGGCAAGGCATAGTGTAACACGCCTTGCTAAGTTTTTACTCTACGACTTTAATGTTAAACGTTAAAGAATAGTGGAATAATTGTTAATGCAACAATGGCTGCAATAACACCATAGATAAACATTGGTACTACGGTTTTCTTAAGGATTGCGCCTTCTTGATTTTGAATATTCAATACTGAGTTAACCGCAACGATATTATTAATACATACCATGTTACCCATTGCACCACCTACAGATTGTAACGCAAGTACTAATGAAGTTGATAAACCGGTAATTTCCGCCGTTGATAACTGTACGCTACCGAAAGTTAAGTTAGATACTGTGTTAGAACCAGAGAAGAATGCACCTACCGCACCTAAGTACGAAGCAAAGATTGTCCAGTACTCACCGGTTGCTTCAGCAAAGCTTTTACCGATAATTTTTACCATTGAACCGTCATTACCGACTAACATTAAGTTAACCATGATTAATGCACCGATTAATGCGATAAATGGATTTTTAGTTTGTTTAAAACTACTGGCAAACACTTCTTTTACTTTTGAACCATTTAATGCAAATAGAGGAATGCAGATTAATACGGTTACGACAAACGGAATCAGTGCAGGCACATAAAGTAGTTTATAGCTTGCATTTACAGCCGTACCAAAAATATTTTTTAAGCTAAATACTAAGCCTTGGCTGATTTCAAATTGACCTAATGAACCTAGTTGTGTTGCGAACCACGTTGTTGTGTCGTTCATCATTGCTTTGAATGGCAATTGTTGGATACGAGTTACAATTAGGAAACCAATTAATAAACCGGTTGGAAGTAGAGCTTTTGCCACTTCTTTTAGTGGTACAGAACCTTCTAAAGTATTTTTAACTTTTGCTAAGCCTACGCCTTTATTGGCAAGGAAAATTGAAATAAACATACCGATTGCACCACCAACTAATGAGGGGAATTCATAGTTTACTTGTGCAAGTAAGAAATATGGTACTACGCAAGCAAATACGCTTAAGTAAATAAAGATGATATTTTGACGAATTTCTTTCCAACTTACGATAAAGCTTAATGCCATGACTGGAATCACTAACGCTGCAAAAGCGTGAATAAGTGCAGTCATTGAACCGATTTCAAGAATTTGTGTTTCAGCTAAATTGAGTGAGCCGAAACCAAACCAAGTTGGTGTACCTACTGCACCGAATGATACCGGCACAGAGTTCATAATTAATGCCAAAATTGCGACTTTAATTGGGTTAAAGCCTAAGCCTACAAGGATTGGTGCTGCAATCGCTGCTGGCGTACCGAAACCACTCGCACCTTCAATCATAAATGCAAATGCCCAACCGATAATCATAAGTTGTGCAACCGGATTCGGGTTAATCGTACCTAACCATTTACGTAATGTATTTGTTACACCTGATGCTTCAGAGAAGCGATTAAATAAAATTGCACCAAAAATAACGGTAATAGGGGTTAATACCGACATTATCGCTGAGGCGATATTTGCACTGATAACAGTAATATCTGTCGCGAAGAATAAAAGATGAATAATTAAAACTACCACGGCAACCCAAGGGAGGGCAACATATGATGGTAATGCATTACGTTTTACCATTAAGTAAATAAGTAAAACAATAGGGAATATACTAAGGAAAAGAGCCATAAAAACCTCGCAGAGCGATAATGATGTTATAAGTTAAAAAAATGTTAACTTTTTGAGTGTATGCATTTTATGTGAGTTTTTGTAAAAGAATAGTAGGTTTGTTTCAAATTATGACCAGGATCACACTTTTGTTGCTTAATTGCTTAAAAATAAATCAACAAAAAATCACAAAAATTAACATTATTTTTAAAAATACCTCAAAGGAGGTGACTGTGAGGCTGAGGTGGTCGGCATACATAAGACAATGAGGGGAATTTATAATTTGGGGGGTAAATATTATTGGATACTTTATAAATAGTAAGAGAGGAGTGTTACTAATTAAATGTATATTTAATTTATTAAGTAAAAATAATATTTATCTTAATAAATGAGATAATAATTTCTTGTAAATGTTTCGAAATATGGTTCAAAGCGAAAGCTTATTCGAATAAATACTTACTTTTAGGTAAAAAATAGGGGAGCTGAATAGCCCCCTATGATAATGAAATTTGATTAGATAGCAAAATCTTCTAACAATTTGCCCGCATTTAATGCTTTTTGGATTGGACTTGGTGTACGACCTTGACCAGTCCAAGTTTTTTCATTACCGTTTTCATCAATAAATTTATATTTTGCAGGGCGAGGCGGACGTGGCTCACGTTTTTTACGCTCAGACACGCTACCGAGTAAAACAGCTAACTCTTCAGCAGAAATGCCGTCTTTCTCAAGTAATTCTTTGTACTTGTTTAGACCTTCCATAAATTTAGCGTGTTCAAGCTCTTGCGCGCGTACAACTTGACGTTTTTCTTCAACAACAATAGAAACTTTTTCTAATAAAGATTCTAATTGTTCTAATGAAGTTTCACGTGCAATTACACGCAAGCTGCGAATATTTGATAACGTTTTTAAGATATCAGACATTTTCATCTCCAAATAAAGACCATATTAAAATAATAATAATTTAGTTATAGTGTGAATTCTAGAAAGAAGAGACACTCTAGAATTGAACATATATTAGCGGAATATATTTTTAAGGTAAACAAATAATTTATTGAATATAATCTAATTGCTTGAGATAAGACCTCTATTTGAATGATTTAACTATTAATCTTACCTAAATAGTTGAATTTAGCTATTGGCAAGCATTCAATATTAAGGTAATCTTACGGAGTCCTGCAAATTGTAGAGGTGCAAATCCGATAAGTATTTTTTCTGAGTGGAAAACGATGAGGAAGAAGGAAAGGCGTATTTGCCGAAATCAATTAAGCGTCATCTTAATTGGTTGGGGTCGTTACCGAAAGGAACGACACTGTCGTAACATCAACTGTTACGGAGTGCTACTGTTAGGGTTGGTTCATATTTTTCTTATTCATATTGCCCACCTTTTATATTATGCAATTCGCATAACTCGTTTCAGTAGATCCTCTTCTTTGTTTGACTTGCAATTTCATTACAAAGTTATATTTTTAGAGGTTTTATGAATTTAGTTGATTATTCAAGTTCTATATGGTCGATTGTACCGGCGGCACTTGCGCTAATTTTAGCTATCACTACTCGTAAAGTTTTATTTTCTTTAGGTGTGGGGATTTTAGTCGGCGCATTTATGCTTGCACCGGAATTTATTGATGGTTTCTTTTATTTAAAGAATATCGTTGTCGGTTTAGTTTATTCGGATGGTGAATGGTCATTAGGTAAATTACAAATTATTATTTTCTTACTTTTATTAGGTATATTTACTTCATTACTTACTTATTCGGGCAGTAATCAAGCTTTTGCAAATTGGGCGAGAAAACATATTAAAGATAGACGAGGCGCAAAATTACTGACGGCTTGTTTAGTATTTGTTACTTTTATTGATGATTATTTCCATAGCTTAGCTGTTGGTGCAATCGCTCGCCCTGTAACTGATAAATTTAAAGTGTCTCGTGCAAAGCTTGCTTATATTTTAGATTCAACGGCAGCGCCAATGTGTGTATTAATGCCGGTATCAAGTTGGGGGGCTTCGATTATTGCAACTATTGGTGGTTTATTAGTTACTTACAATATCAGCGAATATACGGCAATGAGTGCCTTTATCTCAATGAGTGCTATGAACTTTTATGCGATTTTTGCATTATTATTAGTCTTTTTTGTTTCCTATAGTTCATTTGATATTGGCTCAATGGCTCGTTTTGAGCGTTCAGCTCAAGCTTCAGAACATCATGCGCAAGACGAAGTGGTAGAAACTAACGGCAGAGCTTATGCATTAATTATTCCGATTTTGGTATTGTTGGTGACAACTGTTTCATCAATGATTTATACCGGTGCGCAAGCATTAGAAACGTTTAGTTTATTGGGTGCATTTGAAAACACGAATGTAAATCTTTCGTTGGTGATTGGCGGCTCTGCTGGTGTTCTGGCGGTAATATTATGCACATTAGGTTTGATTAATGTGGCAGATTACCCAAAAGCGATTTGGAGCGGCTGTAAATCAATGTTTGGTGCAATCGCAATTTTAGCGCTTGCATGGTTAATTAGTAGTGTTGTAAAAGATATGCACATCGGTGATTACCTTTCTACATTAGTAGCAGGCAATATTGATCCGGCATTTTTACCAGCGATTTTATTTGTATTAGCCACAGTGATGGCATTCGCAACAGGAACCAGTTGGGGAACATTCGGTATTATGTTACCGATTGCGGCAGGTATGGCAATCAATGTGGATACCGGTTTACTAATTCCATGTATGTCAGCGGTGATGGCGGGTGCGGTTTGTGGTGATCACTGCTCACCAATTTCAGATACGACTATCTTATCTTCAACAGGTGCGCAGTGTAATCATATTGACCATGTTACCTCGCAGTTACCTTATGCATTATTAGTTGCGGTGGCAGCTATTGTTGGTTACTTAGTGGTTGGTTTCACTGAATCGGCATTATTTGGTTTTACGGCAACAGGTGCAATGATGTTCGTATTAATTTTATTGTCGAGAAAGTCAGCAAAATAATTTAAATAATCAAAATTAAGCGGTGTAATTTACAAAATTTTTTGCAAATTACACCGCTTTTTTGTTGCTATTTTCTGGCGTTTTTGTACAACGCAAACGATTAAATTACATGTTTTGTGAACTAGCTCACATTATTTCTATACTAATCGGTGTAGTATCAAATCAAGTTTTAAGTGGCATAAAATGCTGTAAATTAAAATACGGGGAGCATATTATGAAAAATGTAATGGTTTATTCTTTAATTGCAAGTTTAAGCATCAGTGTGGCAAATACCGGTATGGCTCAAGATAAGATCGGGGTAACGCTTTATCGCTATGACGATAATTTTATTCATTTGATGCGCGGTGAATTAGAAAAAAATGCGAATAAACATCAGCTTTCCGTATTAATGAACGATGCGCAAAATTCACAATTTGTGCAAAACAACCAGATTGAAACATTGCTTGAACAGAAAGTGAAAGTTTTGGCAGTAAATTTAGTGGATCAGAATGCTTGGCGTACGGTTATTGGGAAAGCGATAGATCGTAATGTACCGATTATTTTATTCAATAAAGATCCGGGGCGTCAGGCGCTAGATAGCTATGATAAGGTCTATTATATCGGTTCAGATCCGAGTGAAATAGCAAAATTACAAGCGGAAATGATAGCCAAACAGTGGAAAGGCAACCCTCAATATGATTTGAATAAAGACGGTAAAATTCAATATGCGGTATTAAAAGGGGAAAATGGACATCCCGATGCAGAATTACGAACCAGGGTGGTATCGCAACAATTAGAACAACTAATTCCCGGTTCGCAAATGCTAGCGTTAGAGTCGGCACAATGGCAAACTAGCCAGGCAAAAGAAAAAGTGAATGCATGGCTTGCGACACCGCATAAAGAAAAAATTGAGGTAATTGTTGCGAATAATGATGCTATGGCTATTGGCGCATTGGAAGCTGCCGCAGCGCAGGGAAAACTCATCCCTATTTATGGTATTGATGGAATCCCTGCCGCATTAAATTTAATTAAAATGGGAGCGTTAGCCGGTACAATTCAAAATGACTGGGTGAGCCAAAGTCAAGCGATTCTTAGCTTTAGTGCGAATTTAGCAAAAGGGAGGAAAGCAAATGAAGGAACTTCATGGCAACTAAAAGATCGTGTATTAAGAGTACCTTATAAAATGATTGAGAAAGACGATCTTAAGTAACATAATGATATTCAACGCAAGCGGTTTGTAAAAAAATAGCGAAATTTAACCGCTTGTCACAAGAGAAAAGGCGTTCATTTGAACGCCTTTTTAAGTATTGAAATTAAGCTTCTTTTGCCATTTCGAATTCAATTAACATCATTAAAATATGAATGACTTTAATATGAATTTCTTGAGTGCGGTCAGCATAACGGAAGTGCGGAACACGAATTTCAACATCCGCTAAACCTGCCATTTGACCACCGTCTTTGCCCGTCATCGCAATCACTTTCATACCTTTTTCTTTTGCAACTTTGATCGCATTAAGTACGTTTTTAGAATTGCCGGAAGTTGATAAGCCAAATAATACATCGCCTTTTTGGCCTACCGCTTCTAAATAACGAGAAAATACATATTCATAACCGAAATCGTTACTTACACAGCTTAAGTGGCTTACATCCGAAATTGCGATAGCTGGGTAACTCGGGCGATTTTCACGGTAGCGGCCGGTTAGCTCTTCTGCAAAATGCATTGCATCACAATGTGAACCGCCATTACCGCAAGACAACACTTTACCACCTTGCTTAAAGCTATTTGAGATTAAAAGTGCTGCTTCTTGAATGAGTTTAATGTTATTTTCATCATTCATAAATTTATCGAGTACGTCAGCCGCTTCTTGTAGTTCTGCTTTAATTTGTTCTAAGTACATAAAAGATCCCTTATTAAAAATTTGTAAACTAAATCACTCATTTTTGGCGTTTGTCATGAAGTGAAGTTCATAAAAGTGTAGGGGATTGTTGATATAAAGTAAATAAAAATGCACTGAATTTTTCTGAAACGATTTGTAAACAAAAGTTTCCAAAAAAGCTTTTTCAGAGTATGATTACGCACAATTATTTGTTAACCCTAGTGGATACAAGGCGAGTTTCTTATGCAATTATTGATTGAATGTACAGAAAAACTAACGGTTGCCGAAGCGTTGATGCATTTTTCGGCTAAACAAAATCAATCTATTCAAAATATCACATTTACAGAATCAGGAATGCAAGCTAAGTTTGATTTGTTATCAGATCAGCAACAGGTGCAAATTTTAGCTGAAATTAGACCGCTTGCAGGGGTGACTAAGGCTGAATTTACCGAAAATACCGCAAGCTTTTCCCATTTGATCGCGGAAAGTGAAAATATGCAAGCCGTGCTTGCTCAAGCGAAGAAATTTGCATTGCTAGATGCGCCTTTATTAATTCAAGGTGAAACCGGTACCGGTAAAGATGTGTTAGCCAAAGCGTGCCATGAGCTCAGTGCCCGCAGAGCGCATAAGTTTATTGCGGTCAATTGTGCGGGATTACCAGCAGATGAAGCGGAAACCGAAATGTTCGGTCATCGTGGAAACGGTAAAGAAAATATCGGTTTTTTTGAGTATGCCAATGGCGGAACGGTGTTATTGGACTCGATTGCAGAGTTATCACTCGAAATGCAAGCAAAATTGCTGCGTTTCTTGAATGACGGATCGTTTCGCCGAGTTGGGGAAGATAAAGAGATTCATGTTGATGTTCGTGTGATCTGTACTTCACAGAAGGCGCTTTCGTTATTAGTGGCGGAAGGAAAAGTAAGAGAAGATTTATATCATCGCTTGAATGTTCTGACCTTAGATTTGCCGCCGTTACGTGAGCGTCATGCGGATATTCCGCTTTTGGCGGATCGTTTTATTACGCAAGTCAGCGAACGATTAGGCATTAGCAAATTAGAGTACGATAACGATTTTTTACAGGCGTTAAAAGATTATCACTGGCCAGGCAATCTACGTGAGTTATATAACGCAATTTATCGAGCTTGTACCCTTGCACATAGTTATCGTTTAGCGGTAAAGGATCTCAATTTACCGCATCATCAACCGAAATCGGATGATATTCAAATTGCGGATAACGGTGAAACATTAGAAGAATTAGTTAACCGCTTTGAAGCGACATTATTACGCAAGTTTTATGCGCAATATCCAAGTACGCGAAAGCTTGCACAACGTTTGGGGATTTCGCATACGGCGGTGGCGAATAAATTGCGAGCCTACGGTATCAGTAAGTAACAAGGTGTAAATATTATGAAAGCTTTTATCGGTAAAGTGGTAAAATTAGGGATGATTTTTGCAATTTTCGGATTAAATTCAGCCGCTTTCGCCGCACCAAGGATCCCTAAAGAATTGCGTAATGAAAGCCTTGTATATTGTACCGGTGTACTAGGTTTTTCCTTCAATCCGCAAAAAGCAGATATCGGTACCAATATGAATGTTGTTACCGAACAAATTTACGATAAATTATTTGAGTTTGATATAAAATCGAATTCTCTTAAACCGGCACTGGCAGAGCGATTTAGCGTTAGTGATGACGGAAAGGTGATCACATTACACTTACGCCGTAAAGTTGCGTTTCATACCACCTCATGGTTTACGCCGACCCGTAATTTTAATGCGGAAGATGTGGTTTTCTCTCTTAACCGTATTATTGGCTATGTCGAAGAATTACCCGCATTAGATTTTACTGAAGGGGGAAGAGCAGCGTTCCAGCAAAATCAACACTATGCCTATCAATTTAAAGCGAATTTAGCGCATTATCCTTATTTTGAAAGCGTGGCGCTAAAAAATAAAATCAAAAAAATCACGGCGCCGAATGATTACACGGTTAAGATCCATTTAGTGGAAGCGGATAATTCCGTGTTAGCTCATTTAGCCAGTCAATATGCGGTGATTTTATCGAAAGAATACGCATTGCAATTAAACGCTGATGAAAACTTAGCGCAACTTGATTTATTACCGGTGGGAACCGGGGTATATCAGTTGAACGATTATGTTGCCAACGAATACGTTCGTTTAAAACCGCATAATAAATATTGGGGTAAAAAAGCGTATATACCGAATATGGTGGTAGACGTTTCGACCAATAGCGCTGGGCGAATTGCTAAATACCTTAATCGTGAATGTGATGTGGTGGCATTGCCCGAACCTAGTCAACTTTCTGCCGTAGCTAAAGAGGAAATTGTTGAAACTTCAGGGGCTAATTTGGCTTTTTTAGCATTTAATACGCAGAAGCCTAGAATGCAAGATATACAATTTCGACGTAAGATCGCACAGGTGATTAATCGAGAGCGAATTGCCGATGTGCTTTTTTATGGCTCGGCGCAGGTTGCCCAAAATACTTTACCGCTGCTTTTGTATCCAACAAAAAATTATGGCGGTTACCCTTACCAACAAGCTAAAAGAACTGGTGGAAATAGCGAGAAATTTGACCATTTGCAGCTTTGGGTGCTGGATGAAAGCCGAGTTTATAATTTACATCCGCAAAAAATGGCGGAATTGATCCGTGCGGATTTAGCCAAGATTGGCATTGAGGTGGAGATAAAACCGGTTAGTCGAGTCTATGTTGCGCAATCTGCTGAAGCAGGCAAGGCTGACTACGATATGATTTTAACCGGTTGGTTAGCGAATAATCTTGACCCGAATGCTTTTCTTACGCCAATCTTAGCGTGTCGTTCTCAAAATGAACTGACGAACTTAGCAAATTGGTGTAATCCGGAATTTGACCGTTGGCTAGAAATGGCCAAAGGAAGCGAGCAACCTTATGTACGTCATTTGTTGTATCGCTTAGCACAAATTATTCTAGAACAGCAATTACCGATCTTACCGTTAGTCAATGGTAACCGTGTTTTACTGGTGAATTCTCGAGTTGAGAATGCGCAGGTTACACCGTTTGGTCAGGTTCGTTTGGCAGATTTAAAATTAAAACATGAAGAGAAATAGCCGTGTTATTAGCGTTAATTCGTCGTTTATTTTTAACCTTAATTACCTTGTTTATCTTAACATTAATCAGTTATAACATTTTGTTAAGAGATCCGCTTAATCATTTTATGGATTTACAAGGTGTAGAAGCTTATTTGAGCTATGTAAAAGGACTTATACAAGGCGATCTTGGCATTAGTTATAATAATGGTGAAGCGATTGCCGATCAAATCTTGAACGTATTTCCTGCGACAATATCTCTATGTATTGCTGCATCATTGGTTTCTTTAATTATCGGATTGCCATTAGGGTTATTTTCTGCTGCTTTTCAAGATCATTTATCCGGTAAAGTGCTTGCGACACTTGGCTCATTAAGTTTAGCGCTTCCAATGTATTGGTTAGCGATAGTTGTGCTTTATTATGCTTCAAGTAACCAATGGGCGATTTCGGCAGTGGGAGAATTACATCCTATTTATGAAATTTCACCGGTTACCGGCTTTCGTTTATTGGATATCTTTTTAGCAGACTCACCATATAAATTAAAAATGATGCAAAGTGTATTACATCATTTGGCATTACCGGCTTTAATTTTATCTATTCCGGCAACCTTGGAAATGATTCGTTTTACCCGACAGCGAGCTGAATATGTGATGAAGCAAAATTATATTAAAGTGGCACAAACTCGAGGATGGTCACCATTCAAAATTTGGCGTACGCATATTTTGCATAATACGCTGCCGGCGCTTATGCCGATGAGTGCGAAAAATTTCACCTTAATTTTTGCGTTTTCTATGCTAATTGAAAATATTTTCAGTTGGGATGGCATTGGGCTATGGCTGATTAATGCGCTTTCGGCACAAGATTATAATGCAATCTCGGCAGGTGTAATGGCAATAGGATTGTTTGTTCTTGTTATGGATCTTCTGGTGGGCGTGATTACAACCGTGTTAAACCCTTAACAGAAAAAGGATTGGTATGTTAAATAGAGAAGAACCGGAACAGTTCAGAGAATCGGATTACTTTAGACAGTTTCTATTTCAGCTACGCAAAGATAAATTAGCTTTAACCAGTGTATATCTTTTTATGGCACTATTGTTGTTAGTTTTTTTTGGCCATGCAATAGCACCTTATCAAGCGGATACGCAATTTGTCGGTTTGGAATTAATGCCCCCGTCATGGGATAATAGAGGACAAATTAGCCATTTCTTCGGCACGGACGATTTAGGGCGTGATATTTTCAGCCGTATACTATATGGTTTTTACTATACGGTCGGTTCCGCACTGATTATTAGTATTGCTATAGGTCTTATTGGCGGCATTATCGGCGTACTTGCCGGTACGAGTCGCAAGTCATTTTCCTTTGTTGGGCATCTGTTTGATACTTTCTTATTTATCCCAATTTTGATTATTGCGATTATTATAGCAACGTTAATGGAAGCTAATTTAATCAATGCGATGTTAGCAATTTCATTAGCAATGCTTCCGCATTTTATCCATAAAATTTATCAAGCGACAGAACAGGAGCTAAAACGAGAGTATGTGATTACGCTACGTTTAGACGGTGCTTCGCGTTGGGATCTGATTAAAGAGGTTGTTCTACCCAATTTAACCTTAGTGGCAGTGAAGGAGTCCGCTCATATTTTTATGATTGCGGTATTAGATATTAGTGCGCTGAGTTTTATTGGACTAGGGGCGCAAAACTCGACCCCGGAGTGGGGGACGATGATCAGAGATTCTCTGGAATTAATTTATTTAGCACCTTGGACCGTTATTTTGCCGGGGATGGCAACAATATTGGTGATTTTAATTATTAGTATGTTGGGTAACGGTATCTGCCGTGTGCTAGAGAAATACCGTTATTAGTGAATTGGAATAAATTATGACTTTATTAGATATTCGTCATTTAAGTATCGAAATTGATACGCCGAATGGGCGAGTAAAAATGGTTGATAATGTAAATCTTACCCTTGATGAAGGCGAAATTTGTGGTTTAGTAGGGGAGTCCGGCTCAGGTAAAAGCTTGATTGCCAAAGTGATTTGTGGCGTGATGAAAGATGAGTGGATTGTTACGGCAGACCGCTTTCGTTTTAGTGATGTGGAATTGTTGAAGCTTTCTCCGACACAGCGCCGAAAAGTAGTAGGTGAACAAATTTCAATGATTTTCCAAGATCCGCTTTCTAGTCTAGATCCAAGTCGAAGAATTGGTGAGCAATTAATTCAAACGATTAACTTTAAGGGAAAATGGTGGCAGTGGTTTGGCTGGAAAAATAAAAAGGCGATTGAATTGCTACATCGAGTAGGGATTCGAGATCATAAAACCATTATGCAGAGCTATCCGTTTGATATTACAGAAGGTGAAGCTCAGAAAGTAATTATCGCGATGGCAGTGGCAAATCAGCCTCGTTTACTGGTAGCGGATGAGCCTACTCACACGCTTGAGCCGACCACGCAATTACAAATCTATCGTTTACTCTCCAGTATGAATAAAAACCTTGGTACTTCAATTTTACTGGTAGCGAATGATATTCGTAGCATTCATAAGTGGGTGGATTCTTTTAATGTATTATACTGTGGTCAAACGGTGGAAATAGGTAATAAAGAGACGATTATGGAATCGCCTTATCATCCTTATACATCGGTCTTATTGAATAGTATTCCGGATTTTTCACAGCCGCTCGCCTTTAAAAGCCACTTAAATACTTTAAAAGGCACCGTGCCTATGTTGCAGAATATGCCGATAGGTTGTCGATTAGGGCCTCGTTGTCCGTTTGCACAGAAGAAATGTATTCAAAAACCAGCATTGCGTAAATTTAAACAGCATGAATTTGCCTGTCATTTTCCGGTTAATTTTAGAGAGCAAAACTTTCTTAAAAAAACAGAATTTGAGCCGGTGATTGTGCATGAAAAGAATGAGTAACTAAACAAGCGGTAAGATTTTGAGATTTTTTTGCAAATGCAAAAGTAGATAAAATCTTACCGCTTGTCTTTTTGAATAAGAAGGGAAATGTATGCAAGATAAAAGACTAAATTTTCGGGATGAGATATTGCTATATGCATTACAACAGTATGGTACAGAACCGGAATTTTTATGGAAAAAACATCCAACCTATGCGGTATTACGTCATCCGGATAATCGAAAATGGTATGCTATTTTAATGGAAGTAGCGAGGTCTGTTTTCGGTTTAGCAGGAGAGCAAACGGTTCCAGTGATGAATGTCAAATGCCACCCAAATCTCTTAAATTCATTTTTAACTCAGCCGGGCTTTTTTCCGGCTTATCATATGAATAAAGCTAATTGGCTGGGTATATTACTAGATGGCTCGGTAGATAAAGAAACAATCGTATTCTTATTAAATGGTAGTTTTGATCTCACTGCTACCCGACAACGTAAGCAAAAATTAGGAATCAGAAGCCGTATAGAATGGATTGTTCCAGCAAATCCGAAATACTATGATGTGGAGCAAGTACTTGAGGTTGGCGCAGAATTATTATGGAAACAGAGCAATAATATTGCGGTAGGCGATATAGTATATATTTATGTTACCGCCCCAACCGCTGCTATTAGATGTAAATGTGAGGCATTAGAAGTCAATTTGCCATATAAATCAGAGAGAACAGATTTACGTATTGAAAAGGTGATGCGCTTGAAATGCTTGAATGTTTACCGTAAGGAGCTATTACCGAAAGCCCTGTTGCAGAGTTTTGGAGTTTCGGCTGTAAGAGGTCCTCGTAAAATGCCATTTTCACTTAGTGAGGAAATTATCAAAATAGCGTCAGTATAATATATATTATTTATTTGGAGTCTGAATGTTTTTATTTTTTTAATAACATAATAGCTATTGTATTTTTTAATTTTAATTGATTATTTATTTAATTAAAGCCGATTAAAGTCCTACTGACTTTAATCGGCTTTTTGCTAATAAGTGTTTATTTAAATTAAATGATAATTGTTATCTTTTTTTGTTGTTTGGAGTGCTTGGTGATTAATGATAATGCTTTGTATTTGTATTGGCCATTATGGTTTGAAATAAACTTTATTTCTTTTTGAAATTAAAGGTTTTTTAAATTTTACTATTTTTAGTTTTTTTGAAATATGATTAAAAATTTTTTGCTAAAAATAAAATTTTTTTGAACTTTAAAATAATTGATTAGTCTTTTTTGGGGGTTGGTAAATGAATAAAGAATAATTTAGTTTATTCCACATTTTATTACAGAAGACTTATACATAAGTGTATGTGTGTAAAAAAATATATATTAGTTTCTGATCAGAGGACTAAGATATATCAACTGGGCTAAAATAAAGAAATTTTAGTCTGGAAAACCCCAAATGTATGTAATTAGTGCGTTGTTTATTAGTTGTCCTCGCACATCTATCTTGAATTAATTGTTATTTAATTTAGAAATCAAAAGGAAAGAATATGAATAAAATTTTTAAAGTCATCTGGAACCACACAACACAGACGTTTGTGGTTACTTCAGAGCTGTCTAAAGCAAAAGGGAAATCATCGTCATCTACGGATGAAAGAACAAATACTAAGAATTTATTAGCACTAGGAACCCTAGGTTCTGCTGTATTAGGTAGTGCATTAATTCCTACAATGGCAGAAGCTGCTGTTGCAATTGGTAGTGCTAATATTGCTGGCGCCTCGGCTGTAGCAACGAGTGGCGATGCAGCAGTAAATTATAACAATCCGGGTAGCTTATCTTACGATAATCCAGCCAGTGCATCTGCAAGCGGCTTATATTCGCCCACAGATCGCAGAGGAGATGTTGAATCTACAGGTATTGCAATTGGCAATCAAAGTTCAGCATTAGCTGCAAATTATTCAAATTTAGCTTCAGGTATTGCAATCGGTGATTATTCTAAAGCAAGTGGTCCATTATCTACTGCGTTAGGACATTTTTCTATTGCGAGTGGTACTGGTGCAATGGCGCAAGGTACGGCTTCTCGTGCATCGGGCTTTAACTCATTGTCAATGATGCGTCAATCAGCAGCTACATCGGCTTATGCAATGGCGATTGGTACGGCATCGTGGGCTGATGGTGTATCAAGTTTAGCTGTGGGGCAATCAGCAACATCTAAAGGTAAACAATCTATTGCAATTGGTAGCGCGGATGTTGCAGCAACAGCGACACCTGATGGACGTGGTGGTACAGCTTATGCTTCAAGTTATTCTACCGACCATACTGATTCATCAGGTGATTACTCTATTGCTATCGGTACGATTGCAAAATCAGGCGCAGCTAATTCTACCGCTATTGGTTATAACGCGAATGCAACGGGTAGTTCGTCATTTGCTCTTGGCGTAAATTCAAGAACTGAAAAAGATAACTCTATAGCAGTAGGTAATCAAAGTAAGTCTTTAAATGCGGATACAATTGCAGTTGGTCATCAAGCTATTGCAAATGCTACTTCAGCGATGGCATTCGGCTGGCGAGCTAATTCAAGTGGTGTATCAAGTATTGCAATTGGTGCAAATAATAATGTTACGGCGTGTTATTCTGTTGCGATTGGTAGCAACAATAAAGTAGCTAAGCAAGAAACATATGTGTTCGGTACGAATGTAAATGCTACTCAAGAAAATAGTGTAATTTTAGGTTCGCAATCAGAAGACCGCCCAGCAACAAGTGAAACAGAAGCAACAATTAATGGCGTTACCTACGGCAACTTTGCAGGTAAAGGTTTATCTGGGAATGGTGTTGTAAGTATTGGTAAGGCAAATTCAGAACGTCAATTAATTAATGTCGCAGCAGGTAAAGTTTCTGAAACTTCAACGGATGCTATTAACGGTTCACAGCTTTATGCAGTGGCAAATAAATTAAGTGAAGGTTGGGTAATCGGTAACGGCGCAAAAGTTGGTAATGTTACACTTAACAATCAAGTTAACTTTTTAGCCGGTGCCAATACCAATGTTGAAGTAAAAGCAAATGGTACAACGGGTATTTATGATGTAGTCATTTCTGCATTAAATACAGCAAGTACTGCCTCAGATATTGAATACTATTCGGTAAACTCAACCGTCGCTGAAAATAAAGATAATAAAGGTGCAGTCGCTTCAAATGCCATGGCGGCGGGTCCGAAAGCATCAGCAACCGGAAATGAATCAACTGCATTGGGTTATAACTCTACGGCATCAGCACAGAATACTGTTGCATTAGGTTCAGATTCTATTGCGAATGCGACAAGCGCATTAGCTGTGGGTGTTGGTGCAACTGCAACAGCAGATAGTGCGGTTGCAATCGGTAATGATTCAAACGCAACGGGTAAAAGCTCAGTTGCAATTGGTGAAAGCTCAAATGCTACTGGTACTTATGCAACAGCCGTAGGTGATACGTCAAATGCAACAGGCGATCGTTCAGTAGCATTCGGTATTGATTCTAAAGCAAGAAATACTGCAACGGTTGCAATTGGTGATAATGCTACTGCAACATTAGATAATTCCGTGGCGCTTGGTTCTGGGACAACAACGGAAGCATTTGTTAATACAGACTCAGCGACAGTAAATGGTATTATTTACTCGGGTTTTGCTGGTAATACAGCTCATTCAGTTGTATCTGTAGGTAATGGTAATCAAAAACGCCAAATTCAGAATGTAGCAGCGGGTAGAATTTCTGCAACATCAACAGATGCGATCAATGGTTCACAACTTTATGTCGTAGCTAATAATTTGACGGATGCAATTAATGTTGCAAACAATACGGCAAATACAGCGAACGCAACAGCTAACAAAGGTTGGAATATCACAACTGCAAAAGTAGGTTCAGGTAATGTTGCTGGAACATTAGTTGATAATATCCAACTAGGTGAAACGGTAACGGTTGAAGCTGGAGATAATATTAATATTACTCAGTCAGCCAATAAAATTTCAATTGCAACAAGCGCTATGCCAACATTTACGACAGTAACGACCCAAAACTTTAATGTTAAGCCGAATGGCAATATCAATATGGGTGGTAATGTTGTGACTAATGTTGCAGCACCTGTAAATGATACAGATGCCGCAAATAAACAGTATGTTGATAGTGGACGGACTAAGGTTAAATCTACTAATCAATCAGTGAAAGTGGCTTATGATCAAGCAAGTAATACCTATGATTTAGCCGTAGATGTTGTACCGACAGTAAATTTACAAGATGGGAAAAACACCAAGGTAAATAATACAGGTACTACTTATTCGATTGATGCATGGAATACGACAGTTAAAGCAGGCTCAACAGAAGTGAATGTAACTTCTGAAGTAAACAGTACAACAAACACGATTGATTACACAATTGATTTATCAAATAGTGCTAAGAACAATATTACGACAGCGAATAACGTTGCAAATCAGGCTAATACAACGGCTAATACAGCATTACAAACAGTCGTAACTCAAATTGATGGTGCAGATGTTAAAACGATCACTAAAGATAGTAATAAGGCAAACTTTATTACGGGTGATAACATTGTGCTAACGGCAGATAATGAAGGCATTAAGATTGCAACCAGCAAAACGCCAACTTTCAGTAATGTAACGGTAGGTGATACGAAGATCGATAATGATGGAGTAACCATTAATAATGGCCCTAGTGTGACGAAAAACGGTATTGATGCAGCAAATACCACCATCAGCAATGTAAAAGATGGCAAAGTTGAAGCAGGTAGTAAAGAAGCGGTAAATGGCGGTCAGTTATTTAACGCAACGACTAATTTAACTAATGCAGGCTTAAACTTTGTGGGTAACAACGTAAGCGGAGTAATTCACAAAAACTTAAGCCAAACATTATCGATTGTGGGTGAGTTAGCGAATACGGCAGCAGCAAGTGCGAAGAACGTTCGTGTCGATACAGAGAACGGCAAATTAGTGATTAAGCTCAGTGAAAACCCAACGTTT
>NZ_KB893950.1 GCF_000374285.1 Actinobacillus capsulatus DSM 19761 | reverse complement strand
AGCTTGAGAAAGTGATTCATGCGTACATTCATTATTACAACAATGAGCGTATTCAAGTGAAATTAAAAGGACTCAGCCCTGTACAATACAGAACTCAGTCCTTAAATTAAACCGTCTAACTTTTTGGGGTCAGATCAAGAGTGTGCTTTTTTCGTATCAATTTTAATTATTTCTGACGCATTGCAGGGAATAAGATCACATCACGAATTGACGGTGCATTTGCAAAAATCATTGCTAAACGGTCGATGCCTAAACCTTCGCCAGCTGTCGGTGGTAAACCGTGTTCTAATGCTACTACGAAGTCTTCGTCTTTAAACATCGCTTCATCATCACCCGCATCTTTCGCTGCAACTTGTGCATCAAAACGCTCTGCTTGGTCTTCTGCATCGTTTAATTCTGAGAAACCGTTACCGATTTCACGACCACCGATAAATAATTCGAAACGATCAGTTACTTCAGGGTTTTCATCATTACGGCGCGCAAGCGGTGAAATTTCCGCTGGGTGTGCCATTAAGAAGGTCGGTTGAATTAATTGATGTTCTGCCACTTCTTCGAAAATCGCATTTACTACTGAGCCTAAGCCCCAAGATTTTTGGATTTCAATGCCTAAGCCTTTCGCAATTTCTACTGATTTTTCGAAGCTGTCTAAATCTTCACGTGTAATGCCGTTACCGTATTTTACGATTGCATTGTGCATCGTGATACGTTCAAACGGTTTACCGAAATCGAATTCATATTCACCGTAAGGAACAGTCGTTGTGCCAAGAATATCAATCGCTAATTTACGTAATAATTCTTCGGTGTTATCCATTAAATCGTGGTAATCCGCATACGCTTGATAGTATTCGATCATGGTGAACTCAGGATTATGGCGCACTGAAACACCTTCGTTACGGAAGTTACGGTTTAATTCGAATACACGCTCAAAACCACCAACCACTAAACGTTTTAAGTAAAGCTCAGGTGCAATACGTAAATACATATCCACGTCTAACGCATTGTGGTGAGTGATAAACGGTTTTGCTGCCGCACCGCCTGGAATCACTTGTAACATTGGCGTTTCAACTTCAATAAAATCTTTCTCTAAGAAGAATTGACGAATACCTGAAACCACTTTTGAACGAATCATAAAAGTGCGGCGAGATTCTTCATTAGAAATTAAGTCTAAATAACGCTGACGATAACGTGTTTCTTGGTCGGTTAAACCTTGTACTTTGTTTGGTAACGGACGAAGTGATTTAGTTAATAATTCCACTTCCGAACAACGAACGGTTAATTCACCCGTTTTAGTTTTAAAAAGCGCACCGGCAACACCGACGATATCGCCTAAATCCCACATGCTTACTTTATCCGCATACAAGCCTTCAGCAAGGTTATCACGTGCAACATAAAGCTGAATTTGACCGCTTACATCTTGAATAGTAAAGAAAGACGCTTTGCCCATTACACGTTTAAGCATAATACGACCGGCAACTTTTACTTGAATATCTTGTTCTTTTAACGCTTCGCCTTCTACTTCATCGTATTGTGCGTGTAATTTTTCTGCGTAAGCATCACGACGGAAAGTATTCGGGAACGGGTTACCTTGTTCACGTAATTTTGCTAATTTCTCACGGCGAGCTAACATTTCACCATTAAGATCTAATTCTTGGTTTTCAACTTCAGACATTTTTTAACCTTTTGCTTGATAAATTCGAAAAATGGAAGCAATTATAAGCGATTTTACAGATTTTTGGTAGGAAACAAACGGTCGGATTTTAGGAAAAATTTGCAAAACTTTCACAAAATTCGACCGTTTGTCAATTACATGACAACAACATCAAACTGATCTTGATGATAGTAAGGTTCTAATTTAATTTCGATTTTCTTACCGATAAAAACTTCTAACTCAGCAATCGAAGCGTGCGTTTCTTCGTTAATCAAATATTCCGCCACATCTTTTGAAGCATAAACACGCACTTTTTCGGTTTTGAACAGGTGATGAACACGCACAATCTCACGCAGAATTTCATAGCAGACGGTTTCGACCGTTTTAATCGTGCCACGCCCTTTACACGCCGAACAATCGCAACACAGCACACGTTCCAAACTTTCTCGGGTACGCTTGCGGGTCATCTCCACCAAACCCAGTTGGGTAAAGCCATTCACATTGGTTTTAACACGATCACCTTTTAGCGCTTCTTGTAATGATTGCAACACTCGCTCACGGTGATCTTCTTCTTGCATATCAATAAAATCAATAATGATAATGCCGCCTAAATTACGCAGTTGTAATTGATGTGCAATCGCTTGGGTCGCTTCGATATTGGTATTAAAAATCGTATGCGCCAAATTGCGATGACCGACAAATGCACCGGTATTAATATCAATGGTGGTCATTGCTTCGGTTTGCTCAATAATTAAATAACCGCCCGATTTTAAATCGACCCGTTTATCCAACGCTTTTTGGATCGCATCTTCCACCCCATAAGCATCAAATAACGTTTGACTACCGCTATATAAACTCACGTTTTCGGTCAGTTCTGGCATAAACTCCGCTAAAAACTCTTTAACTTGTTCATAGGTCATGTTCGAGTCAATGCGAATCGAACTGATATGTGTGCCGACAAAATCACGCAGGACACGTTGCGCTAGCGCCAACTCACCATATAACATTGATTTAACAGGATATTTTGCTTTTCGCTCTAAAATTTTACGCCATAAACGTTTCAAGAAAATCGTATCTTGCTGCAAACTTTCTTCCGAAACCTCTTCCGCTGCTGTGCGCACAATAAAGCCGCCGAGTTCATCACAATAAGGCTCAACCAACGCTTTTAAGCGATTACGTTCTTCCTCACTTTCGATACGTTGCGAAACACCCACATGGCTATTTTCCGGCATAAATACCAAATAGCGAGAAGGCAAGGTAATATCCGTAGTTAAACGCGCACCTTTGGTACTAATTGGGTCTTTCACCACTTGTACGATAATATCCTGCCCTTCACGCACCAGCTCTGCAATATCTTTTACGATAAACTGTTTCTTCTCATTTTCATCGACACATTCCGTGTGAGAAACAATATCGGAAGCGTGTAAAAATGCTGCTTTTTCCAAGCCGATATCCACAAATGCCGACTGCATCCCCGGCAGAACTCGTGTCACCCGCCCTTTATAAATATTACCGACAATCCCTCGCTTCGCCTCACGCTCAATATGAAGCTCTTTTAACAATCCATTCTCAACTAACGCTACCCGAGTCTCACTCGGCGTCACGTTCACTAATAATTCTGCACCGCTCATTGTTATCTTTCTCTAAGTCGTTAAATCATATTCATTAAAGTTTAACATTGACGAAGTAAGAAAACAAAAAACAAGATCAAATAAGTGGCGAGTTTTAGCTCAAAATGAAAATCGCCAATAAAACAAACAATGCAAAATATAAAGTAAAACAGCCACGCGTGGGTGGCTGCGTCGTCTTATGCGAGAGACCGATACATGACGGAAGTTTCAATACACAGCCACGCGTGGGTGGCTGCAGCAGCAAATGATCCACCAACTAACCCACCTTCAGTTTCAATACACAGCCACGCGTGGGTGGCTGCTTGATATGTAGGAAACATCTCGGTAATAGATCGATGTTTCAATACACAGCCACGCGTGGGTGGCTGCGATGATATTCGCCAAAATGCGAGTGTGATTTCAGGTTTCAATACACAGCCACGCGTGGGTGGCTGCGAGAGGATAAGCCCGTAGCGGTTTCGCTCGATACGTTTCAATACACAGCCACGCGTGGGTGGCTGCTATTTGACATAACCTGCAATTATGTGGATAATATGTTTCAATACACAGCCACGCGTGGGTGGCTGCCCAGCGTCTTATCTTCGTTATTGGGTGTCATAATGGTTTCAATACACAGCCACGCGTGGGTGGCTGCACAACATATATGGGTAATGACCGAAGAACTCGTAAAGTTTCAATACACAGCCACGCGTGGGTGGCTGCACCTCCTATCGTTGATGCTCCAACTTTCTCATTAAGTTTCAATACACAGCCACGCGTGGGTGGCTGCCCCCTAAAAGATAACGTATTGAGATATCAGGCTTTATTTCCCTTTATTCGCTAACGTTTTTTAGAGAGTGGAAAAAGTATAGCATATCGCCAATATACTGTACCTTATTTTTTCTAATTCCTTGATTATTAAAGAACAATGTATATTCGCTAACCTCCCAGCATTTTTATGAGAACTACAGGTTAGCGATTTATAAAATTAACGTATCTTTAAAAATATCCACTGCAGGTTTTGCACCGTGATGTTCGACTTTATTCCGCCATTTACTGCCTAAATGGTAAAAACGCAAACTATCACAATCAGGGTTGTAAGTTGCCAATAATTTATTTTTCAGTATTACCCACTGGTCGGGTGTAACATCGCACTCAAACACAGAATACTGAGCCCGCACACCATAATCCAAACAATGCTTAGCAATACGGCGTAGGCGAGCCTGCCCTTCGGGGTCATCAAATGAAATATCGTAGGTAATCAACATCAGCATGGTTGCCAATTCCTCAATGAATAAAATAAAAACAAGCGGTCAAATTTCAACAAAATTTTGCAAATGCTAGCGCATTAAAAACGGTGGATATTCTGCTAAATCACCTCGCAAATGACGAGCCAACAACATCGCTTGAATATAAGGTAACAAGCCGATTTCCACTTCTTCCTCTAAAAATGGGTGGATGATTTTTTCTTGTTTTTTCGCTTGCAAAGTTTGAAATAGTAATTTTCTTGCTTCAGGCTTGAGCGTTACCGCACCGCTAGCTTCTACCACAAAATCATCAGGCTTAATCTGCCCTCGATTGATAAGAGACAACACCATTCTATCCCCCCACCACGCACGAAATTCTTCCAAAATATCTTGAGCCAAGCTATCTCGCCCCGGTCGATCTGCGTGCAAAAAGCCAATTTGTGGATCAAGCCCTACACCTTGCAATGCCCCGCTAATATCTTTCCCTAAAATACTATAAAGAAATGAAAGCAAGGCATTCACACCATCACGAGGTGGGCGACGATTACGTCCGTTAAAGTGGAAACCACTATTTTCTTTGATAAGATGAGAAAACATTCCAAAATAACGGGAAGCGGCATCGCCCTCAATACCTCGAATCAAATCCAAATTGTCTGCTGTTTTCAACTGTTGCAGGCTGTAATTTAATGCAGTAATTGCCGATTGAAGGTCAGCATTTTCGCCATGATTACGAATTTGCCGTTGTAACACACGCTTAGATGCTTGAATTTTGGCAGCAATGATGTTGCGAGCAACAGGCAGGGGGTTGGTCTCCGACTTTTTATACTGGGCTCGGCGTAACAATACATTACCACTTTGTCGCCCTTGCAACCGTCCAAGATAACGTCCATTTTCGGTAAAAAACGCCAAATTTACGTTATTTTCGCCACAAAATCCCATTAAAAACGGCGACACTAACACATTCCCAAAACAAAAAATATGCCCTATGGAATGTATCGGCAACTGTGCCACTTTCTTCCGATCTTGCTCCACCACCAAAGTTTCCCGCTCTTTGTGCAAACAGCTACCTTGGGTGGTGATATAGAGAGTGTTTTGGAGTTTGCGCATTGTTAAAATTCCTAAAAAATTGACGACATTGAACCAGTGCTCAACTCTACTCCCCAAACAACCCCACAACATACCCTTTCGACCTATCCCTTTCCAATAACTGCGGTTGGCAGAGGTCGATGAGAGAGCAGGCTTTGCAGCGTTTACTGTATTCGGGAGGAGGGGTTGTTCCGCTGTTTAAAAGTGATCGCACTTCTGCAATGGTTACAAGGGTTTTGGTGCGTAGTTCGGTAGAAAAAATGATTGGTAAACGGTGGCGAGTTTGCATATACCACAACGCACCCTCATTAATAGTTTGCCCCGTCATTTCTTCCAAACATAACGCTTGGGCACAGAGTTGGATTTCATCAATCGGATCAAGTTTGGGCTTGCCACGTTTATATTCCACAGGCTTTAGTTCGCCTGTTTTCAAATCTCGCTCGACCAAATCTAAAATGCCACTTATGCCTAATTTTTCCGCTGCAACGTGAACCGTTCGCTCAAAACGAATCCCTTTGCGAACTTCAGGCTCGCTTGAATCCACTCGCTCGTGCAATGCCTTGCCTTGAGCGGTGAGAAAATTCTCTGCCCACGCCTGTTCATTGTGGATCAAGGCACATTGGCGGGGGCAGAAAGCGTAATGTTGCAAAGCAGAAAGCGAAATCAACCGCTTGTCATTGCCAAATTGGGGCTGAACAAGCGGTAAAATTTCAGCAGAATGTTGCAAATCGTCCATTACAGCAGTTCTTCAACGGTTACGCCATTTAAACCATCAGCTTGCACGCTGATACGGTAATCATCATAGCCTTTCGCTGGCGTGTCTTTTTCGCCATTGATACGTTCAACTTTTACCGTTTCAAACAATTTATGAGCAGGTTGATTACCTAATTCGCTATCGTGTTTAAACACAACCAATTTACGAGCTGCCATTTCGCCACGCGCGGCAGAACGGTCGTGTTCAAACATAAGCTGTAATGCTTGCCAAAGTTTTTGTACGTCTTCATCGGAAAAGCCCGTTTTTTCCGCTAGTTTGGCAGAGATAAAGCCGTGAACACGGTAAAGTGCGTAAGGCACGATATATTTACGCCCCATTGTTTGAATCGCACTTTTATTTTCTAGATCTTTTTCGTTGGTTACTGCCATTCGTGTGATCGATACTTCCAGAGGAATAATCGGATCGATAGATTGAGCAAACGCCAGTTGTACAGGGCCTCGCACCTGTCCGCTGTTTACTTCGGTAGTCATTACCGCCCCAAAGGTGCGAATATCGAAAAAGTTTTTACACATCCAAGCGGTAATTTCTCGGGCTTTGGCTTCTTCTTTCGGCAATCTTTTTGCTTCAGGCTCAATGCCTAATGCTTCATAAGCACGTTTGTTTTGTAAGTTCAGAACACTTTTTTCTTTCACATAGATTTCGTAACCTGCCTCATTTTCGTAACTCATCTCAATAAAATTACGGATTTTGCGCTTTAGACAAACATCGGTAACCAAACCTTTACTGGTTTCAGGATCAAGGCGTGGCATATTGCCTGCATCTGGATCACCATTTGGGTTGCCGTTGGTTACATCAAAGAAAAAAACAAATTCATAGCGATTTTGAATAGACATAATATTTCCTTAGTTTTCCATAGATTTTGCAGTTTCGGTTTTGGTAAATTTTTGGTGGTAATAGCCAATCGCAAAGCAACTTTGTTCCTCAATGCTTAAATGGCGAGGGAAAGTTTCAGGTAAAACCGAGATAATTTCACCTAAATCCTGCTCCAAATTCGCAGCTATACCACCTTTATCTTTTCGTAAGCGAGCTAAATGATGTTTTGCACCTCTTAACAAGCGTGGGAAAACGAAAAATGGCACGGCAGACGCAGAACCATAATAGCGGTCGGCAATGCCAGCATTTAATTCGCCTAACGCTTGGCTTTGGATTCTTTCTAATACCGCAAATAACCTGCCAAGCACGTAAGCGTGGTTATCGCTTTCTTTATTTAAGCTCATAGGAACTCCTTGTTTTATAAGACCTTTTCTAAATTTTCGTTGTAAGACTGCTTTCATTAATGCTACTCGCAAGCCGTTAATATCGCCGTCTGCTCGGATTCGAGTCACTAACTGTGAAAGTAAACTCATCGGATATAAATGACCGCTAATAACCGCCCGAGCCATTTCGCCTGCCAAGACAGGAGAAATGTTCTCACTTTTGCCTAATGAAGCAGTTTGTAATAACAATCGCCAAATGGAGGGAGGCGTTTTCCAGGCACAAGGCTCAAGAGCGAGATCTTGCCAATGTTCACTAAGATTTTTTGCCAGTCGCCCAAAGGTGGTATCCAGCCAAAAACGCACCGAAATTCGAGCCGCATTCGGAGCAAGCCCCAACACATAAAAACGGGTATTTTCAGATAATTCTGGGGAAATTTCTGCAAGCGGTCGTCCTTTGCTGATTTTTTGCAATTCATCAAAGATTTTTTGGTTTTCTTGATCGTCATCAGGTGGGGTCATTAGGGCAGCAAAGAACCCTTCGGCAGCTTCTGCTTGGGTGGTATTATCTGCTTCCGCCCAAAAGACGGTACTCGCATCGCCAATAGTTAAACGATGTTTCTCGGTGCGTAGTAAATAATTTAAAGCAGTGGTGTAAGCAAAAGCGGCTTGTTCAGAAACGGGGGCATTACTGCCTTGTTCCTTACCAAATGAGGTGAAAGATTCTTTATTAAAAGAAATGATTGAACCGCCTGCACTTTGCCCGCCATAAACACCTTTAATCGCAGGGTGGAGGCGTGCAATCGGGGCGATTTCGCCGCTGATTAAGCATAGTCCTTGTTCGCTGTCTTCGTTAACCAATAAACTTGCCCAAAGGGTTTGTGCGGCTTCTCGCTGATGAATATAACCGCTTGTTCCCACTAATTTAAACACGACATTTGCGTCAAGCATTTCGGCAGGGCAAATTGATTCGGCAAAATGTGTGGCTTGCCATTGTTGCAGGAAATTGCTTATCGCCATTAAACCTTCATCATTGGAATCCGCAAGCAAATCCAAATGGTACTGTTTAAATGCCTCAAAGGTTTTCTCGGCGAATTTGATAGATTGATCTTTTGCGGTGGCTTTATCTTGATTGCTTTCCACGCCTAGCACATAAGCCGTTTTATCCCACAGAAAATTAGGTTTAATGCCAGACGTGCGTTTTTCAGGGCGAGGTACGCTCATCAATTTAGCTTTGGGTTTCTTGTCAGCGGTTAAATTTGGAATCACATTTACCAAATTTCCCTTTGAATCCAATTCTAGTACCCAACCAATTTTTTCTTCACTAAAACCATAGGAAGGTACTTTGGCTTCACCTGTTAAACGATCTTCTTGTGCTGCAAGGCGGTAATAATAGCGGGTTAAAGCGGAGAGAATCATGATTTGACCTCCTCGGCATAAAATGGCGGCACGTCAATCATGCCATTTTTCATTTCTGCACGGAAGAAACGAGGTTGATTACCGTGCTCAAAATCAATATCGTGTAACATCCAACCTAAATCACGATCTCGCTCATTTTCTGCCAAAAAACATTCAGGTAACGGCTCATCGTCATCAATCAAGGCAAAATTTGCCGCAAATTCACGCACGCCCATACAAGGTTGTTGGAAACATTGCCCCTTTTTCGCACGGCGTTTGAACATTTCAATATGCTTAGTGACGGTTTCTGCCTCGCCTGCCATTTTGGTCAGCACAGCGTGAGCCTCAATGACGTAGCCCACATTTTTCAGCACAGTAGCAGCACGCTGTTGGCGATCATCTTCAATCACAGTGTATAAATCCGCCACCGTTTTGCGTTTCATCGCCCCACTGATTTTACTAGCGGAAATTTTACTGCCCAACTCATTACGGCGAACTGACTCAAACTGAATCGGTTTTAAAACATAAATTTTATCAATCACCCAGCGAATCGCCGGCTTCCAATGCACCGCCGCCAAAATCCCCCGTGCCGCAGACGGCGTAATCACATCATAAGACACCCGCTCCACCTTCATTTCAGGGCGGGTAAAACAAGCATAATCACCCCAAATATGGAGTTTGATTTTGTTTGGCATACTATGCTCCCTTTCATTTTGTAACACACCTCCCCGAAGGGAGGCGAATTTTCTTCAGCTTATAACTGCTTTGGTTTCAATCCACGCATTCTTAGTAAAATGCGAAATTATTTTTTATAGTGACATAATAAAACACCAAATTTTACTAAATTTGAATGTTCAAATAATTTATATTCGGAAATATCATAAGAAGATGAAAATGTTACAAATTTAACTATATATTTCCTTTAAATATACAGTAGCTCCATTCTCAACTTCTTTTTTATATGCCTTATCTGGTGATGTTTGTCCTATATTAGGCTTGAGTGTAGTTGTGCTTTTATTCAGTAAAATCTTATTTCCACCATAAAAAATCACATATTTTTCCTCTAAAATAGGTAAGTTTTCACCTCGGAATTCTCTATAAAGCCCAAGTAAATATCTGACAAATTGGCGAGAACTCTTAAATTGAGAACTATACCCTGTAGGATTTCCAGACTTAAGATCTATATATAATATTGAAAGCTTACCTTCTTTTTTCATGATAATTACAGCATCACAAGCACAATGGTGATCAAATCGTTTATCAATTGTAAGTAAAGGCGACATTACAACCATATTTGATTTATTATGAATACGCCTGCATTTGCGTCCTTCATCGGGACTAAAGCAAAACCAATCTCCAGCTTCAGTTTTCAAATTAACTGTTTTTAATTTTGCTGAAGGATCTGACTCTTTTATTTGAATGTCAGTATGTTGTTTTCCATTATAAGTAACACAAGATAAAGAACCCATTAAATATTCTAATTCTGGAGACATTGACATAGGTATTATTCTCCATAAACAAGGGCATATTGAATTTTATTCATTACATCAATAGTGTCATCAAAAGTAGATACCTCAATACCAAGTTCTGGATATATATTAGCTTTCTGTAAGATATTTTGACGTTTTCTTATTCCGCCTTTAGCTGTCATATAAAGATTAATACATTCTGGGTTCAATAATTCATCATCCTTATACTCATATCGCTCTTGCATCTTCTTAGTATGACTAGTTTTCTGATTTAGCATAATTAAAGTATTTAGTTCTTTAATCAGATAATCACTATGGGTTGTCATAAACACTTTTATGCCAGCATTTATTAATTTGGAAATCAGCCTTGCAAAAGCTCTTTGATTTTTGGGATGTAAATTTAGTTCTGGCTCATCAATAATGAAAAGATCCCCAGGCTTTGCTTTACACCGTAAATAGAAACCAACATCTAATAATGCTCTAGCACAACTTGAGGCTTCATTCATAGTGAAACGTTTTGCTCCTGTTCCTTTTGTTTGGAAAACCAATCCTTGGTTACGAATAACCTTGTAACTCCCCCCTATAATGGTATCAAAAGTTGATAATATTTCAGGGTTAGTTTTTGTTAGCTCACTTGTTTGTTTATCTATATCTTCAAGTTGTCGAACAAATTCCACATTGTCTTCTACAGGCCAAGCATAATCAGTATCTATTTTTTGTAGAAGTTTCCAAGGTCTATTTCTAATTTCTTTTGAATCCATTTCATTAAGTGCTTTTAACATTCTTGTCCGTGCCATATCCAATTCTCGACGGAAAATTGCCGCACCTGTGCGTTCTGCACTTGAAATATGAGGATTAGGAAAATATGGACTAAAAACAATCTCAGCAATAGCATCAATAACAAATTCAATCATTCCAAAGGAACCTAACTTATTTCTTCCATCACCAGACAAAATTTCTAGAACTGTTGATCCTTCTTCTTTAGAAATTGTTGCTAATGTACTTCCTCCTCCTTGAATTCTTCGGTGAAAGGCTTTTTTAGAAAGCTCTATTTCATTATCTATACTTATTTCTATTTTTGTATCTAAGAAAGCATCTTCTTTTGCTGCAAAAACCTCACTCAGAATTCCAGTAAATTCATGTCCTAATTTACTTAAGTAGTAGTTTATTTTACCTTTAAATATTTTTTCTAAATCAATTCGATATTCATCACTAGAGCGCTCAAGTGAAATTATTTCATTTTCCTTAATTATTACTGAATGCAATAATTGCCGCCAGCTACGTAAGAAACCATAAATCGCATAAGTAGCGTAAGTTTTACCCGTGTTATTTTCGCCACAGATAACTGTTAGATTAGATAATTCTAATGTGGCTTCATCCAAAAGGCCTAGTTTTTCAAAGTGAAATTTCATATGGAACCTCTTTTAAATTATTTTTAACTAAACTAGAAATCATTTAATTACCTCTAGCACTGTTTTTTTATATTCTATTTATTTACTCTTATTTGTCAAACTAACATTCCAAAGAAGTTAGAATACCTACTCATCTATAAAACCAATTTCTCCGCCTCAAGAAAATCCACATTCCCCCAACTCAATCCTGCCACTTCATCATACAAATCCATTCCAATTAAAGAGTAAAACTGTTTGCCGAAGTTGACTTCATTAATGGCTTCAACTCTGCCAGCGTTATAGAGTTCGGCTAAAGCTTTTTCAGGTATTTGTACGGTGTAAGGTTGGAGTTTTCTTAAAATACCACCCACTTGATCCGCATAGCGTAAGTGGTCAATAAAGTTTTTTGCTTCTTGGTCAAAAGGGATAATCACCGGAATTAAGTGGCTTGTGATCATTTGGAAATCATCTGCTATTTTTTGAAATGGGAAGTTAAGACTTTGCCCAGCATCGTAACACGCCTTTAAAATATTTGGTTTATCCAGTTCTTTTCCTTTCGCCTCATAAACCGCTTGGAAATAATGATTTATCGCTTGTGGAGTAAGTAGATCTTCTGCATGAGTGTGAACCGTTGACCGCATACAACCAGAAAGTAAACCTAGCTCTGACGGTGCTTTCCACTGTTCTTCAGGTTGGAAAACCCAAACATTGCTTTCTTCCGCTAAACGTTTGCCTTCTCGGTTGCAACGCCCTGCCGCTTGAGCCACTGAATCTAGCCCTGCTTCAGCACGCATAACCAGTGGAAAATCCACATCGACACCGGCTTCAATTAAAGAAGTGGCAATCACTCTGCATGGTAGGTTTTGCTTTAAACGAAGGCGGATTTCCTCTAATGTTTGCGAGCGGTGTTTGGCACACATTAATGTAGTAAGGTGATAAGTACCGTCTAAATGTTTCGCTGAATCATACAAGGCTCGGGCATGGCGGCGGTTATTAACGATTATCAACATTTGTGGGTTATCTGCGAGTTTGGTTTGCAGCTCAGCATCTGTTTGAATACCGATATGCTTTACCGTAGTACGTTTTAACTTTTCAAAAAGTGCGGTCGGATTTGGTGCAATTTCCCGTACATTTTCAAACCCTTTATAGAAACCATTTGCTTGGTGAATTGCCGGTTGTGTAGCGGTACATAACACAACAGAACATTGATAATTGCGAGCCAATTCATCAATTGCTGCCATAATTGGGCGTAATAAATTCAGCGGCAACATTTGGGCTTCATCCAAAATAATCACGCTACCGGCGATGTTATGCAATTTGCGACAACGTGAAGTTCGGTCGGCAAACAAACTTTCAAAGAATTGTACTGCTGTAGTGACAACAATCGGCGCATCCCAGTTTTCCGATGCTAGTTTCAGCTTATCTCGGCTTGATTTATCAGGTAGACTATCGTGATCAAAAGTGCTGTGATGTTCTAATACCGACGATTCGCCGAGTTCGCCAAAGGCTTTACGAAATTCCGCCGCATTTTGCTCAATAATGCTAGTAAACGGAATAACGTAGATAATTCGGCGTAAACCATGCTGTTTAGCCTGTTCAAGAGCAAATGCCATTGAGGTAAAGGTTTTGCCACCGCCAGTTGGCACGGTCAGAGAAAATAAGCCTGTTTCTTGCGTTGCTTGAGTAACCGCATAATCCAAAATTTCGCTCCGCAAGCAGTTTACTTCCGCTTTGCGTTGTGCTTCCTGCGTATTAGGCGTTTGAGTAGCAATCCGCTCCCTAAACTGTGCAATAAATTGATTAAATTGCTGATGAAGTGCGGTTAAATTTGGATAATTTCCTCGTTCAAGCGGTCTTTTTTCAAGATTGGCATAAAAGGCTTCCGTATCAAGAAAATCGGCATCAACAAGACAGGAATAAAGCATTCGAATAAAAAAGGCGTAAGAAAAGAAAGGTTCGTTTTTAGAAGGTTTTAAAGGTGGCAAGGGCAATTTTTCAGGCAAGTTAAGCTCTTGCTGCCAAATAGCATCAAGTACCGGTAAATCTTTATGCGTATGGCCAAATTGTTCTTGCAGACGTTGTGTGAGTGTAGAACGATTTTTCCCTTCCCCAGAACCATTTGCCAAACCTGCATGGTGGCCAGCGATACAAAACGCCATCATTTTGCCCAGCGGCCCCCAACGATCTACCGCAATTTTTGCACCGGCAGTAGAATGATTTACCCGTTCTCCACCATGCAAACGCTTTTGATAACGTGCACTATATTTGCCCAAATCGTGCAATAATCCTGTACAGCGAGCAATTTCTTGTGAAGCGAACGGCGCAGCGAATTCAGCAGCAAGTAGTCCGACATTATTGGCGTGACTGAGTAAGGTTTGCCAATCTGAATGATCCTCAAGTAACCCTGAATGGGCGTAAAAAGAGTGAACAGTATAGTCTTCCATTTTATACCTTCAATATTTCTTTCCTAATACAAGTAATACTACCTCCAACCAGTTTCCTTGTATATATCCCAGATGATATTTTCTTAACTTAAATCAAACACAAATTTTACTTGCAAAATGCAAAGGAAATTCGACCGCTTGTAATCACTTTTTCCGGGCCAGGAATACTGGCCTTTATTCAGAAATTTCACAAAAAATTTACTTATCTGTGGGGATTTTTGCTAGAATGTTGCGATTTTTTTACGACAAGTCAAAGGTATTACAATGTCAGAACAAACTTTTATTACCGGTAAAGATGCTGCGCTTGAAGACAGCATTTCTACCTTTCAACATAAATTAAAAACTTTAGGATTTAACATTGAAGAAGCGTCTTGGTTAAATCCGGTGCCGAATGTGTGGTCGGCGCATATTCGTGATGCAGATTGCCCACAATGCTTCTCGAATGGTAAAGGTGCAAGCAAAAAAGCAGCGCTTGCTTCTGCATTAGGTGAATATTTCGAGCGTTTATCAACCAACTATTTCTGGGCGGATTTTTATTTAGGTCAAGAAATTGCTAATAGTGAATTTGTGCATTATCCGACTGAGAAATGGTTCCCAATCGAAGATGATGAGCAACTACCGGAAGGTATTTTGGATGATTTCTTATTCAATTACTTCGATCCGAACGGCGAATTAACTCCAAATTTGCTAATCGATTTACAATCAGGTAATTACGATCGTGGTATCGTTGCTCTGCCTTATACTCGTCAATCAGATAACCAAACTGTGTATATTCCGCAAAGCATTATCGGCAACTTATTTGTTTCAAACGGTATGTCTGCAGGTAACACGAAAAACGAAGCACGTGTACAAGGCTTGTCGGAAGTGTTCGAGCGTTTTGTGAAAAACCGTATTATCACTGAAGCAATCAGCTTGCCGGAAATTCCGCAAAGCGTAATTGACAGTTATCCGACCATCAAAGCGTCTATTGAAAAACTGGAGCAAGAAGGCTTCCCGATTTTATGCTATGACGCATCATTAGGTGGTGAATTCCCGGTTATTTGTGTGATCTTGTTAAATCCGAATAACGGTACTTGTTTCGCTTCATTCGGTGCGCACCCGAATTTCCAAGTGGCGTTTGAACGTACGGTAACAGAGTTATTACAAGGTCGTAGCTTAAAAGATTTAGATGTGTTTGCTCCGCCTTCATTTAATAATGAAGATGTGGCTGACCACGCTAACCTTGAAACGCACTTCATTGATTCAAGCGGTCTAATTTCGTGGGATCTTTTCAAGAAAGATGCCGATTATGAATTCGTTCACTGGGATTTCTCCGGTACAACCGAGCAAGAATTTGCCAATATGATGGCAATCTTTAATAAACACGAGCAACCTGTTTATATTATGGATTATGAGCATTTGGGCGTGTACGCTTGCCGTATTCTTGCACCAGGTATGTCGAACATTTATCCAAGTGACGATTTAGTGTATGCGAATAATAATATGGGTATGGATTGGCGTGAAATTTTATTAGATTTGCCACATTTCCATCACGATCGTGAAACTTATCAAGAACTTCTTGATGAATTAGATGAACAAGGTATTGATGATTTAACTCGTGTGCGTGAGTTTATCGGTTTAGTGGCAGAAAAAGGTTCTGCAATGCAAACTTTACGTATCGGTGAGCTTAAATCGATGCTGCATTTAGCGTTAGGCAACTTAGAGCAAGCGTTAGACTGGGCAAACTGGACAGCAAACATGAATGCGAGCGTATTCTCAGCCGAACGTAACAATTATTACCGCTGCTTAATTCAATCGATTGAGTTGTTCTTAGATGAAGAACGTGATGCAGAACAATACCGTATGGTATTTGAGAAAATGTACGGTAAACAAGCGGTTGAATCTGCTTGGGGCGCAATCCAAGGCGGTAACCCGTTCCACGGCTTAACCGCATCGGATGAATCGCTTGAAAATATGACCGCACATCAGAAATTACTTGATGCTTACCGCAAATTACAGGTAGCGAAAGTAAATCCGATTGCACGTTAATCTTTCTTAAAAAGGTGGGCTAAGCCCACCTTATTTACCATACTTTCCTGAAATTTCTCGCACGCTTTCCACCACTTCATATTCCAAATCATTGAAATTTTGATGAAGATAGCTAAAATTTTTACGAGCATAGGCAATTTTCATCTGTTCTGATTGTTCCAACAGACTTTCATCAACATTCGACTGAATCGCCTTCTACATTTCAACTTTCCTGTTGATGAAAAAAGAACTTAATAACTTTTTGCCCTTTAGTGTCATAAACTTCATTTCCTGCAAAAACTCTGTCATTTGCTTCTTCTGCTGCAGATAGTGTAACTTCTTCTAAAGTTTTACCATTTATTGCCTTAAAGCATCCTTTTAACAACTGTAACTTTTTCACTATCTCTAAAAATTCCATTTAATTCTACATCGTCTTTTGCTTCAAATTTCACTCCAGGCAGGAAATGTAAATAAATTCACCTTCAGTAATTAGGTTTAGAAATTTTCTTTATCGCTCCTGCATCAATAACACCTATCCCACCTTTAATATTTTTATGACTATTTATGTTCTTAGCATAAAGTAAAACATATTCATAATATGTTTTGAATAGCCCTTGCTAGATTTGTGGAATATATGCAGGAAGATAAAGTGAATAACTGGCAAGCATTTGAGAATACAACGAGAATTATGGTGAATGCATCGGCGAATTATTCAGGGAAATATGAAGATAACTTGGTTTATAAATTCTAAAAATATGTAACGCTGTTACATGATGTGAAAAAGCGAGAAAAATAATTTATCTCGCTTTTTTGTTACAGTTATATGGTGCGGGTTTACGATAACGCCGATATTTTCCATGCTATGCTCAAAGCATTTGCGGTTAAAGCAGAATAATAGAACCGATAGATAACCTACTTACAGGTGCGTTTTTTTACTTAATTAAGCCCTTGTGATGAAAGAATCATCTGACATTGAACCGGAGGTGTCGGCAACACTTTCGGTTTTGATGCGGTTGTACCTGCTGGTGCAGGTTCAAACCATGAATAAAGCTCCACGCCACAACCATCGCCTGCCGGAATCGGGGCTTGGTTTTCACAATTCGGCGCATTTTGCGGACAACTTAACCGTACGTGCATATGCGAATCGTGCCCATACCAAGGACGCACTTTGCGTAACCAATTTCTGTCTGAACCAGCGGTATTACATAATTTCACTTTAATCGCCGGGTTAACAAAGATTCTATCCACACGAATATCTTGCGCCGCTAATTTCACCATCGTTGCATGCTGTGATGTCCATACTCGCTCATCAACCACCTGCGCATCACGATTTACCATCAATGTCGCTAAACCGGCTGGATTCTTCGCCGTTTCTGCATCCATTGGACCGAATCTAAACCAAATATCCGCATCTAAGCCAGTTTGGTGGCTTGCATGACCGGAAGAAAAACGTCCGCCAGCAGGCATTCCCATATCACCGATTAAGATCGGAGGTAAACCTGCATTCTGAGTATTCTTAGCTAAACGTTGTAAAAATGATAGTAGGTCAGGATGTCCGTAAAAACGGTTACGTGCCGAGCGAATAACTTGATATCCCTCGCCTTTTAAAGCTAATGGTTGTGCTCCGATAATACAACCGTTGCTATAACCACCAATCGCTTGTGGTTGTCCAGCAACCGGCGTGCGAATTTGCTCCCAAAGTGTCGCCTGAGTTGAGGCAGCTAAACTAAGGAGCCCCGATAACAAAACAGTTTTAAATTTTTTCATAAATGCTTTCTACAAAGAGTGCTTTTCTAAAAATTGTCTTTTAACAAATAAAGTACAAGCGGTCATTTTTGCAAAAAATCTTGCAAATCAGACCGCTTGTTTTAATTATAACCGACTTAACGGCATTGCGCCTTAAATCTAAGTAAATGATCCAATAAAATAATTGCTGTCATCGCCTCAGCAATCGGCACCGCACGGATACCAACGCAAGGATCATGGCGTCCTTTGGTAACCAGTTCGACTTGTTCATTATTTAAATTCACCGAACGTCCCGGCACCATAATGCTAGAAGTTGGTTTTAATGCAATATGAGCAATAATCGGTTGGCCGGAGCTGATCCCGCCTAAAATGCCACCGGCATGATTTGAGATAAAACCTTGCGGTGTCATTTCATCTCGATGCTCGCTACCGCGTTGCTCAACAACTGCAAAACCGTCACCAATTTCAACCGCTTTTACCGCATTAATTGACATCAACGCATGTGCCAGATCTGCATCTAAACGGTCAAACACCGGCTCGCCTAATCCGACCGGTACATTCTCTGCCACCACTGTTAATTTAGCCCCGATAGAATCCCCGTCTTTTTTCAATTCACGAATCAACTCGTCAAGGCCTTCCACAGCAACCGGATCCGGACAGAAAAACGGATTACTTGCTACTTGTTGCCAGTCGATTTTGCTGATATCCTCCACAGTTTCCGGATTGATTTTCACGTTACCGATTTGTGATAAATAACCTCGCACTTCAATGCCAAATTGCTCTCGTAAATATTTTTTTGCAATCGCACCGGCTGCAACACGCATCGCCGTTTCACGAGCCGAAGAACGCCCACCGCCACGATAATCTCGAATGCCGTATTTTTGCTGATAGGTATAATCCGCATGTCCCGGGCGGAATTTATCAGCAATATCACCGTAATCTTTCGAGCGTTGATCACCATTTTTAATAATTAAACCGATACTGGTACCAGTTGTCTTACCTTCAAATACGCCAGACAGAATTTGTACTTCGTCATCTTCTCTACGAGGAGTGGTATAGCGTGACGTACCCGGTTTACGGCGATCTAAGTCGGGCTGAATATCCGCCTCCGACAGTTCCATATTGGGCGGAACGCCATCCACGATACAACCTAATGCAATACCGTGCGATTCGCCGAATGTAGTTACTTTAAATAATTGTCCAATGCTGTTGCCTGCCATAATGCTTCCTTCTTATTTTGCTAAATTTTCACTAAATTTGACTGCTTGCTGTTCTTCTATTGCCGTATGCATATTGACATCCAACTGTTTGAAAGCGAATCGAATTTGATTTTGTTTTAATAATTCGGCAATCCGATAATGTAAGAATGTTAGAGTCTCCGAACGATCCCCCAACTCTCCGACAAACACTTCAATTTCATGCTCTAGCGCATTATCGTGAAAACGTAGAACATTGATTGCCGGCTTAGGTTCAGCCACTACTTTAGGGGCTTCTGCAATTGCTTGCAAGATTAATTCCCTTGCTTTTTGCAGATTGTCTTCTAAGTGTACATTCAAGAAGAACTGTAAACGGGTAATCGTATTATTTAATGTCCAGTTAATAAAACGATCCGTAACAAATGCCTGATTCGGCAATACTACTTCCATATTATCCGAATTCAGCAATGTGGTTGAACGAAGTCGGATCTTGGTAATAAATCCCGTATGCTGCCCCACAGTCACTTTATCACCGACACGAATCGGGCGTTCGAATAACAATATCGATCCTGAAACCACGCTGCCGAAAATTTCGCGAACCCCGAAGCCAAGACCCACGGATAGCGCTGTGAAAATCCATTGAATTTTCGTCCAAGAAATACCTAACGCCGAGAATGCCGATACCCCACCGATAACCACAATCGTATAAATAAAGACGGTAGTAATCGTTTGTGGCGTACCTTTAGATAATTTGATCCGTGAGAACAGAATTACTTCTAAAATACCGGCAATATTTTTGACCAACGCATAAGTCACTACCACATACAAGAAAGCTCGCATCAGGTTTAATAAGGTGATCGCCTCAACTTTATCACCATCATTACTTTCGAATAAGATCACACCGTCTAAGTAATAAGCGATACTGATTAAGTCCGACCAAACCACATAAAGTAAACCAAATAGCACTACCCAGCCAATGAGATCGGTAATACGGAAAATTTGTTGGTTAACCACCGAAAGTTTTATCGACTCTTCTTCTTTTATTTCATCCTTATTCGACGGTTCCGCAGCTTGTTCTCGGATCTTTTGACGTTTTTCCTGCAAACGACGATAAGCCAAGCGACGTGCCGAAATAGTTACCGCACGATAAGCAAAATAACGTCCGAATACCCAAATCAGAATCACAAAATAGCTATTCAGTAAATGCGTAATCAAATAAATCGCCGTATAGTAATAACCGAATACAATCAACACAATTAATGAGATCGGTACAACAATCAATACCAAGCGCAATAACTTAAATAAGCTCACATTGCGAATTGTGCCGTCTTCGGTTTTTGCATTCTGGTATTCGGTAATCCCTCTATCCAATAATGGACGAACGACAAACAGACATAGTGCAAGAGCAACAATAGACATTACCTGTCCAATCACATCGTTTGGATAGCCAATCATCTCAATTTGAGATGGAATCGAAGAGATCAATAATAAGCCGATAATCCAAATAGACTGTTTGATAATACGTTGGAAAATGCGGTTACTTTCTTGCGGCATACCAAAATGGCGATAAGCCAGTCCGTTCGGGCGTAATAGCGATAAAGCCGTTGCAAAGAACCACCAATATAAAGTTAAACGCACGCCCCAACGCCATGCGGAAATCGGATCATCAAAGAATAAAAAGGCGATAAGGTTATAAGCAGTAAAAAACATTAAGGTACTTGGTAGCGCAAGCAACAATGTCCAGAACATTGCTTCCGGCGTATACCAATGGCTATCATTTTTTAATGTATTAACTTGGCTTGCAATCTTAGATAAGCGGTCTTTTATCGCTTTCTTTTTCCAATTCAGCAAAAATGAAATCAATAAAAAGAAACCGGTAAATAATGCCGTAGGTAACAGATTCTTACTGACATTACTGAAGCTCATGTACTTCGTTAATTCCGCTACTTCAGAAAATGCTAATTTCGGAAAAGCCTTAATCCAATTCAGCCCCATCGGATTATTACTATTTACCCAGAAACTTTGTTGTTGCAATTTACGTTGCAGCGTACTGCTAATCGCATCAATTTGTTTTTGGTTATTTTCGATATTAATGGAAACGTTTAGCTGGCTATTTAACGATTTAATAATATCATCAAGCAATTTTTGGCGTTCTTTCAGTAGCTTAGTCAACACCAAGTTTTCTTCATAAGTCAGCGGTTCTTCAAGCGCTAACGTAATATTTCGTACATACTCATCAAGATTATATAGTTGATCTCGTTGCTGCGAATATTCAAAAATATGCACGCGCACGTTCGCAATTGAGGTAGCTAAGTCATTATTCAAGTTCGCAGTCGGCAATGCTTGCATTTGCTGATTAATCACCTTAGAAAGCACTAACGTACCTTGTAATGCACTAATCTGCTCTTCAATATTACGTTGCGCTTGTGCCAAGCCTTCCAACACATTTTTTGTGCGCAAATCATCTTGCGATAATGCATTTAATGCTTGTGTCTGCCTAACCCAGAATTGGCTTAATTCTCGGTTATGTTCTAATTCGTCTTGAATCAAAAAATTCTGAATGCCGCTCGTCACCTGCTGACTTTCAACTTGTAACGCTTTTTGCTCTGACTCTTTTAAACGCTTAGCATTTAGCACGTCTTGCAAAACGGTCAATTGCTTCTGTAAAAGCTGCTGTTGTGCCGTCGCTTCACTTCTTTTTTCTTCGTCTAATTCAATTAGTTTTTCTGCATTAGTCGTGAGTAATGCATTAAATTTATTATTCGCATCAATATAGTCAAGTTCGGCATTCCATCTGTCCATCATGGACTTATTTGCTTGATGAGTGTTTTTTAAACGCATGATTTCCTGCACTCTCACTACATTTTCTTCGATGACTTTTTGATTATTCAGCAAAAGAGTACGCCCATGGGATATACGACTATCCAAATCACTCAAAGTGGCCTGAACCGCTTGTAGTTGTGCTTGAATTTCTGCCTGTTTTTGGCTTAATTTATCTAAAGATAAACCGCTGAACTCACTATTTTTTAATGAGTCCACGGCATCTTTATAATCCTTAATGCGAGCTTCAATCTCCAACAATTCCTGGGGAAGTTTTTGGATTTGTTTTTCTAAAGCAGCCAAATCATTTTTTTGCTTTTTAGTCTGCTCAATAAACTGTAATGTCGCACTTAACGTTTGCGAATCTACCGAACTCTCATTCGAATCAATCGTACCGGTTTGCAACGCACTAATTTGATTACGTATGCTCGCTTCAACCACCTGTTGCTGAGTTTCCGCCCAAAGTAAAGGCGAAAACAGAGTCCCAAGTAATATCAACTGCCATGCTTTCTTAGATATCATAAGTAAGCTTTATACCTCTAATTCTTATCGTTAAATTTTTCCGTTTCCCATTTCACTTCTTCATTGGTTGCTTGATTTTTAATAAAGATATCCAATTGATTAAAGGCAATTTCAATATTATGCTCAGCAAACAATTGATTAATACGTCGATTTAATTCGTCAACCGTGCGCATCCTATCTGAAATCTGTCCGACGTGTACTCGTAATTCATGATCTAATGTACTCGCACCAAACGCTAAGAAATAAGCCACTGGTGCAGGATCTTTCAATACACTTGGATTCTCTTCCGCCGCTTGTAATAACAAGCGCTTAACCAAATCCAAATCCGAACCATACGCGACCCCTACACTAATCACTAAACGTGTCATAGAGGTGGTCAACGCCCAGTTAACAATACGCTCGGTAATAAATGCCTTATTCGGTACGATAACCTCTTTACTATCATTATCAATTAATGTCGTCGCACGAATCCGGATCTTAGAAACCGTACCGTTAAACGTGCCGATAGTAATCATATCGCCAATACGTACCGGACGTTCAAATAGAATAATGATCCCCGACACAAAGTTTGCAACGATTTCTTGCATACCAAAGCCTAAACCAACCGATAATGCGGTAAATAACCATTGCAATTTAGACCATGACATGCCTAATGTTGCAAACGCAAGTGTCGCACCAAGTACGATCAACAAATAGGTTAATAATGTCGTTACCGTATAAGGCGTGCCTTGCGAAAGTTTTAAATTAGAAAACACCAATGCTTCTAATAAACCGCTTAAGTTACGGATTAACACATAGGTAACAAATAAAATACCGAATGCAACTAAAAGGTTGAGCAAAGTAATAGATTCCATTACTACGCCTTTTGCGGTTTCCGTTGCTTGCTGCCAAAGCGTTACACCGTTTAGATAATAGGCTACGGTAACTAAATCCGACCATACCCAATACAATAGCCCAAATAATGCTGCCCACAATAAAAGATCGGTTACTTTTAACATTTGATCCTTAATTTCGCTCACAGCCAGTGTATCGTCATGTAATTCAAATAGAATATTGTCTTCCGATTGGGCGACTTGTTGTTCTGTATTCGTCACTTTAGCTAATACTTGTTCTCGTTTTTCTTGCAAGCGACGGAAAGCTAAACGACGTGATGCGACATTAAACGTACGATAGAACACATTACGTAGAATAATCCAAGTCATCACCGCAAAATAAGTAGAAACTAAATGCTCTATAATCACCAAAGAAGTATAGTAATAGCCTAAACCGATTAATACGACGAGTGTAATCGGTGCTAAGAATAAGACTGCGCGTGCAATATTTAATAATACGTTACGAAGGCTTTCTTCATCCTCAGCAACATTTTGATAGGTTGAAATCGCTTGTCTAAACCCGGGCGATACAATAAAAATAATGCTGATTAAAACGACAATGGTAAAGACCTGTCCTAACACATCATAAGCGATCCCCATTTCATTAATATTACTGAATACCGCCGTATTTAACATTAAACCGATCACCCATACCGAGCGTTTCAAAATATCACGAAAAACCGCATTACTTTTTTGCGGCATATTGAAATGACGATAGCCAATCCCGTTCGGGCGCAGCATTGCCACCATAAACGCAAAATAAAGCCAATAACCGGACATTTTCAGCCCCCAAGGCCATACTTCCGTCGGATCTTGGAAACAAATATAGGTCACTAAAATAAAGACCATCAAGAAAATGAAGGTACTTGGCAAACAAAGAATCAAGGTCCAAAAAATAGCAAGTGGCGTGTTCCACTGACTGTCGGTCGCTACCGTTTTCATACTGTTATTAATTCTGGTCAATCGTTGCTTAATCGACTCTTTACGACGAGAAATAACCAATACGCCTAACGCAAGTAAAATCTCAAAAATACTTGCGGGAATAATATTATCTTTCCAATTGGAGAAATCGAATTTTTTAACCAGATCGTTTAACTGGAAACTCACTACCGCTAAAAAATTCTTAAACCAATCCAAATCAATAGGGCTATTACTTTTTACCCAAAAACTTTGTTGCTCTAATTTCTTTTGTAGCGTATCACTAATCGTTTGAACCTGTTGCTGATTTAATTCGATATTGATCGATAAATTAAGCTGATTATTCAATGACTTAATCATTTCAGCTAAGATTTTTAAACGTTCCGCTAAGATATTTTTGAGTTGTTCTTTCTCTTTGGCAGTCAGTTCGGTTTTTTCATCTTTCTCCAATTTCGCAATATAGACATTTGGATCAGAGATACTATCTTTAAATTCGGTAAGATCAAAAACACGCACCCTTAAATCGGCAATTTGCTTAGATAAGCCCTTCACCATCTGATCTTGGGGTAATGACTGTCTTTGTTTATTGATAATACGCGAAAGTACCAATGTTCCTTGCAAAGAACTAATTTGTTCTTCAATGTTACGCTGCGTTTGTTGCAAATTATCAAGTACGCCTTTAATCCGCAAATTATCCTGAGAAAGTTGCGTAAGCTCCGTAGTTTGTTTTAGTAGTTCTTCACTAATACGTGTATTTAGATCCAATTGCTTAATAATGAGCGGGTTTGTATTTGAAGTCGTACCTTCTTGCTGTGATTGTGCCGCCTGTTCTACCTTATTTTTAGATTCTTCAACTAACTTTGCATTAATCGCATTTTGAAGCTGGCTTAGCTCATTTTGGATATTTTGTTGGGCTAATTTCTTCTCTTCCAACTGACTATTGTAGAGCGCCGTTAATTCATCACTACCACGTAACAACAATTGATTGTAAGTATTTTGCAAATCAAGTAACATCAATTCCGTTTCTAATTTGGTTCTGTCCACTTGCGAAGTATTTACATTACCTAGCAAAGTGCTAATTTCTTGCTTACGTGTTGCATTAGCCGTTAATGCCGTTTGTGCTTTCGTTGGCGCGGAGTTTTGCGCCACCAATTTACCATTAATGGTGGTTAAATCTTGTTGTACCGTTTGGCTACTTAGTTGAGCGGCAGCAAGGCGCTTCTGTAATTCATCAACCGAATATTTAGCCAATGCGTCTTGAGTTACTTGAGGAATATGCTGTAATTTAGCGATATCCGCTTTACTGCTTTGTAGTGCTGCTTGCGCGCCTTTAATTTCTTTTTCTAATGCGCTATTATCACTTTTTTGTTGTGTGATTTGTGCTAAAAGCGCTTGTGTATCTTCCAAGCTTTTGATTAAAGACTTATTAGCCTCATTTTGTTCAAGTTTTTTAGTTTCATCAATTTGCGTTTGTAGATCTTTTTCTGTCGGTAATTCCGCTGCCAAAAGCGCATGACTACTAAAAACTAAAGTCAAGCTAAATAAGAAAAGGTTAAACAGGCGTTTGATCATGATATTTTCCTAGTAATTGTGTTAATGCGTTTTTTAGTTGTACACGTGAAATTTTTATACCGCTCTGCTGCACAAGTTGAAGCTGTTCAAGTGGATAATAGGCGATAGGTTGTTTAAATTTTTCGAGCTTATCAGCCAACCAAACGGTCAAATTTTCACAGTTTTTTGCAAAATTATGCGAAATAAATTGCACCACTGCGACAGGTCTTTGACCGAATTCCGCATCTTCGACAGGTAAAACAAAGACTTGACTCACCAAACCGGATTGATAGATGACTTTTTCGATATCTTCCGGCTGAATATTTTCGCCACCGGAAATAAACATATTATCCAATCGACCTTTCACTATCAATTGACCGGCTGCGTTCCATTCACCACGATCTTTAGTTGGTAACCAGTCTTCATCATTTACAAGCGGTCGAATTTCACCATTTTTTTGCAAATAACCAAGAGCTAAGCCGCTGCCTCGAACCCAAATTTCATCATTAACTAATTTAACTTTCCGTCCTTTAAGCGGATAACCGACATTATCCAATTCGTTTTCAACTGCACAAATGGTTGATGCCATTTCCGTCATCCCATAGCCGGAATAACACGTAATACCTCGCTGCTGTGCTTGCGCCACCAATGCTTTGGGAATCGCAGTGCCACCTAATAAGAATTTCTTTGTCTCGACAATTTTTTCCGTTTTAGTTTGTAAATAACGCTGTAACTGAGTCGGCACTAATGAGGCATGCGAAACACGATCCAAACAAGCAAAAAATTGATCTTTCTGTTCATTCACCACCAGAGTGGCACCTTGCACTAACCATCGCCAGACAATCCCCTGACCGGACACATGAAACAACGGCAAACTTAACAACCAAGAATTGGTTTGGCAAAATTGCATTAATTCACACACACCTTCAGCATTTTCCAAATGGTTTTGGGCGGAATGCACCACCGCTTTCGGCATACCGAACGAACCTGAAGTCAATGTAAGCGTTGCTGGACGATGACTATCCCAATTTGAATTTAGGTAAGCGGTCTGATTTTGCTGAAAATCAGCAAAATCTTGATCGGTAATCAAAATATCAATTTGATATGTGCTTAGAATAGTTTGACGCTGGCTTTCGCTTAATGCCGGATTTAGCATCAAAATAGGTGAGCCAATCGTCATTGCGGAACAATAACAAAGTAAACCGATTAATCGATATGTACCTGAATAGGCAATAATTTGTTCGGCTCTCACGCCTTTAGTCATCAGCAAATTTGCTGTTTGTGATACTAAGTGATGAAACTCCGCCCAATTAAGTGAGGAGGCAAGAAAGGGAAAATAATCGGAATTTCCCTTTTCCCACACAATAGCTTGCCTCTGCGCAGCATTCGCTGCCCAATAAGCAGTTGGGAAAAAGGAAAAATTTACCATAAATGATGATTAAGAAAATAAAGTACGAACACGTTCAATTAAGTGTTTTGGTAATTCCATTGACTCCATTACACCAGTAAGAATCAGGCCTTTGCGAGCCGTATTATTATTGGTTACCACCCAAAACGGCGAGTCAGGGATCTGCTTCGCCTTTACACTGCTACCGTGATTTAATAATGCCGCTTCACTTGTACCGAAATAAGTACGTTCTGTTCCCGTAACTACTTCGGTTGCTTGGGCAAAACCTTGTGCATTTGCATGATGTAACGCTGAAAGTAGCATTAAAAAGCGTGCAACATTTTTATTTTCGTTTACAAACGAATCCGATTTCAAAACTTTCTCAACTTTTTGTACTGCTCTTTCAATTAACTCTTCCTTTTTAGCCTTTGCTTTTGGTTTCGCTAATTCTTTCAATTCATCAATCGTGTTTTGTTGAACCAGTACAAAAGGTTGTGGTGATGAAGGTAAACGCAACAGACGACGTAAAATATCTGACGCACTTTCGCCAATTGCTTGGGTTCTACTTGCAATGTAATGATATAATTCATCATCGACTTCGATCGTTTTCATCTTAACCTCTTGATATTTTTGTTTTGATTTACTTGATTGGAAAGAAATTCTAGGCATTATAATACAAGATTCAAGATCTTTTTACAGGATCTTAACCAAACATTTGAATAAAAAATAACAACTTATGACAGAAAACACTTATCTTAATTATCAATTCCAACCGGCAACCGAAAAAGCCGATGCGCAGACGATGGTTTTTCTGCACGGATTATTCGGTGATATGAATAATTTGGGCATCATCGCCCGCCAATTTAGCGAGCAATTTAATATCTTACGCGTGGATCTACGTAATCACGGCCAATCGTTTCATTCCGTCGAAATGAATTACGCCTTAATGGCGCAAGACCTACAAGCATTGTTACAGCATTTAGATTTAGCGAGTAATATTGTGATCGGTCATTCGATGGGTGGCAAAACTGCGATGACTTTAGCCAATATAGCTCCCGCTTTGGTCGATAAATTAGTTGTGATCGATATTGCGCCGACAGCTAATCCAACCCATCGTCATGACAATAATTTTGCTGGCTTATTCGCTGTTAAAAACGCTCAACCTGAAACTCGTCAACAAGCAAAAACTGTATTGGCACAATATGTGAAGGACGAAGGCGAACAACAATTTATGTTAAAAGCATTCGATCCGCAAAAACCGGACTATTTCCGCTTCAATTTAACGGCGATCAAAGCAAACTATGAAAATTTAATGGGCTGGAACGAAGTCCTTTTTGATAAACCGACTTTATTTATTAAAGGCGGTGCATCCAATTATATTCAAGCGAAAGACACGGAAGTAATTCTGAAGCAATTTCCACAGGCAAAATCGTTTGTTGTCGCCAATGCCCAACACTGGGTACACGCTGAAAAACCGGAAACGGTCGCTCGTGCCATTCAAAAATTTTTAGATAAGGAATAACAAGATAATGAGTAAAGATACGATTTTTTCCGCCCCGATTGAAAAACTCGGCGATTTTACCTTTGATGAATCGGTTGCCGAAGTGTTTCCCGATATGATCCAACGCTCTGTGCCGGGCTATTCGAATATCATTACGGCAATCGGTATGTTGGCGCAACGTTTCGTGACCGAAGGATCACAAGTTTATGATTTAGGTTGTTCACGTGGGGCGGGGATTTTATCCATTCGCCGCAATCTACAAACCAGCCAAGTGAAGATTATTGGCGTAGATAATTCGCAACCGATGGTGGAGCGTTGCCGCTCTCATATCAACGCTTATCACTCTGATGTGCCGGTGGAGATTCTCTGTGATGATATTCGCCATATCGAGATCAAAAATGCATCAATGGTAGTGTTAAATTTTACCCTGCAATTCTTACCGCGTGCGGATCGCCTTGAATTGCTAACTAAAATTTATCAGGGCTTAAACCCAAACGGTATTTTGGTGCTATCTGAAAAATTTACTTTCGCCAATGAAACAATGAACGAATTACTGATCGATCTACACCACACCTTTAAACGTGCCAACGGCTACAGCGAACTTGAAGTTAGCCAAAAACGTACTGCTCTCGAAAATGTCATGTTAACCGATAGCATTGAAACCCATAAAGAACGTTTAAAACAAGCCGGTTTTTCCCAAATCGAACTTTGGTTCCAATGTTTCAATTTCGGCTCAATGATTGCGGTTAAATAAATTAAGTGGTCAAATTCATCAAAAATTTTGCAAAAAACTGCTCGGATCAGACCGCTTGCTAAGCCTGAAATCTCAGGAAATTTGCGCAAGCGGTCGTTTTTTCGGTATAATTCGCAAAATTTCGTAGGGGCGTATCGCATACGCCCTTTGTTTTATATGAAGTAGGCGTGTTATACGCTTCAATAATGTTCAAAAGGAATCAAGCATGAGCTTTTTAACAGGTAAACGCATTTTAGTAACGGGTCTTGCAAGTAACCGTTCTATCGCATACGGCATTGCAAAAGCAATGAAAGCACAAGGCGCAGAACTCGCATTCACTTATTTAAACGATAAATTACAACCACGTGTTGAAGAGTTTGCTAAAGAATTCAGTTCAGACATCGTATTACCATTAGATGTAGCAACAGACGAATCAATCCAAAACTGCTTTACCGAATTAAGCAAAAAATGGGAAAAATTTGACGGTTTCGTACATGCAATCGCATTCGCACCGGGCGATCAATTAGACGGTGATTATGTAAACGCAGCAACACGTGAAGGCTACCGTATCGCACACGACATCAGTGCATACAGCTTTGTAGCAATGGCACAAGCAGCGCGTCCATACTTAAACGAAAATGCAGCACTTTTAACACTTTCTTACTTAGGTGCAGAACGTGCAATTCCTAACTACAATGTAATGTGTTTAGCTAAAGCGTCATTAGAAGCGGCAACGCGTGTAATGGCTGCAGATTTAGGTAAAGACGGTATCCGTGTAAATGCAATCTCTGCTGGTCCAATCCGTACACTTGCAGCATCAGGTATTAAAAACTTCAAGAAAATGTTAGCGGCATTCGAACAAACTGCAGCATTACGCCGTACCGTAACAATTGACGATGTGGGTAACTCAGCGGCATTCTTATGTTCAGACTTAGCTTCAGGTGTAACCGGTGAAGTATTACACGTTGATGCAGGTTTCAGTATTACCGCAATGGGCGAGTTAGGCGAAGAATAATTCAGCTATCTATAAAAATAAAAAACGGACGCTAAATAGCGTCCGTTTTTTTATTTCTCCGCTCTTGTTTGGCAAAGGCTGGCAAAGCCGAATGAATCAAGTATTGGAAGATTATATTTAGAAAGCATTATAAAATTATCCAAACAGTTAGATTTAACGGTTTTTTACAAAAAATTCAGCAAATCTAACCACTTTCCGTTATAATCCTTACTAGATTTCATGGTGCAACAATGCTGCACCTTTTTTATTTTTATAGAGAGAATTTATGTTTCAAGACAATCCGTTACTTGCCCAATTAAAACAACAAATTGAGGCAAATAAAGAATATGTAGAAGGTACGGTTAAAGCCTCGGATAAAGCATTCGGTTTTTTAGAATGTGACAAGAAAAGTTATTTCATTCCGCCAATGGAAATGAAAAAAGTGATGCACGGCGATAAAGTAAAAGCGGTAGTAAAACGTGAAGGTGACAAAGAACAGGTAGAAATCGACAGTTTACTGGAGCCGATGCTTGATCGCTTTATTGCACAAGTACGTTTTAATAAAGGCAATAAATTACAACTTACTATCGATCACCCAAGCATTAAAAATATCATTCCAGCAAATACGCATAAAAAGGTCAGTGAGACATTGGAAAACGGTGACTGGGTAGTGGCGCAACTCAAAACCCACCCGTTACGTGACGATCGTTTCTTATTCGCTCAAGTGACTCAATTTATCTGTAAAGCGGACGATAATTTCGCCCCGTGGTGGGTCACATTAGCTCGTCACGAACAGCCTCGTGAAGCAGTAGCGAATGAAAAACACTATGAGTTACACGATGAATTAGATCGTGAAGATCTCACATCACTCTATTTCACTACGATCGACAGCCCTAGCACACAAGATATGGATGATGCATTATACATTGAGCCAATCAAACAAGGCGAAGAACAAACCGGTTGGCGTTTAGTGGTAGCGATTGCCGATCCGACCGCCTATATTCCGGAAAATTCAAATATCGAAAAAGCTGCTCGCCAACGCTGTTTTACCAACTATTTACCGGGCTTCAATATTCCGATGTTACCTCGTGAGCTGTCAGATGACCTCTGTTCGCTTGTACCAAATGAAAAACGCCCAGCATTAGTCGGTTATATCGAAACCGATTTAGCCGGTAATATTATTGGCAATACGCGTTTTGTTTCGGCATGGGTGGAAAGCAAAGCGAAATTAGCTTACGACAACGTGTCAGATTACCTCGAAAATGTTGAAAATGCGTGGCAACCAGAAAGTCCTGAAACCAAACAGCAAATCGATTGGTTACACCAATTTACCCTTACTCGCATTGAATGGCGTCGTAACAATGCACTGCTGTTTAAAGAATCCGGTGATTACTCATTTGAATTGAATGAAGACGGTTCGGTACGTGATATCCACGTAGAATACCGCCGTATCGCAAATCAAATGATCGAAGAATCCATGATCATTGCCAATATTTGCTGTGCGAAATTCTTAGACGACAATGCAAAAACAGGCGTATTTAATACCCATGCCGGCTTTGATCCGAAAAATTTAGAATTAGCGCAAAAATTCTTACTGGATACGTTAGCCACGGACGAAAACCGTGAAGCGCTGACGGCATTATATGCACCGGAAAAACTGGCAACGCTTGAAGGTTACTGCGAAATGCGTCGTTCGATTGACGAATTCCCGGAGAAATTCTTAGAACTTCGTTTACGCCGCTACCTCACTTTTGCTGAGTTTAAATCGGAAGTTGCACCGCATCTCGGTTTAGGGATCAGCCATTATGCAACTTGGACATCTCCAATCCGTAAATATGGCGACATGGTAAACCATCGCTTAATCAAGCAAGTGTTACTCGGCAAGCAGGTGAAAACAGTGGAAGAAAGCATCTTAGTTCATTTACAAGAAGCTCGCCGTCAAAACCGTTTGGTAGAACGTGATATCGCCGATTGGCTCTATGCTCGCTACCTGTTCCCAATGGTGGAACAAGCGGTCGAATTTGACTGTGAAATTGCAGATGTTTCTCGTGGCGGTGTGCGAGCGAAAGTGATCGCAAACGGCGCACAAATTTTCGTACCGTTCTCCACCATTCACGATAAAAAAGAAGAAATGGAATTCCGTCCGGAAGAAATCGCACTTTACATTAAAGGCGAAAAAGCTTACCAAATCGGACAGGCAGTTAAAGTCAAGCTCACCGAAGTACGTTTAGAAACACGTTCGATTGTGGGGAATATTATCTAATCGACAAGCGGTCAAATTTCGGGAATTTTTTGCAAAATTTTCGTCAAATTTGACCGCTTATACTATCACGCTTTATGAAAAACAACATTATCGGCTTTGCTCTTTCTTTAGCCATTCTATGGGCGATGCTTTATATCGGTAAAGGACTAAACGCACTGATTCCTATCGGTATTCCGGAGAGTATTTGGGGGCTACTTGTTTTATTTGTGACGCTAGTGAGTGGTCTGATCAAATTAGAATGGTTATTGCCGACCGGGAGTTTTTTAAATCGTTATATGCCACTTGTTTTTCTGCCGATTTGTGTGGGAATGATTGAATATGGTGATATTTTAGTCCGTTATTTTTCGTCACTGATTATTTCCAATATTCTCAGTACCCTGATTACGATTGTCGTGGTCGGCTGGGTAGCACAGCGTTTCTTCAAATATTCGGGAGATGAGCAATGATTTATCTTTATACCGTTTTGACCATTGCAGTCTTTTTTCTCTGCGTGAAGCTTAGTAAGAAACTCGCAACTTCATTGCTGAACCCTTTTTTACTGACCTTATTATTGCTGGTCGCAATTTTAGTGATTTTCCAAATTCCGTATCAAGAATATCAACAAGGCACTTCTCCACTCAGCCATTTCTTAGGTTTGGCGATTGTAGCCCTTGCCATTCCGCTTTATGAGCAATGTCCACAAATCCGCCGACGCTGGAAAGCGATTAGCTTTATTTTGTTGTTCGGTACGATCATTTCAATGTGTAGCGGAATGTTGTTAGCACTATTATTTGGCGGTACGCAAGATATTGTTGCCGCACTGATGCCAAAGTCGGTAACCATGCCGCTTGCATTGGTGATTACCGGTGAAATCGGCGGCGAATTTGCGCTAAGCGCTGTCGGAGTGATGATTGCAGGTTTATTAGGCGCCGTGTTAGGTGTACCGATTCTAAAGTTAGCTCATATTACTAATCCGCAAGCAATCGGTATGAGTTTAGGTATTGCGTCTCACGCACTTGGTACGGCTCGTTGTATGGAACTCAATACAAAATCAGCGAGTTATAGTTCATTAGCTTTAGTGATTTGCGGCTTACTTTCTTCATTTATCGCACCACCGATTTTCCATTTAGCAGTAAAATGGTTAATGTAGATTTTTTATTTATAACTTAGAGGATATGATGGCAACTTATATTGTTGGCGATTTACACGGCTGTTTTGATGAGTTACAACTGCTACTCAAGCAAGTTAATTACAATCCGATACACGATGAATTGTGGCTGACCGGCGATTTAGTTGCCCGAGGTGCAAAATCGTTGGAGTGTTTGCGCTTTGTGAAAGATCCGAAAAATAATGCAAAAACCATTTTAGGTAATCACGATCTTCACTTGCTCGCTACGTTACTCGGTATCAAAAAAGTGAAACCTAGCGATCAGGTGGATGCGATTTTTGAAGCGGAAGATCGTGCCGATTTGCAAAATTGGCTAAGAAATCAACCGCTTCTTATTCAACATCCGACTCACGGCTTCTTACTGACTCACGCCGGTATCAGCCCCGAATGGAACTTAGCGGACACTATTGCTTGTGCCAGAGAAGCGGAAGCCGTTTTACAAAGTGATGATTATGCCGACTATATCGCCCAAATGTATGAAAATACGCCGGATCATTGGTCTACCGAATGGCAAGGTATAGAACGTTGGCGATATATTATTAATGTCTTTACCCGTATGCGTTTTTGCTATGCCGACAAGCGGTTGGATTTTGCCTGTAAATTACCGGTTAAAGACGCACCAAGCGAATTAAAACCTTGGTTTGAATTAGATAATCCATTATTTAATCAGCAGGAAATCATTTTTGGCCACTGGGCGAGTTTAATGGGCAAAGCGGATAAACCGAATATCTACGCCTTAGACACCGGCTGTGCTTGGGGCAATAACTTAACTATGATCCGTTGGGAAGATAAACAATTCTTTACCCAAGAACGCTTAAAATAAAATCAAACGAAACGTGAGGCCTTGCTATCCTTCATATTTTCCATTAGAATTTATCTCAATTATGCGACTATAGCTCAGTTGGTTAGAGCACCACCTTGACATGGTGGGGGTCACTGGTTCGAGTCCGGCTAGTCGCACCATTAACCCTATCATAGCCTTTCATAACCGCTCGAAAAAGTCTTGTAGAGCCTAGTTTGAAAGGCTTTTTTATTACTTTTCTACAACGTAACTCAACGCATTAAACCGTATTTAATCACCTTTTTATGTAACCATCTTTGTAACCACGATATAATGCTTGAGTTTCGTGGTTACAAAAAGTAAGTAAAAGGGGGTAAAATGCCTAAAGTAACTAAGCCTTTAACAAATACAGAAGTTGATAAATCAAAGCCTAAAGAGAAAGAATACACACTCTCGGACGGATACGGATTATTTCTACTTGTCTTGCCTAGTGGTGTTAAAACTTGGCGATTTAATTACACACGCCCTTTCACTCAAAAGCGTACCAAAATAGCTTTAGGAACTTATCCTAGTGTTTCGCTTGCTGAAGCTCGAGCAATCCGTGAAGAATATCGTGCTTTATTGTCTAAAGATATTGATCCACAAATCCATAAAGAAGAACAAGAAAGGTTACAAGCTGAGAAAGTCGATAATACCTTTTTAAAACTAGCTCAGCGTTGGAAAGAAAAAAGAAGTAAAGAGATTGAACCGCTTACTATGGCAAAAAATTGGGCTAGACTGGAGAATCATTTATTCCCAGTATTAGGACATTACGCCATAGATAAAATTACGCCGCCAATACTTATAAAAGCGGTTAAACCTCTAAATGATAAGGGAATCAACGATACGTTACACCGTATTCTAAACTTGGCGAATCAGATTCTAAATTATGGCGTTACCGTGGGCGTATTGCCTTTTAACGCCTGCCAAAACGTAAGTGACGCATACCATAAAGAAACACAAACGCACCACCCAGCAATCAAGCCAAGTGAATTACCAAAATTAATAGCGGACTTCCAAAACTCAAATAGGGATTTTCTAACGAAAGTACTTTTCAAATGGCAATTACTTTCTATGGTTCGACCGGCGGAAGCAGTAAGTATAGAATGGTCTGAAATTGATTTTGATAAAAATCTTTGGTTTATACCGGCTGAAAAATGAAGAAAACACGTAAGGGACAATTTCCACATACAGTACCGCTATCATCGCAAATGCTTAAAATTTTGGAAAGCCTACGTCCTATCACCGGCGTAAATAAATTTGTATTTCCACATTATAGCCAACCGAATAAATCAATGAGTAAAGAAACGATAACCAACGCACTAAGAAAAATTGGTTATCAAGGCGTCCAAGATTCCCACGGTTTACGATCTATCGCTAGAACATATTTAGAAGATCAAGCCGTAGATTTTAGGGCGGCAGAAAGTTGTCTTGCTCACAGAATAGGAAATGAAACTAGCCAAGCATACAACCGTGCGGAATATATCGAACTAAGACGGCCATTAATGCAGCTTTGGGGAGATTATTGCGAATCTTGCGGAATGGATTTAAGTTTCTAATAATGCCTGTGAAAAACTTTTTTATATGTTTTGGTGTTCACCCGTTCACTTTTGATATTTTCTCTTACAAATCAATAAGTTAATCGGTTAATGCTTAGATTTAAGACTTCACTATGGCTTAACCTTTTGGTGAACTCTTATAAAAAAGCGGGCTTATCACCCGCTTTTCTCAGTTCAATACCTCATTTTTAAAGCTGTCAAAATCCTTAAAATGGATATTCGTTCGCCGTCCTGTTTTAGTATGTTTCTTCATAAAATCATGTTGATTTCCGTATTGCTTTAAGGCTTGCTCAATGCTAATCACAAAGTTATTTAACCCTAATTCACTAATATTCATAACCCTTGTATAAGCCAAATATGCCGGGTAAATATGCGTTCTGATTTTATCTGCTGTCATACTAGCTACACCAACAAAAAGCCCGTCTATTTGCTCGATAGTGTAGAAATGTTCGAAGAAATCCGTAAGCGGATCAGATAATTTTTTCACCTCTAAGGCTTCTTGGCTATTCATTTGTGTATTTTTGCCTCTAACGAATCAGGAAACGTATCCAGCACTTTTTGAATAATGCCGCCAACCTCAAGCGTTATTTTCTCCGTGAAGGTAGGATCACGCTCACTTTCAGAAACCACCTTTTTAAAATCAAAAATTACTCGCCTACGATCTACTCCTCCGGCTCGTTCAGTAAACCTACAAGGCTCATTATTGATCAGCATAATTAAAGCGGTAATCTTGGTAAAAAATGGCTTCTTATGTTTTGGATTGACTCGCAATAAATCACCACCGCTAATTGTTTTTAATCCGCCACCATTTCCCCCATATTTTGATTGTTCAGGGCAAAGAATAAGCGTTTTATCCTCAAAGCCTTCTAAATCCTTCGCATTATCAAAATCTTCTAACTTGGCAGATATAGTATTTCTTTCGCCGGCGAGTAATGTTGCAATATTCGCAAAAATAGATTTACCACTACCGCCTTTCCCGGTAACTTCAAAAAATATTTGCCAGTTATAGCGATTGGTTAAAATCGCATATAAAGCGGCTAAAATATTTCTCGCTTTGTCTTGATTGCCATCTGATACAAAATTCAGCCACTTATCAAAGTGCGGCGTATTTGTTGCCTGTTCATCATAATTATGCGGAATACAAGCGGTTAGCCAATTTAATCGGTTATGTGGGGTAAACTCCAACGTATTACGGTTTAATACCCCATTATCAAAGGCAATTAAATCGCAAGGCGTTTCGCCCATTCTCGGTAATTGGGTCTTTAAAGTATTAATAAGCCGCTCTATTGTACTATCGCTGCACCCTAGTTCACATTCATCAAGAAATTGAACCGCACTTTCTTCTAAATCGTCATTTTCTTGCTGCTTCCACGTTTTTTAATATGCTGATTTCACCAACGTTCTAGCTCATATAAACAACCCTGAACACTATGAATAATTGGTAGCTCTGTCCTCTTTCAGTTGCACTAACGTTTTCTTCAGCATATTTGCCACTAAAGCAAAATTAGGACGACGACCAATATGATAGGCAATAATCTCTCTATTCGCCAAATCCATCATAGGAGACAAATAGAGCTTTTCATCACCCACTATTTTACCACTTATGAAAATGCCTTCAGCTTGCAATTTAGCTCGAATCATCC
>NZ_KB893949.1:30776-55119 GCF_000374285.1 Actinobacillus capsulatus DSM 19761 | reverse complement strand
ACAAGCGGTTAGACAAGCAAATAAAGAAAGAAATCATTAATAAAATCAATGACTTTAAAGGATTTAAAGACTTAAACAGTCTATCTAGCTGGTTATTATTTAGCGGCACTCAAGTCAGCACATTTGATGAACTATTCAGTAAAGATTTTTGGCATTGTATTAGGCAAAGCGATTACCCACAAGCTGACGGCTATTTAGATGGAGTGGAAGTAATTCAAGAATCATTTCATACATTACTCCCTAAGCATTCAGATAATCCGAAAGCATTATTTGTGTTAGATCCGCCCTATCTTTGCACAAAACAAGAGAGTTACAAGCAGGCAACATACTTTGACTTAGTTGATTTTCTGCGCTTGATACATTTAACAAGACCGCCGTATTTGTTCTTCAGTAGCACTAAATCTGAATTTATACGGTTTATTGACGCAATGATTGATGATAAATGGGATAACTGGCAAGCGTTTGATAAATATGAGCGTATAACCTTGCAAACATCAGCAAGTTATAATGGCAAGTATGAGGATAATTTAGTCTATAAATTTTAAATTTAAAGCCCCTTTAATGATGACTTAAAGGGGCTTTAATGTTATTCATCAAGTAAAAATGGATCTTCCCATAACTCTTCTAAAAATACTAAAAACTTGTTTTTTTCATCGCCTTTAAAACCCGATAATTCAAAGCCTGATGAGCTTGAGAATCTAATTCTAACTTCCACATTTTGGAATTTCTCAGATATTCTGTTTGGTAGCCTTTGTGTTAGCTTTTGTATCGTCCTTTCTTGTTCTTCAAGCTTCTTACTATCTCGTTCTTTAACGAATCTTATATCAAGCATTTTCATAATTTTACCTCTTTGATTACTGATTTTGCATACAGTATAAGACAAGTAAAATTATCATGTCAATATATACAGTAGTTTTTGTTTGCAAAATATTTTGCATAAAAGCGTTTTGGGTAATGCAAAATATTTCGCGATTCTATGCAAAAAAAAATGCGCCCTTACATACCGAAACTAAATCAGTTGGAAGATATTGGAGAAGTAGAAGTTGGAACTTTCTCGATCGAGAAAATTTTAGCGCTTAAACCGGATTTCGTGCTGATGGCGGATTGGCAATTTAAAGCGTTAGATTCTGATTTAGAACCGTTATAAACGGCGGGGATTCCGGTCGTGGTGGTGGATTATTTAGCGCAAACGGTCGATAAACACGTTAAATCCACCGAGATTATCGGTCAATTAACTGGACAAGAAGCTAAAGCAAAACAGTTAAATGATGAATACAAAGCGATTGTGAAGGATATTCAAGACCGTGTTGCGAAGGCAAATTTACCGAAACCGAAAGTCTATGTTGAATTCGGTAATAAAGGGCCGGCGGAGCATAGCTTTACCTTCGGTAAAAGTATGTGGGGCGCGATGATTGATTTGGTCGGTGCAGAAAATATTGCTAAAAATGCGGTGGAATTTTACAGCCCGATCAATCCGGAATTGGTAGTTGCGGCTAAACCGGATGTAGTGATTATTTCCGGACGAGAAACCGAGTTGAAGAAAAATCCGGAAGCAATGGTGGCGGGCTTTAATATTGATAAACAAGAAGTGCAAAAACGCTTAGCTGGTTTTGCTAAACGTCCGGGCTGGTCTGAATTACCGGCAATTAAAAATCAGCGCTTATACGGTGTATATCATGCCAATTCTCGTACGCTTTCCGATAGTGCTTCAATTCAATTTGTGGCAAAAGCGATTTATCCGGAGCTATTCAAAGATTTAGACCCTACCAAAACTTATCAAGAATTTTACCGTAAAAACTTACCTCTCGTACCGCAAGGGACTTTCTATCTCTATCCAGAGAATAAATAGTCATGAGTCAAATAACGATTGAAAAGATCGTACAAAACCAACGCAAGCTGGAACGCAAGCGTTGGTTTATCGTTCTTATTTTCCTTGCGATTAGTTTAATCAGTTTGGTATTTGATATTGTAACCGGTCCTTCTATGTTGCCGTTGGATGAAGTGGTAAAAGCGTTATTACGTTTTGAGGACGTGGAAACCACTACGAACGTTATCGTCTATGATTTACGTTTACCCATGGCATTAATGGCTTTGGTGGTTGGGGTGGCATTAGGCGTTGGTGGCGCGGAGATTCAAACTTTGCTAAATAACCCGATGGCAAGCCCTTATACCTTAGGTTTAGCCGCAGCGGCAGGTTTAGGCGCTTCAACGGTAATTGCGTTCGGTGGTTTCGGTTTGCCTTCGGCGTTTGCCGTGCCATTAGGCGCCTTTGTGATGACCATGTTGGCATCCGGTATTTTGTTTGTGTTTGCCTCAATGCGCCGTTTTAGTTCGGCGATGTTGGTGTTAGTCGGTATTGCGTTATTGTTTTTATTTCAATCACTTTTATCTCTGATTCAATTTATTGCCGCACCGGAAATTTCGCAACAAATTCTGTTTTGGTTATTCGGTAGTTTAACCAAAGCAACTTGGGAAAATCTCTCAATTGCGACGGTAGTGACCATTGTGTGCGTTAGCTTACTTGCAAAAGATTTATGGAAATTGACCGCTTTACGTTTAGGTGAGGCACGTGCGCTGAGTCTAGGGATCAACTTGCAACGCTTGCGTTTAAAAACGTTAGTCTTGGTAGCGATTATGACCGCAACTGCAATTAGCTTTGTCGGCATTATCGGCTTTATCGGTTTGGTCGCACCGCACGTAGCGCGGATGTTATTGGGCGAAGATCAACGCTTTTTCCTACCCGGTGCAATGCTTATCGGCGCAGCATTTTTATCGGTTGCATCGGTATTATCCAAAGTGATTGTACCCGGCGCATTGTTTCCAGTGGGCATTATTACCTCATTTGTTGGCGTGCCTTTCTTCTTTTGGATTGTGCTTACTAAGAAATAACAAGCGGTAGAATTTATGTTAAAACTTGCAAATGTACATATTAAGCGAGGCTCGCTTGTTATTGCCGACCAATTAGATTTATCACTCGAAAAGGGTAAAGTCTATACGGTATTAGGCCCAAACGGAGCGGGCAAATCCTCACTATTAAAAACGATTTTTGGTGAAATCGGCTATAAAGGGCAAATTCATTATGCGGATCAGATACTGAATAAACGAGCTATTTCGGCATGGCGTAACCGTATCGGCTATATGCCGCAAGATACGCAAGTTGACGCATCGTTGACCGCATTAGAAGTGATTTTACTCGGCAGAATGGAAGCACTAAATATGCACGTGAGTGACGAGTTGTTGACCGAAGTCGCCACCATTATGCAGAAACTCGGCATTGCACATCTCGCTCATCAAGATGTGATGCAGCTAAGTGGCGGTCAGCGACAAATGGTGATGTTTGCCCAAGTGTTATTGCGTCAGCCGGAAATCTTATTGTTGGATGAGCCGGTCAGTGCGTTAGATATGCACCACCAAATCAATTTATTGGAACACGTTTGTCAATATACGCAACAAAATAATCTGATTACGATCATAGTGCTGCATGACCTGAGCCTTGCCGCTCAATTTTCTGATCAGGTGATTTTATTGGGTAACGGTAAATTACAAGCTTTCGGTGACGCAAAACAAGTGTTACAGGCTGATCTTATTCGTCAGTTGTATAACGTTGAGATTGAAATTTTATATGACAGTACTGGACAACCGGTGATTCGTCCGTTACGTCATTCACATTAGGAGTAAAAAATGAAAAAAGTATTATTAGCAACCTTACTCGCTTTTTCAGGCAGTGTATTGGCTGCAGATCACGAAGTTAAAATGTTAGATAACGGTAAAGACGGTGGTATGGTGTTTGAACCGGGCTTTTTAAAAGCGGAAGTTGGCGATACGGTCACTTTCGTGCCAACTAATAAAGGTCATTGGGTGCAAAGTAAAGCAGTGCCGGAAGGCGCAGAGAAATTCCTCTCGAAAGAAGATGAACAATTTAGTTTAACGCTTACTCATGAAGGGGTTTACGTATATGTTTGCCCTCCACATCGTATGATGAATATGAGCGGTATTATCCAAGTAGGCAAACCGACAAATTTAGAAAATGCGACCAAAGAAGTTGAGAAAATTGAAAAGCGTACCACAGAGCATAAAGGCCGTTTATTTGAATATCTCGAGCAAGTGAAATAAGGATGACAATGAAAAAGCAGTATTTTAAACATCTTATTGCCAGCATGTTACTATTTGCCGGAGTTTCGGCGCAAGCGGAAGTAAAAGTGTTACAAGACGTATTGGATCGCCAAGTGAAAGTTGATGTACCTGCGAAACGTATTGTGCTTGGTTTTTATTATCCGGATTATATTGCCGCAACCGGTTCGGAGAATTTTAAAAATGTCGTCGGTATTTCGCGTGAGTTTTGGGAAAAATTTAACCCCGGTAGCTGGGCTTTATTTAGTAAAGCGTTACCGAATTTAGCGGAAATGGCAGATATCGGTAATATCAATACCGGGACGTTCTCGTTAGAAAAAACTTTAGCGTTAAAACCGGACGTATTGGTGTTAGCCGATTGGCAATATCAAACGATTGCCACCGATATTCCTCGTATCGAACAAGCGGGTATTCCGATTGTCGTAGTGGATTTTAATGCACAAACCGTAGCGAAACATACGAAAAGTATCCAACTTTTCGGACAACTTGCCGGTACGGAAATACGTGCAAATCAGATCGCCAACGAATATGAACAAGGAATTAAAAAAGCGATCCAACAACGTGTAGCGGCAAGCGGTCAAAAACCACCGAAAATTTACGTTGAATTCGGTAACAAAGGTCCGGCGGAATATAGCTTCACTTTCGGTAAAAATATGTGGGGAGCGATTGCGAATACGGTTGGTGGCGACAATATTGCCGAACCGTTTATTGAAAACTGGGGACCTATTAATCCGGAGCAATTTTTAGCCTCTAATCCGGAGGTGGTGATTATTTCCGGTACGGAAATGGGCATTGATAAAAATGCCGAAATTATGGCGATGGGGATTAATATCAGTGAAGCGGATGCGCAAAAACGACTTGCCGGTTTTACTCAGCGTGCCGGTTGGTCGAACGTGCCAGCGGTGAAAAAAGGCAATGTGTACGGTATTTATCACACCGCGTCTCGTTCGATTACCGACTTAGCCAGTGCACAATTTATGGCGAAAACGCTTTATCCGGAACAGTTTAAAGATATTGATCCGGAGAAAACCTATTTGGATTTTCACCGTCAATATTTGCCGATTGTACCGCAAGGCACATTTTTTATTAAGTTAAAATAACCCATCAATTTAGTGGCAAGCGGGCTTTGGCTCACTTGCCTTTTTTGAGTCGATTATGTCACATTCGATTGCCATTACTACCTGCCAAACTTACCCCAATCTTCCTGATAATTTACAACCACTGGTTCGCTTACTACAGGCTAACGGACTGCAAGTGAAAGTGGCTTGTTGGCAAAATCAGCCGCAAGCTGATGTTATCTTACCGCTTTGTGCGTGGGACTACGCCCAACAGCCGGAATGCTTCCGCCAATGGCTGCAACAAGCGGTCGAATTTGGGCAAAAATTTGCAAATCCCGTTCGGTTAATGGATTGGAATATGCACAAAAGCTATTTACTGGATTTACAACAAATGGGTGTAGATGTGATTCCAAGCCAACTGTTATTGGCGGATCTCGCCCAAATCCAGACCGCTTGTCAGCCGTACCACCAAAACGGACAAACTGTGGTGATCAAACCGGCGATCGGGCAGAGCGGTAATGCGGTCATCAAATGGCAAGCGGATCAACCCATACCGGATTTTAGCTCCTATTTGGGACAACAAGTCGTGTTACAACCCTATATTAAGGAAGTGGCGGAGAATGGCGAAACTAGTTTGATTTTCTTTGCCGGTGAGTTTAGTCATGCGGTAAGACGCCAACCGCCCAAAGGCGAATGGCGGGCAAATTCAGCTTATGGCGTAGCAATCTTACCAGTAGTTCCTCCACAAAATATTATTCGACAAGCACGAGATGTTTTGATGAGATTGCCTGAAATGCCAAGCTATGCACGGGTGGATGGTACGATTATGGGTGATCGATTTTTGCTGAATGAATTGGAATTGATCGAACCGGCATTGTACCTGCATACGGATCCGCAAGCGGCGGCACGATTTGCACAGGTACTTATGCAAAAAATAACAGAAATTTGACCGCTTAACGGACGCTAAATCAGCGTCCGTTAAGCTTTGTGGTTAAGCAATATCTTGCTGTAGAAAGCCGAGTAACAAATTGCTAATTATTTGATAAAACACGGTACTACTGTGAATTTGGGCGGTTTTCTCCACCCATTGCGGTAGCCAGCTGAGTAATTGCTGTCGGATAAATTGCTGCTGAATCTGAGCCGGCTGTTCCGTTTCAATCAGTTTGATCAACACTTCTAAATAAATACAGAGGTGATCGCTTGGCTCATTATGTAACCTATTGATTTTAAGCTGAAATTTCGTTAGCCGTTGATCCATTACCGCAAGATTCTCACTGAGATCTCGTTCATCCAAGTAGTAAGAGGCGTAAGGCAGCGCACTTAATTTGCCCTCCAATAAAAAGCATTGCGCAAAATCCGCCGCCAGTTCTAAGCGAGGTGAATCGTAAGCGGTCAATTTTGCCAATTCATTTTGCAAGTCGGCAACCTGTGGCTGAAAGCCAAGCTCGGCAAAAAATGCAAAAAATGAGGCAAATTGACCCGCTTGTAATGCGTGTAACTGCGGTTCCGATAGCTCTTTGGCGAGTAACGAATGGAACCAGCGATAACAAAATAGTCGTTCTTCCGAACTGAGTAATTGCGTTGCCATTAACGAGCTACCTCTGTCGGGCCGCTGAAACCGTTCGCCGCCGGTGCATCGCCTTGCCATTTTTCTACATTCACTAAACAGGTACTGACGCAAGTCGCTTGAGATAAACTTGAAGCGCCGATATCGAGTGTTAGCGTATTCGGGCAGCCGTAAGTATCAATTGCACCCACACTTTCATCAAGCGGTGAGAACCACGCTCCTTCTTGTAAACGCACTATACCGCTTGGGAAGTTATCGGATAACACCGCACCCACCAACACTTGCCCACGTTCGTTATAGACACGTACTAAATCGCCGTCTTTAATGCCTAATTTTTCTGCGTCTTGCGGATTCATATAAAACGGTTCTCGTCCTTGCACGCTGTAGGTTTCACGTAACGATTTGGCTTCACACAGTTGTGAATGTAAGCGTTTATCCGGATGCACGGATTGTAGCCAGAACGGATATTTATCCGATTTCGGACCGCCGTGCGAACGTTCCGCTTTTTCAAACCACATCGGGTGGCCTTTACAGTCGGCATAACCGAAACTCGCAATTTTACGGCTAAAGATTTCGATAAAGCCGGAAGGTGTGCCGAGCGAATGTAATTCCGGATCTTCACGGAAATCAGCATGACGTACCCAAGGTTTGCCTTCTGGGAATAGCACATAGCCTTTTTGCCAAAATTCAGCGAAAGACGGCATAGCAAATTTGCCACGGTTTTCATTGCGACAATCTTTGTATAAACGTTCTAACCACGCCATTTCGCCCATGTCTCGGCAATATTCTTTTTCTTTGCCGAATCGGCGACATAAGTCTTTGAAAATTTCAAAATCAGGGCGGGATTCATATAACGGCTCAATCAATTTTTGCATCGCTAAAACGCCTCGGTTGCTGTAAGAACCATAAGCATCAATATCGTTACGTTCAAACGGTGTACAAGCCGGTAAAACAATATCGGAGAAACGACAAGTTGCCGTCCAGCTATAGTTAATCGATACCACGGTTTCCAATTTTTGGAAGGCTCGTTTCATCTTATTCAAATCGGATTGGCGGCTCCATTGGTTACAACCGGAGAAAATTGCCATTTTATACGGTGCATAGGTAATTTTTCTGCCGTTGTAATCAATGGTTTTACCTGAGTGAAGTAAAGAATCGGTAGTACGAGCGACCGGAATCACCTCACTATAACCTTGGTAATCTTTATTAGTATATTTAGCGGTTTGTCCTTCGTCTAAATTAGACGGGAAGGATCCCGGCATTGCCGCACCGGAACTAGATACACCGATAGAGCTGTAATGGTGTGAATAACTGATACCACCGCCGGCAAGCCCAATTTGTCCGAGCATAGCGGCTAAAACCGCGCCCATCCAGTAAGGCTGTTCACCGTGTTGTTGGCGTTGAATCGCCCAACCGAAAATCAGTTGGGTACGTTTACCGGCTAACATACGGGCAAATTTACGGATTTCTTCCGCTTCAATACCGCAAATCGGTGCCGCCCATTCGGCAGTTTTCTCAAGTTTGTCTTCGGTTTCGCCGAGTAAGTAAGGCACAAATTGCTCAAAACCGAGCGTGTACATATCAATAAACGCTTTGTCGTATAAATTCTCACGATACAAAGTGTGAGCAATAGCCAACATAAACGGCACATCCGCTTGCGGATTGATATAAAGCTGTTTACAGCCAAGGAAGTTTTGCGTTTTGCTTTTCACCGGATCAATGCTAATGACATTGATTTTTTGTTCCGCCACTTTCTGTTTAAGCTGTGCTAAGTAGCCGTAAGATTCGTGCGTTTCGCAGTTCCAGCCAACTTGCAAGTTTTTGACTGGATCGCTTGCCCAGAAAATTAAATTCTCGGTTTCTTTAAGAATAACTTCCCACGATGTCCCTTGTGAATACACTTCGGTTGAGCCTAACACATAAGGTAAAATGGTTTGCCCCGCACCGGTGGAGTAATCGCCGACAGTGCCAACGCTCGAGCCGTGCATCGCAATAGCGCGGATCATATGGTTACCGCAGCTATGGAATTGACCGGAAGAACGCCAACCGACATTGGCGGTATGTAATGCCCAAGGGCCGTAATTTTGCTGAATACGCTCAAGTTCTTCATAGAAAAGGTCAAGCGCTTCGTCCCAACTGACACGCACAAAACGGTTATCGCCACGTTGTGTTCTATTACTGTTGTGACGGTTTTTGAGCCAATCCAAACGCACCATCGGATAACGAATGCGTGCTTCACCGTACACCAAGTCTTTAATGCCGTTAATCATTTCGGTCGGGTGTTTATCCAGTTCGAACGGCTTAATTTCGGCAATGCGACCGTTTTCAATTTTTGCTCGCACCGCCCCCCATTGCGCACCGGTAATTTTCCAGCCGTTTTCGACCGCTTGTGAAGCTTCGGCATTTGCTCTCGGCACAAGGAAATTCGGCATCGCCATAGAAGCCGCCATCAGCGACATATTTTTTAAGAATTGACGGCGTGAAGTTGAAAGTGATGATGACATACAAACTCCTTATTTAGCGGCTTTCGGTTGGCTGTCTGAAGCGTGCATTTGCAAATAACGTAGCACTTGTTTACGGGTCGGCTCGTCCATATCGGTAAAGCCGACCATACCGTTAAATACGGCAACCCATTCGTTCGCATCGTGCATTTTGGTATCACGTTGTTTGTGGCAAACGCTACATTCGGTCTTAAAAGTTTGCTCCGCATTCGCCCAAAAATCGGTCAGGCTGTCGGTAAATTTAGAATTTTTTACCCACGCTTGTAATTTGACTTTCTGCCAAATTAAACCGGTAAGCGGATCTTCTTTCTTCTCAAGCACTTCAAACGTAGGGTTATTTTGCATAAAGTTTTTATCCATTACCGCATCGGTAATTTGTTTAGAAAATTGGTTATACCAAATGCGGCCGAAACCTTTGGTTTTACGCCACATTTCCAATTCAATTTGCGAGGCATTTTGTTTGGATTGCAATAGTTTAATCGGCACACCGGCTTCAAGTTGTCCAATGGATTGCTTGAGTGATTCGTCAGCGAAAAGGACTAATTCGGAGGGAGTGTAAGCGGTTGAGTTTTGGGCGAAACTTGCAGAACAGAATGTCAGCAAACTTACGCCAAGCAGCCAAACAGATTTCATAGAAAACCTCGGAGGATAATGTTTAATTATTCAACTATTTTAACAAAAATAGGCTTAAAGCTATGTTGATATAAGTCATAAAATAATAACTATTCTTATTCGGAAAGAAATTTGCAAAAAATTTCCAAAATTCGACCGCTTACAGGCTATAATAACCAGTATTTTTGAACGAATTTTTTAGGAATAGCAAAATGACAACAAAATTTAATGTAAAAACATTCCAAGGTATGATATTAGCCCTACAAGATTACTGGGCAAACGTAGGTTGCACCATTGTTCAGCCGTTTGATATGGAAGTGGGCGCAGGTACTTCTCACCCGATGACCGCACTTCGTGCCTTAGGCCCTGAGCCAATGGCATTCGCTTACGTTCAACCATCTCGCCGCCCAACGGACGGTCGTTACGGCGAAAACCCAAACCGTTTACAGCATTACTACCAATTCCAAGTGGTAATTAAGCCATCTCCGGATAACATTCAAGAACTCTATTTAGGCTCACTTAAAATGTTAGGTTTCGACCCAACTCAACACGATATTCGTTTCGTGGAAGACAACTGGGAAAACCCAACGTTAGGTGCGTGGGGCTTAGGCTGGGAAGTGTGGCTCAACGGTATGGAAGTGACCCAATTTACCTATTTCCAACAAGTTGGCGGTTTAGAGTGTAAACCGGTCACCGGCGAAGTTACCTACGGTTTAGAACGTTTAGCAATGTATATTCAAGGCGTGGACAGCGTGTACGACTTAGTATGGTCCGACGGTCCACTTGGAAAAACTACTTACGGCGACGTGTTCCACCAAAACGAAGTAGAGCAATCAACTTACAACTTTGAATACGCAGATGTGGATTTCTTATTCAAAGCGTTCGAACAATACGAAAAAGAAGCGACTGAATTATTAGCATTAGAAAAACCGTTACCATTACCGGCTTACGAACGCATTTTAAAAGCAGCACACAGCTTCAATATGTTAGACGCTCGCAAAGCGATTTCGGTAACCGAACGCCAACGTTATATCTTACGCATTCGCACCTTAACCAAAGGTGTGGCAGAGGCGTATTACGCAAGCCGTGAGGCTCTTGGTTTCCCAGGCTGTAAAAAATAATGTAGGGTGTGTTTGCGACAAGCGGTGAAATGTCTCGGAGATTTTGCAAATGAGCCAGAAAATGCAGTTTGAGAGCAGTAAATTAATGTGGTGGAATGAACCGAAATCTTATTTCATTAGCGAAGGAAAGATCGAAATTACCACCGAACCGCACACCGATTTGTGGCAGAAAACGTACTATCATTTCAAAAATGATAATGCCCCAATGCTACAAATTGACACGGAAGAGCAATACTTTTCCTTTGTGGTAAAAACCGATTTTTCAGGTAGCCAACACCGCTTTGACCAATGTGGTGTGGTAATGTATCTCGACAGCGAAAATTGGCTCAAAGCCTCGGTGGAATATGAAAACGGTGATTTTCAGCATTTAGGTTCGGTGGTAACCAATCAAGGTTATTCCGATTGGGCAACTACTGAACTTCCCGCAAGTGTAAAAGCAATGTGGTATCGTCTTAGCCGTAGAGGACAAGATTTTCGTATTGAATGTTCTCAAGACGGCGTGAATTTCAGCCAAATGCGAATTTGCCATATGGCAAACGCCACAGGGAAAATCCACTTCGGTGTTTATGCCTGTAGCCCTGAAGATTCCTCATTTAAAGCGGTGTTTACCGATTTAAAAATAACCGCTTGTGAGTGGCAAGCCCACGAGGGGCAATTGCCTGATGATGATTAAGTGGAAGTGTGTGGAGCAAACAAATGAGTAAGCTAATCACAGCGAATGACAACTTAATCCAAAGCATTGCCCAAATTATCGAATAAGCCAAAAGCCAAGTTCGCCAAACAGTTAATACAGCAATGGTTCAGAGTTATTGGGAAATTGGGCGATTATTGGTGGAAGATGAACAGCAAGGCGAAGAGCGTGCCAAGTACGGCAAAGCGATTTTGCAGAATGTTTCGGAACGTTTAACTGCGATGTATGGTAAAGGGTTTGATGTTCGTAATTTACGAAATATGCGTTCTTTCTACCTAACATTTCCAATTCGGAACGCACTGCGTGCCGAATTAAGTTGGACGCATTACCGCTCACTTATGCGGATAGAAAATCCACAGGCTCGAGATTGGTATATTAAAGAAACGATAGAAAATAACTGGTCTGCTCGTGCTTTAGAGCGCCAAATTTCTGTGCTGTACTACGAACGCTTATTGGCAAGCCAAAACAAAGTTTTAGTTGAGCAAGAAGCTTCTGAGAAAACTGAACCATTAAAAGAAACTATCCAAGATTACTTGCGTGATCCGTATATTTTAGATTTCTTGAATTTACAGGATAAAACCTATCAAGAAACTGATATAGAGCAGGCGATAATCAGCAATCTTCAACAGTTTTTGTTAGAACTTGGTAAAGGGTTTGCGTTTGTTGAACGCCAAAAACGTTTACGGTTTGATGATGAAGATTTTTATATCGACTTAGTATTTTACAACTTCAAACTCAAATGCTTTTTGCTGATTGACCTCAAAATCGGCAAGCTCAAGCACCAAGACATCGGGCAAATGGATACCTATGTGCGGTTGTATGATGAGCAATTTAAAGGCGAAGATGACAACCCAACCATTGGCTTGGTATTATGTAGCGAACAAAGCGAAGCGATAGCAAAATACTCGGTATTAGCCGATCGCAAACAGATTTTTAGTGCCAAGTATCTACCTTATTTGCCAACGGAGTTGGAGTTGAAAGCACAGCTGGAAAGGGTGAGGGTGCAAATTGAAACCACCTAGCACGAACCGTGCTAGGCTACATAATCCTAGCCACGCTGTGGCTGTTGCCAAGAGCCACAACGTGGCTCAGGTTACAGAACCCCACACGGCTCGTGTGGGGAAAGCGGTGGGGATTTGTAGGTTTTTTGCAAATTTGAGATCGCACAAATCTCCCCTAACCCCTCTTTACTAAAGAGGGGGATAAGATCTCCAAAAATGTTGAGATTTGTGTTCTTCATCAACAATCAAAAATTTGAAATGTGAATTAGTCCGTAAAATTTAATTTTTGTACAAACCCAGTCCCCCTCTTTAGCAAAGAGGGGTTAGGGGAGATTTGGCAGAAATGGAAGCGAAGTACGATATATAATATTTACAAATAATTTAACAAAGAGATAAACAATGACAACACAAAACTTCCTCGCCGAGATCGGCACTGAAGAGTTGCCACCGAAGGCACTCAAAAAATTAGCGACCGCATTTGCGGAGAATGTAGAAAACGAATTAAACCAAGCGGGTTTATCATTCGAGAAAGTGGAATGGTTTGCTGCACCACGCCGTTTGGCAGTGAAGGTGTTAGGTTTGGCGACCGCTCAACCAAGCAAAGAAATTGAGAAGCGTGGTCCTGCGGTGTCAGCGGCATTTGATACAGATGGAAACCCAACCAAAGCAGCAGAAGGCTGGGCGAGAGGCTGTGGCATTACTGTTGATCAAGCAGAGCGTCTTGTTACCGATAAGGGCGAATGGTTGGTTCACCGTGCGGTGATTGAGGGTCAGCCGACCAAAAATTTATTGGTGGACATTATCTCTCGTTCTTTAGCGAATTTACCGATTCCAAAAATGATGCGTTGGGGCGATAAAACCGAGCAATTCGTGCGCCCTGTGCATACGGTAACTTTATTCTTTGGTGCTGAGCTAATCGAAGGCGAAATTTTAGGCGTAAAAATCGCTAACGTGGTACGTGGGCACCGTTTCTTAGGCGAACGTGAATTTACTATTTCACACGCAGACGAATACCTTACCGCATTACGTGAAAAAGGTATGGTTGTTGCCGATTTCAACGAGCGTAAAGCGTTGATTCTTGCAAAATCGCAAGAAAAAGCGACCGCTTTAGGTGGCGTAGCAGACATCGAAGAAGACTTATTAGATGAAGTAACTTCATTAGTAGAATTTCCGAACGTATTAACCGCAAAATTTGAAGAGCGTTTCCTTGCTGTGCCTGCGGAAGCATTGGTTTACACCATGAAAGGTGACCAAAAATACTTCCCGATCTATGATAAAGAGGGCAAATTATTACCGCACTTTATCTTTGTTTCGAACATCAATCCGGAAGATCCAACCGCAATCATCGAAGGTAACGAAAAAGTGGTTCGTCCACGTTTAACCGATGCGGAATTCTTCTTCAAAACCGACTTAAAACAGCGTTTAGAAGATCGCTTACCACGCCTTGAAACCGTGTTGTTCCAACAACAGTTAGGTACGTTACGTGATAAAACCGCTCGTATCGAAGCATTAGCAGGCGAAATCGCAGCGCAAATCGGTGCAGACAAGGCGAAAGCAGAGCGTGCGGGCTTACTTTCTAAATGCGACTTAATGACCAATATGGTATTTGAGTTTACCGACACGCAAGGTGTGATGGGTATGCACTACGCGCGTCACGATGGCGAAGATGAAGAAGTCGCAGTAGCGTTAAACGAACAATATATGCCACGTTTCGCAGGCGATGAATTACCGAAATCGTTAGTTGCTTGCTCAGTAGCATTAGCGGACAAATTCGACACGCTCACGGGGATTTTCGGTATCGGTCAAGCACCGAAAGGCAGCGCTGACCCATTCGCACTACGTCGTGCGGCATTAGGTTCGCTTCGTATTATCGTAGAGAAAAATCTACCGCTTGATCTTGAAGATCTTGTTGGCTATGCAATTAGTTCTTACAAGGTTCAGGATGATATTAAAAAACAAAATTCTGAATTTTTCCAAATGCAGCCTTTACCTGATGATTTAACTCCATTCTCTCGTGGTGAAAATGGAAGAATTGTTACTAAAAAAGAGCTTATTGATGAAGTTGTAGACTTTATGCTCGGTCGTTTCCGTGCGTGGTATCAAGATGAAGGTATTGCCGTGGACGTTATCCAAGCCGTGCTTGCTCGCCGTCCGACACGTCCAGCGGATTTTGACGCGCGTGTGCGTGCAGTGTCGCATTTCCGTACCTTAGATTCAGCGGAAGCGTTAGCAGCAGCGAATAAACGTGTAAGCAACATTTTAGCGAAAGTGGAAGGTGAAATCTCAACCGAAATTGACCGCACTTTATTAGTTGAAGCAGAAGAAAAAGCTCTTGCAGAACAAGTTATCGCATTACAAACCGAACTTGCACCGAAATTTGCAAATGGCGAATATCAAGTGGCGCTTGATCGTTTAGCAAGCTTACGTGAAACGGTGGATAATTTCTTCGATAAAGTCATGGTTAATGCAGAAGATGAAAAACTTCGCCGCAACCGCCAAGCGATTTTGAATAATTTACGTAACTTGTTCTTACAAGTAGCGGATATTTCCGTTTTACAATAATGAGTTTAAATTAGACCGCTTGTTTAAGCGGTCTAATTTTAGACAGAATGGGTAAAGGCTAATCGCTAATCCGATCCCTATTAAATTTCTAGTAAATACAGCAATAATAAGGAAGCAATATGTCAGTAAAAACCGAACTTTTATTTAGTAATCATTGGAATGTGCGTGTCAGTGATCCGGGTGAAGAAGGTAATGTAAACCATTTTTTTGAAACGGTATTTATCACATTGGAAGCGAAAATTGATGGTTCGCAAACGCAGTATGAGTTCACGCGTAAAGTGGAAGAAGATGTCAAAATTCAGCGTAGCTTTACTGATGTAAATGAACTCTTTGAGTTTTTAGGCGATTATTTAAGCCCAGTGGCGTTAGGTAATGTTGGTGTACGTATCGGTCAACTTAAGCTAGCTTAATTGAAATAAGCGGTTATTTTTGTAAAAAATTTTGCAAATTTGACCGCTTGTTTTTCTCCTCTATTCAGCTCTTTCTACATTTTACCATGATGCTAAATTCACAAAACGCCCTTTATTTGAACACTAAACCATATTGGGATTATCTGCGTATTGAAAAGCAGGTCAGTCCGCATACCCTAAGCAATTATCAACGTCAATTATTGGCTGTTAGTGAAATGTTTAGTCAGGTGGGGATAAGTACTTGGCAAGAGGTTAATGCGGCTGCTGTACGTTGGATGCTTACACAAAGCCATAAGCAAGGGCTGAGCGCTAAAAGTATCGGCTTACGTTTAGTGGCATTACGTCAGTGGTTTAATTATTTAGTTCAACAGCAACAAATGACGATGAATCCGGCGTTAGGCATTAAATCGCCGAAAGTTGGCAAGCATTTACCGAAAAATATTGATGCGGAGCAAGTCGGGCAATTACTCAATGTTGAAACGAACGAGCCGCTTGAGTTACGTGATTTGGCGATGATGGAATTAATGTATAGTTCCGGATTACGTTTATCTGAGTTACAAGGCTTAGATCTCGGCGATATGGATTTAGCTGCGTGTGAAGTGAAGGTGTTAGGTAAAGGTAATAAGGAACGTATTTTGCCGATCGGTACGAAAGCTTTACAGGCATTGCAGGCTTGGCTTGGGGTGCGCCATGATTTTAATCCGCAGGATAATGCGCTGTTTTTAAATAAAACAGGCGGGAGATTATCACATCGTTCGATTCAACTTGCGATGCAGAAATGGGGCAAAAAGCAGGGATTAGAAACGCATTTACATCCACATAAATTACGCCATTCATTTGCTACTCATATGTTGGAAGCGAGCGGTGATTTGCGTGCAGTGCAAGAATTATTGGGGCATAGCAGTTTATCAACTACTCAAATCTATACTAGTTTAGATTTTCAACATCTTGCACAAATTTATGATGTGGCTCACCCGAGGGCGAGACGCAAAAAAGAAGAGGAATAGTTAAGCGTTTGAACGTGTTTGAGTTTGGGTTTCGGCAGGTAATGTTTCCATTTTGCACAAGAAATACCAATACTGACAGATAACCACGGCAACTAATGTCAGTTTGCCCCAAATATTCGGTAGTACGAAAAATGAGAACAGGCAGAATGGTGCTGAAATCATTAAGATGGTAATCTTTTGTTTCATCGTCATCGCACGTTTTTCATCATAATCTTTTAAATATTTTTGATAGATTTTAGTGCGTGTAAACCATTGTTGTAACTGAGGCGAGCTTTTACTAAAGCAGAAAAGTGCAAGTAACAAAAAAGGCGTGGTCGGCAAGCCCGGTAAAATCGCGCCTAAAATCCCAAGCCCAATACATAAAAAACCGATAGCGATATAAAATAGTCTCATAGTTATTACATTTGATAATTAATCTCAAGCGCAAATACTAGACCTATTTTCGCTAATTTTCAACTAATTCCACTGAATATTTAATGGTTTTATCCCAAGCTTTTTGGTTTCAAGACATGTTTTAAGCTGCGTGATTTGTTCACAAATTTTATCTGTTACCGCTTGTGCTTCAGCCATTTTTTCTGCCGTTATCCCTAGGGGTGTTTTATCAAATAAGATGGCGTCTAATAAACGTTCGGCGTGCATACCGTGACGACAATAATGTAACACGCCGGCATCATTAAATGCCGTAGCAACCGCACTAATTTGTGTGGTGGCCATACCTAAAGCGCCATCTTCACCGCCTAATTCTCTGAAGAGTTGGTGCTGGGGAAAGCCTCCGCAAGCGAGAAAGAATACACGGCGAAACACGGTATTACCGCCACAAGTCATTCGCATATGTTGCCAAGCGTATTCAAAATTCGGGTGGTTGCTATAACGTTCGGGCATATCTACCGGTTTTAGTGCAAGACGTACCACACTGACCTCTGGTCGGAAAGTGAAAATGCCTTCGGCAATTTGTAAAGCATGATCTTCGTAGGCATCATCCGCATCTAAAAAAGCGATAAAGTCGGCTTCGCTTTGTAATGCGCCCCAATTGCGTGCTTTCGCCGCACCACCGTTTTTTGGCATTCGATCTACACGAATTTTATGCGGTACTTGTGATTGAAGATGTTGAGCTAGTACTAGCGTATTATCGGTTGAAGCATCGTCAATTAGCCATAATGTACCTAATTGTGGTTGGTTTAACGCACTTTGTACCGCACGCACCAACGTTTGTTCAGCGTTATAGCAAGGAATAATCACATCTATCATATAAACTCAAATCCCTGTTCATCAAATTTTAAAACGGAAGCGTAATCCGCTTTCCAATCACCGAGGACAATACGGGTAAATTCCGCTTCGGAATGTACCGCTTGGCGGTGGGTGTGACCATGAATCAGATAAGTTGCACCAAAGCGTTTTACCGTTTCTGCAGTAAATGCCGGATTTACGTCCATAATGTCGGCGGATTTATGTTGTTTATCTTGTTTGCTTTTGGCACGAATTTTCTGTGCAATACGAATTCGCAGAGAGAGCGGCAAACGTAAAAAGAGCCACTGCAGCCATTTCTGATGTACTTTACGGCGTAATTGTTGGTATTTCACATCATCAATGCAAAGCGTATCGCCGTGGCAAATCAGCGTTTTGTGACCGTATAAATCAAGCAGATGATAATTAGGCAAAATTTCTATACCGGTTTCTTGGGCAAAGCGTTGGCTCAATAAGAAGTCACGGTTTCCGCAAATAAAATAGCATTTTACACCGCTTGTGGTGAGGGTTTTTAGAGCGTTTTTCACTTGGTCTATAAGCTCGGATTGCTCGTCATCGCCAATCCAGAAATCAAAGAAATCACCTAAGATATACACACTTTCTGCAAGCGGTGCTTTTTGTCGCATAAATTGCAAAAAGTGTTCGGTGATCTGAGGCTGTGCCTCGTTGAGGTGTAGGTCTGCAATAAAATAAATCATTTCGCTCGCAATAAAAAAACGGTTCAATTTGCTAAATTTTAGCAAAATTGAACCGCTTGGAATAGGTTATTCGCTACGGAAGATGCCGCGAATAAATTGAATAGACAGGAAGAAGAGCAATGCTAATACACCGTAGAGAATATAACTGAAAATCGGCATTGAACTGCTTTCGCCTTCGGCTAACGGTTTGATTGACACAATGTTTCTAAACTCGTTTAAGAAATTGATTCGCCAGCCGTAATATTTAATTTGCACCAATTGTTTTTCATTCGCATACGCTTGGGCTTTGGCTTGAATATCGGCAGAACCGAATTTGAAATAAGGCGGTAAGCCCCAACCGGTATCTTCGTTACGATATACCATCACTTTTTTAGTTTCCGGATTTTCGGTAAACAAGAAATACACATCACGTACTTCACCGTCTGCTGGATTGGCCTTACTGATGATGCCGTCTTTATCCATACGGCGCACTTCCATACCGGTTACCGTTGTGGTTTCATAGCTTGGCATTGCATAATTGACCACACCACCCAACACAATAAAAAATGAGAGTGAGACGAGAATTAGAAAATATTTTAAAATCGCTTTCATTTTGGTTCCTTATTTAATCTTTAACTTGATAGATTAGAGTTTAATATTGAATAAGTTTTGCACATTTTCGGTAGTAATGCGAGCTAATTCTTCCGTTGAAACGCCTTTTAGTGCGGCAAGATACTCACAAGTTTCACGCACGTAAGCCGGCTGATTCGGCTTACCACGGTACGGAATCGGTGCCAGATAAGGCGAATCGGTTTCAACCAATAAACGATCACTCGGTACTTTGCGTACCACATCACGCAATTCTTCCGCATTACGGAAGGTGATAATCCCTGAAATCGAGATATAGAAACCGATATCTAATGCACGTTTTGCCATATCCCAATCTTCGGTAAAGCAGTGCAGCACGCCGCCGCAATTCTCCGCTTTGCCTGCAATCAGCATATCCATTGTGTCTTGACGCGCTGAACGAGTATGGATAACAAGAGGTTTATTCACTTTATTAGCAATTTCAATTTGTTGTGAAAACAGCGATTGTTGTAACGCTTTCGTTTCCGGCGTATAGTGGTAATCTAAGCCAGTTTCGCCAATCGCAACCACTTTTTCATCTTGTGCGAGAGCGAGTAGTTTGTCGTAATCAAACTGTTCGTCTTCAACATTTAACGGATGAACGCCACAAGAAAGCGAGACATCATTACGATGCGCAGTTAAGGATTTCATCGCTTCAAAACGTCCAAGTGTAGTACAAATCGAAATAAAATGATGTACGCCACGCGCTTTAGCATTTTCGATTACTTCGTCCACGTTTTTATGGCGAGTTTCATAATCTAAAGCATCTAAATGACAATGTGAATCGATAATAAATAAGTCTTTCAATGTTGTTTCCTACATATAATATTTGTGATCCATTCTATTGTTTAGAATACGAACCACTAAAATATAGTTTGGTTTAATTTGATAATAAATAGTATGAGATTGGCAAACAAAACTAAAAATATTTAAACCAATCTCACTTCGAGAAATACCCATTTGGGGAAAGGAAGCGATATTTTCTAACGTCTTTTTTAGCTGGTTTAAGTATTCATCTGATTGCTTATGTCCAAATTGTTCTGTTGTATAGTGGGTAATAGCGGTTAGATCTTGCTTAGCTTTTACCGAAAACTTATACATTAGCACTACCCCTTGCTTGTGTAACGATTTCATCAAAAGAATCATTACATTCGCCGCTATCAATACCTTCTTTAATAGAATGACGTAATTGTACGAGATATTGCTCTTTTTCTTCTAACAAGCGTAAAGCAGTACGCACCACTTCACTTGTTGAACCGTAACGCCCACTTTCTACCATTTGATTAACGAAATCATTTAATGGCTCGCCTAAAGTAACACTGGTTGTTCTTGCCATACTAAGCTCCTTTGTGTGAATTATTCATACAATAGCAGTTACTTGAACATAAGTAAACGAAAGGCGATAAATTATTATCGCCTTATCAGAAATTCTATTTTATTTTCACTTTATATGTGATTTCTTCCTCATAACCGATAGATTTTATATAAGCAATAGGATTTTGAATTTCTTCAACTTCTCCTTTTTTGTTTTTTAAATCAGTTATTCTAACCAAATAAATAAAAGCATTATCTCCTTTGCTTTCTAAAATATTCCATTCATTCTGTGAAAGATAAAAGACACGATTTTTAGGATTTAAATTAGATTTAACTTCTATAAAGCGTTCTTCATTCTTGGATTTAGAATGTAAGTCATAGCCGGCACCAACATCATCTAAATGACACCGTTCAATTATGGCATTAGGATTACGTTGTCTTTCGTATTGATATGCAATTTCTTCACCAACGTCCCCAACCTTAGTTCTTCTTGCAAGCAACTTTGAAAAATCATATTTTGAGATTTTTCTCTTATAATCTTTTCCATCAAATGATTTAACAATATGTAACGGTTTAATGATATCTTCAGAATATACTTCTAAAAAATGAATTTCATCGACTTTATCTAATATTTTCTTTAAAGTAGTATTCTCTTTAATCCATTTTTTAAATTGTGTAATAACTTCGTTATCAATATATTTACCAAGTTCCCATTCTCGACTTAGAACTTTCTCAATTAGTTTTTGGGTATCTGTTCCATTATTACAATAATAGTGATCTTCTCGATACTTTGAAACGGAGTTGTTTTTAAAAGCAGAGAATTTTGAAACTGCAAAGTAATACTTTTCATCTATTTCAGTGTAGAGAAAATATGTTGGGTTGCTTCCTAATAAAGTTCGAATTTTATCCGATGACTTAGGAAATTTAATAATATTCTGATAAATATCATTTTCTGTTTCTACAAATACATTGTTCATTATTCGAATACTTCTAAAACAAGTTTGGTCAAACAATCCAACAACATCAATTCCAAATTAACCGCATTGACTTGCTGTAAGTCTTGGCGGGTTTGCTGCAGAATTTGGTGACCTTTTAGCAGCGCTTGGGCGGAGAGTTGTTGGCTAAATGGCAGAATACCGGCTTGTAAATCCGGATTTGTCCAACCGACGGCGATATCCATTTTGGCTTTTAACGCATCGGCAAAAAAGCTATCCAACCATTCTAATTGCTGCAATACCAGTTCCTTTTCTTTATTGAATGCGGTAAAGAGTAGCAATACATCTCGGCTTTTAAAGAAGCGCCAAAAGGTTTGCAAAAAGGTTTTACGGGCTTGCAAGCGGTCATTTTCTAAAAAATTTTTGCAAATCAGCGGGCGTTGATGACATAAACGCATCGCAATTTCACAAGAAGCGAAATCGACACCGCTACAGTTTGCTTGCAACCAATCTAACGCAATATCCGTTTCCGGCGGATGAATTAACCAGGTTTGGCAGCGACTTTGAATGGTCGGGAGCATTGCTCCTTGTAATGGAGCTTCAAGCAGAAAATAAACGCTGTTATGCGGTTCTTCAAGCGTTTTTAAGAGAGCATTGCTGCTTGCTTCGGTTAGGCGTTCTGCACCTCGGATATATACCACCGCATTGCCGCCTTGTTGCGAGAAGTTTTGCAATTTGGCATTGGTTTCACGCACTTGATCAATACCGATATCTTTACCGTCAATCGGCTCTAAAATATGGAAATCAGGGTGGTTTCCGGTAGCAGTCAATAAACAACTTTTACACTGTTGGCAAGCTTGTTCCCCGTGCGGATTTTGGCAAAGCAGCCAATGCGCAAAGTGACGAATAAGCGTTTCCGTCCCTAAACCCGAATCGGTTTTAAATAACAGGGCGTGATGACCACGCCCATGCAAAAAGGATTCTGTCAGTTGTTGATAAGTGTGTTGAAGCCAAGGATATAGCATATTTATTTTGCAATTTTTAAGAAGTTTTCGACCGCTTGTTGAATATCTGCGGCAACTTGTTCGATAGATTGTTCCGCATTGATGATTACCGCTTTCTCGTTATTTTGCGTCAGTTCCAAATAACGTTGACGTGTGCGATAAAAGAAATCGAGACTTTGCTGTTCAATGCGATCCAATTCGCCTCGGCCACGTGCGCGAGCTAAACCGACCGCAGGATCAATATCTAAATAGATGGTTAAATCAGGTTCAAATTTACCTAAAACGGTTTCTTTTAAGGTTTCGAGTAAGTGACGATCAATTTGACGTCCACCGCCTTGATAGGCTTGTGAAGACATATCGTGACGATCGCCCAACACCCATTTGCCTTCTGCCAATGCCGGTTTAATCACGTTTTCGACTAACTGAATGCGTGCCGCATATAACATTAGTAATTCGGCTTTATCGCTGACTGCTTCTTCGGTTTCGTGTTTGATTAAATGGCGTAACTTTTCCGCTAACGGTGTACCACCGGGTTCACGGGTTTGTACCACGTTTTTGCCCGCTTTTTCCAGCTGAGCCAAAATTGCTTGATGTGCGGTGGTTTTACCTGCACCCTCTAAACCTTCCAGAACAATAAATTTTCCACGCATCTTATTTTTTCTCAAGTTTTCTGTTTCGTTCAATTTTGATCCATTCACGAACCGCTTGATTGTGTTCATTTAAGGTTTTACTAAATTTGTGTCCGCCTGTTCCGTCTGCCACGAAATAGAGATACGGTGTATTATCCGGTTGTGATACAGCTTTTAATGCCGCTTCGCTTGGCATTGCAATCGGGGTTGGCGGTAAGCCATCAATCACATAAGTATTATACGGTGTTGCTTCCTCTAAATCTTTTCGACGAATATTGCCGTTGTAACGGTTGCCCATGCCGTAAATCACGGTCGGGTCGGTTTGCAATTTCATTTTTAATCTGAGGCGATTAATAAACACGGAAGCCACTTGTGGGCGCTCACTCGCAACTGCAGTTTCTTTTTCCACGATAGAAGCCAAAATCAGCATTTCATACGGGGTTGCAAGCGGTAGATTTTCCGCACGATTTTGCCAAGCGTTATCCAATGCTTTTTGTTGTTTTTGATAAGCTCGTTTAAGTAATTCCAAATCGCTTGAGTTCGGAGCATAACTATAGGTATCTGGAGCAATCCAGCCTTCAAGTTTTTCATGGGCAATACCAAGCAGTTGAGCGATTTCCGCTTCGGATTTTCCGGTTAACGTATGTTGCATATAGCTTGCTTTTGCTAACTGCTCACGCCAAACCTTAAAGGTTTTACCTTCAATAAATTGCACGTTAAGTTGGACTTCTTTGCCAGAACTAAAATGTTTCAGCAAATCTTCAACCGTATTCAGTCCGTTCAGTGAATAAGTACCTGCTTTGAATTTACTGAGTTCCGGTTTAAAGCGTATAAGGTAGGGCAGTAAGTTTACATCATCATGACTAACGATGCCTTGTTCTTCCAGCAATTGTGCCAGTTTTTGGCTGGATATGCCTTTTTCTAACAGAAAGAATTGATCTGCTTTAGCGGTGATTGAATGTTTGGCTAAACTATTGAGTTTTTGGTAGCCGTAGAATACGCCGCCTAAAGCGACAACGCCGATTAAACCGAGTGAAATAACAAGTTTTTTGATCATTAAATAAGTTCGCTGTAAATGACGTGTTGAATAATTGCAGTAAAAATGCAGTGAATTTTACACTATAAACACAAAATAAGCGGTGATTTTTTCAAGAAAATTTGCAAGGAAGTAGAAGTGGTGGGTCGTGAAGGATTCGAACCTTCGACCAACGGATTAAAAGTCCGCTGCTCTACCGACTGAGCTAACGACCC
>NZ_KB893949.1:0-30641 GCF_000374285.1 Actinobacillus capsulatus DSM 19761 | reverse complement strand
TGGTGGGTCGTGAAGGATTCGAACCTTCGACCAACGGATTAAAAGTCCGCTGCTCTACCGACTGAGCTAACGACCCTTAACGCTGCGTAACAGGCGCATATAATACGGATTTAAAAAAAATGGTCAAGTGCTTTTTGGCAAATTTATCTTGTTTGAATGGTTTGTAAACGATTTTGATTATTTTTGAACAATCTATTGGAACATAACAGAAAAATTGCAGTTATTTAGGCAGAAAATAAGACGGTCATTTGACCGCCTTATTCAAAATTATGCGTTAGCTTTTGTCACGTAGTCAATCGCTGATTGAACTGTTGTGATTTTTTCAGCTTCTTCATCTGGAATTTCAATATCGAATTCTTCTTCTAAAGCCATCACTAACTCAACAGTGTCTAAAGAGTCTGCACCTAAATCTTCAATGAATGAAGCTTCTGGTTTAACGTCTTCAGCTTTAACACCTAATTGATCAACGATGATTTTTTTTACGCGTTCTTCAATGCTCATTTTGTTTTTCCTATGTGAAATTCGCCTAAGTGCGAGAGTTAAATAGTGTAAAGAAAAAAATGCTAAATTCAACGCTTTTAAAGCAAGGTCAAACCAGCCTAAATTTTCTCACACAAGAACTAAAATTGTTTATCCGTAGTAATCGGACAAAAAAGCGATCGATATTCTAACATTATGAATAGGCTTTATCCATAGCGTATTACGGTTTGTAAGTGATTTTCTCACTGATAAGCGGTTCATTTTCGCCAATTTTTTGCAAAATAGAACCGTTTATCGCCTTAAATTTGTGCTAATTCGGCACGCATTTGATCGATAACCGTTTTATAGTCCGGTTGATCAAAAATAGCAGAGCCGGCAACGAACGTATCTGCACCGGCTTTAGCAATTTCTGCGATGTTCTCAATTTTTACGCCGCCGTCAATTTCTAGGCGAATCGGGTAGCCGCTTTTATCGATTCGACGGCGTGCTTCTTGCAGTTTTTCTAAAGTCGCCAAAATAAATTTTTGTCCGCCGAAACCGGGGTTAACCCCCATCAGCAAAATCATATCCACTTTATCCATCACATAATCTAAATAACTCAACGGTGTTGCCGGATTGAACACTAAACCCGATTTACAGCCGAGATCACGGATCATTTGCAAAGTACGATCGATATGATCGGTCGCTTCCGGATGGAAGGTAATATAGTTTGCCCCCGCTTTGGCAAAATCCGGAATTAAGCGTTCGACCGGTTTTACCATTAAATGCACGTCAATTTCCGCAGTAATGCCATAATCACGTAATGCTTTGCATATTGCCGGACCAAAAGTTAGGTTTGGCACAAAATGGTTATCCATTACATCAAAATGAATAATATCGCCACCGGCTTTTAGTACTTCCGCAACATCATCGCCTAAACGAGCGAGATCAGCGGAGAGAATAGATGGGGCGATTAAAAACGGTTGTTGAGCCATGTTTTATCCTTATAAATAATAGTCAATTGAATTGATTTTAAAACATAGCCTACCATAAAATGTGAAAAGAAAAGGCGATCTAAGTCGCACTTTTAGCATTTAGCACGAAAAATCGCCAAATAAACAATATCCATAAAAAAATTATAGAAATAAAAATAGTTCTCAGGTAGGATATACCCACTTTTTATTTATGGAAATAAATAAGCTCCTGGAGGATTTTATTATGAAAAAAGGGATTCATCCTGAAAATTATCGCGAAGTATTGTTCTATGACAGCTCGGTAAAGATGGGCTGGGTTATTCGTTCTTGTGCTGCAACTAATAAAACCATGGTTTGGGAAGACGGTAAAGAATATCCGTTTTATCCATTAGATACGTCATCTGCGTCACATCCTGTTTATACGGGCAAACGTCGTGAAGTGAATACGGAAGGTCGAGCAAGCAAGTTTAATGAACGCTTTAAAGGTATGGCAGGTTTAACGACTAAAAATAAGGATAATATATGAAAATTTTAAACTCATTGAAAACGGCAAAGACACGTCATCCGGATTGCCAGGTTGTGCGTCGTAAAGGCAAACTTTATGTGATTTGCAAAAGCAATCCTCGCTTTAAAGCACGCCAACGTTAATTTTTTTTACATGACATAACGTAAAAAAGCATATTCAGCGAATTGAATATGCTTTTTTTTATACTTTTACAAAAAAATCGTCTTTTTTAACCGCTTGTTATTCGGTCGGTGCAATTTCTTCAGCTGGAAGTGCTTGTTGATCTTCAGCTACATCTGCTTTGGTATTTTCCGTTTTACTCTTATTGAGTGAAATTGCATCTAATACGGTTGGTTTGCTCGCTTCAACGATATTGCCTGCGCCGGTACAATAATGTTGTCCACGGTCACGCCACATCGGAATTTGGCGATTCGGATCACAATTAATCGTACCGTAGCTGTTGATACCTACCCACTGTAAATTTTTTGACTTCGGTAATTTAAACGCCGTAGGTAATGCACGTTCTAAATATTGTCTATAGACGAATAGCGCGCCGCTAGAACCGGTTAAATTGGTATCAGTATTGTTATCCTTACCTAGCCATACGGTCGTCACGTTTTCACCGTCCACTCCAACAAACCAGGTATCGCGTGCATTATTGGTTGTCCCGGTTTTGCCGGCTAAATGCAAATGCGCAAATTCATTTTGCAAGCTACGGGCAGTACCACGTTCCACGACTTGCTGCATCGCATATAAGGTTTGGATCGCGGCTTCCGGCGCTAATACTTGTTGGCTCACTTCTTCAACGTTACGTTGATAAAGCGGACTGCCATCGTGAGACGTAATCGATTCAATCGTGGTTAACGGTGTTTTTAAACCGTTATTTGCCAAGACTTGATAAGACTTTGTCACATCGTACGGTGAAATAGAGTACGAGCCTAACAACATAGAAGGGTAAGCCGGAATATCCGCTTTGTCCCAACCCATTTCTTTTTGCTTCGTAATCACTTTCTTTAAACCGACTTTCATACCGATATTCACGGTCGGAATATTTAATGAACGCACTAACGCATCCATTAACATCACCGAGCCACTGAATTTTTTATCGTAGTTTTTCGGTGTCCATGGCGGAGAACCCTTGGTATAAATCGTAATCGGTTTATTCTGAATCGGTGTATTTAATCGGAAATTATTCGGATCCGAAAGCGCAATCGCATAAATTGAAGGCTTCACCAATGAACCGATCTGACGTTTAGTCTGAATTGCTCGGTTAAAGCCGGCAAATTGGGTTAAACGGTCACCAACAATCGCACGAACCTTACCGGTTTTATATTCGGCAACGACAATCGCTGATTGTAAATCTTTGATTTTACTATTCGAAGCTTCCAGTGATTCTAAGCCGTTAATGACTGCTTGTTCGGCAGAACGCTGTTGTTTGCGATCTAAGGTTGTGAAAATTCTGGCGCCGGAAAGTTGTGCATATTTACTTTCACCTAACTCTGTTTTCAGATCGAGATTGAGCGCTTGCATAAACGCAGGTTGCTGACGATAAATGCTACCTTTTTCTTTCACGCCGAGCGGTTGTTTCACCAATAATTCATATTCCGGCTGGGTAATCGCTTGATTCTCAAGTAATAATTTTAATACAACATTGCGGCGCTCAAGCGCAGCTTCCGGATGACGCCACGGGTTATAGAGGGAAGGTCCTTTTACCATACCGACCAATAACGCCATTTGTGACGGAGTAATTTCTTGGATTGGGCGACCGAAATAGAATTGACTCGCCAAAGCAAATCCGTGTACCTGATAACTCCCGTTTTGACCTAAATAAATTTCATTCAGATAGGTTTCTAAGATACGGTTCTTTTCGTAGCGGAAATCCAAAATAAGCGACATCAACGCTTCATTCACTTTACGTACAATGGTCTTTTCACTGGTTAAGAACAAGTTTTTGACTAATTGTTGGGTGAGCGTACTTGCACCTTGTACTGTTCTACCTGCTTGATAGTTTGCCAGTAACGCACGAGCAATCCCCATCGGGCTAATACCGTCATGCTGATAGAAACGTTTATCTTCAGTCAGAATTAATGCCTGAATTAAGAAATACGGATATTGTTGTAAACGTAACGCTTGGCGTTCTTCGTCATTATCCGAATGCAGCATAGCGATTAATTTTGGGTCGAGTCGAAACTCATTGATTAAGCGGCGTTGCACTAAATCTTCGATATGCGATAGTTTGTCGTTTTCAAAACGTAAACGTAATACACGCTGTGCTTCCGGTGTTTCAGGAAACGGGAAAGCACGGCGTAACAACACGAGTGTATTGTTTTCAATTTTAAAATCGCCTGGCGTAGCAATTTGAGAAACTTGGCGGTAGCCGTTATCAAGCAACGCTTGTTTGGTTGCTTCAAGCGATAACTTGTCTTCAACACTGATACTTTCAATGCGGCTATAAACTTCTGCCGGCAATTGCCATACTTGACCGTCCATTTTAGCTCGAATACGCCCGTCGAGATAAATCCCGTAAAATGCGGCAAAGCAAGCGCCGACAAGACCTAGCTTAAGGCAAGTTGGAATAAAGAACGGTTTTTTCTTTAGCTGTTTATCTTCTTGTTCTGGCGTTTGAGGTTCGGTTTGGGTATTTGACATAGAAAATTATTTGCAAAAAAGTCAGCGAATTAGACCGCTTGTTAGTGCCTCCCTGTTAGAGGGGAGGCAATAGTAGGTGTAATTACGGATTACGTTTAAATTTACTGAAGTCAGGTTCACGTTTTTCGTTGAAAGCGTTACGGCCTTCTTGACCTTCTTCCGTCATATAGAACAACATGGTTGCGTTGCCGGCTAATTCTTGAAGACCGGCTTGACCGTCACAGTCCGCATTTAATGCCGCTTTTAAGCAACGTAATGCAATCGGGCTGTTTTGTAACATTTCACGACACCAACGCACTGTTTCTTTTTCAAGATCCGCATAAGGCACAACGGTATTCACTAAGCCCATATTTAATGCTTCTTGCGCATCGTACATACGACATAAGAACCAGATTTCACGTGCTTTCTTCTGACCAACGATACGAGCCATATAGCTTGCGCCCCAACCGCCATCAAATGAACCTACTTTCGGGCCGGTTTGACCGAATTTTGCGTTATCGGCTGCGATCGTTAAGTCACACATCATATGTAACACATGACCGCCACCTACCGCATAACCAGCTACCATTGCGACAACCGGTTTCGGACAAGTACGAATATCACGTTGGAACTCCAACACGTTTAAGTGATGTACACCACTGTCATCTTTATAACCGCCGTAGTCACCACGAATTTTTTGGTCACCACCGGCACAGAATGCGTATTCACCTTCACCGGTTAGCACAATCACACCGATTTTTTCGTCAAAGCGAGCATCGGCGAAAGCGTGGATCATTTCTTTAACCGTTTGTGGACGGAATGCGTTACGTACTTCAGGACGATTAATGGTAATTTTTGCAATACCATCGGTTGATTTGTGGTAACGAATGTCAGTGTAACCTTCGCTGTGATCTACCCATGTAACTGGTGCATAAAGAAATTCTTCGCTTGGATATAACATTGGAGTTCCTTTTTAATGTGTATAAAAAATTCGGGCAATTATAGCCGAATTGAGAGGGATTAACGAGAAAATAAGCGGTCAAATTTTGTAAAAAATTTACAAAAATCCACCGCTTATGTTTAGAGGCGATTAGGCTTTTGTGACACGAACGACGCCGTTTACTTTGGTTAGCTTCTGAATTACTACATAAAGATGAGCGTTATCCGTTACGGAAATACGCATTTTCACTTGGTAATTCCCCGTGCCGTTCGGACGGCTTTCTACTGTGCCGATATTGCTGTTCATTGAAGCGATCGCATTGGTTAGACTTGCCAAAACACCCGGCTGGTCTTTGATTTCCAATTCGATATCAATATCCAAATGTTCCGGCTTCACTGCTTCGTCCGCAATCTGATCAATATTATCTAAATGTTTCAGTGCGGCACGAATTTTAGAACGGGCTTTGGCACTGACCACAAACGTCAGCCAAGACGGGCTTGGGCGTTTACCTTGTTCGGTCAGAATTTCAACCGTTTGCCCCGATTGCAACGGCTGTGAAATCGGATACGGATTGCGATCAACGATTGCACCGACACAACGATCACCAATATCCGAGTGAACCGCATAAGCAAAGTCGATAGCGGTTGCTTTTGCCGGCAATTCTACAATACGGCCTTTAGGCGTAAACACATAAATATCATCGGAGAAAAGGTCGGATTTAACGTTCTCAATAAATTCATCCGAGTTACCGGCGCTTTGTTGTAGCTCGATAATACTACGCAGCCATTGTTGTGCTTTCTGTTGCACGCTGGTTGTCGTGGTTTGATCTTCGGTATAACGCCAATGCGCCGCTACCCCGAGTTCCGCCATTAAATCCATATCTTCGGTACGAATCTGTACTTCAATCGGCACGCCTTTATGCCCAATCATTGAGGTATGTAATGACTGATAACCGTTACTTTTCGGCACAGCAATATAATCACGAATTTTGTATGGACGAGGCTTGTATAGCGAGTGCATTTGCCCCAACACACGGTAGCAATTATCTAGGTTTTCCACCACCACTCTAAACGCATAAATATCTAAAATGGAATGGAAATGTTGGTCTCGTTGACGCATTTTTTCATAAAGCGAGTAGAGGTGTTTTTCTCTACCATAAACACGCCCTTTGATTCCTGCTTCATCTAAACGTGACTGAATTTCGTGTGAAATGGTTGAAATAAGGTCTTGGCGGGTACCGCGCGCCATATCAATCGCCATACGTAAGACACGATAGCGATGAGGGTGCATCGCTTGGAAGCAGAGATCTTCCAATTCATTTTTAAGATGTTCAATGCCTAAACGATGGGCTAACGGACTGTAAATCTCAAGCGTTTCTTTCGCAATGCGGCGACGTTTGTCCGGACGTAACGCACCTAGCGTACGCATATTATGGGTACGGTCAGCCAGTTTGATTAATACCACTCGAATGTCTTTGGTCATCGCCAAAATCATTTTGCGGAAATTCTCAACTTGCGCTTCTTGGCGGGTACGAAACTTTAATTTATCCAGCTTGGAAACGCCTTGCACGATTTCCGCAACACTTGCACCAAATTCGGCGGCAAGCTGTTCTTCCGTGTAAGGTGTATCTTCAATCACATCGTGTAACAATGCCGCCATTACTGCTTCATGATCGAGTTTCATTTCCGCAATAATGGATGCCACTGCTACAGGGTGAGTAATGTAAGGCTCTCCGCTTGAGCGAGTTTGCCCCTTGTGCGCATTACGCGCAATCACAAAGGCACGCTTTACCAGCTCGATTTTATCAGCAGGTAAATAGCCCTGAATAATGCTATCTAACGGTTGAAAAAGATACACGGTACACCTCGATATAATGAAAAATGGATAATTGACAATAGATAGTACTACTATTTATTTTCAATTATCCATCTAAATATTGAATAAATTTGATCTTAAGCGTTAGTTTGAACATCCGCTAAGAAAGAGATCGCTTCTTGTTCAGCAACTTCTTGTTGGATCGCATCATTGTTTTCTAATTGATCCATGATCTGACTATTGATTAAACCTTTTTCGATTTCACGTAATGCGATAACCGTCGGTTTATCATTTTCTTCAGGCACAAGTGGTTCACGAACGTGAAGTTGTAATTGTCTTGCACGGCGTGCCGCGGTCAAAATTAAGTCGAAACGGTTGCCGATTCTATCTGCTGCTTCTTGTACGGTTACACGAGCCATTTTGTTACTCCAGAGTTTTTGCGAATTTCGTTTATAAAAAGACGACGGATTATACAGAAATTCGTCCCTGCTTACAATGCAAGCGACCAGATTTGCAAAAACTTTGTCAAATTTGACCGCTTGCACAAGCCGCTTATCAACTTAAAACTTCCGCTTCAATTTGCAGGCTTGCATGATGGAGACGGCGAGTTCTTCTACGGATTGGTGGGTTGTATTGGTATAGGGGATATTATAGTGACGGAACATTGCTTGGGCTTCCAATACTTCGGCGCGGCAGGTTTTGAGGTCTGCGTAGGTGGAATTCGGGCGGCGTTCTTGGCGAATATCGTGTAAACGGTCGGGTTTGATGGTTAGCCCGTATAATTTATGACGATAAGGTTTTATCATTCTTGGTAGTTCCGTGCTGTCGAGATCTTCCGGTGTGAGCGGATAATTTGCCGCACGAATGCCGTATTGTAACGCAAGATAGAGGCAAGTCGGGGTTTTGCCGCTGCGTGATACGCCAAGTAGGATCACATCCGCCTGTTGGAGATCTTTATCCGAAACGCCGTCATCGTGATTAAGGGCAAAATTGACCGCTTCCATACGTTCGTCATATTTTTCGACATTATGAACACGACTTACCACTTCATGGCTGGCGTGCATACCTAATTCCTGTTCTAAAACAGCTAAAAAGGTGTCAAAAAAGTTGAGTAAAACGCCTTTGCTGGTTTTGAGAATTTCTCTGATTTCTTCATTGACTACACTCATAAATAAGATCGGTGGATGCGGTTGTTTTTCCGCTACCGCATTAATTTCGGCGACCAATTTATGGGCTTTTTCCGGTGTGTCGATAAACGGGCAAGTGGTGCGTTTAAATTGCATTTCCGCAAACTGCTCAAGCAGGGCGTCACCTAAGTTTTCCGCAGTGATTCCGGTGCGGTCCGAAATAAAAAACGCATAGCGCATATTTGGCATAATCAGTCCTCAATGAATAGGGAACAAGCGGTCTAAAAAAGCCAATTTTTTGCAAAATTTTGGCAAAATTAGACCGCTTGTTTGGGGAATTAGTGTTTGATGTTTTCAGCTAAATATAACCAAGTTTCAATCACGGTATCCGGATTGAGTGAAAGCGTTTCGATGCCTTCTTCAACTAGCCACTGTGCGAAATCTGGGTGATCGCTCGGGCCTTGTCCGCAAATGCCGACATATTTTCCTTGCTTACGACAAGCTTGGATCGCCATACTAAGCATTGCTTTAACCGCTTCATTGCGTTCGTCAAAGGTTGCGGCAATCGGGCCACCGCTATCACGGTCAACACCTAACGTTAGCTGAGTCATATCGTTTGAGCCAATTGAGAAGCCATCGAAATAAGCTAAGAATTGTTCGGCTAAAATAGCATTGCTCGGCACTTCGCACATCATAATAAGACGTAAGCCGTTTTTGCCGCGTTCTAAACCGTTAGCTTTTAAGGTTTCAACCACTTGGCGTGCTTCTTGCAGAGTACGTACAAACGGAATCATCACTTCAACATTAATAAGTCCCATTTCATCTCGTACGCGTTTGATTGCTTGGCATTCAAGTGCGAATGCTTGGCGGAATTCCTCAGAAATATAACGTGCCGCACCACGGAAACCGATCATCGGGTTTTCTTCGTGCGGTTCGTATAAATCACCACCGATTAAACCGGCATATTCATTCGATTTAAAATCGGACATACGTACAATCGCTTTACGTGGGTAAACGGAGGCGGCAAGCATTGCTACACCTTCGGCAATTTTATCGACATAAAATGCAACCGGTGAAGCGTAGCCAGCAATACGTTCACTAATTTCTTCTTGCAGATCGCTGTCTAAGCAGTCAAATTCAATCAGAGCTTGCGGATGAATGCCGATTTGGCGGTTGATGATAAATTCCATACGAGCTAAACCGATGCCTTCACTTGGCAATTTAGCAAATGAGAAAGCCAGTTCCGGGTTGCCGACATTCATCATAATTTTTATCGGTGCTTGCGGCATATTATCGAGCGCAATGTGGTCAACTTTCACATCTAATAACCCTTGGTAAATTAAACCGGTGTCGCCTTCGGCGCAAGAAACTGTCACTTCTTGACCGCTTGTTAGCAGTTCGGTGGCATTACCGCAGCCTACTACGGCAGGAATACCCAATTCACGCGCAATAATTGCTGCGTGGCAAGTACGTCCGCCACGATTGGTGATAATTGCCGAAGCACGTTTCATGACCGGTTCCCAATCCGGATCGGTAATATCCGCCACTAACATATCGCCAGCTTGGACTTGATCCATTTCTGAAGCATCTTTCACTAAACGTACTTTGCCTTGCCCGATTTTTTGTCCGATTGCACGACCTTTAATCAGCACTTTACGATCGCCTGAAAGAGTATAGCGTTGTAAGCTATTACCTTGTGCTTTTTCTTGTGATTTCACTGTTTCCGGACGTGCTTGCAGAATATAGAGTTTGCCGTCAATACCGTCACGCCCCCATTCGATATCCATTGGGCGACCGTAATGTTGTTCGATAATCACCGCATATTGCGCCAGCTCGGTGATCTCCGCATCGCTGATGGCAAATTGGCGGCGTTCTGCAGCCGGCACATCAATCGTTTGTACCGATTTTCCCGCTTGCGCTTGTTGGCTGAAGATCATTTTAATTTGTTTAGCACCAAGCGTTTTACGCAAAATAGCCGGGCGATTTGCATTGAGTGTCGGTTTATGTACATAGAATTCATCAGGGTTTACTGCACCTTGCACTACGGTTTCACCTAAGCCGTATGAAGCGGTAATAAAGACCACATCTTCAAAGCCGCTTTCGGTATCAATTGAGAACATCACACCGGCAGCGCCGCTGTCCGAACGCACCATACGTTGCACGCCGGCGGAAAGGGCAACCACATCATGCGCAAAGCCTTTATGCACACGGTAGGAGATCGCACGGTCATTGTAGAGTGAAGCAAATACGTGTTTCATTGCTTCTTTTACATTATCTAAGCCATTGATATTCAAGAAAGTTTCTTGTTGACCGGCAAATGAAGCATCCGGTAAATCTTCCGCAGTTGCCGAAGAACGTACCGCAACTGAAATTTGCTCCGAACCGGCTTCATTTACCATGGTTTGCCACGCTTGATTGATTTCAGCATCAAGCTCAGCGGGGAACGGCGTATCTAAAATCCATTGGCGAATATTTTTACCTACTTGGGCAAGAGCAACAACGTCTTCAACATCTAATTGCGCTAATGCTGCTGAAATACGTTCATTTAAGCCATTATGGGCGAGAAATTTACGATATGCGCTTGCAGTTGTAGCAAAACCATTTGGCACACGTACACCTTTTTCAGTTAGTTGACTAATCATTTCGCCTAATGAGGCATTTTTACCACCGACAATTTCAACGTCAGTCATACGTAAATTTTCAAACCAGATAATGTTGCGATTTGGCATGCTATGTTCCCTTTAAAAAGTTATTTAGTTGTTAAAATAAAGTAAATGCAAAGTGAAGAATGGCTCCATTTTAGGGAGCATTTTTTTAAAAGTCATTAGTTTTTTGGCGTGAAAAAATAATTTATTTTTTAAATAAAATATCAATTGGAGAAGCAAAAAGGAGCTTATTGATCTATAAGGAAAAATTTAGATTGGTAAAATGATTAAGTTAATCGTTTGCAATGGCGATAAAATCTATAATTTGTAGATAAATTAATCGCCATCTTTTTTCTTGAGGATTTTCTGTGCAAAAAATATTGTTGCTAATCGAAAAGTTTTAATTTGGAGTAAAAATCCAAAATTCTGATATCGCTCAATAAATATGACTGAACTTACAGCGGATATTATTTGCTTTTGACCACTCGTTGAATATGAATGGTTAAATAGAGTTGTTCATCTTGGTTAAGCGACTTTTGATAATGCTGCTGAAGATAACGATTGATTTTTTCAACACATTGATAGGCTTTTGGATAAGCCAGTTTAGTTTGTTGATAGAGAAAATCATCATCGCTGGAAGTATGTTGACCGGAAACAAAAAAACGTTGTGCGAAATGCTGTAAGTGAGTGAGAAAGCGCTGGAAATCGTAGTTATCTTCATCGAAATGGTAATTAAATTGCAAACGTACTAAGCGCAGAATATCTTTAATGATTTGCGTAGCTTGGTAGGTGTCATGCATTGTTGAGCCGTCAGTACGAGCATTAAAAATATGGAGGGCGATAAAAGCGGCTTCGTGCTCATCCAATTCTACCTTTAAATACTCACGAATTTTGGCGATAGCAAATAGCCCAAGGGCAAATTCCGTGCGATAGAGGCGCTGGATTTCGTAAGTAAGAGCGTTAGGGATTTGCTGATGATTGTTAGCTCGTTCAATCGCATGGAAAAGGTGGTCGGTCAGACTGACGTAAATACTGTTGGAAAGAGGTGTGCCGAGTTGTTTATTCGCTTCGTTAACGATTTGATTGGTCAGTTGAAAATAAATCGGTGGAATTTGTTCAAGTAGGGCGATCAAGTGCGGTGTAAACGGACTTTTATTGAGGCTAAAGGTTTTTTCAATCAGATCGGTATCAACGCAATCTCCCAACTTTTTAGCAAAAGCGACCCCTTTTCCAAGCACCACCAATTCGGTTTGCAGTTCATTCTCAGCAAGTACAGCGTTATTGTTAAACACTTTTGTGATTTTGAGCATAGTCCGCCTCCAAATAGTTTTATTCTTTTATCCGAAAATTAGTCATTAGTGCAGTAAAGATTGGATATCGTTTATACAGAAAAGCGGTCTGATTCTCGCATTTTTTTGCAAAAATAACGAGAAAAACGACCGCTTATCTGAACAGAATTTAATGAAAAATTTTCATTTAGGCTAAATCAGCTCCGTTACTTGCAATAACTTTTTTGTACCAATGGAACGAATCTTTACGGCTGCGTTTGCCGGTGCCGTTGCCTAGGTCGTCCAAATCAACATGAATAAAGCCGTAGCGTTTTGACATTTCGGAAGTTGACATACTCACTAAATCAATCGGCCCCCATTCTAAATAGCCGATCAACTCCACACCGTCTGAGATTGCTTCTTGCATTTGTTGGATATGCGCACGTAAATAATCAATACGATAATGATCATGAATACTGCCGTCCGCTTCCACTTGGTCATACGCACCTAGCCCGTTTTCGACAATGAAAAGCGGTTTTTGGTAGCGATCGTACATATCGTTTAAGGTAATACGTAACCCTTCCGGATCGATTTGCCAGCCCCAATCTGAGGCTTTAAGATACGGATTTTTCACGCCTTCAATTAGGTTACCGCCGACTTTCTCTCCTTCATTATGTGTGGTGACGCAAACCGACATATAGTAACTGAAGGAAATAAAATCGACCGGATATTGTTTAAGAATTGCATCGTCCCCGAATTCTTTTTGAATGTTAACGTTATTTTCTTGCCAGTGGCGCAACATATAACGCGGATATTCACCACGCGCATGAACATCGGTGAAGAATAAGTTTTGCTGATTGCCCCATTGTGCCAGACGTTGGTCTTTTGGATCGGCAGTTAAAGCATAGTGATGCAAGCGAGCCAACATACAGCCCATTTTGCCGTCTGGAATGATTTCGTGAAGTAATTTGGTCGCTAGTGCGCTTGCAACAAATTGGTGATGTAATGCTTGGTATTTTGCGTTTTCACGTTCCGCTTCCGGAATACGATCAATCACGACACCGCCACCGGTATAAGGACTATGCATAGTGATCATATTGATTTCATTAAATGTGAGCCAATATTTCACTTTGTCTTTGTAGCGTTTAAACACGGTTTCCGCATAGCGTAAAAAATGACCGATAACATCACGATGTACCCAACCGTTATATTTTTGCACCAAGCCGAGTGGGGTTTCATAGTGGCAAAGGGTTACCATCGGTTGAATGCCGTATTTGAGCATTTCATCAAACATATCATCATAGTATTTGAGGCCTGCTTCATTCGGCTGTTCATCATAACCGTTCGGGAAAATTCTTGCCCAGTGAATAGAGATACGGAAGCATTTAAAGCCCATTTCAGCAAAGAGGGCGATATCGTCTTTATATTTGTGATAGAAATCAATACCGTCTCGTTTTGGGAATCGCCCTTGGAAGTTACCGGATAAAATAGATTCGATACGCTCTGAAGTCACTTCAATCGCAGCGCTGTGCGCACCACGCTCTTCTTTTGGTACGTATGCAACCATATCCGCAGCGGATAAACCTTTACCATCCGCGTCAAAGCCGCCTTCAATTTGATTAGCAGCCGTTGCGCCACCCCATAAAAAATTCGCTGGAAACGGTTTTAAATTGCTCATTTTCTGATCCTCATTGCAATAAAACTCAATAAAAAAGCCTAAGCAAAAAAACTTTCCCACCGAAGTGCGAAAATCATTTTGCTTAGGCTTGCCGAATTAACGTAACACCCTAAGTGTTATAAGTGCAAATTTATCTGAAAAAATCATCGCTTGCAAAGAGCAGCTTTGAGAAATGTGAACATGATCACAAAAAAACAAGCGGTCGAATTTTGTCGTTTTTTTACAAGACTCGACCGCTTGGGTATGACTCCATTTAATTTGTGATTGGCTAACGTCTTTGTTTTGCCGTCCATTCAAAGAGCGACTCGCCATGTGGTGTTTTTGGAATATTACGTAAGGTGTAAATCCAAGACCAATGCCCGTTGTAAGTTGTTTTGCCGATTTTAACTTCCGGATAAACACTTAAAATCGCACCGTGATCACGTAGGATTTGGAATACGCGTTTGCTGGTTGCCGGGTAAGAAATGGTTGGATCGTTCGCTGCGTGTACCAGCCAAAGCGGCTTGCCTTGAATTCGTTGTAATTCCTGTTCAGTGGTCGGTACGCCGCCTGCAATCGGTGCTTTATCTAAAGCCGGTGCAGTGGCAACGGTTGCGGCAAAAAAGTCAGGATATTCAAGCAACATACGCAACGACATATAGCCGCCGGCAGAGGCACCAAACAGATAAACTCGGTCACTATCAATTTGGTGGTTGGCAATCACCTCATCAAGTAATGCTTTCAGTTGGCGAATATAATCTTTTTGATAATTGAGATACCAAGTGTCCGGTACTTGAGGCACGACAACATAAGCACCGCCGAAGATTTTTTGTGCTTCAGCGCCGGCAAATGCAACTCCACCACGATTCGCGAGCAGAGTGGAAATATTGTTTTGATAATCGCCAACACCGCCTTCGCCATTACCGTGTAGCCAGATGATAAGCGGTCGTTTTTGGTGAGAATTTTGCGGTTGGAACAATTGATAATGCATACCTTGCTGAGATGTGTAGGCGGTGAATTTTGCCACTTCATTATCAATTAATGCTTGTTGGCGGTAGGTCGTGTCTTTTGGCAACAATGCTAAATCTCGGGTTTGGCGTATTTGATAATCTAAGCCAAGTTGTACATTACGCCCGATATCTCCAGCAATATAAGCCAATGTATTAGCACCGACAATATCCTTACCGTGTTCGAGAGAAAGTACGATATTTCCCTGGTTGTTCAATGCTACTTTAGTAATTTTTCGCTCCGTATCAAATTCACCGGCAACTTTATTCCCCATCGCATTAATGGGTAACGAAGATTTAGCATATACTTGGAAATCTGAGGTTTTTAGTGCTTTAGCCGGAATAGCTAAATGTTTAGTTTCGAGCTCAATAGCCGTTACATTCTGACCGTAATCGAAGACTTTTGCTTGTAAGTTGAAATTGACAGTTTGTGCGCTTGCTGTACCGATAACTAATGCCAACGAAAGATATTTAAGATGCATATTTCCTCCTTGGATGTGATAATTTGCATAAAAAGTTGAAATTTGACCGCTTGCAGTTATTCGGTTATTAATCCAAAGTGGACAAAAGCCTGATATAAGCCATCTTGCTCTACATCGCCGGTAACATAATCTGCCATTGCTTTAATTTCTTTGCCGCCGTTACCCATTGCGACTCCGATTTCGCAATATTCAAGCATCGGAATGTCAATCTTGGCGTCACCGAAGGCAAGTGTGTTGTGGCGATCCGCTTTGAGATGATTCAGTAAGATTTCAATTGCGTGTGCTTTAGAGATATTCGGTACACCAAGATCACCGAATAACGGAATTTCACCGACACCGCCCCAAGAACCGACTTTCAGTTGTGGAAATGCCGCTTTAGCCGCATTAACATCCGCTAAGCTATTTAGCACAAAGCTAATTTTATTGAGGTCATTGCGATAGAGTTCAGCGCCCCAAATCATATCATCCAACATTTGTTCGATAATACGGTCGTTTTCCGTCAGATCGCTACTTTTTGTTGCCATATAGCGCCGGAAAGCAGTCGTCCCAACTTCTCGGAAGAAACGGCTGGCAAATAAGCCGTTATTACTCTCCAAATAAAATTCCAATGCGTTTGCTTGGAGCCAATCTACTGCTTGCCGAGCAATTTCAGGCTCAATACATTGGTGCATAATGACTTGGTTTTGATGTTCAACATAACTGCCGTTACCGCCAATCATACCGTCCACCCCAATATCCCAAAGTTGAGGTTGCATTTCTGCTCGGCTTCTGCCGGTACATAGATAAACCAAGTGTCCGTTTTGGCGAGCTTGATGGATTGCATGAATGGCAGACGGAGGAATCCGGTTTTGGTAATCGACTAATGTACCATCCACATCAAGGAAGATTATTTTTCGCATAGTTCATTCCTCTTATATGTTCGTTTACCTTCCCCCACCGATGTTGGTGAGGGAAAATGAATGGACAGGATCCTATGACGCTTTATGTTCCAAAACTTTAATGAGCGGTTCATTTTGATAAATATATGGCTCATTGGTTGCGATAACATCAAGATACTCATCGCTATTCGCTATGATAATCGGGGTAACAACCGAATAGCCTTTAGCTTTGATGTTCTCAATGTCGAATTTACCCAGTAATTGTCCGACTTGGATGCGATCGCCGTCTTTGACAAAGGTCTCAAAGTGTGTGCCGTTGAGTTGGACTGTATCCATACCGATATGAATTAGCACTTCTAAACCGTCATCCGAGATAATGTTATAAGCGTGTTTGGTTGGGAAGACGGAGCTGATAGTTCCGTTAACCGGCGAAATTAATTCGCCTTTGGTCGGTTCGATGGCAATTCCTTTACCGAGAGCCTCGGAAGCAAACATTGGGTCGGCAATTTCAGTTAATTTTTGGATGTTACCCTCAAGCGGGCTAACGAGATTGAAGTTGTTAAGAGGGATAGTAGACACTTCACCGTTTTTTACGACGTTTGGGGTAGTTTTAGGCTCAGCAGCAGAAGCTTGCTCAGGTAACATTTTATCGCTATAACCGAACAGATAGGTCAGGATACCGGCTGCAGCAAATGCAACCGCCATACCTAAAGAGTAAGTTACGATATTACTGCCTTCGCCGATAATGACCGGATAAAGCAATAGACCTGAGAAACCAAAGGCAAACATTTTTGTTCCTCCCCAGCCAATCACCGCCCCACCGATAGCGCCGCCGATCACACCGCAAATAAAGGGTTTTTTGAAACGTAGCGTAATACCGTAAATAAGTGGTTCGGTAATGCCTAACACACCGCTGAAAGTCGTTGAACCGGCAATCGCTTTGATATCTTTATTACGAGATTTGAGGAATACGGCAAACGTTGCACCAGCCTGTCCAAGTACGGCGGCAGCGGTTAATGGTCCGATTAAATCGAAACCAACAACGGACATATTGTTAATCATAATTGGCACGATGCTCCAGTGAATACCGAAGATCACTAACACTTGCCACAATCCGCCCACCACAATACCGGTGGCAATCGGACTGGTTTCGTATAACCAAGCTAAAGCAGCGGCAATCGTACTACCGACTTCGCCGCCGATAGGCCCGATAACTGCAAGGGTTAAAGGCACAACCACTAATAACGTACAAGCCGGAGCAAAGAAATTACGGACCGCTTCATGGAAGATATTTTCAAAAAAACGTTGAATATAAGATTGTGTCCATACTGCAAGTAGAATTGGAATAACGCTATAAGCATAGTTCATCGTTGCTAGTTCAAAGCCGAGGAACTCAAGCGGTTTTCCGCTTTGACTAATAGCGACAATACTTGGGTAGAGTAAGGCGGTGGCGACACCTACCGCAATAAAAGGACTGGTTTTGAGTTTATTGGCGGCGGTAAAGGCAAGAAAGACCGGTAAGAAGTAAAAGGTTCCACTTGCTGCCGCATCTAAAACGGTAAAGGTGCCGGAGGCAGGATCAAGCAAACCGGCAACTTGTAAAATGGCAATCAGCCCTTTTAGAATACCGGCACCCGCCATCACGCCAATCAACGGCGTGAAAGAGCCGGCGAGGAAATCAATCGCACGGTTAATTAAAGACGGTTTTGGTAAATCCGCATCATCACTGGCTTGAATATTCGCTTGTGACATAATTTCTGCATAAACTTTCGGCACATTGTTGCCGATAACGACTTGGAATTGCCCCCCGCTTTCCACCACGCTGATGATACCGGCAGTTTGGTTTAAGCGTTCTTTATCAGCTTTGTTTTTGTCTTTTAAAACAAAACGCAGCCGAGTTGCACAGTGTACTAAGGAGTGAATATTTTGTTCTCCTCCAACGAATTGCACAATTTCACTGGCGAGTTTGCTGAAATTTTTTGCCATAATGTAGCCCTCTTCAAAATAAAAATCTGCAGGCAAATAAAAAAGCCTAAGCAAAAAAACTTTCTAACCGAAATTAGAAAATCATTTTGCTTAGGCTTGCCGAATTCTCGTAACACCCTAAGTGTTGTAACAATGGCAAATTTAGCTAGAAAATAGACCGCTTGCAAAAGCCAATTCGTAGAAATGTGAATAAGATCACAAAATATTTTCAGAGCCGGATTGGCTTAGCATTACGCTATTTGCTTTTTTATTAAGCATTACTATATTCGGTACGCTCACCAAGCCAGCGACGAATCAGCGCTTCTGCAAGCGGTGGATTTTGCTGAATAATTTGCTTGGCATAGTTCTGTACCAATGGAATCATTTTGCGATCTCGCATTAAATTCGCTACTTTAAATTCCGCCATGCCAGTTTGTTTGGTGCCGAGAATTTCACCGGTGCCACGAATTTCTAAATCCTTCTCGGCGATATAGAAGCCGTCTTGACTGTCACGCAACACTTGTAGGCGTTTACTCGAAATTTTGCCGAGCGGCGGTTTATACAGCAACACGCAGTGCGAAGCGGTTGCACCACGTCCGACACGTCCACGTAACTGATGCAGCTGAGCAAGCCCTAAACGTTCGGAGTTTTCGATAATCATTAGGCTGGCGTTCGGCACATCAACGCCGACTTCAATCACGGTGGTGGCGACCAATAAATCAATGTTCGCCGCTTTAAATTCCGCCATAATCTCTTGCTTTTCTTGCGGCTTCATTCGTCCGTGTACTAAGCCAATATGTAAGTCTGGTAAGGCTCGTTGCAGATCTTCGGCAATCGCTGCCGCCGCTTGTGCTTCTAAGATTTCCGATTCATCAATTAAAGTACAAACCCAGTAGGCTTGGCGGTTTTCATTTTTGCAGGCGACATACACACGGCGGACAATTTCATCTCGTCTGTCTTCCGAAATCGCTACGGTAGTAATCGGTGTTCGTCCCGGTGGCAACTCATCAATAATAGACGTATCTAGATCGGCATAGACCGTCATTGCCAAGGTGCGAGGGATTGGTGTGGCGGTCATAATCAGCTGGTGCGGATAAATGCCGTCTTTCGCCCCTTTTTCACGTAGGGTTAAACGTTGATGTACACCGAAACGGTGTTGCTCATCAATAATCACTAACGCGAGATTATGAAACTCGACACTTTCTTGGAAGAGGGCGTGCGTGCCAATAATCATCTGCACTTCGCCGTTTTTAATCGCTTCCAGTTGTGCAGTGCGAGCTTTACCTTTTACTTTACCGGCAAGCCAACCGACTTCAATCCCGAACGGGCGTAGCCAGTTGGCAAAGTTATTGGCGTGCTGCTCGGCAAGGATTTCAGTCGGTGCCATTAATGCCACTTGTTTGCCATTATCAATCGCAAGCAGGGCAGCAAGTGCCGCGACTAAGGTTTTGCCTGAACCCACATCGCCTTGCACTAGACGCATCATCGGCGAAGATTTGGCTAAATCCTGTTCAATATCCGCTGTTACACGGCTTTGGGCATTGGTCGGTTTAAACGGCAAACTCGCCAAAAAGCGGCTTTTGAGATCGGTTTGATAGTGTAGCGGTGTCGCGGCAAGTTGATTTACCCCGACTCGTACTTGTTGCATCGCTAAGTTGTGTGCCAATAATTCTTCAAAAATCAGCCGTTTTTGTGCTGGATGATCGCCTTTTTCCAATTGTTCGGCAGAAATATCCGGTGGTGGGCGATGCAATAATTGCAACGCTTCTTTTAAGCTGTATTTATGCGGATTATATTGATCAGGCAGTAACTCTCCGACTTTGATTTTATCCAATAACGCTAACGCTTGCTCGGTGAGTTTACGTAACGAATTTTGCTTCAAGCCTTCAGTGGTGGAGTAAATCGGCGTTAAAGTTTCGGCAAGTTCAAGCGGTTGATTATTGCGAATAATTTGATATTCTGGGTGATGAATTTCCGCCATAAAACGCCCGCGTTTGATTTCGCCAAAGGCTTTGACACGTGTGCCGGCGGTCAGGCTGTTTTTCATTCCCGCATTAAAATTAAAGAATTTCAGGGTGATTTTACTGGTGCCGTCAGAAAGCACGGTGGACAAAATCGGACGGCGACCGAATTGCACTTCGGTAACTTGCACGATGCCTTCGATGGTAGAAAAACTTTCCGGACGCACATCAACAATCGGTGTAATTCGAGTACGATCTTCATAGCGATAAGGCAAATGAAATAATAGATCTTGCACGTTATTAATGCCGATTCGGCTAAGTTTTTCCACAATTGCCGCGCCCACCCCGGAAAGGGCGGTAAGTGGCACACCGTCTAATAATTGTTCGCTCATAGTAAAATTTTGATTAAATCCGACCGCTTGTTTTTGATTGGGCTAATATAACAAATACTGTTTTTATGTACAAATCAAGCGGTCTGTTTTCATTAATTTTTTGCAAATTGCAAAATTCTGTGAAAATCCGACCGCTTTTGTTTTAGAATAGCTCCCATTTTTCGAGATTTAAAATAAAAATAGGAATAACAATGCGTACAAGTCAGTATTTATTTTCAACCCTGAAAGAAACCCCGAATGATGCTCAGGTGGTAAGCCATCAATTAATGTTGCGTGCCGGTATGATTCGTCCGATGGCTTCAGGTTTATATAACTGGTTGCCAACAGGGATCAAGGTGTTGAAAAAAGTAGAAAATATTATTCGTGAAGAAATGAACAAAGGCGGTGCTATTGAGGTATTAATGCCGGTGGTTCAGCCGGCGGAATTATGGCAAGAATCAGGTCGTTGGAACGATTACGGTGCGGAATTATTGCGTTTTGTGGATCGTGGTAGCCGTGATTTCGTGTTAGGCCCGACTCACGAAGAAGTGATTACCGACTTAGTTCGCCGTGAAGTGTCTTCTTACAAACAACTTCCGTTAAATTTATACCAAATTCAAACCAAATTCCGTGATGAAGTGCGTCCTCGTTTCGGTGTGATGCGTTCACGTGAGTTCGTAATGAAAGATGCTTACTCTTTCCACACAGACAAAGAGAGCCTACAAGAAACCTATGATGTTATGTATCAAGTTTACAGCAACATCTTTACTCGTCTTGGTTTAGATTTCCGAGCGGTGCAAGCAGACACCGGCTCGATTGGCGGTTCGGCTTCGCACGAGTTCCAAGTGTTAGCTTCAAGCGGCGAAGATGATGTCGTGTTCTCAACCGAGTCAGATTTTGCGGCCAATATTGAATTGGCGGAAGCGGTAGCTGTGGGTGAACGCCAAGCACCAATGGCGGCAATGGAATTAGTGGATACGCCAAATGCAAAAACAATCAACGAGTTAGTGGAAAATCACGGTTTAGCGATTGAAAAAACGGTAAAAACCTTGATTGTAAAAGGTTCAACCGAAGAACAACCGCTTATCGCTTTAGTGATTCGTGGCGACCACGATTTAAATGAAATCAAAGCCCAAAAACATCCGCTAGTGGCAGATCCGCTTGAGTTTGCTGATGAAGCGGATATTAAAGCGAAAATCGGGGCAAGTGTCGGTTCATTAGGCGTAATTAACTTGCCAATTCCAGCGATTATCGACCGCTCAGTAGCGTTAATGTCGGATTTTGGCTGTGGTGCTAATATTGATGGTAAACATTATTTCAATGTGAACTGGGAGCGTGATGTGGCAATGCCGGAAGTGTTTGATTTGCGTAATGTGGTGGAAGGCGATCCAAGTCCGGATGGTAAAGGCACACTCCAAATCAAACGTGGTATCGAAGTAGGACATATTTTCCAATTAGGGAAAAAATATTCTGAAGCAATGAAAGCCACCGTGCAAGGCGAAGATGGTAAACCGCTTGTAATGACAATGGGTTGTTATGGTATTGGTGTAACCCGTGTGGTGGCGGCTGCTATTGAGCAACATCACGATGAGCGTGGTATTATCTGGTCAAGTGATGAAATTGCTCCATTTACAGTGGCGATTGTACCAATGAATATGCACAAATCAGAAAGCGTTCAAGCCTTTGCGGAAGAATTATATGTCACATTAAAAGCTCAAGGCGTGGATGTGATTTTTGATGATCGTAAAGAGCGCCCAGGTGTAATGTTTGCCGATATGGAGTTAATCGGTGTACCGCATATGGTCGTTATTGGTGAGAAAAATCTCGCAAACGGCGAAATTGAATACAAAAACCGCCGTACCGGCGAGAAAGCAATGATTGCCAAAGATCAGCTTTTAGCTTTCTTAAAAGAAAATGTAAAAGCATAATTTGCAAAAAATAAAGGAAAAAAGACCGCTTGTTGATCTGCACCTTTAATTAGGTGGTTGGTTTGTCTAATTTTTAGAGTATAGATCAACAAGCGGTCTTTTTTGTCACTAAATTACAATTGCTCTTTTTGTGTTTGATTACAGTATTCTTTCAACATTTCACGTAATTTGTCGTTATTTTGTTTGAAATAGCGGCATTTCGGACAAAGCCATAAATGGACTTGTAGCTGAACACTGTCTTTAACTTTGAGCTTTTGTTCACAACTTAGTGAAATTAATTCTGAGGCATGCTCACAATTCATTATTCTTTTTCTCCTTCAAACCAGTTTTTTGCTAAGCAAGTTTGTAGTTGTAGTCTCGTCCGATGCAAAATAACGTGTAAATTGGCTGTAGTAATACCGCATTCTAAACAAATTTGTTTACTGCTCATTTCTAAATGCTCACGCATCATAAAAACACGAGCTTGCTGTGCCGGTAATTTATTTAAACAAATGTCGAAGATGGCCCAAAATTCTTTCTTATAAGTGATTTGATTGACATCTTCCCATTCTTTCGGCTCGTAAGTCTCTGAAACCCAATAGCCGGTATGATCAAAAAATTGATTAGGGCTTTCTTCTTCCATCAGTTCGGAAACATTTATTGTTCGTTTCCTGTATTTAATTAAATCTACAATTTTATTTTTTAATATGGCAAAAATCCATGTTTTTAATGCAGCTTGCCCTCGAAAGGAGTGTGCGCTTTTGTAAGCGCTCATTAACGCCTCTTGTACCACATCTTCCGCTAGGTCAGGATCTTTTAATTGCAAGGTTGCGAATTTAATCATTTGTAAGCGGATTTCTTCGATTTTTTGCGGTGTAATCGAATTCAATTGCTCAATTTGTGACATCTTTGTTCCTTTTTGTAAATTAAATGAAAGATTATGTAATTATATTTATAGCATCTCAGACGAATGGATTATACATAAAAGGAGCCAATAATGAAAAAATTAACCACTTATGACGTAACACCTGAAACAATTTTTAACCAACGCCGCCAAATTATTAAGGCAATGGGGCTTGGTTTAGCAGCGACCGGTTTGCCTAAAATGAGTTTTGCTGCACAAGAGACTAAAGCATTAGCTAAATTAGATTTTAAAGCCGCACCCGCTTCAAATTTAGTTTTAACACCCGAAAGTAAAGTAATCGGTTATAACAATTTTTATGAATTTGGTACAGATAAAGCTTCACCGGCTAAGTTTGCCCAAGATTTTAAAACAGATCCGTGGCAATTGGAGATTACTGGAGAGGTTGAAAATCCTTTCGTGCTAAATCATACACAATTATTCAACACTTTTCCGCTAGAAGAGCGTATTTATCGTTTCCGTTGTGTTGAAGCTTGGGCAATGGTTGTACCGTGGATTGGGTTTGAATTGGCTCGTTTAGTTGAAATGGCGAAGCCTACTAGTAAAGCGAAGTTTGTTATATTCCATACATTGCACGATCCGGAGCAAATGCCTGGTCAGAAAAATAAATTCTTTGGTGGTGGTATTGACTATCCTTATGTTGAAGCACTTACTTTAGAAGAAGCGCTTAATCCGCTTAGCTTACTTTCTGTTGGCTTATACGGAAAAATGTTACCACCGCAAAACGGTGCGCCGATTCGTTTAGTTGTACCATGGAAATATGGCTTTAAGAGTATTAAGTCTATCGTAAAAATTACTTTATCAGAAACACGTCCGAAAACGACATGGGAAAGTCTTGCACCGAATGAATACGGTTTTTATGCCAACGTAAATCCAAATGTCGATCATCCTCGTTGGTCACAAGCGTCTGAACGTGTGATTGGTGGCGGTGGTTTGCTTGCTGTTAAACGTCAACCGACATTAATGTTTAACGGTTATGAAAAAGAAGTTGGTCATTTATATAAAGGATTAGATTTAAAGGTGAATTTTTAAATGTTGACGTTATTACGAGGAATTATCCATATTAGCTGTGCGCTACCTTTAGCATGGTTGTCTTATATTTTACTGGTTGGAGATAGTGAAGCGTTAGGTGCGGATCCGAGTAAGGATTTAATCCATTTCTTAGGTTATACCGCAATTATTATTTTTTGTGTGATGTTTTTATTGGGGATAGTGCTTCAGGTACTAAATAAAAACCAATACCAAATTTTACGCCGTCCGCTTGGTTTATGGGCATTCACATGGGCATTACTCCATGTATGCAGTTACTTAGTTTTAGAGCTTGGATTAGATTTTTCTCTGTTCGTAAGTGAATTATTTGTAAGGCCTTATTTAGTATTAGGTGGACTTGCTTTTCTGGTGTTACTCATTATGACCATAACGTCTTTACCTTTTGTAAAACAAGCATTGGGTAAAAGATGGTTTAGCTTGCATCAATTGGCTTATCCGGCAATTGTGTTCGCCGCAATACACTATTATTGGTCGGTTAAAGGTATTACGTTAGGACCGATAGTGATTGGTGTCATGGTGAGCGTAATTGTTTTATGGAAATTTTGGGGGAATAAAATTTTACAGTTATTTAAAGCATAACAATTTCATAGTGTGTATCCTTGCTAAGTTATAGCATTTTGCTGAGATTTTCTCGGCATTTTTTTATGGATAAGATTGTATTTGTAAAAAATTTTGCAAATATGACCGCTTGTGTGTATTTAAGTATAAAAAAGGGCTTCCATTAGGAAGCCCTTTGTATGCAAAGTAACTTATAGAATGTTACCGAATTTTTCTAACATTTCTTTCGGCCATACGCTCGATTGCACTTCACCGATATGTTTTTTACGGAGAAGGAACATTGCCATACGAGATTGACCGATACCACCACCGATTGAAAGCGGTAAGCGACCTGCTAATAAATCTTTGTGCCAATCCATTTCTAAACGATCTTGGTCACCGGTTAATTCAATTTGTAAACGAAGCGCTTTTTCATCAACACGGATACCCATTGACGAAAGCTCAAATGCGGAACCCAGTTGCTCATTCCACACTAAGATATCGCCGTTTAAACCTTTGTAACCTTTTTCTGATTCTGTTGTCCAGTCATCGTAGTCTGGTGCACGACCATCGTGCGCTTTACCGTCTGATAATTTACCACCGATACCGATTAAGAATACCGCACCGTGTTCTTTACAAATTGCGTTTTCACGTTCTTTGCCGGTCATGTTCGGGTAGCGTTGTACTAATTCTTCGCTGTGTACGAACGTAATTTGTTTCGGCAGGATTGATGGAATATCAAAACGTGCTTCTACAGCTAATTCGGTTAAACGAATTGCTTTATAGATTTCGTTTACGGTTTCTTTTAAGAAATCAAAATTACGGCGACCTTCAGGAATCACTTTTTCCCAGTCCCATTGGTCTACATACACAGAGTGTGTCGGGTCAAGAGAGTCTTCGTCCGGACGTAATGCTTTCATATGTACAAATAAGCCTTCACCTTCTTTAAAACCGAAACGCGCTAAAGTGTGACGTTTCCATTTTGCTAATGAATGAACTACTTCAAATTTTGCATTAGGGATACATTTTACGTTTACCTGTACTGCTTTTTCGACACCGGAAAGGTTATCTTGCATACCGTTACCCACTTCGCTCAAAATAGGACCTTGTACTTCAATGATGCCTAATTTATCAATTAAATATTGTGTAAAAGTGTTTTTAACAAAACTAATTTCTTGCTGCTGTAAAATAAATGTCTTTTTCATTGCTTATCCTTAAATAAAATCGTTTATGCGATAAACCGTATCGGTTAACGGTATGAACACAATTTAATACAATTCATAAAAAATACAACAGTTGTCAAATAAAAAACTTTATTCATTGGATTTTATCTAATTTTTCATGGTAAATTTTAAGGATTCTTTAATAAAAGTGAAAAATGGAGTGAATTTTGCACACGAATTATCATTCAAAACAGCAAATTGATCCGCTTGATCAGCAAATTTTACGTGCATTAGTTGCGGATGCCCGCACCCCTTATGCGGAAATGGCAAAGAATTTCGGGGTAAGTGCCGGTACTATTCATGTGCGTGTCGAGAAAATGCGCCAAACCGGTATTATTGAAGGCACTAAAATTCGAATTAATGAACGCAAATTGGGTTATGACGTTTGTTGCTTTATTGGGATTATTTTAAAATCGGCAAAAGATTATGAGACAGTAATTGCTAAGTTAAATGAATTTGAAGAGGTGGTGGAGGCCTACTATACCACGGGTAATTACTCGATTTTCATTAAAGTGATGACACATACGATTGAGGAATTACACCGAGTATTGGCGACAAAAATTCAGTTAATTGATGAAATTCAATCAACTGAAACGTTAATTTCAATGCAAAATCCGATTTTACGAGAAATTAAACCTTAATATTGGTAAATTATTTGGCAAAATGAACCGCTTGTGTTTATTAAACGCAAACGTTTACGGGTGATCCAGTTCACAAATTTGAAAATTTTTTAGTAAGAACAATCGTTTATATTTAGATTTCGTGCTTGAATAAGCGTAAGTTTTAAATTTCATAGAGTCCAGATAAAGGAGGGACCATATGTCCGAAGTATTCCATTTAGGTTTAACCAAAGCAATGTTAAAAGGTGCGAAAATTGCGATTGTTCCAGGTGACCCAGCGCGTAGTGAGCGTATTGCGAAACGTATGGATAATCCGGAGTTCTTAGTTTCTACCCGTGAATTTACCTCTTGGTTAGGCTATGTAGATGGAGAGCCGGTAGTTGTATGTTCAACAGGTATCGGTGGTCCGTCTGTTTCAATTTGTGTGGAAGAGTTAGCGCAACTTGGTGTTCGTACCTTCTTACGTATCGGTACAACAGGTGCAATTCAGCCACATATTAATGTTGGCGATATTCTAGTGACTACCGGTGCGGTACGTTTAGATGGTGCAAGTCGTCACTTTGCACCACTTGAATATCCAGCGGTTGCAAATTTTGAATGTGCGAATGCACTCTATGCAGCGGCAAAAGCGGAAGGGGTAACACCTTATGTAGGTATCACAGCTTCATCTGATACTTTCTATCCAGGTCAAGAGCGTTACGACACATTCAGCGGTAAAATCTATCGTCATTTCCAAGGTTCATTAAAACAATGGCAAGATTTAAATGTAATGAACTTTGAAATGGAGTCAGCAACTTTATTCACGATGTGTTCTGCGTTAGGTTTACGTGCGGGTATGGTTTCAGGTGTAATCGTAAATCGTACACAGCAAGAAATTCCAAATGAAGAAACCATCCATGCAACGGAAGCAAAAGCGGTTGCAGTAGTTGTAGAAGCAGCTCGTCAACTTGCTAAAGGCTAATAATATAGTCAGGCATTGATTCACAATAAGCGGTTAGATTGCTAAAATAATTTGCAATTTAACCGCTTTTTTATTTTATATGCTCACTCAATATCGCAAAATTTTGATGCAAAACCACTGGTGCGAAGAAGCTATAGGGCTAACTTCACGACAGTCTGCTTGGTTATTGCATCAAGGCTCGCTGACACAAAAGCTGCTACAAGTTACTCAAGACTTTAATGTACAAATTACCGAGCAAAAGTGGCTTGCAAAAAATACGGAAAAGATGACCGCTTGTAACTTAACGCAGAGTGATTCGGATTGCTGGTATAGAGAGGTGTTGCTAAAAGAAGCGAATTGTCCATGGATTTTTGCTCAAACGCTATTACCTGAAGAAACGATAGAAAATGTTGCTCAAGAGGTGCTGTTACTTGGTGAGCAGCCGATCGGTTTATGGCTGTTTGCTCAACAGCCTAAGCGTACCCTATTGGCTTGGCAGCAAGATCATGAAAGTGGAATGTATATGCGTCGAGCTTCTTATCGACTGAATGGCTATCCGTTAGAAATTAGAGAACTGTTTCTGCTGGCGTTTCCATTTCCTTAAGCATAGAGGAGTGATAATAGGCTCCTCTTTCTTTTCTATTTATTTTCTTCAATCGCAATGCGTGAATTTATTGGCTGTACCGGACGGTTATTCTCTTGTCCGATAATTTTCTGCATTGCCTCAATTTGCGTTTGACTTGCATCAAGTGGCGTTTTGAATACCACTCAATTTACTCCTTCACTGCACGGTGAGGTAGTTAATGAACCATTTAAACGGAAATATTCCTGATTTTGCGGTAGTAATTGTTGTGGGTTCAACACACTTTTTGTGGTTTCCCCTTTCGCTAAAATTTTAGTAATCAGAGGCGTTAATGCAGGATTATCTTTACCTTGCTTAAACATCACCGCCAGTACTGCTAATTCACCTTGTGCTGATTGGTGTACAAAATGCGCTTCAATCGGAAAATGTTTACGTCTGAAAGTATGCTCACTTGGTGTATGGAAATGGAATTGTTTAAGCACAAATTGTTTGCCGTCTAATTGAATTGGACTAACAGCTTGGGTTTGCGTCGCTTGCAGCGTATGTCCGTTATTTTCTATTTGATATTCACCGGAAAGAGAATGACTAAGTGTAAGGTGCTGTGTAGTAGAAGCAATTGATTGAGAGAGATCGACGGGAGATTGGTTTTTACCGATTTGACATAATTTAAAGGATTCATTGATTGCTCCCCAATGAGCAGGGCTGCTATCTCCTTCATATGACCAATGTGGGTGGGAATAACCATAAGTGAAATTGCTGAATGCAATCAACGCCGTACTAAAAAGTAGATGTTTTTTCATAACCTTGCTCCTTTTATTGTTTTACATATTTTAAGTTTAGCTAGTCGTTATTTTTTTACCAATCTTATTAAAGGAAATCTCAATAGTGGTTAAACTTGTTCTCAGTACCTTGAGAGACTTGAATCAATAAAAATAAGAGAGTAGCATTCCACTCAGTATTTTCTTTCTTTCTATAATATGAAACCAACAATCCTTTTATATGATTCGGGAATGGGCGGGCTTACCATTTATGATGCTATTCGCCAGACTTTACCGAATGCCCATTACCTTTATTGTTTCGATAATGCTTATTTCCCTTACTCCGAACGTTCTGAAAATGTATTAATTGAACAAGCGGTTAAAATTTTGCAAAAAATTGCAGAAAAATACCCGCTTGATATGGTCGTGGTTGCTTGCAATACCGCAAGTACGGTTGTATTACCCGCTTTAAGAGAAAAATTTACCTTTCCAATTGTTGGAACCGTACCGGCAATTAAACCGGCGGCGGCGGTCTCTGAGACGAAAACAATCGGACTGCTCGCCACTAAAGGTACGGTTGAGCGACCGTATGTTGCAGAACTTATCGAAAAGTATGCTAAAGATTGTGTCGTGGAAAAAATAGGAAGTACTGCATTAGTAGAACTGGTAGAAGAAAAAATCCGAACAGGGCAAGTTGATCAAGAACGATTAGGTGAAGTGATCACTGAATGGCAAACGCATCCAACACTTGATACAGTGATTTTAGGTTGTACTCATTTTCCGCTCGTAAAACAAGAACTACAGCAATTGCTCCCGAATGTGAAATACTTTATTGATCCGGGCAATGGAATTGCTAATAGGGTAAGTGTTTTACTTAGTGAGTTCTCGCCGGAAAATTCAAAACAAAACAAGGAAAATATCGCCTTTTGCACGAAAATGGATGAAGAGTTCTCTAAAAGAGAAGTAATCATGCAGCAATGGGGCTTTAAGCGGTTAGAATTACTAAATGTTTTGCAAAATTAAATCCTTTATAAATCAACATGTTATTGCTTTTTGCTGCATAAAAGTGGTGAAAAACACAACATTCGATGAAAAAAGTACTTGCAAGGATTTCATATTTCTCTATAATGCACGCCACACAACGACGCACTGTTGTGAGAAATTAGATTTAATGCAGTGCGTCGTTGTTTTTTGTTCTTTAACAATTTATCAGACAATCTGTGTGGGCACTTGTTGATTGACTTAATTAAAAAATATTTTTGATTTTGAAGTCTTAATAGGTGCTTAAACTAGAAATTCATTTTTACTTTAGAAGTAGAATGTAAACTTAGCTAAGCAGTTTATTGAGCGATTAAACTTTTTGAATTGAAGAGTTTGATCATGGCTCAGATTGAACGCTGGCGGCAGGCTTAACACATG
>NZ_KB893948.1 GCF_000374285.1 Actinobacillus capsulatus DSM 19761 | reverse complement strand
TTGCAAGCGGATGAAAAAGGTCGGTTGGAATTCCATCCGAGTTTAGTGGAACAAGAGGGAAAAGAACGGTTAATTAAGGTCATTTTTTGGAATGAACAATACCCGAAAACGATGCATTCGGAAGTGCCGGCATTTACTTGGCTGAAAGGTAAAAAGGTCGTAAGATTAAGGGCGTATAATATTTATGAAATTACGCCACGAGGGATACCGAATGAAAACGCTGAGCCAGCCAATTATAAGCGGCCTTATCACGTGGTGAAGCAAGGCGATACTTGGGAAAGTATAGAACAAGAGGCAGGCGTAAATCGTTATGCATTGCTATGGGAAAACGGGGTAGATGAAGCAACGCCGTTGGACACATTAGTTGGTAAGAAAATTTATTTTCCGAGAGGAGCTGGAAAGAGTAATACTAAGACGCAAACGAAAGTGCAAACACCTAAACCGACGGAACATAAAACAGAGCGTAATGTTTCACAAATGAGAAGTGAGAATAATGGGAAGCCTGTGGATGTAATCGTAGGTTCTCATAAAGAGAATGGCTATTACTATAATAAAAATTCTGGAGTATTTGAAGGAGATATTAAAGATGGTCATGGTAATAAGAACAGAGTCTTTGCTTGTACAGGAAAAAATGGTGATGAATACGAAAATTGTCAGCAGCTACCAATTACTCATTCTGAATTCAGAATTTCTTCGATGATTGTTCGTCGTGAAACGAAAACTCCTGGGCTAGAATGTATTTGTATTGCATTTACAGCTAGGAATCGAGCAAGAAGAGAGAAAAAATCTATTTATAGACTATTAATGTCGGGTTACTCTTCTGTTCCTCAACATGAGAAAAAAGAAATGAGTTTAACTGTTAAAGATAGAGAATCTTTGGATTCAAGGAAGGGTGTTATTCAGGCATTATTAAATGAAAAAGATCCAACTAATGGCGCTGAGTTTTGGGATGGTACTGATTTTCTAGCTTGGGGGTTAAATAATCCATGGGGTAAATCTCATGCAAAATTTCGACAATATACAAAGATTATTATTAGTAAAGTGTTATTTGATAGGTATGTATCAGAGCAGAAAAAAACTTATATATCAGGAAGGGTAAAATATAGCGGGAATTATTTTCCTATACCTGCACCAGTTTTTATAGATCCTAAAAATTGGAATAATGATCATTTTGTTTATATAACAGGTATAAAAAAACCACCATCTGAAGGGCAACTAGAAGCAACGATCGTTGCAGGGCATACAATTTTTTGGAGAGTGATACGATGAAAAATATTTTTTTATTAATACTATCTTTTTTTACATTATCTAGTGTATCAGCTAAAGATAACTTTTTATTTAATCCATGTACAAATGAATGGGTTTCACTTGAGCATGCTTTATTTAATAAGAATATCTTATTAAATAAAAATGTTAAGATAAATAAAGTGGAGTTTTTTTTGATTTCTTATTTAGATAATGAAGGGGGGATTTGCTATGAAAAGAAATTTGATCTTCTATTCAAATTAAATAATGTATATTTCCATAGCCAAAAGTTATTTGATGGGTTAGATGATGTTTTTCCAGATATAGGAATAGAAGATAATATGATAGTGATTGATTTTGAATATGGTAGTGGGCAATCTAACATTGAAAAATACTATTTTAGTATTTATTCTAATAATGTATATTTAAATAAGAAGGAGATTGTATATTCTCGTGAAGGTAAGCCAAAAGAGATTAAATATAATAAAATTGATATAAAAAATGTGGCTTTTTCAAAGCTGGTTAATAATTATTAGATAATTACTTTTATTTCAGCAAGATATAATTAAAGATAGGTGTAAATAGGGAGCAAATGTTAAGAAATTTGATGCGCGCTAGTATAGCAATTATTATTTTTTTTTCATGTTGTACCAATTCTATTGGATTAACTAAGGAAAATAAAAACTATGTGAATTGTAATTCTGATTCGTTTGGTAACCATGAGTGCCAGATGCAGTATAATGGTAGAAATGAACTTTTTAAAGTTTATTATGATATTTGTCCTGCCTTTAATGTGAATATAAACAATGATATTGTTGAAGTTTTTTGCTCACCTTTAAGAGATTATTCTAACTATATTTATTATAAAAATATTAACAATGACTTATTATTTTTTAAATATGATTCTGCCTTTGGTGGTGATGATAATTTAGTTGAGAAGCTATCTTATGAAACTCATTCACCATACTTGCTTACTTTAAGAAGAAGTTTTTATGATGATGTTAAGATAAATAATATCCCTAAGATTGGTTTTATTAAGAGCAAGACATTCTTGTTTGATAAAAATGGAAATAAAACAAATATGTATTTGGTGAAAGGTGATAAAGTATTAATTCTTTCTAAGAAGAATGGTGACAAAGAATGGTATAGAGTTTTTTATCAAGGTAAAAAAGATCTAGATATGTGGATTGAAGCAGACTCAGTTTATCTAAATTAATAGCTTGTGTTTAAAAACTATACTTGTCAGTAATGAGCAGGCTTTCTGTAATTTTTTTTCGATAAATAACGGTTGTGGTGGCAGTTCTTCTTAAATATATTTAAGCACAAGCGGTCTGATTTAGTGAATTTTTTCAAATTTTTCACTAAATCAGATCGCTTGTTTTTTTGTATATGGATTGGGAGCGGGCATACTGCGTGCAATACTGAGAAACGGATTTAACTTTTATAGAATGCTTAGTGGCGGAAGAAGGCTGGTATTATTCCTTCGCTAAGTGAAACAAAATGGTGAAATTAAGTGGCAAGGTAAGACTTATTACTTCAGCCAAGTTTATTTGAAATATAAATAAAGGCACTCGACGGAGTCGAGCGCCAACTAAGAGTGTAATTCAGATCTGCTATTGACGAAGTAGTCTTCAGCCTATTTCGTAGTTAAATTAACCCACTAGCAAATCAAATCTCACGTTAAATTTTTCCTCCATTAAACGGTATTGGTCTTTTAAATTCGGACCGCAGGAGTTGGAACCGATGCCACTCATTTTATAATCAATACATAGAACGCTGTAATCGGATTCTTGTAGCTCGTAGCAATGTTTTTTCGCGGTTAATTCCTCTTGTGTATATGGCGAGAGATTAAAGCTGAACGGTTGGCTTGCACTCACAAACAGATTTTCCGATTTGATATATTCACAACCGTAATGGCTGCCATTCTCCTGCGGTTTAACATAATCGGTATGATTTTGTTTTGCCGTTGTATGGTAGATGCCTAACTTGGCTAAATGGTGTTTATCCACATAGCTTTCTTGCTTGCCGTAACCGAAATATTCCACCGAATTTTCCGCTTTAGCAAGCCAGAAGCGTAAACCGAAGCGAGGTAAATACGGTAATTCGGCAGGGCGGATTGCGTTGATTTCCACCGAAATCTGCCCGTCATTGAAGATACGATAACCAATATCCAGTGTTAAAATACGACCACGAGAAATTGACACAATTGCAGATTTTACTGAAAATTCGACCGCTTGTTCGCTTTGCTGCCACTGAATTTCATACGCTCTGGTATAGGCTTTATCGTAGCCGGCATTTTGCCACGCCTCACGAATGAGACGATCATTATCAGTCGGCGCACGCCAGATATTAAAATCTAACGGTTGCTGAATAATTGCTTTACCGGCTTTTTCAATACGGCTGAAAATCCCTTTCTGTTTATCTAATTGATAACTAAATTGACCGTTGTGTACGTTAATGTGGAAGCGATCTTCCTGTACTTCAAATGTACTGTTTTCAATCGTGAATTGTGGCAATACTAATTTATTTTCGCTAAATAAATTGAGCTGCTCGAAGCCAAGTGAATGCGCTTCGTCTAATAATTCGACCGCGGTATTTAAGCGATAATTTAAATTCAATAGCCATAAATGCCCGTTATTTTTTGGTAACTCAATCGGCAATACTACGCTGCTGTGCGGTTTGCAAGAAACGAATAAATTTCCACCGCTTGTAACCACGCCGTTTTCGACAAATTCATAATCAATCGTCAGATAATCAGCGAGATCAGTGAAATCCAAATAGTTGTGGATCACAATTTTGTTATCGATTAATTCGGCACGTGCAGGGCGATTCACATTTTTAAGCTCTAATAAATTACTGTGCGGAATACGATCCGGTGAAACTAAACCGTCCATACAGAAATTTCCATCGTGCGGGCTTTCGCCGAAATCACCGCCGTAACCGAATTGACTGTTAGCACGGTAAGGGGCGTGATCACACCATTCCCACACAAAACCACCGCATGATTGCGGATGACGATGGAACGCTTGCCAATAATCCTCCGCATCGCCGTTTGAGTTGCCCATTGCATGGCTGTATTCACACAACATGAAAGGTTTGGCTTGCGCAGTGGCACAATAGCGGTCGATATCTTCGGTTGAGCCGTACATTTCACTATAAAAATCTAAATTTGACAGATCATTATTATCGGTAGAATGTTGGTAAATCGAACTTTCGTAGTGGACTAAACGAGATTTATCACGTTGTTTAATCCACGCCGCCGCCGCTTCAAAGTTTGCTCCATAGCCGGATTCATTACCTAACGACCAAATGATAATTGAAGTACGGTTTTTGTCTCGTTCCACGTTGGCTTGTTGGCGGTCTAAAATCGCTTTTTTGAACAGCGGATCACGGGCAAAGTAGCAGAAATTATCAATTGTATCTTGGCGGATACGTGAGGTTTGCAAATCGTTTTCATGGTTTAAGAAAATACTTGGTTCCGGTGTTTTAACGGTTAGCATTGAAGCCCCATGTGACTCGACATCACTTTCACCAATCAGATAAAAACCGTATTGATCGCATAACTCGCTAAACCAAGGTGCATTCGGATAATGGGCGGTACGGATTGCGTTGATATTATGTTGCTTCATCAGCTGTAAATCTTTATGTGCTTGTGCGTAGCTAATTGCATAGCCGGTTTTCGGATCGCTATCGTGGCGGTTTACCCCTTTAAATTTAATCGGCTGTTGATTGAATAACAAAATGCCGTCTTTGATTTCCACTTTTCTAAAACCGATTTTTTGCACAATCACTTCTTCCGCAGTATGCAAAATTAAGGTGTAAAGTTGTGGGTTTTCGGCATTCCATAACTGAATATCTTCGACATCAATATTTAGCTGCGTATCGGTTTGGTTGAAAACGGTAAAGCCTTTCGGATCGAGTAATTGATATTCAATTGCTTGCGGCTGACAGCTAAAGAGAGTTTCCACTTTCAGATTTGCATGACGTAATTCATCATCCAATTCATATTGAATAAAGAAATCTTGCAGATAATTTTGTTCACGCTCAAGCAAATAGACATCACGGAAAATGCCCGACATTCTGAATTTGTCTTGGTCTTCTAAATAGCTGCCGTCACACCATTTCAATACCGCTACGGTCAAATGGTTGGTGCCAACTTGTAAATAATCGCTAACATCAAATTCGGAGGTGCTGTGGCTGATTTGGCTATACCCGACAAACTGCTTATTCACGTAAACAAATAAACAAGAGTCCACGCCTTCAAAATGGAGCAAATAACGCTTATTGCTTTTCGGAGTAAGTTGCAGAGTACGATGATACACGCCGCACGGAGTTTGATGTGGTACAAATGGTGGATCAAACGGGAACGGGTAGTTAATATTCGTATAGTGATGATGATCGAAGCCGTGATTTTGCCAATTTGCCGGTACCGGAATTTTATGTTCAAACGCAACATCAAGGAAATTATCCGGTAGGTCATGATAGCTTTGGAAGTAATTAAAATCCCATTGACCGTTGAGCAGGGTAAAGTAATCGGATTGCTCACGTTTACCACTTAAAGCCGTTTCATTTTGTTTATGCGGAATAAAATAAGCGTGATGATCGACGGTATTTACGTGGAGTATATTCGGATCTTGGAAGTAATTTGGCAGTATCATGATAATTTCCTCGATGTTTACAAATTAAAAGTGAAAGGTGTAACGAATATCGTGTTTATAGTGTTCGCCCGCTTTGGTAATGCCACCGAATTTTGCCAATTCAGCTTGGTTTGGCGAATCAGGGAAAAATTCCGGTTCTAAAGCAACGCCAGCGTAGTCTTGATAGGTTGAATCGTTCAGATCCGGTTGCCCGCCAAGCCAATTCCCTGAATAGCATTGCAATGCCGGCATTGAGGTATTTAATTCAAGCGCAAGATCTTTAACCGTTAAACAAGCGGTTGGTTTTGAAGAATTTTTTACCAATTTGAAAGCGTGATCATAGCCTTTTACCAACTGTTGTTCGGCATCTTTCAGCAAGTCTTGCCCGATCAGTTTAGGGGTCGAAAAATCGAAACCGGTGTGAGCAACCGCTTTAAACGGTAAAATCGGAATACCGTCTGCGCCGACTGGTAAATATTCGTCTGCGTTAATCATTAGTTGATGAGAAAGTACATCACCTGCGCCGAGTAGATTGAAATAAGCATGATTGGTAAAGCAGAGAGGGGTGTCTTGATTGGTGGTTGCTTCAAATTCAATTTCGACTTCTTTTCCATTCAAACGATAAGTGACAAAGGCATGAACTTCACCGCCGAACCCTTCTTCGCCATCTGTAAAAATTCGGCTAAATTTGACCGCTTGTGAATCCGGTTGCTCCACTTGCCAAACTTGTTTATCCGCTCCTTTTACACCGCCGTGTAAGCTATGTTCACCGTTATTTTTTGCCAGTATGTAGGTTTTGTCGTTAAGCTGATATTCGGCGTTGGCAATACGATTAGCGTAACGTCCACAGGTGGCTCCGAAATAAGCGGTCTGATTTTGCCAATTTTTTGCAGATGTGGTGACTAAAACTTCACGTTCGCCTTTTGGGTGTTTAACTATACAAGAAAGCCAAGATGCACCGAAATCGGAAAGGGTAATTTTGAGAAATGAGTTTTCGAGGGTAAATGTTTTCATAGTTCATATCCCAAGCAGATGGAAAGTCACGGAAAATCTTCCGTGATTTCCGTGAATTAAACATTAAATAAGACGAACGCCGTCACAAGCGGTACAAAGATGGAAAGTTTCTTTAATACCGGTTTGTTTTTCATAATTATCCGCAATGAGTTGACGTAAGTGTTCCACTTTTTCGTTTGGCACTAAACAAACTATACAACCACCGAAGCCACCGCCGGTCATACGTGCACCGCCATCTTTACCGATCGCCACTTGTGCCAATTCAACTAAGTAATCAATTTCCGGAATGGTAATTTCAAAATCATCACGCATAGAGTCGTGAGACCCTGCCATTAATTGACCGAGTTTGACCATATCATTTGCTTTTAAAGCTTCAACCGCTTCTAATACACGCTGATTTTCGCTGATGATATGTTTTGCACGTTTGTAAGCTAATTCATCTAAGGCTTGTAGTTCTGCGGCTCGTTCGATAAATTGTTCCGGCGTAACATCACGCAATGCTTTTGCCCCAAAGAATTTGGCGGCAAATTCACATTCTTTCCGGCGGCTGTTATATTCACCGGTCACTAAGTCGTGTTTAACGTTAGAGTTGATAATCGCAATTGAATAACCGTGTGGAACCGGCGTCGGGGTAATTTCTAACGAGCGGCAATCAATCATAATTAATTGATCTTTTTGCCCGAGCGCCGAGGTAAGTTGATCCATATTGCCGCAATTTGCGCCGACAAATTTGTTCTCAGCTTCTTGTCCGATTAAAGCGATTTCTGCCAAACTAAGTGGCAAATCACCTAACACTTGTGCGGTTTTACCGATTGAAATTTCTAATGCGGCGGAAGAACTTAAACCGGAGGACATCGGTACGTCACTTGTCATTGCTAAATCCGCACCTTGTTTAAACTCTGGGCATTTGGCTTGAATATATTTCACCACACCACGTACGTAATTTGCCCATTTGTGTTCAGACGGTTCAATCGGTTGGCTAAGGTCGAACTCATCTTGTTGGTTAATATCGATCGCATAGACTCGCCAAACCGAATCGTCACGTTTACTAAAGCTGACCGCCATTCCGTAGTTAATTGCACAAGGCATTACAAAGCCGTCATTGTAGTCGGTGTGTTCGCCGATAATATTGACTCGTCCCGGAGCAAATACGGTTTGAGCAGCCGAATAGCCGTAATGCTCGGCAAATTTTTGGATCGCAAGTTGTTGTGGTTTCATTGTCTCTGTCTCTTCTTTTTATTGAGCTTTATAGTGAACGCTGTCGCTCACCGCATTTAATCTTTCTGCTGCTTGTTCCGGTGTCAGATCTCGCTGACTTTCCGCCATCATCTCGTAGCCGACCATAAATTTACGTACGGTTGCCGAACGTAATAGCGGTGGATAGAAATGGGCGTGTAGCTGCCAATGTGCATTATCACTTGCGTTAAACGGTGCGAAATGAAAGCCCATTGAATACGGGAAACTGATATTAAATAAATTATCGTAGCGAGTGGTTAGCTTTTTAAGTGCGAGTGCTAAATCTGCCCGTTCAGCTTCGTTTAAATCGGTAAGCTGTTTAAAGTGTTTATGCTTTGGTAATAATAAGGTTTCAAAAGGCCAGCCTGCCCAGTAAGGCACAACTGCAATCCAATCCTCAGTCTCTACCACAATACGTTCTTTTTTGGTTAATTCACGTTCTGCATAATCCAGTAATAATGGACGACCGTATTGAGCGAAGTAATTCGCCTGACATTCGTCTTCAATCGCTATTTCGTTCGGTAAGAAATTACTTGCCCAAATTTGACCGTGCGGATGTGGGTTAGAACAGCCCATCATTGCGCCTTTGTTTTCAAAAATTTGAACCCATTGATAACGCGTTTTTAATTCATTAGCTTGTTCTTGCCAAACTTGTACGACTTGCTCAATTTCAGCCACCGAAAGTTGCGGTAAGGTTTTACTGTGATCGGGTGAGAAGCAAATTACACGGCTTTCACCTTGTGTATGTGAAATCTGAAAGAGTGGATCTGTGCTGGCTTCCGGTGCAGGTGTATCCGGCAATAGTGCCGAGAAATCGTTTTTAAATACGAAAGGTTTGCTATAAGCGGGATTTTGTTCGCCAGTAATGCGTTTATTTCCCGGGCAGAGATAACAAGTCGGATCATAACTTGGTTTATCATCCACAGCTGTTTCCTCTTGTTGACCTTGCCATGGGCGTTTTGCTCGGTGTGGTGAAACTAAAATCCATTGGTTTTTTAATGGATTAAAACGGCGGTGGGGATGATCATTTAAGATAAATTGTTCGCTCATGTAGAAATGCTCCAATTCAAGTTCTATTATCGGAGTATAACCGACAATTTGAACTAAGGCTGTGATTACGATCACAGAAGCTAATATTGGCTTACCGATTTTTCAAATTTAATTCGAATAACTAAATGTTAACGTTACCATCTTTGTTTTTAAAGCAAAAGTTCTAAGAAATGTGAGTGAGATCACGGTTTTTTTATCATCATAAATTTTTGTGTAAATTATATATTGTGATTTATTTTTTATGTGGGCCGATCTAAGCTCAATCGGTTCAAGATGTACCAGTAATGGTCAGGCTAGTATTTTGCATAGCTATTTTTACAGTAAAAACGTTCTTCTTCCACCTATATACCAATCAGCAGAAATCCTCAACCTGTTTCATGTCAGCCTAAACCATCGAACCCTATTCAGTATTAAAACAATTTGTGATTGGTGGTGATCAGGCAACATTGGTGTTAATTAACCGTTGGGTAGCGCCTCCAAGCTATCGTGATTTAAGAAATACGGAACATAGTCATCTTTATTTCTTACCGGATAATCCTAGCTTTGAGGATACGAGAATACATGTCAAACTTCATGTTGAGCCGAATAACTCAAATGTTGTGGATGTTGGTGGGGTTTATAATACGAATTATTCGATCCATTTTGACGTACAGGATATCGCTTCAAGCAGCACTGTTAAGTTTGGTACGGATTACACTGATAACTTAATGGTACTGATTTCATTATAGGCGAAGCAGGTAATGATACTTATTACTTTTATAAAGGTGCTGGTCGTGATGAAATCTTCAATATTGAGGGAGAAAACACTCTACAATTTGCGAATGGTATTTGTCCTCAAGACTTAACGATCGACGTAACTACAAATGATTTGGGCAATGTAAGTTGGAATATTCGTATTAATAGTACGGATGATCAAATTTTCATTTATGACCAATATTCAAATAGTGGTAAAAACTGTCGGTGTGAATAAATTTGTATTCGGTAATAATTTTTTCATGATTTCAGAATTATCTGAAATGTTAGGTTTACCGGAAGTGTCTATATTAGAAGCGGAAAACTCAGAACCTCACTTTATTATTGAAGGGTCTGGTTATAACGATCTCGTGATTCCAATTTCGGAAATTCCAACAATAACCTATCCGGAATATGCTAATGCATTCGTATTCTAATCGTTGCGATGTAATATAGTTAGTTATATAAATGCTAAATGAAAACTAGACCGCTTGTTATTTGTAGATTTCTTAGAGGCAGTATCGGATTACTTAAAAGAATATTTCGGCCTTTAATCCGCCCATTTCACTACGACTTAATTTCAATTCGAAACGATGTAATTCCACAATACGTTTAATGATTGAAATGCCTAAGCCACTGCCTTTTTCATCTTGCTCGGATTGTATAGAGCGATCGACAGGGCGGTAGAACGGCTGACCAAGCTTAGCCAAATCTTCATCGCTCACGCCGTTACCGTTGTCTTCTACAACAAGGCTATCTGCCGTGAGAGTGATCTTGATAAGACTTTCTTTCGGTGTGTAGTTAATCGCATTATCAATCAGATTTCGTAATACTAAATTGAGTAATAACGATTTACCTAACTGTACTTTAGGAATATTTTGCAAATCAACAATGATTTCCGACCGCTTGTTTTCTGCCTGCTGATAAAGCTGACTAACATTGTTTTCTATCAATTTTCGCCAATCGATAGGTTCTAATTGTTCTAACTCGGCTAAATTTTCCAAGCGAGAAAGCGTGAGCAACTGCTCAATAAGTTGTGCGATTCGATCGATACTACTTGTCATATTTTGTAGCGCTTTACCGTGCTCAATCGGGTCATCTAACGTCATTTGCGCTATTTCGGTTTGAATTCTCAATCCGGCAAGCGGGCTACGTAATTCATGAGCCGCATCGGATGTAAAACGTCTTTCTCGATTAAACATCATTTGCGTACGTTCAAAATAATGATTGAGATTGTTGACCAACGGAATGATTTCACTTGGTAATTGTGCCGTACTAATCGCTTCGAGTTCGCCTGGTTTGCGCTGTGCAACATCATTTTCGAGTCGTTTTAAACTGATGAATTCCCGATGAATAATCCATAAAATGGCTAAGATCGTCATAGGGAAACCAAATAGCCAGCTCCATGATTGGGAAATAATCGTTTTGTTTATTGATTCGTTTCGATAATCAATTTCTTGTCCTATCGCAATATAGATATTGTTATTTTTTAACCAATAAATTCGCCAAGTGTTGATATCTTTCTCATTATTTTCGATATCGTCAGTTTCGGATAAGTGGATGGTTAAGGGGATATTTTGGAATCCTTCTATCGGTGTAAATGTGAAAAATTGTCCGTCACGTCCGTCATTAATAATTTGTTCCCCTTTATCAGTAAAAATGGCAAAGGCAAGTGCATCGTCATCAATGTTTGTTGTGTAAAAGTCCTCTTTATTTTGTATAGGATGAGAACTTTCCGCAATATTTGATGATGCTAAACGTTCGGCGAAAAGAATTTGTTGTGAATCAAACAGTTCATTGATTTCCTTATGTAAAACTTGCCATTCAATAATGATAGAAATAACCCAAATCAGAAATGAAATTCCCGATAGCGTTACGATTAGGCGATATCGCAAACTACGAGTATTAATCATTATTATCTCCTCCTAAACGGTAACCTATACCATGAACCGTTTTAATCCAATTTTTGCCGAGCTTTTTACGTAGATTATGGATATATACTTCCAGCGTATTACTACTAATATCGTTATCCCAGCTATATAATTTTTCTTCAATTGATGAACGTGTCAGCACTTTATCTTTATTATTAACGAAGAGTTGTAATAGCTGGAATTCTTTAGTCGTTAAAATAATGGATTGTTCCGCTAAAGTTACACTATGCGTATTAGTGTCGATACGTAAATTGCCGATAATAATTTCACTTGAACTCTGTTGGTAGCGTCGACGAATCAATGCTTGCAAGCGTACAACGACTTCCATTAATGCGAAAGGTTTACAAAGGTAATCATCCGCTCCTGAATTAAAACCAAGAATACGTTCATCCAACGTATCTCGTGCCGTTAGAATTAGAACGGGTATATCCTGATTTTTTTTACGCCAACCTTTTAGAATATCTAGACCGTCTCTTTTAGGTAGACTAAGATCCAATACAACAGCATCATATTGGGCCAAGAAAAGAGCATCGAAACCTTGATTGCCATCTTGAAACCAGTCAACAACAAAATTTTGCTTGATGAGACCAAGCTTTAAACCATCGCCGATAAGTTTGTCATCTTCAATGAGCAATATACGCATTCTTGTGTCCTTAAATAAGCAAAAACAAGCGGTTGATTTTGCAAAAATTTACAGAATCTAACCGCTTGTAGATGTTAGAGATAGATCTCTAATTATTGTACTTTTCAACAGTATAAACATCAATAGACGTTTATTGATCTAATTTATTTGGAATTTGAATATGAATATTATCGCTTGGGGTTAATGTTTAAACTTTTCCATGCATTGTCGTCAATTTCAATTTTAATATCATCCGCAGAGTTAGCGGAAATAGACTCATCATCTACTTGGATTAGAACGTCATTTTCAGAGATAATAACGTTCTCGCTATTCGCTGAATTTTCAGTCTTAGCTCCCAAAACTTGACTTTGAGGTGTTGATTGAGAACAAGCTGTAAGTACTGCTACAGTAAAAAGAGTCGAAATTACAGTTAATTTTTTCATATTGAGCTCCTTGCTATGGTTAGTTAATGCTGGGCAGATAATCCGTCCAGCAAAGATTAAAAATAAGTTTGAAGTTAAAGGTCTGTACCTTGTTGATGTAGGTATTAAAGCAAAAAGATCTTAAAAAAATCTTAAGAAATGAAAATAGTGGAATTGCTAGTAAAAAATTAAGAGAATTTTTTGAAAAGAATGAATTGAAATAGAACATTGATTATTAAATTATCCACCCCTTATTAAAACTTTAGGATATTAATTGTTTAGTCGTAAGTAAGAAATAACGGTTATCGCTTTTTAAATCGGAGGATAAATAAAAAAGTTGCAGGGTCTATTGGATAAGAAGCCCCGAATAGGGCTTCTTGTTTAAAGAGATTATTTGGGATAAACCGGCAAACGTGCGCAAATTGCTAATACTTTTTGTTTGGTTGCGGCAATGACGCTTTCTTCATTTTCCGTACCCATAGCATCTAACACATCACACATCCAGCCGGCTAATTCACGTACATCCGCTTCGTTAAAGCCTCTACGAGTAACTGATGGTGTACCGACACGAATCCCTGAAGTGATAAATGGTTTTTGTGGATCATTTGGCACGGCATTTTTATTTACCGTAATATTCGCTTTACCTAAAGCTGCGTCTGCCGCTTTACCAGTTTTACCTTGCTTAATGAAGCTGACTAAGAATAAATGGTTCTCCGTACCGTTTGAAATAACATCGTAACCACGTTGTTTGAATACTTCTACCATTGCTTTCGCATTTTTAATTACGTTTTGTTGATAGACTTTATATTCAGGCTCTAGCGCTTCTTTAAAGCAGACCGCTTTTGCCGCAATAATATGCACTAAGGGCCGCCTTGGTTCGCCGGGAACACCGAAGATTGAAGTTTCTTATAAATTTCTTCATCGCCACAGGCAGAAAGAATCAAACCGCCGCGAGGGCCACCAAGTGTTTTATGAGTTGTGGTTGTTACAACGTGAGCATGCGGTAGTGGATTCGGATATAAATCGGCTGCAATTAAACCTGCAACGTGAGCCATATCGACAAATAAATATGCGCCGACTTCATCGGCAATTTCACGCATTTTTGCCCAATCTACGATTTGTGAATAGGCCGAGAAACCGGCAACAATCATTTTCGGTTTACATTCAAGCGCTTTTTGGCGTACATCTTCATAATCAATTAAGCCTTCGGCAGTGATACCGTAGAGTACTGAATTATAAATTTTGCCTGAGAAGCTAACTTTTGCACCATGAGTTAAATGGCCACCGTGAACTAAGTCCATACCTAAAATGGTATCGTTCGGTTGAATTAATGCACCATAAACAGCGGCATTCGCTTGAGAACCTGAATGTGGCTGCACATTAACATAATCCGCACCAAATAATTGTTTGGCACGATCAATGGCTAATTGCTCAACGATATCCGCATATTCACAACCGCCGTAGTAACGTTTACCGGGATAACCTTCCGCATATTTATTGGTGAATTGTGAACCTTGTGCTTGCATTACTCGAGGACTTGCATAGTTTTCCGAAGCAATTAACTCAATATGCTCTTCCTGACGGCGATTTTCGTTTTCAATCGCTTGCCATAAAATAGGGTCGTAATCTTGAATGTTCATGTTTGCTGTAAACATATGAAAGTCCTCTGTGTGCTAGTAAAGAAAATTAAGCAAACGTTTGCGCAATCCGTTTTACAAGCATTCTACACATTTATTATGCTCTATGATAGTGCTTTTTAACAAAACAATTGCATATTGGTTTGTGTTAATGATGAATATTATTCATATTATCTGGATAAGCGGTTGAATTTAGACAATTATTTGCAAATAAAAAAGGCACTCATGGAGTGCTGAGATGAATAGGAGCTAAAATAATTTACTGGACCAGCCAAGCTTAGAGCCAAGCACAGTAAAATAGTTATAGTTGTTAAGATGCAATAAATGTAAGGTATCCGGACTTTTGGTAACAATGATGCGATCTTCCGGTGTAAAAGGTAGATCGTATTGACCGTCACAACTTACTTCCAAGCTAGGTTGATTATATTGCGCAAAGCGTAAAGAGATTTGGCTGTCTCCATCAATCACTAACGGTCGGGAAGAAAGCGTGTGCGGGTGCATCGGTACTAATGCGATCGCATTCATATTCGGCGTTAAAATCGGACCACCCGCAGATAATGAATAGGCTGTCGAACCCGTCGGCGTACTAATAATTAAGCCGTCCGAACGTTGTGAGAATGCAAATTTACCGTCAATATACACTTCAAATTCAATAATGCGAGCCACTTGGCTTGGGTGAATCACCACTTCGTTCAAGGCATTATTGGTTGCAATAATTTTGCCGTTACGCTCAATACGAGCTTCGAGTAAGAAGCGTTCTTCAATCACAAACTCTCCACGCTCAATACAATTATGTAATTGCTCGAAAGCGGATTGCGGCGCAATATCCGTCAGAAAACCTAAGTTTCCTCGGTTAATCCCAATCAGCGGAACGCGATATTTTGCTAATTGACGAGCCATACCGAGCATATTACCGTCCCCACCGATAACAATGACCAGATTGGCTTGCTGACCGATTTCTTCTAAACTTTTGCCATCTGGAAGATTGAGCTGACGAGCAATATTTTTTTCTAACAACACATCATAACGGCGATCTTTCAACCAATTATAAACGGCTAAATGCGTCTCTAAAGCAATATCGTGACGAGGTTTACCTACAATCGCAATACATTCAAAAAATCGTTCTACAGATTTCATCTTTTTTACTCACAAAATAAGAATTGCTTAATTCTATCCTTTTTTTCACCGATAAGATATGTAAAAAATTTATAAAAAATGACCGCTTGTTACTACACATAAGAAGCTGAGAGCGTAATATCTTTTTATGAAGTGCGTACAACAAACGGTCTATTTTCAGAGAAATTTTGCAAATTGAGCGTGAAATCAGACCGCTTGTTGAGATTTTGTGATAAAATTCGCCCGTTTTGCTATTCATCCATGGTTGGGGTGATGTAAAACAAATTGTAAAAAAAGATTCAAATCAAACCGCTTGTCAGCGGTTTTTATTTTTAAACCAACAAGTCACCTCTCGTATGGGTGACCACTGTAACAAGGATATAAAAATGCCTATTATCACTTTACCAGACGGCTCACAACGCCAATTCGATAATCCCGTTTCTGTAATGGAAGTTGCGCAATCAATCGGTGCAGGCTTAGCGAAAGCAACGATTGCCGGTCGTGTAAACGGCGAACGCCGTGATGCGTGCGACATTATTTCTGAAGATAGTTCACTTGAAATTATTACCGCAAAAGATGAAGACGGTTTAGAAATCATTCGTCACTCATGTGCGCACTTATTAGGTCATGCGATCAAACAATTATTCCCGGATGTAAAAATGGCGATTGGTCCGACAATCGACAACGGTTTCTATTATGATGTGGATTTAGACCGCTCGCTCACACAAGAAGATTTAGATGCAATTGAAAAGCGTATGCTTGAGCTGGCTAAAACCAACTATGATGTGGTGAAAAAACGCGTGAGCTGGCAAGAAGCGCGTGATACGTTTGAAAAACGTGGCGAACCGTACAAAATGGCGATTTTAGATGAAAATATCGAACGTACTGCAACGCCAGCGTTATATCACCACGAAGAATATATTGATATGTGTCGTGGTCCGCACGTACCAAATATGCGTTTCTGCCACCACTTCAAATTACAAAAAGTAGCGGGTGCATACTGGCGTGGCGACAGCAAAAACAAAATGTTGCAACGTATTTACGGTACGGCTTGGGCAGATAAAAAACAATTAACGGAATACTTAACTCGTTTAGAAGAAGCGGCAAAACGTGACCACCGCCGTATCGGCAAAGCGTTAGATTTATACCATATGCAAGAAGAAGCACCGGGTATGGTGTTCTGGCACAATGACGGTTGGACGATTTTCCGTGAGCTCGAAACTTTCGTACGTACCAAATTAAAAGAGTACGATTACCAAGAAGTGAAAGGTCCGTTTATGATGGACAGAGTGCTTTGGGAGCGTACTGGTCACTGGCAAAATTATGCGGATTTAATGTTCACTACGCAGTCTGAAAATCGTGAATACGCAATCAAACCGATGAACTGCCCGGGTCACGTTCAAATTTTCAATCAAGGTTTAAAATCATACCGTGACTTACCGATCCGTATGGCGGAATTCGGTTCGTGCCACCGTAATGAGCCGTCTGGTTCATTACACGGCTTAATGCGTGTACGTGGTTTTACTCAAGATGATGCGCATATTTTCTGTACTGAAGATCAAATTGAATCTGAAGTAACCAGCTGTATTCGTATGGTGTATGACATCTACAGCACATTCGGTTTCAGCAACATTCAAGTGAAACTTTCAACCCGTCCTGAAAATCGTATCGGTGATGATGCAATGTGGGATCGTGCAGAAGAGGGCTTAGCGAAAGCTTTAACCGCAAACGGCTTAAGCTATGAAATTCAAGAAGGAGAGGGTGCATTCTACGGTCCGAAAATTGAGTTTGCATTACGTGACTGTTTAGATCGTGAATGGCAATGCGGTACGATCCAATTAGACTTCGCATTACCGGGTCGTTTAGATGCGTCTTATGTGGCGGAAGATAACGGTCGCCGTACACCGGTTATGATTCACCGTGCGATTTTAGGTTCTATCGAACGCTTTATCGGTATCATTACCGAAGAATACGCTGGCTTCTTCCCAACGTGGTTAGCGCCGACTCAAGCAGTGGTAATGAACATTACCGATAGTCAAGCTGACTATGTACAGAAAGTAACGAAAGCGTTATCTGATGCGGGTATCCGTGCGAAATCAGACTTACGTAATGAAAAAGTCGGCTTTAAAGTACGTGAACACACCTTACGTCGCGTACCTTATATGCTTGTGTGCGGCGATAAAGAAATCGAAGCGGGCAAATTATCGGTGCGTACCCGTAAAGGCGCGGATTTAGGCACATTCACCATTGAAGAATTTGTTGAAATCCTCAAAAACCAAGTGAAAGCTCGTGAACTTAAATTATTAGGCGAAGAGTAATTTCATCATTTGTAAAAGAGCGGTCAAATTTGACCGCTTTTTTTGTGTCCTTTTTATTTAAGTCAATTTTGTATGTTTAAAAGGTTTTTTTGATATGCTAGAATCCCGAAAGGCTTTACATCTAACCAAAAGGGATTATAAATGAAAAAATTACTAATGACTACATTATGTGTTGCGGCACTTGGTTTAACTGGTTGTGCAACTGAGGGTTCTAGAGTTATTGCGCCAACAGTCACACAGGCAGCAAGTACAGCTGCAAATTATCACGGTGTAAAATCGGCTATTTCGGTTGGTAAGTTTGATAATAAATCTAGCTTTCAAAATGGCGTGTTTTCAGATGGGCAAGATCAGCTAGGTAATCAATCAAAAACTATTCTTGTTTCCCATTTACAACAAACAGGGCGTTTTTCTGTACTTGATCGAACCAATATGAGTGAAGCGGCTACCGAAGCTAAGATTAAAGGGCAAAAACAAAAGCTCAAAGGTGCTACTTATGTAATTACGGGAGATGTAACAGAGTTTGGTCGTAAGACAGTTGGTGATCACCAATTGTTTGGTATTTTAGGTCGTGGCAAAGAGCAAGTTGCTTATGCAAAAGTGACTCTTAATGTTGTGAATGTAAATACATCGGAAGTGGCTTATTCAGTGCAAGGTGCAGGCGAATATAACTTATCGAATCGCGAGGTTTTAGGTTTTGGCGGTACTGCAGGTTATGATTCAACCTTAAATGGCAAAGTGTTAGATTTAGCTATTCGAGAAGCGGTAAATAATTTAGTAAATGGAATTGAAGCCGGACACTGGACCCCAGCTAAATAAGGAGTAGCAATGAAGAAGGTAAACGTAATAACATTTGCTCTAATGGCAATGATTTTATCCGCTTGTTCTTCAAAATCAGTAAATACTCAATATTATTGGGGTAATTATTCGGATATCATTTATAGTTATTACAATGAGCCGAATGATTTTGTTAAGCAAGAAAACGGTTTTAATGAAATTATTAAAATGGCAAAAGATGCGAATAAACCGGTTGCACCTGGGGTATATGGACATTTAGGGCTTGTTTTATTAAAGCAAGGGAAAACAGCAGAAGCACAAAATGCCTTTATTCAAGAGCAACAATTGTTCCCTGAAAGCAAAACATTCATGCAATATTTACAACGTAAGAAATAAGGATAAGTAAAATGAAAAAGTTATTAATGTTACTTTCAGGTATTTTGCTCTTATCTGGATGTGCTAATCAACAGATGCCTTCTTATGACTACAGTGCCTTGAAAGAAAGTAAGCCAAAGTCAATATTGGTTGTACTACCTGTAAATAATTCTGTGGATGTTAAGGCAGACACAAGTGTGTTAGCGAGAGCGACTTATCCTTTAGCGGAATTAGGCTATTATGTTTATCCTGTATCACTTGTGGATGAAGTGTTTAAACAAAATGGTTTAACGGACGGTAATGCAATTCGAAGTGCGAACATTAAGAAAATATATGATATTTTTGGTGCCGATAGTATTTTATACATAAATGTGGATAAATACGGTACAAGCTATAAAGTTTTCGATAGTGTTACAGAAGTAGAACTGGAAGGGAAATTAGTTGACCTTAAAACAGGTAAAACACTTTGGGAAGGTACAGGTCGTTTTGCTGAAGGATCTACGCATAGTAATGACGGCGCTTTAGTTGCATTAGTTAAAGCAGCTGTTAGTCAAGTGATAGATACAACAAAAGATAAAGGCTATGAAGTTTCAGCTTCTGCAATGAGTTCTTTGGTTCATTTGGGAAGAAATGGTGGGTTATTAGTTGGTCCTCGCCATCCTTCATATGGAAAACCAGAAGTTAAAAAATAGTTGTATATTATATAAGCTCTTAGTGCACTAAGAGCTTATATTACCTTAGTCTAACTAAGTTAATATCGATTATTTTTATGCGTACTATTGCATAACACGTTAATATCTTTTAGAATCCAGCCGTTTGCCCTCTAATTAATTTAGATTTTGGGCGTGATAAATTTTAGTCTTCTGCTCAGCAGTCGATTTCAGAGTAAAACTTACAAGAAGGAATAATACTATTAAACCTGTAAAACGTGTTCAGTCGAATCGCGCACATCGTCTTAATGATGAAATTCGTGGCGTGAAGGAAGTTCGCCTAACTGATGAAAATGGTGAACAAGTTGGTATCGTATCAATTCAAGATGCTTTGGCGAGAGCGGAAGATGCTGAATTAGATTTAGTTGAAATCAGCCCTAATGCAGAACCGCCGGTTTGTCGTATTATGAACTATGGTAAGTTCATCTACGAAAAAGAAAAAGCTGCAAAAGAGCAGAAGAAAAAGCAAAAAGTTGTACAAGTGAAGGAAATTAAATTCCGCCCTGGTACAGACGATGGCGATTATCAAATTAAGTTACGTAGCATTTTACGTTTCTTAGAAGACGGCGATAAAGTTAAAATTACCGTTCGTTTCCGTGGTCGTGAAATGGCACACCAAGATATCGGTTTAGACGTTTTAGAACGTGTTAAAACAGATACGGCTGAAGTGGCAGTAGTTGAATCAGCACCAGGCAAACTTGAAGGTCGCCAAGCGGTAATGGTTATTGCACCGAAGAAAAAATAATTTATTCTTGCATAAAACGGGCGGATCCTATAAAATCCGTCCGTTTTCTCTTTTGTAAAAAAGAGAAACAAAAGCGATCTACAGGCACATTTCGCAGCCTGATTTGCTTTTTAAGCTGCAAAGCTTATGAGCGGTAACGCTCTTTCGAGATAATTAGCGCTTTCCAAGTAGAAATATGATTAGCGATAATTGCATTTTTCGCCTAATTATTGTGTATTATGTAAAACAATGCGGAGTTTATAAAACAATGCCTAAAATTAAAACAGTACGTGGTGCTGCTAAGCGTTTCAAGAAAACAGCTTCAGGCGGTTTCAAACGTAAACAATCTCACTTACGTCATATTTTGACTAAGAAAACCACTAAACGTAAACGTCACTTACGCCACAAATCAATGGTAGCGAAAGCAGACCAAGTATTAGTAGTAGCGTGCTTACCATACGCATAAGCGTTGAGTCAAGTTAAACGTACTTTAGTGAATTTTAGTTAATTATATACATTAGGAGATTTAATAATGGCTCGTGTAAAACGTGGTGTTATTGCAAGAGCACGCCATAAGAAAGTTCTTAAGGCTGCTAAAGGTTATTATGGTGCGCGTTCACGTGTTTATCGCGTTGCATTCCAAGCTGTAATTAAAGCTGGTCAATATGCTTACCGTGACCGTCGTCAACGTAAACGTCAATTCCGTCAATTATGGATTGCACGTATCAACGCTGCAGCACGTCAAAACGGTTTATCTTACAGCAAATTCATCAATGGCTTGAAAAAAGCTTCTGTTGAAATTGACCGTAAGATTTTAGCTGACATCGCTGTATTCGACAAAGTTGCATTCGCAGCTTTAGTTGAAAAAGCAAAATCTGCTCTTTAATTTTAAAGAATAGAGATTAGGACGCCTTTGGGCGTCCTTTTTTATATGATGCGAAAATTAATCATTATTCGAGGGCATTCCGGTTCGGGTAAATCAACGTTTGCTAAGCAACAAATTGCTGAATTTGAGCTGCGTTTTCCGAGCGGTAAAGTGTTTCATATTGAAAACGATCAATTTCTATATGAAAACAATGAATATATTTGGACGAAAGAAAGGTTCCAATCCGCTAAAATATTGGCGGAACAGAAATTAGCATCAGCTTGGGAATTTGCCACAAGCCATCCGCAACTCCCCGTATTCATTGTAATCAGTAATGTGAATCTGAGTTTGCAAGTGGTCGAAAAATACCAAAATATTGCAAATTCATTACAGATGAAGATAGAAAAGTATCGTTTGATGAATTTCTTTAAGAATCAACATAATGTTGATGTTTATACGGTATTGAGTATGTATTTGGCGTTAGAACAGCAGCCGTTAGAGGACGAAATTATCATTAAACCGATCAAGCAAATGCCTTATTTTATGCGTATGATCTTAGAAAAAATGCGTAAGCGTAGGGATAAAAAAGGCATACAAGCGGTCTAATTCTCGCTTATTTTTACAAAGAGGAAAAATAATGAAAAAAGTAATGTTACTTGCGTTGCCTTTCGTTGCAGCAGCTTGTTCTGCACCCGAGCAACAAAGTACGGTTCCGATGGATATGCAAACAGTTGTGGAATACCAACAGCGTGTGGCAAGCGGGAATACTGTTTCTGAAAAGCAAAAGCAACGTGTTGCTAATCAGATTGAAGCAGATGAACCGCTTAATCAAAGCGATAAGCGTCCGAAAGTAGTCAGACAGGTTGTAAGAGAGCCTGTGATTTATCCAAGCATTGGCATTGGTTACGGCTATCACAGACATCGCCATCACTGGTAATAGAAAAGCTCCGATTAAGTCGGAGCTTTTTCACTATGCTAGTTTGCGATATCTTTACGGAAAGATACCATTAATTGGTCGATTTTAAAATTCTCGGTATCAATAATTTCGAATTTATATTGATCATAAAGAACAAAATCGGTTTTCTTTGGGATTTTGCGTAACATATACATCATAAAACCACCGATAGTTTCATAATTTTCCGCATTCGGGAAGCTTTCGATTTCTAACGCTTTCATCACGTCTTCGAGTGGTGTAGCACCGTCAATTAACCACGAATCTTCATCTCGGCGGACAATTTGTTCTTCTTCGGTTGAAACTAATTCACCCATCACGATACTCATTACGTCATTGAGAGTCAGAATTCCCACAACTAGTGCGTATTCGTTTACGATAACGGCAAAATCTTCACCGGCGGATTTAAACAGCTCTAATACTTCGTAAAGTGACAACGTATCCGGAATAAAAAGCGATTTTTTCAGTAGTTTCGCATCCGTTAGCGACACGTTATCGTTTTTTAGATACTGCGTCAGTAGATCGTGCGTTTCGATATAACCTAAAATTTTATCCAATCCATCATCGCAGATCAGCACTTTGGAATAGGGATCTTCACCCAATGTTTCCAGCACTTTTTCTCGGTTATCGGTGCGATTTAAAAACACAATATTTTCACGGGTAGTCATCGTTGATGTTACACGGCGTTCCTGCATTTCAAACACATTTTCAATGAGGTAATGCTCTTGTGCTTTTAAAATACCGGCTTTCGCCCCCGCATCAACCACCGCTACAATATCTTCGGAAGTCATATTGTCTTGGCGAACAGTAGAAACGTGAAATAACTTAAATAACGTGTTGGCAATCCAATCGAAAAACAGCACGAGCGGCTTAAATAATGCAATACAAAACATCATAATGCCGATGGTTCGCACTGCTACTTTTTCCGGGTATGTCATCGCAATACGTTTCGGCATTAAGTCTGCGAAGAGGACAAATGCCGAGGTAACAATGATAAAGGCAATCCAAGATGCTGCACTATCAACCCATTCCGCTTGCGTATATTTTGCAAGTAATTCACTAAAATAAGGATTGATCGCACTTTCGCCGACCACACCGCCAAGAATTGCTACCATATTTAAGCCGATTTGTACTACGGTAATAAAGCGTCCCGGCTGTTCTTGGAGCTTTAATACTTTTTCGGCTCGAAAGTCTCCTTCGTTAATCATTGCCTGCAATTTCAGCTTTCTTGCACTGGCAAGAGAGATTTCTGAAGATGAGATAATCGCACTGGCAATAATCAGTAATAAGATAATCAAACTTGCTTCAAATAAGCTCATAAAATCCTCTGTTTGATAAGTTATGATGTATAAAATTATAGAATTAAATATTTTTTACAGATTCAGCACTGCAAATTTTTGCCCAAGATTGACCGCTTGTCGGTGAGCTTTGGATACAAAAAGATTCGCCTTGATAATCAAATTTTAGCTGGTAAGCATGTAAGTACACCCGATCCGCTTCTGTGCCGGCATAAAGTTGATCGCCTAAAATCGGGCTACCTAAGCTTTTCATTGCCACCCTTAATTGATGTGTTTTGCCGGTTTTTGGTTGCAAAATAAAATGGCGTAAATGCGGTTTAACTGAATGTGAACTAAATTGGGTAACGGCTGGATTCTGTTTGCTATGGCACAGTTTCCATGCACCGTTACGGCTTTTTTGCATATCACCGCTAATTTTACCTTGTTTCTTTTTCGGTTTTTGATCGCTCAACGCCCAATAGGTTTTTTCGATCTTATGTTGTTCAAACAGGTGGTAAAAGCACACGGCAGCTTGTTTGTTCAAAGCGAAAATTAATAAGCCGGATGTGACTTTATCTAAGCGATGTACCAGCCACACTTGCTTCACTTGTAATTGTTTGGCGAGTTTTTCGGTTAATCCGACTGCTTCCTCGTCTTTGTGTACACTCACGCCGACCGGTTTATCAATCACAACAAAGTCGTGATGTTGGAAGCAAATAGTCAATTTTTCAGTCATTTTTTGCTATACTCCGATAAATTTTGGCTATTTTAACAAGGAATTGAATATGGCACTCAACATTTATTTAGTCCGCCACGGTAAAACCGTTTGGAACTTAGAAGGTCGCTTACAAGGCTCAGGTGATTCGCCTTTGGTTGAAGAAGGTATTGAAGGGGCAAAAAAAGCGGGTAGAGCGTTAAAAGAGGTTAAATTTGCCGCTGCCTATTCCAGTATGCAAAAACGTGCACAAGATACTGCTAATTATATTTTGGCGGAAAATAATGATAAGAACATCCCACACTTTCACCATTTCGGTTTAAATGAGTTTGATTTTGGGCTTTGGGAAGGCACGAAATCGGTAGATTTACACTCAAATGATGAATATTGGACGATGAAAAAAACACCGGCAGAATATCGCGCGGAAACCAATGGCGGTGAAACTTACGAAGATCTTTATAACCGAGTGATTAAAGTGTTTAATCAAATTGCCCAATTGCACCAAGATAATGAAAACGTATTAATTGTTGCACACGGTATGACATTAACCGTTCTCACAGCGGTATTACGAGGCTTACATTGGTCGGAGTGTCGTGACGAAACCAAACACAGTTTTGTGATTAACACTGCAATTAACCGTGCGGTCGTTGAGAATGGTAAGACTGAATTAGTTGAGTTTAACCGAACAGAACATTTGGCTTAGATTTGCAAAAAAATCCAAAAATTAGACCGCTTATTTGCGTTGTTCAAATGAGCGGTCTTACTATTTTTATTGGGCTTCAAACCAGCTTTCTAAAATTAAGCAGGCGGAAATCGAATCCACTTTATCTTTTTTTAAGGCTTTGTAACCGCCTCGTTCAAAGATTTCAGCTTTCGCTGATACTGTTGTGAGGCGTTCGTCTTGTAACTCAACCGGCAAATTAAAACGTCCGTTTAAGCGATTAGCAAATTTTTTCGCTCTTTGGGTGAGCGGCTGTTCGCTGCCGTCCATATTGAGCGGTAAGCCAACTACTAAGCGTTCCGGTTGCCATTCTTTGATCACTTTTTCAATTTGATCCCAGTTCGGAATCCCGTCTTGCGCTTTAAAAGAGGGTAATCCCTGTGCGGTGCCGGTAATATCTTGTCCGACCGCACAACCGATGCTGTAAGTACCGAAATCGAATGCGAGAATTGTTCTTGCCATATTATCCTTTTGCAAAAAATTGTTTATTTTTGGCCGCTGCTTAAGTCGTCATTAGGCTCTGCCTGCACGGGCTAACACCCCTGAAATACCGAGCATTTCATTTGCTTCCACCCAACGTTCTAAATAACCGGTTTCGAATAAGGTTTTGTCGTTTGCTTCAGAAATCAGCCAGTAATTACGTGCGATTTCTTGCTCGAGTTGTTCCGGTTTCCACGTGGCACAACCTAAACAGACAATAAATTTTTCCGGTGCTTCCGGTTTACCAAGGCTATCTAGCACATCGCCGGAAGTTGTTAATAAAATATTATCAGTCACGCGATAACTATGTAAAAATTCTTGTTCAGTTTTGGTGTGAATAATAAAGCCACGATCTTGGCTGACTGGCCCGCCGCTTAAGACCATTTGATCTTTATGATAATTACGCTGATTCGCCATTTGGAAATCCATACGGGTAATCAATTCCAGAACAGATAAATCAGTCGGGGTGTTAATTACTAAACCCATTGCGCCGTTACTGTTATGTTCGCAGATATAAATCACAGTGCGATCAAAGTAATCATCATCAATTTCCGGCGTTGCAATCAAAAATTTGCCTTGTAAATTTTCTAACATTAAATATCTCCAAAACAAACCTGTAGAGCGGTAATTGCCGCAAGTGAGGCGGTTTCCGTACGCAGGACGCGTTTACCGAGTAAAACTTCGGTAAAGCCTTCGGTTTCGGTCATTGCGATTTCTTCAGCGGATAAGCCGCCTTCCGAGCCGATTAATAAACGCACACCGGCTTCAGGCACGTTCGGTAACTGGCGAATGGTGTATTTCGCACGAGGATGCAGATTTAATTTCAGCATGTCATCTTGTTCTTTACACCAGTCAGTCAGTTTCATAATCGGGCGAATTTCAGGAATTTCATTACGTCCGCATTGCTCGCAAGCGGCAATCGCAATTTTTTGCCATTGCTGTAGTTTTTTGTCTTGGCGTTCATCGTTAAGTTTTACCCCACAGCGTTCAGACCAAAGCGGAGTAATGGTTTTTACGCCTAACTCAACCGATTTTTGAATGGTAAATTCCATCCGATCGCCGCGAGAAATCACTTGTCCTAAATGGATCGGTAAATTGGATTCACGATTATTCAATTCACTACCATCAATTTTTGCAATAATTTGCTTTTTTCCGACCGTTTGTAATGTGGCGTGGAAAATATGGTTTGAGCCGTCAAATAAAATAATTTGATCGCCTTCTGTCATACGTAACACACGGCCAACGTGATTAGTTGCATCTTCACTTAAAATACAACTGGTTTGATTCGCTAATAATTCAGGATGGTAAATTCTTGGAATGCGCATAAGATATTCTTTCATTAACAATAATATGCCTATTGTAATGGAAATTGCCTGTTAAATAAATTTTTGCAAAATATTTCTAGAATTTAACCGCTTGATAGCGTAAATTGATAAAGATTCATTCTTTCAGAAGGAGGCTAAGTATGGATTTTATTTATATCGCAGTCGCTGTGTCACTGATTGCTATTTTGGTACTTTCATTAGTGATTGCGTTGTTATTTCGTCGAGTGGTGAAAACTAATGAAGTACACATTGTACAGTCGGGTGGAAAAACCACTTCTTATGGTAAAGATACCGGAAATGGTAACGTTTATTATGCGTTTCCTTCATGGTTGCCGGTGATTGGTGTGAGTACGATTGTGCTGCCGGTTTCTGTCTTTTCAATCAAAATTGATAACTACGAAGCGTACGATTTAGAACGTTTACCTTTTGTGGTGGATATTACCGCTTTCTTCCGTGTGTCCGATTCAAATCTTGCCGCACAACGTGTGTCGGATTTCCATGATATGAATATTCAATTGGTTGATATTATCCAAGGTTCGGTGCGTTCGATTCTTTCAAGCCGTAATTTAAACGATATTTTACAAGTACGTTCGGAGTTGGGCGATGATTTTACCCAAGCGGTCAAAGAGCAATTGAAAAATTGGGGGATTGAGCCGGTTAAGAATATTGAACTGATGGATATTCGTGATAGCGGCAATTCAAAAGTAATTTTCAATATTATGGAAATTAAAAAATCCTTTATTGAAAAGGAAAGCCGTGTTGAAGTCGCTCGTAACCAAAAAGAAGCTCAAATTGCGGAAATTGAAGCGAAAAAAGAAGCGGATGTAAAACGCCAAGAAGCAGAAAAAGAAGTTGGCTTAAAAACGGTAGAAAATCAACGAGAAGTGGCAGTATCTAACGAACAAGCGCAACAGTTGGTGAAAGAACAAGAAAAAATCACTAAAGAACGCGAGATGGAAGTCAAACGTGTTGCGGAAGTAAAACAAGCGGAAATTGCCAAAGATGTTGAAATTGTGAAAGCGGATCAAGAAAAACGTACGCAAGAAATTAAGGCGGAAGCGAATAAAAATGCGTTGATTATTGATTCTGAAGCTGAAAAACAACATCAAATTTTAGTCGCGGAAGGTGAAAAACAAAAAGCGTTTTTAGCGGCTGAAGCATTGCTTGAAACAAAAGATAAAGAAGCGCAAGGTATTGCGAAAATCGGTTCGGCAGAAGCGGAAGCGAAGCAAAAACTGGAGATTTCATTAGTATCCGGTCAAATTGAATTAGCGAAAGAAATCGGTGGTAATGAAGGTTATCAAAGCTACTTGATCAGTATTCGTCAAATTGAAGCAAATCAGGCGATCGGTATTGAACAAGCGAAAGCGCTTTCAAATTCAGATATGAAATTTATCATTAATGATGAAAAAGTGGATAAAGGCATTCAGCGCGTAGGTGAATTATTTAGTTCGACCGGCGGCACTAAAATTGCTGCAACACTGGAAGGATTAAACCAATCAGATTTAGGTAAGGCATTAATTGGTAAGTTTTTAGGTACTAACGTCTCGGAGCCTAAAGCATCGGATAAATAGGCTAAACAAGCGGTCGAATTTTCTCCATTTTTTGCAAAAATCACGGAAAAACGACCGCTTGTTTTTATTTAGAGTTCAAAATTATCAAAATCGTTGCTATCAATTTTGGCATCGATCTGCCCAACCAAATAGGAACTTACTTCGACTTCTTGCGGTGCAACTTGTACGTTATCAGACACCAACCAAGCGTTAATCCAAGGAATCGGATTTGAAGCGGTGGCAAAAGGGCGGGGTAATCCGACCGCTTGCATCCGAATATTGGTAATATATTCGACATATTTCACCAAAATATCTTCATTTAAACCAATCATTGAACCGTCTTTAAATAAATACGCAGCCCATTCTTTTTCTTGTTCTGCCGCCGCAACAAAAAGCTCATAAGCTTCTTGTTTACATTCTTCGGCAATTTGTGCCATTTCCGGATCATCTTGTCCGGATGCCATAATATTCAACATATTTTGTGTGCCGGTTAAATGGAGGTATTCATCACGTGCAATGAATTTAATAATTTTAGCGTTACCTTCCATTAACTGACGTTCGGCAAACGCAAAAGAACAAGCGAACGATACGTAAAAACGAATCGCTTCCAGCACGTTCACACTCATTAAGCATAAATAAAGTTGGCGTTTTAGATTGCGTAAAGTCACTTGGTATTGCTTGCCGTCCACCGTATAACAACCTTCTCCGTAGAGCGTATAAAGTTGCGAATCTCGAATTAAATCATCGTAGTAGCAAGAAATATCTTTCGCGCGTTTAATAATTTCTTCGTTAGTCACGATATCGTCAAACACAATAGACGGATCATTGACGATATTACGGATAATGTGCGTATAAGAACGTGAATGGATCGTTTCGGAAAACGTCCAGGTTTCGATCCAAGTTTCTAGTTCCGGAATCGAGACTAACGGCAAAAATGCTACGTTCGGGCTGCGACCTTGAATGGAATCAAGTAATGTTTGATATTTTAAGTTACTGATAAAAATATGTTTTTCATGTTCCGGCAATGATTGGTAGTCGATACGATCTTGCGAGACATCAACTTCTTCCGGACGCCAGAAAAATGAGAGTTGTTTTTCGATTAACTTTTCAAATAATTCATATTTTTGTTGGTCATAACGAGCAACATTCACATTTTGCCCGAAAAACATCGGTTCTTTTAATTGATCATTTTTATTTTGTGAGAAAGTGGTGTATGCCATGTTATCTCCTTTTTAAATAATTACCCTCGCCTCTTGTGGGAGGGGACAGATTTTTCTTCGTACAGAAGAAAAATAAGGGAGAGGGGAAAAAATGTTAATAAGCCTGCATTGCCTAAATTTGCGACAGTTTTGCAAAATTTTTCACGAATTCAACCGCTTGTAGCCCACCGTGGTTATGCTCAGCCTTCAGCTGAGTGAGCCACGCTGTGGTTCTTACATTCTCCGAATTATTTCTGTGTTCCCCGTGTATTCCGTGGTTAGTTAAATTCAGACTAGACACTAAATTTTACAGGCACCGCCGGCACAACCGTCATTTAAATCTTGTTGGGAATCTTCCGCTCCGTCTCTGGTATTTTGGTAATAGAGTGTTTTTAGTCCGTATTTATAAGCGGTCAGTAAATCGGCAAGTAAGCGTTTCATCGGCACTTTGCCGTCTTCAAATTTTTGCGGGTCATAATTGGTATTTGCCGAAATCGCCTGATCAATGAATTTCTGCATAATACCGACCAGCTGTAAGTAACCGCTCATATCGGGGATATCCCACAATAACTCGTATTGTGAACGGAGCTTTTCATATTCCGGCACAACTTGTTTTAAGATGCCGTCTTTTGAGGCTTTAACACTCACGTAGCCACGCGGCGGTTCAATGCCGTTGGTCGCATTGGAAATTTGCGAGGAAGTTTCTGACGGCATTAGCGAGCTTAAGGTTGAGTTACGTAAACCGAATTGCTTGATTTCTGCACGCAAGCTTTCCCAATCATAATACAGTGGTTCTATTGTGAGGTTATCCAATTCTTTTTTATAGCTATCAATCGGTAAAATACCTTGAGCATAGCTAGTCTCGTCGAATAACTTACAAGCACCTTGTTCTTTGGCTAAATTGAGCGAGGCTTTCAGTAAATAATATTGCATCGCTTCAAAGGTTCTGTGAGTAAGCGCATTGGCAGAACCGTCTGAATAACGCACGCCATTTTTCGCTAAGTAATAAGCGTAATTGATCACACCAATGCCAAGAGAACGGCGAGCTAAGGCCGCATGTTTTGCCGCTTTCACCGGATAATCTTGATAATCTAATAGGGCATCTAACGCTCGAACTACTAAATCAGCAAGCGGTTCAAATTCATCTAAATTTTGCAACTTACCTAAGTTAAATGCTGAAAGCGTACAGAGTGCTATTTCCCCATTTTCATCGTTAATATCGTTCAGCGGTTTGGTCGGTAATGCGATTTCTAAACATAAATTTGATTGTTTGATCGGTGCGACTTGCGGATTGAACGGTGAATGCGTATTGCAATGATCGACATTCTGAATATAAATGCGGCCGGTTGAAGCGCGTTCTTGCATGAGCAGTGAAAATAACTCAACCGCTTTCACACTGCGTTTACGAATGCTCGGGTCTTGCTCATATTGCAGATAAAGTTGTTCGAACTTTTCTTGATCAGCAAAAAACGCTTCATACAAACCATCGACATCAGACGGGCTGAATAAGGTGATTTCGCCTCCCTTAATTAAGCGTTGATACATTAGCTTATTGAGCTGTACACCATAGTCCATATGACGACAGCGGTTGTCTTCCACACCTCGATTGTTTTTTAACACCAATAAACTTTCTACTTCTAAGTGCCATAGCGGGTAGTAAACCGTTGCAGCGCCGCCACGCACACCGCCTTGAGAGCAAGATTTCACCGCACTTTGGAAATGCTTATAAAACGGAATGCAACCGGTGTGGAAAGCTTCTCCTTGACGAATCGGGCTGCCTAACGCACGGATTGCACCGGCGTTAATGCCAATGCCCGCACGTTGTGAAACGTATTTAATGATCGCAGCAGAAGTGGCATTGATTGAATCCAAACTATCACCGCATTCAATCAATACGCAAGAACTAAACTGACGAGTCGGTGTTCTTACCCCTGACATAATCGGGGTCGGTAATGAAATTTTGAAAGTTGAAGTCGCATCGTAAAAGCGTTTTACATAATCCAAACGAGTGGCTTTCGGATATTTCGAAAACAAGCAGGCTGCCACTAAAAGATATAAGAATTGTGCCGACTCATAGATCTCTCCGGTCACTCGATTTTGGACTAAATATTTTCCTTCGAGCTGTTTGACCGCCGCATAAGAAAAATCCATATCTCGGCTGTGTATGAGAAACTCATTCATTAACTGCCATTCTTGTTCGGTATAGTCGGTTAACAGTGCTTGATCGTATTTACCGAGTGCAACCAGCTTTTTAATATGAGTGAATAAATGAGGAGGGGTGAAGTCCCCGTAGGCTTTTTTACGCAGATGAAACATCGCTAAACGCGCAGCAAGATATTGGTAATCCGGCGTTTCGGTACTGATTAAATCAGCGGCAGCTTTGATGATAGTTTCGTGAATATCGGCGGTACGAATACCTTGATAAAACTGAATATGGGCGCTCAGTTCCACTTGTGATACCGATACATTCTGTAAACCCTCGGCAGCCCAAGTGATGACACGATGAATTTTGTCCAAATCAAACGGCTCTTGTTGACCGCTACGTTTGGTTACCATCAATGTTTTCTGCATAAAATGTGTCTCCTTTTATCTTATTATTTGACCACTATATGTTGTGGTTTTGAGGTTCTTGTATACAAGATATTGTTTTATTGGGGCATGTGCAAGCAGAAAATTTTGTAAAAGGATATTGACAAAAGATAAGTGATTGAAGATAGGACGATTCGAGAAATGTAAAAAAATAAACCCCTGAAAATCAATTCAGGGGTTTGCATAAAAAAACTAAGGTTATTTACCTTTCACATCAATAATAAAGACTTCCGATTGGGTGCCGAGCCGCATCGGGATACCCCAAAAGCCGTAACCGGAGGTGACAAAATAATGACCTAAACCGATTTTTTCATAGCCATAGTGTAGTCGATAAATCACGTTAGTCATTAAATTTGCCGGAAAAATTTGTCCTTTGTGGGTATGGCCGGATACTTGTAAGTCAATCGGCAATTGCGAATGTTGTTCGATTTGTGTCGGACGGTGATCAAGTAAAAATACCGGTAAATTCGAGTTTACCGCCGTTAATAATTGAGCGGCACTCGGTCTGTTTTTTACGAGGTCATCATTACGTCCGATAATGGTAAATTTTCCGTTAATTTCGACCGCTTGATCCCATAGTACTTGGATACCGGCTTTTTCAATTTCGGTGGCAATCACTTGCTGTTTGCCGAAGAAATCGTGGTTACCTAAAGTGGCATAAACCCCTAAAGGCGCTTTGAGCTTAGCTAAATGCGGTTGCATATTTTCGGCTACATAAGCATCGGTATTATCGTCCATAATATCGCCGGGTAATAAAATCAGATCGACATTTTGCTGATTAAAGATCTCCGCTAATTTATCTAATTGTTTCGCGCCAAACCATTGCCCTAAGTGCAGATCACTTGCTACACCAATACGTAGCGGTTGAGCTAGCGGTTTATCCAATTGCACGGAATAATGCACCACTTTCGGTGTATAAGCGTTATATAAGGCGAGTCCAACAATACCGAAAAATGCGAAAGGATAGGTAATTTTTAAGGCAAAATTGACCGCTTGTTTGCCTTTAAATAAGCGGTAAATTACCGCACAAGCAAGGCTAACGAATAATGCGAACAGCAGTAAAGTGAGCATTAGCGCAGTGATTCTAAAACCGTTAAATGTTCGTGTGACGGTCAAAATTGCTAACCCATTTGCGGCTAAATAGCTGATAAATGTAACGATCTTACGTGATTTAGGAGATAAGTTAAATAACCAACCTAAAGTACGAGAAAAGTTAAAAACAAGGCATTGTAAAACAAGGATGGCAATTCCCGTAGTGATGTAATAACGATATTCCAAAAGCTTTCCTTTTTGTTAAAAATAAAAAAACGATGGGATTTTAACGCAGATTGATTTTTCAAACAAAAGAAAAGCCCTATCGTATAGATAGGACTTTGATAGAGCAAATGCATTTATGTAAGGAGGACTACTGTGTGCGATTATCTCGCGGGTTTTTGAACAGTTGCATTTGCTAATTTGGTGACTTCTAAATTAGAAGTTAGGTTTTAATAACCCCGGTTGTCCCATTGCTGGGTCGCTGGAATAGGCGGCCATGGCGTCTGCGACCGTCATTCCTAATGCTTTGGCAACGCCTTCGCCGTAGGCTGGGTCGCAGAAGTAGCAGTTACGGATATGGCGGTATTTGATGAAGTCTAACGCATCGCCCATTGCGGCGGCGGTGTTGGTAAAGAGGGCTTGTTTCTCTTTGTCGCTCATCAAGTTAAATAAGGCGCGCGGTTGGCTGAAATAGTCCGCATCGTCTTGGCGGTAATCCCAATGGGCAGCATCACCGCTGATTTTGAGTGGTGGCTCGGCGAATTGGGCTTGTTCTTGCCATTGACCGAAACTGTTTGGCTCATAATGTAGGGTTGAACCGTAGTTGCCGTCCACACGACCTTGACCATCACGGGCGTTGCTATGCACTGGGCAACGTGGGGCATTCACTGGAATTTGGTGATGGTTCACGCCTAAGCGGTAACGTTGTGCGTCCGCATAGTTGAACAAGCGCGCTTGCAACATACGGTCTGGCGAAACGCTGATCCCCGGCACTAAGTTGCTTGGGGCGAAAGCGGATTGTTCCACATCGGCGAAGAAGTTTTCAGGGTTGCGGTTTAATTCCATTACCCCCACTTCGATGAGCGGATAATCCTTTTTCGACCACACTTTGGTTAAGTCGAACGGGTGGAAATTCACTTTTTCCGCCTCAGTTTCTGGCATTACTTGAATGTAAAGCGTCCATTTCGGGAAGTCGCCTTTTTCGATAGATTCGTAGAGATCGCGTTGGTGCGATTCACGGTCGTTGGCAATAATGGCGGCTGCCTCTTCGTTGGTGAGGTTTTTAATACCTTGTTGCGTGCGGAAGTGGAATTTCACCCAAAAACGCTCGTTATTGGCGTTGATTAAGCTGTAAGTGTGTGAGCCGAAACCGTGCATATGGCGGTAAGAAGCAGGAATCCCACGGTCAGACATTACGATGGTCACTTGGTGGAACGCCTCTGGTAAGAGCGTCCAGAAATCCCAGTTATTGGTGGCACTACGCATATTGGTGCGAGGATCGCGTTTCACCGCTTTGTTCAAATCAGGGAATTTGCGAGGATCACGCAAGAAGAACACGGGGGTGTTGTTACCGACCAAATCCCAGTTGCCTTGCTCTGTATAAAATTTCACCGCAAAGCCACGAATATCACGCTCTGCGTCCGCCGCCCCACGCTCGCCTGCCACGGTGGTAAAACGGGCGAATAATTCGGTTTCTTTGCCCACTTCGCTGAAAATTGCGGCTTTGGTGTATTGGGTAATGTCGTGGGTCACGGTGAATTTACCGAACGCCCCCGAACCTTTGGCGTGCATACGGCGTTCTGGGATCACCTCACGCACAAAATTGGCTAATTTCTCGTTGAGCCATAAATCTTGGGCAAGCAACGGACCACGCGGACCTGCGGTCAAACTGTTTTGGTTATCGACAATGGGCGCGCCGTTGTTCATTGTTAATGATGTATGATGGAATGGACATTTAGACATAATGATTACCTTGGAATATTAATAGGTTTGATGCATGAATATTATTATTACTGATTGGTTTTATTTTGTAAAACTATTGATTTGATAAAATTTAACAATTGAATTGGATTTTTTAATAGAAAATAACTTTGGTCTTATAACTTGAAAAGTTAGCAACTTTTCCCCATTTACTAAAGCGTTTGAAAGCGGTGAAATTCCGCTTATTTTTTGTAAATTAAAAGAGGGATAAAATGAGTACCAATCAAGAAACAAGAGGCTTTCAATCAGAAGTAAAACAACTGCTTCAATTGATGATCCATTCACTTTATTCAAATAAAGAAATTTTCTTGCGTGAATTAATCTCCAATGCGTCTGATGCAGCGGATAAACTGCGTTTTAAAGCGCTTTCCAATCCTGCATTATATGAAGGTGACGGCGAATTACGTGTACGAGTGAGCTTTGATGAAACTTTAGGCACACTGACTATCAGCGATAACGGTATCGGTATGAACCGTGAACAGGTTATCGATCACTTGGGTACGATCGCTAAATCAGGCACCAAAGAGTTTTTAAATTCGTTAGGTACGGATCAAGCGAAAGACAGCCAATTAATCGGTCAATTCGGGGTTGGTTTCTATTCAGCTTTTATTGTGGCAGATAAAGTGACGGTGAAAACGCGTGCGGCGGGTGAAGCGCAAGGCGTTATGTGGGAATCTGCCGGTGAAGGCGATTACACGGTAGCAGATATTGAGAAAGTAACACGCGGTACGGACGTTATTTTACATCTGCGTGAGGATGAAAAAGAATTTTTAAGCGAATGGCGTTTACGTGAAATTATTGGTAAGTATTCGGATCATATCGGTTTACCGGTTGAAATCCAAACCACGTCATACGATGACGAAGGCAAAGCAAGTGGTCAAAAATGGGAAAAAATTAACAAAGCGCAAGCACTTTGGACTCGTTCAAAAACCGAAATTTCAGATGAAGAATACCAAGAGTTCTATAAGCATTTAAGTCATGATTACAATGATTCGCTTATTTGGGCGCATAATAAAGTGGAAGGTAAACAAGATTATACCAGCTTGCTTTATGTACCGGCAAAAGCACCGTGGGATTTGTTCAATCGTGATCAAAAACACGGCTTAAAACTTTATGTACAACGTGTATTTATTATGGACGATGCGGAAGTGTTTATGCCGAATTACCTACGTTTTATGCGAGGTTTATTAGATACGAATGACTTGCCGTTAAATGTTTCACGTGAGATTTTACAAGAAAATAAAGTCACCGCTTCATTACGTTCGGCGTTGACTAAACGTGCATTGCAACTATTGGAAAAATTAGCGAAGGACGATCAAGCTAAATACCAAACTTTCTGGAATGAATTCGGCTTAGTGTTAAAAGAAGGTGTTGGTGAAGATTTTGCGAATAAACAACAAATTGCGTTATTATTCCGCTTTGCTTCAACTCAAACTGATTCTAGCGAACAAACAGTAAGTTTGGTGGATTATGTTGGCAGAATGAAAGAAGGCCAGAAAGCGATTTATTTCTTAACCGCTGATAACTATGTGGCAGCGAAAAATAGTCCGCACCTTGAACTGTTCAATAAGAAAGGCATTGAAGTGCTGTTATTATCTGATCGTATTGACGAATGGGTAGTTGGTCATTTAACTGAATTTGATGGTAAACCGTTGCAAAGTATCACAAAATCGGATCTGGATTTAGGCGATCTTGCTGATAAGGAACAAGAAGAAAGCCAAAAAGCACAACAAGCGGAATTCGGATCTTTCCTTGAACGTGCGCAAAGCTATTTTGGTGGCCGTGTGAAAAAAGTGGTATTAACTCATCGCTTAACCGATACTCCAGCGATCGTTTCTACTGACAATGATGAAATGACTACGCAGATGGCAAAACTGTTTGCAGCAATGGGACAAAAAGCACCGGAAGTGAAATATACATTTGAGATAAATCCGGATCATCGTATGGTTAAGAAAATAGCAGATCTTACTGATGAAACAGAATTCAATGATTGGATTGAATTATTGTTTGAACAAGCATTGCTTGCAGAACGTGGTTCATTAGAAAACCCAGCAGCATTTATCAAACGTATGAATAAATTGCTTAGTTAACCATTAGAGATATAAAGAAGGCTATCGAAAGATAGCCTTTTGTTTTTAGATAAGAATTGTAAATTTTTCTGTAAATTTGACCGCTTGTTACGCTTATTTTAAACGTTCAAAGCCTTTTTCTAAATCGGCAATCAGATCTTCAACCGCTTCTAAACCGACGTGGATACGAATCAGTGTACCGCTAAGTTTTCTTTCGATGGCTGTACGGATACGAGCGATTTCTTCCGGTTGGTTGGCTAAAATCAGTGATTCAAAGCCACCCCAAGAATAAGCCATAGTAAATAATTCAAAGTGATCTAAAAAGTTAGCTAATTGTTCATCGTTTAACTTTTGGTTAAGTTCGAATGAAAACAGACCGCTTGCACCTTTAAAATCTCGTTTGAAAAATTCGTGTCCCGGGCAACTTGGTAAAGCAGGGTGGAAGACCGCTTTTACTTCCGGACGTTGTGCCAGCCATTGTGCTACTTGAATTGAACGTTCTTGATGTTCTTTTAAACGAATGCCAAGCGTGCGTAAGCCTCGTGCGGTAGTATAAGCGGAATCCGCATCTACCATTTGCCCCATTAAATATGAACGTTCACGAAGTTGATCCCAACAGCGAGCATTAGATACCGCCGTACCAATCATCACATCTGAGTGACCGACTAAATATTTAGTACCTGCCTGAATCGAAATATCAATCCCGAATTCAAGTGCAGGGAAAAGCACGCCGCCCGCCCAAGTGTTATCGATCATAATCACGATATTCGGATTGATTTCACGAGCGACTCGAACCAAAGTCGGAATATCCGGTACTTCCATTGTTAGTGAGCTTGGCGATTCTAAAAATAATACTTTGGTATTCGGTTGAATTAACCCACGAATCCCCTCGCCGATAAGTGGATCGTAATACGTAGTGCTTATACCAATATTTTTTAAGATAACGTTACAAAAATCTTGAGTCGGTTCATAAGCCGCACCGGTCATTAATATGTGATCGCCTTGCGAGACAAAAGCCAAAATGGAATTGGTTACGGCAGCCGCTCCGCACGGATAAAGATAACAGCCGGTTCCGCCTTCTAATTCACACATTGCATCTTGGAGAGCGAAGTGGGTTAGGGTGCCTCGTCTGCCGTAAAATAATTCGCCTTTATAGCGATTGCGAGTGGCATTCTTTTTTTGTGCAACCGAGTCAAACACTAAAGAGGAGGCGCGTTGAACGACAGGATTCACAGAACCTTGGGTATAACGAGATTTGCGTCCAGCATGGACAAATTTGGTTTCCAGTTGAGAGAAATTTGACATTGTGTTTCCTTATTATAGTTATAAGAAAGCGGTCTGATTTATGCAAAATTTTGCAAAAATTCGACCGCTTGTAGGTTATCTGAATACGCTACGATATTGTGGTTTAGCTCGTTTGAATTGGCTGATGAGTACGATAACAAAAGCAAGTGCGAACATTGCGAAGGCAACGATAAGCCATTCCGGCATGCCTAAGCCAAGCATTTCCCATTGTTTCTCATTACAATTTATTGGACCAGGGGCAAAAATGCTTGGGAACCATTGATCAAACGGCATTGTTTGTGGAAATTCCGGTTTAAATTCACATTGATTCCAAGGAGACGGATTGGTTTGATAATCATGGTGTTTGACGGCTAATGCAAGCCCTTTAAAGGCACTGAAGCCCCAAATGAATAAAGCAAGCCAACGAGTAAGAAAAAAACGAGGGGAGATCGAACCAAGTAAACCGGCAATGATAAGTCCTAAAATCGCAAGACGCTCATAGACACACATGACACAAGGAACTAATCCCATTCCATATTGGAAATAAATGCCTGTTGTCTCAAGAGCAAAAGCAATAACAGCAAGTAATAGCCATGCGGTACGGCTTAATGAGAGTTGTTTGAAATAGCTGAGCATAAGAATTCCTTTAGTCTGAATGGTATGGATATTGTACCTGATTTTACTCAGTTTTCGTAAAAAAATCTCCCCAAAAGCGGGGAGATTTTTAGAGGTTAACGACTGATAATCCAGCCCCAATTTGTCATAATCTCCGTAAACGGAGGAAGTAAATATTCCAATGTGAAGAAACCGACAACCGACAATACGATGGTATAAGGTAATGCCATATACAACATTCTGCCGTATGAGAGTCGGATTAACGGCGCAAACGGTGAGGTGAGCAAGAATAAGAATGCTGCTTGTCCGTTTGGGGTCGCAACAGAAGGTAAGTTAGTACCGGTATTAATTGCCACCGCAATTAAGTCGAACTGTTCACGACCAATGATTCCAGAGGTTAGCGCATTTTTTGCTTCGTTAATATAAACCGTTCCTACGAATACGTTATCGGATACCATAGAAAGTAAGCCGTTAAATATATAGAACAAGGCTAATTGAGAATGTGCATCCGCAGAGAGTACGAATTGGATAATCGGTTCAAATAATTTAAGATCCACAATTACCGCAACCACAGTAAAAAATACTACGATTAACGCAGTAAACGGCATCGGTTCTTGGAATGAACGACCGATGACATGTTCGTCAGTAATACCGCAGAATGCTGTACAGATGATGATAATAGTTAAACCGATGATACCAACGTCTGCAAGATGGAATGCAAGCCCGATAATTAACCAAATACCGGTAAGTGCTTGAATGCCCATTTTCACTCGGTCTTGCTGAGTCATACGTTGTTCTTTTAATAAGTTATAACGTGCGAGGACACCCCATACGCGACGCGGTAAACGCTCCCCATAACCGAATAATTTAAAATGTTCTAGCAATAAACAAGTGATGGTACCGCAGAATAAAACAGGTAGGCTTACCGGTGCAACACGTAAGAAGAATTCAACAAAGCCCCATTCGGCTTGCCCTGCAATGATTAAGTTTTGTGGTTCACCAACCATAGTCATTACGCCACCTAATGCACTACCTACAGCTGCATGCATTAGCAGACTACGTAAAAATGCGCGGAACTGTTCAAGAATCTGTTTATTGGTAATGATTTTTTCATCATTGGTGATATCGGTAGAATCCTCGAAGTTATTACCGGAGGCGACTTTGTGATAAACACCATAAAAGCCTGTACCTACGCTAATAATTACCGCAATAACAGTTAGCGCATCTAAGAATGCAGATAAAAAAGTGGCACTGAGGCAGAAAGCAAGAGAAAGAACTTTTTTAGAATGAATAGCAATAAGTAATTTCGTAAAAACATATAATAATAATTGTTTCATAAAATAAATGCCGGCAACCATAAACATTAACAATAAAATAACGTCAAAGTTTGCCATGATTTCTTCTTTTACATGGTGAGGGCTAGTCATCCTGATGACAACAGCCTCAATAGCTAATAAGCCGCCGGGCTGAAGCGGGTAACATTTTAGTGCCATTGACAGAGTAAAGATAAACTCGGCAACTAGCACCCATCCTGCAATAAAGGGGCTAATAAAGAAAAAGATAAGAGGATTAATAACTAAAAAAGCTAAAATAGCTAATTTATACCATTCCGGTGCTTTTCCTAGAAAGCTTTTAAATATAGCGTTTGAGCTATTCATTTAAGGTTCTCCTTGTAAATAAAAAAATATAAGCTAATTGTAATCTAGTTTAGATTAAAGGATAATAGTCGCTATCTCATATTTCTGTGGGTGTTTTTTGATTTTGGATAAAAATCATTTCTTTATTTTTATTTTTGCGCCAATTTCGCAAGTTATGTTATGGAGGCATAAATATGGTGGGTAGATCTTATATTTTAAAAGCTCAGAGTCCAGCTGCTCTTGCAGAAGAATATATCGTGAGAAGTATTTGGGATAATAAATTCCCTGCAGGAACAGATTTACCGGCAGAGCGAGAGCTCGCAGATAGTATCGGAGTAACACGTACTACGTTACGAGAAGTATTACAGCGACTGGCTCGTGATGGTTGGCTACATATTCAGCATGGTAAACCAACACGTGTAAATGATGTTTGGGAAACAGCCGGTCCGAATATTATTAGTACGATTATTAAATTAGATAAATCGTATTTACCTGTCATTATTGCTAATGTAGTTTCTTTACGTACCCGTATGGCAGAATCTTATGTCCCTGAAGCAGTTAAATTAAACCCTGAAGAATGTATCAAATATTTTGCGCAATTGGATTCTTTGCAAGATACGGCAGAGGCATTTGCTAAATTTGATTATACATTATTTAGACAGTTTACTTTTTCGGCAAATAAACCTGTTTATGCATTAATTTTGAACAGTTTTAAAGGAATGTATCATCAAGTTGCGAGCATTTTCTTTGCAGATCCTGCGTGTCGTCAACTCACATTAACTTTTTACCAAGAATTATTAAAAGCTTGTGTTGAGCAAGATGCAGAGAAAGCTGCAAATGCGATGGCGCAAAATCGTCAATCAAGTAGCGAAATTTGGGGAAAACTTTTACAAAGTATCCCAGAAAATTTTGACCAACTAAAATAGGATATGTTTTGAACGAAATTTTCTTAGCTTTAGAACCCCAAGACAATGCTCGTTTGCAATCGCTTTGTGGCGCGTTTGATGAACATTTAACTTTAATTGAGAAAAGTTTTAATCTCACTATTGCTCGTAACGGTTTCTCTTTTTCGATTCAAGCCGATGACGAGAGCCATTATTCGGTGACATTAATCCAGAATGCGGCAAAGCTCTTAAAACAACTTTACATTGATACCGCGCCAATTAAAGGTAAAATCAAAGAATTGGATTTAGAAGATGTTCATTTAGCTATTCAAGAAAGCCGAATGTTACTTCAAAATCAATGGAATGTTGGGGGACGAGGAGAGATTTCAATCAAAACGAAGCGAGGTGTAATTAAGCCGCGAGGTGAACATCAGCAAGCTTATTTAAGAAATATTCTTAGTCACGATATTAGTTTCGGTATTGGGCCTGCTGGCACAGGAAAAACATTTCTTGCTGTTGCTGCCGCAGTAGAATCGCTTGAACGTCAAGAGATTCGCCGAATTTTATTAACTCGTCCGGCGGTTGAGGCAGGTGAAAAACTCGGTTTTTTACCCGGCGATCTCGGGCAAAAAATTGAGCCGTATTTAAGGCCTTTATACGATGCTTTATTTGAAATGTTAGGTTTTGAAAAAACGCAAAAATTAATGGAGCGTAATGTGATTGAGATTGCGCCTCTTGCTTATATGCGTGGGCGTACCTTAAACGATGCGTTTATTATTTTAGATGAAAGCCAAAATACTACGACAGAGCAGATGAAAATGTTCTTAACTCGTATTGGTTTTAATTCAAAAGCGGTAATTACAGGGGATGTTACGCAAGTTGATTTGCCCCGTAGTCAGAAGTCAGGTTTAAAACACGCGATAGAAGTGTTGAAAGATGTACCTGATTTAAGTTTTAATTATTTTGATAGCCATGATATTGTCCGTCATCCGGTGGTGGCGAAGATTGTACAGGCTTATGATGTTTGGGAAGCAGAGGATGAACAGTGTCGTGAGCAACGTCGTTTGGAAAAACTTGCTTTAGAACAACAGAAGATTTTAGAACAAGCAGAACAGTTATAAAGAGATAAGCGGTTATTTTTGTAAAAATTTTACAAATTCGATCGCTTGTTTATGGAATAGAAAAAAGCGAGAGGATTATTCTCGCCTTTTGTGTTTTCAAGTGAAATTATAAAATTTCTTTCGCTTTTGCAACTACATTTTCAACCGTGAAGCCGAATAGTTTGAATAACTGATCAGCCGGTGCAGATTCACCGAAGCTATTCATACCGACGATTCTGCCTTCAAAGCCGACGTATTTATACCAGAAGTCAGATAATTGTGCTTCGATAGCTACACGTTTTGTTACTGAACGAGGTAACACAGATTCACGATACGCTTCATCTTGTTTATCAAATACATTTGTGCTTGGCATTGACACCACACGGACTTTAACGCCGTCAGCATCTAATACTTCTGCTGCTTTCATTGCTAAATCAACTTCAGAACCTGTTGCGATAAGAATTAAATCTGGGCAACCGCCTTTTTCACAGCATTCACGTAGGATATAACCACCACGTGCTACGTTTGCTAATTGTTCAGCAGTGCGTTCTTGTTGAGCAAGATTTTGACGAGTGAAAATTAATGCACTTGGGCCGTCTTTACGTTCAACTGCCGCTTTCCATGCTACCGCTGATTCTACTTGGTCAGCCGGACGCCATGTTTCTAAGTTTGGAATGAAACGTAGTGATGCGGTTTGTTCTACCGGTTGGTGTGTCGGACCGTCTTCACCTAAACCGATAGAGTCATGTGTATAAACGAATAATGAACGTTGTTTCATTAATGCCGCCATACGCACAGCATTGTGAGCGTATTCATAGAACATTAAGAAGGTTGCACCGTAAGGAATAAAACCACCGTGTAATGCAATACCGTTCATAATTGCAGACATACCGAATTCACGTACACCATAGTTAATGTAGTTACCATCAACGTTATGATCAGCACGGATTGGTTTTGAACCAGACCATAAAGTTAAGTTAGAGCTTGCTAAGTCTGCAGAGCCACCTAAAAATTCAGGTAAGATATGTGCGTAAGCTTCAATTGCATTTTGTGATGCTTTACGGCTTGCGAGCGCTGCAGGGTTAGCTTGTAATTTTTCGATGAATGCTTTGCTTTCCGCTTCCCAGTTCGCCGGTAAATCACCAGCCATACGGCGTTTGAATTCTGCTGCTAATTCAGGGTATGCCGCTTCATAAGCTGCAAATTTAGCATTCCATTCTTTTTCGACTACCGCTCCTTGTGCTTTAGCATCCCAATCTGCATAGATTTCTGCTGGAATTTCAAATGGCGCATATTCCCAGTTCAGCGCTTGGCGTGTTAATGCAATTTCATCGTTACCTAGTGGCGCACCATGGCAGTCGTGTGATGCCGATTTGTTTGGGGAACCGTAGCCGATGATTGTTTTACAGATGATTAATGTTGGGCGATCTGTTTCTGCTTTCGCATTTTCAATTGCAAATTTGATTTGTTCTGCATCATGACCATCCACATTGCGGATAACTTGCCAGCCGTATGCTTCAAAACGTTGTACGGTATCATCAGAGAACCAACCGTCTACGTGACCATCAATTGAGATATTATTGTCATCATAGAAAGCGATTAATTTACCTAAGCCTAAAGTACCAGCTAATGAACATGCTTCATGTGAAATACCTTCCATTAAGCAACCGTCACCTAAAAATGCATAAGTGTAATGGTCAACGATTTGGTGACCTTCACGGTTAAATTGTGCAGCTAATGTTTTTTCTGCAATCGCCATACCCACAGCATTGGTGATTCCTTGACCTAATGGACCTGTAGTGGTTTCAACGCCTGGAGCATAGCCATATTCTGGGTGACCTGGGGTTTTAGAATGTAATTGACGGAATTGTTTTAAATCTTCAATTGAAAGATCATAGCCTGTTAAGTGTAATAAGCTATAAATTAACATTGAACCATGGCCGTTTGAAAGTACGAAACGGTCGCGATCAGCCCATTTAGGATTGGTTGGATTGTGTTTTAAAAAGTCGCGCCATAATACCTCTGCAATATCTGCCATACCCATTGGGGCACCCGGGTGACCAGAGTTAGCTTTTTGTACTGCATCCATACTTAAGAAGCGAATTGCATTCGCTAATACTTTACGTTCTGCCATGTGTTTACTCCTAGACAAGAAAGTGATAAAAACTCTATAAATAGATAGATTAGTTAATGAGATTAATTCTACACTATTTTTGAAGTAATACTCAAAAAATCTCTAGAGAAATCTGTGATCTTCTTCACAAAATATGAGAAAAAATTGATTGAAAATGATTCGTTTTGATTAAGTCACACAATGGGGATATTTTGTGGAAAATTGTGTTAATTAGTAAGGCTGAGTATTGATCTTAATGGCTAAATGCCATAGAATACGCACTCTTTTTGGCGTCGAGTAAATACTCGGCATATTATTTATTCACATATGGTACTTATCAGCGGATATACGAATGTATAACAAGATAAGTGGCGATATGGCTTCATTAGAGGTTTTCCAATGAAACAAGGTATTCACCCAGAATATACAGAAATTACTGCAACATGTTCATGCGGTAACGTAATCAAAACTCGCTCAACAGTGGGTAAAAACTTAAATCTTGATGTATGCGGCAATTGCCACCCATTCTATACTGGTAAACAACGTGTTGTTGATACTGGTGGTCGTGTTGAACGTTTCAACAAACGTTTCTCAATCCCAAGCACAAAATAATTTTCGAATTATTGATAAAACCCCGCGAATGTGGGGTTTTGTTTTTTAAGCATCCTGAATTCAAGCGGTTTGATTTTTAAGTTTTTTTGCAAGTTGCTGATTTAACCATTTACTTGCGTCTTGCAAATTAAATCCCTTGGTTTCATTATTGTCATTCGTCACTTTTGTTGCAATAACAATAAAAGAATCAATTTGGGGGTTTGGTCTCGGATGCCAGCGAGCTAAATTCGCTAAGTGATTAGCATAGAATGATAATAACGGCTTACTATAAGCACAAGCCATGTGAACACCACCGCCATCTACGGCAACCACTATATCTGAAACATTGACCAATGCGCAGTAATTTAAGGTATTTGTTTGCGGGGATATTCCTACAGGTACTTTTGTAACGCTATTTAGTGTTTGAAGATACCGTTCACTTGATTTGGTATAAGTGAGTAAAAAAGCAATCTTATCTAAATATTTAGGATCAATATTATTTAATAGGCTTGCTAACTCAATAGCCGGAACCTCTCGCATACTTCCTTGTGGGTTTAATAACACTCTAATTTTGTCTGTGTTATGCCAATAGGTATCAGCAAGTTCTCTGTATTCGGATGATACCGCTAAAGTATAATCACTAGGCTCTCTGATGAGATATGGGGCTAGTACAGAATGATGTAAGTAGTCTGCAATATGTGTATTATTCGGAATTAGTGTAGTAAAGTCATAGTTTTTTACGGTTTCTAATGAATAATGCTTTTTCTTATCTTTACCAAAATTAATAATAATTTTAGGTGTGAGCAATGAGTCTAAAATAATTGATTTAGAGGTAAAAGTAGGCTGAAAATCAAGGTATAAATCCCATTTGCCTCGTTGTATCAAATAATTCAGTGGGCGGTCATCAATTAATTGATCAACAGAATCAGCTTGTGCAAAGAGTTGCTTATTACGCTCTGTAACCAATACGGCTGTTTTTACGTTAGGAAAGGCTTGCTTGATTTGCGCTAAATGGGAAATGTGTACAATAGCATCACCAATAGCATCTCCGATTGGTTTTAGTAGTACACTTTTAATCTCGTTTAATTTCGTTTCATTCGATGCAACTCGTTTGCCAAATAGTGATATGATCAATTTCTTCATTCGTCGATTTCTCCTTTATATGATGAATATAACATATTTCAAAGCTTGAATAATTAGCTTTTTTCCGTAAAATCCATGCGCACATTAGTATTTTGTATGTATAAGAGAACTCTATGATAGATGATAAAATGCCTATTCCGCCTATTTTTGTAATTAGCTTAGCTAATTCTGTTAGGCGTAAAAGAATTTCTGCTCGACTTAACAGTTTAGGATTAGCGTTTGAGTTTATTGATGCAGTAAATGGGCGAGATTTAACAGAAGAACAACTTTCTCAAGTTGATTATGATTTTTACCCTCAGCGTTTTGGAGGGAAATATAAACTGAAGCTAGGTGAAATTGGTTGTGCGATGAGTCATATTAAGGTTTATCAGCACCTTGTGGATAATAATATTAAAGAAGCAATCATTTTAGAAGATGATGCGATAGTTTCTCACTATTTCAGACGTATTGTTGCAGATGCATTACGTAAAGTACCAAGTAGAAAACAAATTATATTCTTTGACCATGGTAAGGCTAAATATTGGCCGATAACACGTTCTCTTAAAGAAGGTTATAGATTGGTTCGTTATCGTTCGCCTTCTAAAAATTCTAAACGCACAATTATGATTACTACCGGCTATTATCTGACTTTAGATGGTGCGAAATTATTATTAAAACATGCATACCCAGTAAGAATGCCGTCCGATTCTTTAACCGGTGCACTCCAAATGACAGGGATTAAAGCCTATGGTGTTGAGCCTCCTTGTATCTTTATTAGCCCGGGTTCAGAAATCGATGAAATAGAAAAACGTGGTTAAAATGAGTAAGCTAACATTAAAACAAAAGCTTCGAAAAATCAGGCTTAAATTAGGCAAATTGTTGCTAGATAAAAAAGTTGTATCGAATACTTTAGAAGCGATTCCCAAAAAAATCTTATTTCTTCGTCAAGATGGAAAAATAGGGGATTACATCGTCGGCTCATTTGTTTTTCGGGAGATAAAAAAGCAAGCTCCTGAAACTCAAATTGGCGTGGTTTGCTCTCGCAATAATGCTTATTTATTTGAACATAGCCCTTATATTGATCAGCTATATTTTGTGCGGACTAAAAATATTGTCGATTATTTAGTCTGCGGTAAACAGTTGGCAAAAGAGCAATATGATGTTGTTATTGATCCTACTGTCACATTACGTAATCGAGATCTACTTTTTTTACGCACGATCAATGCCAAAACGTATATCGGATATGATAAATCGGGCTATAAGCTTTTTACGTTAAACGTACAGAATGAACAGCAACATTTTGCTGAGATCTATAAACAGGCGTTGGAGCTTGCCGGTTTCTCAGATATTGATACCCAGTATGATGTCTCAAAAGACGAAAGCAGTGCTAAAGCGATAAAGGATTATTTATCGACAAACCGACTTGAACACTTTATTGCACTAAATTTATTTGGCGCAGGCTCAGCTCGACGTTTCAGTGATGAGAAAATAGCGGAGTTACTTACCTATTTGCCTAAGATCAGTAACAAGCCGATTATATTACTGACATTTCCGGAGGTGACGCCAAAGTTAAAGCAAATCGCTAGTCGGTTCGAGAATGTCTTTGTTTATGAAAATACGCAAACCGTATTTGATACGATTGAACTGATTCGTCATTCGGACATATTGATTTCACCGGATACCTCAACAGTACATATTGCTGCAGGTTTGTCTAAGCAAATTATTGGCTTTTATAGTTCGGACGAGCAGAACTTTATCCATTGGCATCCGAATAATAAGGCAAAAACTTATGTTTTGCGCTTTAAACAGAGTGTGAATGATCTTGATTTTAATCAGATTAAACCGGAATGGTTAAATTAGATGGAATTTCAATCTCTTAAACTGTTTTTAGATATTGCACAAACTCGAAGTTTTATTCGATCGGCTGAAAATAATTATATGAGTGCATCTACACTGACACGCCATATTCAGCGGATTGAAGAAGAATTAGGGCAGCCGTTATTTATCCGAGATAATCGACAAGTTCGCTTAACGGAAGCGGGTGAAAAGTTCTTAGTATTTGCGAAACAAAGTTGGTCTGATTGGCAGCAATTACAGCATCAGTTGTCACCTGTTCAAGGTCAGCTGGAAGGCGAATTGAAAGTGTTTTGTTCGGTAACGGCAGCTTATAGTCATTTGCCGCAAATTCTGGAACATTTTCGTCAGGCACATCCGAAAGTAGAAATCAAACTGAGCACGGGTGATCCGGCACAAGCAGTACATACGGTGCATTCTTTCGAAGCGGATATTTCCTTAACCGGTAAGCCAGAGCATTTGCCGAACAGTATTGTGTTTTATTATATTGATGATATTCATCTGTCGATTATTGCACCTAGAGTGGCGTGTGCAGCAACACAATGTTTGCAGCGGCAGCCGATTGACTGGCAAAATATTCCGTTTATTTTGCCGGTTGACGGACCGGTTCGAAAGCGGATTGATCGTTGGTTTAAAGAATTAAAAATTAAGGAACCGAAGATTTATGCCACGGTGGCAGGACACGAGGCGATTGTGCCGATGGTTGCGTTAGGATGTGGTGTGGCGTTGTTACCGGATGTGGTTATTAAACACAGTCCGATGAATAATCAAATTTCTTATTTGAAATTACCTGAGCCGATATCACCATTTGAATTAGGGATCTGCGTGCAGGAAAAAAGGTTACAAGAACCGATTATTAAAGCATTTTGGGAATTGTTGCCGAAAGACTAAAAGCAACAAGCGGTTAAATTTTAAGAATTTTTTGCAAATTTCTTCCTAAATTTAACCGCTTGTTTTTTTATTTAAATACCGCCCACACCGGTGCGTGATCAGATGGTTTTTCCATTGCACGGATTTCTAGATCAATCCCCGTTTCAATGCAATGTTCTGCTAATCCTTTTGAAGCAAGCACTAAGTCGATTCGTAGGCCTCGATTGTCATCAAATCCTTTCGAACGATAATCAAACCACGAGAATTTATCAGCTGCTTGCGGGTTCATCGCACGGAATGTATCGACTAAACCGTAGTTATATAAACGATCTAACCATTCACGTTCTTCCGGTAGGAATGAACATTTACCATCACGTAACCAACGCTTACGGTTAGGCTCACCGATACCGATATCTAAATCGGTCGGGCTAATATTCATATCACCCATAATCACAATCGGATTTTCCGCAGATAGTTCAGTTTCTAAATAATGCTGTAAATCAGCGTAGAATTTTTCTTTTGCCGAGAATTTGGTTTCGTGCGCGCGATTTTCACCCTGTGGGAAATAGCCGTTTAACACAGTAAGCACACCAAATTCCGTTTCAATATCTGCCATAATCATACGCTTTTGTGCATCAGCATCATCAGTTGGGAAACCTTTACGCACGGCAAGCGGCTCTTTTTTAGTTAACAGCGCCACGCCGTAATGTCCTTTTTGTCCGTGGTGGAACACGTGATAGCCTAAATGATTGACTAAATCCCAAGGAAAATCTTCATCAGCTACTTTGATTTCTTGTAAGCCGATCACATCCGGCTGATGCTTTTCAATCAGTGCTTCCAGTTGGTGCGGACGAGCGCGTAAGCCATTAATATTAAACGAAATAAACTTCATAAATAAAATCCAAATAGAAACCACGGATAAGGCAAACAAGCGGTCATATTTCCGAAAAAATTTGCATTATCCGTGGCGTAAGTAAAAACTAAAGAGTCATTGCTGCGATCCAACCGAACACTAATAACGGAATATTAAAGTGTAAAAAAGTTGGTACAACAGAATCCCAAATATGGTCATGTTTACCATCAGCGTTTAAACCTGATGTTGGACCTAGAGTTGAGTCAGAAGCCGGAGAACCTGCATCACCTAAAGCAGCTGCCACACCCACGATAGCCATCGTTGCTAGCGGAGAAAAACCGAATGACACACATAATGGCACATAAATAGAGGTAATAATTGGTACAGTTGAGAATGATGAACCGATTCCCATCGTAATAAATAAACCGACAATTAACATCAATAACGCAGCTATTTCTTTGCTTTGAATCGAACCACGTAATGTTTCAACTAATTCAGGCACTCCACCAGTTGCGCTTACTACACTTGCAAAGCCTGATGCGGCGATCATCACGAAACCAATCATCGCCATTAAACGTAAGCCGTCTTGGAATAAATCATTGGTTTGTTTTAATTTAAATACGCCACCCAATGCAAAAATAATTAAGCCTACTAAACCGCCCATGACGGTTGAGTTAGTAGCTAATTGCACCGAACAAGTTGCGATAATTGCAACGATACTTACACTGATATGAAATGGCTTTACTTTTGCTACACGAGCAGCAACTTCATCAGCGGTCGGCTCTTTTATATTTTCTACATAAACACGAGGTTTGCGGTAAGAAACAAAGAACGCAAACAGTAAGCCTAAAATCATCCCAGATACAGGAATTGCCATTGCTTTGGTCATTTCAGGCGTGGTAGCAACTAAGTTAAATACCTGACCTGCTTGATTGATGTTTTTTACCAGAATGCTTTCGATAAAGATCTGACCGAAACCAGCCGGAATTAGCATATAGGTTGCAGTTAAACCAAAGGTTAATGCACAAGCTACCGCGCGGCGGTCAATTTTTAATTGATTCATCACTCTTAATAGTGGCGGCACTAAAATTGGAATAAAGGCAATATGAATCGGAATTAAGTTTTGTGATGATATTGCAAATGCTGTTAACACAAATAACACGATGTATTTAAACCAAAATACCGAGCGCCCGGAAGGTTGTTTGCCAAAAGCAGAAATTACTTTATAAGAGAGTAAGTCGGTTACGCCAGATTTAGAAAGTGCCACAGCAAATGCGCCGAGAACGGCATAATTCATCGCCGTTTCGGCACCACCGCCTAAACCACCGGTAAATTTTTCGATGGTTTTTGTGAGAGCATTAAATAGGCTCATATTGTCAACGCCATAGAAACCAATGACACCACAGGTTAAGGCTGCAATAATTAGCGCAATTACCACATTAATTCTAAGTAAACTCAAAGCAAGTAATACGATAATTGAGATAACAACTTCGTTAGAGAACATTGTGTTTTACCTTTTTTGTTTTGTAATAAATTGAAACAGGCTTTTAATGTAACGTAAAAAATAGACTTGTCGAGTATTTTTTTACAAGATGAATGAAATTGATTTTCCCTTATGAGTACTAACGATCGCCTCAATAAACAAAACGACTAATTCATCTATTTCAATAGAGAAAATCGATTAAGGAATAACAGTTTTTTGTCAATGGTAAGTATGGCTGGATGAAAAATAGACGATTGAATTAATCCTACAAATACGATAAAGAAATATCAGAAAATTTCTAAAAAAGACATATTAGCTTAGCTGAAGGAGGGCAAACGATTACCAAAAATATATTGGATTTTATTACGAAAAAACTAGCGAAATAAGGAGAGTTTAGGTGGCTAATTTTTCATTTTACACACAAAAAAACTGGGTTATACTCCGTTTCCCTCTCTAAAAAATGTAGGGGAATTTGCCTTTGCAAATTCAATAATAACGGAGGAAAAATGAGTGGTATGTTGAATCTTGGTGCGCTTAACGCATCTCAGCTCGAAATAGTGAATACGTCAGCACATATCGTTGGTTTTATTGGTATGGCGTGCGTCGTATTGGCATTTTGGTTTGTGGTAAGTGAACGCTGGAAGCCAACTTCATTGTCGTACAATATTTTAAACGGCATTGGTGCAGTGTTACTTATTCTGAGCTTGTGTGTGCATTTTAATTTAGGTTCTTTTGTGATTGAAATTTTCTGGATTTCAATTTCTGCAATGGGTATTTATAAAAATCTGACGAGACGTAAATTAGTTGCCGCTTAAAAACGAAAAGAGCAAACGTAAAAGTTTGCTCTTTGTTTTTATTGGACTTCTTTAAATTGAATTATAGCGTTTTCGCTATAATCAGCTTGTTCGTCTTCATCTCGAATTAACGGCTGATTTGGAATTTCCGCTTTATCGAACGCAATATCACCTTCCACGCCTTCTAATACTTGGCCACGTTTTAACCCTTTAAAATCAAACAGGCTAGGATCACAAAGATGAGAAAGGGTAATGTTCTGCATTGCGCTAAACATTGTTTCGATTCGTCCCGGATATTGACGATCCCACGTTTGGAGCATTTCTTTTACAACTTGGCGCTGTAAATTCGGCTGAGATCCGCATAAGTTACACGGAATAATCGGAAACTGTTTGGCTTGTGAGTATTTTTCAATATCTTTTTCTTTGCAGTAAGCTAATGGACGAATCACGATTTGTTTACCGTCATCCGAAATCAGTTTCGGAGGCATGGATTTTAGTTTGCCGCCGTAAAACATATTTAAGAATAACGTTTCCAACATATCATCACGGTGGTGACCAAGCGCGATTTTTGTTGCACCAAGTTCGGTTGCTGTGCGATATAAAATACCACGACGTAAACGAGAGCAAAGCGAACAAGTCGTTTTCCCTTCCGGAATTTTTTCTTTTACGATGCCGTAGGTATTTTCTTCGACAATTTTGTATTCAACGCCGATAGATTCCAGATATTCAGGCAAAATGTGTTCCGGAAAGCCCGGTTGTTTTTGATCTAAATTAACTGCCACAATATCAAAGTGAATTGGCGCACTTAATTTGAGGTTGAGCAGAATATCCAGTAACGTATAGCTGTCTTTACCGCCGGATAGGCAAACCATCACTTTATCACCTTCTTCAATCATATTGAAATCGGCAATCGCATTGCCGACATTGCGGCGTAAACGTTTTTGTAATTTATTAAAATTATAGGCAATCTTTTTTTCTTGTTGAGTAATAGCTGATTGAGTATCTTGATTCATAATTGTGAATTTTTAAGTAAATGTTCGGTTCGGTATATGAGATAAAAAATGAAGTTCGCAATACTAAAGCCTTCAGTATTTTTTGCAAGCATTTCATTTGATGTTTTTGCTGATGGATAAGTCCCTATTGGCAAACAAGCGGTCTAATTTTAGCATTTTTTTGCAATGTTAAAGCTTATCGAAATATTCATTACCCCAAGTTTGTTCGGCAAGTTGCAATAAGTTGGCAAAATCCTGATAAGAAGGCATTGCTTGATCTTCCACTTTTTTATTTTCATTAATCAGTTTTTGTTTTAACTCTTGATACCAGCCTAACAGGGAAAGTGGTAATGGCGAAGTCGCACGTTTACCTAACCAATATAAGCCTTGATATGGCAAGCTTAATGCAAAGAGCGAGGTAATAATTGCATTAGCTAAAATGGATTGGCTCGGGTCAGAAAAAAAGTATTGCCATAAAATAGCAAAACAAGCAAACGCCGGCATAAAGCGAGTGGCTAATTTCACTAACCTGATTAACCGATAATCAGGCATAAATAGCCCCAGCTTTTTTTGATTCGGATAAGTGTTAAGGTAACGTTGACCCGCTTGAAATGTTGCATTCATAATGATAATTGTGTACAAAAAAATGATAGAAACAGCATAGCATAAGTTTTATCCATCGAAAATGCACAGATTTTAATGCAGTAACAGCGAACTGTTGCTATACTTTGCAACAATTTTTTTACACCTGTTAGAAGGAACGATAAATGCCAATTAAATTTCCTGACTTATTACAAGATAGTTGGAATTTTATCCGTAATCAACGTACGTTTTCTCTTTACGCAATGCTCTTGTTTTGTATTTTACAGCTGGCAAGTTTATTTCTTATGCCTCGCACGGGAAATGTTGAGGCGCAAGCTCAAAGTACAACGATGACTTTAGCTGATTTATTTCCATTATTGTTTATGGGCGTAGCCAATATTTTTATTACAACATTGTTAATTTTAAATATTAAAGCGATTAACAATGCTAATTTCAGTCATTTTTTTCAGAATCTATCAACTACACTTACCAAGTTATTCCCAGTAATTTTGTTGAATATTATTATGGTTCTGCCCCTCTCGGTCGGCATAGCTTTTCAAGTGTTTGGTGCACAAACGGGAAATGGTTTAGTCTTGTTGGCTTTTCCATTAATTATTAGTGGCGCCTTTTTATTTATTAAATTGTGTTTGTCGGTTTATGTCTATTTAGTTGAAGATTTGCAAAATGTAGCTGAGACGATCCGTTTCACATGGCAGCTGAGCCGAGGTAAGGGCATTGCGTTAGTATTGTTCTGTGTGATTGCTTATTTTGTTCCACAAATCTTAATGTCATTTTTAAGTGGTTTGGGCGCGAATATGACAGGACTTGTGTTAACAGTGGTTATCAGTTCATTTTTCTCTCTATTTATTACGGTGTTTAGCTTCCGTTTTTACCAAGCTTATAGTCAAAATAGTGGGGTAAGAGGTTAATATGAAACAGTTACTTGAATTTATTCCGCTTATTCTATTTTTTGCCGTATATAAATTGTACGGTGTTCAGCAGGCGGCAATAACATTGGTGATCGCAACTATCGTTCAATTGATTGCATTACAAGTGCTTTATAAGAAAATCGAAAAATCACAGTGGATTATGGGCATTTTTGTGGTTTTCTTTGGGATTTTGACCGCTTATTTCAATGATCTAAACTTCTTAAAATGGAAAGTAACCATTATTAACGGTTTATTTGCCGCTGTATTATTAGTGAGTCAATTTGTATTTAAAAAGCCGATTATTCAGATGTTGCTGGGGAAAGAATTGACTCTACCGGCACAAGTTTGGCATAACCTCAATTTAGGTTGGGCAGTGTTTTTCATTATTTGTATGTTGCTTAATATTGTGATCAGCTATTATTTTTCTGATGACGCATGGGCAACATTTAAAACGTTCGGATTTACAGGGTTGAGTTTAGTCGCTGCGATTGCAACCGGCACTTATCTTTATCCTCACCTTAAAAACTTGGAGAATACCAATGAGCAAAAATAAACCTTATGACAGAGAGCCGGAAGGAAAACTGATTTTAAGAACCTTAGCGATGCCTTCCGATACGAATGCAAACGGTGATATTTTCGGTGGCTGGATTATGTCACAAATGGACTTAGGCGGTGCAATTCTTGCTAAAGAGCTGGCGAAAGGCAGAGTCGTTACGGTAACGGTGGATAAAATGATTTTTCACCTTCCGATTTCAGTTGGTGATGTAGTGTGCTGCTACGGTACTCTCGTTAAAGTTGGTCGTTCTTCAATGCAAGTGAAAGTGGAAGTATTTATTAAGCAGGTTTATGAAGGTACTCGAGAGCGTTTCCGAGTAACAGAAGCTTTATTTACTTATGTTGCAGTAGATAAAGAGGGTAAATCTCGTGCGATTCCACGAGAAAATAACCCGGAATTAGATGAAGCGTTAGCAATTTTGGAACAGCGCCTCATTAATGAAGCAAACTAAAAAATAATAACCGGAGGAAGTTATATGTACTACGTAATCTTTGCACAAGATAACCCAAACACATTAGAAAAGCGTATGGAAGTACGTCCTGCTCACTTAGCTCGTTTAGAAAAACTGCAGGCGGAAGGTCGTTTATTAACTGCAGGTCCAAATCCAACAGAAGACGGTAGCAGCGTCACCGGTTCGACTGTGATTGCAGAGTTTGAGTCATTAGCAGATGCGCAAGTATGGGCTTCGGAAGATCCTTATGTAGAAGCTGGCGTTTATGGTGATGTGCTCATCAAGCCATTTAAAAAAGTGTTTTAATCTGATTTGTTAACAGGCACAAACGATTTCGTTTGTGCCTTTTTCTCGTCCAATTTTTGAAAGAGGCATATATGTTTGCTCAAACTGATCTTTCCGAGCTGGTGGTGGAATCTTATTTGCAAAATTCTACCAAAATCCGACCGCTTGCTATTGCCGTAGGGATGTCGAATTTTGTGAAGCAGACTCTACAAAAGCAACCGCAGTTGTTACAAGCATGGTTAGCAGAATATCCGTCTATCTCTAATGTCGGCAATTATGCCCAGCGTCTGGCGTTACAGTTAGAGAATGTACAAGATGAAACCCTGCTAGCACGAGAATTACGTCTGTTTCGTCACCGTGAAATGGCGACTCTCAGTTTTCTACAATCGAATAAACTTGCCAGCGTAGAGTTTGTGTTCGAGCATTTATCCGATTTGGCGGAGGCGCTGATTATCGGCGCAAGAGATTGGTTGTTTCAGCGTTGCTGTGAAGAATACGGTACACCGATGAACTCGCTGGGCGAACGGCAAGAATTACTGATTTTAGGTATGGGCAAATTAGGCGGACGAGAGCTGAATTTTTCCTCGGATATTGATCTGATTTTTACTTATCCGGATGCCGGCGAAACGGTAGGCGGGCGTAAACCGATTGAAAACAGCAAATTCTTTATTCGCTTGGGACAGCGTTTAATTAAAGCATTGGATGAAATCACGCTAGATGGCTTTGTGTATCGTACCGATATGCGTTTGCGTCCGTTTGGCAACAGCGGTGCGTTGGTGCTGAGTTTTGCCGCAATGGAAGATTATTATCAAGAGCAAGGGCGAGACTGGGAACGCTATGCGATGATCAAAGCCAAAATTTTAGGTGAAGATCCGCATAATCTTAATCATCGCTATTTACGCCAAATGTTACGCCCGTTTATGTATCGCCGTTATTTGGATTTCAGCGCAATTCAATCGTTGCGTGAGATGAAGCAGAAAATCAGCCGAGAAGTGGTACGCCGTCATTTAACCGATAATATTAAACTCGGGGCGGGTGGTATTCGAGAAATTGAATTTATCGTGCAAACTTTCCAAATGGTGCGAGGCGGTCGGGATAAAATTCTTCAAGAACGCAGTTTATTGCGAGTTCTGCCTCACCTTGCCGAATTACAATTACTCACCGAACAGCAAGTTCAGCAATTATATGATGCTTATATCTTCCATCGTCAGGTGGAAAATGTATTGCAAGCGATTGATGATAAGCAAACGCAAACCCTGCCGAGCGATGAGCAAGACCGAGCAAGAATTATTTTCGCTTGCCAATCCTATTTGCAAAAAAATACGCAAAATCAACCGCTTGTTGTGGAAAATAACATTCATACTTGGCAAGATTTTTTACAGGTACTGGAACAACATCAGCAAAATGTGAGAGCGGTATTTAATCAAATTATCGGCGAAGAAGAGGAGGATGAAGAATCACCGCTGAATGAAAAATTAGCGGTTTGGCAGGATATTTTACATTATCAAATCAGCGAAGAAGATTTAGCGGCGGCTTTGGTAGATTATCCGGTTAGCCAAAGTGATTACAACGATATTTTTAGACAGCTTTCCGCTACTTTTCAAGATTGGGTAAAACGCCCGATTGGTGTGCGTGGACGCAATGTATTGCGCAAACTAATGCCAAAAATTTTAGATATGGTGTGTAGCCGAACAGATTATTTAGTGGTGTTGCCGCGAGTGCTGAATATCGTGGATAAAATTACCATGCGAACCACTTATCTGGAGCTTTTGCAAGAAAGAGAGCAAATTTTACCGCTTCTGATTACCTTGTGTAGCCAATCGATTATGATTGCCGAACAAATCGCTCGTTATCCGATGTTGTTAGATGAGTTAATTATCCAAAATAGCCTTACGCAGGTAATTGAATTGAATCAGTACAAAACGGTACTGAATGACTATTTGGTTCGGATTCCGGAAGAAGATGAGGAAGCCTTGATTGATGCCTTACGCCAATTTAAGCAGAGCCAAATTTTGCATATTGCGGCAGCGGATATTTTAGGCGTATTACCGGTGATGAAAATTAGCGATCACCTTACTTATTTAGCGGAAGCGATTATTGGCGCCGTGGTAAATATGGCATGGAAGTCATTGTTGCAGCGTTTTGGTGTGCCGGATCATTTAGCGGATACAGAACAAGGCTTTGCGGTAATTGCTTATGGGAAATTAGGCGGCATTGAACTGGGTTATAACTCGGATTTAGATTTAGTCTTTTTGCATAATGCACCGCAAGATGGCGAAACGACAGGAACAAGAAAATCGATTTCAAGTCATCAATTCTATTTGAAATTAGCGCAAAAAATTAATTCAATTTTTAACTTAAATACCAGTGCCGGTGTGCTTTATGAAGTGGATATGCGCTTACGTCCGTCCGGAGAAGCCGGTTTATTAGTTAGCACGGTGAGTGCCTATGAGAGCTATCAACAAAATGAAGCATGGACTTGGGAATCGCAAGCGTTAGTGCGAACTCGTTGTGTTTATGGCTCGCAAGATCTGGCGCAAACTTTTGAGCAAATTCGCCGAACAACATTGACAATGCCTCGTACAAGCGGTCAATTACGCCAAGAAATTTGCGAAATGCGTTATAAAATGTATCAACATTTAAGTAACACAGATAATGCCCATTTTGATTTGAAAAAAGATAAAGGCGGTATTACCGACATCGAATTTATCGCACAGTGTTTGGTCTTGGAATATGCTCATCAGTATCCACAAATGGCAGTTTGGTCGGATAATGTGCGTATTTTTGATTCGGCGGTGGAATGTGGGATTTTATCTGCTGTGGATGGAGAAAGATTGAAATATTGCTATACTTCAATTCGAAATCGCATTCATCATTTGAATTTATTACGTAGCCCGAGCGTGGTAAGTGCGGACGAATTTATCGAAGAACGTGCTTTTGTCGCGCAAATTTGGCAACGAGTTTTTGGGTAAGAGTACTTTTATTGTTGTACCTACTGCAAGTTGCTAAATTTGAGAAACTTTTTCAAAAATTAAGGTGTCATGACTATTAATTATCAAACTCATTAAGGTTCAGCTTATGTCGAAAAAAACGTCCATCTATGCAGTAGACGCTCAGTTATATAATGGGAACGAGCAGGAACGCATAATTATATTGATTTATGCCGAGAATGCCGAGGTGGCGAAAAGCCAAATAATGGTTTACCAGCAAAAAAATCAATTGCGACTAAGTTATGTATTACACCCCTTACCACTAGAACTGTATTTCCAACGCCACGGTGAAGAGGCGTTTATTCTGCCATTGAAAAGCCTTTCTCAAGCTGTATCGGAATCTAATCCGCTGATTGTTTTTAATCCCAATCAATATCAGGAAAGTGAGAAAAGCGACACGGCGAGTCTAATTAAAACCGAATCTCTCTTTAGAAAAGAAGAGGAATGCGCGCCGTTTTTGTTCCAGCCTATTCCCGCATCTATCCAGTCTCTGCTCTGGCAAGAAGACAGTGATAGTCAATGTTATGCAATAATCAATGCCGAAGTGAGTTTTTGGTTTCCAGCCTGTTTTGAACGGAGTGATATTCGTTCTGCTTGTTTGTTTAAAGGCGAGGAGGGTGAACGTAGGAAAAATACCGCACCTTATCTATTACATTTGCCGGAACATCACGCTTTTGTAGAAGAACTGTGCAGTGAAGGGAAAGCAGGAGAAGACGGACAGCAACATTGGCATAAGCCGTTTGGTTTTTTCTTTCGCTCGTCCGCAGATTTTGAGGTGTTATTACATCATTTTAGAAAGTTTATTTATATGCCGACGTATGATGAACGTTTATTATATTTTCGTTTTTACGACCCATTAGTGTTGGAGCAATATTTTGACCGCTTAATGTATTACCCGAGAAAACTAGCGACGTTTTGGGGCAGCGGTTTAATTGAGGCTTTTATTTTACCGAAAGGTGAGAATGTAGTTTGTTATACGCCCGATACGCCTATTGATTTTACTCAAATCAAACCAGCGAAAAAGCAGTTTGATAAGTTTGAGATGGACTATGTATTAGCAGAAAGAAATCAGCACTTATTGGCAAATATAGTGAATGAACTTGTGGAAACCACGCCAGCACTGGCGGAATGTTATGAGCGAAGCACGATTGAAAAAGTCGTTCAGTATAATTTTCACCTTTGTAATCAATATGGGTTACATCAAACGATTTATATCAGTCTGTTTAGTTTATTTAATTTAGCCTATGGCGTAGAAATTGATAAGTTAGACACTGAGGGTAAAATCGCTGAGATTTTGCGAAGTCAAAGAAACGGACAAGAAAAATTATATTTAATTAAACAAAGGATAGCTGAGTTGGAAGCAGCTGGAATTATTCATAATAAGTTAGGAGCCTAGCAAGATGGAACATAGTTGTAATAAACCTTTTTATCATCAACTTGTAGAAACATGCCGTTCTGAAAGTACCAAGTCAGGTACGGCGGCTTGTCGGGCAGATATTATCATTCATCATAAGGATACGCTCGGTTATAAATTACCCGCAGGTATTAAGGTGAAAGTGTACGACCAAGATGGCGGGGTTTATTACGGTCAGATTGATGACAACGGCGATAGTCAGCATTTTGGAGTGAAATGTGGTGATATTTCTTGGCAATTACTGAAAGGTACCAGAGTGGCTGCTGGAGCAGATGCTAAATATAATCACAAAGGAGATGGCAGGCAGCTACAAGATAAAGACGAACAAGCGCTATTAAGCACCAGTGATGGCTATGTGTTGCTTCAGGCAAATGCCGAAAAAAATTCAGACCCACGCTTACAACTAGCCAAGCCGTTGCAAGTTTTTGTCTCGGTGAATGAACGGGAGGTGAATGCAATCTATCTTCCGCCACCGATATTATTAAATTTACGCTTTCGTCAGAATCATCAAACGCGATTAACACGCTCTCAAATTAACCAAATCACCTTGGATGGAAATGCCGCGACCTTATTTATTCACGGTTATAATGTTTCGCTTGGTGAGTTGGGGCATTTTCCGCAGGCGGAAGATTTTGATGAAATACCCACTTACTTCAATCTTCCAACGGCAGAAGAAGTCCAATGCCCGTATTTGTATTATGGGGAAGAATTTTTACAGAAGCCAGCCCGTAATATCGTGGCACAAAAGTTACGTTATGGCGAAGATACAGGCGATAACCCACCGGTTAAGCAAGCCTATGCTGAAGCGAATAAGCAGTTTAATGGCAAGAATGCGTTAAGCTGGTTTCCGCACGTAGAATATTATTTAAATCTGGCGGCGTCAGGT
>NZ_KB893947.1 GCF_000374285.1 Actinobacillus capsulatus DSM 19761 | reverse complement strand
TGCACCATTTTCTCCAACATTGGCTGCACCGCCTGACGGGTAAAAAAATCGCTATTTACCGTCCACCACATCATTAACACCGTTTCTGCATCTTCGCCTGTCAGATTCTGTACCCATTCAAGCGGTTTACCCACCGAAATACTGACTAAATGCAGTATCTCTTGGTAATGTTCTGCAATAAGGTTCATTAAACCATCTAAACCAAACTCCGCTTCAGCTTTGCTTAACGTGCTGCGCAATGCCGTAACAAATGGCATAAACAACGTACGGTGCTGTAATTGCTGGATGAGTGAATATTCTTTGATTTCGATTTCTTCGCCCGCAATAGTGATTTTCTCATTCGGGAACAACACATTTAATTCATCTTGTTTTTGCATAATCAAGCCTTGGTATTTTTAAAGCCCCTGTTCTCAGGGGCAAAGGAAAAATTTATTGATTAATTTTAACAATACGACCGAAACGACCTAATAAGTCATCGCCTTTTTTATGGGTATCAGCAAGTACTTTCGCTTTAGCACTCAAAGCGTCTAAAGCATTATCGTTATTAATCAGATTTAATGCGTCCGTCGGGTTAAAATTGATTTTATACAGTTCAACTAATACCCATTCGTTTTGTTCCGCCATATTGACGCCTTCGTAACGTAGGCATAAATCTTTCGGATTGCCTGTTAACATTGCTACATTTTGCACCTCACCGTATTTATAAGCGACGGTTTCGGTATTACCAGTATGCGCGGTTAAAAATTCGACCGCACCAAAAATGCTATCGACAAAAAAGTCCGTTCCTTCAGTCATATTGTCAATTTTGACCTCGCTGACATTGGCGTAAGCTAACGCAATACGGTCACCGACTTTAATCTCTGCCGGTAATTTTTCGCCGGTTACCGTACCTTCAGCAATTTTGCCGGCGTTACCGAGTAATAATAAAGAAAGATTATCAACGCTTAATTCATGAAATTTGACTGATACTTCACCCGATTTACCGGTAATGATTTTTCGTACCTCTTGGCGATTGCCAGAGTACGACTCTTTGTGAGTAAAATCCTCAACGGTAAGTGATACACTAAGCTCTGAGACATCACCCACCCAGCGTTGTGCGCCAATAGCGCCACCAGGTAAACGTTCGGCAAGGTAGACTTTACCCTGACCGTAGCTATATGTTTCGTTACGCATTTGCCTTCTCCTCTTGTTTGTTTTTTGTCACCCTTAAGATTTCGCCGATTCCGTGTTTAACGATAAAATCAGCATCTGATTGTGCAACCTCAACCACATCTCCGGCTTGATATTGCTTACTTTGATGTGTATGTTGCGTTAATAATTTAATCTTTATCATTTCGCTCTCGGCATAATAAATTCAACATTAAAGACGTAGGGGTAGTAACCCCAACCGTCGATATATTCCGCCTTACGTGACACAGTAGCTCGTGTGAGCGGTTTGGTTCGAGCATTGATGATAAAACCACTTAATGCTTGTAGTGTCCTTGTCATCAACTCGCCGGCAAAGTTATCAGCGCTGTTTAAACTACGCTTATCGGCAAGATGAACGACTATCGCCACAGTCCACCTTTGTGTAATGTATTGCGTTTTACCTAATGTACCGTGCGCTTGTACCGATGAGTTAATCACATCACCCTCGTATATCACATAGGCGCTCGGAGATTTTTGCGCTACACGGTTGATTTTCGCCAATTCACCGGCAAGCAGCACTTCTTTAAATTCGGGTACGGCTACCATCAGTTGCCGCTTAATCGCCTCTCCGGCAAATAAATAATTCATCTTGAAAAGACCTTTTTACTGCCTGTGATAAACACGACTTGGTTACTGGTTGTGTTATCACCGTCACTTTTATCATTCAGCCCAAGTGATAATTTGCCCGCCGCCACATCGGATAACTGTTTAATGCGATGTTTATAGCGTAAATAAACCGTGCTATTTTCATCTACGCTGTTATACAAGTAATAATGTGCAATATCGCACGCAATGCGATTAAGCGACTTAGGCACACTTTTAACAGGTAAGGCGTAGCGGTCGGATAAATACATATCCATTTCCGCCTGTGCATCATCTATTGCTTTTTCCGCCTCTTTATCAGTTGCAATAAGTCGGTAGATTTCGTCTTGACCGAATGCGGCAATGAGATCATCTAACGTGCAATAATATTTCATCATTATTCATCCTTAACTACCGGCATAAATTCTAAATAAGGGTCTTGGGATAGTGTGATAATCTGCTCACCGGTTAAAGCATCACGAGAGATTTCTAACGCATCATTTTTATTAAAACGATAACCGCAGCGACCGTAAGTAGCCTGTGGATGAATAGCTTTCAATTTAATCTGAAAAGCAATCGGCTCAATGATTTCAGCACCTTTTAATAAATCCGAATCAGTTTCATCTTTTGAGCTTTTAGTATCTTGTAGCTCATCCATTTCCGTTGTGCCGTCTGCTTCGCTTGTTTTAGCTGTATCAGCATTATCTGTTGGTAACGCGTCCCCCGCTGTATTTTTGGTTTCATCTGCTTTTGGATTCTTCTTAGCCATTTTTTTTACCTCTTACAAGGGCATATTGCTACGCCCCAAAGAAAATTATTCTGCAATTTGAGCAGATACAGCCACTTTCAGCACACCTTTTAACGGATTGCTTGTGCCATTAATAATATCTGCCTCAACCAACTGGCGAGCCGCATATTCAAGAGCCGGTGGCACTAAAATTGTGCTTGGACGGATGTTCAGTAACTTGCCACCATCACCTTTAAGCATACGCATCTTAGCGATAACTGCCATTACGGTTTCCGCATTCAGCTCTGAGTTTTCTACACGATGGATAAGCTGCCAAAAACCGAAACCAGCATTACCACGAGCACGCACACCCCATAGATATTCATCTTCCATAAAGACAGTGTCGGATTTTGAAGGGTCAAACTTCGTTTCAATTTCAGGCTTAGTGCGTTCTTGCCAAATTAACGGCTTAATCGCATTGGTATCGTCTAAAATATAAAACGTAGGCTTGCCACTTGCTGCACCGGTGGTGATATTGCTTTGGGTTTTGCTTGTGCCTGTACCGTCCACGTTTTCGTAAACAGGGTGGTCTGTGTCGAAAAAGTTTTGACCGTCATAGCAAAGCGTTTCTTTACCTTTTGCCAACAAGCCAAACACCAAGTCATCCGGTAATTCCGCCGCACTTTGACCGGCTTGCTGCACAATCGGGGTAAATAACCCGACCTGATCGTCTTCAATATCGGTACGAGCTACGCTCACAGTCGATTCAAAGGTTTTATTCTCAATCGACATTGCTTCCGCTTGCATTTTCTTAATTTGGCGTTTACCTACCCACTCACGCATTTTCGGGAATTGACCCAGCCAGCCGTAAGTATTGGTTTTAGTTGAAGAGCTAATCTTCATTGCTACCATTTCCCATTGCGGTTTAATTAAAGCTAAACCTGCACCAAATTCTTTTTTAAATGCCGTATCTAAGGCTTTTAATAATTCCGATTTTTTAAACATTACTTCGCTTCCTCTTTGTATTTTTGAGCAAATTCATCAGGGGTTAAGCCCAATGTCTTAGCGGTTGCAATTTCCGCTGCAGATAACGCCACTTTCTCCGTACCTTTGTTCGGGTCTTCACCACTCGACTGCGTACCTGTTAAAGCAGGGTTAGGGGTTACCGTTTTCAAAAAGTCGGATAACGCCACTAAATTTTGTTTGCCTAAGTTTTCCGCCCATGCTTTTTGAGCCGGTAGTAAGCGACCATCGGATAATGCGGCTTGAATTAACGCATCACGCTCTTTGTCATTTATTTGTTGTTTTAAGTTATTCAGTTCACTTTGCGTTGTCTGAAATACGCTTAACGCTACAAATTGAGTAGGGTCGGGATTATTCACTTTTGCGGATAACGCTACTTTTTCTGTTTCAGCATTTTTTAATACACCATAAACATCTTTTAACGCGACTTTAGAGTCACCTTTTGCGGCAGATAAAGCGGTCAATTCCGCTTCAATTTCTGCGTCTGTTGCTGTTGCGGATAATGCAAACAGCTTAATTAAGAGTTCTTTCATTTTTGAGTTGTCCTCACTAAGTTCTAAGTAATGGGAAAATTGGCTAGATGTTGCTACTACTTCGGCTAGATTGTGCAAAGCAGGGCGATTGGTTAAAGCTGCATTTAATACCTTGATTACACGTCCTGACTTGTCAGCCAAGAATAGTGGTGATAGGTATTTATAAATACCGTTCTTAATTTCATCCACGGCTTTACTCGTCCAATTCACATCGACGAAGATGCCTTGCCCAGAAATATATTCAGCTTTTACCATCCAACCAGCTGCCGGATTACCTTTGCCGTTTTCAGCTACATAAAGGGTCTGATGTTCGTAATCGATCATCAGTTGGATTTGCAAATTATTGATGTCATCAGCGAGCTGATAACCGTTAGTGTCGTCTACATACCAACCTCCCTCACGTCCGTCTTGCGGATAAAACCAGCCATAAGGGAAAAGCTGTACACGACCATTCACTTCTTTTCCTAGCTGAAAAGCACACGCAATAGGATTTAATTTGAATTTATGCTTAAACACAAAAATTACCTCAGAACAAATCATTGAGGCTAAAGGATAGGGGAGTGAGGAAAAAGAAAAGAGAGGAGCGACTTCTACAAATGACGAAAATTTGTAAAAAACTCAGAAAAAAAGACCGTTTGAAAAGAATTGCGAGATAAAATTACTTCAAAACCATTTTAAAACATTTTAATTCATTTTAAAAATGACGGAATGATAAATCATACCTTTAACAAATTAAACGCCTCTAATCGTCATTTTGAGGCGTTTTATCGAAGTTATTTTATTGCTTATCCAAGCAGTCTTTGCCAGTATGTTTGCACATCATCTAAAATATCTTCCTCGTCTTGTGGGGTAAGGGATAAAAACGGACGAGCCGGAATTTTCACTTTTTGTCCACGCCCCGCCATTCCGCCAAATTGATGAATAGCCGCATAGGGTTCATTCGTCCCTACTAGTGCCGAATCATTATCGTAATCACTTGTGATGCTACTCATTAAGTTTTCCGTATCAACAAGTGGCGAACCTTGCCGATGTTTAATACCCAACCAAGCCGGACGACCGCCGACATCAAAGTTAGTAAGTACCGCTGATTCCATTGTGCCGGCAATATTCCGCATTAAGTCGGATTTATTTTCTGTTTTAGCTGCAATACGGTTTAGCATATCCGTGATTTGCTCAATGCCGTTAATTTGGATTTCAATCATTTTTAACCTAACCGAGTTGATTTTTAAAATAAACAAGGGTATATTTTGAACAGCCGCTAGAAAAGCGATGATAATCTCGAGGATCGCAAGCGATGAGGCGAAACAGACTCTGGACTGTGTGTAGGTGGTTCGAGCCCTACCTAGCGGCTAATTAAAAGCTTTATCCCATTGTTTATCGCTTACTAATCTAAACGACTGCACAAATATCTCGTTATATTGAACCAACACTTTAATAACTACAAAATAACGCTTACCATTTAATTCTGCGTAAAAACGCCACCCCTCACGCTCATCCAATTCAATTTTTAACGGATTATTTAAAATGTCAGGTAAATTTGCATAGTCCAACACGCCAAAATCCTGTCCGCCACGGCTATTAAACTGCTTGATCAGCGTATCGTCCGAAATCCACACTGTGCCGACTTTACTGTCAATCTGCTTTTGAGTTTCTTCACTTAACCGACCGGCTGCAAATTTAAAGTTCTGAGTGAGGGTATTTCGTACCTTAACCATCTCATTTGTGGATAGCTTTTTATTACCGCCTTTGGCTTGAGCAACTGCTTTTTCCAACTTGTTAAAAGCCAGTTTAAACTCCCCCCCACTCATCTCCGCCTTAGCAAACTGATGAGCCAACTTTTCAGGGTATAAATCCAAATTCGGCTTGTATGTTAAACGCCCCACGTTATAATCAAACCCTTTGTCAGCCAATCGCACCGTGCCGTCAGGTAGTTTAAAACCTATGGTTTCTTCTTGGTTGCCGAGCTTATCTTTTGGGCGTTTTGCCTTAACTAAGAACGGCTCACTACTGCCGACCTCATCAATCCCTTTGCGTTTTAAATCTCGCTCACCCAGTGCAATCACCGTGCAACGGCAATTAAAGCCGTTCGGCGGGTAAAAGGTCGCCCAAAACGGATCGTCATAACGATAAATTTTACCGTTTAATGCTTGATGAGCAGGGCGGGTGCGTTGGTCCCCGACGGCTGAATATTGCCAATATGGTCTATTATCAACGTTGTCCATGTAGCGTTGACAACGAGCCGCTGAATAAGCCTGCTGCATATTTGTGCGATAAATTGTATTTAAACGGCGAGGCGTGCCAAAATGTTCACCTGTTACTGGGTCAGCCAGCAGTTTACCATCAATGCCACGGTTTATCGCTTTATCGTGCCCATATATCCAGCCTTTGCGCTCAAATTCATTGACGAGTATTTTTTTCCATTCTGCAAAAGATTTACCCTCTCGCCGTGCGATTTCCATTGATTCGTAAATATCACGAGTCATTTCAAGACTCGTCATTTTACTAATAGTGGTAGCTCGTCCAAGGGCTGAGTCAAATAATTCTTGCCTAAAAACTTTGTCGGCAAGTAATTTTTTTTGCCGTAAGTAATCAATCGCTTGTTTTGGCTCAAGACCGATTGCAAAATTAGCTTTCTGCATTCGCCGCTCCTAACAAATCTGATAAAAATAAGGCGTTCGCTAGGTAACGGTTATGCTCATCACTGACTAAATCAGGATAAGCTTCTGCAAGTTTCTCTGCTGCTTCATCATAAGAGCTGCATGCCATTAACACCGCCACTGCTTTTTTGGTAATAGGGTCAAGCTGAGCATTAAAATCAGGCACAGTAAAAGCCTCGTCCGCTAATTCATCTAACGTATCTTGCTCCTTAATTCCCGTCGGATTTTGTGCTGATAACGCATGAGCTTTGCCACCACAACCGCAAGGGCAACCATTCCAACCTTCAATATGGGATGTTTTTGCAAAATTTGCCGATAATCCGACCGCTTGCGGATTTGCCACACGCCCCAGTACCGCTTCATTTGCTTGTGCTTCTGGAATCCCCAGCTTATCCATCGCCCACTGAACAGGGATAGGCATACCAATATCCACCAACTTCGGCAAACTATCAGCAAACACAGCTAAATCCGCAGGCTCTTTTGTATCAAATTCAAAGGTAGGTATGCGATTTGGATCAACCCCTGCAAAGTTAATTTGCAAGAACGGCAGAATAATCTGTTGTGTGAATGTTTGCCCTAATTGCTTAACATCCGAGACCAATAAATCACGACGTACTTCGTTGTGGATATTACCTAGCGCATTGGTCGAGCTTTTACCATCTGCGCCACTGGTCAATGTTTGCCCTAAAATCAAGCGTGCAATCGCCTTCTCGCACCAGTCTACCATTTGTAAAAATGGGTTATTACCCGAACCAGCACCGGTATTTGCTGCATTATGTAATTCAATACTCATTGATTCCGGCATAATTCCAGCGGCGTTATGTCCAATTTCAGCCAATGCACGTTTGAGCGTATCTTTCTCGCCTTTTGTTGCCCCGGCTCCATACTTACCGATACGAATCGGCATACCGTATAACTCTAAAAATTCCGCAAAATCGTGAATAGAGTAATGTTTAAACATATAGAGCCAAGCAAGCGTACGGAATAAGTTATTACGAGCTGCCTGTGTTGAGCGTGATTTATGTGTATGCACAACCCAACCAAAATCACGCAATGGCTCGCCATCTTGGTTTTGTGGCGTTTTAAGTAGTAAATTATCCACCTTGTCCCATTTAAACCAAGACTGCGGACGATGACTAAAGATGACCGGTAACCATTGTTTACCGTTAAATTGCCACTCAATTTCAAGGGCAGAAAAGCCGTGACCTACTGCATCCATACAGTCCATCATTAAGTCTTCTAGGTTGCCGATTTGATAAAATAATTCGTCGACTTCATCACGTAATTTTTCTTCTTGCGGTGTCGCATTGCGTGGAGCTTTAATTACCCAATCCACCCCCAATACCGCACGCTTACGGGTTTGAATATTGGCAAAAATAGAGCTATCTCGCTCTTCAATATCCATAAACAACTCGTGCTGGGCGGTAATATCGCCACTTTCCGCATCCTCAAAAATGCTTTTCATTTTTGCCGGTGTAATAAAATTGCTCGGGTGATCTGATAGCACTCGACCGGTCGCGGTAATTTCGGCTAAATCGGTTTGCAATGCCTGATCTTTAATTGTTTTTAAAACGAGTTTAACCTGTTTTTTATGCTTATTTTTTGCCATTTTTATTCCTTACAAAAACAGCCCCAGAGGGGCTGAATGTTATTTAATGTCGCCATTTACTACGATATTCGCCATCAAAATCACCCACACTTTCCCATTCAATCGGAGCAGAGCTGCTGACTGCATTTCGCCATAACATTTCAAGTGCATCCGGACCGTCATCATGGTCAGCTTTTGGAAAATGGCGTAGCTGGCTTTCAAGCGTACTTTGCGAACGGTGCAGTAAAATCAAGCCGTTTGCGATATGCGGTTGTAGGCTTTCAATTCGCAACATCTTATCGCTGTTCGGTTTGGTTGCCGTGGCTGGCACAGGCTTGCCACGCTGTGCCGACCGCTTGACGAGTTCCGTTTGTAAAAACTCCTGAAATTGGATTGTCTCCACAAACCAGCGGTGGCAGTTATATTGAGAGTGCAAGCGGATAACATCCTCAATAATCAAATCAGGTAGTCGTTTCTTAATTTGAGCCTCGACCACATATAACTTACCGCTCTCACGATGATAACCGCCCACCAAAATCGCCGACGGATCTCGACTTGCCCCAGCTTTACCCATTGAGGGGTCTAACGCCCCAAAGTAAATCAAATCATCAGGCAATTCTGTCCAGTATTGGATACTGTTGGCAAAAATCGCATCATCACCCGAAACTGGGTCGTTTTGATACTCGGAGTCAAAAGAACTATGCCCATCACTGGCACGAATTTTCATTAAATAGAGAATAGGGCGAGCCAACCACGAAACGACAGCCCCTTTATCCATCTCAGCTTTATGTTGCTGATAGAATAGGTCTGAAAGAGTGTCATCATCGCCTTCTTCAGAAAGATAGATATTCTCCCATTCGTCCCACAACGCCATATTGTCAGGGAAGCGTAAAATGGCTTTAAAATGGGCTTTTTTCCAACCTTTCGTTTTTAAAACTCGGTTAAGTACACTGTCATAATGTAGAATTGTGCCGACATAAATCACATCGAACTTTTCGCCTGCTGCACCTAATTTCAGTACGGCATTTAGCACCCAGTTATGCAACTTGTTACGCTGTTCAGGGGTTTGCACCATTTCATCATTTTCAATATCATCAAGCACGACTAAATCAGGACGATAAGCCCCGTGTCGGCGACCACGCAATTTCTGCCCTGCACCGACAGCTTCAACTTTTTGATTTTTACTGGTAATAATTGCCCCAGCACGCCATACTTTACCAGCTCCCAATTCAGGGAAATCAACCGCTAAACGAGGGTTTGATTCAATTTCCACTTTAATCGCCTCAAGCATACCGTAAGCCTGCTCACGGGTATCCATTGCGATAATGATGTAGCGTTTCAAATCGCAAACCATACACCACAGTGGGAATAATTGCGTGCAAATGGTCGATTTCGCCTCACCACGAGGAGCTGCAATCGCTTGACGCACCGATTTACTTAAATCACTAACGGAAAATGGTAAGTTTTCAAACAAGTAGTGATGCAACTGCGACTTGTGTTCAGAACGCACATAATGAGGGAAATAGGCTTGCACAAAGTATTCAAAACCGTGTACAGGATCTAAAACTTTCTGACGGCGTTCGCTAATCGCTTTTGGCGTATCGTCCCAGCCTTCAAAGTTGGCTTCAATGTTGCGTTGTAGTTGGTGGCGTAAAGCCTCCAGTTCTTTTTCAAAATCTTTTACTTTCATGCTTTAAACTGCCATCGCAACTAATAATAACCAACACCAGCCATCTTGACCGCTTAGCATTAATTTAACTGCGCTGATAATGCAGGCGAGCTGTACAATCCAACGGAAATAGTAATGCTTATGTACTACAATATTTTTTTCTTTTTTCTCAACCATTACTTAAACTCTTTTTTAAATTGCACTTCTAAATCGTCCAACATTTCCAAAAAATCTGGAAGCAAATGAGGCTTCTTCGTTTTGACGATGTTAGCCATCAGCTCAATCGACCGCATCGCTGTTGCCATTGCACTCGTTTCCGGCAACAGTTTTTTACTCGAAGCGGTCATTTTCGCAAAAGAATCAGCAAGTGCTGATAAGGCTTCTACTTTCGCTGCGGTTGTCATATCTGTGTTTTCTTCAAGCTCGGTCATTAACGTGCGGTACTTGATTAAAAAGCCCGTCAGCAAACCTTGAGCGATGTTTTCAATGCCACCACTTGCCATCACTTGTACATCACGGGCTTTTTCCCAGTTATCACCGTTCTTTTCTGCTTGTGCTTTCCAACGCCGTGCAGTGCCGAATGATACGCCAGCTTTTTCGGCTGCCATTTCAAGCGATAAACGGTCAAAAACATACGCACGGCGAACCGCATTTTGCACTTCTACATCGTGAGCCATTGCACCGTCCTACATTCCGAATTTCATTCGTAGCAACTCAAAACCAACGGCAACCAAACCTCCGCCCACACCACCGGCGATAATCGCTTGTTTACGGTTTTTCTTTGCCATCTCATTGACTAAGTGTTGTGTTGCTTGAATTTCACGGTGTAAACGTTCAATTTCTTGGTTTTGCTTATCAACCTTACTATTAAGTTCCGATACTGCACCGTAAATCAGGTCTAATTTTTCTGAATCTGTTTGTTTATGTTTTCTACGGCTCATTACTTATCTGCCTTTTTATCTAATTTTTGGTTAATCTCTTTAAGCGAATCTAAAACATCATCTAATTTTTCTTTAATGCCACGATTCACTTCTTGAGCAAGCTCTTTAGATTGATACTTACTTTCCATTTCAGTTTTCAATTCTTTGACTGCCTGTTCATTTCTGCCAATACGGTCAAACACGACTTTAATTGCAAAGCCAAGCAAAGGGGCGACCACAAAAGAAATCAGCATCTGAAACAATTTTTCATCAAGCATAACGACCTCGCTTTGCACGACTTACTGGGTTTTTATTGCCTTGTTTAATCGCTTCTTTGAGGTAGTTTCGGCGTTCTGCAGTAATGGAATTTGCTTGTCTAAATTGACGGTTTCGCCACCATTGCTTAATTTTTCTTATCCACTTTTTCACGGCAAATTTCCTCATAAGTCAGATTGTGAGCAAGTACTTGACGCTTCGTTTCCGCCGTGTCCGCACGGCTCGGATAAATGAGACTGAACGTCTCGCACCCCGTGATAACTGTCGTGACTGTCATCTCGGAACCATTTGTGTTGCTGCAACTGCTCATCAACATCGCTACGGCTAATGCGGCGAGTGTTTTCTTCATTTTTTTGTTTAACTTGTGCATTTTTAATTACCTTTTCTTGGGTTTTAATGACCGTTGTTTGTGCCTGCTTTTCAGCTTCCAGTTTTGCATTTTTCTGGGTTAATTCGACCGCTTGTTGTTCAGCTTTGTGTAGCTGCCATTTAAACCACGCCCAAATACATAACCCAAAAGCACCAATAATAAGGGCGAGAGTAAGTGATACCATTATTCGCCTCCTTTACGCCCTAATGCGTTAGCAAAGCCTTTCGTTGCCACACCACCACCGCAAAACACCGCAAAAACAGTAAATAATTCAGCCACGTTTGAACGGTCTAAATAGACCGAATACCCTAAAATGACTGCCATTAACAACGCACCAAAAAACTGAATAAACGCCGTGGTACTTAATCTGCCGTTGTCGTTTGTAATTAATTCGCTTAGTTTCATTTTTATTCCTTAAATAAGTGTTCGACATTCACAATTTCTTCTGAATGAAGCCATTCCCATACGTCAAAGCACGGACAATCTTTGAGCCATTCGTGCTTTTCTACTTTTCCGTTATGATTTGCATCGGGACTTAGGTCACGGTGACCGCAAATTTTCGCCCTCGGGTGATTTGCTTCGAGTTCACAGAGCAAGCGGTGTAAGGCGTACCATTGTTTTTCAGTATATTCGCCGTGATTTTTACCATCCGCGCGAAGACCACCAACAAGGCAAATGCCTAATGAATTTGAATTATGACCTTGCACGTGCGCACCAATTTCGCCGACTTGACGACCGGTTTCGACGGTGCCGTCTGTATCAATCACAAAGTGATAACCAAGGTGAGCTAAGTGTGAGTTATATTGTTTAACTGCAGCGGATGTACGTTTAAAGCCTCGTTGTTTATGCCAATCATTAATGCGTTCGGCGGCGGTTTGTGTATCAGTACGTAAGCGTTTGCCATTTGCGGTGGCAGAGCAGTGGATCACGATTTTTAAAATCGGTAATGACATAATAAAAAAGCCTCTAGTTAAGTTAAAACTAGAGGCTAGAATAAGATTTAGAAAAGTTTTAATGTATCCGATGCGCTTCAACAAGCTATCAGAATAAAGCCTGTTGTTGTGCTTGAGATGTACGACGGAAACTATAGACAATTTCCCAACCATGGCGGTCGGAAAGTTTGAATTTCGGGCAAAGTTGTAACATCGCTTTTCTACCTGACATACCTTGCTCTTCGGTCAGTTGCAAGAACTCTTTATAAAATTGTTTATTACGCAATACACGCAAAGCTGCATCACATTTCGGCACATACACAAAACAATTCTGCAGATATTGCGTAAGCTTATCGGCAAGCTCTTTACCGATTGTTTCGACAATCATTTTATAAAAACTTGTGCCGAAATTAATATAAAACCCCAAACCGCCGAACCGCTTTACTAACGCTTCGGTTGCAGGTAAACCCACTATTGTTACAAATTCTTTCGCAACTTCTGGTAGATAAACTTCAACAGATTCAAATTCGCACATAGATACTCCCTCATTTTTGAGGTATTTTTGCATGGCATTTTTGAATCTGTGAATGTTTCTCAAACTTTTTTTGTAAAATTTTGATAAAAAAGACCGCTTATTAGGCGGTCTTTGAAACTATTTTTTGATTTTTATGAATTTTCGGTCATTTTTAACAGGGTTTGCGTATCATTCGCCTGTTTTTTAACCGCCAATGCGACTACCCCCAACAGATGAGCAAGTCCATTTAGTGATATTTGGTCTTCGGTATTGTCCACAATTTCTAATAAGTGACTTAAACTGTATAGACCACTTGCAAGATTTTCGGTATTTTGCACAATATCTTCAAATTCAACTCTCATTTTACACCTCCATTATCCACGAATGACTGTACGCACGGCACTTTCAGAACGCCCTGTTTGTTGGACGATTTGCCCTGTAGTTAAGCCTTGTTGATGTAGGCTTAGAATATGGCGTTTTTCGTCTGCGGTCAGGCGGAGTTTGTAGCGTTGTGGCTTGACGACCTGTTTGAGCAGTTGATTTTGGGTTTCGAGCAGTTCGATGTATTTGTCGGTGCTGATTTCTACCGTGTTTTTCGCTGGCAAAACTTGGGGTAGTTGGCGAGCTTGCAACGCCTCTTTTTCCATTTGGATAAAATAACGACGTGCTTTTTGCCCAAGTTCGGAACGCTCAAGCATACAAAGCTCTTTTGCCATATCGAGGGTGATGTGATAGTCCTTGATTTCTTTTTGACGAAGACCAAAGAAACCACTCTCGACGTTCACTATTTGGTGAACACCGATAAAATCTAGGTTTTCTGTGAATCCATACTTAGAAATACGATGTTGGATCCAATCTGAGAATTGCTTGCCGTTCTCCAATTTTTGATGAAGCTCACGGGCATTAACAAGTTGAACATATTGGCTTTGAATTAAACCTGTGAAGGTTGAAATTTTAAAAGTATTCATATAGAATCTTCCTTATAGTTTATGGGTGTCTACAACTTTCTCACGGTCAAAACACCCAGTTAGTGAACTTACTAGTCATCAAGTTGAATATTCAGCTTGATGGCTATCTCTCTCAACATACCGTATCGGCATTTCGCTTTTCCACTCAATACATAATTCACATATTGTAATGTAAAGCCATTGTCCCTAGCCCATTGAGCTTGAGTGATATTTTGATCTCGAAGCCATTGCTTAGCTTCTTGTGGGGTTCTTTTTTGCATAGTTTTCTCCTAATTGTTAGACTAAAACACTTAAATATGTTAAGATAAAAACATAAAATCAATTAATATTTCTTAACTAAGTTAATATTAAATCTTAACTATATCTTTTGCAAGAGTTTTTATGAAAAATTTTATAGATATTTCTAATCGTCTAAAAACCGTATTATCCGTAACAATGGATAAAGAGCTAGCTGAATTACTGGGAATTAGCAAATATTCTTTTGCTGAAAGGAAAAAACGCAATTCATTTCCCGAGAAAGAGCTAAAAGCTCTTGCAAATGACCGTCCAGATTTAAATTTAGATGTGGACTATATCTTAACTGGGTATAGTGAAGCCAAAGAGGTATCAGAAAATAATTTTTGGAATGCTGTAATGAAAGGTTATTCTCTGGAAAATCATCAAACACGGTTAAATGATGAAAGTGAAGGATTTGATGTGGAACTACCTCCAACCCCAAACAATGCCAGTTCAAAGGTATTACTAAATTCTGAGGAAATGATGTTAGTGAGTTGTTACCGTAAAAGTAGTGAGGATAGTAAGCAGAAAATTCTTGACGTAGCCAAGATGGCAAGAGATTTATGGCTTGTTAAATTACAATTAGAAGAGGTAAAAGCCCCAAAATCGTAACTGTGTAAAAAATTTCGTAAAATTTATTATTCAGCCCTCCGCAGAAGGCTGTAAATAAATTCTACACTCTCCGCCCATGCCGTTTAGCACTAACTGCTAACATTTGCACAATTTTGCGGAGCTGTTCTTCTGTACACCATTGCAAGCGGTCAATCCCGAAGGATTTTTTACAAATGGCATGAGCATAATTCCACGGCTTTTTCATTTCAGTCAGAAAGGCTTCAATTTTATCCATATAACGCTTACGGATTTGATTGACCGGTGCATTGCCGACATCAGGCTTTTTGCCGTGTTGCTTGGATTTAACCTTAAAGCCTTTTGCCTTCATCGCCGATAAAACCTGCATTAGCTCGCTGTCAGTCATTACACTACAACTGTGTTTATCTACTGTTTCGAGTAAAAAGCGAGTGTAGCATTCACGGTCCATTTTTAATTCCGCCTTGCCGATGTGGATTTTCTGAATCATTTGCTGTCTAGTTTGCGGTTGCATTTGCTTTTTTCTCCTGACATTTTAGCCATAATTGATAGCTTTCGGTGTTCTTAATGTTGTCTAATTGCCCTAAGGATTTCATTCGCTCTACATACTGAATCGCACCTCTTAATTTATCCTCCTCATTGCGTGCCGCTTGTTCGGGGCTTTCGTGCTTATGCTGTTTAAAGTCTTTATCACTTCGCACAACGGCAAATTGTACTTTCACGCTTTCATAGACTTTTTTGAGGTAGTTATGATTAGCAAGCGGTTCAATTCTGCCCGTTTCTCGCCGATTGCGTCGGACTTGTTCAACCGTATCGTGCAAAGCTCGCTCTAACACGTTTGACGGTTGATAAATCTCTAATAAACTTTTCAATAGCTTTAATGCTCGGCTGTTGGACAAACTGGATTTTTTAGGCTTAAACAACCCCAAATAAGGCACAACCGCTGCACCACAACCGCTCCCCATATTGATGACCGTATTCAATAACTCACGACTAGATTCATCTTCAATAAGAGCTTCAAGCGTGATATCTGAATGGCAGATTGGGCATTTACAGAGTTTCATCATCTTCTTCCTCTTCTTCCCATTCATTTTCTTCATAAAGATCACTTAAAACCTTATCAACTGCCTGTTGCATACGTGCTTTATAAGTCTCTTTGCTATTTAAAAAAGCTAATTGCATTGGGGTTATTAATTCTTCATAACGTTCTAACCTATCAAAGCTATTTCCGTTAAAATCCACTCTGGCAATACGTCCACCAAGTACGTCTGTTTTTGCATTAATCCCAACTTGATTTAAACTATTTTCATCTTTGAAAATAACTTCTAAGCAGATTTTGTATTTTTGCTGATTGTCCATTACATACTCCCTAACTTAACTGTTTCATCACATTATCTTTACTAACTCTTTGAATTTCATCAAATCGCCGTTTAGATTCTTGTGTTGTAATCTTCGCTTTGAGTTCAAACGCTAATTTTCTGCCGTTTTCCCAAAGCACGCCTGCACCTTTAAAATCACCTTCTCGCACGTATTTAATCGCTTCTTCAAACAACTCAATACAGTGCGCCATCTCTTGACGTAGGTCTTGGTTTTCTGTGATTGTCATACTGATTTCCTCTTTTAAAACACATTATTAAAGCCCCTCAAAACGAGGTTTAAAGGGCTTTTAAATATGTTTTATTTTGTATCTAGCACTAATACTAAAAAGGCTAGAATCATTCCAATACAAAGGCAGATAATAGGAATATCCATTAGCGAGATTCTTGTTCAAATGGTTTCACAACAAACTCTTCAACACCTGATTTGATTGTAATGCCTGCTACGGTTTGAGCGGTTTCAGGCTCTAGCAAGATTGCATCTTTGTTGATTTCTTCTTTAGTGCGAACAAACTGGGTTAGTCCGAGTAATTTCAAGTTTTCAATCACTTGGTCAGCTTTCGTTACTCGCACACTCGGTGGATTTTGTCGCCATTGCACTTCGCCTGTGTTGAAATAACCTGTTTTTTGTTTACCATTTTTAGTAAGTTCATCACGGTGGCTTTCACACCATGCCTGAATCGCTTTTTGACGACTTTCCACTGCTTCACGTAACTCTTGCAATGGCTGAGCATAGCGTTCAGTAATTGCGCCGATTTCATCATTCTGCTGTGTGGTAACACGCTGTAATTCACGCTGTGCATCACCGAGTTCTTTAATTAACACTTCAGTTTCTTCACGGCTTTGTGCTCGGATTTCTAATGTTGCTGATTTAACTCTTGTCGGTTTACGCATTTTTTCCTCCTAAGTATTCCAATGCTTCAATAAATTCGCCAGCTTCAACGGTGTTATCAAAAACTCGCCCTGATTTTGTGAGTACAAAGTAATAGCGGTTTGATTTGTCGATTGTTTGCATTTTTACGCACCAATCGCCTGCGTCTGTGGTATCAATAACGGCATATTCTTTGCCGTCTTCGATTTCTTCCCAAAGCAAGGGTGGTACGACCGCATAACTGCCGACTAATACGCTTTCACGTGTATCCATTTCTGTCATTTTTAACTCCTAATGTTTGTATTTCTGTTTAACTTTATTCGGGTAATTGCGTTCGCCTTCCCAAATACACTTCACGCCTCGCACTTGCATTTGGTAAAAGTCGTAACGCACACCGGCTCTTGTTTTCATACCGAACACTTGTGCTGTACCACTTTTTACAAAGCGTTTTGTTTTATAGTTTTCTCTTAAAATAATTCGTGGTTGATAACCTCCCCCCCATTCCACACCGGTTACTTCCAAATCCATCTCTTCACATTCCAGCATTGCCAATTCAAGTTTTACCGCCGCTTCATAGACTGCTTTGGTTTCCTTGTTCATTTCTCTGCCGGCTACTTCGCTGTATTCTTTACTCATTTTCTATCTCCAACTTCTTCACGACCGAGTTTTACAATGCTTAAACCTTTTCCTGTACGGTTTGCATAACTCGGAGTAGCGAGTTTTCTCACTGTTTCTACTGAGATATTCATCCCTAAAGCGACTTCTATTGCCGTACCGTCCATGATGTATCTTTCGCCTGCATAAGCTGCATAAATTTGCTTTACTGCCATTTCAGCCCCCTAATTGATTAACATTCCTGCATATTGTTTAATCATCTCTGCGTTAATTTCCGCACCGTTAATTTCTGCGGTTCTTACCACGCCTCGCATTAGCTTACTTAATCGTCTTGCGTTGCCTTTTGCCGCTTTTAGTAGCGTGTCGTTATATTCCGCTGTGCCTAATGCCTTTTCTGCAAGTAACGCTAAATCACTTTCAGGGAGTTGGTTGCCAAGGTCTAACGCAAAACTCACTCGACTATATAACTGTGCCAGTTCGTTGTTTTTACCTTTAAGATTGATAAGTAATCTCGGCATACCGGCTAACACTACGCCCACGCCCGTGAGGTCGTGGATTCGGCGGATAAATTCGAGGGAGCGAGTAGATAACAGCTCGGCTTCATCAACCAGTAACACACGTTCCGAGCCTTTTAGCTTTGCAGTAATCGCTTCAAGTAACGTGTCATTCGTACCGGTATCGGTTGTGCCGATGGCTTTTGCGATACGTTTTAATAACGTTTTAGGCACACAACTTGGATCAACTTCAATCAACACCGCACCGCTATTGTCTTTCGCATACTGTTTCAGCATCTGCGTTTTACCCAAACCCGCACCGCCAAAAATCACATTTAATTCGCCTTCAACGTGTGCATATTTGATAACATCCATTCCACGGCGAGCTGTGAGGGTTTTAACAAAATCCGTACTGTATTTTGCTTCCGTTACTTTTTCTTTATGACGAGCGATTAATGCCTCTACTTTTTCGTCAATCTGTTGCACGTTACCGGCATAAGTGCCTTTTAGATAAAGGCTGAGGGTAGCGATAGAGATGTCTAACATTTGTGCCGTTTGCTTTTGTTGTAAGCCACGGTTTTCCATAAAAGTTTTTAATTCTTGGTTTTTCATTTTTAACCTCGTAAAATGAGCCTCAATTCTTATTTAAAATTCATTCAAGGAAGCGTTATGCCTCACTCACTACCATCTGAACCTGTTGCAACCGTGCTTGCTCGAGCAAATCTTCAACATCTTTTGATTCAAAAGCTATTTGCTCACTTAGCAAATCTTTCGCCAAAAGAGGCAGAATCTGCTTTATATGATTTCTCAATGCAGGTAAATCAGATAACAGATTCGATTTATCTAACTGACAAGCCTGAAGATCACCCTGCAGCAGATTTACTATCTGAGCTAGCTGATGAGCTGTGGGACGAGTTGCATGAGATACTTGCTTCAATTCAAGAGAAAGCTCAAACTTCAACCCACTAGGGAAAACCACCTCACATTTCGCACTATGTTCAAATAATGGTTTATCTTTAAGTCGGGCTTTACGTTCTAAACGGCGTTTTGCTCGTATTTCTCGTTCTTGCTTAATAAAACTTTTCAATTCGTTCATTTTTCACTCCTAGCCAAAGGCTCTTTGTTGTTCTTCCCATTCTTCTTTTTCTGCTTGAGTTAGGAAAATTGGGGTTGCCTGTTTTGCTTTGTCAGTCATCACAAAGTTAAACGCTGGCGTATGTTCAATCGTTCTAACTGGGTTTAATTCCGCTTGTATTTCGTCCACTTGCTCTTGTTTGAGCTTCATTCGGCGGTTCGTACGTTCTTTGCGCGCTTTATCTACAAACGCTTCAGGGAATGCCGCACGTTTATTGCCGTCAAATTGGGCTTCGCAGATAAATCTGCCGTCTAAGTGGCGAACAATCACGCTTTCCGCATTGTGAATATCAAAGCTCACAGTGACTTTTTCGCCGTCCACCTCAATCAATTTCTGATTAAAGTAGTCATTGTTGAACACCGACAACCAACCACGCTGAGCCACACGAATCACTTGCGGTCTGAACATATCTCTTGCTTCAACCGGCGTGATTTTCAGCACTTCAACATCTTGTAAGAGTTGAGCTCGTTTTCTTGCCGGTGTCGTACCGATTTCTCGGTGGACGTGTTCGTTGTTGTACCAGTCAATCGCTTGCTCCACCGCATCAATAAACTGTTGCCAGCTTGGTAATTTTCCCTTTGCGCGTTTTTGTTTATCGGTCAGTTCGGTTTTGCCTTGGCGTAACGCTTTCTCTAGGCTAATCACGCCAGTCGAAACTTGCCGAACCGTTTCACGGTCTGCCCCTGTGCCGTGGTAAGTGTCAAATTGTCGAGCAATTCGCAACGCAATGGTTTGGTTTACTCGTTCGATAATGCCTCGCCCTTGCGGATTGCCCGGTATCCCTGTTTGGTGGTTAATGCCTAATCTCGGCAAAATCCCTGTAATATCTGCATCGAGCGTCCAGTTCTTTTCACCACCACCATTATCTGAGTAGTAAATTGCCGGAATGCCGTGTCGCTCTACGCCGTAGCGGATTGCATCAGCGACCGCTATGCAGTTTTCGGCTAAACTCACCGACCAACCTACAATAAATCGGCTTGGTGCATCCATTACCATAGTTAGTTCAGGAATAAACGGTCTGCCGTGGTCGGGGTGTGCCACTTTCATCTTCATTGAGTGTCCGTCGCCAACCCACACGTCATTAGCCTTTAATACCGACCAATCACGTTTCACATAAGTGTTTTTCGCTCTAAGTTCCGCTCCAGTTTTGCGACCAATCGCTTTAAATAGCTGGCTAAATTTACTCATCACTCGGCGAACTTGATGTATGCTTGGCATTAACTCCAACCATAACGGCTGGTCTGCGTAAGCTGTTTGCCAACGCCAAGCAAATTCTTCGTAGGCTTCGGCAATATTTACGCCGTTTGTATTGCGGTAAACCCCTAAAAATTCTGGCAACCAGTTTAATTCAGCTACATCAACGGGCTGTCGCACTTGCGGTGCAATGATTTTTAATCGTTGCTCAGCATTATCTGCTTTGCAGTAATCAATTACCCACTGGTTAAGTGTGCGTTCGCCTACTGTGCGTTTTGCGTTTGATTTAGCGTTAGCCACCATAACTAGCTCCGCCACATCGGCGGGTAATTCGCCATTTTTTGCAAGATCGCAGAAAAACTTAACCGCTTTAATTCGGGACATTCCGCTGTCTTCCAGCTCAAGCACTTTCGCTACTAGAGTCATTCGAGCATCCGCAATATTGCGTTGTTTATTTGTTAAAGAACTTAAATCAATTTCGGCTCGTACTACGGGGAGTTTTGGCTTACTTTTGATGACCGATACCGCAAAACGGGAGCGGATTTCATTTTGAACTTCTTCCGGCATTGAGCTGAGAGCATATTCATATCCACCGCCTCTGCCTGTTCGTTTTTGTGATTGCCAGCTTTCTCTTACCGATTTTTCAAGCACATTTTTATGAGCACTGGGTAAGCTAGATAACTTAAAACTTAATAACTCAGCCACCGAATAGTGCGTTTTTAAACTTAACTCACTCATAAACGTTCTTCCTCTATATCTTTTACGTTCAAGATCATTTATGATTAAAACTTATTAGTTAAGGTTGGTCGCCGATTACGTTCAATACGTTCTGCAGTTCGTCCTGCCCAAATTACTTCAGGAGCTACTCCTATTGCACTTGCGATTAGGCGTTCCATTTTGGGGTAAGACTTATCTAAAGCTGATTTCAATGTGCTATAACTAACACCTCCTTCATCAGCCAAAGAACGTAGCGTCCAACCTTTTTTACGAAGTCCCGCAAGAATATCGGCTCTATGCCAATCACTCTGTGCGGTTTTTTTAACGTCGCTTAATACACTCATTTAATACACTCCTATTTACCTATCCAATGCGTGTATTAAACCGTAAAACTTTAAACAAATCAACCGTAAAACATTATTTTTTAGAAAATATTTTTGGTTTATTCATAATTCATTTATAAATCAATGGTTTAAGAATATGTTTTACGAGTAAAACTTAACTATTAGGAACGTAAAAGATGAGCAAACCAAACATTTACGATGAAAAATTTTCAGAAAGAATGAAATTTATCGCAGAAAAGAGTTTTAAGAGTAATTACAGTGAGTTCGCCAGAGCGGTAGGAGTTGCTCAAGCATCATTAGCACGTTGGGTGAAAGGTGAAGCAGATCCATCTCGCTCAAATTTAGTAAAAATAGCGGAAGTGTCAGGCGCTAGTCTTGAATGGCTGGCAACAGGTAAGGAACAACAACCACAAACCAGCCAAAGCATTGTGGGAAAAGCGTTTCAGCAGTTAGAAGTAATGCGTGAAGAAGCTGTTTCAATGATTGATAGCTTTGTTTCTATTCATGTTTCAGCAGGTTTTGGGAGCTTTAATGAGGGGGTGACCAAACCAGATGGGCAAGAGCCTTATGCGGACAGTCTTTTGCATAGCCTTGGCGTGCAGGCAAAGCATTGTGCGGTTTTCTGGGCGAGCGGTTCTTCTATGCAACCGACTATTACTGATGGCGACCAGCTCTTAGTTGATTTAAGCCGTAATGAAGTACGAGGTGATGATAAAATTTATCTTGTTCAGAATGGTGACAGCGTGTGGGTAAAACGTGTGAAAATGTTGTGGGACGGCGTGGAGCTAATATCTGACAACAGAGAAGAGTACGAACCAATTAAAATCAGCAACCAAGAAGCACAGAACCTGCAAATCATCGGGCAAGTCGTCCACGTTGGACATAAGCTAATTTAAAACTATTTTAAAATCAGTTTAAAACCGATCATTACTATGCAAAAAATAGTGCAATTTTTTTCATTTTTTCACTATTTTTGCTCATTTTGTTTTTTGCATAGTTTTCCATAACAAAAATGCGGAGAGCCTTGATTTTATTAGCCTCTCCGCATTTTTTTGCGCCAAATTTTTTTATCTTTATCTATGTAAAATAGATCACTACCCCACAGGTACCGCTTTACTAAATTCCACCCAACTTGCTGGCGCCCAATCAGACCAAACCGCTTTAGAAAAGCCAACCACATTATCTAATGCTTTTTCACCACCAACTGCCATATAATCTTGGTAGTTAAACGCAAGTACCACTCGTTTAGCCGGCAACTCAACCGTCACTTTACGCTCAAGTACATCGGTAATTTCCGTCGGTTTGGCATTAGCAAAACCAGATAATGTAAATAACGTTGCCAATGCAGCTGCTGTTAATTTTATTGCTCGTAACATAAACACACACCTTATAAAAAATTAAACTCAAATCATTCTTTCTATATTTATTTTAATATATTTTCAGCGAATGAAAATCATTACCAACTAATCCTAATCAAATTTTGTGATATTGATCACAAAAGTAAGCAACTTTCCTCACCAATAAACTGACATAACGCAAGAAATTCAAACATTTATCAGGTAGAATAGTTTTAATCAAAGAGAAAAGACATGAGGAGCATCTATGAACATTCCATTCTGCTTACCTGAAAATATTAGCCCGGAAACTTTCTTACGTGATTATTGGCAAAAACGACCGCTGTTAATCCGTAACGGCTTACCGCAAATTGTCGGATTATTCGAGCCGGAAGATATTATGGAGTTAGCGTTAGAAGAGGAAATCACTGCTCGCTTAATCAAATGTGAAAATGAGCAATGGTCGGTCAAAACCAGTCCGTTTACGGAAAGTGATTTACAAGATTTGCCGGCGCAATTCTCAGTTATGGTACAAAACTTAGAGCAATGGTCACCGGAACTCGGTGCATTGTGGCAAGCGTTTAGCTTCTTACCGCAATGGCAACGTGACGACATTATGGTCTCTTGCTCACCTAAAGGTGGTACGGTCGGTAAACATTATGATGAATACGATGTTTTTCTCGTGCAAGGTTACGGTCAGCGCCGTTGGCAACTCGGTAAATGGTGCGATCCTTCCACCGAATTTAAACCAAACCAACCTATCCGTATTTTCGATGATATGGGCGAATTGGTGTTAGATGAAGTGATGAATCCGGGCGATGTGCTTTATGTGCCTTCTCGTATGGCTCACTATGGTGTATCGGAAACCAAAGGGCTAACATTCTCATTCGGTTTACGTTACCCGAATGCGGCGGATTTACTCGAAAACTTCTGCAAAACCTTAGAACACCATTCGGAAGTGATTGCTGGCTCGGAATTTAATATCCCGTTCCGCCTTGCACCGCATGAACAACCAAATGCATTGCTTGATCCGAAAATGGTAAAAGTGTTGAAGCATCAATTAATCGACTTATTACAAAACTCTGATCAATTTGATGAAATCTTTACTCACAGCGTTGCTACTGCGGTAAGTTCTCGTCGTTACGATCTACTACAAACGGATAACGAATACTATCCAGATGAAGTACAAGGTATTTTGGAAGAAGGCGGTTGGATTCAACAAGATGCAAATGTCAAAATGCTTTATACCGAAAATCCGCAACGTATTTATGTAAACGGTGAGTGGATTGACGAGCTAAATGAAGCGGAACAAAACTTGTTAATTCGTATTGCCAACGGTGATGCAATCTCTTGGAACAAGCTAGCGTCAAAAGTGAAAAACCAAGAAGAGCTTGAATTATTGTTAGATACTATTTGTGATTGGCTTGATAGCGGTTGGGTGATTTTAGAAGAATCGGAATAAACCGTTCATTTTATTTTTAGTGTTCAGCAAAGGCGGGTAAATACCTGCCTTTATTTTTACAAGCGGTCTGATTTCCATAAACTTTTGCAAAAGATTAGCTAAAATTGACCGCTTGTTACATTACGTACATAAAAGAAAAGGCTTGGGTTTCCCCAAGCCTCTTTATCTTTCGCATTAAGCGTGTGCGAATTATTCGCCAAGACGCTCTTTGATACGTGCAGATTTACCTGAACGCTCACGTAAGTAGTAAAGTTTAGCTTTACGTACCGCACCTTTACGTTTAACAGAGATGCTGTCAATTACTGGTGAGTGAGTTTGGAATACACGTTCAACGCCTACGCCGTTTGATACTTTACGTAGAGTGAATGCAGAGTGCAAGCCACGGTTACGAATTGCAATAACCACGCCTTCGAACGCTTGCAAACGTCTTTTACTACCTTCTACTACCCATACCTTAACTTCTAATGTGTCACCTGGACGGAAGCTAGGTACGTTTTGTTTTAACTGTTCTTGTTCGATTTGTTTGATGATGTTACTCATTTTAAAAACCTTCTAAATCCTAGAATTAACTGATTTTGTGTTGTTTCTTAATTTTAGCCAACAACACGCGTTGTTCGTCAGTCAGAGCTAGGCTATCCAATAGCTCAGGGCGTCTTAACCACGTACGTTCAAGCGATTGTTCTAATCGCCATTTACGAATATTCTCGTGATGACCCGACATCAGCACTCCGGGAACAGGAATACCGTCTAACATTTCCGGACGAGTGTAATGCGGGCAATCCAATAAACCTGTCGCAAATGAATCTTCATCTGCAGAGGCCTGTTTGCCTAACACTCCGGGCACAAATCTCGCAACAGCGTCAATTAACGTCATTGCCGGCAATTCGCCCCCTGTAAGCACATAATCGCCGATTGACCATTCTTCATCAACTTCAGTTTGAATCAATCGTTCATCAACCCCTTCGTATCGCCCACAAATTAAAATTAGTTTCTGATTTGAAGCCAGTGTTTTCACACCTTGTTGATCCAACTTACGCCCTTGTGGTGAGAGATAAATAACGTTTGCCTCTACACCATCTTCTGCTTTTGCTGCTTGCTTCGCGGCATGAATCGCATCACGCAAAGGTTGCACCATCATTAACATTCCCGGCCCGCCGCCATAAGGGCGATCATCAACGGTTTTATGTTTATCAAACGTAAAATCACGAGGATTCCAACATTGAATTTGCAGAAGCTCTTGTTTTACCGCACGTCCTGTCACCCCAAAATCGGTAATTGCTTTAAACATTTCAGGGAACAGTGAAATGATACCAATCCACATAATTTATCCTCAAATGTCCTTACTACTTAAAGCCAAAGCGCACCGCATACCTGAGGTTAGAAACCAGCGTCCCAATCCACCGTTATTGTTTTGGTGGGGAGATCTACTCTTTTAACTACTTGTTCATATAAGAACGGAATTAATCGTTCTTGCTTACCGAAAGCATCTTTACTGTTAGCGCGTACAACCAAAACATCATTTGAGCCCGTTTCCATTAATTCAGTCACAACACCCATGGTATAGCCTTCGAGGTTAACGACTTGGCAACCGATTAAATCATGCCAGTAATAATCCCCTTCTTCCAATTCAGGAAACACAGATAAGTCCACACCGATTTCGGCATTGGTGAGTAACTGCGCGCTTTCACGATCGTCGGTACCTTTTAATTTCACAATCAAATCATTGCTGTGATAACGCCAACTTTCTAATTCGATTGGTTGCCATTGCCCTTTAATTTTTAAGAACCAAGGCTGATAATCGAAAATGCTTTCAGTTTCTTCAGTTGATGAATAGAGGCGTAACCAGCCACGAATCCCATAGGTCGACCCCAGTTTTCCGACAACTTCAATTTTTTGTTCGCTCATGCTACTCACCTACTTTACAAAATTTTTAATAAATTAAGCCGCTTTACGAGCTTCTTTCACTAAAGATACAACACGGTCTGAAAGCTCAGCACCTTTAGCAACCCAAGCATCAACTTTAGCCACATCTAAACGTAAACGTTCTGCTTGGCCTGCTGCTAATGGATTGAAGAAACCGATACGCTCGATGAAACGACCGTCACGTGGTGAACGGCTGTCTGCTACCACGATTTGATAGAATGGGCGTTTTTTAGCTCCGCCACGAGTTAAACGAATGGTTACCATAACCTTCCTCTAAAAATGTTGATAGTAAAAAGAAAACCCTCGTTCGAGGTGAGGGTACTGTATGCTCTAATCATCTAAAAAAGATAAAAAAAGCGGATAGATTATACCGATTTTCCACTAAATTACAAGAAAAGATCTTTATTACGATAAAGCAAATCGGTAAGAAAAAGTTTAAAAGTATTAGAAAAAAACAAAGCCCGAGATAACTCGGGCTTTTCAAATTAAGCTATTTAGCTATTATTCCGTAGCTGCTTCAGCAACTTCTGGACGGTCAACTAACTCAATGTAAGCCATTGGTGCGTTGTCGCCTGCACGGAAACCACATTTTAAGATACGAGTATAACCACCCGCGCGTTGTGCAAAACGTGGACCTAATTCATTGAATAATTTAGCAACTGTTTCTACGTTGCGAGTACGAGCAAAAGCTAAGCGGCGATTTGCAACGCTATCTTCTTTTGCTAAAGTAATTAATGGTTCAACTACACGACGTAACTCTTTAGCTTTAGGTAAAGTTGTTTTAATGATCTCGTGACCGATTAAAGAACTTGCCATATTACGGAACATCGCTTGGCGATGGCTACTGTTACGGTTTAATTGACGTCCACTCTTACGATGGCGCATAACCTATTCCTTCTTAGAAAATCTAATACCTAAAATTAGTCTTCAGCAATACTTGCTGGCGGCCAATTCTCAAGGCGCATACCCAGTGATAAGCCACGAGAAGCAAGCACATCCTTAATCTCAGTAAGTGATTTCTTACCAAGGTTAGGTGTTTTTAATAACTCAACTTCTGTACGTTGCACTAAATCACCGATATAGTGAATTGTCTCTGCTTTCAAACAGTTAGCAGAACGAACTGTCAACTCTAAGTCATCTACTGGACGAAGTAAAATCGGATCGAATTCCGGTTTTTCTTCTTTAACTTCAGGCTGACGAACATCACGTAAATCAACGAATGCATCTAGCTGTTCTGCTAAAATCGTTGCAGCGCGACGAATGGCTTCTTCTGGATCGATTGTGCCATTAGTTTCCATCTCAATGATAAGTTTATCTAAGTCTGTGCGTTGTTCTACACGAGCAGCTTCAACATTGTAAGCAATGCGATCTACTGGGCTAAAACGAGCATCAACTAATAAACGACCGATTGGACGATCTTCATCTTGAGAATGTACGCGAGCTGATGCTGATACATAACCACGACCGCGTTGAACACGGATACGCATATTGATTGATGCGCTTTTATCTGTCAAATGACAAATAACGTGATTTGGATTTACAATTTCTACATCACCATCGTGCGTAATGTCGGCTGCAGTCACAGGGCCAATTCCAGACTTATTAAGTGTCAGGATGATATCATCTTTATTTGACACTTTTACCGCTAGACCTTTAAGGTTTAACAATACTTCAAGAATATCTTCTTGTACGCCTTCCTTGCTGCTGTATTCATGTAATACACCATCAATTTCAACTTCTGTTACTGCACAACCTGGCATAGACGAAAGTAAAATGCGACGAAGTGCGTTACCTAATGTATGGCCAAAGCCACGTTCTAACGGCTCTAAGGTCACTTTTGCGTGAGTTGAACTGATTTGTTCAATATTCACTAAGTGCGGCTTTAAAAATTCTGTCACAGAACCCTGCATTTTATCCTCTCTTTGTTTTTAAGCTTTATTTACTAATCTAATAATGTAATTTTAAAAATTAACTATTATTTAGAGTAAAGCTCAACGATCAGATGTTCGTTAATATCTGCTGATAAATCAGAGCGTTCAGGAGTACGTTTAAATACACCTTCCATCTTAGTTGCATCAACTTCTAACCAAGTTGGTTTTTCACGTTGAGTCGCTAATTCTAATGATGCTTTGATACGTGCTTGTTTTTTAGATTTCTCACGAACAGCAACTACATCATCAACAGAAACTTGATAAGAAGGAATATTCACTACACGACCGTTTACTACGATAGATTTATGGCTTACAAGCTGACGCGCTTCGGCACGAGTTGCAGCAAAACCCATACGATAAACTACGTTGTCTAAACGACCTTCTAATAATACTAATAAGTTCTCGCCGGTATTACCTTTTAAGCGATTTGCTTCTGTATAGTAATTACGGAATTGACGTTCTAAGATACCATAGATACGGCGAACTTTTTGTTTCTCACGTAACTGACTACCGTAGTCAGATAAACGTGGCTTGCGTGCACCGTGTTGACCTGGTGCTACATCAAGACGATTTCTACATTTTGATTCAATCGCACGAACGCCTGATTTAAGGAATAAATCAGTACCTTCACGACGGCTTAGCTTGAGCTTAGGACCCAAATATCTTGCCATTTTCTTTCTCCAATTATTCTAACGTCAATTAAACGCGACGTTTTTTCGGTGGACGACAACCGTTATGAGGAATCGGAGTCACATCAGTAATGTTCGTGATACGGAAACCTGCTGCATTTAATGCGCGGATTGTTGATTCACGACCTGGACCCGGACCTTTAACCATAACTTCCAAGTTCTTTAAGCCGAATTCTTTAACAGCTTCAGCACAACGTTCTGCAGCAACTTGTGCAGCAAACGGAGTTGATTTACGAGAACCACGGAAACCTGAACCACCTGCCGTTGCCCATGTTAGAGCGTTACCTTGACGGTCAGTAATAGTCACGATTGTGTTATTGAAAGATGCGTGGATATGAGCTACGCCATCTGCAATCTGTTTTTTAACGCGCTTACGTGCGCGAACTGGTGTTTTAGCCATTATTTATCTACTCCGATTATTTTTTGATCGGTTTGCGTGGCCCCTTACGAGTACGCGCATTAGTCTTAGTACGTTGACCACGTACTGGTAAACTACGACGATGACGTAAACCACGGTAGCAACCTAAGTCTAAAAGACGTTTGATGCTTAATGTTACTTCACGACGTAAATCACCTTCGACAGTAAATTTACCAACTTCTTCACGCAGTTTTTCAATCTGCTCTTCAGACAATTCTCTGATCTTTACATCTTCAGCAATACCCGTTGCTGCACAGATAGCTTTAGCACGAGTTTTACCGATACCGTAAATTGCAGTTAATGCGATTACAGTGTGTTTTTGATCAGGAATGTTAATGCCTGCAATACGGGCCACTATGCACTCCTATTATTTAAGTTTATTGATATGCTGATCTTGAAAAGCCCGTTTCAGGATACTCAAACAGCATATCAGGGACGAATGAGCTGAGCAGTATACCTGCTCAGCGGGTTCTTTGCAAGAAAGAATACTAATTAACCTTGACGTTGTTTGTGTTTAGGATCGCTACAAATTACGCGAACAACACCTTCACGTTTAACAACTTTACAGTTACGGCATAATTTCTTAACTGAAGCACGAACTTTCATTGCTTATCCTTTTTGATCTAAGGGATTATTGCCCTAAGCCTTTCAAATTGGCTTTCTTCAACACAGAATCATATTGTAATGACATTAAATGACCTTGAACCTGTGCGATGAAATCCATAATAACTACCACTACGATTAACAGTGAAGTACCGCCTAATTGGAATGGTACCTTCCATAAAGATGTAATGATATAAGGAACCAAACAAACAAAAGTAATATACAACGCACCGATTAAGGTTAAGCGTGTCATCACTTTATCAATATAACGTGATGTTTGTTCGCCTGGTCGATAACCTGGTACAAACGCACCTGATTTCTTCAAATTATCCGCTGTATCACGAGGATTATATTGCATTCCCGTATAGAAGAATGCAAAGAAGATTACTGCCATTGTGAATAACACAATATATAACGGTTGTCCTGGCTGTAATAATTGTGATAAGTCAAATAGCCATTCAAGTCCTTCGCTTTGACCAAACCACTGCGTAATACTCGCAGGGAATAAGATGATACTTGACGCGAAGATTGCAGGAATTACACCTGCCATATTAACTTTTAATGGTAAATGAGAAGATCTAGCTGGCGCCATCATTCTACCTTGCTGGCGACTTGCATAATTTACCACAATTCTTCTTTGTCCGCGTTCAACAAAGACAACAAAATATGTTACCGCAAATGCGATTACAGCTACTAATAAAAGAACAAGTGGAGAAATTTCGCCTTGACGAGCTTGCTCAATTGTTTGCCCAATTGTCGCTGGTAAATCCGCGACAATACCTGCAAAGATAATCAAAGAGATACCGTTACCGATACCACGCTCAGTGATTTGCTCACCTAACCACATTAGGAACATTGTTCCCGTAACTAGGCTAATTACAGAAGTTACATAGAATAGGACACTTGGATTAGGAACTAATCCTTGCAACATATTCGGTAGGGCAATTGAAATACCAATAGACTGAATAAATGCTAATAACAAAGTAGCATAGCGAGTATATTTGCTAATTTTTCGACGTCCCGCCTCACCTTCTTTTTTTAGCTCAGCTAAAGGAGGATGAATCGCTGTCAATAATTGAACAATAATTGACGCCGAAATATAAGGCATAATACCTAACGCAAATATAGACGCTCGGCTTAAAGCACCACCAGAAAACATATTAAACATATCAATGATGGTGCCTTGCTGTTGTCGAACTAATTCGGATAATACAGAAGCATCAATGCCAGGAACAGGTATAAAAGAACCGATACGGAAAACGATTAACGCACCTAAAACAAATAATAATCTTGATTTAAGCTCGCCAGTCCCTTTTTGTGTACTACCTTGGTACCCTGGTTGCTTTGCCATTTATTATTCCTCGATAGAGCCACCAGCTGCTTCAATCGCAGCTTTTGCACCTTTAGTTGCACGTAAGCCTTTTACTACTACCGCTTTCTCGATCTTACCTGCAAGAATAACTTTTGCTGATAAAATGTCTTTAGTGATAACGTTAGCTGCTTTAAGTGAATCTAAGGTTACTTCGTTGCCTTCTACTTTTGCTAAGTCGTTTAAGCGAATTTCAGCTGTGTGCAATGATTTTAATGAAGTAAAACCAAATTTCGGCAAACGACGGTATAAAGGCATCTGACCACCCTCGAAACCACGACGAACACCGCCACCGGTACGAGATTTTTGACCTTTATGGCCACGGCCACCAGTTTTACCAACACCAGAACCGATACCACGACCTAAGCGTTTAGCACTGTGCTTAGCACCTTCAGCTGGGGATAGAGAATTTAAACGCATTCTATTACTCCTCAACCTTAACCATATATGAAACTTGATTGATCATACCGCGTACTGCTGGTGTATCTTCAAGTTCTACAGTATGACGAATATGACGAAGACCTAAGCCTTTTAACGTTGCTTTATGTTTCGGTAAACGAGCGATAGAGCTACGAGTTTGAGTTACTTTGATAGTTTTTGCCATATTCAATTACCCCAAAATTTCTTCAACAGTTTTGCCACGTTTTGCAGCAACCATTTCAGGTGATTTCATATTTGCAAGTGCATCGATAGTTGCACGAACAACGTTAATTGGGTTAGTTGAACCATACGCTTTCGAAAGAACGTTGTGAACACCTGCTACTTCTAACACTGCACGCATTGCACCACCTGCGATGATACCCGTACCTTCGCTTGCTGGCTGCATAAATACGCGTGAACCAGTGTGTGAACCTTTAACTGGGTGTTGTAATGTACCTTCGTTTAAAGCGACATTGATCATATTGCGACGAGCTTTTTCCATCGCTTTTTGGATAGCTGCTGGAACTTCACGAGCTTTACCGTAACCGAAACCCACGCGACCATTACCATCGCCTACCACTGTTAAAGCGGTAAAGCTCATAATACGACCACCTTTTACGGTTTTAGATACACGGTTAACCGCGATTAGCTTCTCTTGCAGTTCACCAGCTTGTTTTTCGATGTTTGACATCTCAAATTCCTCTATTAGAACTGTAGACCAGCTTCACGAGCAGCATCTGCCAATGATTGCACACGACCGTGGTATTTGAAACCAGAACGGTCGAAAGCAACCGCTTGAATACCTTTTGCCAAAGCACGCTCTGCAACGAGTTTACCAACTACCGCTGCTGCGTCTTTGTTACCAGTATATTTAACTTGCTCTCTAATTACTTTCTCAACAGTTGAAGCTGCTGCTAGTACTTCTGAGCCATTAGGTGCAATAACCTGCGCATAGATATGGCGAGGTGTGCGATGCACAACCAAACGGGTTGCACCTTGCTCTCTCATTAAATGACGTGCACGGGTTGCACGACGGATACGAGCTACTTTCTTATCCATAGTGTTACCTTACTTTACTTTTTCTTCGCTTCTTTAGTACGTACAACTTCATCAGCGTAACGTACACCTTTACCTTTATAAGGCTCAGGACGGCGATATGCACGAATATCCGCTGCAACTTGGCCGATTAACTGTTTGTCTGCACTTTTCAGAATAATTTCTGTTTGTGATGGACATTCACCAGTTACGCCAGCTGGCAACGTATGCTCAACAGGGTGTGAGAAACCTAAACTTAAAGCAACTACGTTACCTTTCATTTGTGCTCTATAACCAACACCCACCAACTGCAATTTCTTAGTAAAGCCTTCTGTAACACCGATAACCATAGCATTAACAAGTGCACGGGCAGTACCTGCTTGTGCATCTGCATTTGCAACACCAGCGCGTGGTGCGAAAGTTAATGCATTCGCTTCGTGATTTACTTCAACTGCATTATGAATTGTACGAGATAACTCGCCGTTTTTACCTTTAACTGTTAATAGCTGACCGTTGAGTTTTACTTCAACACCGGCAGGAATATTAACAGGTGCTTTTGCAACACGAGACATTCTTCCTACCTCTCTATTATGCTACGTAACAGATAATTTCACCGCCGAGGCCCGCTTGACGCGCAGCACGGTCGGTCATTACACCTTTCGATGTAGAAACAACAGCGATACCTAAACCACCCATTACTTTTGGTAATTCGTCTTTACGTTTGTAAATACGAAGACCAGGACGGCTTACGCGTTGGATACTTTCTACAACCGGTTTGTTTTGGAAATATTTTAAAGTAATTTCCAGTTCAGGTTTAACACCTTCAACAACTTTGATGCTTTCTACATAACCTTCGTCAGCTAAAACTTTTGCAATAGCAACTTTTAACTTAGATGAAGGCATACTGATTGCAACTTTATTCGCAGCTTGACCGTTACGAATACGGGTCAGCATATCTGCGATTGGATCTTGCATGCTCATGTATTTACTCCCATGATTCCAAATTAAAAGAGGTTATTACCAGCTTGCTTTCTTAAGACCCGGGATCTCGCCACGCATAGCGGCTTCACGAACCTTAATACGGCTTAAACCAAACTTACGAAGTACACCGTGTGGACGACCAGTTTGGCGGCAACGATTACGCTGACGGCTTGGGCTTGAATCACGCGGAAGTGTTTGTAATTTTAAAACAGCATTCCAACGATCTTCATCAGAAGAATTTACATCAGAGATGATTTTCTTCAACTCTTCACGTTTAGCGTAGAATTTATCAGCTAATTTAGCACGCTTAACATCACGTGCAATCATTGATTGTTTTGCCACGATAACCTACCTTATTTACGGAATGGGAAATTGAAAGCCGCTAATAAAGCTTGACCTTCTTCATCGGTTTTCGCTGAAGTGGTGATAGTAATATCTAAACCACGCACACGATCTACTTTATCGTAGTCGATTTCAGGGAAAATGATTTGTTCACGAACACCCATACTGTAATTACCACGACCATCAAATGACTTCGCACTTAAACCGCGGAAGTCACGGATACGTGGAACAGCGATAGAAATCAATCTTTCAAAGAATTCCCACATACGTTCGCCACGTAGGGTTACTTTACATCCGATTGGATATCCCTGACGGATTTTAAAGCCTGCAACAGATTTGCGCGCTTTAGTAATTAAAGGTTTCTGACCGCTAATTGCTGCTAGATCCGCAACGGCGTTATCTAGAAGTTTCTTATCGGTCAATGCTTCACCCACACCCATATTCAGGGTAATCTTTTCGATTCGTGGGACTTGCATGACAGATGAGTAGTTGAATTTTGCTTTCAATTCATTCACTACTGTATCTCTGTAGTAATCATGCAGTTTCGCCATCGCATTACTCCAGTTAATTAAATAATTTCATTATTAGATTTGAAGAAACGGACTTTTTTGCCGTCTTCGAATCTAAAACCTACACGGTCAGCTTTATTTGTTTTCGGGTTGAAAATTGCAACGTTTGACGCATCAATCGCCGCTTCTTTCTTCACTAAGCCACCAGCTTTGCCTAACGCAGGAACTGGTTTTTCGTGTTTAGTGATGATTTTAACACCTTCAACAATCACTTTACCGTTTGGTAACACTTGAGTTACCTTACCACGTTTGCCCTTATCTTTACCAGTAAGAACAATTACTTCATCATTTTGACGGATTTTAGCAGCCATTACATTCCCCTTACAGTACTTCTGGAGCTAGTGAAATGATCTTCATAAACTTCTCAGAACGAAGTTCACGAGTCACCGGTCCAAAAATACGAGTACCGATTGGTTGCTCAGTATTATTATTTAAAATAACACAAGCATTGCCATCGAAACGAATAACTGAGCCATCTGGGCGACGAACACCCTTCTTGGTGCGCACAACAACTGCTTTTAACACATCACCTTTTTTTACTTTACCGCGTGGAATTGCTTCTTTCACGGTAACTTTGATAATGTCGCCAATAGCAGCGTAACGACGGTGCGATCCACCTAGAACCTTGATACACATTACGCTACGAGCCCCTGAGTTATCAGCAACATCCAGCATAGTCTGTTCTTGGATCATATTAGTGCTCCGTTAAATTAAAAAACACCCTTACGGGACGAAAATCTACTTACCCTATTATGTAAGTAGCCGGCGAATTATACCTCAAAAACTCATCGTAAATCAAATAAAATTTTACGAACAAGCGGTAATATTCACGCAAAAATTACAAATAAAAAAGCCCTAATTGCTTAGCTTTAGGGCTTAAAATTTGCAAAAAACAAGCGGTATATTACCGCTTGTTTATAAATGAATTTGTAGATTAAGCTACTGCTTTTTCAACAACACGAACTAATGTGTGTGATTTGGTTTTTGAAACAGGACGACATTCCTTGATTTCAACTAAATCACCTAATTTAGCTTCGTTATTTTCATCGTGTACGTGAAGTTTTGTAGTACGACGAATAAACTTACCATAGAGTGGGTGTTTAACCGTACGTTCGATAGCTACTACAAATGATTTGGCCATTTTGTCGCTAACTACTCGACCTTGTACTGTACGAATTTTATCAGTCATTACTCACCCGCCTTTTCAGTTAATACAGTTTTAACTTGTGCAATGCTACGACGCACTTGTTTTAACTGATGGGTTTGTTGAAGCTGACCGGTGGCTGCTTGCATACGCAACTTGAATTGCTCACCTAACAAGTTAACCAATTCAGCGTTCAGCTCTTCAACACTTTTTGTACGTAGTTCTTGAGCTTTCATTACATCACCGTCTTAGTTACAAATGTGGTTTTCACTGGAAGTTTCGCAGCGGCTAACGCAAATGCGTGGCGTGCAATTTCTTCAGAAACACCGTCCATTTCATAGAGAACTTTACCCGGCTGGATTAAGGCTACCCAGTACTCAACGTTACCTTTACCTTTACCCATACGGACTTCTAATGGTTTTTCAGTAATTGGTTTATCTGGGAACACGCGGATCCAGATTTTACCTTGACGTTTAACTGCACGTGTCATTGCACGACGAGCCGCTTCAATTTGACGAGCGGTTAAACGACCACGACCAACTGCTTTTAAACCGAAAGTACCGAAGCTAACTTCTGTACCGCCCGCAATACCACGGTTACGACCTTTGTGGACTTTGCGGAATTTTGTGCGTTTTGGTTGTAACATTCAGTGATTCTCCTTATTTACGACCTTTGCGAGCTGGCTTTTTAGGCTGTGCCGCTGGTTCTTTATCAGATTCAATCACTGCAGCCATACCACCAAGAATTTCACCTTTGAAGATCCACACTTTCACGCCGATTACGCCGTAAGTTGTGTGTGCTTCAGCCGTGTTATAGTCGATGTCCGCACGAAGTGTGTGAAGAGGTACACGACCTTCACGATACCACTCTGAACGTGCGATTTCTGCACCACCTAAACGACCGCTTACTTCAACTTTGATACCTTTAGCACCTAAACGCATTGCGTTTTGTACTGCACGTTTCATTGCACGGCGGAACATTACACGGCGTTCAAGTTGAGAAGCGATGCTATCTGCAACTAATTTTGCATCTAGCTCTGGTTTTTTCACCTCTGCGATGTTGATTTGAGCTGGTACGCCTGCGATAGCAGAAACAGCATTTCTCAATTTTTCAACATCTTCGCCTTTTTTACCGATTACGATACCCGGGCGAGCAGTGTGGATAGTTACACGAATGCTTTTTGCTGGACGCTCAATAGTGATGCGTGAAACAGAAGCGTTCGCTAACTCTTTGTTTAAGAATTTACGTACTTTGAAATCGCCGTCTAAGTTATCAGCGAAATCTTGTGTATTCGCGAACCAAGTAGAGCTCCAAGGCTTAACAATACCTAGGCGAATACCATGTGGATGTACTTTTTGACCCATTTGCTATTCTCCTACTGATTAACGATCTGACACAACCACAGTGATGTGGCTTGTACGTTTTAAAATACGATCTGCACGACCTTTTGCACGTGGCATTACACGTTTCATACTTGGACCTTCATCTACAAAGATCTTCGTAACTTTAAGATCATCGACATCTGCACCGTCGTTATGCTCTGCGTTTGCGATTGCTGACTCTAAAACTTTCTTCACTAAAGCCGCAGCTTTTTTGTTGGTGAAAGTTAAGATTTCTAATGCAGCAGCAACTTTTTTACCACGGATTAAATCAGCAACTAAGCGAGCTTTTTGTGCAGAAGTACGAGCGTAACGATGTTTTGCAATAGTTTCCATCTTTTACCTCTTATTTCTTAGCTTTCTTATCTGCGGCGTGACCGCGGTAAGTACGAGTCGGTGCAAATTCACCGAGTTTATGACCGATCATTTCATCAGAAACATAAACTGGAACATGCTGACGACCATTATGGACTGCGATGGTCAATCCGATCATTGATGGAATGATCATTGAACGACGGGACCAAGTTTTGATTGGTTTTTTATCCCCGCTTTCCACCGCCTTCTCTACCTTCTTCAACAAGTGTAGGTCAAGGAAAGGACCTTTCTTGAGAGAACGTGGCATGGCTTATCCTCTTATTGATATAAAAAATTATTTACCACGACGACGTACGATGAATTTATCAGTACGTTTGTTATGGCGAGTTTTCTTACCTTTGGTTTGAACGCCCCAAGGTGTTACTGGGTGTTTACCAAAGTTACGACCTTCACCACCACCGTGCGGGTGATCTACTGGGTTCATTGCAGTACCACGAACGGTCGGGCGAACGCCTCTCCAACGTGTTGCACCTGCTTTACCAAGTACGCGAAGCATATGCTCTGAGTTACCTACTTCACCGATAGTTGCAGAACACTCAGCTAATACTTTACGCATTTCGCCTGAGCGAAGACGTAAAGTAACGTAGTTACCTTCACGAGCGATGATTTGAACGTAAGCACCTGCTGAACGAGCGATTTGACCGCCTTTACCCGGTTTCAACTCAACGTTGTGAACCGTAGTACCAACAGGGATATTACGCATTGGTAATGAGTTACCTACTTTAATTGGTGATGACGCACCCGCTTGGATTTGGTCGCCAGCAGATAAACCTTTTGGTGCCAAAATGTAACGGCGTTCACCATCTTTATAAAGTACTAATGCGATGTTAGCAGAACGGTTTGGATCGTACTCTAAACGCTCAACAACAGCTGGAATGTCTAATTTGTTACGTTTGAAGTCAATTAGACGGTAGTGTTGTTTGTGGCCACCACCGATGTGGCGAGTGGTAATACGACCTAAGTTGTTACGACCACCAGTTTTAGATTTAGTATCTAATAATGGTGCATAAGGTTTACCCTTATGAAGTTCTGCATTAACAACTTTAACTACGTGACGACGACCAGCGGAGGTCGGCTTACATTTAACGATAGCCATAGTTTTCTATTCCTCCGTAATTACTCTGCCGCACCTTCAACGAGATCGGCAATTTGCTGACCTTCTTGAAGAGTAACATAAGCTTTTTTCCAGTCACTACGACGACCAACTTTTGCACCACGACGTTTGGTTTTACCTTTTACGATCACGGTACGAACAGAATCAACTTTCACTTCGAAAAGTTCAGCAACCGCTTGTGCAATTTCTGCTTTGTTCGCATCTAATGCTACTTTGAATACGATTGTGTTTGATTTTTCTGCGTTAGTTGTCGCTTTTTCAGAGATATGTGGTGCTTTAAGCACTTTTAGCAAACGTTCTTGTTGAATCACGCTAACATCTCCTCAATTTGTTTCACTGCGTCCGCAGTCATCACCACTTTATCGAAAGCGATTAAACTTACTGGATCGATACCTTGAACATCACGCACATCTACTTTGTAAAGGTTGCGTGCTGCTAAGAATAAGTTGGTATCTTCTGACGCTGTGATAATTAACACATCTTCAAGTGCTAATTGTTTTAATTTTTGTACTAAAAGTTTCGTTTTTGGTGCGTCGATTTCAAATTTCTCAACAACCACTAAACGATCTTGGCGAACAAGCTCAGAAAGAATGCTCTTGATTGCACCACGGTACATTTTTTTATTCACTTTTTGGCTGTGATCTTGTGGTTTCGCTGCGAAAGTGACACCACCAGAACGCCAGATTGGTGATTTGATGTCACCAGAACGTGCTCGACCTGTACCTTTTTGACGCCAAGGTTTTTTACCTGAACCAGACACTTCTGCACGAGTTTTTTGCGCGCGTGTACCTTGACGAGCACCTGCTGCATAAGCAACAACTACTTGATGGATCAACGCTTCGTTGAACTCACGTCCGAAGGTAGTTTCAGAAACAGTGAGTGCGTTTGCACCTACAACTTGTAATTCCATCTCTATCTCCTAGACTTATGCTTTAACTGCTGGTTTAACGATAACATCACTATTAGTTGCGCCTGGAACAGCACCTTTTACTAATAATAATTTACGCTCAGCATCAACACGAACAACTTCAAGCGATTGAACGGTTACACGCTCAGCACCTAAGTGTCCAGCCATTTTTTTACCTTTAAACACACGACCCGGAGTTTGGTTTTGACCAATAGAACCGAGAACACGGTGTGATAAAGAGTTACCGTGTGTAGCATCTTGGGTACGGAAGTTCCAGCGTTTAACACCGCCAGCAAAACCTTTACCTTTTGAAGTACCAGTAACATCAACTTTTTTAACATCAGTGAAGATGTCAACATTGATTTCTTGACCTAAAGTGAATTCTTCACTTTCAGTACGAAATTCCCATAAACCGCGACCAGCTTCAACACCTGCTTTCACGAAATGACCAGCTTCTGGCTTAGTTACACGACTTGCTTTTTTAGTGCCAGTAGTAACTTGAATTGCAGAATAGCCATCGTTTTCAAGGGTCTTAACCTGAGTAACACGGTTGGCTTCAATTTCGATAACGGTAACTGGAATTGACACGCCGTCTTCATTGAAAACGCGAGTCATACCAACTTTACGACCGACTAAACCAATCATTGTAATAACCTCTTAATAATCCCAATTAACCTAGACTAATCTGAACATCAACGCCAGCAGCTAGATCTAAACGCATTAGTGCATCAACAGTTTTTTCTGTTGGTTCAACAATATCAACTAGACGTTTGTGCGTACGAATTTCATATTGGTCACGTGCGTCTTTGTTCACGTGTGGAGAAATCAATACAGTAAAACGTTCTTTACGAGTTGGTAAAGGAATTGGACCACGAACTTGTGCACCAGTACGTTTAGCTGTTTCTACGATCTCCGCAGTAGATTGATCAATTAAACGATGATCAAATGCTTTTAAGCGGATACGGATTCTTTGGTTCTGCATTAGACCAGAGCTCCAATTAAAATTTAGCTAATAAAAAAACCGAACTACCACTTAAGCCATATAGCATAAGGGAGCGCAGTTATACCTGTATAGTTTCCAAATCGGAAACATTGTATGTACTACAATGTCTATAGTACCGCTTAATAAATGATTACATTAAGCGACTTTAAAATCTTCGTATCTACATCGTAAATACGATGAGCATCAAAGTGTATGCATATTACACTACTTCTCGGGTAAGCGCAAGAACAATCTGCATCGAAATAAGCCATTAATAAAGTATGGTTTTTGGATTATAAATTATTGACATTCCTTGATTTATTTTACATTATTAGATTGCCTTTTAACGGCTTATAGCTATAAGTAAGTGGCTTATAATGAATATAAAGTTACAAAAGTAAATCATCAAAAGGAGCTCGTATGAAATACACAACAAAGGAGTTAGAAAGACTTAAAGCGCTATTGTCCCCTCTCGGGGAGGTTACCTTTAAGCCTTATTTTTCATTCTTAGGTATCTTTAAAAAAGATACCATGTTTGCCCTCTACAAAGATCAACATTTATATGTACGCAAATCGGCCCAATATTTAGAAGAAATAACTCAAACAATATCTATTCACTTTCTGGTTGATCGTCATATCAACTGTCGTTCCAAAATCTTTTATCTTCTTCCATCCTCAATTCTTAACAATCTACACACTTACTCTCACTGGATCACTTCAGCCATTCACGAATATCAACAATCTAAAGCAAAAATTGAAAATCAAAATCAAAACAAAATTCGTATGTTGCCAAACTTAAATGTCAGTATTGAGAGATTATTGGCTAAAGTCGGTATTTATACAGTAACAGATTTAAAAGCGACAGGCGCCATTAACGTTTTTGTGCGTTTAATCCAGCAAGGTTTGGAAGCAACCGCATTGTTATTATTTAAACTATACAGTGCGATTCAATACAAATATATTTATATGTTGACAGAACAAGAAAAGCAGAATTTATTAATTGAAGCCGACAATGCGCTTTATCAGGCAGGATTACGAAAAAGATTCGCATAACTAAGTAAAGATAGGCGTAAAAAAACCGACCATTTGGTCGGTTCTTTTACACAAAAAGCAATTACGCTAATTTTTTGATTTGAGCTGCTAACTTTGCTTTGTGGTTAGCTGCTTTGTTAGCGTGGATTAAGCCTTTAGATGCCATACGGTCCACTACTTTTTGCATTTCAACGAAAGCTGCCTGTGAAGCTACTTTATCGCCTGTCGCTACTGCTGCGTATACTTTCTTGATAAATGTACGCATCATTGAGCGTTGGCTTGCGTTGTGTTGGCGGCGTTTTTCAGATTGAACCGCACGTTTTTTTGCTGACTTGATATTAGCCAAGGTCAAACTCCTAAAATATCTGTGTAAAAATTAAAAAAACATAAACTTTGGTTTATGTTTAGCTATCGATAGTTTAAATTCATTTTCAACGAGACACGTGCTTGAAAATAACACCGTTTTACTGATAGAAAACGATAGATGGAGATTTTATCAGTTTTTTTCTGATTTTCCTACAACAAACTGCTAAAATTCCGTTCAATTTATATGAAGCTCTTCATGTAAGCAGTCGGATCCTCGCAATTTTTTGCAAAAAATCGCCTAAAAATGACCGCTTATGAAGAAAAAGTGAACTATTGCCTCTATCATTTCTACGTTCTATCTCTAACAGGTATATGTAGTTCTCCATTTTTTTGTATTAACCTTTGTTAAACTAACTTTTTCTTTCTTATTTATAGTAAGCGATATTCTATGAGCAAAAAACTTCTTAAATCGGGCATATTAGTAAGTAGTATGACCCTCATTTCTCGCATCTTAGGTTTAGTACGAGACGTAGTTATCGCCGGATTACTCGGTGCCGGAGCGATGTCAGATGTATTCCTATTTGCTAATCGTATTCCGAACTTTTTACGCCGCCTATTTGCGGAAGGTGCCTTTTCAAAAGCATTCGTGCCGGTACTTGCCGAATATAACGCCGATAACGATTTGGATAAAACCCGTGAATTTGTCGCAAAAGTATCGGGCACATTAGGTGGTTTAGTCACAATTGTTACGTTAGTAGCAATGATTGGCTCACCGGTAGTTGCTGCATTATTCGGTACCGGTTGGTTTATGGATTGGGTTAATGACGGCCCTGACGCACAGAAATTCACCCAAGCCTCATTATTGCTGAAAATCACTTTCCCTTATTTATGGTTTATTACCTTTGTCGCACTGTCCGGTGCGGTATTAAATACCATTGGTAAGTTTGGTGTGATGGCGTTTTCGCCAGTATTACTGAATATTGCGATGATTAGTATGGCGTTATTCGGTGCGGATTACTTCGAGCAACCTGATGTTGCCTTAGCTTGGGGGATCTTTATCGGCGGCTTGTTACAATTCTCATTCCAAATCCCGTTTATGAAAAAAGAAGGTTTACTAGTTAAACCAAAATGGGCGTGGAAAGATGAAGGAGTCACTAAAGTCCGCAACTTAATGATTCCTGCATTATTCGGGGTTTCGGTAACCCAACTTAATTTATTAATCAATCAAGTCATTGCCAGCTTTTTGGCTACTGGTTCGATTACTTGGTTATATTATTCCGACCGCTTAATTGAGTTTCCGCTTGGGCTATTCGGTATTGCGATTTCTACAGTGGTTTTACCAAGCTTGTCCCGCATCGCTAAAAAGAAAGAGATTGATGAAGTACAGCGTGCGGTGGAATTCCAAGGCACGGTGGACTGGGGCGTGAGAATGGTATTATTACTCGGTATTCCGGCAATGATTGGTATCGCCGTATTAGCTCAGCCGTTAATGATGACCATTTTTATGCGAGGCAAATTCGGGTTATCGGATGTGGTTGCTACCTCCCACGCCTTATGGATTATGTGTTTAGGCTTAAACAGTTATATGTTAATCAGCATTTTGGCAAACGGCTTCTACGCCCGTCAAAATACCAAAACGCCGGTTAAAATCGGCATTATTGCCACCATTTGTAATATTTGTTTCGGCGTGTTAGTAATTCCATTCAGTTATTTAGGCTTAGCAATGGCTTCAGCTCTTTCTGCTGCGGTAAATGCTTCGTTACTTTATCGAGGGCTTGCGAAAGAAGGGGCTTATCACTTCACTCATAAAACCGCTTTATTCGTATTAAAAGTCGCTATTTCGGCGTGTTTAATGGGAGCGTTAGTCGCCTATTTCTCTCCGAATTTAGAAGGCTGGTATGCGATGACGACTTGGATGAAGGTGTATTGGTTGGCTTGGCTCATCATATTGGCGGCAATTGTTTATTTTAGTTCCTTATTTGTGCTAGGGATTTGTAAACGAGATCTCAGAGCGTAATAAAACAGAGGGTAAATAATATGGATATGCAAAATATTATTTTATGGCGTAGGTTCTTTTCCGGACTCGCTTATACCGCAATGCAGAGCGTATTTTTTATTTATCTGACGAAATATAAAGGGTTTGACACAACGCAGATTGCCAGTGCATTCTCTTTATTGGTATTTGCTAGCCAAGCCTTTTCTTTATTTGCTGGCTCGTGGGGCGATCGCTTCGGGCGAATGCCGGTAATGTTATTCGGCTGTCTGTTGGATTCGCTTGCCTATATTTTGTTACTCACGACCGACCATTATACGCTACTGCTGTTAGCAACGTTTTGCTTCGGTTTAGGCAGTACACTGTTTAGTACCAATGCCAGAGCGTTTTTACTTTCCTCCGCTGAGGATAATTATGCATCTAAAACCAAAGCGCAAGGGAAGTTTCTCAAAATCTCCAGTATGGCGTCTATGGTTGCACCATTAGTTTCCATTCCGTTTATTCATTATCAAAAAGCGGAATGGTTGATTTGGTGTAGTTGTGCGATTGAAGTCACCATGTTACTTTTTATGTGGCAGACAATGCCGAGAAAAAAATGCAACTTCCGTTTTACCCCTTTCCGCTTTGCACAATTTAAAGAAGTGATTAGCAAGCGGTTTATTTTTGTGCATTTACTGCTATTTATTCCATTAGGAATGAGCTCGGCATTTTATGTGATTTTCCCTTACATTTTTACCGAGCTGTTGGATCAACAAGAATTAGTGCCGATCGCATTTTTTATCAATAATCTGATTGCGGTACTGCTACAGGCACAATTCTCCCGCAAGGTAAATTTCGGTGTGGTCAAACTAAATTATATTGCACCGATACTTATCGCATTACTGATTGTGCCGTGGTTTTATGCGCTGGAATATATTTCAGAAGTGACTGCTTTTTTATACCTGATTATCTTTTCGCTAGTCAGTTTATTTGCCAATACCGCCTTAGCGAATATATTGGTTAAATTGGATAAAGGTGAAAACCAAGGGTTAATGTTCGGTTTATCTAAGCTCCTTTTGGCAATTACGACTGCCGGGGTAATGAATATACTGCCTTATATATTCCTCGTGTAACAAGCGGTCGTTTTTGGATAAAAATTTGCAAAATTTTGGCGAAATTAGACCGCTTGTAAAAAGCGCTAAAAAGCAAAAAGGCTTAACTTACATCGCATAAAAGCATTAAGTTAAGCCTTTTTAATTGAATTTGGCGGAAGTGAATGGGAGTCGAACCCACCCAAGAACGCTGGCGTCCTCAACAGGATTTGAAGTCCTGCCGCCTCACCGGAGACGACTCACTTCCATGGAAAAAGTAGCAGTATTCTACTTTATTTATTAAAATTGTTCAAAATCCTCCTATTCTTTTTTAATTATGCAAACACTATTCCGACTTATTCCCTCAACGGATAAATTGATAAAAAGCCCACAAGGTATTGATTTAATTCATCAATTTGGACATCACGCCTTCGTCACACAGGCGAGAGCCTTTATTGAAGAAGCACGGCAGCAAATTGTCAAAAACCAAACGTTGCCAGCTTTTCTACAAGATGAGTCCGCGCTGTTTGCGCTGATTGAAACGAATTTACAAGCCATGCGCCAGCCACAAATCAAAAAAGTATTCAATCTGACCGGTACAGTGCTGCATACCAATTTAGGCAGAGGATTATGGTCGGAATCTGCCATTACTGCGGCAACCGATGCAATGCGTCATAACGTTGCCTTAGAATTCGATATTGAGCAAGGTCAGCGTTCCCATCGAGATAATGCTGTTTCCGCCTTAATCTCCCAACTCACCGGCGCTGAAGCCGCTTGCGTTGTGAATAACAATGCGGCAGCGGTGTTACTTATGCTCGCTACCTTTGCCCAAGGCAAAGAAGTGATTGTGTCACGGGGAGAATTGGTGGAAATCGGCGGTGCATTCCGCATTCCGGATATTATGCAACAAGCCGGATGCAAACTAGTGGAAGTCGGTACAACTAACCGCACTCATTTAAAAGATTATCGCAATGCGATTACTGAAAATACCGCCTTGTTAATGAAAGTACACACCAGTAACTATCAGATTCAAGGATTCACAAGCAGCGTCTCCGAAGAAGAATTAGTCGAACTGGGTAAAGCATTTAATTTACCGGTTATCAGTGATTTAGGCAGCGGCTCATTAACCGATATGACGTTGCTTAACTTGCCTTCAGAGCCGATGGTGCAACAAAAAGTGGCCACCGGCGTTGATTTAGTGTCGTTTTCCGGTGATAAGTTACTGGGCGGCCCTCAAGCCGGTATTATTGTCGGCAAACAAGCTCAAATCGCTGCATTACAAGCACATCCGCTCAAACGCGTGCTACGTTGCGATAAAGTGGTTTTATCGGCACTGGAAGCCACATTGCGTCACTATTTATTTCCAGAAAAATTAGCGGATGAATTGCCTACGTTACATTTGCTCACACAGCCACTTTATGTATTGAAAGTTAAAGCGGAACAATTAAAACAAGCGCTAAGTAAGCTCTTAACCCCGAATTTTAATGTGCAAATTGAAGAGAGTGTCGCTCAAATTGGCAGTGGTACGCTTCCAACCGAAACCTTAGCTTCAATCGCTATCACGATTAGTGCTGACAAACAAAGCGATTTATTAGCGTTAGAGCAACGCTTTAAAGCCTTTAATTGTCCAATTATTGGGCGGTTTGCACAGCAGAAATTTTGGTTAGATTTGAGATCGGTTACGCAGTTTGAGCAATTAATTACCATGTTGGAGAAAGAATGATTATTGTCACGGCAGGCCATGTCGATCATGGCAAAAGCACCCTTTTACATGCTCTCACCGGCACTCATACCGCCCACTTACCGGAAGAAAAAAAGCGTGGCTTAACCATTGATTTAGGCTACGCTTATTTGCCGATACACACAGATTCAAGCCAAACCGATACGCTCGGTTTTATTGACGTGCCGGGTCACCAAAAATTTTTATCGAATATGTTGGCAGGATTAGGAGGTGTAGAACACGCTCTGTTAGTCATTTCGGCGGAAGAAGGGCTTAAACCGCAAACGCTTGAACATTTCGAAATTCTTAACTTGCTGAATTTCAAGCATATTATGGTGGTATTAACCAAAGCGGATAAGGTTGAACCGGCGCAAATTGATCAGCTTATTTCGCAGATCAAGCAACAATTACCTTTGCTCAATAGCGTGCCTTTTTTTGTGACCTCTTGCGTAACTGGCTTAGGTATTGCCGAATTAAGAGCGTATTTAATTGCGCAAAACCGACAAGTGACGAATAACCAGCCGTTTCGTTATGTTATCGACCGAGTATTCCACATTAAAGGTGCCGGGCTGGTAGTGACCGGTACAGCAGTTGCCGGTAAAGTTACTGTTGGTGATGAAATCTATTTATCAGATGGTACCAAAGTGCGTGTTAAAACGATTCACGCACAAAATCATCCGTCAGAACTTGGTGCTGCAGGACAGCGCCTAGCCCTAAACCTGGCAAATGTTGAAAAACAACAAATCGCCCGAGGTTACTGGCTAACCGAGCTGGCACCAACATTTGCCACCGACCGTATTACGGTAAAACTGAGCGCAGCACAAACCTTAAAAGAAACGTCAGTGGTACATATTTACCATTTTGCCTCGCATATCACCGGCAAATTAAGCTTACTCAATGCGAAACAAGCGGTCAAAAACGCTGAATATTTTGCAGAAGTGCTATTAGATGAACCGTTACACATTGCATTCAATGATAAACTGATTATACGCAATGGTGATGACAGCCAAACCGTCGCCGGCGCACAGGTATTAGAAATTCATTCACCGAAACGCCATAAGCGTAGCGAGGCTCGTTTAGCTTATTTAACTGCGTTAACGCAAACCGGTAATTATGCACAACGTATCGCGCTTTATCTGCAACACGATGTTCTTGCGTTGGAACGTTTATTATGGGACGAACAATTGTTTGCGACAGAGATTGCTAAACTTGGTTTTGATACGAATGCCGAATGGCTTTATAGCCCAACATTCAAACAAGCAGCTCAACAAAAAGTGTTAGCTAAACTAGCGGAATATCATTCGCTCCATCAAGATCAGTTAGGCGTGGCGAAAGCCCGTTTACGCCGCATGGCATTATTGGAATTGCCTGAAAAGCTCGGATTGGCATTTATTGATGATCTGCTGGCAACACAACAATTAGCCCAAACACGTGGCTGGTTGCATCTGCCCGCTCATCGCATTGAGTTCAATCCGCAAGAATTGCAAATTTGGCAACAAATTAGACCGCTTTTCGAAGCAACCAACCAAGCATTATGGGTACGGAATATTGCAACTCATTTGGCAGTTGATGAAACCGAAATGCGAAATTTATTATATAAAGCAGGGAAATTAGGCTATTTAATCCCTATTGTAAAAGACCGTTTCTTATTAAATGAACAAATTGAAGCCTTTGCACAATTGATTCGAGACTTTATTCTCCGGCACGGAGAAATCTCGGTAAATCAGCTACGAGACGAAATTCAGTACGGACGCAAGCTCACCGTACAATTAATTGAATATTTTGACCGCTCCGGCTTTTTACGCCGTAAAGGTAATGTGCATTTATTAAGAGACCACGACATTTTTTAATATGAAAAACAAAAAACAAAATACACGTGCGATTGCCGCACAAATTATCTTACAAGTTTTAGATCAAGGGAAATCACTTTCCAGCTTACTGCCGGAAATACAGCCTCAGCTTGATCCGAAAGATGTCCCCTTAGTTCAAGAAATCACGTTTGGGATCTGTCGTGTATTGCCACGTTTGGAACTGGTGATTAAACAGTTAGTCGCAAAACCGCTTAAAGGCAAAACTCGTTTAGTCCACTGCTTATTACTGGTGGGGCTATATCAATTACTCTATATGCGAGTGCCTGCACATGCGGCGGTAGATGAAGTGGTTAATGCGACCAAAGTGCTAAAACTGGATAGCTTCAGAGCGCTAACCAACGGGGTATTGCGCCGCTTTTTACGTGAACAAGCACAGATTTTAGCGGTTGCCGATAAACATTGGCAGACACTACATCCGGACTGGTTTGTGAATCGCATCAAAAAAGTGTACCCGCACTGGCGCGAGATTGTGGAAGCGAATAATCAGCGCCCACCGATGTGGATTCGAGCAAATCAGCAACATATTAAAGCGCAAGACTATGCTGTATTGCTCGGTGAATTAGTTGCAAAAAATTCCGAAAATTCGACCGCTTGTGTGCCGGATTGCGCCATTCTGCTTGAGAATCCGATACCAGTGGCTAAACTTATGCATTTCGAGCAAGGTTGGGCGACCGTGCAAGATGCGCACGCACAATGGTCTGCCGAATTACTCGGTGCAAAAGATGGCGAATTAGTGCTGGACGCTTGTGCCGCACCCGGTGGCAAAACCACCCATATTTTAGAAAAAGTACCGCAAGCACAAGTGATTGCATTAGATATTGAAGAAAACCGCCTTAAACGTATGCGAGAAAACTTAACACGTTTAGGGCAAACCGCTAAGGTAATTTGCGGAGATGCCTCAAAGCCGCAGGAATGGCTTGAAGCGGATGTGATGTTTGATCGTATCCTCTTAGATGCGCCTTGCTCGGCAACCGGTGTGATTCGCCGCCATCCGGATATCAAATGGCTGCGCAAAGAACAAGATATTGCCGAACTCGCCGAATTGCAAAGCAAAATCTTGCACGCATTATGGCAAAGGCTAAAACCAAACGGCGTTTTATTATATGCAACCTGCTCTATTCTGCCTGAAGAAAACGAGCAACAAATCAGCCGCTTTGTCGCACAACGAACGGATGCCAAACTGGTAGAAATGGATTTTAACGGTGAAAAAACAGCAATGAAGCAATTCTTCCCGCAGGAAAAAGGTGGAGACGGTTTCTTCTATGCGAAGTTGGTAAAAACTGAATGAAAATAATTATTTTAGGAGCCGGTCAAGTCGGCTCCACTCTCGCAGAAAATCTGGTAAGTGAAGATAACGATATTATCTTAATCGATGACGATCAGGGGCGTTTAAACACGTTACAAGATAAACACGATTTACAAGTATTAAAGGGGAATGGTGCATCGCCGCAAGTATTACGAGATGCGGGCGCCAGTGATGCCGACTTAATTGTCGCAGTAACCGAAAGCGATGAAACCAATATGATTGCGTGCCAAATCGCTCATACGTTGTTTCATATTCCAACCAAAATCGCCCGTATTCGTAATTCCGATTACGTACGAGAAAAAGAAAAGCTCTTTACCGATAGTGCGTTGCCGATCGATCATATTATTGCGCCGGAAGTATTGGTAAAAAAAGAAATTCTGCGCTTAATAGATTATCCGGGCGCGCTACAAGTGGCACATTTTGCCAATGAACTTGTCAGCCTCGTCAGTGTAAAAGCTTATTATGGAGGTCCGTTAGTCGGCTACCCGATTTCAGCATTACGTGACCATTTACCTTATATTGAAGCTCGTATCGTCTCGATTTTCCGCCAAGACCGAGCCATCATTCCGCAAGGCTCAACTATTATCGAAGCCGGTGATGAAGTGTTCTTTATCTGTGCCACCCATAACATCAAAGCGGTTATGAGTGAGTTACAACGCTTAGACAAACCGCATAAACGAGTGATGATTGTCGGCGGCGGCAGTATCGGTACCGGATTAGCGAAAGATCTTGAAGAACAATGCAGCGTTAAAATGATTGAGCGAGATCCCCGTAAAGCGGAGAAACTTGCAGAAAAATTAGAAAAAGCGTTAGTGTTGTGCGGTGACGCATCCGACCAAGAATTACTGTTTGAAGAACATATCGAAAATATTGATTTATTCCTCGCACTCACCAGCGATGATGAAGCCAATATTATGTCGGCGTTATTAGCGAAACGACTTGGTGCGAAAAAAGCGATTGTTCTGGTACAGAAAATGGCTTACTTACACCTGGTTCAAGGCGGAACCATTGATATTGCGCTGTCGCCGAAACAAGCCACGATTTCTGCGTTATCCAGCCATGTTCGCAAAGGTGATATTGTGCAGGTCGCTTCACTAAAACAGGGGCAGGCAGAGTGTATCGAAGCTATTGCGCACGGTGATGCGGAATCGTCTAAAGTGGTTGGACGTACCGTCCGAGAATTGAAACTGCCGCAGGGTGCGATTGTCGGTGCGATCGTGCGAAATGAAGAAATCATCATCGCCCATAAATCAACTCAAATTGAAGAAAACGACAGAGTGATTGTTTTTGTTAACGACAAGAAACAAGTCAGCGAAATTGAGAAACTCTTCCAATTAAGCACCTTCTTCTTATAAATTATAATAAATAAAAGCCATAGTAAAAAAATCGTTACTATGGCTATCTTTTTAGCTAATTCGGTAAATTCTGATCCATATCACAAAATAATAAAAAAAGTAGAACGGAATGTTTTGAGCCGGTTTCTTTCTTCTTTTGCCAGTGCTACTATCCTACCTAGAAATTATTAGATACCCAAATTAAACATTTACATTATCCACAGGAGAACACAAATGGAATATCGTATTGAGAAAGATACAATGGGCGAAGTTCAAGTACCTGCTAATCGTTATTGGGCGGCGCAAACCGAGCGCTCTCGTAATAACTTCAAAATTGGCCCGGAAGCATCGATGCCCGCTGAAATCATCGAAGCATTCGCTTACTTGAAAAAAGCCGCAGCCTTTGCAAATACCGATTTAGGCGTGCTTTCTGCTGAAAAACGTGACTTAATTGCAACCGCTTGTGATGAAATTCTTGATCATAAACTAGACGGCGAATTCCCATTAGTGATTTGGCAAACCGGTTCAGGTACACAGTCAAATATGAATCTCAATGAAGTTATCGCTAACCGTGCCCACGTAATTAACGGCGGTAAATTAGGTGAAAAATCAATTATTCATCCGAATGATGATGTAAACAAATCACAATCTTCAAACGATACCTATCCGACAGCAATGCACATTGCGGCATACAAAAAAGTGGTAGAACACACCTTACCTTGTGTAAAACGCTTACAAAAAACCTTTGCGGAAAAAGCTGAAGCATTCAAAGACGTGGTAAAAATCGGTCGTACTCACTTAATGGACGCAACGCCGTTAACATTAGGTCAAGAGTTCTCTGCATACGCGGCACAATTAGCATTCGGTATTAAAGCGTTGGAAAATACTTTACCGCACTTATCTGAATTAGCATTAGGTGGTACAGCGGTGGGTACCGGTTTAAATACACCGAAAGGTTATGATGTGACCGTAGCGAACTATATCGCTAAATTCACCGGTTTACCGTTCATTACTGCACAAAATAAATTCGAAGCGCTTGCAACACACGATGCAATCGTAGAAACACACGGTGCATTAAAACAAATCGCTGTGTCACTTTATAAAATTGCCAACGATATTCGTTTACTTGCTTCAGGCCCTCGTTCAGGTATCGGTGAAATATTAATTCCGGAAAATGAGCCGGGTTCATCAATCATGCCGGGTAAAGTAAACCCAACACAGTGTGAAGCAATGACAATGGTTGCGGCACAAGTATTAGGTAACGATACGACCATTTCATTTGCCGGTACGCAAGGTCATTTCCAATTGAACGTATTCAAACCGGTTATGGCGGCAAACTTCTTACAATCAGCGCAATTATTAGGTGATGTTTGCGTGTCATTCGATGAGCACTGTGCAACTGGTATTGAGCCAAACTTCCCGCGCATTAAGCAACAACTTGAGCAATCATTAATGTTGGTAACTGCATTAAATACACACATCGGCTATGAAAATGCAGCGAAAATTGCGAAAACCGCACACAAAAACGGCACAACCTTAAAAGAAGAAGCGATTAACTTAGGTTTAGTAACCGCTGAACAATTCGATGAATGGGTTCGTCCGGAAGATATGGTAGGCAGCTTAAAATAAGCTGTTAACTAACAGATAAATAAGGGCTATCGTTTGATAGCCCTTTTTACTGTTTACAAGCGGTCTAATTTTCCACTTTTTTTCGAAATTATGTAGCAAATGCACAGAGGTTAATCTGTTTCAATTATGTAGGGGCGAATTACATTCGCCCAAACAATTTATGATGAATATCATAAGGGCGAACACAGTTCGCCCCTACAAATAAACTTTTGTGCAACTGCTATATAATGCCGTTTTTTTTTGCAAATAATCTGACAAAAATAACCGCTTATTTCTTCACACCAGTAATACGGCACCACTCTTCTTTTTCTACCACCGGATCAAGATTGAAGTCCGGCGCATAGGCTTCACAGACCGATTCCGCTTGCGTTGCTAAAATACCGGATAAACCTAAATCACCTTGTGGTTTCACCAACGTAATAATATTTGGCGCAAGTTCTTTCAGCGGACCGGCAAGAATATTCGCCACCACCACATCGGCTTGTAGATCTTGCGGTTGATCTTTCGCTAAGAATAACTGTAAACGATCCGCCACACCGTTTGCTTTCGCATTATTGGTAGAAGCTAAAATCGCCTGCGGGTCGATATCAATCCCGATCGCTTGTTTTGCACCGAGTTTAAGTGCCGCAATCGCTAAAATACCGGAACCACAACCAAAATCGATTACCGTTTTACCTGCCAAATCTAAGCTATCCAACCATTGCAAACAAAGTGCGGTAGTCGGATGCGTACCAGTACCAAACGCAAGTCCTGGGTCAAGCATCACGTTGACCGCATTCGGATCCGGCACTTCACGCCAGCTTGGGCAAATCCATAAACGTTTACCGAATTGCATTGGGTGGAAGTTATCCATCCATTCACGCTCCCAATCTTTATCTTCGATTTGTTCGATCTTATGTGCAAAATCCGCTTCGACTAAACGGCTGGCAATTAATGCTTCAACAATCGCTTTCATATCGGTTTCCGCATCAAATAAACCCACTACGTCCGTATTACCCCATAAACGGGTTTCACCCGGTAACGGCTCAAAAATCGGCGTATCCTGACTGTCCATAAAGGTTACCGACACCGCCCCGATTTCTTCTAAAAAATCACTGATTTGCTCAGCCTGTTTATCCGTACTATTTAAACGAATTTGTACCCATGCCATATTATTTTTTTCCTTATTTTTATCCGATGTCCGAAACCAAGCGGATAATTTGTAAAATATCAGCCGAAAATGACCGCTTGTTTAGAGTTTTAACATTAAAACCATCTCATCAATGGGTGAACATGAAAAACCGTACTTTAAATAAAATTGTTTTGCTTGCTGGTTTAACGCATGAACAAGTAATGCTTTTACTCCGATTTGGCTCGCCACCGTCTTCGATTTTAAGACCGCATCTTTTAACATTGATACGCCTAACTGCTTACCCTGTGCTGAGCAATCGACAGCTAATCTACCTAAAATAATCACGGGAATCGGATCGGGCATATTACGTCTTAATGCGCCTGCAACAAACTGATGACTCACCGAACCGGCAGATAAGCAATAAAATCCTATAACGTTTTTATTCTCATCACACACAACAAAAGTTTTGCTGGCATTATTTTGCTGATTTTTCAATGCTGTGCGTTGTAACCATTGGTCTAGCACGACCTCACCGCATTGAAAATATCGCACAATATGTTGCTCGGAAAGCAATTCCGGTGTGTGCATTTTCTACTCCCACACCGTTTTGGTATTTAACAGCTTATCTAACCCCGGATTATCTGCTGTCGACTGTTCTAACAATCGGTTAAATTGCTCGAAAGCCTGCTCATTTAATTGGAAAACAGTACGATCTAAAATCACATTTTGGGCAGCTTGGCACGCTGTTTCTAACATAAAGTCAGAACGTGTTTTACCTAAAATGCTTGCCGCATAATCAATTAAATCTCGCTGATCAGGCATCGCTCGTAAATTAATTGGCGCAGTTCTCATGTTTCCTCCACTTTTATAGATACACAATAGATATACATCTTAAAAGATTTAACGAAGTAAGGCAATCATAATCGCTTTAGTATAAAAAACAGCAAGATTGTTAAATCTTGCTGCCTTTATTTACCCTCGTCCGCCAACCGTAATCTTATCTAACTTCACGGTCGGTTGGCCTACACCAACCGGTACGGATTGCCCTTCTTTGCCGCAAGTGCCAATGCCCGGATCAAGTTCCACTTTCTTGCCAACCATTGAAACCTGCTGCATCGCGTCAATGCCGCTGCCGATTAAGGTTGCACCGGTAACCGGTTTGGTGATTTTACCTTTTTCGATTAAATAAGCTTCTGCAGTTGAGAACACGAATTTACCCGAAGTAATATCCACCTGACCGCCGCTGAAATGCGGTGCGTAAATACCGTAATCGACCGATTCGATCATTTCTTCAAAGCTGTGTGGGCCTTCAGTGAGATAGGTATTGGTCATACGAGGCATTGGCAAGTGTGCATAAGACTCACGGCGACCGTTGCCGGTCGGGGTAACTCCCATTAAACGAGCGTTAAGTTTATCTTGGATATAACCTTTCAAAATACCATTTTCGATCAATACGTTACGTTGAGAAGGTACGCCCTCGTCATCCACCGTAATTGAACCTCGTACATCCGACACAGTACCGTCATCAACGATAGTACAAAGCGGAGAAGTTACTAGCTCGCCAATTTTGCCGGTAAATAGCGAAGATTCTTTACGGTTAAAGTCACCTTCTAAACCGTGCCCAACCGCTTCATGTAATAAAATACCCGGCCAACCCGCACCCAATACAATCGGCATCGTACCGGCTGGTGCCGGCATTGCGCCTAAATTGACTAATGCCATACGCACCGCTTCTTTCGCCAAATAAACCGCTCGAGTATCACCAGTCATTTCACCGTTGACCACCTGCGGTTCAAAAAACCAATTTAAACCGAAACGTCCGCCAGCACCTGCAGAACCTCGCTCACGTTTACTATTTTCTTCTACCAATACTAAAACTGATAAACGCACCAACGGGCGAATATCCGCTGCAAGCGTGCCGTCTGTTGCCGCCACTAACATTTCTTCATAAACTGCTGAAAGCCCTGCATTAACTTGAATCACTCGAGGATCTTCCGCACGTGCAACTTTATCGACTAAATGGAGTAGCTCAACTTTTTGCTCACGGCTTAACGTATCTAACGGATTGACCGACGCATAACGTTTGATCGCATTCGTTTGTTTGAAACTTTTTACCGATAATTGACCGCTTGCATTAGTAATCGAGCGAGCTGCGGTCGCACATTGTTCAAGCTGGCTCAAGCCGATTTGGTCTGCATAAGCAAAGCCGGTTTTTTCTCCCGATACCGCACGTACACCGAAACCACGGTCAATATAAAAACCGCCCTCTTTAATAATCGAATCTTCTAACGACCAACTCTCGTCTTGGCTTAATTGAAAATAGAGATCCGCATAATCAATTTGGCGATTCGCAAAATGATCAAGCACTTTACTCAAGTGCGATAATTCAAGCCCACTTGGTGCAAGCAAGCTTTCTGAAACTTGATTTAACATTGTTTTTCTCTTCTTAATAAAATTCTTTAAATTTTAACATATTCAAGCCGGCTCTCACTGCTCTTTTTCAAAAAGAGCCGCTGAATAATGATAGAATGAGGAAAATGACCGACACAGATAAGGCGCAATATGTTACTGGATACACTTCAAACACAGTTTAGGCACTATTTTCCGACTCAGCGAAATTTTGTGCTTGGCTTAAGCGGTGGTATTGATTCGATTGTGTTACTGCACCTGTTAGCCGAACTCAAGCTCAACCTAAGAGCGGTACATATTCACCATGGGCTTAGTCCAAATGCCGACCGTTGGGCAGATTTCTGTGAGCAACTTTGCAAGCAGTTAAAAATCCCATTTATTTTACAAAAAGTCACGGTGGATCGCAGTGAAGGTATCGAGGCCGGCGCCAGAGCAGCACGTTATCAGGCAATCGGGGAAATCATTCTGCCTAACGAAGTGTTAGTGACTGCTCATCATCTTGATGATCAAGCGGAAACCTTCCTGCTTGCCTTAAAACGTGGCAGCGGAATCAAAGGACTATCGGCCATGCAAGCGGTCGGATTTTGGCAAAAGTTTACCATTTTTAGACCGCTTCTTAATGTGAGCAAAGCGCAAATCGAACAATATGCACGCCAAAAGCAATTAACTTGGATTGAAGACGAAAGTAATCACGACAGCCATTACGACCGTAATTTTTTACGCAATGAAGTGTTGCCGATTGTGAATCGGCGCTGGCAGCATTTCAGTCAAATGGTGGCTCGTTCTGCACAGCATTGTGCTGAACAACAAATGCTATTGGAAGAATTGCTCGCTCAAGAGTTACAACACTATGCGGACTTTTCTGAAAAGCGCTTAAATATCAAAGATTTCCCACAATTTTCTGTAGCTAAACAGCAGCAACTTATTCGTTTATGGCTGGGAAAATGCGGCGTACAAATGCCAAGCACCTCACAACTGATGCAAGTGATTCAGCAAACGATTTATACGAACATTGATAAAAATCCGCAACTTAAATTGGTCGATTTTTGGCTACGCCGTTATCAACATCATTTATATTTAACCGGTGAACTGCTCGAGATAAACGATTTTTGCCAGCCGCTCTCCGCTCAACAATCGTTAACGCTACCGGATGGAGTCGGCGAGTTAGAACATTTAGGCGACAGCATTATTTACAAAAAATCAGGCAAAATTAACCGCTTGCTATTACCGGAAGCCTTAGTGGATGCCTCATTACAAGTGAAATTAGCTCACCAAGGCAAAGTAGCGCAATATGGTAAGCCAATGCGGGAAGAGATGAAAAAGCTCTACCAACAAGCACAAGTGCCGGTCTGGTTACGTAAACGCACGCCGCTTATTTTTTGGGATGATCAGTTAGTTTTTGTTTGTGCCTAGCTTTGGCACACAAAAAAGCCCACGTTTTGCTGCGTGGGCTTTTTGTCGATAAGCGGTTATTTTGGCTAAATTTTTTGCAAACTCTACCGCTCGTGAAGATTACGCTAAAACAGCTAATGCCGCTTCGTAATTCGGTTCATTTTTGATTTCGGAAACTAATTCGCTGTGTAATACACGATTATTTTCATCTAGCACAATCACCGAACGAGAAGTTAAACCGGCTAACGGTGTACTTTGAATATCAACACCAAGTTGTTGATGTACAGCTTTATGACGGAAAGTAGAAAGCGTTTGTACATTTTCAATGCCCTCTGCACCACAAAAACGTGCCTGTGCAAAAGGTAAATCTGCAGAAATACATAAAACAATCGTATTTGTTAAATCCGCTGCTTTTTGGTTAAACACACGTACTGAGGTTGCGCATATACCGGTATCAATACTTGGGAAAATATTTAACACTTTGCGTTTACCGGCAAAATCCGCCAAAGAAACATTCTCTAAACTGTTATTCACTAATGTAAAATTCTCAACGGTTTCGCCCGCTTGTGGAAAGTTACCCGCTACATCAATCGGGTTACCCATTAATGTTACCTTGCTCATATCAAACTCCTATCATTGGTTAAAAGCCAACCTAATATAGCGACTTTTAATTGCCGTTTAAACCTTTTAATAAAATAAGTAAATTTTGTTATACTGCGTGCAATTAAATGTTGATTTTTTAAAGGGCTTATTATGCTAAAACTCGCTCGTATTCTTGCGGTCGCCGTGACTGCGATTCTTATTTCTATCATTGGTACGGTATATGCTTTTATCCGTTTCCGTCACCCTAGCACGGTCGGCATCGTAGCAAGAATGTATGCCTCAATGCACAAACTGGTCGGTTTAAAAGTGATTTATCGTCCACGCCCGGAATTTACTCAACCGGCAATCTATATCGCTAACCATCAAAATAACTACGATATGCTCACTATTGCCGGTATCGTGCCGCCTCGCACTGTTACGATCGGTAAAAAAAGCCTGATTTGGATTCCATTTTTCGGTTTGGTGTATTGGGCAACTGGCAATATCTTTATTAATCGAGAAAAACGCAGTAGCGCAATTAGCACGATGAACAAAGTCGGTGAAATTATTCGTGAGCGTCAAATTTCCATTTGGATGTTCCCAGAAGGCACTCGTAGCCGTGGTCGTGGCTTATTACCTTTCAAAACCGGCGCATTTCATACTGCAATCGCAGCAGGCGTACCGATTGTGCCAATTGTGTGTTCTTCGCTACATAATAAGGTTGATCTCAATCGTTGGGATAACGGTACGGTCATCTGCGAAAGCTTAGAGCCGATTGATACGAGCGGTTACAACCGTGACAATATCAAAGAATTGATTGAAAAATGCCATAGCATTATGGCAGCCAAAATTGCTGACTTAGATGCTGAAATTGCAGCGTTAGATGCCAAGAAATAAGCACATAATGAAACAAAATCTGACTCGAAGACAACTACTCAAACGCTCCGCATTAGCCGGAGCGATGCTTTCTGCACCCGGTACACTTTTTGCCGAAGAGCGTCAACCGTTACGCATTCCGCCGATTATTGAAGTGGGGCGCGGTCGCCCTGTTCGTTTGGATTTACGTCCGGCACAAACCCAATTTAATAAAGGCAAATTAGTGGATGTTTGGGGCGTAAACGGACAATACCTTGCGCCGACCGTCCGAGTAAAATCGGATAATTTCGTCAAATTAACTTATGTGAATAATCTACCACAGCCGGTTTCCATCAATATTCAGGGGCTATTAGCACCGACTGAAATGATCGGTTCGGCACACCGTAAATTAGCGCCGAAAAGCAGTTGGTCACCGATTCTTTCCGTCCATCAACCCGCTTGTACTTGCTGGTATCACGCCGACACTATGCTAAATTCTGCATTTCAGCTATATAGAGGCCTAGCCGGACTTTGGATTATTGAAGATGCCAATAGCAAAACAGCATCGCTACCCAATAAATATGGGGTGAACGATATTCCGTTGGTCTTGCAAGACCAGCACATTAATAAAGACGGCATTCAGTTACTCGATCTGAATCAGAAGCAATTCTTTGGCAAACGTTTATTTGTTAACGGACAAGAATCGGCCTATCACAACGTGGCTCGAGGCTGGGTGCGCCTACGTATTGTTAATGCTTCCTTATCGCGAGCTTATGAGTTACGTTTAGATAATGATAAGCCGTTACACGTAATAGCAACCGGTATGGGAATGCTTGCCGAACCGGTGGAAATGCCTAGCGTCACGCTTGCACCTTCCGCTCGTATTGAAGTGTTAGTCGACCTTAATGACGGCAAAACCGTCTCACTAATAAGCGGTCAAAAACGGGATATTTTTTACAAAGCGAAAAGCCTATTCGCCGATAATAACGATTTGGTTGATAATGTCATTTTAGAATTGCACCCCGAAGGTATGGCATCGGTATTCACCACCAAACCTTCATTACCGGTTTTCGATTTAGATTCGTTCCAACTGAAAATCACTCAGGAACGCCGTATCGCATTACGCCCGTTAGATTGTTTAATTAACCAACAGCGATTTGACCCTAAACGTATCGACTTTACCATTAAGCAAGGCAGCGTGGAGCGTTGGTACGTAACCAGCAACGAAGCGGTTGGTTTTACCCTACAAGGTGCAAAATTTATTGTCGAAACTCGAGATCGTAAACGTGAACCGCATAAACAGCTAGCTTGGCAAGATACCGTTTGGTTGGAGAAAGACCAAGAAGTCACATTGCTGGTTCGCTTTGACCATCTCGCTTCTGACCAACTACCATTCACTTTTGGTGTTTCTGACTTCATGCTAAGAGACCGAGGTGCAATGGGACAATTTATCGTGGAGGAATAAGCGGTCGGATCTGTTACGAAAATTGCAAATTTTTTGCAAAAAAACACCGCTTTTATGCCTATTTTTCTTCTATCACTGATAGAATAGATAGAATTTTCTGCAAAACAGGACTGAAATAATGAGCCAAGAATATTTAGATTTTGAATTACCGATTGCCGAGCTTGAAGCAAAAATTGAATCGCTTCGTGCTGTGAGTGCGCAAGACGGTAAAATTGATTTGGATGACGAAATCAAACGCCTACAAAAGAAAAGCGAAGAATTGACTAAAAAAACCTTTGCAAATTTAGATGCGTGGCAAGTATCACGTATGGCACGTCACCCAAATCGTCCATACACTTTAGATTATATCGAACATATTTGCACCGAATTTGATGAATTAGCCGGTGACCGTGCTTTTGCTGACGACAAAGCGATTGTTGGTGGTATTGCACGTTTAGAAGGTCGTCCGGTCATGGTTATTGGCCATCAAAAAGGCCGCACAACCAAAGAAAAAGTAAAACGTAATTTCGGTATGCCGGCACCGGAAGGCTACCGTAAAGCTTTACGTTTAATGGAAATAGCGGAACGTTTCAATATGCCGATTATTACCTTTATCGACACACCGGGCGCATATCCTGGTATCGGTGCGGAAGAACGTGGCCAAGCAGAAGCTATCGCACGCAACTTACGTGAAATGGCGCAATTAAAAGTACCGATTATCTGTACGGTAATCGGTGAAGGCGGTTCTGGCGGTGCATTAGCGATCGGCGTAGGTGATAAAGTAAATATGTTGCAATATTCAACTTACTCAGTTATTTCGCCAGAAGGTTGTGCTTCAATCTTATGGAAAAGCGCAGAAAAAGCCTCAACAGCAGCAGAAGTTATGGGTTTAACCGCGCAACGTTTAAAAGAGTTAAACTTAATTGATAGCATTGTTGCTGAGCCATTAGGTGGTGCACATCATGATGTTGCCCAAATGGCACAAAACCTTAAAGAACGTATTTTAGCGGACTTAGCTGATCTCTCGCCATTAAGCACCGAAGATTTACTAGATCGTCGTTACCGACGCTTAATGAGCTACGGATACGTTTAAGCGAAAAAAACGGTAGGATTTCCGCAAAATTTTGCCAAAATCCGACCGTTTTTTATGCACAAAAAAGAAATAACAAATTTAAAATTAGAAACCTTTATAAAGAAAAAATTTGAAGAAATAAAAGAAAAGATATAAGAATGGTGCCGACTACCGGAATTGAACTGGTGACCTACTGATTACAAGTCAGTTGCTCTACCTACTGAGCTAAGTCGGCATACTTCGTTGAAAGAGCCGTTATTATAGGTATTTTTATTTCACATGCAAGTTTATTTCGCCCAAATTATCCACAATTGAACATAAAAAAGGAATCAAAAGAATGAAAAATATCCTCTCTATTCAATCCCATGTTGTATATGGTTATGCAGGAAATAAATCCGCAACTTTCCCAATGCAATTACTCGGTGTGGATGTATGGGCATTGAATACGGTGCAATTTTCAAACCATACGCAATACGGCAAATGGAAAGGTATGGTGATTCCAAAAGAACAAATCGGCGAAATCGTACAAGGTATTGCCGATATTGATGCACTTAAGCATTGCGATGCTGTGTTATCCGGTTATATCGGCTCGGCAGAACAGGTGGAAGAGATTGTTAAAGCCTATCAAGCAGTTAAATTACAGAATAAAAATGCAATTTACCTGTGTGATCCGGTGATGGGACATCCGGATAAAGGCTGTATCGTGGCGGACGGAGTTAAAGAAGGCTTAATTAATATCGCAATGGCACATGCAGATATCATTACACCAAATTTGGTCGAATTACGAGAACTTAGCGGCTTACCCGTTGAAAACTTTGAGCAAGCAATCGAGGCGGTTAAAGCCATTTTAAGCAAAGGTCCGAAAAAAGTTTTAGTCAAACATTTAAGCAAAGTAGGCAAACAAGCGGATAAATTTGAGATGCTTTTTGCAACGGCGGAAGGCATTTGGCATATTAGCCGTCCACTCTATCAATTTGATAAAGAGCCAGTTGGTGTGGGTGATTTAACCGCCGGACTATTCTTAGCAAATTTATTAAATGGTAAGTCAGATCTAGAAGCTTTTGAACACACTGCAAATGCAGTAAACGATGTTATGGAAATTACCGCAAATTCGAGCGTATATGAATTACAAATCATTGCCGCGAGAGAACGCATTGTGAATCCAATTAGCACATGTAAAGCGGTTAAAATCGCCTAATATTACAATTAACAAAGCCGACAATTCGTCGGCTTTTTTATGAGGATAAACTACAATAATACACCTGTTCTTGGCTAACAAGCTGCATTTCTAACATCGCCTGAGCAAGCGCATACTGCTTAATATAACCGTCAGAGCGATTACGCTCTTGCTCATCTGTTGACGTCAAAAAGAATAATTTCGCTAACTTACTTTGCTCACTATTTACATGAATTGTGCTAGCAAAACCGCCGATTTTCTGCGGACTAAAGCCTAATAAGGTTAATATTTCAAACGGAATATTTTCCGGTAAAAATATCGCATTAGGATAATACTCTCGTAATGCCTGATTAATTTCCGGACTATTCGGATGGCCTTTAAACACAAATAAATAAGGTTCTCCAATAAACAACTGGCTATTTGGATCTAAATGTTCACGAATCAGTATCGCATGAATATTTGCTAAACGTTGTTTATCTTCAAAGCTAATATTAAAAAATGTCGTACCGCTGAAAAAATAAACCGGTTGAGTAGTTAATTTGTGCATCAACGATTCTAATTCGGCATCAATCTTTAATATTTGCTTTAACCATAACAAATCTTCGCTCGATAAATATTGATATGCGGAAAGATTGAGTAATTGATAATGCCCTAATTCAATCTTTAACGGTTGTAACTTTTCATGTGCTAAAAAGTGATCGGAAAGCAAATAATAATGCGTTTCAAGCACAGCATTCCAAACATAGCGAATCAAATCAATTTGTGAAAATGCCCCCTCCCCATTCTTAAATAAAGAAACTAAAGAGGCTTTTGTTGAAGCCAAATCTTGTGCAAGTGAATTAGATTGCTGTAACTGATACTGTTTCATCACACCTTCCGAGCCGTCATCATATAAATGTAAAACGATCTTACTAATTTTTTCCTTATACTTTGTATAAGTCGGCGATAAATTCAGAAACATCTCAAAACTATGAAACAAATTTAAATGCAAATGTAATTCGAATTGTTTACCTTCTTGAGACAAAATCGTTTGTAATTGTTCAAGTAACTGCTCCACATTATGTTCAACATTACGAGAAAATTGAATGATGCCTTCATATTGTTCAATAACCGTTTGTGGCATTTCAAAACGTGCTAATGAAAATAGACGTAATCTTTGATGATCATGTTTGTGTTTAAGAAAATGTAAGAAGTAACTTAAACTGGGAATGGTTGCAAAATCAATATAGATATCGACTGCCTGTAGTTGGGGGATTCTTTCCATAACTTTTTATTTTAAACAATAATTTAATCAGGCAATCTAGCTATAGCGAGGTCAAATTATTTATAGGCTATTTGTGAATCGGAGAACAAATACTTCTATGTTCTGCTTATTTGCATAAAGCGCGCTGAATTATACTCTGTGATTCAAATTGATACAAAACAAAAAAGGCGTGTCTTTCGACACGCCTTCTCTAGCATTTCGCACTCAAATATTAAGTCTAATACCTAATTATTTGATAATTTTCGCTACAACACCTGCACCTACTGTACGACCACCTTCACGAATCGCAAAACGTAAACCTTCGTCCATTGCGATTGGGTGAATTAAGCTAACAGTCATTTTGATGTTGTCGCCTGGCATTACCATCTCTACGCCTTCAGGTAATTCGATTGTACCTGTTACGTCTGTTGTACGGAAGTAGAACTGTGGACGGTAACCTTTGAAGAATGGAGTATGACGACCACCTTCCTCTTTTGATAATACGTATACTTCTGATTCGAAGTCTGTGTGTGGTGTAATTGTACCTGGTTTCGCTAATACTTGACCACGTTCGATTTCTTCACGTTTTGTACCACGTAATAATGCACCTACGTTCTCACCTGCACGACCTTCGTCAAGTAATTTACGGAACATTTCAACGCCAGTTACGGTTGTTTTCGCTGTTTCTTTGATACCAACGATTTCAACCTCTTCACCTGCTTTAATGATACCACGCTCAACACGGCCTGTTACTACTGTACCACGACCAGAGATTGAGAATACGTCTTCGATTGGTAACAAGAATGGCTTGTCAATCGCACGCTCTGGCTCTGGAATGTATGTATCTAAGTGGTTCGCTAATTCAAGGATTTTTTCTTCCCATTCTGCAACCCCGTTTAATGCTTGTAATGCAGAACCACGTACGATTGGTGTATCATCGCCTGGGAAGTCATATTGAGAAAGAAGTTCACGAACTTCCATTTCTACTAATTCTAATAACTCTTCGTCATCTACCATGTCGCATTTGTTTAAGAATACGATGATGTATGGTACACCTACTTGGCGACCTAATAAGATGTGCTCACGAGTTTGTGGCATTGGACCGTCTGTTGCTGCTACCACTAAGATTGCACCGTCCATTTGCGCCGCACCAGTAATCATGTTTTTAACATAGTCCGCGTGTCCTGGGCAGTCTACGTGTGCGTAGTGACG
>NZ_KB893946.1 GCF_000374285.1 Actinobacillus capsulatus DSM 19761 | reverse complement strand
TCTTGTTCAGTTCTCATTTTAAATGTGGTCATACTATGGTTTCCCTGTTCAGCTTAATGTGGTCACAGAATTACTCTGTTCGGTAAGCATAGCAAGTCTTGATTGAGGAAATAACAACTAACTGCGGTCAGTTTAAGCTGGGGAGGTATGGATGTCTGCAATAAGTTTATTTTTTGAAAACCTTTTACAGAATATGAAAAAATTATTTTTCTAATTTATCGCGCTTTTTATGGATAATTTATCTCGCGCGGCATTATTGATGACAAACATTTTCGCTGGGTATTTGAAGATCTTAAACTCATTGCTTAAAAGTGCGGTGAAATTCACCGCACTTTTTAACTTTAATCTTTGTAATCCTCTTTGTTTAAATCGTATTTCTTCATACGTAAATATAATTTTTTGCGAGGAATTTGCAGATATTCCGCCGCATCATTAATTCTCCCTTGAAAACGGTTTAACACATCAGTAATCACTGTTTTCTCATATTCGTCAATCCGTTCATCCAATGATAACTCGTCTTGATTTTCAGGGATAAAATGGAGATTATCGTTTTGCACCGTCACACCAACTGCATATAATTCCGCCGTATGAATCAGCTGGCTAATATTGCCTAACCACTGTTGGGATAACAATTGTTTTAAGAAAGTATCGGTTACAGCCGGTTTTTTCTTTTTCAGTTTTTGACAAGTTAAGGTTAAATAATGGCGAAATAGCGGCTCAATATCTGAAGGTCTTTGTGCCAATGGAATACTCTCAATTTGAGTAAGAGCAAAAGCATAAAACAATTCAGGTAATAACCCATATTCAGATAACAGTTGCTGAGCCGAATATTGACTAATGGCAATTATACGACTTTGCTGATTCTGTTGAATAAACTGCGCCAACAGCTTCTGTGCTGACTTAGTTAGATATTCAATATTTTTTAAAATAATGACCGCACTTTTTAGATGAGGTAACTGACTTTGTAAGGTTTCGCTGTCTTCTTGATCCAACAATTCAATATAATATTTTTGTTCAAAACGCGTCTTTGCCAATTTATACAGATAATTCGCGGCTAAAGTTCTCCCCGTACCAATTTCGCCAAAAATAAAAATTGGTAAATTGGTTTCTGATAGTTGTTGTAGATGTTTACGCAGAGATTTAATCCAATGGCTTTGCCCAATAAAGTGCGTTTCTAGCTCACTTTGTTGCCATAGTTTAGTGGCAAGTTGAGTTTGTCTTTGTTCACAGGCTTGTACCACTTGCTGTAAGAGTTGCTCAGGTCGTACAGGCTTCTCAATAAAATAAAAAGCGCCCTTTTGCATAGCTTCAATTGCCATTGGGACGTCACCATGCCCTGTAATCAAAATAACGGGCAGCTGTTTATCTTTGGCATGAATTTGTTCGAGTAATTGCCAGCCCGACATTTGTGGCATATAAATATCACTGACGACAATGCCTTGCCAATCTTCGCTAATCTGTTCTAAGGCGGTAATGGGATTGTTGACTGCAATGGTGCGGTAGCCTTCCAGTTCTAACAATGATTGATAGGCTTGCAATACATCTTGATCATCATCAATTAATAAAACGGAGTAGTTATGACTCATATTCTGTTCCTAATAAATGTGGCTCATCAGCTGGAAACTCTAAAATAATCACCGCACTTTTATGCAAACTTGAAGCAATATAGAGATTGCCATTAAATTGCTGCATAATGCGCTGACAAATCGTTAATCCCAGCCCTAAACCGACTTCTTTGTTACTATAGAAAGGTTGTAATAATTTATCCGCACTTTCAAGCAGCCAGCCCTCACCGTTATCTTCAATACAAGCATAAATTTTATGGTTACGTGAATAGAGTTGAATCTGAATATGCGCTTGTGTTTTGCAGGCTTCCAGTGCATTACTCAATAAATTGACAAAAATCTGCTCTAATAAAATGGCATTACCTTTCACAACACTTTCGCCTTCAACGGAGAGCTGTGCCTGCATGGGTTGATGACGTAGCTCTAATAACTGCCATGCTGCATCAATCGTCTGTGTGAGTGGAACCGGCTGTAATGGCTCTTGTAAGGTATGGCGCTTAGTAAATTGGCGCAATCCTTTCACAATATGCGCAATCCGCTCTACCAGTTTGTTGATATTTTCGGCATAGGTTTCCGCTTGTGATAGATTTCCCGTTTGCAGGCTTTTCTTTAAACTGAATAAATAAATTGTCATCGCATTCAATGGTTGATTGATTTCATGAGCTAAATTGGTCATTGTTTGTCCAACCACCGCTATTTTCGCCGTTTGAATCAACTCATTTTGGGTATCTTGAAGATCTTGTTTGATGATACGTCGTTCCTTAATCATGTCCGTATGATGTTTCAATAATCGATTAATTTCCGCAATCTCATCATTCCCTAAAACTTGAATTGGCAATTCTTCTTTACCTTTATTGAGCAATTTCACCGATTCAATTAAATTTTCAAATCGTTTAGTCAAATGCCCTCGTAAATAGAAACGATTGAAAGCCCAAATAAAAATCAATGAGATAAGTAAAGTTGCGACAATAATAAAACCACTAATCTCTGTTTGCCGCTTCATATTCTGGTTAAGTGCGGTCAAATTTTCATTGGTTTTAAACAGAATACCTTCCGTAAGATTCCGCATAGAGCGCAAAATATTCACTTTTTGCCGGCTAATCTCTGTTGCTGTTTGTTGAAATTGATGAATATTGGCGACCAATTCATCTAAATCCTGATGAGGTGCAATCATATTCGCTAACATTTCCACCATTTGTTGCAAAGTAACAATACTTGCGTTGTTAGTTTGTAATGGTTCACTGTGCTGTAAACTCACAACCAGTTCTTTCAGGGTTTGATATTTCAATAGAATGTCTTGCTGATCGAGTGCATATAAAAATTGAGCGATCTCCGTTTTAATATTATCTTCCGTATTCTTTAGCTGCGCGATAGCTTGCAATTCATTTTGCAAATTAAAGATGCCGGAACTGGAGTGAGAACTAGAAACGGGTTGTTTCGCTAAATTAATTTGCTGCCAATTTAGCTCCTGTCCTAACGCAACGATTTCGTTATTAAAATCATCATGCAACCATTGCAACTTAGTCACTAGTTCTTGCTTTTTTTGTTCAATATGAAAACTTTGGTTTAAATACGAATAAATCTTTACAATTAACGACTTTAACTCTGCGATATTACCTAAAATCACGCCTTCATCATGAATATCATCGGACAACATCAAAGCATCCTGCTCTATTTGCTCTAATTGTCCATTTAACTGTTTGAGCATTGTTTGGCGATTCATATTATTTTTTACCGCTGCAAAGCGCTCTAATTCATTCACAAAAGCGGCAACATTATCTTCCAACTTCAGAGCAAGATGCGTTTTTGGAAAATAATCATCTAAAATATAATTCACTTGTTTATGTTGCTGATACCAAGACAAAAGGCTCACGATACCCAAAATCATACTTAACATCAGACTCATTGCAAAGGCTTGTTTTAACACCTGTGTAATGTTTTTTTTCTTCATTTTATTATCCCAATTGAATGCGCTCACCTTATTCTTCTTCAAGCGTCAACAAAACTTTATTAATCTGTCCTTGGAAAAATTCTGCCCATTTTCTTTCTTGCACTAAGGCAAAAGCTCTATTGTTTTTAAACTGCGTTAAAAAGTTTTTGTCATTGGCTTCGGCTTCACTCAATGGCATAGCTGTCAACTCGGTACGAAGTGCGGTTAGTTTTTTGCCTATTTTCTTCTCTTTTTCATTCAGTGCATACCAAGCTTCTTTGAGTTGTGCCAAACGAAAGGTAATTGCCACATCAAATAACTTTTTCACCAAATATTCTCTTGCAAGCAGACGATCGTAATCCAACAATGGTTCATTCAATAACTTTTGTTGTTCCACATATAGTGAATCCTGAGCATCTAATGAATTAAGTGGATATTTGGCAAAGTTACGGGCAGCGACTACTTTCTGCCCTCGTTCAGATAATAAAAAGGCAATAAATGCCATAGCATCTTCTGCATGCTCACTACTCCGATGAATTGCTACAAACGTGGGAGAAGCAATAGAATGAGGGAAATAGACAAATTCCACATCAGAATGTGCAGATTGATTAAGCGCATAAGTATCAATACTCATTCCCGCTACCGCTAAACCTGCTCTTACTTTATCAGCCACATTAAAACTACGAGATGAAATCAAAGAGAAATTTCGAGATAAGGTCAAAAAGTCAGTCCATCCCTGCGTCCAGCCTCGTTGTTGCAACAACATTTCCAACATAATATGATTTGAACCCGAACGTGAAGGAGAGCTCATTAACACACTATTAAAATAATCAGGATCTAATAAGCTGTCCCAGTCTGTTGGGATAGGTAAATGACGTTCCGTCAGTAACTTTTTATTGTAAAAAATACCGTAACCAGAAAATGCTACAGCGGTGGTAGTTTGTCTTAATTGGGGCGGAACCCATTTGTCATGCTGCTGTAAATGATCTGGTAGAGAAAGTAGTACCTGTTGCTGTTGCAACTGTTGAAATAAAAATGGTGATGAACTCAACACTAAATCTACATTCTCTATATTTGGTTGAGTTAACAAACGTTCTAATGAACTAACTGTACGGTTAATTAAACGGATATGTTGCTCCGGATAAATTTCTTTCCATTCATTTTGAATATAATTCATTGTTTCCGGAGAGAAAGAAGTTGCGATGACTAAACTTTTTGCCTGAGCCTGAAGTGCTAGCAATAGCCCCAATAAACTACCGAAATAGCTGATAAATTTTTTCATTGTTCCATCCATTTTTGTGATTTAGATCACAAAATTAAAAAATTTTTTTTCATTCATATTTTGCCAAATAGGCAAGTTTTATCTCAATTTCCACCCATCATATCCATACACAATTAATGACTGTTATTTTGAGTTGCTTTTGACACATAAAATTCATTAAAAATGTCAATTTTGACTTAAATTTCAATGTATTGCCTTTTGCTTTAGACATATTAGCATAGCGCTAGATTTCTTTAACTAGAAATAAAAATTCCTTATTTTTTATTCTTACAGGTATTACATTATGATTTCATTCTTAGCCTCAAAACCTGGTAAACCCGTACCAGAAGCAGAACAATTAGAGCGTTATAACCGTTTAAGATGGCATGCACTTTTCGGCATATTTATTGGCTATGCTGCATACTACATTTTGCGTAATAACTTCTTACTTTCTTCGCCTGAACTTATCAGTGAGTTTGGTTTCACTAAAAAAGACATTGGTTTTATTTCCGGAACAATGTTGGTTGTATATGGCTTAAGTAAAGGCTTTATGTCTGCTTTTGCCGATAAATCAAACCCAAAACATTTTATGATTTTCGGTTTAATGATGTCTGCAGTGGTTAACCTTATGATGGGTTTTAGTGTATCATTCTGGGCATTCTTATTCCTTTGTATTCTAAATGGTATCTTCCAAGGAATGGGCGCTGGCCCTGCTTATGTGGTGTTAGCAAGCTGGTTCCCACGCAAATCTCGCGGTGTAACTACAGCGATATTCAATATTTCCCATAATGTAGGTGGTGGTTTAGTCGCACCAATCGCTGGAGCGAGTATCGCATGGCTTGGCACAGAACATTGGCAAGCAGCACACTTTATTGCACCGGTTGTATTAGCGACTATCGTTGCAATCTTAGTTTATGTGGTGGGTAAAGGACGTACTTATAATGAAGGTTTACCACCAACAAGCAAAATCTTAGGTACAGAACAAGAAGAGCTAATTGTTACTAAAGAAGAAAATGTGAGCTTAACTACATGGGAAATTTTCCGTGACTATATTGTGAAAGATATCAATGTTTGGTTCGTATCATTTATCGATGTGTTTACTTATATGATCCGTTTCGGCGTATTAACTTGGTTACCGCTTTACTTATTAGAAACCAAAGGTTTCTCAAAAGGTCAAATGGCAACCGCATTTGCTATCTTTGAATGGGCGGCAATTCCTTCAACCTTATTAGCAGGTTGGTTAACAGATACTTATTTCAAAGGTCGTCGTATGCCGCTTGCGATCATCACATTAGTCGGTGTAGGTGCAGCAATGTTTGCTTACTGGGGTGGACAAGACTTATTAACCGTAACTATTGGTGCAGGCATCATTGGCTGTTTAATCTATGTACCAATGTTCTTATCATCATTACAAACTATTGAATTAGTTCCCTCATTTGCAGCTGGTTCTGCAACAGGCTTACGTGGTTTACTCAGTTATATTTTAGGGAGTTTCTCAGGTACTGCATTATTCGGAATCTTAGCTGAACGCTTTGGTTGGGATGCTGGTTTCTACCTCTTATTATTCGCAGTATGTGGTTGTATTTTCTGCTGTTATATGACCCATTTAGGTGTATTACGTTTAGAAAAGAAAAAATTAGTACAAGCAGCAAATCATTAATATCAAGTAAAAGTGTGGTAAAATTTACCGCACTTTTTTGTTTATCAAAAAGCTGATAAACCTCCTCATCCTTATGCTCTAAATAATGTATAGATTGAATAAAGTGTTGCCAATGTACAGCCATTAATTATTCATTTACGGCACAATTGCGAAAATTTTGCAAAAAATTAACCGCTTATTTATGCTAAAATCCTCTCAAATTTTTCTTATCTCAATCGCAATATCGTAATGACTCAACAACGTTTCATTCATCTTAAAGTTCATAGTGATTTCTCTATGATTAACGGTTTGGCTAAAGTAAAACCGTTAGTCAAAACGGCGGTTGCCAACAATATGGTGGCAATGGCATTAACCGATTTCAGCAACTTTTGCGGATTGGTGAAATTTTATGGCGAAGCATTAGGTTCCGGTTTAAAACCAATTATCGGTGCGGATATTTTCGTACGCCCCGAACCGGATAGTGAAGACTTCTTTGAATTAACTTTGTTGGCCAAAAACAACACCGGTTATCACAATATTACTCTTTTACTTTCAAAAGCTTATCAACAAGGCTATATTGAATTTCCGCTAATCGAAAAAGCGTGGCTTGCCGAGTTAAATGAAGGCATCATCGTGCTTTCCGGCGGGCGCAACGGCGATGTTGGGAAAGCATTACTCAAAGAAAATGAAGCGGAAGCAGACGAATTAGTCGGCTTTTATCAGCAATATTTCCCGAATCATTACTATCTCACGCTCTGCCGCACCGGTCGTGCGGACGAAGAACGCTATATTCAACAAGCGGTACCTTTTTCACAAAAACACCAATTACCATTAGTTGCGGTAAATGACGTGGTGTTCTTGAAGGAAGACGATTTTGATGCGCACGAAATTCGTGTAGCAATCCACGACAGCTACACCTTGGATGATCCAAAGCGTCCGAAAAAATATTCACCACAGCAATATTTCCGTAGCGAACAAGAAATGTGCGCCTTGTTTGCTGATTTACCGCAAGCGATTGAAAATACGGTACAAATTGCAATGCGATGCAATGTGACCGTACGTTTAGGCGAATATTTCTTACCGAATTTCCCAACCGGCGATCTTTCCACCGAAGATTTTTTAGTGAAAAAATCACGTGAGGGTTTGGAAGAACGCTTGAAATTTCTATTCCCGGATACGGAAGAACGCAAAAACAAGCGGTCTGTTTATGATGAACGTTTGCAAGTCGAGCTGGACGTAATTAACCAAATGGGCTTCCCCGGCTACTTCCTGATCGTAATGGAATTTATTCAGTGGTCGAAAGATAACGATATTCCGGTTGGTCCGGGGCGTGGTTCCGGCGCAGGTTCTTTGGTAGCGTATGCGTTAAAAATTACCGATTTAGACCCACTTGCATTCGATTTGCTCTTTGAGCGTTTCCTAAATCCGGAACGTGTTTCAATGCCCGACTTCGATGTCGATTTCTGTATGGATGGGCGAGATCGTGTAATTGAACACGTTGCCGATACTTATGGTCGCCAAGCAGTTTCTCAGATCATTACTTTTGGTACGATGGCGGCAAAGGCGGTAATCCGAGATGTAGGCCGTGTGCTGGGTCATCCGTATAATTTCGTCGATCGTATTTCTAAACTGATTCCGCCCGACCCAGGTATGACCTTGGCTAAAGCCTTTGATGCTGAGCCAAAACTGCCGGAACTTTACGAAGCCGATGAAGAAGTGAAAGACTTGATTGATATGGCACGCAAATTGGAAGGCGTAACCCGAAATGCCGGTAAACACGCCGGGGGGGTGGTAATCGCCCCAAGCGCCATTACCGATTTCTCACCACTTTATTGTGATTCGGAAGGACTACACCCTGTTACCCACTTCGATAAAAACGATGTGGAATATGCAGGCTTAGTAAAATTTGACTTCTTAGGCTTACGTACGCTCACCATCATTAAATGGGCGTTGGAGATGATTAATCAACGCTTAGTCCGAGAAGGCAAAGAGCCGGTTCGCATCGAAAGTATTCCGCTAGATGATAAGAAATCGTTTGATCTGTTACTCGCTTCTAAAACAACGGCTGTCTTCCAACTAGAGTCACGCGGGATGAAAGATCTGATTTCACGTCTGAAACCCGACTGTTTTGAAGATATTATCGCATTGGTGGCATTATTCCGTCCCGGCCCGCTTGAATCCGGCATGGTACAAAACTTTATCGATCGTAAACATGGTCATGAAGAAGTTTCTTACCCTGATGCACAATATCAGCACGAATCGCTTAAACCGATTTTGGAACCGACCTATGGTGTTATTGTTTACCAAGAGCAGGTAATGCAAATCGCACAGGTGCTTGCCGGCTATACCTTAGGTGGTGCGGACTTATTACGCCGTGCAATGGGTAAGAAAAAACCGGAGGAAATGGCAGCCCAGCGAGAAATCTTCGAAAAAGGGGCGATCAAACAAGGTATTGACGGTAATCTTGCGATGAAAATCTTTGACTTGGTGGAAAAATTCGCCGGCTATGGTTTTAACAAATCGCACTCTGCCGCTTATGCGTTGGTTTCTTACCAAACACTATGGCTGAAAGCACACTATCCTGCCGAATTTATGGCGGCAGTAATGACCTCGGAAATGGATAACACCGACAAAATCGTTGGCTTTTATGACGAATGTATCAATATGGGCTTAACCGTTGTTCCGCCTGATGTAAACAGCGGTAAACACCGTTTCTCGGTAAATGAAAAGGGCGAGATTGTATACGGCTTAGGCGCAATTAAAGGTGTCGGTGAAGGCCCGGTTGAAGCGATTTTAGAAGCACGTGAAAAAGACGGTATCTTTAAAGATTTATTTGATTTGACCGCTCGTGTCGATCTGAAAAAAATCAATCGCCGTACTTTTGAAGGCTTAATTATGTCGGGTGCTTTCGATAAATTAGGCCCACATCGTGCCGCACTGATGAAAAACTTAGAAGACGCACTGAGAGCCTCCGATCAGCACAGTAAAATGGAAGCTCTCGGACAAAGTGATATGTTCGGCGTGTTAACTGAAACTCCGGAAGAAGTGCAAAATGCCTACGCCAATACGCCAAAATGGTCGGAACAAACCATTTTAGAAGGCGAGCGCACTACGCTCGGTTTATATTTAAGCGGTCACCCTATCGGACGTTTCTTAAAAGAGTTATCACACTATGCGCCGGTACGCCTAAATGAACTACAGCCGACACGCCGTGGGCAAGTGGTCACCGTTGCCGGTATTATTATGGGTTCTCGTATTGCCGTAACCAAACGAGGTAGCCGTCTTGGGATTGCAACCATTGAAGATCGTTCCGGTAAATTAGATATGACACTATTCTCGGAAGCATTAGAAACTTACGGGCATATTTTAGGGAAAGATCGTATTGTCATCGCGACCGGTTCGGTACAGTTCGATGATTTTAGCGGCGGATTAAAAATGTCGGTGCGAGAAATCGCCACTTTAGACGAAGCTCGTAGCCGCTATGCGAAAAGCCTTGCTTTAGCAGTTAGCCAAGAACAGCTTACTCCGCAATTTGTAAAAGAATTACGAGAAATCATTGAGCCAAATAAGGAAGGGACATTACCGCTACATTTCTACTACCAAAGCCCCGAAGGCAGGGCCTTATTGCGAAGCGGAGTAGAATGGCGAATTACCCCGAAAGATGAAATGCTAGACCAGCTAAAAGCCCTACTCGGTGAAAACGCCGTAGAACTGGAGTTCGAGTAACAAGACAAGCGGTTGAATTTGCAGATTTTTTTGCAAATACTGATCTAGTAGCTAAAGCAAAATCTATTATATTTTATACTAAAAAGGGTATTGATTTTATATCATCAATACCCTTTGTTATATTACTATCTAAAATCTTCACTTAGCATTATCTCGGTATTATGTAGCAAATGTAGGGGCGGACCGATGTGTCCGCCCTGAATATACAACATTCCTTATTAACTTTTCTTGGGCGAACACATCGGTTCGCCCCTACATTTCATTTATCAATAATTTTGTACAACAGCTACATAATACCGCATTATATTCTTTATACTTATCAATATAATCCCAAATTTTAACCATCGTAAAACATATCAACATAATTAAAAATGACCGAAAAATATCCCTAAAAACAATACATAATATTAGAGCAACTATTCCTACAATAAGTTTTAGAACTTTCTTGTCGTCTTTACTAATAAATCACTTATTTTTTAGTTTAGTTCTAAGATAAATAACAATAAAGAAAACACTACCAAAACATATATCTAAAACAATTTTATCTATATTAAATTAAATATATGGATATACAAACTCTTTCAAGAAGATAAAGAAAGATGCAAAAAACATTTTCATATACTTACCTATAATATTGATTAATCTTATAACTTTAATCTTTCTTTCTAAAAATAAAATACAATAATATTACCATTAGAAAACATAAAATATCAAAGATGTATTCATTAATATAAGAAGATACATTCGGATAAATAATTTTAGATGAGAACAAAAAGAAAATAAAAGCAGCTATAAATTTCATATGCGCACCACCTCAATATAAGTACTTATAAAACAGATTCATTCTTTATCATAGAAAAATTATAATACATTCAAAATATAATAATGAACTTAAAGAAAAACTTTGCGATCTAATCGCAAAAAAATCAAAAATATATTTATGATTTTATAATTAAACATTTAAAATCAATAATGGGAAATAGGAAGAATATTAAATAATAAGTGAATTAATAAGAAGAATTGAATAAAAAATACTAGCGGTTTAGCCACTAGTATTTTCATAAAAAGGAAGAGATTAAAGCTGTACCGCTAATTTCGCATAGGCACGTTCAGCCTTAGCTAATGCTTTTTCGATATTCTCGTCACGAGCTAAGATAACCCCTAAACGGCGATGACCGTTTACTTCGCCTTTACCGAATAAACGAATATTGGTGCCGATTTCTTCCAGTACTTTATCAAGATTGCCGAAAGTCACGTTATTCGACTTACCTTCCACTACAATCGCTTTAGAAGCCGCCGGGCTAATTTGATAAATTTCCGGAATTGGCAAACCTAAAATAGCACGGGCGTGTAAAGCGAACTGTGAAAGCTCTTGAGAAGCCATAGTAACCATTCCCGTATCGTGCGGACGAGGCGAAACTTCGTTAAAGATAATTTCATCGCCACAAACAAACAATTCCACACCAAAAATACCACGTCCGCCTAATGCAGTTGTAATACGCTCTGCGGTCTCTTGCGCACGTTTTAACGCAAGCTCAGACATCGCTTGCGGCTGCCAAGATTCGCGATAATCACCATCTTCTTGGTGATGCCCGATTGGTGCTAAGAAAGACGTACCGTTTACATGGCGTATGGTTAGCTGAGTAATTTCATAATCGAATTTGATAAAGCCTTCCACAATCACACGCCCACCACCGGCACGTCCGCCTTCTTGCGAGTAATCCCATGCCTGTTGAATTTGATCCTCAGATTTAATCACTGATTGTCCGTGACCGGATGACGACATAATCGGTTTAACCACGCATGGAATACCAATCTCAGCAACCGCTTGTTTAAAATCTTCCAGATTATCTACAAAACGATAGGGCGATGTTTTTAAACCGAGTTCTTCTGCGGCTAAACGGCGAATACCTTCACGGTTCATTGTTAATTGCGTTGCTTTTGCAGTCGGTACAACGTTGTAACCTTCTTGCTCTAACTCAACGAGTGTTGCCGTTGCAATCGCTTCAACTTCCGGTACGATAAAATTCGGCTTCTCTTCTTCCACCAATGCACGTAATGCCACTCCATCTAACATGGAGATCGTATAAGCTCTATGCGCCACTTGTTGCGCCGGTGCATTTTCATAGCGATCCACCGCAACTACTTCTACTCCCAGACGTTGTAACTCAATTACAACTTCTTTACCCAATTCTCCCGAACCAAGCATCATTACTTTCGTTGCATTCGGTCTTAATGGCGTGCCAATTGTGGTCATTTTTGATCCTCTTTGATTTGAAGCAAACGTTTGCGTGAATTATATAATAAAAGCGGTAAGATTTTGTAAAAAATTTGCTAAATCTTACCGCTTGTTAAGTGCTAATTGAGTGATTATGCCGATTTATCGTCCGCTTTCTCAAGCTCTTCCGCTTTTTCCATCGCACCTTGAATAGTGAGCTGAATTTCAACCGAAATCAACGTTCTTAGCATTTCCTCCGCTTCCATGACTTTCGCAATGACCGCATTGCCTTGTTCATCAAAATAACCTTGTGCTTTTAAACTCGCGCTAAAGGTTGAGAAAATCGCTTTATCGAAAAACTCCGGCGCATTGATACCATGTAAAATAGAAAGACGTTGTGCGATAGAACGGCTTTCTTTTTCTAACGCATTACGGCTTATTTCCGGTTGCTCCAACAAGACACTTAAGCTGATGTAGTAACGTTGTAAAATTTCACGTACTCCTGCCGCATGAAGCTGTAATGCTCTCACACGAGAACGATTAATTTTTAACACGTCACTTTCGTATTTGATAATTTGCTGGCGAGCAAATTCGGTTAAAATCAATTCAATTTGGTGACGCATTTCACTTTCTTCAAAATGAAGGAATAGCTCGGCTTTTAAGAACGGATAAATATGACTTACCGTTTTCATAATCAGATCTTTGGATACCGACTCGTGGTGTAAGACGATGCTTGCAACCAGCGATGGTAACACAAACAGATGCTGAATGTTATTACGATAATAAGTCATCAACACCGCGGATTCTCGATCTAAGCGAATCATTTCACCAAAATTATCTTTCTCACTCACCACACCGGAACGAGGCAGCGTAAGCACGTGTTGTAACATTTCTTCCGCTGATTTTTTCGGGATAGTGATATCCGTCGAATAAGGTACGTTTTTAAATAATTGTAGGTAGCTATCTACTTGCTCAATTAATTGTTCACTTGCTAACGCTCGCTGACGAGAGGCTAACAATACCGAGCCGATCAGATTTTTCGCATTCACCGCAGCCGCATTATTGATATTAACCATAACCTGCTGAGCCACAGCATCAACCGCATCATTTAACCATTTCGGACGAGCATCTTCAGAAGGTGGTTCTTTCCATTCTGGGAAATGCTGATTCAAATAATTGTTTACTTGAATCGACTCACCGAAATTCACATAGCCCTGCCCTAAATTACGTAATTTTTTAATCACACGCAACACTAAGCCAGCATTTTCTTTTTCTTTCTCTGCGCCTCGTAGTTCTTTTGCATAAGTATCCACTTCAAGCACGTGTTCATAACCGATATAAACCGGCACAATGCTAATCGGGCGAGTCAAACCACGTTGTAGTGCTTGTAATGTCATCAACATCATACCGGTTTTCGGCTCAAGTAAACGTCCGGTACGAGAACGACCGCCTTCAATAAAATATTCTACCGAATAGCCACGATAAAATAGCTCTGCCAAATACTCACGGAAAATTGTTGAATATAAGCGGTTACCTTTGAAAGTACGGCGAATAAAGAATGCTCCGCCACGACGGAAAAACGGCCCTGCCGGCCAGAAGTTTAAATTTATACCTGCAGCTATATGCGGCGGCACCAAGCCTTGATGGTACAAAATGTATGACAGCAATAAATAGTCCATATGACTACGGTGACACGGAACATAAACAATCTCATGCCCTTCTAGAGAAAGCTTACGTACACGATCCGCATTCTGTACGCTAATACCTTGATATAATTTATTCCATAACCAACTTAACACGCGATCCGCCATACGTAGCGTCTCATGACTCACATCAGCCGCAATCTCATCTAAGATTTTTTCCGCTTCTTGTTGCGCTTTTTCTTTTGAAATCTTTTTCGATTTCGCTTCGTCTTCAATCGCCTGCACAATTGTCGGCAATTGGATCAGCTTATTAAGCATCGCTTGGCGATCAGGCAAACGAGGCCCCATTGCCGAATGGCGCTGCTTAGCAAAGTGCATTTTAGCTACACGAGCCAACTTTTGCGCCAAACCTTCTTCCGCATCGTGTTCTGTCACCATATAACGTAAAGATAATGCTTGGGAAAAACGCACGAAATTATCTCGCCCGAACCAAACCATTGCGATGATACGTTGAAAAGTACTCATAAAACGTAGAGACGGTGCTTTTTCTTTGCCCGGAGAACGTCCCCATAACACCGATACCGGCACGAGCTGCACATCTAAATTTTCATCAGCTCGATGCAAATCAAGATAACGATAGAAGAGAGATTCAGTCTCGCTTTTTGCTCCTTTCGATTTAAAAAAACGACGACCTTCATCTAAAAAGACATAACGAGGTAAGGACTGACTGTTAATCTCATTATCTTGTAAAGGATCAGGCAAATTAAGCACCTGACAATTCTTTTGTAGAATTAATAAATCCGTTTGGGACGTATAAGGTAATACGTAAATAATAGGTTGCAATAGATTTAATGAAAGTTCATTCACTGGATCAGTAGGAATAGAACGAGACTTAACTAACAATGAAAGCGGAATATTCAACACTTTCCGATAAAAATTTAAGAGGCTAGACATTTTAATATCCTTAATTGTTATGGTTTATGCCATCTATATACAAAATATAGTTTACCATAAATTTGTCAAAATTTTCTGAGTTTATCTAGTTACAAATAAAAAATTACTGTATATAATGACACAAATTTCTGTATATAAAGACAGTGAGGAAAAAATGTCACGTAAACACTTAACTGCTCGTCAGCAAGAAATCTTTGATTTTGTCAAACACCATATTGAAACCACTGGTATGCCGCCAACACGAGTGGAAATTGCAAGAGAAATCGGTTTCAAATCACCCAATGCGGCAGAAGAACATTTAAAAGCACTGGCACGTAAAGGTTATATTGAAATGCTTTCCGGTACTTCACGTGGTATTCGCATCTTAGTAAATAACGAAACCGAAGAAGCAGCCAATGATGACGGTTTACCTCTAATTGGAAAAGTAGCGGCCGGAACACCGATTATGGCAATTGAACACGTTGAGAGTCATTATCCGGTAAACGGTGCAATGTTTAATCCGAATGCGGATTACTTACTTAAAGTAAATGGCAACTCGATGGAAAAAATCGGTATCTTAGATGGTGATTTACTTGCCGTACATAAAACAAACTTTGCTCGCAACGGTCAAGTTGTTGTAGCACGTGTTGATGATGAAGTTACCGTAAAACGTTTAGAGAAAAAAGGTGATCTCATTTATCTCCACCCTGAAAATGATGAATTAGAACCGATTATTGTTGATCCTCGCATCGAATATATCGAAATTGAAGGGATTGCCGTTGGTGTGATTCGTAATAACGCGTGGATGTAAATCTCAATTATTAGGAGAATGAAGATAAATCATTCTCCTAAGTCATTATTATATTCTTATGCGACTTTCCTCCTTTTCACATTCTGAAGCTGAATTACTCGAAAAAGCGAACTGGCTTGCAGGTTTTACACTTGGTGAAATCGCACAGCAATTAAATATGAATGTTCCTCCCGATCTCCGCCGAGATAAAGGTTGGGTCGGGCAATTAATTGAAACGGCTTTAGGCGCAAAAGCCGGCAGCAAGCCGGAACAGGATTTTGCGCATTTAGGGATTGAACTCAAAACTATTCCTATTAATCATAAAGGTTTTCCTCTAGAAACAACCTTTGTCAGTTTAGCGCCGCTGACGCAAAATATCGGTATTACTTGGCAAACCTCACACGTTCGCCACAAATTACAAAAAGTATTATGGATTCCGGTGCAAGGAGAAAGACAAATTCCGGTTGCAGAGCGCCATATAGGACAGCCAATTTTATGGACACCTTCATTTGAACAAGAACAACAGTTGAAAAATGACTGGGAAGAATTAATGGAATACATTATTTTTGGACGTTTAAATGAGATTAATGCCACGCTTGGCGAAGTAATGCAATTACGTCCTAAAGGTCGGAATAGTCGATCACTAACGAGTGCAATTAATCAGCAAGGTGAACGAGTTCAATCTTTACCGTTAGGCTTTTATTTACGTAAACAATTTACCGCCGAAATTCTACAGAATTTTTTACGTTCGCCCCTTTAATTTTTACATGACTCTCGCTATGATTAGCGCCTTTTAAATTATAGGTGATAACCTATTAAATCTTTCTCTATTAAAAGGACATTTCATGTTTGATTGGATTGCAAATCCCGAAGCGTGGGGCGCACTCTTAACCCTTACTGGGCTTGAAATCGTATTAGGTATCGATAACATTATTATTATCAGTATTTTAGTTTCACGCCTCCCGATTCATCAACGCCAATCAGCTCGTATTATTGGTTTAGCATTAGCAATGGGAACCCGTATCCTGCTATTACTTTCCCTTGCTTGGATGATGAAATTAGTCGATCCGCTTTTCTCAATTGCGGGTATGCCGATTTCCGGTCGTGATTTAATTCTTTTACTCGGTGGTATTTTCCTTATTGTGAAAAGTACGATGGAATTGAAAGAATCAATTGCAGGCGAATCACACGAAGAAAAAGAAAATTCGAGTAAAAAAGCCAGCTTTTTGATGATTTTAGTTCAAATTGCTATTTTTGACGTTGTCTTCTCGCTTGACTCGGTAATCACCGCAGTAGCAATGGCAGATGATATTCCGGTGATGGTTATCGCAATCATTATTGCGGTAGCGATGATGATGCTTGCAGCAAAATCAATTGGTGATTTCGTAGATAATAACCCAACTATTAAAAACCTTGCATTAGCATTCTTAATTTTAATTGGTGTAGTATTAGTTGGCGAAGGCTTTAATATCCATATTCCAAAATCAGCAGTTTACACCGCAATGGGCTTCTCTGTTATTGTGGAATTACTCAATATTAAAATGCGTAAAAATCAAGAAAAACACGCTAAAGCATAAGAAATCAGCCCTTGATGAAAATCAGGGGCTTTTTTAATGTAAAATAGCGCATCCTTATTCTATTGCAAGCGGTCAATTTTCCCCCAAATTTTGCAATTATACTCGCGACAAATTATGTTACTGATTGATATAAAAGATAAAGAACTCAGCCAAGAAGAGGTTGAAATCCTTGAACACCCTCTCGTATCCGGCTTGATTTTATTTAGCCGTAATTTTCACGATAAAGTACAACTGGAGGCTTTAGTGAAATCTATTCGCCAACGAGTAAAAAAACCGTTATTGATTACCGTTGATCAGGAAGGCGGCCGAGTCCAGCGTTTCCGTGAAGGCTTTACTAAATTACCGGCAATGCAAGCGTTTCATACACTTGCAAAAAATCCGCAAGAATCAACCGCTTTAGCTCAGCAAACCGGTTGGTTAATGGCGGCTGAAATGTTCGCTTTAGATATTGATTTAAGTTTCGCTCCGGTCTTAGATTTGGGTCATCAGTGTAAAGCGATTGGCGATCGTTCATTCGGTGAAAATCCGGATATGATTCTGCCGATAGCCGAAGCGTTTATTGACGGCATGAGAGAAATGGGAATGGCGACGACCGGTAAACACTTTCCCGGTCACGGACACGTATTAGCCGATTCGCATCTGGAAACACCTTTTGATGATCGTCCGAAAGAATTGATTTTCAACCACGATATTTTGCCGTTTAAACAACTCATTTCAAAAGGCAAACTGTCTGCAATTATGCCAGCTCACGTGATTTATACACAATGTGACAGCCAACCGGCAAGCGGTTCGGAATATTGGCTAAAGCAAGTATTACGTAGTCAACTTAATTTTAACGGTGTGATTTTTTCCGATGATTTAGGCATGAAAGGTGCCGGTTTTATGGGTAATTTTGTCGAAAGATCGGAGAAAGCAATTCACGCAGGTTGTGATTTACTGCTACTCTGTAATGAGCCGGAAGGTGTTATTCAAGTGTTGGACGGTTTAAAATATCAACCGAGTAAAGCCCAAACCGAACGCCATATTTCCTTGATGAAACGTAAAACAGTAAGTTGGAACGAGCTTGAGGCAAGTCCTCGTTATCAGCAAGCACAGCAACGTTTAACCGCATTACAAAACGAATGGCTTGAATACAAAGCACAATACTGTTAATCAATCATTTATCTCTTTTAGGGTATAAATCATATTTTATACCCTAAAACAAACCACTAAAAATATCCCTATTCTTTTAACAAAATGATATTAAATTGCCCATATTTCCAACAGCAACATTGTACTTCATGTCAGTGGTTAGAAAAGCCATATTCTACGCAGCTTATGGATAAAGAAGCTGATCTTAAGCGGTTAATTTCGCCTTTTATTTTGCAAAAATTCACTGAAATCTTACCGCCTGTTCAATCTTCACAAAAACAGTTTCGTAATAAAGCGAAAATGGTGGTATCCGGCAGTGTCGAGCGTCCGATTTTAGGCATTTTAAAAGATCAAACCGATCCGCAAAGTGGTATTGATCTATGTGATTGCTCCCTCTATCCGGCTGAATTTGAAGCACTTTTCCCGATTCTTAAAGATTTTATTGCCCGAGCTGGACTTGTACCTTATAACATCTCAAAAAAGAAAGGCGAGCTAAAATATATCCTACTGACCCAAAGCCAATATAACCAATCCGTTATGTTACGTTTTGTGCTAAGAAGTGAACAAAAACGACCGCTTGTTGAACGTGAATTGCCAAATTTATTAGCTAAACTGCCGAAAGATTCTATCGTTAGCTTAAATATCCAGCCGCAACATGCTGCGATTTTAGAGGGTGAAACCGAAATCTTCCTCACAGAAAAAACCACGATTGAAGAAAATTTTAACGGCATTCCATTATTTATTCATCCGCAAGGCTTCTTCCAAACCAATCCGAATGTTGCAAGTCAGCTTTATGCTACAGCGCAAAACTGGATAAAGGATTTACCGATTCAGCAATTTTGGGATCTGTTCTGCGGTGTTGGGGGCTTTGGTTTACATTGTGCAAAAGCACTACAAGAGAAGAATGAGAATGTACTATTAACCGGTATTGAGATTTCAGCTTCTGCGATTGCCAGCGCAACGAAATCCGCCGAGCAACTACAACTTAAACATATAACATTCGCTTCACTTGACTCGGCACAATTTGCGCTAAACGGGAAAGGAGTAACACCAGATCTTGTGATTGTGAATCCGCCTCGCCGTGGTATTGGTAAACCGCTTGCGGAGTTTTTAAACCGGCTGGGTTCGCCTTATTTAATTTATTCAAGCTGTAATGCCCAAACGATGGTGAAAGATTTTGAAGCATTAAGCAATTATTCACTCCAAAAGGTGCAATTATTCGATATGTTTCCACATACTTCACATTATGAAGTGCTCACTTTTCTCATAAAAAAATAAGCTTTTTCTCCTACCTTAATATTGGTAGGAGTTTATATTCTTAGCAAAATTTAGGTATAATTGGATAACTTTAGTTTCATTTATCCGTATTCGATCAAAGAAGCGCTAGATTTTGTGAGCTAAATCACTTTTTTACAAGACAAAAGCGTAAAATATCTTTACTATATTATTATTCTTTTTTTCATTAACTCTCAATTAGAGGATATTAACAATGGCTAAAATCGTTAAAGTAATTGGTCGTGAAATCATCGACTCACGTGGTAACCCAACTGTTGAAGCAGAAGTTCACTTAGAAGGTGGCTTCGTAGGTTTAGCAGCTGCTCCATCTGGTGCATCAACAGGTTCACGTGAGGCATTAGAATTACGTGATGGCGATAAATCACGTTTCTTAGGTAAAGGTGTATTGAAAGCTGTTTCAGCAGTAAACAATGAAATTGCTAACGCATTAGTTGGTAAAGAAGGTACTGCACAAGCTGAAATCGACCAAATCATGATCAATTTAGACGGTACAGATAACAAATCTAAATTCGGTGCAAACGCAATCTTAGCAGTCTCTTTAGCAACAGCTAAAGCAGCAGCAGCGTCTAAAGGTTTACCATTATATGCTTACATCGCTGAATTAAACGGTACTCCAGGCGTATACTCAATGCCATTACCAATGATGAACATCATCAACGGTGGTGAACACGCTGACAACAACGTTGATATCCAAGAATTTATGATTCAACCAGTTGGCGCATCAACATTAAAAGAAGCTCTTCGTATCGGTGCCGAAGTATTCCACAACTTAGCGAAAGTATTAAAATCTAAAGGTTTAAATACAGCTGTTGGTGACGAAGGTGGTTTCGCTCCAAACTTAGCTTCAAACGCAGACGCTTTAGCATGTATCAAAGAAGCAGTTGAAAAAGCAGGTTATATTTTAGGTAAAGACGTAACTTTAGCGATGGACTGTGCTTCTTCTGAGTTCTACAACAAAGAAAACGGCTTGTACGAAATGAAAGGTGAAGGTAAATCATTCACTTCTCAAGAGTTCACACACTACTTAGAAGGTTTATGTAACGAATACCCAATCAAATCTATTGAAGATGGTCAAGATGAATCTGACTGGGAAGGTTTCGCATACCAAACTAAAGTTTTAGGTGGCAAAATCCAATTAGTCGGTGATGACTTATTCGTTACTAATACCAAAATCTTAAAAGAAGGTATCGAAAAAGGTGTCGCCAACTCAATCTTAATCAAATTCAACCAAATCGGTTCATTAACTGAAACTTTAGCCGCGATCAAAATGGCTAAAGATGCAGGTTACACAGCGGTTATTTCACACCGTTCTGGTGAAACTGAAGATGCAACCATCGCAGATTTAGCGGTAGGTACAGCAGCTGGTCAAATCAAAACAGGTTCAATGAGCCGTTCAGACCGTGTGGCAAAATACAATCAATTGATTCGTATTGAAGAAGCATTAGCAGCAGCTGGCACACCAGCACCTTTCAACGGTTTAAAAGAAGTTAAAGGTCAAGCATAATCTTATTTAGCAAAAAATGCCACAGAAATTTCTGTGGCATTTTTGTATTCTAAGTGAGCATAAAACCAAAATAGATAATTCAATTAAAAAGGAAAAGCCAATGTTATATTCTGTTTTAACTGACCAATTACTTATCGGGCAAGGTTATCGTAATGGGGCCCATTCAACAAAGTATGAACACCTTGTGGTAATGTTCGAAGATGATGGTGAGACAGGCTATTTTTATGCGATGAATTTGCATCAAACAGAAAATCCTGTAGTGGATAGTTTATTTGTTTATAGTAAATCAGATATTGAAGAAAAGACCTTAATGGAACCTCGTCGCTTAGAAATTTGTTGGTCTGAAAATGGCTATCAAGCTTTTTTACTAATCAATGGCTATCCACATGCTGCTTTCGATTTTAGCCAATTTGTCGGCTATAACCATACAAAATTCCCTCAACCGGAATTGGGCAGTATGTGGATACACAAAGAAACAAATAACGAGCTTGTTGAAAAATGGTTGACAGGACAAACCTGAAAAAACATACTTGACTCTATAGCATCAAAAGAGTAAATTTTATACATCAAGCAAGCATTTTTTATACTAAAATATCGTTTGATGTATTGTAATTTATTTCAGGTTATAGGAATTCATTATGAAAAAACTAATTCTTGCAACACTTGAAACTGTTACTTTACTTTCAGCAACAGCTAGCGCCTATGCGACTAACTTCTCTAATGCATGTACCCGTGAATATGATCCAACACCTTATATCACTAAAGAAGGCAAATTAATTTATGCACCGAACAGTGCATTGCTGCTCTTTGGAAAGAACAAGATAAATAAATTACAAGGACTAAAACCTCAATGTAGGTTGTAGTCCTATTTATTATTGATACGTGCAATATTTCTCAGCATTTACGCCAAATAAACATTGCTTTAACTTACTTTAAATTACAGTTTTTAAATCTGGACTGACCTTAAATACAGAATAAAAAAATACACTTGACGTTATATTTTGTTCTGTGTACAGTTCAACCCATCAAATACGCGACTGACAATCATTATCAGACTTGTATTTGATCTTTGCATATCAAAACTTATTAGGAGTTCATTATGAAAAAATTAGTTCTTGCAACACTTGCAACTGTTACTTTACTTTCAGCAACGGCCAGCACTTATGCGGCTAACTTCCCAGGTGCTTGTACTCGTGAATACGATCCAACACCTTACATTACTAAAGAAGGTAAATTGGTATACGCTGCAAACCAATGCATCGCAAAATTATGGGCTGAACAAGGCAAATAATTTGAATTGATAAGCTGCACTTAATTTCACTTTGAGCTCACGTGATTTTAAGTGCAGTTTTTATTTGCGGTTATCACAATGTTCTTGAATCAAACTTAAAAATGCACCGCCAAAACGTTCTAATTTACGTTCTCCGACGCCATTAATATCCAACATTTCCATTTCACTAAGTGGTAAAAATTCCGCCATTTCTTGCAAAGTCGCATCATTGAATACCACATAAGGAGGGATATTTTCTTTATCGGCAATTTGTTTACGTAGAAAACGTAGACGAGCAAATAAATCTTTATCATAACGAACAGAAGTTTGTTTCAGTACATAAGCCGTTGCTGAGAACGTTAAGCGAGGCATTGCTAATTCAAGTTTTTTCTCCGAACGCAACACCGGGCGAGCCTCTTCTGTGAGCTGTAATGCCGAATGATTAACAATATTTTGGCGAATTAGACCGAGGTGAATCAGTTGACGAATAATACTTAGCCAATAATCTTGGCTTTGATCTTTGCCGATGCCGTACACTGAAAGCTGATCATGATTAAACTGACGAATTTTCTGATTATTCAAACCACGTAATACGCCAATCACATGATGCGCACCAAAAGTTTGACCGGTACGATAAATCACCGACATTACTTTTTGCGCATCCAATGTCCCATCATATTTACGAGGTGGATCCAAACAGATATCGCAGTTTTTACAAGGCTCTTGGCGTGATTCACCAAAATAGTTCAACAGAACTAAACGGCGACAGGTTTGTGATTCGGCAAAGGCGCCGATCGCTTGTAATTTATGTTGTTTTATATCGCGCAGCTCACTTTCCGGTTCTTCTAATAACACTTTTTGCAGCCACGCATAATCGGCAGGATCATAAAATAATACCGCTTCAGAGGGTAAATCATCACGTCCTGCACGCCCGGTTTCTTGATAGTAAGATTCGATACTGCGCGGCAAATCAAAATGCACGACAAAACGCACATTCGATTTATTAATCCCCATCCCAAAAGCAATGGTAGCAACCACAACTTGAATATTATCTCGCTGAAACGCATTTTGAACCGTTTCACGTCGCTGAACTGACATGCCTGCATGATAACCCATCACCGAAATTTTACGTGCCGCAAGCTTCTCGGTAATTTCTTCAACTTTTTTACGGCTATTACAATAAACTATACCGCTCTTGCCCTGTTGCTTACTGATAAACTTTGCCAACTGCTCAATTGGCTTAAATTTCTCTTGTACCGTATAGCGAATATTCGGGCGATCAAAACTGCCTAAATAAGTATGCGGTGCTTTTAAGCGTAAGTGTTGCAGAATATCGTGACGAGTTGTTGGATCTGCGGTTGCCGTCAATGCCATAAGTGGCACATTCGGAAATGTATTACGCAAATTACCCAATAAGGTGTATTCCGGACGAAAATCATGCCCCCACTGCGAAACACAATGCGCTTCATCAACTGCAATCAGGCTAATTTTACATAATGAAATAAAATGGAAGAACCCTTGGGTCATCACTTTTTCCGGTGAGAGATAAAGTAATTTTAGATGACCAGAAAGTGCTTTCTGCTCAACTTCTTGTTGTTCTTCAAACGTTTGAGTGGAATTTAAGAAACCAGCTTCAATACCATTAGTAAGTAGCTGATCAACCTGATCTTTCATCAAGGAAATCAGTGGAGAAATCACCAGCGTAATGCCGTCTAAGCAAAGTGCAGGTACTTGATAACAAAGCGACTTACCGCCGCCGGTGGTCATAATCACAAGGCAATCTCTTCCCGCTAAAACCGAATCAATTACCTCTTGTTGTCCGTGACGAAAAGATTGATAACCGAAGACATTATTTAACACATCTTTGGCAGCAGTTTGAGATAATTGCATTGTGATTCCAATAAGATAAGCTAAAAGGAAATAGACAAGTAACCAAATTTGCAAAATTTTTTACAAAAACGGCCGCTTATTAATTAAAAGCTGATTTGTTCACCATGACGAGCAAAAGCCTCTTCAAGATACGTCCAGAAAGAGTGCCCTTCTGCAGTAACCCATTCACCGTTACGATAAGCAAAATGGAAGCCGCCTAATTTACTAGCAAGCCATAACTCTAGCATTGCCTCTTGTTTGTTGATAACAATTTGTGATTCATCATCAAAAGTTAATGTACACACCGCACCTTGAATTTCAGTATCGACACTTAAACCTTCATCATCAATTTTTTCTTCGATTTGTTGCCATACTTGTTCAATCTTTTGGTGAAATTCTGCTACGTTCATTTTTTTCCTCATTTAAAATCTATATACTTACTACATATTTTTTACAAAATTACGTTTATATTTCATATGGTTTTGAATATTCTTTTCCGAATCTTCTTTATCCAAACTTGTAGTTTCCAAGGATAATAAAAGTTACTGGAATTTTTAAAGTAAATATAAATTTCTACAATAACCTTACCCAATCTTCGATAGTTCAGTCATTGACCAGCGAGGTTTAACACTCACGCTCAAATCGGTGGTTTCACCGTTCTTTAAGCGTAAAAAGCCGGTATAAGCAATCATTGCACCGTTATCGGTACAGAATTGTGGGCGAGGATAATATACTTCGCCTTTTAAGTTTTTCATCATGTCGGCTAAATCGGCGCGTAATTGTTTATTGGCACTTACACCACCCGCTATAACGAGACGTTTATAGCCGGTTTGCTGTAAGGCTCGCTTACATTTGATGAGAATAGTATCCACCACTGCTTGTTGGAAAGCATGGGCGATGTCGCAACGAATTTGTTGATCCAACTGACCACTCTCATCTAAATAGGCATTAATCGTATTAGCCGCAAAGGTTTTTAGGCCGGAAAAACTAAAATCAAGCCCCGGTCTGTCTGTCATTGGACGAGGAAATACGAAACGATTCGGTGTACCTTTCTCAGCTAATTGCGATACCGCCACACCTGCCGGATAATCTAATCCAAGTAATTTGCCGGTTTTATCGAAGGCCTCACCTGCTGCATCATCAATTGACTCACCTAAAATATCATACTGCCCTACGCCATCTACTTTGACTAGTTGCGTATGTCCGCCTGAAATCAGTAACGCTACAAATGGGAATTCCGGCGGATTATCTTCTAACATTGGTGCCATCAAATGACCTTCCATATGATGAACACCAAGTGCCGGTACATTCCACGCATAGGCGAGCGAACGGGCAATAGTAGAGCCAACTAGCAATGCGCCAACTAACCCCGGACCCGCCGTATAGGTGACACCGTCAATATCATCTGCGGTTAAATTCGCTTCTTTCAATGCTTCTTGGATGAGCGGTAACGTTTTACGGATATGATCTCGAGAAGCTAGTTCCGGCACAACACCACCGTAATCTGCGTGCATTTCGATTTGGCTATAAAGTTGGTTGGCAACCAAACCTTTATGTTCATCATAAATTGCCACTCCTGTTTCGTCACAGGAAGTTTCAATACCTAAAATTCGCATATTTTCTTCTTTTTTATGAAATGGGAAAGGGGCATTATTCAAAAATAACGCCCCTAGAATTGCAAAACTTTTATAAAAATCAACCGCTTGATTAGAACTGTTCGCTATATGCAGGCTTAATGATTTCCGGGAAGCTTTTATCCTTATTCGCTTCAATTAATGCAGCAACTTTCTCTGCCGAATCTTTGATTCCGATTTGCTCATAAGCCTTTTGCATATAAGCTAAAGCTTCGTATGTTGGTTTACTTTCCGGATAGAAACGCATCATTTCTTCTACACGATTTACCACCGCAACATAAGCTTCACGATCATCATAGAATTTAACAATCGCTAACTCGTGTTCTGCCATACGATTGATTAAATAACCCATCCAATTTTTTGCATCTTGCGCATATTTGCTTTGCGGATAATGCTGTACAATCGTTTGGAAGCTACCATACGCATTACGTACACTATCTAATGCACGAGACGCACGATTTACACCAAAGAAATCTTGAATAAAGTTATCACCTAAACGTGCATTACTTAAACCGGCTAAATAGTAAACATAATCCATGCTCCCACTGTTTGGATAAGCTCGCACAAAACGCTCTGCCGCATCCAATGCTTTATAATACTCACCGACTTTATAATTTGCATAAATTAAACTTAATTGAGTTTGCTCACCGAATGCAGTTTGTTGACCACCTTTGGTACCAACCGCGTCTAAATAACGAATTGCTGAGTTATAATCGCCATCTTGTAAATAGGTCTGCCCTTTAGTGTAGAGATCTTGTGCGGATGATTCTTCTAATTCTTTATTCGCACTGTTAGAACAACCTATTACTAAAAGCCCCGCTAACATCAGCGAAGCAAGAGATGTGAATTTACGCATAATGATTTTACCTATAAAAAAGTGTCTATGACCAAAAGTTGATGTACAATGGTCAAATTTGACCAATGGCACTTTGCTAAGTTCATACCAATTGCCCTATTTTATAGAACCTATTCAAATAAGCAACAGACAAATTTTGGAATTTATCTTTAATGACTCAACAAATGACATTAACTGCCGAGGTTTCGGCGGATTTACTCGGCGCTCGTTTAGACCAAGCGCTGGCGCAACTTTTCCCTGATTATTCTCGTTCACGTTTAAAGGTGTGGATTGAAAGTGATTTAGTGAAAGTAAACGGCAATATTGTAAACAAAGCGCGCGAAAAAGTATTCGGTGGCGAACTTATCGAGGTTCAAGCGGAAATCGAAGAAGAAGTACGTTTTGAACCACAAGATATTCCGTTAAATATCGTCTATGAAGACGATGATATTCTTGTGATTAATAAACCGAAAGATTTAGTTGTCCACCCGGGCGCCGGTAATCCGGATGGCACAGTGTTGAATGCTCTATTACATTACTATCCACCGATTGCGGAAGTGCCTCGTGCAGGTATTGTGCATCGTTTGGATAAAGATACAACCGGTTTAATGGTGGTAGCCAAAAATATTCCGGCACAAACCCACTTAGTTACAGCTCTACAAAAACGCCGTATTACACGTGAATATGAAGCGGTAGCAAGCGGTGTAATGACACAAGGCGGTAAAGTGGATGAGCCTATGGCACGCCACCCGACCAAACGTACCGCAATGGCAGTACATCCAATGGGTAAACCGGCAGTAACCCATTATCGTATTATGGAACGCTTCCGTAACTATACTCGTCTGCGTTTACGCTTGGAAACCGGTCGTACTCACCAAATCCGTGTACATATGGCACATATTGCGCATCCATTATTAGGTGATCAACTTTATGGTGGACGTCCTCGTCCGCCGAAAGGAGCAAGCGAAGCGTTTTTAGCGGTATTACGAGGCTTCCAGCGTCAAGCATTACACGCAACCATGCTACGTTTAGAACACCCGATTACCGGTGAGCTGATGGAATGGCACGCACCGCTACCGGACGATTTCGTTGAGTTAATTGAGGCGTTAAAAGCGGATTATCAGTTATATAAAGACGATTTAGATTACTAATTAAGTAACTAAAAAACAAAGGCGCTCTTACATTGTATGAGCGCCTTTTCTTATCCAAAAATTAAGCTAATCATAAAAATGAGGATAACAGGAAACTCAAACATCCCTACCTGCTTCACATTCCAACCGAAACTCGGCACGACAATTGCACGCGCTAACGCAATCAAATACACCGCAAATAGCCACAGATATCCAAACATTAAATAAATAATCGAAAACAGTAGATGAAAACCGATACTCAGTTCCATATACAGCGGATTTTTACGTTCTCGCACCATACTTTTTACATATAAGGTTGCCCCGATAAAAAATACGGTGGGATGAATTAAAATCTCCCAATTAAACTGCTGTTCTACAAGATAGAAACTTGCCATACCTATCACGCCGAAAGTTAAATAACCGGCGATATCATTCAACAAATGGCGTTCATCTCGTTGTTTTGCATAATAAATTTGAATCGCTGCAAGCGGTAAGATTAACGCTAAAAATTGCAAAATTTGAGGAATCGCAAGCAAAACCGGTATTGCACAGAGTAAGCTAATCAGAACATAAATGAGCGCCCACTTTTTGTTACGAGTTGTCGGCTTTTTGCTAAATAATGAAAGAAAAGGGTAAGAAAATAAATAAAGAAACAGCCACGCTAAGCCTAAAAAGAGATGATTAAGCGTTGGGGTCGAGGCAAACATTCCGTATAAAAAAGGAATAAATGCCATAGCTAATGCACCGTGCTGGTTTGAAATAACCGGCTTATCATTAAACATAAATTTTCCTTATGCAAATAAAAAAGGCGACTTACTTAAGCCGCCTTTTGATTTTAAGAAAAATTAGAATAATTTTCTAGCTGCATCGAACAATTCATCTTTGAACGGACGACGCATATTGTTAATTGCATCAATGATATCGTGGTGTACCAATTTCTCATTTTGGATACCAACACAACGACCGCCATAACCTTGCAACAATAAATCTACTGCATATACACCCATACGTGACGCTAAGATACGGTCAAACGGACAAGGCGCACCACCACGTTGAATGTGACCTAATACCGTTGCACGCGTTTCATGACCGAAACGAGCTTCAATTTCTTTCGCTAATTGATGTACATCCGTCATTAACTCGGTAATCGCAATAATTGCATGGCGCTTACCTTTTTTAAAGCCTTCATCAATATTACGCATTAATGACTCTTTATCTAAACCTTTTTCCGGCACGACAATATATTCACAACCGCTTGCAAGCGCTGCACTAATGGTCAAATCACCACAGTGGCGTCCCATGATTTCAACGATTGAAATACGTTGGTGCGAAGTAGAAGTATCACGTAAACGGTCAATAGCTTCCACAGCCGTTTCTAATGCTGTTTGGTAACCGATTGTATAGTCTGTACCTACGATATCGTTATCGATCGTGCCCGGTAAACCGATGCAAGGATAGCCAAATTCTTCAGTTAATAGTTTCGCGCCCATGTAAGAGCCATCACCACCGATAACAACTAATGCATCAATTTCATATTTTTTCAGTGTTTCCACCGCTTGCTTACGGACTTCAGGATCTTTAAATTGCGGGAAGCGAGCAGAACCTAAGAATGTACCGCCTCGGTTAATTGTCTCTGATACAGAACGACGATCTAATTGGATGACTTTATCATTATATAAACCATAATAACCGTCTTGGATACCGTATACCTCTAAATCTTCATTCAGTGCTGCACGAACGACACCACGAATCGCGGCATTCATACCCGGCGCATCACCACCACTCGTTAATACGGCAATTTTTTTGATTTGTTTAGCCATTTTAGACACCTTTTGCTATAAATTTAAAATTTTAAAATAAATCGGAAATTGGCGTGAAGATTACCTTATTTAGGGTATTCATTCTAGCAAATTTTCATATTTTTTTGATCTAATCCGCCAAAATCTCCAGTGCTAGATCTAAAGATTCCAAAAAGCGCTCCAAATCTTCCATTTGGTTATAATGTGCAATTGATAAACGTAACGTCCCGGCTTGTTCAAGATAGCCCAAATAAGGTTTTGCACAATGTTCACCGCTACGTAAAGCGATCTTACGTTCCGTCATAATTGCCGCAATATCGGCATGATGAATCCTTTGAAATGCAAAGCTTATGGTAGAACAGCCCGGCTGAGAAAAAATTTGAATATTTTTATAATTTTTTAACCGCTTGTAAGTTTCTTTCGCTAAACATTCAACTGTTTGATTCAGTTCGTCGAAATTCCACTGCTCCAGCCACTCCAAAATTGCACCAAAACCAATAATACCGGCAATATTTGGCGTACCGGCTTCTAAGCGATAAGGCAAATCAGCAACAGAAAGTGTTGATTCGGATACATCACTCAGCATTTTACCACCGAAAAATAGCGGTCGAATTTGCTCTAAACTTTGCAATTTTCCGGTTAACACACCGACACCGGTCGGGCCATACATTTTATGTGCGGAAAAAGCATAAAAATCCGCATCCAGTTTTTGCACATCGACCTTTTCGCAACATACCGCTTGGGCACAATCCAATAAAATGTTTGCATTCGAATGTTGGCGAATGATTGGGATTAGCTGCTCAACCGGCTGGCGTACGCCAGTGAGATTTGAAACTAAATTCAAGGCAACAACTTTAGTTCTTTTAGAAATAGCCTGCTGTAAAGCGGTCGGATTTAGCTGAAAATTTGCATCTAATGGTAAAACGATCAATTTTGCTTGCTTACGCAGCGCTAATTGTTGCCACGGAATAAAATTCGCATGATGTTCAGCAACGGAAATAATGATTTCATCTCCTGCCTCCAGTAAATATTCCAATCCATACGCCACTAAATTAATTGCATGGGTGGTGCCGCTCGTCCAAATTACCGCATTGCGAGACTCGACATTAAAACGAGAGACAATGAGATCTCTCGCCCGTTCATAGGCTTGGCTTTGTGCGAGATCATATTGGCTACGATGTACCGAACCAGCCGAGGCATAAAATTCAGTAGTGCCATCAATTAATATTTGGGGTTTTAAGGTTGTTGCCGCCGAATCCAGATAGGTCCATTCGGCTTGCTGCTTAAAAAAAGGAAACTGAGATCTAAATGCTGTTATTTGTTGGATATCCATTAATGCAATGCCTCTCGATACAATTTATTACAAGGAATACCATCATGATTACCGTCCATGGTTTTAGAACCACATTGGTCGAAATAACGTTTCGCACTTTGGTAGTCACTAAAATCACTACAACGTAGTACTTTCTTACAATCTAATGTTTTATCTTTTACAAGCGGTCGTTTTTTCCAAAAATTTTGCCAATTCCAACCGGAATCCAAGCGTTTATCCGCACTATGTGCTTTACGCCACTCCGCAGGATTGATTGGCGATTTATCTTGCCATAATCCTTTCTGTGCTTGTTTTGCTTTTAGCATTGCCTGCTCATAAATCGGCTGCGTTTCACGGTATGCCCATGCCATACCTTTTTGGACTAATAATAAATTGATATTGCGTTCTTGCTCATCATAAACCACCGCTAATAAGCGTTGGTAACGATCGTAACCACTACTGTGTAGTGTCACTTGTTTTTTAAATACCAAATTTGCTAGCGCCTGTTTGGCTTTATTGCCATACGGCTGGGCGGACTCCGGCGCATCAATATATAACAAGCGCACTTTAAGCGGCTTACGTCTGTATAAGCAGGTCAGCGTATCACCGTCACTAATCCCTACGACTTTACAGCTGATTGAACTGTCGGAAGCCGCATAAATAGAGGGCGCAATTAAACTCAAAAATAGGAATAAAACTAAAGAATAAAGAACTTTCATACAAAATAAAAAAGTGTAGGTATTACCCTACACTTTAACAGATTTTCAATCACTCGGCGTAAATCTTATTTTAGTTCGCCATTTTTCAAGCGGAAGAAATAATTTTTGGTTTCTTCAATAATCACTTTGCGTAATGCAATTAAAGCGATCAGATTCGGGAATGCCATTAAACCGTTTACTATATCTGCAATCGTCCAAATCGTTTTTAATTGTAAGAACGGCGCAGAAGCAATTAATAAGATAAATAGTAAACGATAGAATTTAATTCCTTTAGTTTTACCATTAGTCAGATAAACAAAACAACGCTCACCGTAATAACACCAACCTAAAATCGTAGTAAATGCAAAGAAAATTAAACCAATCGTAACAACCACCGCACCGAATGAACTCTCTAAACCTTGGTTAAACGCAAGGTTGGTTAATTCAGCTCCTTCGGCTTCGCCCGTCCAAGCGCCGGTTAACACGATCACCAGACCGGTCATGGTACACACAATAATCGTATCTAAGAAAGTACCGGTCATTGAAATTAAGCCCTGATGCACCGGCTCTTTAGTTTGTGCCGCTGCAGCTGCAATAGGTGCCGAACCTAAACCCGATTCATTCGAGAAAATACCACGTGCAACCCCTAATTGAATCGCCTGCATCACAGTAAAGCCAAATGCACCGCCTAATGCGGCTTCCGGATTAAACGCCGCATGTACGATTAATACGATTGCATCCGGTACTTTTTCCGCATTCATAATTAATACGCTAACCGAAGCAATCACATAAGCCACCGCCATAAACGGCACCACAATCGATGCAATTTTAGAAATACGTTTTACCCCACCTAATACGATAGAGGTCACGACTAAAGTTAAGATAATTGAGCTAAATACGACCGGTACATCAAAGGTTGACTCCAATGAATGAGTAATACCGTTTACTTGTGGGAAAGTACCAATCCCTAATAAGGCAACTAATACGCCAAAAAATGCGAATGCTTTTGCCAGCCATTTCCAGTTTTTGCCCATCCCCATTTCGATATAATACATTGGGCCACCGGCAATAAAACCGTCTTTATCACGACCACGAAATTTAATCGCTAATAAGCCTTCCGCATATTTGGTCGCCATACCGAATAACGCAATCAACCACATCCAAAATAATGCCCCCGGCCCGCCCGAGTGAATAGCGGTTGCCACACCGACAATATTACCGGTACCGATTGTTGCAGCAAGTGCAGTAGAAAGTGCCGCAAAAGCAGAAATATCACCGGCTTGTCCTTCGCCTTTTTCAGGTTTGAACATATACACGAAAGCACGGCCTAACTGACAAAATTGAATACCTTTTAGTGCAAAAGTTAAATATAAACCAACACCGGAAAGTAGGATTAAAAGTGGGGCGCCCCAAATAAGGCTGTTAATAGTATTAAGAATATCATCAAATGACATGTGTGTAATTCCTCGTAATTATATGTTACAAGGAAAGAAAAGTAACAATAGAGATAAGCGGTAAAATCAATAAAATTTGACTAAAAATGACCGCTAGTTAGGTAGGTATCACTTTTCTCCCCTGTCCTTTTGCCTGAGCGTTTCATGCATTCGCACTTGCGCCTTCGGCGTCCATTTTCCATTTATATGGATTGGATCTCTCCAAGGGTTCGTCCAGTAACTGTCCTCGCTATCGCTAGCACCTGAAAGATTTTACCTCGTCGGTAGAGTTTTCACTCTTCTCCAGCTACCTTCATCCGAACAATTCTTCGTTAAAAAGAATGGGCAGATTTTAACGATTCTTTAAAAATCGTCAAGTAAAACCCTATAATTTTAATGCAATCGTTTGCTTTTTATTGATAGATTAAACAATATAAAGAAAAAGCCGTTCAATACATAATAAACAAGCGGTCGAATTTCCCTAAAATTTGCAAATTGCAAAAAATTTAAGAAATTCGACCGCTTGTATCAAAAGAGACTTAGTAAAATAGAATTAATGTTTAATTTCTTCTATATCGCCCAGTAATACCGCATATCGGCGAGAACTCGGATTCGATTCTAAAGCAATTTTCAGCGCCATTGTGAGCGGAACGGAAAGCAACATTCCGACCGTTCCCAATAACCATCCCCAGAAAAGTAAGGAAAGGAAAACAACCAATGTCGAAAGCCCTAGACGTTTTCCCATCATTTTGGGCTCCAATACGTTACCAAATAGCATATTAATTCCTACAACACCGGCTAATACAGCCAAACCAACAGAAAAACCATTTAATAACAACGCTTGTAATACAATAGGAATACCGGCTAAAAAAGAACCGATATTCGGAATATAATTTAATAAGAAAGCTAATACGCCCCATAATACAGCATATTGCACATTTAAGATCATTAATAAGATCCAAACAGATAGGCCGGTTAAAGCACTGATCACCGTTTTAATACCTAAATAGCCAATAACACCTTCTAGAACTTGATCAATATAATATTTCTCATTAGAAAGATCATTATCCGGACTCAACGCCAGCGCTAACTTATATTTAGCCATCGGTGATTCTAACAGCATAAAAATCACCACTAAAAATAAAACAAAAATATTAGATAACACACCTGAAAAACCTAATAACAAACGGCTAACTAAATTCATCACGGCACTAGGGTCAAATTTACTGAGAATATCTTCCTGACTAATGCTAATCGGTAATTGATATTCCTTAACTACAGCAAATATTGTTTGCAAACGTGCAGTCAGCAATAACTTATATTGTGGGATAGAACCGGTAAATTCCTGAATAGCATTGTTTACCATACCGGTTAAAAATAAGAAAACTAAGATAATTAGCCCTAATAATAAGCTAATCGCTATCCCTAAGGGGATACGACGTGTCGTCATAAATTTAATAATAGGCGAACAAATAATTGCAATAAATAGTGACAATAAAAACGGTACGACAATTTCTGCCGCTGCTTTAATCCCCGCTAAAATAATAATAATTGCGGCAGTGGCAACTAACGCTTTGGTCAGAGAGACTTGAGACTGTTCCATAATTCTCCAATACATAAAAAAACAAGCGGTCAAATTTTAACATTTTTTTACTATGAACGCTAAAATTCAACCGCTTATAACTGTGTTACTTATACTCTGAATGATATTTTTTCTTCATATCATCAAGTGCTTCAAGAGTTTGTTTTGCTTGAGCTAAATTTCCTACTTGAGCTTGTTGCTCCGCTTGCTTCGCAACATCAATCACTTGTTGCATTGCCACTTGATAACCGACAAAACGTTCTTGATCACCGTCCAGACTTGCCGGCATCGTCTCTTTTGCTTTTTCAGCTTGCTTTAAGAATGCCGAAACAGAAGTTTGAAACTGTTCCGTTGTTTCTGCGTCTTGCAACACATTTAGCTGTTTTTTCATTTGGAACATTTCCATCATTACGCCGTTTGAAAAAGCGAAACTTGAAAATGCTAAGCATGTTGCTACGAGTAACAATCTAAAGTTTTTCATAAATTTCCCACGAGTGAATTAAATACAGAAAGTCGCATTCTAATCTATCTATTGCTTGCTAGAAAGCGATATTTCTTGGAAAATAGACACTTTTACGCCTTCCCTCGCGGGAGGTACTGACTTGTTATCAGAAGAGAATAAACCTATGTCCGAATTAAAATACCCTAAACCTGAATTACTTTCGCCTGCCGGCACCTTAAAAAATATGCGTTACGCTTTTGCTTATGGCGCAGATGCCGTTTATGCAGGCCAACCGCGTTATAGCTTACGCGTACGTAACAATGAATTTAACCACGCTAACTTACAAATCGCGATTTATGAAGCGCATAGCTTAGGTAAAAAATTCTATGTGGTGGTGAATATTGCGCCACACAACTCAAAACTTAAAACATTTATCAAAGATCTGAAAGTCGTAGTGGATATGAAACCGGACGCATTGATCATGTCCGATCCCGGTTTAATTATGTTAGTGCGCGAAAACTTCCCGGAAATCGATATTCACCTTTCGGTACAAGCGAATGCGGTAAACTGGGCGACGGTAAAATTCTGGAAACAGATGGGGCTTACTCGTGTCATTCTTTCACGTGAATTATCATTGGAAGAAATCGAAGAAATCCGCCAGCAAGTGCCGGATATCGAGCTTGAAATCTTCGTACACGGCGCACTTTGTATGGCATATTCAGGTCGTTGCCTATTGTCCGGTTATATCAATAAACGTGATCCGAACCAAGGTACTTGTACTAACGCTTGCCGTTGGGAATACAAAATGGAAGAAGGCACAACCGATGAAGTCGGTAATATCGTGCCACAATCTGCCGTTCAACGTTATGAGCCGAAAATTGAAGTGAAAAATATTGCACCGACATTAGGCGAAGGTTCACATACGGATAAAGTATTCCTATACACCGAGCCAAACCGTCCGGACGAGCAAATGACTGCGTTTGAAGATGAACACGGTACTTACTTTATGAACTCCAAAGACTTACGTGCAGTACAACACGTAGAAAGATTAACCCAAATGGGCGTTCATTCACTTAAAATTGAAGGACGTACTAAGTCATTCTACTACTGCGCACGTACCGCTCAAGTTTACCGTAAAGCAATTGACGATGCAGCGGCAGGTAAACCGTTTGATGAATCACTAATGGATACCTTAGAATCACTCGCACACCGTGGTTATACCGAAGGTTTCTTACGCCGTCATACCCATGATGAATATCAAAACTACGAATATGGCTACTCAATTTCGGAACGCCAACAATTTGTCGGTGAATTCACCGGCAAACGTAATGCCGAAGGTATGGCGGAAGTTGCAGTAAAAAATAAATTCTTGGTAGGCGATTCGGTAGAAATGATGACGCCGAAAGGTAATATCGTATTTAAAATTGAACGTATGCTAAACCGTAAAAACGAACACGTGGAAGCAGGGCTTGGTGACGGACATTTTGTATTTTTAGACGTACCGGCGGATATTGATCTGGATTATGCTCTTTTAATGCGTAATCTTATAGATTCTAATACAAGAAATCCGCATAAAGCGTGATCAATCTCACAATTTTAGCAATATATTGTAAAGATTGAAAATTTATTATTGCAGTTATGAATTAAATTCATATAATTAGGAGTCAATACTCATAGAAGTATGACTCCATAATAAGTTTTACCCCTCCGGAATGAGGGGTTTTTTTATGCTTATTAGAAATTTACACGATTAAAGCGTCTTTTCTTTCCTTTCTTTCTCAATTTTTAAGTATAATATTTTCGTTAAATTTTTTATGTAGGACTCTTATGCTAACGCAAATTAAATATAATAAAAGCCAAATCTATTCGGGACTAATAGGCTTATTCTTTATTTTAATGCTTCAATTTAAATTCAGTTATAGTCTAATTCCGATCTTATTAGCATTATCCGGTATAGCGTTGCTCATACCCCACATAAAAAATAAATCCTATCATTTAGCAAAATCGGATAAATGGTTAATTACAACATTTGTCTGTTATTTCTTACTTTTCGTCTTATCGCTTATTGTACATAAAGGAAAAGGCAGCGAATTGGATCTTGCCGCACGAGCTTTATTATCATTACCGATTTTAGCGGTATTTTATAAAAATCAACTTAAACAGCGATGGATTGTCTATGCCATTTTAATTGCTGGTATCGGCGCCGGAATCACCAGTATGATTCAAGTGTTCGGTTTCGATTTCGTGAGACCGTTTCCTAAAATCATGCATATTCAAGCCGGCGATATTGCGATGTCGCTTGCGATGTTCTCGTTTTGTACATTATTTTATTTTTATACACAAAAACAGCGTCTTGCCATGTATTTCAGCTTAATTGCCGCTTTATTTGCGCTTATCGCTAGTTTTCTTACCACGGCTCGAGGAGCATGGATTGGTGTACCGTTCGTACTGTTCATTATCTTTTGGCTGAACCGTAAATCATTATCAAAATGGCTTATCTCAGGTGTATTATTCATTACGCTTGCCGGCGGCATTTTTACTAGTGAGACAATTCATAAACGTTACCTTGATGCACAAAGCGATATTACTGCTTATGTGGACGGCTCAAATAAAAGTACCTCGATTGGCGCACGTTTCGATATGTGGAAAAGTGCCGTTCTTGGTATTCAGGAAAAACCTATCTTCGGCTGGGGACTCCAAGGTGTGAAAGAAATGCGCAAACAGCATTTTTCTGAAGGAAAGATCTCTGAATATGCCGCAAGTTTTGGTCATGCGCATAATCAATATCTACATGATGCTTCAACCAGAGGCATCATAGGACTTATCTCATTACTTGCGACGTTATTCGTGCCGCTAACCCTATTCTGGAACAGATTAAAACAATCGGAATCCAATTCCCTTGCACATTTATGGGGCGTGTTGGGGATTACCCATATTTTATTGATGATGAGTTATTTTCTAACCCAAGCTTTTTTATCACATAACTCCGGTACTATGTTTTATTTTATTACAACTGTGATTTTCTTAGGCTTGCAAAAGGCTTCCTTAAATAAACCGCTTACGGAGACACAATAGTGTTGCGTTTTTTCTATACGATTTTAAGTTACATTATTCAACCATTAATATTATTAATGATGTGGAATCGTGGGCGTAAGCAACCGGCATATCGCCGCCGCTTATGGGAACGCTATGCTTATTATAATAACGATAAACAACCGAATGAAAACGGCATTATTGTACATGCAGCATCGGTTGGAGAAGTGATTGCCGCCACCCCCTTGATTAAGGCAATTCAAGGTAAATATCCTACGCTACCGATCACCGTCACGACTGTAACGCCTACCGGATCGGCTCGTGTTCTTGCAGCTTTTGGTAATAGCGTAACACACTTTTATTTACCTTATGATCTGCCCGATGCGATGGTCCGCTTTTTGGATTTTATAAAACCAAAGTTGATTATTGTGATTGAAACCGAATTATGGCCGAATTTAATTCATCAATCGCATAAAAGAGGCATTTCATTTGTGATTGCCAATGCTCGTCTTTCGCCTTGTTCAGCGAAAAGATACGGTTGGATAAAATCCGGTTTAACAAATATGTTAAATGAAATCGATTTAATTATGGCGCAAGATGCAGTAAGTGCAGTGCGCTATCTGGCTCTAGGATTCCACGATAAGCACCTCATTAATACTGGAAATCTAAAATTTGATTTAGAAATAACCGATGAATTGCGTAATAAAGTCGAGTTTACTAAGCAGGAACTCGAGCTAAATCAACGTCCGGTTTGGATTGCCGGAAGTACTCACGAAGGCGAAGAAAAAATGTTGCTTGATGCACATAAGCAACTATTAACACGTTGGCCTGAGTTAGTCTTAATTCTTGTACCTCGTCATCCAGAACGTTTTGACAGTGTCGAAGATTTACTGATTAAATCTGAACTAAATTACACCAAGCGCACAGATAAATTACCTTTAAAAGCAAACACTCAGGTGTTATTAGGTGATACGATGGGTGAAATGATGACATTGTACGGCTTAGCTAAAATTGCCTTTGTCGGTGGTAGTTTGGTAAAGCACGGCGGACATAATCCATTAGAACCTATAGCTTTTGCACTCCCAGTTATATCCGGTGTACATACGTTTAATTTTCCGGAAATTTTTGAAAAATTACGTTACGTTCAAGGTGTTGTTGAAGTAAAAAGTGATGAACACGATTTAGCACAAGCAGTCAACTTTCTACTCGAACACCAAAATGCCCGCCAAGCGATTAGCCAAGCAGGCTTTAGCGTGTTACAAGAAAATCAAGGTGCGTTAAAACGCCATATGCAACTACTTTCGCCTTATTTAGAGAAATAAATATGAGTTATACCGTTATCTATGCCGGCACTTTTGATCCGATTACCAATGGGCATTTAGATATTATTGAACGTGTGGCAAAATTATTTGGCCGTGTGATTGTCGCTGTGGCTAAGAATCCCAGTAAGCAGCCGCTCTTCTCACTAGAAGAGCGAACCTTATTAGTACAACAAAGTTGTGCACATCTTAACAATGTACAAGCAATCGGATTTAGCGGATTGCTTGCAGATTTTGCCGTACGACATCAGGCAAAAGCATTAGTTCGAGGTATACGTGGAAGCGATGATATTGAATATGAAATTCAATTAGCACAACTGAATGAAAAATTGGAAGAAGGTTTAGAGACGATTTTTCTTCCGCCAGCCGTGCAATGGCGTTATCTCTCTTCAACCATAGTACGAGAAATTTATCGCCACCAAGGAGATGTCGCACAATTTGTACCGCCATTCGTGCTAAACGCATTAAAAGAGAAGGAATAAATATGAGTAAACTAGACAGTCAAAATTTGATTTGGATTGACTTGGAAATGACCGGTTTAGATCCGGAAAAAGAACGTATTATTGAAATTGCCACTATTGTAACGGATAAAGATTTAAACATTTTAGCCGAAGGCCCGGTCTTAACCGTACATCAATCGGATGAATTACTGAATAAGATGAGTGATTGGTGTATCAAAACACATACGGAAAACGGTTTAATCGAACGTGTTAAGCAAAGTAAGCTGACTGAAAGAGCGGCTGAACTACAAACGCTCGATTTTCTCAAACGATGGGTGCCAAAAGGAGCTTCACCGATTTGTGGTAACAGTGTGCCGCAAGATAAGCGATTCTTATGCAAATATATGCCAGATCTTGCCGACTATTTCCATTATCGCCATCTAGACGTTAGTACGCTCAAAGAACTCGCTCGCCGTTGGAAGCCGGAAATGCTTAACCAATTTACCAAGAAAAATACGCATTTAGCTTTAGATGATATTCAAGAATCTATTGAAGAATTAAAATTTTATCGTACACATTTCATCAAATTAGATTAAAATGCGCTCTTTTTCAGCAAAATTGAAAAATTGGCTTGCAAATTCATATTTTTAAACGATATGAACTTGCATTCTAAAAAGAAATTCGTATAATTCCAAGCGTTCCATACTTCTATGAAACGTCTCATGCGGGAATAGCTCAGTTGGTAGAGCACGACCTTGCCAAGGTCGGGGTCGCGAGTTCGAGCCTCGTTTCCCGCTCCATTTTCTCTCCGAATTTTCTTCCAAATTTTTAATTTTTTATTTCTTAATTAACATAATTAACCTTGTAAGTACTTATTACGGAAATGTTAGATTCAATCACTTTTCACTTTCCAACAGAGCAACAAATGTTGAAATTTGGCCAGGTATTGGCAAAGCATATGCAAGCCTATTTAGGCAAATCTCCTCAGCATGCATTAGTCATTTATTTAAACGGTGAACTAGGTGCAGGAAAAACGGCATTAACACGCAGTATTGTGCGTGAATTTGGTCATATTGGAAATGTCAAAAGTCCAACTTACACGTTAGTGGAAGAATATCAACTTCCGCCTTATGCCATTTACCATTTTGATCTCTATCGTTTAAGTGATCCTGAAGAGTTGGAATTTATGGGCATCCGTGATTATTTCCGTCCACAAACGGCTTGTTTATTAGAATGGGCTAGCCGTGGTAAAGGAATGATTCCCGAAGCAGATATCATTATCCAAATTGATTATGCCGAAGAAGGACGCAATATTACATTGCTGCCGCAAACTTCAGTGGGTACACAACTTTTAGTAAATTTTAATCTAAATTAAACCGCTTAATTGAAAGGAATAAGATGAACAAGTTAGTAAATTATATTGCTGTTAGTTTATTTGGCTTATTTTTTAGTCTTAGCAGTTATGCTAAAACCGTTGTTGTGATTGATGCAGGCCACGGTGGTAAAGACCCTGGTGCAATTGGTGGCACACTCGGTGTAAAAGAAAAAAACGTTACCTTAGCGATTTCAAAAGAATTAAAAGCGTTACTGGATTCAAATCCGAAATTTAAAGCGGTAATGACTCGCAAAAGCGACTATTTTATTCAGCTTCCGGAGCGTACTGAAATTGCGCGTAAAAATAAAGCAAACTTACTCGTCTCAATTCACGCGGACTCATCGCCTAAATCGAATAGTTTAAAGGGAGCTTCTGTTTGGGTGCTTTCAAACCGCCGTGCAAGTGACGAAATGGGTAAATGGCTTGAAGATCATGAAAAGCAATCGGAATTACTCGGTGGTGCTGGTTCTGTTCTTTCGAATACCAATGAAAAATACTTAAACCAAACTGTGTTAGATCTGCAATTTTCGCACTCACAACGTTCCGGCTATGAATTGGGCAAAACAATATTATCACATTTAGGCAATGTCACTTCTCTTGCCAAACCTGTACCACAACACGCAAGCTTAAGCGTTTTACGTTCCCCTGACATTACCTCTATTTTGGTGGAAACCGGCTTTTTATCAAATCCGGTGGAAGAGCAAAAACTTGCCACTCCAGCATACTGCCGAAAAATTGCTCAAGCGATTTACAACGGTTTAGTCGCTTACATTTCACGTCATTCCGGCAATACGAAAGCGGTATACAAAGAGGTAAAAGAGACTCCGGCAGATACTGATAAGAACGCTGCTAAAGAAAAGAAAACTGATCGTCTTTCAGAGAAATCATCTAAAAAAGAGAATTCGGACAAAGTGTTAAAAACGAACAAAAATGATAACTCGAAAACGAAAGTGGAAGAAAAATTAACTAACGACAACAAGAAAAATAGTAAAGATAAAGAGTCAAATTTAACAAAACGAGAACCACAAAAATCTAGTAACGGTTATCATATCGTGCAACAAGATGAAACGCTCTACTCAATTGCCCGTGTTTATAATACGACACCGGAAAAATTGAGTAATCTGAATAACATCAAAAATAATAAGATTACCGTGGGTAAAAAGCTCAAAGTACAATAGCCAAAAGCGTAGTAGCAAGACCGAGCGGTTAAATTTGTAAAAAAATTTGCAAATTTAACCGCTTATTTTTTATTTTGAGAAAAACAAAACCCTCACTATTTTCAGTGAGGGTTTTGCTAGATTACTCGAATATCAGTAAAAATTAGCCCATACCGTATTTTTTCAATTTTTTACGTAATGTACCACGATTAATGCCTAACATTGTTGCCGCACGAGTTTGGTTACCACGTGTATATTGCATTACCATATCTAACATTGGGTGTTCAATTTCAGATAATACTAATTCGTATAATTCTGTTGGATCTTCACCGTTTAATTGAGATAAGTAATTTTTTAATGCTGCTTTTACATTGTCGCGAAGTGGTTTATTCACTTGTTGAGCTTGAGCATTTAACATTGATACAGTTAATGGGTTTTGTGTAGGTTGTTGTTCTAACATTGTCCTCTATCCAACTAAATAAGGATTCTAACGAATCAATTTCACAAAATCTTCCAATGCCAAGAGTTGCTCTTTTGTAGATTCCAATGCATTGAAAGTACGCTTAAAATTCGAGCTTGGCATAAACTGTTCTACATACCAACCAACATGTTTACGTGCAATTCGATAACCTTTCTCCTCACCATAAAACAGGTGAAGGTCTTCAATATGCTTCAACATCAGTTCGCATTTTTCATCAAGTGATGAGTTTGAAGAACGTCCATTCTCTAAAAAATCTTTAACTTCACTAAATAACCAAGGGCGACCAAAACTGCCCCTACCGATCATAACCGCATCTGCTTTGGTGTAATCTAGAACATATTTTGCCTTCTCTGCGGAAGTTACATCACCATTAGCAATAATCGGAATAGAAACTGCTTGTTTAACTGCTTTAATGCTTTCATATTCAGCTTCACCATTGAATAAACAATCACGAGTACGACCATGAATCGTTAAAGCGGAGATACCTGCTTTCTCAGCAATTTTCGCAATCTCCAAACAATTTCTATTTTCTTGATCCCAACCTGTTCTAATTTTTAATGTTACAGGCACATCAACAGCATTTACAACTGCATCTAAAATTTGAGCAACGAGTTCCGGTTCACGTAAAAGTGCAGAGCCTGCCATCTTTTTGCTTACCTTTTTCGCCGGACAGCCCATATTGATATCAATAATCTCTGCCCCATACTCGACATTTACTTTTGCAGCCGCCGCCATCTCTCGTGGATCAGCCCCGGCAATTTGTACGGCATTCACACCAATCTCTTCATGATGCGCAAGCCTCAGGCGAGATTTTTCGGTATGCCATACATCAGGGTTGGTGGACATCATCTCCGAAAATGTTAAACCCGCTCCAAGTTGACTACACAAACGGCGAAATGGTTGATCAGTAATACCTGCCATTGGTGCAAGGAAAATACGGCTTTTAAATTCATACTGTCCTATTTGCATCTTACCTTCACCATAAGTGATTAAATTAAAGCGATTTTAACGAGAGATACATCCAAATAAAAAGTACGGCTAAAAAACCGTACTTTCTTATTTAAACCTTTCAGGCTAGCCTGATTTTCAAGACATGTATGATACGCACTTTTTTCCTATTTTGGAAGTCTATTTCTTCGACAATTTTTAAAAATATTTAAAAAATTTGCATAAACCCGAAAAATAGCACTAATTTAAGGCTTTTCAACCGCTGTTATTTTCCCAAAATCACTCTTCCAATCAATCTCAGCCGTTACCGCCGGATAAAAATGCACCGCTTCTTGATTTGCCGTGAGAGCTAATACCAAATCATAAACAAGCGGTAAATGGGAAATAATCAATACGTTCTTTGCCCCTTCTTCTCGTAAAAAAGCTAAATAACCGCAAACATTACCGAGATCACCGGATGGGGTAATCCCTTCCCAAACTTCAACCAAGCTTTCATTTGTAAAATTTTTACCAGAATCGACCGCTTGCATCCCCTGAGATAAACATTCAAGAGTTTGTTGTGTACGACGATAAGGACTGACTAAAATTTTATCTAGCTTAATTTGCTTTTCAATCAAACGCTTAGCTAGCCACTCTCCTTGTTTTTTAACAGTAGCTTCACCTTGAGAAGTGAGAGTTCGTTCGCTATCTCTGCTCGCATAAAAACCGGCCTCACCATGGCGCATAATCCAAATATTCATCGGAAAACCTCATTACTGTATTTAAACCTAAAAGATTTAGGCGTATAATGTGCCACGTTTAAGGCAGAATCAAGCCCTGTCATAAAAAGAATTTTTAATATCGGCAAATCAATACATTACGGAGTCTATCAATGTCTAGAAAACTCAGAAGAACCAAAATTGTTTGTACAATGGGTCCAGCTACAGACCGTGGCAATAACTTAGAAAAAATTATTGCTGCCGGTGCAAATATGGTTCGTATGAACTTCTCACACGGTGTACCGGAAGATCACATCGAGCGTGCAAATAAAGTACGTGAAATTGCAGCAAAATTAGGTAAAACAGTTGCAATCTTAGGCGACTTACAAGGCCCTAAAATACGTGTATCAACTTTTAAAGACGGTAAAATTTTCTTAAACATCGGTGATAAATTCACATTAGACGCCGATTTACCACGTGGTGAAGGTCACCAAGATGCGGTTGGTTTAGACTACAAAAACTTACCAAACGATGTAGTACCGGGCGATATTCTTTTATTAGACGATGGTAACGTTCAATTAAAAGTACTTTCTGTTGAAGGTGTAAAAGTTCATACAGAAGTAACTGTTGGCGGTCCTTTATCAAATAATAAAGGTATCAATAAATTAGGCGGTGGCTTATCCGCGCCTGCACTAACAGACAAAGATAAAGAAGACATCAAATTAGCAGCGAAAATCGGCGTTGACTATCTTGCAGTATCATTCCCACAATCAAGCGCAGACTTACACTACGCTCGTCAATTAGCACAAGAAGCAGGTTTAAATGCAAAAATCGTTGCTAAAGTGGAACGTGCTGAAACCGTAGCAACCGAAGAAGCAATGGATGATATCATCTTAGGCTCAGACGTTGTGATGGTTGCGCGTGGCGACTTAGGTGTTGAAATCGGTGATGCGGCATTAGTTGGCGTACAAAAACGTTTAATTCGTCGTGCACGTAAATTAAACCGCGTAGTAATTACTGCAACGCAAATGATGGAATCAATGATCAAAAAACCAATGCCGACACGTGCTGAGGTTATGGACGTTGCAAATGCGGTATTAGACGGTACTGATGCGGTAATGCTTTCTGGCGAAACTGCAAACGGTGATTATCCGGTAGAAACCGTTAAATCAATGGCTGAAGTATGTTTAGGTGCTGAAACAATGCCTAGCATCAATATTTCTCGCCACCGTATGGAAGGCACATTTGCAACTATAGACGAAGCAGTTGCAATGTCAGCAATGTACACAGCAAACCACTTAGAAGGTGTTTCTGCAATTATTGCATTAACTCACTCAGGTGAAACAGCTAAATTAATGAGCCGTATCAGCTCAGGTTTACCGATTTACGCATTATCTCGTAACCAAAAAGCATTAAATCTTTCTGCGCTTTACCGCGGTGTTACACCGGTATTCTATGATGAAGAAAGCCGTACAATTGATGGAGCGAAAAAAGCAATCGCATTATTAAAAGAGAAAGGTTACTTAATGTCTGGCGATTTAGTGTTATTAACACACGGTGACGAATTAAAAGAAGGCGGTACAAATACTTGCCGTATTTTAAAAGTTGAATAATCACTAAATTCAATCTAAAAAGCCCACGCTAATGCGTGGGTTTTTATTATGTACCTCAATTTCAATACGCAAATTCCAATGAAAAAACAACCGCTTAATATCTGTATTTTACGCCTCTCCGCTATTGGGGACGTATGTCATACCCTTGCTGTCGTTCAAGCGATTCAACGCCAATATCCCGATGCAAAAATCAGCTGGATTATCGGCAAAACCGAAGCAATGCTGATGCAAGGCTTGGAAAATGTCGAACTGATTCCCTATGATAAAAAAACAGGCTGGAAAGGAATATTTACACTTTGGAAAACACTGGCTAACAAGCAGTTCGATTTCCTGTTAAATATGCAAACTGCTTTTCGAGCCTCAATGATTTCATTAGGCATTAAAGCGACTAAAAAAATTGGTTTTAATCAAGATCGTGCACGTGAAATGCAGTGGCTTTTTACTAATGAAAAAGTGGAAATGACCGCTTCTCCACACGTATTAGACGGACAAATGATGTTTGCTAAAGCAATTGGTGTAACAGATTTAACCCCTCGTTGGTCATTGCCTTTAAGCCAATCCGATCTGGATTACAGTGCTGCTTTTATCGATAAAACCAAGAAGAATGTTTTAATTTCGCCTTGTTCCAGTAAAAAAGAAAAAGATTGGGGAGCAGAGCCTAATGCCGAAATCACTAAATGGCTTACCGCTCAGAATATCAATGTGATTATTGCCGGCTCCCCTTCTGCTTATGAAATGGAAACCGCAAATAAAATTCAACAACTTGCACCTAAATGCATCAATATCACAGGGAAAACCAGCCTGAAACAACTTGCTGCCTTAATTAAACAAGTTGATTTGGTTATCTCTCCCGATACGGGGGCAGCACATATCGCAACTACACAATCTACACCTGTTATCGGCTTATATGCAATTCATAATCCTCGCCGTACAGCGCCCTATAATGATCAACACAATGTTGTTTCTGCCTATGATCAAGCCGTACTAGATTATTATGGAAAACCGTGGAATAAGTTACCTTGGGCAACTAAGGCTCGAAGTAAATCAGGCGACAAATTAATGGAACGAATCAGTGTGAATGAGGTGAAGAAAAAAATAGTTGAAACTCTAGCTGTAAAATTGTAAAGTAGAGATGTATTATTTTTTTTACACATACAGGAAATAAAAATGAACACCGTAGTTAACCAAGATAGTTTACATAATGTAAATATTGCTGATGAAAAAGTATTACTCACACCGACCGAACTTAAAGCCGAATTTCCTCTGCCAGAACATTTACGTAAACAAATTGAAACATCACGTCGTGAGATCTCAGATATCATTCATAAACGTGATCCACGTAAACTGATTGTGATTGGCCCTTGCTCTATTCACGACCCGGTTGCGGCTATCGAATACGGAAAAAAATTAAAAACATTAGCCGACACTGTTTCAGATAAGCTTTATATCGTAATGCGCGTTTATTTTGAAAAACCACGTACTACTGTGGGTTGGAAAGGTTTAATCAACGATCCGAAAATTAACGGTACTTTTGATGTTGAAACCGGTTTACGTGTCGGACGTAAACTTTGCTTAGAACTAGCTGAATTAGGTTTACCACTTGCAACTGAAGCGCTAGATCCAATGACACCACAATACTTAGCAGATCTCTTTAGTTGGTCAGCGATCGGAGCACGTACAACCGAATCCCAAACACACCGAGAATTAGCCTCCGGCTTATCTATGGCAGTCGGCTTTAAAAACGGTACGGACGGTGGCTTAGCTGTAGCAATCAACGCAATGCAATCCGCTGCACAAAGCCACAGTTTTATCGGTATCAACCAAAAAGGTCAAGTAAACTTATTACACACCAAAGGCAATCAAGACGGCCATGTGATTTTACGCGGCGGTAAAATACCAAACTTTGAACAACAATATGTGGAAGAATGCGAATTAGCGCTACGCAAAGCAGGCTTACCGGAAGCGATTATGATTGACTGTAGCCACGGTAACTCCAATAAAGATTACCGCCGTCAACCACTGATAGCGGAAAATGCCCTAGAGCAATTACTAAACGGCAACAATTCAATTATCGGTTTAATGATCGAAAGCCATTTAAATGCCGGTAATCAATCATCAGAACAGCCCTTCAGTGAAATGAAATACGGCGTATCTATTACCGATGCTTGTATCGACTGGCAGACCACAGAAGAAGTATTAACAAATTTTGCTGAAAAATTAAGACAGAAATAACAACCGTAAATAATTTGGTAAGATTCTCATACATTGGGCAAGCGGTAAATTTTGCAAAATTTTATGCAAATTTGACCGCTTGTTTAATGAATCTTCCGACAAATGAAGGAACAATCAATGAGTCCATTAAATCCTTTACGAGAAAAAATCGATCAAGTTGACCAACAGCTAATTCAGCTGTTTGCCGAACGCTTAAAGTTAGTCGCTGAAGTTGGAAAAGTAAAATCGGAACATGGCATTCCGGTTTACGCACCGGAACGAGAAACGGAGATGATTGCTGCTCGCCGTCAGGAAGCGGAAAAGCAAGGCATACCTGCTGATTTGATCGAAGACGTATTAAGACGTATCATGCGTGAATCTTATGCGAATGAAAACAAACACGGCTTTAAAACGACCAATCCGAATATCAATAAAATTGTGATTGTCGGTGGTAAAGGTAAATTAGGTGGATTATTTGCTCGTTTTCTTGGACTTTCCGGTTACCCAGTCGAAACATTGGGCAGCAAAGATTGGGACAATGCAGAACAAATCCTTAGCGGCAGTGATTTAGTGATTGTATGTGTACCAATTAACAAAACTTTAGAAACGATTGAACGCTTACAACCGTTCTTGACTGAAAATATGATTCTAGCGGACTTGACCTCGGTTAAAGCCCAACCGCTTGAAAAAATGTTGGAAATCCACAGTGGCCCGATTGTCGGTTTACATCCGATGTTTGGACCGGATATCGCCTCAATGGCAAAACAACTGGTTGCTTGCTGCCATGGACGCTTTTCTGAAAAATATGAATGGCTTATTGAGCAAATTAAAATCTGGGGAGCAAAAATTGAAGTGATTGATGCGCATGAGCATGATCATGCAATGACTTATATTCAAGCTTTGCGTCACTTTTCAACTTTTACTTTCGGTCTGCATCTATCTCGCCAGCCGGTAAAATTATCGCAACTTTTAGTACTTTCCTCACCGATTTACCGCTTGGAATTAGCGATGATCGGGCGCTTATTCGCTCAAGATGGCGGCTTATATGCAGATATTATTTCGGATAAACCGGAAAATCTGGCGGTAATTGAATCACTTAAAGACACTTTTGCAACCAGCTTGGAGTTCTTTAAAAACAATGATAAAGCCGGTTTTATTCAAGCGTTTGAAGAGGTTCATCATTGGTTTGGTGATTATTCGGAGCAATTCTTAAAAGAAAGCCGAATGTTACTGCAACAAGCAAATGATAACCGTAAATAACAAAAAAGCTCATCTTTAATAAGATGAGCTTTTTCTTTATTGATTTACTACCGCTTGAATTCTCTGCTCAATGCCTGCCGCATCTAAGCCTAAATCTGCATAGCTTTCCGCTTGGGTCGCTTGTGGCACGAAGAAATCAGGAATACCAAGCATGACAAGCGGTCGAATTTTACCGACTTTTTGCAAATATTCATTCACAAAACTGCCTGCACCGCCTTGAATCGCATTTTCTTCCAAAGTCACCAATAATTCATGCGAATCCGCTAATTCCGCTACCAATTGTTCATCAAACGGTTTCACAAAACGCATATCTACCAGCGTGTAGTTATGTTTTTCTGCAACGATACGTGCTTCATTTAGCAATGGTCCAAAGTTTAGAATCGCCACTTTTTGCCCTTGCTGAATCAGCTTGCCTTTACCAACTTCAAGCGCTTGCATCGGTTCTAACGCCACACCTTGCGCATTACCTCTCGGATAACGTACCGCCGCCGGTGTATTCATTCGATAAGCCGTATAAAGCATTTGGCGCATTTCATTCTCGTCTGACGGACACATAATCGTCATATTCGGAATACAACGCATAAAGCTCACATCAAATGCACCTTGGTGAGTTTGCCCGTCCGCACCGACAATCCCCGCTCGGTCAATCGCAAAAATCACCGGTAAATTTTGAATCGCGACATCGTGAATCAGCTGATCGTAAGCACGTTGTAAGAAGCTTGAATAGATTGCCACTACCGGCTTATAACCGGCAATCGCCAAACCGGCACCAAAAGTCACCGCATGCTGCTCTGCAATCGCAACATCAAAGTACTGTTCAGGAAAACGTTTTGAAAATTCAACCATTCCCGAACCTTCACGCATTGCCGGTGTAATACCGATTAACTTACTGTCTTTTTCCGCCATTTCACATAGCCAATTACCAAAAATATCCGAATAAGTCGGAATCGTTTTTGATTTCGGCAATTGTCCACAAGTCGGGTCAAATTTAGGCACGCCGTGATAACCAATCGGATCATTTTCCGCCGGCTCGTAGCCTTTACCTTTTTTGGTACGAATGTGTAAGAATTGCGGACCTTTTAGCTCACGCATATTGCTTAACGTTTTAATCAATTCATCAATATTATGACCGTCCACCGGGCCGATATAATTAAAACCCAGCTCTTCAAATAAGGTGCTTTCAGGTGAGAACATCACTCCTTTTAAGTGTTCCTCACTTTTCTTCATAAAATTTTTGATGATTGGCACTTTATCGAGTACTTTTTTGCTACCATCACGTACGCTAGTATAAAGAGAGCCAGAAAAAATGCGAGCTAAGTGATTATTAAGTGCTCCAACATTTTCTGAAATTGACATCTCGTTATCATTTAAGATAACTAACATATCGGTATGCAATGCACCAGCGTGGTTCATCGCTTCAAATGCCATACCGGCAGTAATCGCGCCGTCGCCGATCACACATACGGTTTTACGTCCGGCATTTTCTTTTTCTGCTGCTACGGCAATACCGACACCGGCACTAATTGAAGTAGATGAATGACCGACGCTTAATACGTCATAGAGGCTTTCTTCACGCCAAGGGAAAGGATGAATACCGTTCTTTTGACGAATGGTATGCATTTGGTCACGACGACCGGTAAGAATTTTATGCGGATATGCCTGATGACCAACATCCCAAATGAGTTGGTCAAAAGGTGTTTGATAAACATAATGCAAAGCTACCGTAAGCTCTACCACCCCTAAACCGGAGGCTAAATGGCCACTTGTTTGGCTAACCGATTCCAGTAAATAAGCACGAAGCTCATCTGCCACAGACTGTAATTGCTCTTTTGCAAGCAAACGCAAATCTTCCGGAGAGTTGATTTGGCTTAACAGAGGATATTTGTTTTGCATAGTGTTTTCTTTTTTTTAATTTAACCACGAGCCATACGGATTAACACGGGTATTGCAAAATAAGCTAGAAATTTGACCGCTTGTTTGTTTTACCCGTGAAATCTATGGTTTAAATTTTAAATTAGTTTTTAAGATCTTCGGTTAATGTCGGTTGAATCGTATTTAAGATCTCTTTTACCACACGAGCCTGACCTGCTACGACGTTACCTGATTTTAAGTAATCCGTACCGCCAACAAAATTCGTTACGATTGCCCCGGCTTCACGCGCAATTAAATCGCCCGCTGCAAAATCCCACGGTTTTAAACCGATTTCAAAGTAACCGTCAACACGATTTGCCGCCACATAAGCTAAATCAAGCGCTGCAGAACCAGTACGACGGAAATCCGCCACGCCGTTATTCATTAAGCCTTCAAGCATATTTAAATGCGCAGGACGATGTTGGGCTGCTTTGAAAGGGAAACCGGTTGCAAGTACAGTACCGTTTAAATCACGGCGATCTGTTTCTACACGTAAACGGAATTCATTGAGTTTTGCACCTTCACCACGAACAGCAGTGAAAAGTTCATTACGGATTGGATCGTAAACAACACCCACCGTTGTACGACCATTTTCACGTACCGCAATCGAAACTGCAAAATGAGGTAAGCGTTTCACGAAGTTAGTTGTACCATCTAATGGATCAATCACCCATTGTACATTTTCGTTTTCGCCTGCCAAAATACCAGACTCTTCGCCAACAATAGCATGACCAGGATAAGATTTACGGATCACTTCAATAATCGCCGCTTCCGCTGCTTTATCAATTGCAGTTACATAATCGTTTGTACCTTTTTGAGCCACTTCGATTTCACTCGCGGCTTGCTCATAGCCTTTAGCAATAATATTGCCTGCTTTTCGTGCAGCACGAATAGCAATGTTTAACATTGGGTTCATAATTCCACCAGATTTTAAAGAACATAAAAAGACGAGTGATTATAAAGAAACTTACCAAATAAAGGAATAACAAGCGGTCTGATTCTCAAAATTTTTTGCAAAAAAGCGATATTTTACTATGCGAATAAACTATAATAGCCCGAAATTTTCCCTAAGGAACGATAGAATGAAACCAAAATTTAATGAAAATAAACCCCGCTTTCAAACCGTTAATGAGCGCCGAGATAGCAAATTCCAAACAAAATCAAACCGCTTTAACGATGAACATCACTCAAATCTCCGCGAACAACGTAATGCTCGTTCTTCAAACCGATTCGAAGATAAACCTCGTTTCGACAAACCTAAATTCGCTAGCGATAAAGCCCGCTTTGAGCGTAAAGATCGCCAAGAAGCTCGTGAAGTGCTTTACCCTACAAGCGCTAAAAAAGTTAGTGGCGAAGGCAGCGTACAAATTAGCGTAAAAGGTGGCAATAGCACAATTAAAGAGAAAAAAACCGGCCCGCTTTCTCCTCGTGCGCCGGAAAAAATTAAGAAAAACCGTGCAGAAGAAATGAAAATGTATGGCGAAAATGCTTGCCTTGCGCTATTCAAACAAAGACCGGATGCGATTGTTCGTTTATGGGCAACAGTAGAAGGGGCGAAAAAGTTAGGCGATATGCTTAGCTACCTAGCCGAACACAAAAAAGCTTACCATGTAGTGGATCGTGCCGAAATGGAACGTGTAACCGGTACCGAACATCACGGCGATGTCTGTTTATTAGTGAAAAAAGCCGTGCCGTTCTCATTAGAAGGTTATTTACAAGTGCAGCGTAAACGTGATTGTTTAGTCTTACTGGATGCAGTGAACAATGCACAAAACGTAGGCGGTATTATTCGTACTTGTGCGTTCTATGGTGTAAGCGGCGTAATTGTCGAAAGTGCCAATACCCTTAATTCAAGTGCTGCAGCTCGCGTTGCGGAAGGTGGTTTAGAATTTGTGCGCGCGCTCGAAACCAAGCATAAACAAATCGCACTGACGCAATTACGTCATGCCGGCTATCAAATCGTCCATTTAACCCACAATAAACAAGCTGCATCACTGGCAAAAACAAAATTAGCTGCAAAAACGGTATTCGTATTAAGTGAAATTTCAGCACAAGATATTGAATATCTGGAAGATACCACCGTACAGCTTTCTTTTGAAAACCCGCTTAACAGTGGCTTAAATATTGCGGTAAGTACTGGTATCGTACTGAATCAATGGTACCAAACGCATATCATTTAAGATGGAAACTAAAAAAACAGGCTTACACAAAAATGTAAGCCTGTTTTACTTTGGAGCTTTGTTAGCTTATTAGCCCTTTTATTCCATCAAAAATTAAAATCATACCGAATACAATAAAAATCACACCGGCAACATTATCAATATAACGACTATATTTTGTATAAAATTCTTGTACCGGTCGGCGAGAAAACAGCAATGCCACTAATATAAAATAAATTAGCGTTGAAAATACAAACAAAAATAATAAAAGAAATAGATCAGAAGTTTGAGTAAATTGAGCAAGGAATGCTGAAACGACACTTGTAAAATAAACACCAGCCTTTGCATTAAAGATATTGATCAATAAGCCTTTTTTAATTTCAGTAACATTATCTAACACTCTCAGATTTGTTGGCCCATTCGTGAATGTTGCATTTTTTGTAACCCTCACCATAAGTGAACCGATATAAGATAAATATATGCCACCAATCACCATAATCAAAAATTGGAACATTGTACCAATCGTATTACTCAACCAAGCCAAGCCGAAAATGGCAAGACTCGCCCAAAAAATAATCCCTAATGAAATCCCGATCGCTGCTAAAATACCGGCTTTAGTTGAATGACTTGCCGATTGGCGTACCACATAAAAAAAATCCGGACCAGGGCTGGCTAAGCCTGCCAGATGAACCAACAGAATGGTAAGCATATACTCTCCTAAATAAAACAATAAATTAAATGTAAAGCAATTAGTGCATAAATTGCGGCAAGAATATCGTCAAACATAATACCTAAACCGGTTTCTAATTTTTCATCAAAATAACGAATCGGATAAGGTTTTAATACATCAAAGAAACGAAAACAAATAAACGTTAGTAGATAAGCTAACCAATTATATTCAGGCAAAAATGCAAACATCAGAAAAATTGCCACAATTTCATCCCACACAATACGCCCGTCATCATGTATATTTAGATCACGACTGGTTTGCTCACAAATATGGCAACCGGCAATAAAGCTCACGAGGGTTAAACCGATAAAGAATAAAAAACTCTCAGTCAAATTCCACAATAAAATAGCAATCAACACACCGGCAAGCGAACCCCAAGTTCCCGGTGCCGGCTTTAATAAGCCTGAACCAAAACCACAAGCAAGTAAATGAATCGGATTTTTTAAATTAAAATTTTTCATCGTTTTATACTGATTTAAAATGATCAAAACCAACTTGAGCCGGTACCGGCACTTGTTTGCCATTTTGGCGTAAAATCAGACCGCTTGCCGCCGAAATGATCCTACCGATACAGCTCACCTTAATCCCTTGGGAACGTAAAATTTTTTCCATTTCCGACCGCTTGTCATCCGATACGGTAAAACATAATTCGTAATCCTCACCACCGGTTAAAGCAAAATGGAGGGCTTCTTGCCCACTATATTTAGCAGTTAAATGTGTAGAAAGTGGTATGTTATCCAATTCGATTTCAGCCCCAACTTGACTACGCTCTAAAATATGCCCTAAATCGGCTAATAAGCCGTCGGAAATATCGATCGCACAACGAGAAAATGCTCGTAGTGCAAGTCCTAACTCCACTCTCGGTGTAGGGCGTAAATGGCGTTGTACTAAATAGTGGGCGGATTCGCCTGAAATTTTGCAATGATCCAATAGAAGTGATAACCCCGCCGCACTATCACCTAATGTGCCGGAAACAAAAATCCAATCACCGACTTGTGCTTGGTGTCGAAATAGTCCTTGATCTTTTGGTAAAATCCCTTGTGCGGTAAGGGTGAGCGAAAGCGGGCCGCCAGTTGTATCACCGCCAATCAAATCAACCTGATAACGATCTAATACGGCAAATAAACTTTGGCTAAACTCAGTAATCCACAGATGATCAATTTTCGGGAGAGTTAAAGCTAAAGAAACCCACGCAGGCGTAGCCCCCATTGCGGCTAAATCGCTCAAATTAACTGCTAAAGTCTTATAAGCTAAATCTGCAGCGGAAATAGACGGAAGAAAATGCGTTCCTAATACAAGCGTATCGGTAGTAATGGCTAAACGTTCATTCGGTTTTAAAGTAGTGACTGCACAGTCATCGCCTACGGATAAATCCACATCAGAGCGTAAATTGTTACGTTTAAAATATTGTGCAATGACTTCAAATTCCGTCATTTTTCCTCCGTTAAATGATAAAAAAGAAGGCGAACCAATGCTCACCTTCTTTTGATAAATAAATTATTTACGACCTAAAGCTGGTACTAATTTATCTAAAACACCGTTGATATATTTATGGCTATCCTCTGAACCGAATACTTTCGCCACTTCAATACCTTCATTAATGGCCACTTTATAAGGTACATCAAGTTCATATTTTAATTCGTATGCCGAAAGACGTAAGATGCTACGTTCAATCGGATCAACCTCATCTTCCGCACGATCTAAAAACGGACGAAGATCGCTATCAATCGCTTCTACATATAAAACCGTACCGCGTAATAATTTACGGAAATAAGGCAAATCAACACCATTCATATCTTGGTCTGTGATAAATGATAATTCAACTTCTTCTACACTGTTTTGCGATACATACCAAGAATAAAGAGCCTGAACCGCACACTCTCTGGCACGGCGACGTGGAGAAACTTTCATAAAACCTCTGCGTTTATCATAAAGAACAAAATGGCGGCATTTAAATAAACCGCCACACACAAATTCGTACGCAATCAAGCTATAACTTATTGTGATTTAAGCGGGGAATTCTAACACAATTTATCTTATTTTGGCGGTAATTTATATGAAGAATGCGAGGAAACTTGTGATTGTCCATTTTTAACAATGTAAGGCGTAACAAAAATCACTAGTTCACGCTTACTAATTTTATCGCTTGAATGACTAAATAACTTTTTAATGACCGGAATCGAACCTAAAATCGGCACTCGATCCTCTCCTTTTGCAGTTAGATGTTGAAAAATACCACCAAGCACAATGGTCTCACCGTGTTGAGCAAATACCTGCGTATTCAGTTCTTGCTTATCAATCGTCACTAAGCCGTGAACTGTTGAACTAGTTGAATTCGGTGAATTTTGTGTTACAACCAGATCGAGCAAAATTTTCTTATCGTTTGAAATATGTGGCGTGACTTGCAGCCCTAAAACCGCTTCTTTAAATTCAATATTTTTCACTTCATCCTTACGGTTATACAGCACATAAGGAATTTCCGTCCCTTGCTTAATACTCGCGGGCTTCTTATTGGTAGTCAATAAACGAGGGCTAGCAATAATTTCTACATTATTTTCCTGCTCCAAAGCAGTGAGTTCCAAATCAAGCACTCGTCCATTAATTTTCGCTACTTGTAGCGCAATAGAAGCTGCATTATTTACCGGAAAATTTACGTTTAAGTGATTAGTATTTGGTAGCCCATTTGCTTCAAGCGGGCCGGCAATTTTATGATGTCCATTTGCCGGAGAAAACATTCCCCAACGCACGCCAAGCTCTTGCAAATTTTCACTGCTTATCGTGACTATTCTTGCTTCAATCGCAATCTGCTCAGTCGGTTTATCCAGATTTCTAATTAATTTCACAATATTTTTCATCGATTCCGAGCTATCTTTAATAATCAAACTATTACTGCGATCATCAAAATGTAAATAACCATTTTCCGATAAAAAGTTTCCGCTACCTTTGGTTAAAGATTCAATCACTTCTGCCGCTTTAGCATAATCTAATTTGATAGTTTTAGTAATCAGTTTAGGTTTTAATAATTCCGGATTTAATCCTCTGTTAGGCTCCTTATCATCTTTTTTATGGCTAATAAAATAAATTTGGTTCTCATATACTGTCGTCAATTTATTCGCTCGAGTGATACTTTTTAAAACACTATCAAAATCACTATTTTCAATTCTTAATGTGGTATTCGTTTCAATATTATCGCTTAACACAATATTTTTGCCGTGTTCTTCCGCTAAATAACTTAGAATTTCTGACGTTGGTGCATTTTTTAACGAGATAGAAAAAGCATACACAGTAATCGATGAAAATATAAAAAAGAGTAATAAAATCGCTTGCTTCACTGCTCTGCTCCTATAATTTTAAGATAACTAAGCCAGGTGACTGACAATTTTTCTCAGATTGCCAATTAATATAACTAATTGATTTTAAATCAATATCTACAATCTGAATCAGTTCATCCGCCAACCAATCATTGACTTGCAGATCAAACAGTTGCTTTTGAGCATTCATCAAAATCGCTTTATATTTATCCTGTTTCTTGAGTACGCCGATAAATTTCAATTGGGTTAATTTGGAAGGTAAATAACGATTGTTTCTTAACGAAGGTACTGGACAAACGGTTACTTTTTCGGAATCAATAGCAATACTCTTTTCTGCTAAAAAGACCGTACTTTCATCAGCTAGTTGCTCGCCATAAAATGGCTCTGCAATACTTACAGATACAAAAAATAGCAAACCTAAAATATATTTATTCATTTTCATCCTCTATTACAATAACTGTAGCTTTTAATTGCAGCTGTTTTTCTGAATTTAATTTAACTAAATTAATTTCCTTAAACCTTAATTTTTTAACTTTAGATAAAATCCTGATTAAATTAAGTACTCTTACAACTTGATGATTTAAGGAAAAATATATTGATTTTTCTTGTTCTACATTCCATTGCATTTGCTCTAACTTTACCTGATGACGATTAAATAAATTTTGTAATTGTTGATTAAATTGGCTAATAGATTGTTCCTTTCTTTTAAAATCGTCATTATGTTTGGAAAGGCTTTGATACAGTATCTTCTTTTGGATAATTTCGTCAGTTAATTGTTGCTGAAAAAATAATAGTTCCCTCTGTCGATATTGTTCATAAAAATAACAATAAGACGGATAGCTAATAATTGAAACGAACAATAAAACTAGAATTATTTTAAAATAACGTTCAACAAATGATAGCATCCTAAAAACATATCCTTGAGGAGATAAATAAAATCGATTAATAGAAAACATTCTTACTCCCTTAATACAACATTCAAACTAAATTCAACTTGAAGTTGATCATTTATTTGAAAATTAACTAATGAATATTTAAATGCTTTTTGTTCGAATAAATATTTTTCTAACCGATCAAATTGGGAGGATTGCATTAATATACCGGTTATCGTCATACTTGGAATCTCATTATGTTCCAGCACGACCGTATCTATTCCACCTTGTGTTAAAGGCAAACTTTGTAATAAATCTAAAAACATATTCACTTGACTTTCAGTTAACGTTTCACTTAGATGAACATTTGATAAGCTTCGCCCTTGTTCTAATTTGCTATTCAGTCGTTCCAATTCTGTTTCTAAGTGCTTAGTTTGACTTACAAGCGGTCTATTTTGCTGAGAAATTTGCCAAGCACTCGATTGCAAATATATAGCGAGACAAAGTGCCATCATGCCAATAATAAATAACCAACAAAATTGGCTATAAATTTTGCGTTTCCATTGCCTTATTCGCCAATCGGTTAAATTTATCCCTTGCCATTCCATAAACTCGCCCCTAATGCGGTTACATATAAAAAAGGATCTTTTGTCGAACCAGGTAATTCAAGATGACTTAAATCACAGTTGGCTTGTGTCAGATCAGAACTAAACTCAATTGCTTTCGCTGTTAATCTAAATGTTTTATTTTTTAAAGCGTAAATTCGATCTTCTTGGGGTAACTCAGAAATGGATAAGTAATTAAAACCTCTAACAAAGCAGTAAAGCTCACAATCAAGAATCGTATCAGATTTAATTAAAAGTGAATTTGCATAATTTCTACGCAAAGCATAAATAAGTACTCGAACCAAGCCGTCATTCGGCAATGGAAAAAGTTGGTAGTCAAAATAAACCTCTTCCAGTACAAGCGGTAATTCTTGTCTTAACACTTGCAAAATTTGATGGTAGATCATTGTTTGGCTATGGCTGAGTGGTAGGAAAATATATTTTCGCCAAACATATTGGAAAGGAACCGAGCAAACAAATGTAGAATTTTTAGGAAATTTAACCGCTTGTTGCCATGAAAAGTCATTATCTTCTGCTTTTGCTTGCCAATAAATCTCAGTTTTATTTTCGGGCTCATCCTTCCAAACAAAGCAGCGATAGGTCTGATTTTCACTGATGCCAATGAATAAAGGTTTTTGCGTTTTTTTCAGCAACTTGGCGAAACTTTTCACAATTTTACTCCTTTAAATTGACTTTGTTTGATTTTTTAGCGGTTTTTTAGGTGTTTTTCGCTTATACTTATACCTTTATAGTGTCTGTATATTGGCTATAAATTTTTATTTCGTCATTTACCAAAAGAGAATTTTTCGATGAAGATCGCAAAAATAATATTAAGTACTTTTCTTTCTCTCATTATTTTGGGAGGGATTGTCGCTGGCTTAGCGTATTTCCATATCAAAGAAAGCCTACCAAATGTTTCAACATTAAAAAGCGTTGAATTACAACAGCCGATGCAAATATTCACGGCTGACGGCAAGCTCATTGGTGAAGTGGGTGAACAGCGCCGTATTCCAGTAAAACTAGCAGAAATTCCACAAACACTTATTGATGCAATTATTGCAACCGAAGACGTTCGTTTCTACGATCACAACGGTATCGACCCTAAAGGGATCGTGCGTGCTATCTGGCGTTCTAGCCAAGGTGATACGCAAGGTGCAAGTACTATTACACAACAATTGGCAAGGAATTTCTTCTTAACTCCGGAACGTAATATAGAGCGGAAAATCAAAGAAGCTATCTTAGCGCTTGAGATCGAGAAAGTACTGAGCAAAGATGAAATTCTTGAACTTTACCTGAATAAAATTTATCTGGGTTACCGTTCTCACGGAGTAGCAGCAGCTGCCAAAACTTATTTTGGTAAGTCATTAGAGCAACTCAATTTAAGTGAAATCGCAATTATTGCCGGTTTACCTAAAGCGCCTTCTACGATGAATCCGCTTTACTCGGTAAAGCGCGCCGAAGCACGTCGTAATGTTGTATTAGGTCGTATGTTAGAAGTCGGTAAAATTACTCAACAACAGCATGACCAAGCAAAAGCAGAACCGGTAAAAGCTACCTTCTACGGTACCGCTTTAGAATTTAGAGCCGACTATGTAACCGAAATGGTTCGCCAAGAGATGGTGAAGCGTTATGGTGAAGACGTTGCATATAACAAAGGCTTTAAAGTGTATGCAACCGTACTGTCTACTGACCAAAAAGCGGCTCAAGACGCACTAAGCGAAAACTTAATTAACTACGACCGCCGCCACGGTTGGCGTGGAGCTGAAAAGCTTTGGAGCGGCAAAAATGCTTGGGATGATGAAAAAATTATCGAACACCTAAGCAAATTACCGAATTCAGAACCATTCGTCGGGGCAGCAGTTGTTGCGACCAGCAAAAACGGTTATACCATTATGTTGGCTAACGGCGATAAAGCCGAATTGAAAAAAGCAAACGCCACATTTGGTAAATTGATTAAATTAAATGTCGGTGAGCAAATTTGGGTTCGCCAAACAAAAAACAGCGGAGATTGGCAGCTAGGCCAGATTCCTGAAGTAAACTCAGCATTGGTGTCATTAAACAGTGATAACGGTGCAATTGAAGCGATCGTCGGTGGATTTAGCTTTGAACAAAGTCGCTTTAATCGAGCGACCCAATCTTTAGTTCAAGTTGGTTCATCAATCAAACCGTTTATTTATACTGCGGCAATGAATAAAGGTTTAAGTCTTTCAACCACGCTGAGCGATTCACCGATTACGATCATTAAGCGCGGACAAAAGCCTTGGACGCCGAAAAATGCAGACAATCGCTACGAAGGTCCTCTGCGCTTGCGTGTTGCACTAGGTAAGTCTAAAAATATGGTGGCAATCCGCACCTTACAAATGGCGGGTTTAGACTATGTTGCCGAATATTTAGAACGTTTTGGTTTCAGCCGTGATCAATTTATGGCAACCGAAGCACTAGCACTAGGTGCAGCCTCTTTTACGCCGCTAGAAATGGCTCGTGCATACGCTGTATTTGATAATGGCGGTTATTTAGTTGATCCTTATATTATTGATCGCATCTTGGATAACCAAGGTAATGAATTATTTAAAGCAAATCCGGCGATTGCTTGTGTGGAATGTGATCATATTCCAGTAAAATACCCTGAACCGACTTATTTTGACGGTGTAAAAATCCACGATGAAGAACAACTACGTGAAGCATTAGGTACTACCGGAGAAGAAAATGTTACGGAAGAAGCCGAAACGGAAGTTGCTGCCGAGGCTGAACCGGAAATCAAACCGGCGGTAAAAACCAATGCACCAAGTTTAATGACTGAGGCGGCTCAAAATTCTGCAGAAGTCCGTTATGCGCCACGAGTAATTAGCGGCGAGCTGGCCTTTTTAATGCGTAGTGCATTAAATAGTGCAATTTATGGTGAACCGGGGCAAGCTTGGAACGGTACCAGTAAAGCACTTGCTAATGACTTCAAGCGTAAAGATATCGGCGGAAAAACCGGTACTACAAACAATTCAAAAGTGACTTGGTATGCTGGTTTCGGTGCTAATATCGTAACGACCGTTTATGTCGGGTTTGATGACAATAAACGTGATTTAGGTCGTGGAGAAGCAGGAGCAAGAACTGCGATGCCTGCATGGGTTAAATACATGAAAGTGGCATTAAAAGATAAACCTGAGCGTAACTTCCCGATACCTCAAAATATTGTTGAAGCAAAAATTGATTCAACAAGTGGTTTCTTAGGCAGCAATTTAACTGAGTACTTTATCAAGGGCACTGAACCAACGAAAAAATATATCGTTGAAAAAGCCTATAAACTGCCACAATCTCAGGATAAACAGTTGCATATCGAACAACGTTTAGGTTTACCTCCTAAAGGGGTTTTAAGCTCACCGGAAGGTAGTGAATTATTCTAAAAAATAATGTAAAAATTTGGAGATAATCTCTCCTATAAGGTTGAAATTAGGTGCGATTTCTTGAGATAATTACATCCAATTTTATTTTGGGCGATTTGTGGCATCTATACTATTTGAATTAATCGAAAAATCATAATTGTAAAATTTTTCGCAAAACAGACCGCTTGCCATTGCCAATTGAAGGCAGTAAGGCATAAGCGGTCGTTTTCTTTCCACAGGTCGAGTTGTTTAAATTAGTTGTCGAATAAATGAAGAAAAAATAATGGCTGAAAAACGTAATATTTTCTTAGTGGGCCCCATGGGAGCAGGAAAAAGCACCATTGGTCGTCAGCTGGCACAAATGTTGAATATGGATTTCATTGATTCCGATTCTGTTATTGAAGAACGTGCCGGTGCAGATATTGATTGGATCTTCGATGTAGAAGGTGAAGCAGGCTTCCGTAAACGCGAAGAGAGAATTATTAATGAATTAACCCAAAATCAAGGGGTTGTACTTTCAACCGGCGGAGGTTCAGTATTATCAAAAGATAACCGTAACGTGCTTTCTGCCAGAGGTATTGTGATCTACCTAGAAACAACTGTAGATAAACAATTTGAACGTACTCAACGTGATAAAAAGCGTCCGTTACTTCAAACAGAAGATCCACGCAAAACCCTTGAAGAGTTAGCAAAAATTCGTAATCCGTTATATGAAGAAATTGCTGACATAACACTACAAACCGATGAGCAGAGTGCAAAAGTTGTTGCAACTCATATCATCGAGTTAATTGATAATTTACAGTAACCACAAGGGGTAAGATATGTTGCAAGTGAATGTTGAATTGAAAGAACGTCGTTATCCGATTCTTATTGGAGCAGGTCTGTTAACGGATCCTCAAAGTTATGCACCGCTAAAAGCGGGTGATAAAGTAATGATTGTCTCTAATCCAACGGTTGCTGAACATTATCTTGCCACGGTTCAAGACACTTTGGCTAAACTGGGTTGTTGTGTTGATTACGTATTAATTCCGGACGGGGAAAAATACAAAACGTTAGATTCCCTCAATATGATTTTCACCGCATTATTGGAAAAAAATCATAACCGAGACACTACCCTTCTTGCATTAGGCGGTGGCGTTATCGGAGATGTGGCTGGCTATGCCGCAGCATCTTATCAACGAGGCATCCGTTTTATTCAAATTCCAACGACTTTGCTTGCTCAAGTGGATTCTTCCGTAGGGGGTAAAACGGCGGTAAACCATCCTCTAGGCAAGAATATGATTGGTGCGTTTTACCAACCGATTTCGGTAATTATTGACACGAATAGCTTACATACTTTAGCTAAACGTGAAGTAAGCGCCGGCTTAGCTGAAGTTATCAAATACGGTGCGATTTTTGATCTTGCTTTCTTTGAATGGCTAGAACAAAACATTGATAACCTTGTCGCTCTAGATCAAAATGCATTGGAATACTGTATCCAGCGCTGTTGCCAATTAAAAGCCGATGTTGTCGCACGAGACGAAACAGAAAAAGGTGAGCGTGCGTTACTTAACTTAGGTCATACGTTTGGCCACGCTATTGAAGCGCATATGGGATATGGTAACTGGTTACACGGTGAAGGTGTATCCGTCGGTATGCTTGAAGCAGCTGAATTATCTCGCATTCTCGGTGATTTAACCGAACAAGACGTAGCTCGTCTTGAGAAGTTATTAGCTCGAGCGGTTTTACCAACTATCTCACCAGATAATATGGAACCGGCGGAATATCTCCCTTATATGTGGCGCGATAAAAAAGTACTAGGCGGTCAATTACGTTTAATCTTGCTTAAATCACTTGGTCAAGCCTACGTCAGCGCACAAGCAACAGAAGCACAAGTATTAGCAGCAATAGAACGCTTCACTCAACGCTAATTTATGAGCAACCACAAACGTGCCTTTTTAAAATGGGCGGGTGGAAAATACCGCCTAACCCCAGAAATCAACAAACATTTGCCCCCTCAGCCAGCTCAGGGGGCTTGTTTCGTTGAGCCATTTGTAGGTGCAGGCTCCGTATTTCTCAATACGGATTATGATCGTTATCTGCTCGCTGATATTAACCCAGATCTCATTAACCTGTTTAATATCGTAAAGCAAGATGTAGAACATTATATTCAGCAAACAAAAGCGCTCTTTCATGCCCCTAATGCTAATAGTGCGGAATTTTATTACGCGCGCCGTCAGGAATTTAATCAATCTAACGATAAATTCCGCCGAGCTGTGCTGTTCCTATATCTAAACCGTTTTGGCTTTAATGGGCTTTGTCGCTATAACCAAAAGCGAGAATATAATGTACCGTTTGGCGCATATAAAACACACTATTTCCCTGAGCAAGAATTGCGCTTTTTTGCTGAAAAAGCCCAAAAGGCACAGTTTATTTGCGCTGACTTTGAAGAGGTTTTCAACTTATTGGAGCAAAAATCGGATAACTATATTGTTTACTGCGATCCGCCTTACGCTCCGCTTCAACAAGAAAGCAATTTCACCAATTATGCCGGAGGAGGCTTTAGTCTTGCCCAGCAAGAATTACTTGCCTCTTATGCAAAGCAAGCACAAGCTAAAAACATTCCGGTATTAATTTCAAATCATGATACGGCTTTTACCCGTAGCATTTATAAAGGCGCAAAAATCAAAAAAATTAAAGTTCAGCGTTCTATCAGCCAAAAAGGTGATACACGTATAAAAGTCGATGAATTATTTGCATTTTTTGCATAAATCTCTTTTTGTAAAAGTTTTTAAAAATCAGACCGTTTGTCGGTCTTTATTAGCACTTTAGGAGTAATAATGTCAAATAAACCTGTAGAACGCCAATCGTGGTCAAACCGATTGGCTTATGTTATGACTGTTGCCGGTGCGACTGTCGGTTTTGGCGCAACCTGGCGCTTTCCTTACCTTGTAGGCGAAAATGGTGGCGGAGCTTACGTATTTCTATTCTGTATCGCAATGATTGTGATCGGTATTCCGATGATTTTGGTGGAGAATGTTATCGGTCGTCGCATTAAAGTAAATGCCATTGATGCATTTAGCGGAACGGCAAACGGTAAAAAAATTGCCTCAGGTTGGAAAATTCTTGGCTATATGGGCTTACTCGGTGCATTTGGTATCTTAGCTTACTATATGGTTTTAGGCGGATGGGTATTAAATTATATTGATAGCTTATTGAGCGGTACCCTTGATTTATCTTCTCCAGTTACCGTTGAAACGACTGCGGCTTATTACAAAGAAAGTATTCAAAACAGCCCGCTCGCAATCATCGGTTACACAGCGATTTTCGTATTAGTAAACTACTTTATTTTGGTCAAAGGAATCGTTGATGGTATTGAACGTTCAGTAAAATATCTCATGCCGATTTTGTTTATTTTCCTCCTTGTGATGGTGATTCGTAACGTCACATTACCAGGTGCCGCGGAAGGTATTTCTTTCTACCTTATGCCAGATTTTTCTAAAATCACACCTAAACTTTTCGTATTTGTATTAGGTCAAGTGTTCTTTGCATTAAGCCTTGGTTTTGGTGTATTGATTACCTTATCAAGTTACTTAGATAAAAATGAGAACTTAGTCAAAACGGCAACCATTACTGGGATTATGAATACGCTGATTGCGGTACTTGCCGGCTTTATGATCTTCCCATCATTATTTAGCTTCGGTGTTGCGCCAAATTCAGGACCAACCTTGGTATTCCAAAGTTTACCAATCGTATTCTCTAATATGTGGGGCGGGAGTATCTTTGCGGTTATTTTCTTCAGCTTATTAGTCGTTGCAGCACTCACTACTTCACTCACTATTTACGAGGTAATTATCACCGCATTACAAGAAAAAACCAAAATGGGGCGCAAAGCTGCAATTGCTTTAACGCTTGGAATAATTTTCGTTGTGGGTAATATTCCATCCGTATTAGGTGACAATGAATGGAAACATATCACAATTATGGGTAAAAGTATCTTTGATGCATTCGACTATATCAGTGGGAATATCTTATTTATTCTAACAGCATTGGGTAGTGCGGTTTTCGTTGGTTTTGTTCTTAAAGATGAAGCTAAAGCAGAATTAGGTGCAAATAAAACGTTCACTAATATTTGGTTTAACTACGTAAGATTTATTATCCCAGTCATTATTTTAGTGATCTTCTTTAATTCACTTTAAATCATAAAAAAGCTATTCGGTCACGGATAGCTTTTTTATAAATAATACATAAAAATGATCTGCCCCATAAATTTGGACAGTTCATAAATTAGCTAAGATATTGGGCTCTGTATTGTACAGGGCTCAAATTTTTTAAGCTTGGTTTTATCCGTTTCTCATTATAGTAACGAATATGTTTATGCAATGCCTGTTCTAATTCATCAACTGTTGCAAATTGATGTCCATAAAAACATT
>NZ_KB893945.1 GCF_000374285.1 Actinobacillus capsulatus DSM 19761 | reverse complement strand
AAACGTTGGGTTTTCACTGAGCTTAATCACTAATTTGCCGTTCTCTGTATCGACACGAACGTTCTTCGCACTTGCTGCTGCCGTATTCGCTAACTCACCCACAATCGATAATGTTTGGCTTAAGTTTTTGTGAATTACTCCGCTTACGTTGTTACCCACAAAGTTTAAGCCTGCATTGGTTAAATTAGTCGTTGCGTTAAATAACTGACCGCCATTTACCGCTTCTTTACTACCTGCTTCAACTTTGCCATCTTTTACATTGCTGATGGTGGTATTTGCTGCATCAATACCATTTTTCGTCACACTTGGACCATTGTTAATGGTTACTCCATCATTATCGATCTTCGTATCACCTACCGTCACATTACTGAAAGTTGGTTTATCGCTGGTTGCAATCGAGATCTTACCTGCCGTTTGTGTGATATTGATGTTTTTACCTGCATCAATCGTTACCGTATCGCCCATCTTCACATTCGTTAGGCTAGTACCGTCCACCGAACCGGTTGATGCCGAAGTTGTAATATTCCAGCCTTTATTAACCGTATTCGTTACATTTGTTACGTTCTGATTTGTTGCATGTAACTGGCTACCGTTTACTGCATCTTTGCTAGTTGCCGATACTTCACCGTCTTTCACATTACTAATTGTATTATTCGCAGCGTTAATACCTTTATCTGTAACAGATACGCCTCCTACAGTCACATTGTTATCTGTGATTGTGGTATTGCCTAACTTGATCGAACCCTTATCCGTTAACGTAATATTATCTGATAACGAGTAAGTAAAGTTTTGACCGTCTTGTGCTAAAGCAAGGTTATTGCCAGCTTTAAATGTTACCGTTTCACCTACTTTTACTTGCTCTGATGTCGTACCGGTTACTGTACCGCTGCCAACATTGCCGGAAGTCACATTAAAGCTTATATTGTTTAATACATTTACAAGGTTATCCCCCGTTACAAACGTATTACCAGCTTTATTATTCGCAGTGGTGCCATTCGGGTTAGTTACCACTTCCGCTTGTGCAACGGAAATATCGTAAACACGACCATTCGTTAAATTTTCTTTAACCGTAATCGACTTGTCATCTGATTTCACTGTTGTTGTGATCGCTGCTTTTGTCTCATTTAACTGGTTAAGATTTACTGCATCCGTACCGTTTACACCGTTTGCTACATTGGTAATCGGTTTATTCGCCACATCAATACCATTTTTAGTAACACTTGGACCGTTATTAATCGTTAAGCCTTTGTCATCTAAGGTTGTGTTACCGGTAGTTACCGCAGTAAACGTTGGGTTTTCACTTAGCTTAATTACTAATCTGCCATTTTCTGTATCAACACGAATATTCTTAGCACTTACTGCGGAGGTATTCTCTAACTCACCAACAATCGCTAATGTATCACTTAAGTTTTTGTGAATTACGCCGCTTACGTTGTTACCCACAAAGTTTAAGCCTGCATTAGTTAAGTTAGTCGTTGCATTAAATAACTGACCGCCATTTACCGCTTCTTTACTATCCTTCTCAACTTTGCCATCTTTTACATTGCTGATGGTGGTATTCGCTGCATCAATACCATTGTTAGTAACACTTGGACCGTTATTAATCGTTAAGCCGTTACCATCAATTGTCGAATTACCTAACTTAATATCATCGCCGTTTAAGCTTGTATTACCAACAGTTGCCGTAGTAAATGTCGGTTTATCGCTGGTTGCAATTGAAATTTTTGCTCCATTCTGCGTGATATTGATGTTTTTACCCGCATCAATAGTTACCGTATCACCCATTTTCACGTTGGATACACTGATATCCTTCGCTTCGCCGGCAGATTTAGAGGTAGTAATGTTCCAACCTTTATTTACCGTTGCCGTGGTATCCGCAAGCGTATTCTTAGTTTTGTCAGATAAATCTACAACATAATTTGTGTTATTCGTAGCCGGATCAAAAGTACCATTCACAGTTACTGCATCTGAACCCGCACTCGCCGTCGTATTAAATGCGTTTACTGTGTATACCGTACCATTCGCATCCGTTTTACTCGTCACATTAACATTCGTTCCGGCAATAACAGAACTGCTCGCTGCCTTCACGGTTGTATTCAATTGGTCTAAGTTAACCGCATCCGTACCGTTTACAGCTTTCGCAACATTCGTAATCGGTTTATTTGCTGCATCAATACCTTTGTTAGTAATGCTTGGGCCGTCTTTAATGGTTAAACCTTTATCATTTAAGGTTGAGTTACCGGTGGTTACCGTAGTAAACGTTGGGTTTTCACTTAGCTTAATCACTAATTTGCCATTTTCTGTATCGACACGAACGTTCTTCGCACTTGCTGCTGCCGTATTCGCTAACTCACCCACAATCGATAATGTTTGGCTTAAGTTTTTGTGAATTACACCGCTTACGTTGTTACCCACAAAGTTTAAGCCCGCATTAGTTAAGTTGGTCGTTGCGTTAAATAACTGACCGCCATTTACCGCTTCTTTGCTACCTGCCTCAACTTTGCCGTCTTTTACATTGCTGATGGTGGTATTTGCTGCATTAATACCTTTATCTGTAACAGATACATCACCTACAGTCACATTGTTATCTGTGATTGTGGTATTTCCTAGCTTAATCGAACCTTTATCCGTTAACGTAATATTATCTGATAACGAGTAAGTAAAGTTTTGACCATCTTGGGCTAAAACAAGGTTATTGCCGGCTTTAAATGTCACCGTTTCACCCGCTTTGACCTTCTCAGCTTTAGTCCCCGTTACTTTACCGCTATCTACGCTACCTGAGGTTACGTTGAAGCTTGTATTGTTCAATACATTTACAAGGTTATCACCCGTTACAAACGTATTACCTGCGTTTTTATTCGCAGTTGTACCGTTCGGATTAGTCACAATATCCGATTTCGCAATCGAAAGATCGTATACACGTCCGTTAGTTAACGACTCAGTTACTGAGATCGAATTATCTTTTGAAGTTACTGTCGTCGTTGTAGCTGCTTTCACCTCGTTTAATTGATCCAGATTTACCGCATCCGTACCATTCGTACCGTTTGCAACATTAGTAATCACTTTATTACCTGCATTTATACCATTATTGGTAATGCTTGGACCATTCTGAATAGTTAAGCCCTCGTTAGTAATTTGCGTATTACCCGCCGTCACACTGGTAAATGTCGGAGTTTTGCTTGTTGCAATGGTAATATTGCTGCCGTTTTGTGAAACATTTACGTTATCGCCTGCAGTAATAATAACCTTACCACCCATTTGAACATTCGTATCACTGATATTCTCAGCATTACCTGTCCCTGTTTTCGCAGTGGTAATGTTCCAGCCTTTGTTTACCGTCGCATTCGCCGCATTCGCTGTATTATTTGCAGTAGTAATATTGTTCTTCGCACTGTCCGATAAATCGATCGTGTAATCGATCGTTCTACCTGCTGCATCCGTCACATTGGTTACTTTAATATCACTTGAACCTTTAGCTGTGGTGTTCCACGCATTTACGGTATAAGTTGTTGAACCATCCGTTCCAACTGCCGAAGTAACATTGGCATGAGTTCCAGCCTCAACAAAAGTACGGCTTGCATTTAATTGTTGTAAATTTACAGCATCATTTGCACTCGTACCATTTGCAACATTCTGTACCTTATTACCACCCATATCGATATTTCCACCATTCTTCACTGAAAGATTGGTCGTTGTCATATCTGTAAAGGTTGGCTTTAATGAGGTTGCAATCTTAATACCTTTACCATCTCGGGTTACGATAATGTTATCTCCTTGCGAGAAATCTACCGTATCACCCATTTGGATGTTCTCTGCAGTCGTATCTTTATTAGCGGTTAAATTCCAACCTTTATTTACTGTTGCATTCGCCGTATTCGCAGTTGTATTCGCTAAATTTGCTGTCGCATTCGCATTATGTGCCGTTACGTTTGCATTGGTAATCGTATCTTTAGTTGTTTGGGTTAAATCAATTGTGTAATCAATTGTATTGTTCGCACTATCAACTTTACTTGTTACCGTAACATTACCATTTGCCGCCGCTTGTGCCGTAGTATTCCAACCATTCACGACATAATCCGTACCACCGGTTGTCGCATTCGCTTTACTGCTTACGCCGGTATTTAACCCCGCTAACACTGCAACTTTTGACGCATTTAACTGTTGTAAGTTAACGGCATCCGTCGGTTTTGTGCCGTTTGCAACATTGGTAATTGCATTACCACCCATATTAACCGTACCGCCCGCTTGAACATTTAAGTCCTTCGTCGTTACATTGCTAAACGTTGGCTTATTGCTGGTCGCAATCGTAATATTTTTGCCATTTTGAGAGATATTGACATTATCACCTGCGGTAATAATAACCTTATCGCCCATTTGTACATTTGCATCAGTATTATTTGCTACATTACCTGTACCACTCTTCGCCGTAGTAATGTTCCAACCTTTGTTTACTGTGGTATTCGCCGCATTCGCTGTCGCATTAGCATTGTGTGCTGTGGTATTTGCAGTAGTAATGTTCTGCTTTGTTTTTGCAGATAAATCAACCGTATAGTTAGTCGTATTAGTTTGCGCATTAAAGGTAGGGGTTACCGTTACCGCATCAGAAGCATTACTTACCGTTGTGTTATATGCATTTATGGTATAAACCGTGCCGTTAGCATCCACTTTACTCTGAACATTTGTATTAGTACCAGCAATTACAGAGCTACTCGCCGCTTTAACCGTTTTATTTAGTAAATCATAGTTAACTGCATCCGTACCATTTACTGCCGTACCAACATTAGAGACAACATTGCCTCCCATATCCACTGTACCACCATTTTGCACATTAAAATTCTGCGTGGTTACTGTGTTAAAGGTTGGCTTGTCGCTGGTTGCAATCGTAATATTCGCACCTTTTTGCGTTAAGTTAATATTCTTACCTGCTTCAAATGTGACTAATTCGCCCATATTTACTTGTTCTGTAGAACTATTAGCCGCATTTCCGCCATTCGCTTTGGTTGTAATATTCCAACCTTTTTTCACTTCTGTGAGCGCATTATTTGCCGTTGTATTAGCTGTATTTGCTGTTGCATTAGCTGTGTTAGCAGTTGTATTCGCCGTATTTGCTGTTGCATTAGCTGCGTTAGCAGTTGTATTTGCAGTGTTCGCTGTCGCATTTGCATTATGCGCAGTAGCATTTGCGGTTGTAATATTATTTTTTGCAGACGTAGAAAGATCTACCGTATAAGCTAGAACCCTATTAGTATTATTTGCTTGTGAAGTAACATTTAATTCTTTAGAACCATTAGTTAATGTAGTATTCCAAGCATTCACCGTATAAGTGGTTGAGCCGTTTGCAGCTATTGATGAAGTCACATTAGCATTTGTTCCTGCTACCACAGCTTCTTTTACGGCGACAATTGCATCATGAATAGTATTTTTTCCTGTACCACCTATATTAGTATAAGTAATCGTACCGTTAGCATTGACCTTCGCATTGCCACCAAAGTTATCTTTAATCGAATTAGCCAAATTACCAATAACTTGATTCGTCACATACAATTGGGAACCATTAATTGCATCTGTTGAGGCCGCAGAAATATTACCCGCAGCAACATTTTTTATCTGTCTTTTAATTGTGCTTGAGCCAACCGATACTTGATAACCATCATCATTTACCTCACCAGAAAAGCCCGAATATGTAATGTTGTTAACCGTAGCCGAATTTTCAGACGTAGCGTTAGAGTCCGTTGTAGAACTCGCACCAAGCGCAACAGAATATTGTTTAGTTGAATTAGCATTCGAACCAATCGCAACAGAATATTGTTGAGTTGCATTAGCATTCGAACCAATCGCAGTTGCAAGATCTTGCCCCGCTTTAGCTTGTCCACCAATCGCTATTGAATAATTTCCAACAGATTTAGCATAGTACCCGATACCGACCGAGCTACTTCCTGTCGTATTACCTTGATAACCAATATTCGTAGCCCCTACTCCACTAGCAATACCGCCAAAGGCAATAGCGGAAGCATTCTCTGCCGTTGCATTATTTCCTATTGCTAAAGCATTATCACCGTCTGATTTTGCATTTACGCCTATAGCAATTGTTCCGCCATTACTAGCTTTAAGGTTCTGTTTAGTATTTGTTTTAGCATAAGAACCAATTGCAATATCATCATTTATAGTTGCATTAGTCGTATCTCCCATTGCGATAGAACGGTTACCTAAAGATTTAGCATTACTACCAATCGCAACTGAAGATATATTCATCGTTACCGTATTTTTACCTAAAGCTACAGAATCCTGACCTCCCGCCTTAGCATAGGTACCTATAGCTGTGCCATTTTCAGCCGTAGCATTAGAGCTTGTACCGATTGCAACTGAATTATCCGCAACCGCCTTCGTTCCTGTCCCCATAGCAAAAGAGGAGGTGCCGTTTGCTAAAGCACCTACACCTAATGCAGTAGCGGCTAAATTGGAAGCAGTTGCATTAGTACCAATCGCTGTTGATAAATGTCCTCTTGCTTGTGCGTAAGAACCAATAGCAACAGCTGCTACTCCACTTGCCGTTGCCGCACGATATAATGAAGTAGTACCATTCGGATGCGTAGATATTAAAGTGCTACCATTAGTCAAACATGAATAAGCTTGAGTAAGTGTCACATTTTGGCTACCTAGAGTTATATTAGTTGTTTTAGCACCATCAATATCATCCGCACCGATCGCAACAGAGGCATAACCACTAGCGTTTGCGTCTCCACCAATTGCAGTAGCCTGTCCCCCGCTAGCTTTAGCGCTTGTTCCTATTGCAGTACCACTGTTAGCAGATGCGTTTGAATTGCTTCCTAATGCAGTCGCTAAATAACCAGCCGCTTTAGAACGATTGCCTACAGCAACAGATTCTCCGCCTGAAGCATTTGCCATTCCACCTACAGCGGTCGCATCAGATCCTACTTTAGCATTGTAGCCGATAGCCGTAGCATTAGTACTAGTTGCGCTATTAATACCTGCAGCACCTGTACCACAAACAGTCATAGCAGCATATACCGGCTCAGCTAATAACCCCGCTGCTAATACACCCGACCCTATTATTGAACCGCCAATTACACCGTTACCTATAGCTATAGTACCTGAGACACCTAAAGCAATAAGAGATTTAGTCAGCGAATCTCGTTCATCCGCAATAGAAGCCTGTTTTCCTTTTGACTTTGTTAACTCAGACACAACCACAAACGATTGGATTGCATGATTCCAAATAACTTTAAAAATTTTATTCATAAATAACCTTATTACCTCTATAAAAAATAACAAGCACAGGTAGATTAAGAAAACATAAAATGCCCAACCTACCTAATAATCACAATACATACATCAAAGACTACAAAATAGCCTAACTTTATATTCTATAAAAAATGTAATACTTTTGCTAGAACATAGCCCTTTACTGCTAAACATTAAAAACAAACATATAGTTAATTCCCGTAATACTAATCAGTGACGCTAAAACTATTTGCAAAACTTTCGCTAAATTTAACCGCTTTGATCTATAATAAGATTAACTGTATAAACAAACATTAATTGAAGATGAGGTGGTAATGGATTTTTCTTTATTATTAGATGGTTTAAATGATAAGCAGCGAGAGGCTGTCGTTGCGCCATTGGGCAATTATTTAGTATTGGCAGGTGCTGGCTCCGGTAAAACACGAGTGCTGACACATCGTATTGCGTGGTTAATCGGCGTAGAAAACATACCAGAATCGAATATCCTGGCGGTTACCTTTACCAATAAAGCGGCGGCGGAAATGCGTCATCGTATCGAACATACCCTTTCTTCCAGCAGTCACCACCGTCTGTTCGGGATGTGGGTCGGCACGTTCCACAGCATTGCCAACCGTTTATTACGCTCACATTACCTTGACGCTAATCTGCCGCAAGATTTCCAAATTATGGACAGCGAAGATCAGCAGCGTTTACTTAAACGTTTGTTAAAGCTGCACAACATTGATGAAAAATATTTCCCGCCGAAACACGTAGCGTGGTATATCAGTGCGCAAAAAGATAAAGGTAAGCGTCCGAAAGATATTGATCACCATAACGATCCGAACGAGAAGAAATTAGTGCAGATCTACCAAATGTATCAAGATGCCTGCGATCGTGCTGGCTTACTAGATTTTGCCGAATTATTGATTCGCGCTTATGAACTTTTCCGAGACAAACCGCCGATTTTGCAACGCTACCAACAACGTTTTCAGCAGATATTGATTGATGAGTTCCAAGATACCAACAATATTCAATATGACTTAATCCGTCTGCTTGCCGGTGAAACCGGTAACGTAATGATTGTCGGCGATGACGACCAATCGATTTACGGCTGGCGTGGTGCGCAGGTTGAAAATATTCAGCGTTTCTTAAATGACTACTCAAAAGCGGAAACCATTCGTCTTGAGCAAAATTACCGTTCAACCGGTCATATTCTCGCCACTGCCAATGAGTTAATTTCCAATAACGAAGACCGTTTAGGTAAGAATTTATGGACTGATCAAGGTGATGGTGATCCGGTTGAAATTTATTGTGCTTTCAACGAATTGGACGAAGCCCGTTTTGTTGCGTCACAAATTAAACAATGGAAAGAAAACGAAGGCTGCCTAAACGAATGCGCGGTATTATATCGTAGTAACAGCCAATCTCGTGTGATTGAAGAAGCATTAATTCAAGCGAATATTCCATACCGTATTTACGGCGGTATGCGATTCTTCGAACGCCAAGAAATCAAAGATGCACTGGCATATTTACGTTTGATTGCTAATCGCCAAGATGATGCGGCATTTGAACGTGTGATTAATACGCCACCAAGAGGAATTGGCGAACGTACGTTAGATACGATTCGTCAAATTACCCGTAATCGCCAAATTACCTTATGGCAGGCGATTCAAGTAGCAGTGCAAGAAGAACAACTTTCTGGCAGAGCCGCTTCTGCCTTACTGCGTTTTGTTGAATTGATTAATGCGCTCGAACAAGAAACCGAGCAAATGCCGCTGTTTGAACAAACTGATTTTGTAATTAAAAAATCCGGCTTATACGAAATGTATAAACAAGAAAAAGGGGAAAAAGGCGAAGTGCGCATTGAGAACTTAGAAGAGCTAGTCACCGCCACCAAACAATTCAGTAAGCCTGACGAAGCGGAAGAAATGTCGGATCTCACCGCATTTTTAACTCACGCCTCATTAGAAGCTGGCGAAGCGCAAGCCTCTCCGCATCAAGATTATGTCGAACTAATGACGTTACATTCGGCAAAAGGCTTAGAGTTCCCCCGTGTATTTATGGTGGGTATGGAAGAAGGTATTTTCCCGAGCGGAATGAGCTTTGACGAAGGCAGGCTGCAAGAAGAACGCCGTTTGGCTTATGTCGGCATTACTCGAGCAAAGAAAAAATTAACGATCAGTTATGCCGAACTCAGACGTTTATACGGCAAAGAAGAGCGTCATATCGCTTCTCGTTTTATTGCCGAATTACCCGAACAGCATATTCGAGAAGTGCGTTTGAGAGGCAGTATCAACCGTGCGGCAAGTTTTGCCCAAAGCACACCTTCTGCAAAAAATTCAACAAAAACGACCGCTTCTTGTTTAGCAGACAATAGCTGGAAAATGGGACAAAAGGTGCAACATGCTAAATTTGGACAAGGTACGATTGTTAATGTAGAAGGCAGCGGCGAAGCAACTCGCTTACAAATCGCTTTTACCGGTAATGGCATTAAATGGTTGATTGCCAAAATGGCAAATCTTGAAAAACTCTAATGAACCATTACTAAATAAAAAATCCGCCGCAAGTGAAAACCTACAGCGGATTTTTTTATTTATCACGATTAAACGTTTTTCATGATACGAGAAATTCTGCCTTCGGCAATTTCTTCATCACGAATCGTCATTACTTCACAGCCTTCTTTGGTCACCACAATTTGGTGTTCAAACTGCGCTGAATGGCTGCGATCTTTAGTTTTTACCGTCCAACCGTCTAGCATATTGCGGATTTCTTTTTTACCCGCATTCACCATCGGCTCAATGGTAAACACCATTCCTTCTTGTAACACTACACCACCGTCATCCGAGTTATAGTGAAGTACTTGCGGATCGCAATGGAATTCGGTACCGATACCGTGGCCACAGTATTCACGCACCACCGAGAAACCTTGTTTTTCTACATATTGCTGAATAGTTTTACCGATTTCTTTTAAACGAATGCCCGGTTTTACCGTACGTAAACCGATATACAGCGATTCTAACGTGACATCAATCAAACGCTTATCACGAATGCTCGGCTCGCCAACCACATACATTTTTGAGTTATCGCCGTAGTAGCCGTCTTTAATCACCGTCACGTCAATATTTAAAATATCGCCTTTTTTCAATTTGCGATCCGCACTCGGAATACCGTGACACACCACTTCGTTTAATGAAATACAAGTCGCATTTGGGAAGCCGTGATAGTTTAAACACGCCGGAATCGCCTGCTGTTCGTTCACAATATATTCATGGCAAATACGGTCTAATTCTGCGGTGCTTACGCCTTCTTTCACATACGGCTCAATCATTACCAATACATCAGAGGCTAATTTACAAGCGACACGTAATTTCTCAATCTCTTCTTCGGTTCTTAATGGAATCTTGCTCATGCTGTTCTCTCTTCTTAATTCAAGCGGTTAAATTTCTCAATTTTCTTGCAAATACGCAGAAAAAAGTAAGGGGATTATACCTTTTTTCAGCATAATCCCCAAACGACTATTTCAGTTTAAACTTTTTGACTAAATAATTGAGTAACACACCGTACAACGGTAAAAACAGCAATAAGCTGACAAACAGTTTAAACGCATAGTCCACTGTACCGATGGTGAACCAATGTTCCGCCATATAAGCATCATCGCTTTTATAAAATGCCACCGCAAAGAAAGCAAAGGTATCAATCAAAGTGCCAAAAATGGTCGAACACATCGGCGCAAGCCACCACGTTTTGCCCTGACGTAAGCGGTTAAACACCACAATATCCAATAACTGCCCGACTACATAAGCACAGAAACTGGCTAAAGCGATACGGAACACAAACAGATTAAATTCGCTTAACGCATTAAAGCCTTGGAATTGCGTCTCAAAAAATAGCACCGAAATCACATAACTAATCAGCAACGCCGGCAACATTCCAACGAAAATAATTTTGCGGGCGAGACTTGCTCCAAATACACGTACGGTTAAATCTGTCGCCAAAAACACAAACGGGAAAGTGAAAGTCCCCCAAGTGGTCGGAATCACAATATCGGTAAACGGAATATTAACCTCAAAAGTAATCTGTACCAAATAGTTACTGATAGCGATAATAAAGATATGGAAAAGGGAAAGTAAAACCAGAGAACGACGCTTTTGTGCGTCTGAAAAATCAATTTGAAAGTTCATATTGTTCCTTTTTAAAAATAAAAAAGCCGAGGTAAGGGAACTCGGCAACCAATTTTGAGGGGCGCATTATACGCAAGCGGTCAAATTTTGCAAATTTTTTACAAAATCCAACCGCTTGTGTTATTTATTTGAGCCTTCCGGATGAAGTCCAACGCCTTTATGACGCTCCTTCAATTTGGCAATCACATCGCCCCATTCGAGATTCATCGAATGTAATAATACGGTTAAGTGATAGGCTAAATCCGCCGCTTCGCTTACCACTTCTTCTTTATCTTGCGACACCGCCGCCAATGCGGTTTCAACGCCTTCTTCCCCGACTTTCTGAGCGATTTTCTTCACGCCTTTGGCGTAGAGTTTGGCGGTATAAGAACTTTCTGGATCCGCATATTTGCGCTTGGCAAGCACCTGTTCCAATTTCGAAAACCACGTCCAATCACCTTCAGATTGGCTTTCAAATTGATGGAAACAACTCCCCTCGCCCGTATGGCAAGTCGGCCCGATTGGATTTACTAAAATCAATAACGTATCGTTATCGCAATCTAAACTCATATCCACCACATTTAAAAAATGCCCAGATGTTTCGCCTTTTGTCCACAAGCGTTGTTTGGTGCGTGAATAGAACGTTACCACTTTCTCCGCTAAGGTTTTGTTTAACGCCTCTTGGTTCATATAGCCCAACATTAACACTTCACTGGTTTGGAAGTGTTGGATAATGACGGGAAGTAATTGATCGACTTTTTGCCAGTTGATTTTGTTTTGCATATTGTTCCTTACCCTATACGAGCCGTATAGGGTTACATAATCTGAGCCACGCTGTGGCTCTTTTTCTTTCAGATATACAGCCGCAGAGCGGCTAGAGGATTATTGAACCTAGCACGGCTCGTGCTAGGTATTAACGACGTATCTCAACACCTTCTGCGTTAAGATACGCCTTCAACTCCCCAATCTCAATAATCCGCTTGTGGAACACGCTCGCCGCCAACGCACCATCTACATTTGCTTCAATAAACGCATCTCGGAAATGCACCATTTCGCCAGCACCGCCAGAGGCTATGAGTGGCACTTGGCACACTTCACGCACTTTTTTGAGTTGCACCAAATCGTAGCCGTTGCGTACGCCGTCTTGGTTCATCATATTTAGCACAATTTCGCCTGCCCCACGGCGTTGTACTTCTTGCACCCAGTCGAGCAGTTGCCAGTTGGTTTGGCGGGTGCGTTTTTCATCGCCCGTGTATTGATTGACCCAATACTTGCCTGATTCTGCCTCAAACCAGCTATCAATGCCGACCACAATCGCCTGTACGCCAAAACGATCCGCCAGTTGAGTAATCAGCTCAGGGTTGGCAAGCGCAGGGGAATTGATGGAGATTTTATCCGCCCCGAAAGCGAACAATTTTTCCGCATCTTCAAGGGTTTTGATTCCGCCAGCCACGCAAAACGGAATGTCGATCACTTCCGCCACTCGTGCCACCCAGCTTTTATCGACCGTGCGACCGTCCGATGAGGCGGTGATGTCGTAAAACACCAACTCGTCCGCCCCCTCGTCCGCATAGCGTTGTGCAAGCGGTACGATATCGCCGATAATTTCGTGGTTGCGAAACTGCACGCCTTTGACCACCTGACCATCACGCACGTCCAAACAAGGGATTATCCGTTTTGCCAACATTCGATTGCCTCCGCCACATTAAATTTGCCTTCTAACAACGCACGCCCTACGATCACGCCCGACACACCTGTGCCTTTTAACGCCTTAATATCGTCAAGCGAGCCAATTCCGCCTGATGATTGGAATTGGATCTCAGGGTATTTGGCACAGATTTCACGGTAAAGATCCACGTTCGAGCCAGCCAGCGTGCCATCTCGGGAAATATCGGTACATAAAACGTGCTGTAATCCGACTGCTTGATAATCTTCGATCAGCTCTTCCAGCGATACGCCACTTGCTTCTTGCCAACCGCTAATCGCAATGATTTTTTGACCGCTTGCGTCAATGTTTACGTCCAACGCCAGCACGAATTTTTCCGCCCCATATTTTTCAAACCAGCCCTTGACCATTGCCGAATCTTTGACGGCGGTAGAGCCTACCACCACACGATTTGCCCCTGCGGAGAGTAAATCCGCCACATCTTGCTCGCGACGGATACCGCCCCCCACTTGAATAGGGCAGTGGGTGTTTTCGATGATTTGAGCGATTAACGCGGTTTGTCGTTTGGCAGGATCTTTCGCCCCTGTTAAATCAACCAAATGCAACTGCTTCGCCCCTTGTGAAAGGTAGCTAGCGAATTGCTCAATCGGATTGTCGGAATAGGTGGTTTGTTTCGCATAGTCCCCTTGATGTAGGCGAACGACATTGCCGTCGATTAAATCGAGGGCGGGGATGATGATTGATTTTTTTTGCATATTGTGTTCCTGTACCTAGCACGAGCCGTGCTAGGCTGAATAAACTCAGCCGCTCTGCGGCTGTATCAAAGAGCCACAGCGTGGCTCGGATTATGTAGCCCCATACGGCTCGTATGGGGGTTAGATATTCTCCACAAAATTCTTCAGCAACTGTGCGCCATTTTTGCCTGATCTTTCAGGGTGGAACTGCACGCCGTAGAAGTTTTTGCTCGCAATCGCAGCCGAGAAAGGAACACCATAATCAGCGGTGGCAATGGTATTTTCATTCGGCAACACCGCATAGCTATGTACAAAATAGAAATGGCTGTTTTGCTCAATGCCGTGAAATAACGGGTGGTCGGCTTGATACTGAACCTTGTTCCAGCCCATATGTGGCAACGGCAAACCTGTATTGGGGATTAACTCGGTTTTGCCACTCATAAACCCAAGCGTTCCCACATTACCTTCGGCAGAAAATTCAGTCATTAACTGCATACCCAAACAAATACCAAGCATTGGCTGAGTAGCGTTACGGATTGTTTCAATCAAATCACGATCTTGCAAAATCTTCATCGCCGCCACAGCCGTCCCCACACCGGGCAACAGCAACTTATCCGCCGATTTGATTTTGTCTAAATCACGACTAATCTCCGCCTGAATCCCCAAGCGGTCGAATGCAAATTTTACAGATGACAGGTTTGCACAGCCTGTGTTGATGATGGTGAGGTTTGGCATTTAGTTTCCTGCTATTTTATTTTTTAAATTCTTTTATCAAATTAGATAATTGTTCTAAACCATCAAATGTACTAGGGACTTTTTCTGAATCAGAAAGAATGCTACTGAAAATCAAATTCTCAAATTTTTCTAATGAAGCACCATCTTTTTCTTTTATTTCTTTTGCATAATCTGCATAACTTTGAATAAATTGGCAAAGAGATTGTCGCAATTCAAGTTGCATTATTTGGGTTTGGATTGAATTATAATGCAAGGCAACTCTGAAAAAATAAATAAACACAAGCTCTAAACCTAAGATTGGTAACATTTGTTCCCAACCAATCTTGCTCCATTCAATATTATATTCTGCAAACCAATTAAAAAATCTTCCACCAATAATAACTATTGGTAATGCAACCAAAAGAACACAAAATACAGACATAATCCCAAACGAAGTCCATTTACTCCATCGTTTTTGAGAAAGTAAATTTTCAAAACCCTTAGATAAACCAACAAAATTAAATGCTGTTTTTTGCTCATCAAGTTTTTTAGCTAATATTTCAGTTTTATCTTCTGCTTCATTTAAAAAATTGGATGTATCTACTCGCTCAAGTGCTATCTCTTCTTTAAGTTTTTTTATTTCTTTGATGGCATCATTTTTATGTTTCTTATAATTTTCAAACTCTTCATAATCCCTGTATTTTAAATTAAAGTTTAATATATCAATATCTAACCCTCTAATAATGTAATCTTTTCTAAATTGATTTTCAGCAGAGTTTAATTCATCTTTATTAGTCCTAAAATCATACCAAAGATTTTCCAAATCAATTCTTTCTATATTATTTCTTTTCGAATAAAGATGCATTTCTCTAACAAACCAAGCACATATCAAATATAGTTCGTCTGATATAGGTCTATCATTTAGATATTTATCTAATTCTTCCCCTTGCATTAATACACTATATGGAGTTATTTTTTTCAACTCAGAAAACTCTCTTTCCATTTTTGCTAATGTAGACAAACAAAATTCCCATCTCTTAAAATTTTTGTGGTCTTTTTCTGCTGTTTCTCTATATTCGCGTAAAGCTATTACTATACGATTTAATACATCTTCTGAAACCATAATAATTATATGTCCTTTATAACTTACAAACAGTCAAATTCCCCAAAAAAAACTTTGCAAAACCCAACCACACTTTTTCAACGTAATTGTAGGGACGCACTGCGTGCGTCCATTTTAAATCACGCTCCGTTTTCACGACGGACACACGCAGTGTGTCCCTACCGTTCATATTATTGACATTTTGCCGAAAATCACAACACTCCCTTCGAACTCGGCAATTCATTCCCTTCAATTCGAATCGCTTGTCGTAAGGTTCTGCCGAACACTTTAAACAGGCTTTCGATTTTGTGATGATCATTGTCGCCTTTGGCCTTGATGTGCAAGGTGGCGAGCATGGTGAAAGCGATGGATTGGAAGAAATGCTCCGTCAATTCGGTGCTGAAATCACCCACTTTTTCACGCTTGAAATCTGCTTTGAATTTAATAAACGGTCTGCCGGATAAATCCATTGCACATTGGGCTTGGCATTCGTCCATTGGTAACATGAAACCAAAACGGGCGATACCTCGTTTGTCGCCGATGGCTTGTTTTAACGCAGTGCCAAGGGCAAGGGCAGTGTCTTCAACGGTGTGGTGTTCGTCAATCCACAAGTCGCCTTTGCATTGCACATTCATTCTAAAACCGCCGTGGGTGGCGATTTGGTCGAGCATATGGTCGAAAAAGCCCACGCCGGTGCTGATTTCGCTCACGCCAGTCTCATCGAGCCACACCTGCACTTTGATGTCGGTTTCTTTGGTGGTGCGAACCACTTCCGCATAGCGAGGTTGGCGTTCACAAGCGGTCGTTTTTGGCAATAATTTTTCCACAATTAGATCCCAATTTAATTTTTCTGGGTGATATTGTAAACCTTGAATCTCTAAATTTTCGGCCAGTTTTAAATCGGTTTCACGGTCGCCAATAACAAAACTGGTTTTAGGATCAAATAAATTTTGTTCGATATATTTTTTTAATAATTTGGTTTTAGGTTTACGACATTCACAATTATCCTCTGGGGCGTGCGGACAAATTAACACTTCATCAAAATAAATACCTTGTGAATTAAATAATTTCATCATCGCATTGTGCGGTTTATCAAAATTTTCTTGCGGAAATTTAGGCGTGCCTAAGGCGTCTTGATTGCTGACCATCACAAAACGGTAATAGGGTTTTAATTTTAATAATGCAGGAATCACATTCGGCTCAAATTGTAATTTTTCTAAACTATCAATTTGAAAATCGGTTTTGGGCTCGTCAATGAGCGTGCCGTCTCGGTCGATAAAAAGGGTTGGTTGTGTCATGTTTGCTCCTGTTATACCCCATACGAGCCGTATGGAGCTACTTAATCTGAGCCACTGCGGCTCTATTTTTCTATCTTATCAGCTCCAAAGGAGCTGGGCTTAAATGATCAGGCATTCCATTTATGCGATGTAAAGTGCATTTTTGTTGCTGACAAAATGCCCAAATATATTGGTACAACTCTTTCTCATTTTCTTCGTTAATTGCCGGAATACTTTGTAAGGTACGAAAAACAATATGATAAAAAAGTTTGGTATAGCTCATATTTCTCCTTTTTCTATATAAGTGTCCACACACGAGCCGTGTGTGGTTCGATAATCTGAGCTACTTTGTAGCTCTATTTATTTTTATTATCAGCCGCAGAGTGGCTGTGCTTATTTAGCCTAGCACGGCTCGTGCTAGGCATTTCTAATCCCTTCGACTACTTTCTCTAGCTCATATCTTGTACCAATACTAATCCGAATACAATTCTGCAATCCCAATGCTTTGTGTTGGTCTCGCAAAATAATGCCTTTTTCCCACAATGCTTTAAACACTTTTTGTCCGTCTTGGAACTTGACAAGAACATAGTTGGCTTCAGCGTCAAAGATTTCCACCACACTTGGAATGGTTTTAAGCTGTTCGATTAGCCACATACGGTTTTCTAGCACATTTGCCACACGTTGTTTCATCTCTGCTAAACCCTGCTCGGTTAAGGCTTGGGCGGCAATATCCGACACAGGCACAGGCAACGGATAAGGGGCGATCACTTTTTGCAACACGCCGATCAGCTCAGGATTAGCAAGGGTGAAACCGCACCGCAAGCCTGCTAGGGCAAAGGCTTTGGATAGGGTGCGGATAATCGCCAAATGCGGAAAATTCGCCAGCTCATTCGCCATTGTCGCAGTTGGGCAGAAGTCGATGTACGCCTCGTCCACCACCACAATCGCACGCCCTGCCGTCATTTGCAAAAGTTCGAGCAAATCCGACCGCTTGATTAGCCCCCCAGTCGGGTTGTTCGGGCTGCACACAAACACCACTTTCACGCCGTCCAGATGGTGAGCGATTTCGGGCAAATTGAGCTGAAAATCCGCCGTCAAAGGAACGGTTTTCACCGCCACGCCACAAGTTTCGGCACTCACGCCATACATTCCGTAGGTCGGCGGACAATACAGCACGCTATCATTCGCCTCGCAAAAAGCACGGATAATCAGCTCAATGCTCTCATCACCGCCACGGCTAACCAGCACATTTTCGGGCTTTACGCCAGCATATTGGGCATAGCCATTGATCACGGCAGTGGGTTGAGCCTCTGGATAGCGGTTAAATTGGCGAGCCGAGAGATCAAAATCGGGCGAAGTCGGGTATTCGTTGGCGTTCAGCCACACATCGCCCTTGCCCCCCAAACGGCGCGCCGATTGATAAGGGGTGAGGGCTTGGATATTTTTCCGAGAGAGTTTTGTGATTTGCATATTTTTCCTTATTTGAGCTGGTTAATTGGGCGATCTTGCCCCTTCGCAAATTTGACTTTGAGCGTTATAACTGCCACCTCTATCCAAGCAATCATCTTTGGCAAAAAATTCTTGGATAGTAGGTTTGATAAATAGCACTAAGAGTAAAATTACAATCAATATATAGATAAATTTTCGCATTTTGTTTCCTTAAATTTATGGTTGATTTTGAGGTATTTTTGCCAACCGCACCGCCACCGCCTGTTTGTGTGCCTCTAACTGTTCCGCCTCTGCCATAGCGATCACGGTTGGGGCGAGATCTTGAAAGCCTTGCGGGGTGAGTTCTTGCACGGTCATTCGCTTGCTGAAATCGGCTAAACCAAGACTTGACGTAGTGCGAGTGTAGCCGTAGGTCGGCAGAACGTGGTTGGTGCCACTGGCATAGTCGCCCATACTTTCAGGGCTGTACGCCCCCAAGAAAATTGAGCCCGCGTTGTCAAGCTTATCGAGTAATGCACGAGCGTTTTCGACCTGCACCACCAAATGTTCGGGTGCATATTCGTTGCTGATTTCGACCGCTTGTGCAAGGCTTTCGGCGATGAAAATTCGGCTGTGTTCCAACGCTTTGCAAGCGGTCTCTTTTCTCGGTAATTTTGCAAGCTGACGTTCGATTGCCTGTTCGACCGCTTGGGCGAGGGCTTGGCTTGGCGTAACCAAAATTACTTGGCTGTCCGCCCCGTGTTCGGCTTGCGAGAGTAAATCGCTTGCCACAAAATCAGGATCGGCAAATTCGTCCGCCAACACCAGCACTTCGGACGGCCCTGCCTGCATATCCATCGCCGCCCCATTGACCGACTGCGACACTTGGCGTTTCGCCTCGGTAACAAAGGCGTTGCCCGGCCCGAAAATTTTATCGACTTTGGCGACCGTCTGCGTACCGAACGCCATTGCTACAATCGCCTGCGCACCGCCCACTTGGTAAATGGTTTCCACACCACATAAATTCGCCGCATATAAAATCGCATCGGCAATCGGTGGTGGTGAACAAAGTACCACTTTTTTACAGCCCGCAATTTTGGCGGGAATGGCGAGCATTAACACGGTTGAGAACAGCGGTGCAGAACCGCCCGGAATGTACAAGCCGACACGGTTGATCGGGCGTGTTACCACTTGGCAACGCACCCCCGATTGAGTTTCGATGTCCACAGGTTGCAGAATTTGAGCAGTGTGAAATTTTTCAATATTCGCTTTGGCATTTTGGATCGCCTGTTTTAACTCATCTGATAAACGATCACTTGCCGCTTGGATCTGTGCTTTTGAAACAACAAGGCTAAACAATTTGACTTTATCGAATTTTTCCGACAGCTCAAATAATGCCTTGTCGCCATTTGCCAATACATTTTCACGAATAGAATCGACCGCTTGTTGAATATTGAGCGAAGAGTTAATCGCAGGGCGAGTCAGCGCCGCTTTGCGTTGTTGTTCGGTTAGGTTTTTCCAAATTAGGGTTTGCATATTGTTCTCCATTTTCGTTTTTAAATCTCCCCCAGCTCCTCTTTACGAAAGAGGGAAGATTTTTAAGCCAACATCTTCTCAATCGGTAGCACAAGCACTGAACTTGCGCCCATTGCTTTGAGTTGTTCCATGGTTTCCCAGAATAGGTTTTCTTGGCTGACGACGTGCATTGCGACACGGGCTGAATCATTAGCGAGCGGGAGAATGGTTGGGTTCTCCACTCCTGGTAAAAGTGCGGTGATTTCTTTGAGTTTATCTTTTGGGGCGTGCAGCATAATGTATTTACTTTCCGCTGCTTGTTGTACGCCTTGAATTCGGGTGAGTAGCCGATCGGCTAACGCTTGTTTTTCGGCTGAAAGCGGTCCAGCACGTTGAATCAGGCAGGCTTTGGATTGATAAATCACTTCCACTTCTTTTAAGCCATTAGCCTCTAATGTTGCGCCGGATGAAACCAAATCGCAAATCGCATCGGCTAAACCGGCGGAAGGGGCAACTTCGACAGAGCCGTTAAGTAAGGTGCTTTTAAATGCAACGCCCTTTTCGTTCATATAGCGTTTTAGTAAGTTCGGATAGCTGGTGGCAATACGTGAATTAACAAAATCCTGCACACCGTTATAAGTGCGGTCACAATCAATCGCCAGCGACAAACGGCAGCCGCCAAAATCCAAGGTGCGTAATTTTTTATATTCGACTTTTTCGCCGGCGGCAAGACGGCCTAGTTCCTCTTCTTCCAATACATTTTCACCAATCACGCCGAGATCCACTACGCCTTCAAAAACCAAGCCTGGGATATCGTCATCACGCACACGTAAAATTTCAATCGGCATATTTTCCGCATAAGCGATTAAGCGCTGTTCGTTCCAGTTAATTTTTACCCCGCATTGTTTGAGTAATTCGTTGCAATCTTTGCTTAAACGCCCTTTCTTTTGCAAGGCGATACGTAAGCGATTTGTGGTTGTCATTTTGTCTTTCCCCATGTTGTGTTTAAATTTCGGATATAAAAAACCTCTCGAAAGTTGCCTTCCGAGAGGTTATGTATTTAGCTACGATATGCGGTTGCGATTTATACGTACTCGGAAGCTTTGCTATCTTCCGACCACACTCAAATGCCCGAAAGATATCAGGTTGAATGATGGTGATGATGAGTACGGATAAAGTTCATAATAAGTTTCCCAATATAAATTTGTTGAATTGCTTTTTAGAATACGCTCAAAATTTATAGATTGCAAGCTGTTTTTTGATAAAAATTTCTTCTTTTAGAATAAATTCGCAATCGTTTGCGTAAAAGAGTATAATTCGCTTAATTTTTTGTTCTAAAGGAATTTTTAACCATGCAAATTAGCTTAAAAAAAATCTATTCGGGAAAAGTACGTGATCTTTATGAAATTGATGATAAACGTATGTTGATGGTCGCCACCGACCGTTTATCCGCATTTGATGTGATCTTAGATGATCCGATTCCTCGTAAAGGCGAAATCCTTACCCAAATTTCTAATTTCTGGTTCCAAAAATTAGCTCACATTATGCCGAATCATTTCACTGGCGATTCCGTTTTTGATGTTTTACCGAAAGAAGAAGCGGAAGCTATTCAGCACCGTGCCGTAGTTTGTAAACGCTTAACACCGGTAAAAATCGAATCGATCGTACGTGGTTATTTAACCGGTTCGGGTTTAAAAGACTATAATCAAACCGGCACGATTTGCGGCTTAAAATTACCGGCAGGTTTGGTAGAAGCAAGCAAATTGCCACAACCAATTTTCACGCCGTCAAGCAAAGCAGAAGTAGGCGATCATGATATTAACATCTCATACGAAGAATGCGAACGCCAAATCGGTGCGGAATTAGCAGCAAAAGTACGTGATGCGGCAATTGCGCTTTATACCGAAGCTGCAGAATATGCGCTTACTAAAGGCATGATTATCTGCGATACCAAATTTGAATTCGGTTTAGATGAGAATGGTACACTAACGTTAATGGACGAGGTTTTAACACCTGATTCAAGCCGTTTTTGGTCGGTAGAGACTTATCAAGAAGGTACAAATCCGCCGTCATTCGACAAACAATTTGTGCGTGATTGGCTGGAAAACAGCGGTTGGAATAAGCAAGCTCCGGCACCGAAAGTACCGGCGGACGTGATTGAAAAAACCGTGGCAAAATACCAAGAAGCATTGGATTTATTAACTAAATAATACTCAGCTTTCCCTAAAAGCAAGCGGTCGGATTCTGCAAATTTTTTGCAAATTCCGACCGCTTGTTGTTTGTGAATTACTTCACGATAATTACTTAGCGACAGGCTCAAGCGTTAATGCTAAATCTTCGTTAATGACTTTAAATAATAAGTCGATATTCGGGTGTTTACCGGCATTTTGTTTTGCGTCTTCCACCTGTTCGGCAAACCATTCAATACCTTGTTGTGCCGCTGAAGCGGTTAATTTCCCGTCAAATTTTGACGCCAATGCATTGTACAGTTTAAGTGAACCCAATTTACCTTCCACTGCTGGAATATGATGAATCACCTTCCCTTGTGCGTTACACACATTTAAACCGGCAAGATGATCAACCGTTGAGAAGGTTGCTAAATAGTCTTTAAATTGCATATTGTTTCCTTATGATTATGATAAAAAAGAGCTGAAATTATCAGCCCTTTTGATAGGTTTTGCAAATTAGAATTTGTAACTTACTGTGGCATTTACTTTACGTTCCGCACCATAGTAGCAGTAGTAGTCACAAGCAGCGACATACTTACGATTGCCTAGGTTATCCACATTAAGCTGTGCCGACCAGTTTTGATTGATATTATAACGAGCCATTAAATCCACCACCGTTGCACTCGGCACACGAGCGTGTGAATAGAGCGAGCCTTTTGAAGTTACGCTATGCCCTAAATAACGTACACCCGCTCCTACCATTAAGCCGTTTAATACGCCATCAGTAAAGTTATAAGCGGTACGAGCCGCTAAAGTATTGGTCGGAATCAGAGACTGACGAGTTTTCTCACCGGTTGCCGCTTTACTTTCCGCTTTCGTATAAGTGTAAGCTACGGTTGCATTCCAATTTTCAGTCAAGTTCACATCCGCTTGAAGCTCAAAGCCCTTGCGATAAATTGGATCGGCACTGCTGATCGTTGCACCTGTGCCATTATTCACTAATGCACCAGTATCTTTCGCACGGAATCCGGCAAGCGTAATCACCCCATCTAACCAAGTCGGCAGATATTTCACCCCGAGCTCATATTGGCGAGTGATATTCGGATCATACAGCGACTGATTACCACTTAAACCGACCGGTAGGCGGAACGATTCGCTATAACTAAAGTATGGATTTAAACCGTATGCGCCTTCATACATTAATGAGCCGGAGTATGAAGTATGATTGTTTTTAACCGTTTTATCAGAGGTATATTCGTTTTGACGCGCACGATCATGACGAATGCCAAAACCTAAGATATATTTATCCGCAATACGAGCCTGATTTTGTAAATAGAAACCTAGCTGACGAGATTTAATATGCGTATCCGTACCAACCGGTGTTCCTGTTTGGTTCCAGGTTGCACGATAATTACGTAAATTTGCCGTATAACCTAACGCATATAGGCTATATTGAGCATCCACTTTGTTGTGGCGATAATCCGTACCGACTACCACCGTATTTTTTAACCAATCGTTTTTGAAATCCCAACTAATACGGTTATCCGTTGAGTGTGAAATCGCTTTACCCTGATTAAATACGGTTTGACCCGATACATTATAGCCATTTGCACTTGGTGCAATTGCCGACCAATCCGCCGCATACGCTGACGGATAAATGTAACCGCCTCGGTGATTATTTTCTACATGGCTGTAGCGATAGCTTGAGTTTGCGCGCAAGCCATTGCCAAAATCATGATTTAATTCATAACCGATACCGTATTGTTTATTCTCTTCATGATCATTTACAGGATCACCAAAGTTTACGTTTCGACTATAGTATGAACCGTCCGGCAATGCGCGTAACGTCCCTTCTTGCGGATAGAAATTAGAACTTGGTGTACCGCTATCCTTTTGATAACTAGTTAAAATACTTAAACGAGTACGATCCGAAATATCCCATTCAAGACTTGGCGCAATATAAACCGTTTTATTATCGGTATCTTTCCATTCCCCATCCGCATGGTTTAATGAAGCCACGACACGATAGCGAACATTTTCATCATCGGTAATTTTGCCGGTGTAATCCGCACCGAAGCCATACAAATTATTGCTGCCGAAATTCGTTTTAAATTCACCACGACCGATTTGATCTCGGTGCGCACGCTTAGTGACATAGTTAATTAAACCGCCTGAATTTGCCGCACCAAACGTCATTGAATCTGCGCCTTTAGTCACCTCTACCGCTTCTAAACCGAACGTTTCCACGTAAGGTGTAAAAAAGCCGTAGCTAAAAGTCGGTAAGCCGTCCACAGCTTGCGACACTTCCGTACCACGAACTCGGAACCAATTGGTATTGGTATCGTTGCCAAATACTTGGTTAGCAAAACCAGCCTGATAACGCCCGATTTCGTCCGCTTTTTTCACATCTTGTTTATCCAAATCTTCACGGCTGATTGCGACCGCTGATTTAGCTTGATGTACCGGCACTTCGCCCATTTTGTACATTGAACCGGAAGAAACCACCGACACCTCATCCAATACTGCGGTTTCTTGTGCGATTGCCGGTGAGATTGCTAAGGCAACTGCCGAAGCAACTGTCGAATAGAAAAACGTTTTTTTCATTTTATTCACCCTAAAATGTTATTAAGAATTTTTATGAAGGTTAAACCCTTCTTAGCATTAATAAAAAATAAGTTCCACCGACTAATGTAGCAACTAACCCTGCTGGAATTTCATACGGAAATAGTAACTGCCTGCCGAACCAATCGGCAAGTGACATAATTAATCCACCCAAACAGGCTGAAATCAAAATCTGTTGCGGAACTTTTTTTACCCCTAAAAAACGCACCATTTGCGGCACCAGTAAACCGATAAAGCTTAATGGCCCGATAACCAAGGTTGCTAGTGCAGTTAATAACGCACTAAATAAAATTAAGCACCAGCGAACTTGTTTAAGATTTAAACCGAGTGATTGTGCCATGGGGGCTTGTAACGCCAGTAAAGCGAGCCAACGGCTAAAAATCAAACTTGCAAAAAGTAACATAAAACTGACCGCTAGCAAGCCGATAGCCAATTCATTGCTCACGTTTTGAGTTGAACCAGATGTCCACGCAATCAACTGATTCGCTCGAGGATTACCGCTGGCAATCGCTAAACGCTGTAAGGTATCAAACAATGCCGATAAGCTAATACCGGTCAGTAATACTTTTTCCGGCAACATACCGCTACGCTGATTGATTGCAGTTAATACCAATAATGCAACACAAGCGCCGAGAATCCCTGCCAGCCAAAACCATTCGGTTTGCTGTACACCAAACAGAAATAAAGCGGCTAAGACCCCCATCGAAGTGCCGGAAGATACCCCTAATAACTCGGGGCTTGCCATTGGATTTAGTGTTAAACGCTGTAAAATCACACCGGCAACCGACAATAAAATCCCGACCGCAATTGCCGTCATTAAGCGAGGCAAACGCAATGCTATTAACTCGCATTGTTGTGTCCACTGCCAGCCACTAATCTCTTTACCGACAAATAACGATAAGCAAATCGCCAAAACTAAACCGGCTAAAATCAAGCCAAGTACAAGCGGTCTAAATTGGCGAATTTTTTGCGAATCCGCTTCTTGCAAACGTCCGCTATGCGGCAAAGCACCAAACATTAGCCAAAGTAACAATGGTGTACCTAATAAAGCGACCACCGCACCGGTTGGTAAATGCATACCGCTAAAAAAGGCAAATAACTGTAACAGCAAATCCGTATTTGCCAACAATAATGCCCCCAACACAAAAGTAGCATATAGTTGATGACTAAAACGGCGAATATGCAGTTGGCGCACGATGGTTGCCGAAGCCAAGCCGATAAAACCCAACATACCGACTTTCGCCACCACAACCGCAATTAAAAATGCCGCAATCAATACGCCAATGACCCGCAATTTTGCGACCGGCACACCTAAGCTCTGCGCATTCGCATCATTTAACACCAAAATGGTTAGCGGACGAATCAATAAACCGATCAATAATAAAGCCGGTATGGTTTGAGCAATCAGCAATAACGAGTCCCGCCAACTCTCTTGCACTAAAGAACCGGCGCCCCATTGCGCCAAACCTCGAGATTCTTCCGGATAAAACAGCATCATCAACGCGGAAAACGAACCGAAATACAAATTTACCACTAAGCCGGCAAGAATCAGCAATAACGGCGACATTGTTTTTCGCATTGCCAAACTTAGCACTAAAATCAGGCTAAGTGCCGCACCGATTAATGCCACTGCACTTGAGCCGTATTCCAACCAATCCGGTAAAAAAATTGCAGTTAAAAATAAAGCAAATTGTGCGCCACTACTAATGCCAAGCGTATTATCCGATGCTAACGGATTCGCCATCACTTGTTGTAATAACAGGCTTGCTAAACCTAAAATTCCGCCTGCCAACAATGCCATTACAATACGAGGCAAGCTATAGCTTTGAATCAGCAATAGTTCCAAATTTTCACTTGGCAAAAATAACGAAACCAACCCGCTTCCGTCCGGCAGTTGTAGCATTAATACGGTCAGCAGCAGTCCAAAAAACAGCACGGCTAATCCGCTGAACAATAATTTGCTCGCTTTTACCATTGTTCGCCTCCATGCAATAACCCGTTAGCAAACATTTCGGCAAAACGTTGGGCGGAAGGAATACCGCCGAATGTCCAAACCGCCGGTAAAATTAACGGATCTTTCGCCATGGCTAAACGTTGCCATAAGGTGTTGTAGCGCAAAGCGGAGCCGATGTTCGCCGGATACGGTTTTACCACTACTAAACGGCTATTCGGCGCAAGTTTGGCTAACTGAGTGACATCAATCGTCTCAAAGCCCCACGCATTTTGCAAACCGTTCCACGCATTGAGAAAGCCGAGTTGTGATAACACCGCACCAAACGGGCTGTTTGCGGCATAAATGCGTAAATGACGTGTATCAATAAACTGTACCAAGGCAATTGGGCGCTCCAAATAAGGTTGAACAAGCGGTCGAATTTCACCAATTTTTTGCCAATAGTTGGTCATGAGCTGCTCAAATTCCGTTTGTTTATCAGCAATCAACGCTACTTTACGGCTGGCATTCACAATATTTTGCCAAGCATTGCCTTCCGTATAAAAATCGACTAATGTCACAGTCGAAAACGGCTCGAGCGTTGCGGAGGCTTGAGCGTAAAAGCTGCTATTAATAAAATGCAAATCGTGATCGCCCTGTTTTAAGGCAAGAATCTGTTCCGGATTCGGCTGCATTCGCACGCCGAGATCTAAAGTATCATGCGGTAACGCCGGTTCACTGACCCACTGCTGATAACTTTTTACATCACCGACCGCCACCGGTTTCTCACCTAACGCAATTAATGTTTCGGCAACCGTCCAATCCAAGGTCGCAAAAGATTTTGCCTTTACCCCGAAAGACATTGCAAAAAAAAGCACAAAAACGACCGCTTGTAGCGTTTTAACCACAGAATTACACGGAACCCCACGGAAAATACGATAAATATTTTCTGTGTTTTTCTGTGTGTTCCGTGGTAAAAAAATAAGTTGTTTCATCAATAAAAACTCACCGGTCGTTTGGTTTCAGGGTGTTTTATCACATTCAGATCAATGCCGTAAATTTGTTTTAATTTCTGGCTGTTTACAATCTCAAACGCATCCCCCTGCGCCAATAATTTGCCGCTATGCAACGCCACAAGCTGATCACAATAACGTGCTGCCAAATTAATATCGTGAATCACAATAATCACACCTAAATTCAGCTCATGTGCCAATTTTTTGACCAATTCCATCACTTCTACTTGATGAGCGATGTCCAAGGCGGCGAGCGGTTCGTCTAACAACAAGAATTTGCTTTGTTGCGCCAATAACATTGCCAGCCAAATGCGAGAACGCTCACCGCCAGAAAGCGTATCCACCAACTGCTCGGCAAACTGTTCGGTATGGGTTAAGGCTAAAGCTCTCTCGATGGCTTCATGATCTTTTTGTTTATTAGAACCGAATAAGCCGTTCCACGCATAGCGCCCCATGGCGATAAGCTCTCTGGCGGGCAGATTGGTAGCTTGCGGAAGATGTTGAGGAAGATAAGCGACTTGTTTGGCAAAATCTCGTGATGACCATCGGCTAAGCTCTTGCTGATTAAATAGAATTTTACCTGCCGATACTTGTTCTTGTTTTGCCAATAATTTGATGAGTGTAGATTTACCTGAGCCATTATGTCCAATTAAACCGTACACTTTACCTTGCTCGAATTGCAAAGAGATTGAATGGAGTAAAGTTCGAGTAGGAATAGTAAAAGTCGCATTTTCAATTAAAAACACAATAGCTCCAACTAAATAAAAGGAAGACCATTCTAACCATTCTAATTAAAAATTATTAGCATTAAAATAGATTTATGTATTTTAATATATTCAGTCAATACAAGCGGTCAAATAAACAAAAAATTTTACAATTTTAACGACAATTTATAGAAACTATGCACAGTTATCGCTATAATTTCATGCTTTTGGACTAGGTATTACGCCTAGTTTTTTATTGACCTTTTTCAGAGGATAAAAAAATTGATTAAATTCGGTCGTGCATTTTTAGCAAAACTTGCTGTATTAAGCCTTGCGTTTTCTGCACTCACCGCACAAGCTGCTGAGAAATTATACGTTTATAACTGGACGGAATACGTACCTTCATCACTCCTAGAAAAATTCACCAAAGAAACGGGAATTGAAGTCATTTATTCGACATTTGAAAGTAATGAAGAAATGTATTCGAAGTTAAAACTTTCAAATTCAAAAGGTTATGACATCGTATTTCCTTCCAGCTACTATGTTGGCAAAATGGCAAGAGAAGGAATGCTTGCCGAGTTAGATAAAAGCAAATTAACTAACTTAAATTATGTTACGCCGGAACTGATGGCAAAGCCGTTCGACCCGGAAAATAAATACTCTCTGCCTTATGTGTATGGTTTAACCGGTATCGGGGTGAATTCACAAGATTTTGATCCAAGTACCATTTCAAGCTGGGGGGATTTATGGCGTGATGAGTATAAAGGCAAATTGCTGATGATGAACGATCCGCGTGAAGTGTTTCATATTGCCTTATTACTTGATGGTAAATCACCGAATAGCGAAAACGAACAAGAAATTCAAAGCGCTTATCAGCGTTTACAAAAATTAGTACCGAATGTGTTAGTTTTTAATTCGGATTCACCGGAGATGCCTTATTTACAAGGTGAAGTTTCCGTAGGGATGCAATGGAGCGGTTCGGCGCACCGTGCTAAAAGTGAAAATCCGGATTTAAAATTTGTGTTCCCGAAAGAAGGAGCCGTGATTTGGATGGATAACTATGTGATTCCCAAAAGTGCGGTAAATAAAGACGCGGCACATAAATTTATCGATTTCTTATTACGCCCTGAAAGTGCGAAAGAAGTAATCGAAACCATGGGCTTTTCTATGCCGAATGAGGGTGTAAAAAGTCTGCTTTCTCCAGAGCTTGTCAATGACCCGTTAATTTTCCCGCCGAAAGAGGAAATTAATAAAGGCATCTTGCAAGCAGACGTAGGCAAAGCCGTTGAAATCTACGAAAAATACTGGAATTTGCTAAAAACGGGCAAATAGTTATTTGCAAAATTTGAAGAAATAACAACCGCTTGTTATTTCTTGCAACTCAAACGTCCTTCCAATCGGAAGGACGAATACTTTAAACATTAAACAACGACTTGAGGTCTTAAATGTCAAATCATAACTCTTTAACTGCGAATCCGGGTCCATTAGGTTTATGCGGCTTTGCATTAACAACTTGGTTACTTAGCTTAATCAACAACGGTACATTTGGTGGCGAAAACGTAGGCTTAGTGCTTGCAATGGGTTTCGCTTTCGGTGGTACTGCACAAATGATCGCAGGTATGTTTGAATTTTCAAAAGGTAACACTTTTGGTTTCACTGCATTCACTAGTTACGGTGCTTTCTGGTGGTCATTCGCATTATTCAAAGTATTCTTCGCTGAAGGCGTAACTGCACCGTTCATCGGCTGGTACTTAGTGGCTTGGGGTACATTCACATTCATGATGTTTATCGGTACATTAGCAAAAGCACGTGCATTACAAGCAATCTTCTTAGCATTAACCATCACCTTCTACTTATTAGCGGCAGGCGATTTCACCGGTGATCACTCACTTACTCACATCGGTGGTAACTTCGGTTTATTAACTGCATTATTAGCGTTCTACTTAGCGGCGGCAGAAATCATCAATGAAAGCTTCGGTCGCACAGTATTACCAATCGGTGTACCAAAACAATAAGAGTTAATTCTCTTGATAAGGACGCTACAGCGTCCTTATTTTTTACCTCCAATTAATGCTCTTCAAATTTTGCGAACCACTTCACACTTTTCACATTTTTTTAACAAAAACATTGCCAGATTAAATTCTAAGCGCATATTATTCGCTCAGTAATAGTTTATTTCCCGTAATAAACCTAGGAGCAAAGCGATGAAAAATCTCAATGTTTTTGATAAAACGTATGGCTTATTAATCAATGGCGAATGGACTCAAGGCAGTGGTAAGGATTTACTTGCTTCTTACAATCCGGCAAACGGTGATGTATTGGCACACTTTGTTGATGCGACCAATGCTGACGTTGATGCAGCAGTTACGGCAGCGCAACAAGCATTTAAATCTTGGCGAAAAACCACCGCTGCGGAACGTGCCGCAATCTTAAATAAAATTGCTGATGTGATTGATGAACACGGTGAATTATTCGCTTTGCAAGAAACGCTGGATAACGGTAAACCGATTCGTGAAACCCGAGCGGCGGATATTCCGTTAGCATCCGACCATTTCCGTTATTTCGCCAGTGCCATTCGTGCTGGTGAGGGTAGCTTAAATCAAATCAATCAAGAAGAACTTTCTCTCGTACTACGCGAGCCCATCGGCGTAGTCGGACAAATTATTCCGTGGAATTTCCCGTTCCTAATGGCGGCGTGGAAAATCGCACCGGCTCTTGCTGCCGGCTGTACTGTAGTCATTCACCCTTCCAGCACCACTTCGTTAAGCCTGTTATCTTTTGCACAAAAAATTAATCATTTACTACCGAAAGGCGTATTAAATGTGATTACCGGCAAAGGTTCAAAATCCGGCGAATACATGCTTAAACACAAAGGCTTTAATAAATTGGCATTTACCGGTTCAACCGAAGTGGGTCGTCATATTGCGGTTTCCGCTGCTGAATTACTCATTCCGGCAACCCTAGAATTAGGTGGTAAATCAGCCAATATTTTCTTTGACGATATGCCGTTCGACAAAGCATTGGAAGGTGCACAAAAAGGGATTTTATTCAATCAAGGGCAAGTATGTTGTGCCGGTTCACGCATCTTCGTGCAAGAAGGCATTTATGATAAATTTATCGCAGCTCTAGCCGAAGAATTTAAGAAAGTCAAAGTCGGCTTACCATGGGAAGACGACACGCAAATGGGCGCACAGGTCAATGCAGGACAACTTAACACCATTTTAAAATATGTGAAAATTGGTGAAGAAGAAGGCTGCCGCATCATTACCGGCGGTAAAAAAGTCTTAGCCGATAACCTAGCCAATGGCGAATTTGTCGAGCCGACTTTAATTGAATCGAAAGATAATAACAACCGAATTGCTCAAGAGGAAATCTTCGGGCCGGTGGCAACCGTGATTAAATTTAAAACCGAAGAAGATGTTATTCGAATGGCGAACGATTCGGAATACGGCTTAGGTGGCGGCGTTTGGACCAAAGACATTAACCGTGCATTACGTGTTGCACAAGCGATTGAAACCGGTCGTGTTTGGGTAAATTGCTACAATATTCTGCTGGCAGGCGCGCCATTTGGCGGTTATAAATCCTCAGGTATTGGGCGTGAAACCCACCAAATGATGTTGGACGCTTACACACAAGTGAAAAATATCTACATCAGTACCCGTGAAGAGCGTGAAGGTATGTACTAATTCTCTGATTGAATCTCCGTGAACAAGCGGTCTGATTTCTCACTTTTTTGCAAAATTCGAGAGGAATCAGACTGCTTTTTATATCTTTTCGTTATAACGAAATGCCTTTTGTTCTTTACTCCATTGTTCAGAAAGGGTAATCTCTCGCAACTTTTTATTTTGCGATTTATTTAAAATCCTACTTGGAGACGCACTTATGAAATTAGCGACTTTAACTAAAGTAAGTGCAGGTGTATTAGTAGCACTTGCCTTAACCGCTTGTGATGACAAAAATACTGATACTAAAACAACTGCGAAACCGGTAGCCGAAAAAACTTTCGTGAACTGCGTTAGCCGTTCACCACAATATTTCAGCCCGGCACTGGCAATGGACGGCATTTCGTACAATGCGAGTTCCCAACAAGTTTATAACCGTTTAGTTGAATTTAAACGCGGTTCAACTGAGATCGAGCCGGCGTTAGCTGAATCTTGGGATGTATCCGAAGACGGTTTAACTTACACTTTCCACCTACGTAAAGGCGTGAAATTCCATTCAAATAAAGCATTCACACCAAGCCGTGATTTCAATGCGGATGACGTGGTATTTTCATTTAACCGTCAGTTAGATCCGAATCATCCTTATCATACGGTTTCAAAAGCAACTTATCCGTACTTTAAAGCGATGAAATTCCCAACCTTATTAAAATCGGTTGAGAAAGTGGATGATCATACGGTGAAATTTACCTTAACCAAACGTGATGCGACCTTCGTTTCAAGTTTAGGTATGGACTTCACTTCAATCTATTCTGCGGAATACGCCGACAAAATGTTAAAAGCGGGTACGCCAGAAGTAATTGACAGTACACCGATTGGTACCGGTCCATTCGCCTTTACCGGTTACGTGTTAGATCAGGCAAGCCGCTATGTTGCACATAAAGATTATTGGAATGGCAAAGCAGATTTTGACCGCTTAATTTTTGAAATTGTACCGGATGCAACCGCTCGTTATGCAAAATTACAAGCAGGTCAGTGCGATTTAATCGACTTCCCGAATGCAACCGATATTGAAAAAATGAAAACCGATCCGAAAGTGCAATTACTTTCACAACCGGGTTTAAATATCGCTTATGTTGCATTTAACACCGAAAAAGCACCGTTTGATAATGTGAAAGTACGTCAAGCGTTAAATCTTGCGGTTGATAAAAAAGCAATTATTGATGTGGTTTACCAAGGTGCCGGTATTGCGGCAAAAAATCCGTTACCGCCAACCATTTGGGGCTACAACGACAGCTTAGCGGAATCGGAATTTAATATTGAAAAAGCGAAACAATTACTCGCAGAAGCAGGCTATCCGAACGGTTTTGAAACTGAACTTTGGGTACAACCGGTCGTGCGTGCATCAAATCCGAACCCACGCCGTATGTCTGAAATTATTCAGGCAGACTGGGCAAAAATCGGGGTAAAAGCGAAACTAGTCACTTATGAATGGGGTGATTATATTAAACGTTCAAAAGCAGGCGAATTCACTGCCGGTACTTACGGTTGGTCGGGCGATAACGGTGATCCGGATAACTTCTTATCGCCGTTATTCGGTTCGGTAAACATCGGTAACAGTAACTATGCTCGTTTTAACAGCCCAGAGCTAGATGCGTTATTAGATAAAGCACTCGGCTTATCGGATAAAGCGGAACGTACTAAACTCTACGAACAGGCACAAGTATTGTTAAGAGAACAAGCACCGTGGATTAACGTGGCACACTCAATTAACTTTGCACCGACCAGCAAACGTGTACAAGACTACCAACAAAGTCCGTTCGGTTACACTTATCTGTACGGTACAAAACTTGCTGACTAAAAGTCTTTCGACTGATTCAGGCAAATCAACAAAAAATGGTGGGATTTCCCACCATTTTTTATTTCTGCCACCTTATGGCGATAACCTTTCTTTATGCCACTTTCCTTCAACAAGGCGATAACAAATGCGATCGTGCAAACGACTTGGTCTGCCCTGCCAAAATTCAATTCGTTCCGGTAATACGATATAACCGCCCCAATGTGGTGGGCGAGGCACTTGTAACGGATGTTTCGCCGCAATCAATGCCGCCTTTACCACCAACTCGCTTTTACTGGCTAACACTTGACTCTGATTACTCGCCCAAGCACCGACTCGGCTGGTATAAGGACGGCTGGCAAAATAGCGATCCGATTCCTCAGCTGAAATTTTCTCAATCTGTCCTTCAATCCGTACCGAACGCTCTAACTCCGCCCAGAAAAAGGTTAATGCAGCATAAGGATTTTGCTCAATCGCTTGCCCCTTACGGCTTTGATAATTGGTAAAAAACACAAAGCCATTTGAATTCACCTCTTTTAATAGCACAATACGGCTGGTCGGTTTGCCGTCAAGAACGGTGGCAACGTTCATCGCTGTCGGCTCATTCGCTTTAGCGGTAATCGCTTCCTGTAACCATTGCTCGAATTGCTGAATTGGATCCGCATGGCAATGAGCCTGGGACAATTCTTGTTTACTATAATCTTCTCGGATGTTGTATAGATCCATTTCTTTTCCTCTACAAACTGGAAAACAAAAGCGGTCGAATTTCCGCAAAATTTTGCAAAAATTCAACCGCTTGTATTACGCAGATTTTGTCGCTTCCGCAGCCGGTTTACGACGTTTACCAATATTTTTAGTATCTTTATGACGCACTTTTACTTTGGCTTTTGCCGCTTCTTTCTTCGCTTCTTTACGTTTTTTAATACGTGCTTTTTCTTTTTTGGTCGTAGTGTTTAACTCACCGTCTTTCGGTGCTTTGGTGCGAGGCTCTAAACCTTCAATCACTCTTGGCTTTAACTGCTCTTCGGTATAGCGTTTGATTTTGCCTAACAGTTTGTAATCATGCGCTTCCACCAATGAGATTGCCGATCCTTTTTTACCAGCACGCGCAGTACGACCGATACGGTGCAAATAGGTATCTGCACTGTACGGTAAGTCGAAGTTAATCACATAATCAACATCATCAATATCAATACCACGGGCAGCAACATCCGTCGCGACCAACACATTCACTACACCGTCTTTTAAACGGGTGATCGCTTGGTTGCGCTGAGTTTGCGCCATATCGCCTTCCAAATAAGTTGAACGTAAGCCACGTTTGCGTAACGTATCACTTAACTCACGCACATCTTCACGGCGGCGAACGAATACAATCGCTTTTTCCATTTCCAGCGTAGCAATCAAACGGGCAAGTAATTTGGTCTTGTGTTCCACATTATCCGCATGGTAATACCATTGTTGGATTTTTTTACGCTCACGGCGGCTTGGTTCCGCATCAATTTTTAACGGGTTATCCAAAATACGGTCGGTAAAATCCACCAATAACTCGCCTTCCAGCGTTGCCGAGAATAACCACGTGTGTTTACGCCAACGGGTTTCCGCCGCAATTTTTTCCGCATCTTGCCCAAAACCCATTTGTAACATACGGTCTGCTTCATCAAAGATCAAAATCTCTACCGCACGGCAGTCAAAATTTTCTTCTTTGATATATTGCATTAAACGCCCCGGTGTCGCGACTACAATATCTTGGTTGCTGTTAAACACTTCGCCGTGGTTTTGATACGCCACGCCGCCAGTAATGGTGGCAATGCTGAGTTTGGTAAATTCAGCAAAGACTTCTGCTTCTTCCGCCACTTGCATCGCCAATTCACGGGTTGGGGTTAAAATTAAAATACGTGGCGCCCCCGGTTTACGGCGTGGGTAATCCAATAAATGTTGAATAGCCGGCAATAAAAATGCGGCGGTTTTGCCGGTACCAGTCGGTGCCGAGCCAAGTAAATCACGACCATCAAGGGCGTGTGGAATGGTTTCCGCTTGTACGGCGGTCGGGCGTTTGTAACCTTTTTTATTGAGCGCTTTTAACAGTTGAGGAGCTAAATCCAATTCCTCAAAGGTCATTAATGGGGTTTCAGTGGTCATTATGTTTAATGTTCCTAATCATTTATAAATACAGAGCCATCACAACGGCATTTTCTCTTGCGCCACTCGGGGTCGGATAATAATTTTTACGAATAGTGACTTCATTAAAACCGAGTGCGCCATATAATTTTTGTGCGGCGAGATTGGATTCTCGCACTTCCAACCAAAGCGTTAAGATACCTTGTTCACGCAGTCTTTCAATTAAGGCGGATAATAAGCGTTTACCGTAACCTTTTGCTTGGAAACTCGGATCAACAGCGATATTAAATAAAGTTGCTTCGTCCAATACGGTTTGGCAAATGGCAAAAGCCACGATTTGATTTTGTTCGGTCAGTTTGAGATTTAAATATTTATCGCCTTGATTATTGAGTAATGTACCTTTGCTCCAAGGTACGAGGTGTGCAGCTTGCTCAATCTCAAACAAATGGTCAAAATCCGATTCATTAATGATTTCAATCATAATTATCCTCAAAATGCTGACAAAATGCCGCCATTTGTTGCCAAAGTTGGCGTTTTGTAGCGACACTCGTTAAATCTTGCCACGAACGATGTTGCCAAGCGGTCTGATTTGCAAATTTTTTTGCAATTTCAACCGCTTGTCTTTCCGATTGGATTAGCCAAAAAATAGGATGATGTTCAAAAAATAAACGCAAGGCTTGTTCTGCATCCAACCATTGATATTGGTTAGGCTGCAACTGCAAGGCGCATAAAATGTCCGAAAACAGACCGCTTGTTTGATGATTCTCTTCACATACCACAACCAGTTTCACCGCTTTATCCAAGCGAATTTGCGCATCGCCCTTTAATACTTGCGGTTTTATCAGCACCCATTGAGGAATATTCATCTCATTTAATAGCAAATCTCGCCGATTCATCTCATACCTCGCAAAAACAAGTAGGGAATAGTATCAAAAGTCGGTAAAATGCGGAAATATTTTTATGATTAAGCCCCATAATATACAGAAATAAAAGGATATTTATGCTCTCTCTTGAAAGTGAAGTGTTAAATCGTCATTTGCCTTTGTTTGCAAATAAATCAATTTTACTGTTTGGTGATGTTCGAGATCGTTTTGCCGATCACATCAAATCAACGGCTAAAAGTGTGGCGATTTTTAGTAGCTATTTCGATTATGCACGCCAATATAGCGATGTAAGCTTCGGTTTAGATTGCGAAATCAGAGCCGAACTGGCGATATTTTTCTGGACAAAAAACAAACAAGAATGCCAATATCAATTACTACAATGGCTTTCACAAGCAAACATTGGTCAAGAAATATTGATTATCGGTGAAAACCGTGCCGGTGTGCGTTCGGTGGAAAAGCTACTTGAGCCTTGCGGTAATATCGCCAAAATTGATTCTGCTCGCCGCTGCGGTTTATATCATTTTGAGTTGCAAAGTATGCCTGAATTTAACAGTAAAAAATTCTGGAAATCTTACCAGTTACCAGATCTGACCATTTTCGCTTTACCGGCTGTATTTAGTTCGGCAGAATTAGATGGTGGCACGCAATTATTGCTCTCGAGTTTTAATAAAACGGACCGCTTAAAAGGTAAAGTGCTGGATCTTGGCTGTGGTGCTGGTGTGATTGGGGCAAGTCTAAAACAGCAATTTGAAAAGATTACATTAACTATGTCCGATATTCATGCGATGGCACTTGAATCATCGCGTCGTACACTGGCGGAAAATGCTTTAGAAGGAGCTGTAGTGGCAAGCGATGTGTTTTCGCATATTGAGGAACGTTTTGATTTGATTGTGTCTAACCCGCCGTTTCACGATGGCATTGATACTGCTTATCGAGCAGTAGAAGATTTAATTGCACAAGCGAAAAATCGTTTAAATCGTGGCGGAGAACTGCGTATTGTAGCGAACGCTTTCTTACCTTATCCGGATTTATTGGATAAAGCTTTCGGTTCACATACCGTTATTGCCAAATCCAATAAATTTAAAGTGTATTCCGCTAAAGCTTAAAGCGAAAAAAGACGGCCAGAAAATCCTTTTCAGCCGTCTTTGAAAAAAAACCAGTCACAAAATACTTCTAATAATAATTCATAAATTACTATCAAAATTGTTTAGTGTGGTTATCACTATGCTTATTACTCCGATGTATTATTCACTTATTACAAATAATACTTATTCATAATGGAGATAATAGAAATTTTCCCTACTTCATTAATTCAACAAACGCTTTACATTTAAAATAGAAAATTTTCTATTTTTATATAAAGGCTCGCTAAGCAAAGACACTAAAAGCCGTAGAATCTCGTCATAATTCTAAGGCATAACTAGTTCATATATGTCATTGCTGAAAATAATGAAATAGTAAAAATTTCAAATTAATTGTAATGATTTAAAATACCTTAACAACCCCATTTTACTTAATACACTATTAAGCACAACTTAATAAAAGGATTTTGTATGTATGATTACAAGGCAATGCTGGTCTTTGTAACAATCGTTGAACAAGGTGCGATGCAAGCGGCGGCCGAGAAGTTGTCCATGACACCCTCGGCGGTAACGCAAACGATTAAAAAGTTAGAAAACCAGTTAAAAATCAAGCTGTTAAATAGAACAACAAGGAAGCTTTCTTTAACAGATGCGGGTAATATTTTCTATCAACATATTGCACATATTCAGCACAGTGCAGAAAATGCGGTTCGTAGTATTGAGGCCCTTCGTTCTGAGCCTGTTGGTGAATTAAAAATTGCTTCAGTGAGTGGTCTAATTGATAGTTTTTTAATCAGAACGTTTAAAGAAATTCTTGATAATCATCCGGAAATTCGGCTGAACATCACTTTTGAAGATACTCCAATCGATCTTTCTGAGCAAAAATTTGATATTTTATTGCGTTCGGGCAATATCACAGATGACCGCACTATCGCTCGTCATCTATATAATTTCGAATGGGCAATTGTGGCGCATCACGACTATATTAAGCGCCATGGATTGCCCAAAAATTTATCCGAACTAGAGAAATTGGACTGGATTAGTTATCCAGATAAAGAGAAGAAAAAATCCCCGATGCTGCTAAGCCAAGAGCGAGATACAGCAACATTTATGCCCTATTATCGTATTACTTGCAATTCACTCAATGCGGCTAAAGGTTTACTGTTAAATGGATTAGGTATTACTAAACTCCCGATTAAATATATTCGAGAGCAGCTTGAGTCCGGCGAATTAATCTCACTTTGTTCAGATTGGAAATTACCTAAAACACCACTATATTTAGTTACGCCACAGCGTATTCAATCAGAAAAGGTGAGAGTAGCAAGCCAATTAATCATCGATTATTTTAAAAATTTAACCTAATTCCTTCATATACAAATCCATACAAGCGGTTATTTTTGCAAAAAATCTGTAAAAATGACCGCTTGTCAAAGCTAAATTAAGCTCGAGCCAATGTCCAAACTTGAATATGCTGTACACCTTGCTTAAGTAACTCGGCACAAATTGCATTTAACGTTGAGCCGGTTGTCACCACATCATCAATAATCGCAACACGTTGATATGCTCGATTTGGTGTATAACGAAATGCGCCTTTTAAATTACGCTTACGTTCATAGGCTGTAAGCTGCCGTTGAGAATATGTCGCTCGCACTCGCTTTAAGCTAACGTTATCTAAAGGAATATTTAGCCAATTTGATAAATGTTCCGCCAGCAGTTGCGCTTGATTAAAACCTCTCTTCCATTCCCTATGCCAAAAAAGCGGTACCGGAAAAATCACCTCCGGCAATTCTAATTGATGTGTTCTTTGCGCTTGCTTTATCGCTAATAGCAACAATCTGGCAAGACCTTGATCCAACCAAAATTGATCCTGAAACTTAAAGCGATGAATCCAATCGGAAAGCGGTGGCTTATAATATGCGATCTGTACGATACGATGCCATTTTGGCTCATTACGTAAACAATTACCGCAATATAACTGATTTTCTGGCAATAACGCACCACAACATCCACAATAGCAGCTTTTTTCTATTTTGCGATAACAGCTACTACAAATAGTATGCTGTGCTATTGCTAATGGTTTACGGCAATGAATACATCTAAATCCCCAATAATTCATACTTGCTCCTTTTTATTTTGGTTGTATCAAACTTTCATCAGAAAAATTGGAGATTTTTTGCGATATAGATCGAAAAAAGAGTAAAATCTTTACTTAATAACTCACTTTTTATTAAGGACAAACTAACGAATGACCCAACCAAGTCAGCCAATTAAAGTCATCTTTTTTGATATTGATGACACACTCTATGTAAAATCCAAAGCTTATATTCCAGATTCAATCACTCAACAAGTCCTACCTAAACTAAAAGAAAAAGGTATTATCCCAGCTATTGCGACCGGACGTAATCTTGGTGGTTTTCCTCAAGCCTTAAAACCATTAATGGGCGAACACGGCTTTGAGCTATTTGTTACGATTAACGGTCAGTATAATTTCTATAAAGATCAAATAATTAGCCAATATGGTTTAACTATTGAGCAAATTGAGCGTTGTATTGAAAAACTTAATGCATTAGATATTGCTTATGCATTTGTCACACCGGAAGAGATTGCCGTGTCAGAAGAAAACCCTATCGTACGAGCAGCTACCACACCAATAAAATCAGATTACGTGGTTGACCCAAAATTCTATTTAAAAAGCACTGCGGTACAGATGCTTGCGTTTTATCCGGAAAGTCGTGATGAAGAAATTCGTGCGTCAGACCTGCTGCTAGATGAACTTAAAGCCGTACGCTGGAATCCAAATGCGGTTGATATTCTATGTATCGAAAATTCTAAAGCCCGTGGTATCGAAGATGTTATCCGCCATTTTGGTTTAAATATTGAACATACGATGGCATTTGGAGATGGATTTAATGATATTGAAATGTTTGATACTGTCGGTTTTAGCGTAGCAATGGGAAATGCTGAAGAAGAACTAAAACAACACGCTGATTATGTGACGAAGCATATTGAAGAAGACGGTATACTTTATGCATTAAAAGAGTTTAAGATTCTTTAAACATTGAAGCTATCCTAGAGGATAGCTTTTTTATGTAAAAATCATTTTAATAATAATAATTCTCATATATAATTAAAATTTACATTCTTTACTTAAAATATTGTCAGATGAAATTAAAATTACTTATCTCTGCAGTTGCAGTATCTACCACATTCTCAGCGCTTGCTGATACTACAGAACAAAAAATTTCCGACCATTTAAACGATTTACGAAGCCAAACGGAAGTAGCGATTGAATCTCGTATTCAAAAGCCGGTTGCTCGTTCACTTCCTCAATCAACCGTTCAGCAAAAAAAGCTTCCAAGTATGAGCAAAGAGGAGTTCGCTAAGCGACCAGATTTAATTTCAAATGCGCTTGTTTTAGCATTACATCAATCTAATTCTGATACGGTTAATTTTCTTTATTCGTTTTATAGCAAACTGCCAGCACAATACCAAGACCCGATTATGGTTAAGTGGTCGGAAGCTATTTTAGCCCGTCAAAAAGGCGACTACAGTACCGCCATTGCTCTCTATCGAGAAATATTAGCCGAACATTCAGGCTTAGGCTCTGCTCGTTTACAGCTTGCTGTAGCATTATTTGAGAACAATGAATTAGAAGCCGCCGAAGATCAATTCCAAAAAATACGCGCAGAAAATCCGCCTGCCCAGATTAAAGATGTTATCGATCAATATATTGCCGCAATCGTAAATAAAGATCGATGGGTATTTTCCGGTGGATTCACTTATTTAAACGATCCGAATATTAATAACGCCCCGAAATCTGGCACCACTTACGGACAATGGAGCGCACCGAAATCCGAATCCGCACAAGGGATCGGCTTTAACTTCTATGCTGGCAAGAAATGGTCTTGGGGAAATAATTTCTATAATGAATTCCGTCTAAGCAGTAACGGAAAATATTATTGGAATAACAAAAAATATAATGAAGTCAGCGCAAGAGGAAGCCTTGGTTTAGGCTATCAAACCGCTCGCTTTAATATGGCTATTCTTCCTTTTATGGAACAAACACTTTATGCTGGCGGTTCGAACAGTAGCAACAGTTTAAAACGATTCTCAAAAACAAGCGGCGCAACATTAGAAACCAGTTACTGGATCTCACCGAAATGGCAATGGGAATCAAACTATGAATATGCCGAACAACGTTATATGGATCGTAAACATTTAAATGGTAGCTACCATTTCGTTTCAAGTGGCTTAACTTATCTTGCCAGTGCAAAACAATATTGGTTTACTAATATAAACTACAACCGCACAGCAACTCGAGATAAGGATGACAGTTATATCCGCCGCGGAATCGCGCTTGGCTGGGGACAAGAATGGCCATTCGGTCTATCAACACGATTAAGTGTTAACTATGCACAAAAAAATTACAAAGCACCAATGCCAATCTTTGGCATTACACAACGTAATAAAGAATACGGTGTATCATTAAGTCTATGGCATCGTGCCATACATTATTGGGGTATTACACCTCGCCTAACGTATAGCTTTAATAAAGTAAAAAGTAATCACGCATTCTATAGCTACGATAAACACCGTATTTTTGTGGAGTTTAGCAAACGCTTCTAGATAACTTAATAAATCATCAATAAAACTAGACCGCTTACCAAATAAAGGCAAGCGGTCTTTTTTTATAAAAAATCTGCAAAAAGAACTTACACTTAACTAACATTTTACAAATGATAAAGACATATAAAATCTTGCAAAAAAATACCAAGAAAAGTCAAAATATACCATAAACCATATTAGTTTTCACCTAAGGATATAGTTTATATGAAATTTATTAAAAATCGTATTGCAATTGCTATTTTATGTAGTGTGCCAACGATAATAACAACAATTAGTCCTATTGCTTACGCTCAAACCAATGTAGCTGAGGTCTCTTCACAAAGTGATTTTGAACGTGCTTTAGCGCTAGCAAAATCAACCACTAACCTCACCATACGCCTTACAAATAACTTCACTTTATTATCCAAAGTGAATCAAAATAGGCAGGATTTAGATATTAGAGGTTAGTTAGATCCTAATGAAACCTATGTAAGTGTAGTAATAATGCTGACGGTTTAACCGTAGCTGCCACACAAGATAGTAGCGTAAATGTGATAAGAGAGGGTAATTCATTTAAAACTGTCACACCCTCTACAGTTACACCATCAGCTACACCAGCTGTAGTTCAACAAGAAGGTTCAAGCCTAAAAGCAGATGAAAAGCCGGCTGCAGACATACCTGAAATTACTCAAAAATCAAGCGTGACAGAAGTAGAAAAAATAGCTACGGATGTGCCGGAAACAACTCAAAAAGGAACTGCCGTTACAGCCTAAGAAAAACCTGAAGCCGATACTGAAGCATTAATTGCCGCATTGCACCAAGCGGAATTATTGCTGCAGCAACAGCAAAAAGCTTAGCAAGTGATTGAAAAATTCCCAACCGATGGTAATCAGTTCCGTGTATGGTCTAATAACACTGTTACGAATAGCTCTGCTTATCGTAATTAACCGATGTGCGTAATGGCAATGATTTTGCTTATAAACATCATTTGCAAATTACCTCCGCATTTGTGAAATATCAAACAAATAACGGTACATTTGCTGCATTTGATCTAGGTGCAGGACGAATTAAGAATAAGCTAAAATCGGCAAATCAAACCGATGGCTTTAGCCGTAAACTTGTACAAACCGGCTTAACTTTAGGACAGGAACTAACTTGGAATCAGCTTGAAGCCACCGCGAAAACAGGTATTCGCTATAATCATTTAGGGCACGCCAATTACCAATTGGACGGACTAAATGTGCAAGAACAAGCGGTCGATTTTGTCAGCTATTTTGCAGACCTTGAGTTAGGTTATAAATTTGCGTTAGGTACTCAATTTAGCATAAAACCATTGATCTCTGCAGAGTATTGGGTACATAACGGCGATACGGAAATGAAAGTAGCCGATCGCCAATTCAGCTTAGAAACCGGCAATCGCCAACATTTAGCGGCAGGTGTGGAAATGGAATATCAAAATCTCAAACTCAGCCTTTCAGGCGGTGTTACTGACGGTTCAAAAGTCGCGAAGCAAAATGTCGCAAAATTAAATCTGAACTACCAATTCTAACCATATAAAAAAACGGATATTCATTTGAATATCCGTTTTTTCTTTATTCAAATTCTTTTAATAACAAGAACCAATTCGGTATATATGGCGATTGGTTGCAATTTTTGCTGATAACCAACCGATAAAGATACACGCCACAATCAGGAAGAACATTTCACTAAAATCCAGGCCATTTAACTCAAATTTAACCGTAAACATATCGGTGACATATTTCACTATACCGGTAAAGTAGCTGATTAAAACCGCACTAAACAGAATAGCCAGCAAACTGCCGAAAAAGCCATAAATCATACCAGTATATAGGAACGGGCGAGCAATAAAGTGATCCGTTGCGCCTAATAATTGCTGCACTTCAATTGAAGCCTTGCTATTTGCCACATCGGTACGCACCGCATTACCCACCACTAAAAACACCGCAATTAGCATCAATACCGTACAAACCATTGCGATTCGAGCAATCAGCCAAGTTAAAGCGGTTAATTTTTCTAGCCAACCGTTATCTAGACGAACCTCTTGTACACCTTTAATCGCTTGTAAGCCGTTACGCAATTCAAGCATCGCATCATTAGCGGTAAACTGCTTTTTCGGTTTGAGAGTAACCACCGCCGGTAGCGGATTATCGTCAATAATATCTAAAGCTTCACCAAAGCCAGACCATGAGCGAAATTCATCTAAACTCTGCTGGCGAGAAATATAGTTCAATGATTCAATTTTATCCGCATCAAAGTGACGAATACGTTCTACCACGGCATTCACATCATGTTCAGCAAGATTTTTATGCAAATAAATCGTGAGCTCCGGCTCCGGATAAAACTCTGTCGCTGCCTGATGCGTATTTTTCCAAAGTAAATAACTTACGGTCGGAATAGTGAGTGATACCGCAATCACTAATACGGTTAAAAAAGTGCCAAACTTACGTTTTAGGAGATCTTGCCATACAGAACGTAAGGTATAACGTGTTTGCGCACCAAAGCTGGTATTAAATGAACGAGCCATATTGTTTCCTTAGTTTCTGAGATAACCTTGCTCTAATACTAAGCATGGTTTCGGACGTTTTGAAATAATATTGGTATCGTGAGTCGCCACCAATACTGTTGTGCCAGATTGATTAAATTCTTCAAATAAGCGGAAAATCTCAAACGATAATTTTTCGTCTAAGTTACCGGTCGGTTCATCGGCCAATAATAAAATTGGGCGATGTACAATCGCACGGGCAATATCAACACGTTGTTGTTCACCACCTGAAAGGTGTAACGGCAAATAATTCGCTTTATTCGCTAAACCGACACGTTCCAACGCAATACGAGCTTCACGCTCAACAATTTGCTGATTCATACCTTGAATAATCAACGGCAAAGCAACATTATCCAAAATGGTGCGATCGGTAAGTAAACGGTAATCTTGGTGAACCATACCGATTTGGCGGCGTAAAAACGGTAATTCGTGTGCTTCAAGGCGAGTAATATCATGTCCGTTAAACATCACTTGTCCGCCGTTTGCACGCTCAATGCCCATAATCAGCTTAAGCAAGGTACTTTTACCGGCACCAGAGTGACCGGTTAAATACGCCATACCGCCAACCGGCAAATGGAAATTAATACCTTGTAATGCCGGCTTGCCGCCTTTATAGGCTTTACTTACATTTGTGAATTTAATCATTGTGTTTACCTTTTTCTATCACGATACACTCAGAAATAGCGGTCTAATTTCGCTTATTTTTTGCAAAAATATCTTTCTCCGCCTGCTCGTAATAATTGTTGTTATTCTTCGTGTTCAAATAATGCTTCGATAAATTCTTCCGCACTAAATGGGCGGAGATCTTCTATTTTTTCACCAACTCCGATAAAGCGAATCGGAATATTAAATTGGTCGGCAATCGCAAAGATCACACCGCCTTTTGCCGTACCGTCTAATTTAGTTAATGTAATACCGGTTAAGCCGACCGCTTCGTTAAATAATTTCGCTTGGCTAATCGCATTTTGTCCTGTACCGGCATCTAAGGTAAGCATAATTTCGTGCGGTGCGCTTTCATCATATTTTTTCATCACACGTACGATTTTTTTCAGCTCATCCATTAAGTTGTTTTTATTCTGCAAACGACCGGCGGTATCTGCGATTAAGATATCAATCCCTTTTGACGCCGCTGATTGCATCGCATCAAAAATCACCGAAGCCGAGTCCGAACCGGTAGATTGTGCGACCACCGGAATATTATTCCGTTCACCCCAAACTTGTAATTGTTCTACTGCTGCGGCACGGAAAGTATCACCAGCTGCAAGCATTACAGATTTACCTTCTGCTTGGAATTTGCGTGCTAATTTACCGATAGTGGTGGTTTTACCCACCCCGTTCACCCCAACCATTAAAATGACATAAGGCTTTTTACTTGTATCGATTTCAAGCGGTTGGCTAACCGGTTTTAATACTTCACTCAACTCAACTTTAAGTTGCTGATAAAGTAAATCTGCATCTTTTAACTGCTGTTTAGTTGCATGTTGCATGAGGCTGTTAATAATCTTGGTCGTAGTCGGCATGCCTAAATCGGCAACCAATAACTGCTCTTCCAGTTCTTCGAATAAATCATCATCAATTTTTTTGCCGCTAAAGAAATTACGGAAGCCGGAACCGATACTTTGTTTTGTTTTAACGAGTCCTTTTAACAAACGGCTGAAAAAGCCACCTTCACTCGGTTTTTCTTGGTAATCATCCACCTTTTGTGCAGCTTGCTCGTGTTCGGCTTTTTCCACCTCAAGCTCAACTAATTCTTCCAGCTCTTCAAAATTTTCTTCCGCATCCGATTTTGTTTTAACTTCACCCACAAGTTCCGCTTCTACAACTTTTTCAACGCGTTCTTCGATTTGCTGATGGTGGTTTACCGGCTCCGGCTCAGTTGTCGTTTCATTTGCAAGATTTTCGCTAAATTCGACCGCTTGTACTGTAGCTTCCTTAACATCTTGTACCACTTCAGCTTTAGCCGTATCAATAATTGAAACGGACTGTTCTTTCTCTTGCTCAAAAGATTGCTCTATCTTGTCCGCGGTATCATGTAAAAAGCTTTTGGCTTCTTCAACTTTATCTTCAACAAATTGCTCAATTTGCTCTGATTTCTGTTCAACGAATTCTTCGATTTGTTCAAACTTTTGTTCAATCGCATCTTCAATGCGCTCAACAAAATCCTCAACTTGTTCCGCTTTTTGCTCAACTGAATCAACAAATTCTTTGATTTCCGGCTGCGAGGTAATTTGCTCAAACTTATCTTCAACTTTATCTTCGAGATCTTCTAATTTCTGTTCTACCGTCTCTTGCAGCTGCTCGTTTTTTTGCTCCGCTTGCTCAACTTTCTGTTCTAGCATTTCTGTTGTAGATTCAACATTTTGTTCCGCCGGAATATCGTCTTGTTTCGGCTCATCTTTTTTGCCGAGACCTAACCAAGACCAAAAACCTTTTTTCTTTTCTGCCATATTTTTCTCACTTTTCCTTTAAAATGGACTAAACTTGTGTAGTTTATCAAATAATCCTTATTTTTCCTTTAGTTAGTATGAAAAAAAATCGTAATTCCACTTTACAAAATAAGCCGACCGGAGAAGTGCGTGTCATTGCCGGGCTTTGGCGAGGGCGAAAGTTACCGGTGTTAAATGCGGAAGGTTTACGCCCGACCACCGACCGAGTAAAAGAAACCCTGTTTAATTGGCTAATGAATGACGTAACAGGCGGTCGTTGTTTAGATTGTTTTGCGGGTAGTGGTTCACTTGGTATCGAAGCACTCTCTCGCCAAGCACAAGCGGTTGTTTTTCTTGAAAAATTTGCAAATGCGGCAAATCTGCTGAAAAACAATTTAACCTCACTTAAAACTACAAACGGCACCGTAATTAATACCGATACTCTGCAATATTTAGCTCAAAAGAATTCGCAGCAAGGATTTGAAGTGGTATTTGTCGATCCGCCTTTTAATCACGGCTTTGTGCCGAAAGTGTTAAAGCTCTTAGCCGATAACCAGTGGCTTGCCGAAAATGCGCTGATTTATGTGGAAACGGAAAAGAACCATCCGCCGCTTGAATTACCGAGCAATTGGCAAATTATTAAAGAAAAAACCGCCGGACAAGTAATAAGTCGCTTGATCCAATGTCTATAAATTTGACTTTTTTAACCTTTATTGGCAAATTAGGTCGCTATTTTTTACATAAAAGAAACAAATTATGAACAAATTAACTCCAGATGAAGCGATTGATCTCGCTTATGATATTTTCCTTGAAATGGCGGGTGAGAATTTAGATCCCGCGGATATTTTATTATTCAATTTACAATTTGAAGAGCGTGGCGCCGTTGAAATGGTCGAAACCTCAGAAAATTGGGATCAAGAAATAGGCACATTAATCGATCCTGACGCATTTGCCGAAGTATGGGTTGGCTTAGTAAACGATAAAGATGAAATGGACGATGTATTCGCGCGTTTCTTGATTTCTCACGATGCGGATAATCGAGAATATCACGTTATCTGGAAAGAATAATTTAAAAGGAGATTTATGTCTTGTATTCCAAAACCTCAAGAGGTACCTGAATTTTCACAACAATTCCGCAATGCGATGGCGCATTTATCTGCTGCGGTAAGCATTGTTACTACCAATGGCGCCGCCGGCAAAATCGGGATCACTGTATCATCAGTTTGCTCGGTTACCGATACGCCACCGACTTTGCTCTTCTGTATTAATCAAAACAGCTCCGTACACGATATCATCAAGCAAAACGGTAAAGTGTGCATTAACGTATTAAGTCATGAACAAGAAGAAATGGCGAAGCATTTTGCTTGTATGCTGAATAGCAGCATGGAAGAGCGTTTCACTTGGGATATTTGGGATGAAGGGATTGACGGACAACCGGTGTTACGCGGTTCAATCTCGTCTTTACAAGGTGACATTGTTGATACCCATTCGGTTGGCACACATACTATTTTTATGGTTGAACTGAAACATATTGATGTCACCCCCAATATCGGTTTAGTCTATTTCGGTCGCCAATTTAAAGGCTTAGAGATCTAATAAATTTTAGGTATTTTTGATATAACCGACTATTTTAGTCGGTTTTTTTATTGCCTAGAGAAATCAGAGGAGTAAAATTCAGCATTATCTTATTTTGTTAGAGAGGAGCAATCATGCAAAACTTAATTTGCTACAAACAGATGCCGGTTTGGACCAAAGACAGCCTGCCACAAATGTTTCAAGAAAAACACAACACTAAACAAGGGACTTGGGCAAAATTGACCATTCTTAAAGGCGAATTAAAATTTTATGAATTGACTGAACAAGGTGAAGAAGTTAATAGCCTGATTTTTACCCCTGAAAATCAGCCCCCGTTGGTTGAACCGCAACTTTGGCATAAAGTTGAAGCGCTTTCCGATGATTTGGAATGTCAGTTAGCATTCTATTGCGAAGCAAAAGATTACTATGCGAAAAAATATAACCTGACCACCACACACTCCGAAGTGTTAAATGCGGTTAATTATGTGAAAGCCGGTAAAGTGTTGGATTTAGGTTGCGGACGCGGGCGCAATTCACTCTATCTGAATTTACTAGGGTTTGATGTGACCGCGGTGGATCATAATGCTGAGAGTATCGAATTCTTAAACTATATGATTGAGAAAGAGAACTTATCAAATATTGCAACCGGTATTTATGATATCAATCAAGCCACTATCGGCAGTCAAGACGGTGAATATGATCTGATTGTGTCTACGGTTGTGATGATGTTCTTAAATCGTGAACGCATTCCAGCAATTATTGAAAATATGCAGAAAAACACCAAAGTCGGCGGTTATAATTTGATTGTGTGTGCGATGAGTACCGAAGAATATCCGTGTCCGATGCCGTTCTCATTTACCTTTGGCGAGGGAGAATTGGCAAACTATTACCAAGGCTGGGAATTAGTGAAGTACAACGAAGATTTAGGTGAATTGCATAAAACCGATGCGAACGGCAACCGCATTAAAATGCGCTTCGCAACCATATTAGCGAAGAAAGTCGCCTAATTACCCTTAATTAGCGAGCTTTCCCAGAAAAACAAGCGGTCTGATTTATCGGGAAATTTGCAAATTTCTCCCAAAATCAGACCGCTTGTCCGTATATAAAAAAGTACTCATCAGAGACGAGTACCATAGAAGAAATTTACGCTTTATCCATTGCCGGACGTTCAAATGCCAGCACTTTCGCTTCAACTCTGCGTAACAGAATCGTCATAATACCGGTAATTACTAAGTAAATCGCTCCGGCAATACCGTAAATAGTAATCGCATCGTATTCCGTACCGTATAGCTGGCGAGCATAGCCCATAATATCCAACAGCGTAATAGTCGAAGCTAACGATGTACCTTTAAAAACTAAGATAATCTCATTGCTATACGACGGTAACGCACGGCGTAATGCGTATGGAATTAAGATTTTCAAAGTATCTAAACGGCTTAAACCAAGTGCCGTACAAGTTTCCCATTGTCCTTTCGGAATTGCTTTTACCGCCCCGTGGAATAATTGGGTTGAATATGCCGTACTATTCAATGCCAACGCTAACGCTGCACAGAACCACGCATCCGATAAAAACTGCCAAGCAAAGCTATCGACAATCCATTGGAATTGTCCTGGTCCGTGATAAATCAAAAAGAACTGGACTAATAACGGCGTACCGGTAAATAACATTAAATAACCGTTTACCATTACTTTAATCAGCTTGTTTTCCATTGATAGCAAGAAAGTAAAAACCACTGCCAACACAAAAGCAATCAGCAACGATACGGCGGTTAAACTCAGACTGGTCGGAATCCCTTGCGCAATGACGGCTAAATAATCTTGAAACATTATTTCCCCCCTCTTTCAAAGCGTGTGAAACGTTTTTCAAGTCTGGCAATAATCACTTGGCTGATTAAGGTAATCGCTAAATAAATTAATGCCGCCAAACCGTACCATGTAAAAGGCTGATGCTCATTGGTATTAATTAAATCCGTTTGGCGCATTAAATCGTCCACTCCGATTAAGGAAATCAACGCTGTATCTTTTAACAATACTAACCATTGATTGCTTAAGCCCGGTAACGCGTGACGCCAAACCTGCGGCATAATAATTCTTAAAAATGTATGCGCACGACTTAGCCCTAATGCCGCACCACTTTCCCATTGCCCGTTTGGTACGGCTTGAATCGCCCCACGCAATGATTGCGAAGCATAGGCAGCAAAAATTAATGAGAGTGCCAATACCCCGCAGCTAAATGCACTAAATTCAACATATTCACCGGTAATTTTCTCAAGCAATTCAGTAGAGCCAAAGAAAATCAGTAAAACCACTAAAATCTCAGGTAAACCACGTAATAAGGCTAAAAAAACAGAAGTCGGTTTACTAATACAAGGCTGTTTACTGGCCTCAAGCACCACAAACAACATTGAAAGTAATAAGCCGACTACCAGAGAGGCGAGTGCCACCCCTAAGGTCATTAGGGTTGCACTATAAATAAGCGGAAGATATTCTGAAAACATAAAAATTATTTAATCATCCATTTATCGTAAATTTTTTGGTATTCGCCGTTCGCTTTAATTGTCGCTAAACCTTTGTTTAACTCTGCAACTAATTCGCTATTTGATTTATTAACCGCAATACCTAATCCGTTACCGAAATATTTTTGATTGGTTACTTTTTCGCCCACAAATGAAAGTTCTGCTTCTTTTGATAGCATATCCGCTAATACTGCAGTATCACCGAAGATAATATCAATACGACCATTTTTTAAATCCAAAATCGCATCTTGTAACGAGTTATAAGATTTTGGCGCATATTGTTTTGCTTCTGCAACAACATATTGTTGGAACGTTGTGCCGTTTTGTACACCAACATTTTTAGCCGTATTTAAATCCGCTTTACCTTTCACCGCAATAAAACTTGCTGAACTGTCATAATAAGCATCTGTAAAAGTAACTTGTTTGGCACGTGCTTCAGTAATATCAATCGCCGAGATTGCCGCATCAATACGTTTTTGTTTTACCGCTTGAATCAAACCATCGAAAGATTGGCTTTTGAATGAGCAATTCGCTTGGATTTCTTTACAGATTGCATTGGCAATATCTACATCAAAACCAATGATTTCGCCTTTTTCATTGGTCGATTCAAACGGCGGATAGCTAGGTTCCATGGCAAAGGTTAAATCTTTTGCTTGTACTGAAAATGCGCTAAATGCGATGGCTGATGCTAATAATAATTTTTTCATAATGTGTCCTTGCATATAATTTATTCTGAGTGAGAAAGATAATTTTTAAATTCAGCAGTTTTCGGATGTTCAAAGCAGTCCGATCCGCCTTGCTCAATAATTTTGCCTTTTTCCATATACACCACTTTGGTTGCCACTTTACGAGCTACACCAACCTCGTGGGTAACGATAACTTGGGTAATACCAGTTTCTTGCAGCTCTTTAATAATATCAACCACTTGTGCGGTAATTTCCGGGTCAAGTGCGGCAGTCGGCTCGTCAAATAATAACACCTGTGGCTGCATCATTAATGCACGGGCAATTGCTACACGTTGTTGCTGCCCACCGGATAGCTGTAACGGAAAACGATCAGCAAACTCGCCTAAACGTAAACGTTCTAAATGCGACTTAGCGCGTTGAATCGCTTCTTCTTTAGCTAAACCGAATACCTTCATCGGCGCTTCGATCAGGTTTTGCATCACACTTAAATGTGGCCATAAATGGTATTGCTGAAACACCATACCGACTTCACGGCGTAATAATGCAATTTCTTTGGCATCGGCTTTTGCAGAAAGATTAAATTTATGTTGGGCAATTTCAAGCATACCCGATTGTGGGATTTCCATTAAGTTTAGCGTACGAATCAGGGTACTTTTACCCGCACCGCTAGGGCCCAACAGCACCACTGTATCGCCTTTTTCAATATCTAAATTAATATCGAATAATGCTTGGCTTGAACCGTAAAAAAAGTTGACGTTGTGAATGCGAATTGCCATTCGTTTAAAATCCTGTACATTTCAAATAACTGAATGAATACTAATTTTTATTGCATAATTATGCAAGATATTTTTATTATGATTTTGTAAAATTTTTATAAAAAACGACCGCTTGCCAGTAAATATAACAAGCGGTCATTTTTCTCAAAAGTTTTACCATGCCGTCTGTCTAATACTCACATCAGCAATTAGCTTAACGCTTAAACGTCGTAAGTTCCCATAACACTTGCGCTGGCTAAAATATGCCCTTGCATTGCAAAATGCAGATCATTAAAACGGAAACCGGAAGTTAAATTCAATTTAGTATCCAACGCATAAACAATAAGTTCATAACGGTGTTTGCAATTCGGTGGTGCCATACCGCCATAATTTGAAGCCTCTTCAATCGAGAAGTTACCTAATTTACTTGCCCACGAATTTGCACCTTGTACAAAATCGGTGGCGGTTAGACTTTCGTTTTCGGCAATTTTGGTACGCTCTAAATCGGCAATTAACCAATGAATCCAGACAAAACCGCTTGCGGTAATAGCATCTTTATCTTCCAAGACGACAGCAAAAGATTTCGTGTCTTGCGGCGCATCGCTAATTTCAAACGGAATGGAATAACTTGGCATTCCATTCGGACTAAATTGGCTGCCACGTTTGCCGTATTGGTCTTCAAATACCCCATTTTTAATCGCTGAACTAATCACTTTCATCGCAGGTCCCTTATAGTCAATAGTTAAAATTCAACCTATACTATACGCCCATTTTTACTCGTAGGAAACATAATGTTATACGCTTCTCTTGCCATTGTAATCGGCTTAATTTTACTCGTTTGGAGTGCAGATAAATTTGTAGAAGGCGCAGCTTCATCCGCTCGTCATTTTGGTATGTCGCCACTGTTAATCGGTATTGTGATTGTCGGTTTTGGTACGTCCGCACCGGAGATGATTGTTTCGGCGTCTTCAGCACTCAAAGGCGCATCGGGTATTGCGCTTGGTAATGCTTACGGCTCTAATATTACTAATATCGCCCTTATCTTAGGGGTTACCGCATTAATTAAGCCCATTATGGTGGCTTCAGAAGTGATTAAGCTTGAATTACCTGTCCTGATTTTAGTAACGGTAATCTCCGCTTATATGTTGTTTGATGCACAAGTCACCCAGTTAGAAGCGGTGATTTTATTAGTGATTTTTACGCTATATATGAGCTGGACAATTTGGGTTGGCTTACGCAATAAAGATGATGCGTTAGCACAAACCGAATCGCTGCAAACGGAACAGCTACCGCTAAAAAAAGCTCTATTTTGGGTTGTGATTGGTTTGGCATTTTTAATGGCAAGTTCACAGCTTCTCGTATGGGGTGCGGTTGAAGTAGCGAAATACTTTGGAGTAAGTGATTTGGTGATTGGTTTAACCATCGTAGCAGTTGGTACGTCATTACCGGAGCTAGCATCTTCAATCATCGCTGCTCGTAAGGGTGAATCGGATTTAGCGGTAGGAAATATCGTTGGTTCAAACCTATTTAATTCACTTGCGGTTGTCGGTATTGCCGGTGCAATTGAACCGATGCAAGTAGAAGCGGCAGTGTTCTCTCGTGATATGTTAGTAATGTTTGCCTTAACCTTATTACTGTTCTTCTTCGCTTACAGCTTTAAGAAAAAACAAGCTAAGATTACACGTCTAGAAGGCGGTATTTTCCTATTATGTTATATCGGTTACACCCTTTACTTACTGAAAACCGCACTATAATCATATCTAAATAGAACAAGCGGCCGGATTTGCAAAATTTTTTACAAATTCGACCGCTTGTTTGCCTTTATTTAGAATGAGTTTCGTCTAAAGAAACAATTTGTAATGTTTTCCCCAAAGGCACCAGTAACTTCAGTAACGTACCAAGAGAAGGATTGGAACTTCCCTTTTCAACTCGGGCTATCATAGATTGTTTAACACCACTTAATTTTTCTAATTTACGCTGTGAAATGCCTAGTGCTTGTCGAGTTTCAATGATTTCAAGAATTAATTTAACACGAAAATGGTTTTCTTCCATTTCTAACTCGTTAAATACTTCTCGTTCAAATGATGTCCAACTAGAACCAATAGGGCTCATCTTTTATCCTCTCCTGTAGATCTGCCAAACGACTTTTTGCTCGCTCCAGCTCACGCTTAGGAAGCCGACTACTGCTTTTGGCGAAATGATGCAACAATACAAACTGACCTCGCACAATACCGGCGAAGAGTAAACAATCGCTAATTGGACGTAACTGCCAAATACGATCTTCTAAATGTTTAATATAGCTTTCGCCTGCTCGAGTGCCGTGCAAATGTAAAATTGTCAAATGATGACTAATTTTGTGCAAACGCTCTCGATTTTCGTCTTGTTGTTCATTAATAAATTCCTGCAGGAATTCCTTGACGGGTTCTCGCCCACGTCGGTCTCGATAAAAGACTATTTCATACATCGTTTTTTCTCCTCTGAATTAAAACGCGTAAATTTATTATGGCTTTATCGAACAACTTTCTCAATATTTAAGGTAATTTTTTGTCAATCTTTACCATTATCAATTAAAGACTATATTTTGGTAAGAAATCACAACTTTTCCCGACTTTACCTATTTGCATTACAATATCGCACCTTTTAGGTAAAATATCGCACCTTTATTATTTGTATTAACTCGTATGTTGAAACATTTCATTCTCTTATTTGTTAGCTTGGCGCTAACACTTCCCGTACAAGCCGGCTTGTTTGGCAATAATCAGCCAAAATATTTAAGCGGCGCAGAGGCTTTTACTTTCTCGGCGACACCGAAATCCGATAATCAAATTGAGCTGAATTGGCAAATTGCGGACGGCTATTATCTATATAAAAAAGAAATACAAGTCACGCCGCAAAACGCCGAAATCCAACCATTAGCTTTCCCTACTGCGGAAAATTATCATGATGAATTTTTTGGTGATGTGGAAATTTTCCGTGATCAGCTTACGCTGCCGGTAACATTCTCTGCAGCACAAGCGAACGCTAGTCTTTCGGTTCGTTACCAAGGTTGTACCAAAGGCTTTTGCTATCCGCCTGAAACGGTCACCATTGCATTAGGCAAACAACAAGCGGTCGATTCCGCACAAAATTTTGCAAAAAATAGTGAAAATTCAACCGCTTCTCAGCCGTTAGCGAATGCACCGAAAGCAGAACAGGATCAGCTTGCCGAGAACTTAGCGAACAATCGCTTATCGATTTTTTGGTTCTTTGTGCTGGGTATCGGTTTAGCCTTTACCCCATGCGTATTACCAATGTTGCCGTTATTATCTGCGATTGTGATTGGTAATAAGCAACGCCCTAATACGTTCAAAGCTTTATTACTCAGCTTTGCTTATGTACAAGGTATGGCACTCACTTATACGCTATTAGGTTTAGTGGTGGCAGCAATCGGCTTACCGTTCCAAGTAGCGTTACAAAGCCCGCCGGTGCTGATTTCGCTTGCGATTTTATTCACTATTTTAGCCGCTTCAATGTTCGGCTTATTTGAAATCCGTTTACCGAATTCATGGCAACAAAAACTGAATGCGATGAGCCAAAAACAGCAAGGCGGTGCATTTGGTAGCGTTTTTGTAATGGGTACGATTGCCGGTTTAGTCGCTTCACCTTGTACTTCGGCACCGTTATCCGGTGCGTTGCTGTATGTGGCACAAAGTGGAGACTTGCTCACCGGCGGATTAGCACTCTATTTATTAGCCTTAGGGATGGGGATTCCGTTAATTCTGATTACCTTATTTGGGAATCGTATCCTACCGAAATCGGGCGATTGGTTATTAAAAGTCAAAACCGCATTCGGTTTTGTGATGTTAGCATTACCGGTCTTTTTACTTAGCCGTATTTTACCGAGCCATTACGAGTCATTTATCTGGTCGATACTGGCGATGGTATTTGTCGGTTGGTTAATTAGCGTGATTCCAACTCAAGGCTTACTCAAACAAGCGGTCAGAACTCTACTATTTTTTGCATTTGCCTTGTCCGCTTACCCTTGGGCAAATTTAGTCTGGAATCAAGGTAACGCTCATTCGGTGCAAGTAAGCAATCACTTAGCGTTTGAACGCGTGCAATCACTTGCAGAATTACAAGCAAAATTGACCGCTTCACAAGGCAAAAAAGTGATGTTGGATCTATATGCCGATTGGTGTGTGGCGTGTAAGGAGTTTGAGAAATACACCTTTACTGATCAAGCCGTACAGCAAAAATTGGCGGAAATGGTGGTGCTGCAGGTGGATATGACCAATAACTCGGCACAAAACGATGAGTTAATGAAACACTTTAATGTATTAGGTTTACCAACCATTTTATTCTTTGATGAGAACGGTAATGAGCTGACACAATCAAGAGTTACCGGCTTCTTAGAAGCAAATCAATTTTTAAGTTGGCTAAATCAGTTATAATCTTATGGCATAAGTTGATCGCTTGTGCCATTTTTTTATTAATCACAATAAGTTTGCTATGAACCAAGACAATCATAAAATTGAAGACATTATTCGTATTTTCGATGAATGTTTCGCCGAAGAATACAATACCCGCTTAGAAAAGGGCGAAGACTACCCGATTTACTTACCCGCATTTTTAGATGAAGACGGCGTGAAATCCGAGCGTCCATATAACGTGATTTTATTTGCGCACGGCTATTACAGCAGTGCATTACATGAGATTGCCCATTGGCTTGTGGCAGGAACCGAACGCCGCAAATTAGAAGATTTCGGTTATTGGTACGAACCGGACGGACGCTCAGCGGAACGTCAGCGTGAATTTGAATCGGTGGAAGTGAAACCGCAAGCGATTGAATGGGTGTTGGCAACCGCTGCCGGCTTCCGTTATTTTGCCAGTGCAGATAATCTTTCCGGTAATCCGGGCGATAATTCCGCATTTACGCATTTAAACAAGCGGTTTTTAACCAAGTCAAAATTTACGCCGAACGAGGTTATCTACCGAAACGTGCCGAAACGCTACGCAAAGCGTTAGCCAAATTCTACGGCACAGAGGATAAAATTGATTTAGTAAATTTTGATTTGGCGAGAATCTAACAAACAAGCGGTTAAATTTTTAGGAAATTTAACCGCTTGTATTTTAGTTATCGGAAAGATGTTCTAAACCGTATTGATAAAGCGCATTCTTTTTATAGCCGAAAGTCTCCGCCACAATTGCCGCCGCTTTTTTCAGCGGTAATTCTTGGCAAAGTAAACCGAGTAATTTAACCGCTTGGGTGGAAAATTCTTCATCTACCTGTTCCGGTTTTCCTTCCACGACTAACACAATCTCACCTTTAATGCGGTTGCTATCTTCATTTAACCACTCAATTAAATTGGTTAACGTATCGCCATAAATGGTTTCCCACGTTTTGGTAATTTCACGTGCTATCACCACATAACGATCAGCGCCCAATATTTTCTGCATATCCTTAAGTGTATCCCAAATACGGTGAGTTGATTCATAAAAAATCAGTGTACGTGCTTCATCAGCCACTTCTGCTAATTTATCGCAACGTGATTTTGTCTTAGCCGGTAAGAACCCTTCAAAACAAAAGCGGTCTGAGGCAATACCGGATGCGCAAAGTGCGGTAATCGCCGCACAAGCGCCGGGTAACGGCACGACTTTGACTTCGGCTTGGCGGCAATGGCGCACCAAGTGAAAGCCCGGATCACTAATTAATGGCGTACCAGCATCGGAAATCAGGGCAATATTCAGCCCTTGTTGTAATTTTTCGACTAATACGGCAGCTTTCTGTTGTTCATTATGATCATGTAAGGCAAAAAATGGTTTTTTGATACCGTAATGGCTAAGTAATAAACCGCTATGACGGGTATCTTCCGCAGCAATTAAATCGACTTGGGCAAAAGTATCCAATGCTCGCTGAGTTATATCTCCAAGGTTACCGATTGGCGTTGCGACAATATACAAAGTGCCGTTTTGTTCGTTTTTCATTTGCTTTTCACTCGTTTGATAAGTAAGATTTCAACATTATTCTGCCTATTATAGTTTATTAGGAGCAATACAATGGCGACTATTTTAAAACAGAAACTAAAAACTGTCTTTGTCCCAACGGCAATGGCACTTTTTCTTTCTGCTTGTACCGGTACAAGTTTTTTTGAAAACCCGTTAACGAAAACGGTAAAAAATGAAGCGTACGCAACTTCTGAGTTTTATATCAATAAAGCGGAGCAAGCGACGGATAAAGAAGATAAAATCACTTATCGCTTACTCGCCATTCGTAAATTGATTGATGAAAATAAAGCGTTCGAAGCACAGAATATGTTTGATGAATTAAATGCTTCGCTTGCTGAAATTCAAAAAAATGAAATTCAAAAAGTCGAATATAACTTAGTTGCAGCACAGCTTTCCGCTTTACAAACCAACAATGCTCAGGCAGCAGCGCAACTTAAACTTGTGCCAATGGCATTACTAAGCAAATCACAATTATTACGTTATCACCAAACTCAAGCGCGTATTGCCGAAAATAAAAAAGATGTTATCGAAGCGGTACGTGCCCGTTCTTTAATGAGCGCACAATTCTCTGAAAATCGTTTACGCCAAGAAAATAATGACCAAATTTGGGCATTATTACGTAATGCCAATAAAGGTGTGCTATCAGTCGCAAGCGCAGGCCCGGGTGAAACGGAATTTGCAGGTTGGCTAGCACTTATTACGGTATATAACCAGAATGTTTCAACACCGGCACAAATGCCACAAGGTATCAATAACTGGAAGCAACTGTATCCTAATCACAGTGCGGTTTCTTTTATGCCGGCTGAACTACAAAATGTATCAAACTTCCAACAAACTCAATTAAATGGTGTGGCGTTACTTTTACCATTAAGCGGTAATGCTAAAATTTTGGGTGATATCATTAAAAAAGGTTTTAATGACGCCAAAGGTAGCGACTCAATTGCAGTACAAACCTACGATACTGACAGCAGTTCTGTTGAAAGTATTTTAGCGCAAGCAAAGCAACAAGGCGCGCAAACGATTATCGGACCGTTACTTAAATCTCGTGTTGATGAAATGCTCATTAGCCCTGAAATTAAAGGTGTTAACGTGTTAGCGCTAAACTCAACCCCAAATGTTAAAGCGATTCCGAGCGTATGTTACTACGGTTTATCACCGGAAGCTGAGGCAAGGGCTGGAGCAGATCGTTTATATCGTGACGGTTACTCTCGTGCGATTGTTGCAGCACCGCAAGACGATTTCGGACAACGTTCTGCGGATGCATTCGCCCAACGCTGGAGACAATTAACCAATACAGATGCAGATGTTCGTTATTATAACATCCCGCAAGATTCTATTATGGCTATTCAAAACTCAGGAAATATTCAAGGCGCTGCATTATACGCATTAGGTACAGCTGAACAATTACTTGAATTAAAACAGGGTGTAGATAACTCTGCACTCGCTGGACAACTTGCAATTTATACTTCCTCACGTAGTAACTCACCAAATAACGGTATTGAGTTCCGTACTTCAATGGAAGGCGTAAAATTCAGCGAAATTCCATTATTATCCGACACAGATTCGGATGAGTACAAAAAAGCAGATAGCCTAGCGGCAAGCGATTTCTCAATGATGCGCTTATATGCAATGGGTTCTGATGCTTGGGCACTTGCAAATAAATTTAATGAGTTCCGCCAAATTCCGGGTTACAGCGTGTCCGGTTTAACCGGAAACTTAACTGCAGGCCCTAACTGTAATATCGAACGTGAAATGACTTGGTTGCAATATCGTAATGGTGCTGTTCAAAGCGCTAACTAAGCGTTCTCAAGGTGCTTGTTTTGAAGATAAAGCCCGTGCCTTTTTAGAAGAGCAAGGGCTTAAATTCATTGCGGCTAATCAGACTTTTAAATGTGGTGAGCTGGATCTTATTATGCAACAAGATGAAACCTTGGTTTTTGTAGAAGTTCGTCAACGCAAAAGTAAGCGCTTCGGCTCTGCAGTCGAAAGTATTGATTATCGAAAACAACAAAAATGGTTGGATGCCGCAAATATGTGGCTGTTTACGCAACGTAAACAGAGCTTAGACACTGCAAATTGTCGTTTTGATGTTGTTGCCTTTGAAGGAAATGATCCGCCTCTTTGGATCCCCAATTTTTTAGGATAGTTCTTTTCATGCTAGAAAAAATACAAGATCGTTTTACCGAAAGCATCCAGATCCAAATTGCTGCGGCGGAATTACTGCCTAAAACGCTTAGCGAGGCCGCTAATCGCATTGTTGCCTGTTTATTGAGAGGTAATAAAATTATCGTATGCGGACATGGGCGTTCATATGCGAACGCACAGCTTTTAGTCAGCCACTTATTACATAAATACGATCTTGCTCGACCAAGCTTTGCAGCTCAATTATTGCAATTTGACGGTATATTGGCTGGAGTAATTGCACAAGATAACGACCTTGCGCAAATCTACCGTAAACAGTTACAAGCAATTGCAAAAGAGGGAGATTTATTTATTAGTTTTTCGCCTCTAGGTGACGAAGAAGCGGTCTTAAACGCGCTACATTCTGCAAAAAATGAAGGTTTAGAAGTTTTAGCATTTACCAGTAGTCGTAATGACCATACGCAAGGTTTACTTGATGATCACGACCTTGAAATTTCAATGCCTTCCAGTAATGAATTACGAATCATTGAAGGCCACCAATTCTGTGTAAACTTACTCTGTGAATTAGTTGACCAGTTACTCTTTTCTTAACATTTAGAAGGATATTGTTATGCTTACTTTAGCCAAACGAATCAGTTTAGCGAGTTTATTCGCTGTAAGCCTCTTATCATTACAGGGTTGTATTGCAACAACTGTTGTGGCCTCAGCCGCTATTGCAACTAAAGTCGCAACTGATCCTCGCTCTACCGGTACGCAAGTAGATGATGAGATCTTGGAAGAACGTGTTGCTTACAACATCAATAAAGATGAACAACTGAAACAAGAAGCTCGCATTAATGTGGTCGCTTACAATGGTAAAGTATTGCTAGTTGGTCAAGCACCTAGTTTTGATGCAGTTGAAAATGCTAAGAATCTTGCCGCCGGCGCAGAAGGTGTTACTGAGATATATAATGAAATTCGTACCGGTTCAAAAATTGGTGTTGGTCAAATCTCTATTGATAGCTGGATTACTACCGCAGTGAAATCAAAATTACTGATTAATTCGGAAGTAAAATCAACAGAAGTAAAAGTTATTACTGAAAACGGAGAAGTATTCTTAGTTGGAAAACTTTCACCTAATCAAGCAGATGCCGCTGCTGAAGCAGCACGCACAGTAAGTGGTGTGAATAAGGTCATCAAAGTGATTAGCTATGCACAATAGAACGTAAAAAACCGTCCTTAAAGGACGGTTTTTTACGATTTAAATTATTAAACTTCATTCTGCAACATCATAAAAGCCAAACTATGACGAGCTGCAATCCGACGCTTTCTCTTTAGAATTTGCAAAATTCGACGAGATTTATCGTTACGCGCCAAGGTCTTTCTGCTTTTCAGTTTACGTTTTCTCATAAAACTATTCCTTAATGACTTCGTTGGATTGTTCAGGTTAAGTAAGCATTTTATCCGTAAAAGACGCTATTAGAGAAGCTTCCAATAACTGACTTTCTTGAGCTTGTTACTTCGAAAGCTGTAACGCCTGTACTTTCTGCTCCTCAACACGTTGGTGATTCATTATACTACTATGATAACGGCGAATATTTTCAACATACTGAAAGGCCTCAAAACCTCTTGCATATCCATATTTTAAGCCACTATAGTGGCGTTTCTCCGCTAAAAGCGGTAGATTTTTCTTCACATCCAACCAATTATCTGGATCTCCACCCAGTTGTTTGGTCAAGCGTCTAACATCAAGAAGATGTCCAAGCCCCATATTATAAGCAGCTAAACCAAACCAAATTCTGTCTTCCTTGGCTACTGTTTCTGGAATTTGCCCCATTAACAGATGCAAATATTCCGAACCGGCGCGAATACTTTGTTCCGCATTCGTTCGATCGGTAATTTTCATTCTATCAGCCGTATCTCGCGTCAACATCATCATACCACGCACACCGGTCGGTGAGGTTGCATTCGGATCCCAATGCGATTCTTGATAAGCAATGGCAGCTAACATTTGCCATTCCAAATCACCTTGATACTTTTCGAATAACGGTTGATATTTAGGTAATACCGATTTAATTGCATTTAAATAACTTTGCGTATCAACATAATCAAAGCGGGATAAATGATTAAAATATTTTTCCTCAATACGTGAAATCAAGCCCGTTTCATTTGCATTATCCATAAAATCCAGCACTGCCGCCTGTAATTCACTATATGAACTGCTTGGTAAATACCAAAGCACTGGCATTTCATCCGTTAAATCAAATCCAACCGCAATATTCGGGCTAATATGTTGAGCGGCAGAAATATCGACAGAAACGGCAACGGTATAAGGGATTTTCCCTTCCGCCACTTGCAATAACAATTCTTCTTGAGTGAATTGATCAGTCGTATGCCAACGTAGCTTAGGATACTCTTCTTTTAGCTTCTGTAAAATAGGCAACACTGCAGAACCAGACGGCACTACTAACTCATCTTGCAGATCCGCTAATTTATACGGTCTTGTCTTACCTTTTTTATATGCTACTTGCCATGAAGCCGAATAATAGGCCGCACCAATTTGAAATTGTTCACCTAGCTCAGGCTGATACAATAAACCGGCAGCGGCAATATCAATTTTATTCTCTTTTAATGCCTTAAAAAGCTGTTCACTGTGTTCAAATGATTTAACTTCTAAGCCTACACCTAAGTACTCAGAAAACGATTTTGCCAATTCATACTCAATGCCAGCTGTACCATCCGCTCCGACAAAATAAGAAAGCGGATGATTGATCATTCCTACTTTTAATACTTGTCGCTGCTGAATTTGCCCATAACGATTCTCTTCCGCTTGCATGAGTTGCTGCCAAGGGTAAACCATATCCCATGCCCATAACAACAATGCCATACCAACAAATAATCGTGCTAGTAATCCTTTCAATATGAAATCCTCACTATTTCCCTTTAGTTCGCAAGTCTAGCTGAATTTTGTACATTGCGAAATAATCCGCCTTCAGATTTATGCAGCGTAAAAATTTAAAAAGACATAAGCTAACACTTACATCCTTGATTTTATTAGTATTATTTATATTTATCTAAAAAACGATAATAAGGAATACCAACCTTCAATGCCATTCTTTTTACCCATTTACCGCCATAAAGGCTAGGTACGTTTAAACTCTCAAAAAGCGCTAATCGTTCGTCATTGCCTAAAATTGCCTCTTGGATAATACGTCCGGCTAATCCGGTTAAGGCAACGCCGTGCCCTGAAAAACCTTGAGCAAAATAGATATTCGGTTTGATCCGCCCAAAATGTGGAGTCGAGTTCAGCGTCATATCTATCGGCCCGCCCCAACCATAATCAATTTTGGCATCTTCTAACTGTGGAAACACAGTTAACATTTCCGAACGCATTTTTGCCACCATATCCACATTGGTACTAGAATCCGATCCAAACAACAAACGGTTATCCGCCGATAGACGGTAATAATCCAACAATAAATTATTGTCGCAAACTGACATCCCATTGTTGATAAGGCTATCCGCCATTGCTTGAGACAGAGGCTCCGTAGCAATAATAAAGCTTTCGACCGGTAGAATTTTTTTCTCAATCCCAAACGTCAGCTTTTTAGAAAGCGCATCAATATAAGCATTGGTTGCTAAAACCACTGATTCACACGAAATAGTAAAATTTTCCGTAAAAACGACCGCTTTACTTTCACTTATACTGTGAATTTCGGTCGCCGGTGAATGTTCATAAATGACCACTCCGGCATTAACACAAGCTTGCGCAAGCCCTAAACAATAATTTAACGGATGCAAATGCCCAGAATTGCTATCAAATAAAGCGCCGACATAAATATCACTACCTAAATGCTGTTTCAGTTTTACTTTATCCCAAAGTTGCATCTGCTGATAGCCAAAGGTCTCTCGGCTTGCTTGTTCCATCGCAATCAAATCATCCATGCGGCGATGATTGAGCGCAAGCGTCGCATATCCCTTTTTCCAATCACATTGGATATGATGTTTCTTTACACGCTCATCAATGATATCGATCGCTTCCAATGACATTTGCCATAATTTCTGCGCTTTCTCTAAACCGACCTGTTCAATATATTCATCAATCCCGTCTTCGAAACCATTAATCGCTTGGCCACCGGAACGGCCAGACGCACCAAAGCCAACTCTTGCACCTTCTAAGATAATAACTTTTTTACCTTTTTCCGCTAACTCAAGTGCTGTGGATAAGCCGAGAAAACCGGCACCAATAATACAAACATCAGCATCTTGATTCGCGCTAATAGAAGGAAATTGAAGCAATAAGTTACGAGAATCGTAATAGTAAGATTTAAAATGTTCTTGATAAGCAAATTTAAGCATAAAATCATCAATAAAATGCATCTAATCCGTAAAGGATAAATTTTAAAATTATTGGAAAATTTGCTGAATTACGAAAAAGATTTGAATATTTGAAATGGCGCACCCGAGAGGATTCGAACCTCTGACCGCTCGGTTCGTAGCCGAGTACTCTATCCAGCTGAGCTACGGGTGCATTGTATTTTGAATGGCGAATTATTTAGTTTTATCATCGACCATTTTCATTTGAATAGAGTAAAATGAAAATGGCGCACCCGAGAGGATTCGAACCTCTGACCGCTCGGTTCGTAGCCGAGTACTCTATCCAGCTGAGCTACGGGTGCGTGATAAAGTAAATGGCGGTGAGAGAGGGATTCGAACCCTCGATAGAGCTTTTGAACCCTATACTCCCTTAGCAGGGGAGCGCCTTCAGCCTGCTCGGCCATCTCACCACTCACTGTATCTGTGGCGCACATATTACTAGAATTTAGAAATATGTCAAACCCTTTTTCTTAAAAATTCGAAAAAATTAGACGTTTGCCTAGATTACAAACAAAAAGAGTGATTTTCAGCAATTTTATGAATAATTCTCAACCTTTTCATAGAGTTATAAAACGAGCGGTCGAATTTTTCGAAAATTTGCAAAAAAATCCGAAAATTTGACCGCTTACCTAAGTGTGTAACGAAACACTTAATCAAATTTAAGCATGAATACGAACGCGATAGCGTTTATCCATCATACACAATAGACCGCCTAATGCCATAAATAATCCGCCAATCCAGATCCAGCGAATAAACGGTTTGTAATATAAACGAACGCCCCATGAGCCGTCTTCAAGCTTTTCACCTAAAGCAGCATAAAGATCTCGGCTAAAACCCCAATCAATCGCCGCTTCGGTCATACCCATTTTACTCACGTTATAAAAACGCTTTTCTGCATTTAAGGTTGCCTCATATTCGCCGTTTTTAGTAATTGCAATTTCTGCTGTGCCACCTTGGTAGTTCGCTCCGTCAGTAATCTTGATTCCTTTAAATTCAAAATTGTAATCCAGAATTTGTACTTGATCGCCCACGTTCATACGAACATCTTTCTCAATACTGAAATTTTGACTAAATGCAATACCAAACACTGTCATCGCTACCCCAACGTGCGCTAATACCATTCCCCAATGCGAACGAGATAATTTAAAAATGCCGCTAAAGAAGGTATGGCGATGTGTCGCGCGTTGATGTAATTCATATAAGCTCAAAATAATGATAATTGCCGCCATCATTACCCCTAACACCGAAGTCGCGGTAATACGATCAGCAAACAAGTATGGTAACGCAAAACCAAGCACCGTCATTAACACTAATGAGATAAGTACCGGCGTACGAATCGCCGAAATTTGATCTCTACGCCATTTCACTAATGGGCCGATACCCAAAATAAAGGCAAACGGTACCATCAATATGACAAACATTTGATCAAAAAACGGCGCACCAATAGAGATTGAGCCTAAACCGATCTGCTTATGAATTAGCGGTAAAATCGTACCTAAAAATACCACGGATAAAAATGCCATTAATAAAATATTATTAATTAAAAACATTGACTCACGTGAATATCTTTCATAATTATCTAAGCTTTTAATTTTTGAACCTTGGAAAGCATAAAGTAATAATGAGCCGCCAATAACCAGCACTAAATAAGCTAAGATATATAAACCACGCGTTGGATCCGAAGCAAACGCATGCACCGAAACCAATATGCCTGAACGCACCAAAAACGTACCTAGCAAGCAAAGCGAAAATGCTAATATCGCAAGTAACACTGTCCAAGCTTTAAATGTACTACGCTTTTCCGTTACCGCTAAAGAGTGAATCAACGCTGTTCCGGCAATCCAAGGCATTAAAGAGGCATTCTCAACCGGATCCCAGAACCACCAGCCGCCCCAACCCAATTCATAATAAGCCCACCAAGAGCCTAACACGATACCTAGCGTTAAAAATACCCAAGCAGCCATGGTCCAAGGACGAGACCAGCGTGCCCAAGCGGTATCCAATCTGCCGGTCATTAGAGAAGCAATTGCAAACGCAAATGCCACCGAGAACCCGACATATCCCATATATAATAACGGCGGATGGAAAATTAAGCCGACATCTTGCAACATCGGATTTAATTCTCGACCATCAGCGGGGAAATTAGGGAAAGTACGCGCAAACGGATTCGAACTAAAAATAATAAATAATAAGAAGCCGATACTAATCAAGCCCATAATACTCAATACACGTGCCACCGCTTCTTCCGGCATCTGACGACTAAAGGCTGCTACAGCAACCGCCCAAAGTGATAATAGCCAAATCCAAAGCAATAGAGAGCCCTCATGAGAGCCCCATACCGCCGATAAACGGTATTGTAGCGGTAAGGTTGAATTCGAGTTATTCACCACATACTGCACACTAAAATCATTTACGGCAAATAAATAGAAAAGTGAACCGAATGAAATCGTCAACGCAAGAAACATTCCCCATGTCATCGGGCGAGCTAACGACATTAAGGTGATATTACCTTTCTGTGCACCGATAAGCGGTAAGATTGCCAAGAAAATTGACAATCCTAGCGCAAGTGCTAAGCCATAATTGCCTAATTCCGCAATCATTATTTAGACTCCCCTTGCAAAGTCTTCAGGGTCTCTTCTATTTCCGCTCTATCACGCTCTGATTCACCTTTTAAATCAGATTCTGAAACACCCATCTTATTGTGTTTTTGTTTTAATTTGTCACCTAACTCCGGCGGCATATAATTCTCATCATGCTTCGCCAATACTTCCGTTGCTCTTAAACGAGTCGGCTCAATTAATACGCCTTGTGCCACAATGCCTTGCCCTTCACGGAATAAATCCGGCAAAATACCTTCGTATTCAATCGTAATCGAAGGTCCAACATCATTCACATCAAATTCAACTTTTAAGGTTTTCTCATCACGTTTTACTGTGTCTTCCACAACCATTCCGCCAACACGAATACGTTGACCCACTTCCGGTTTTTGGTTCGGATCATCATTCTTACCATTTACAATTTCCGATGGCGTATAAAATAAATCGATATTCTGACTTAGCGCATAAAGCGTCAGACCGGTGGCAACCGCCACACCGAATAAGATTGAAACCACCACTTTCAATCGCGATTTACGTCTTGGATTCATAGTAATCACCTTTCAAAATGTGCTGATTGCACAAAAAAATTTAAATAAAAACGCTGTGTAGAATAGCAAAAAATCATTTAAGATTCCGCTATTACTTTAATCTCTAGATAGAATCTTTGCTTTTTCTCAAACCCTATACCTCAAAATAAGTAAGCGGTCATTTTTTCTAACTAACTTGCAAAAAGTTATATAAAAATGACCGCTTAATTCCATAGCTATAACTACTTCTTATTGAGTTGTGCTTCTCGTGCTAACTCTTTTTTGACTTGTTGCATAATTTGCTTTTCTTCTCGACGAGAAAACCAAATTAAGCCACCCATCGCAATAATAGAAACCGCATAAGAAAGCCAAACATAGAAACCGTAATTTCCCATTGAAAGGAAATCACTTAATGATCCAAATTGAAATTGCATCTTTTTCTCCTAATTTAACCGCTTATTCTGTTACAAGGGCTTTTACCCAAGGACGCTTACGCTCATCATTTAAGAGCACGATACGATAACGCCAAATACTAAACCAAGCAGTAAAAATTAAGCTGCCGAAAATTGCCAATAATAACGGAATCAACATTTCTACAGCCATAGACGGCTTATCTAATTTCGTAATGGTCGCGCCTTGATGTAAGGTGTTCCACCACTCCACTGAAAAGTGAATAATCGGAAGATTAATCACACCAACTACCGCTAACACACCGGCTGCTTTCGCACCGGTTTGCTTATCTTGGAAAGCGGAATAAAGTGCCATTACCCCAATATATAGGAAGAATAAAACTAAAGCAGACGTCAAGCGAGCGTCCCAAACCCACCAAGTTCCCCACATCGGTTTACCCCAAATAGCACCGGTTGCAAGCGAAATAAAGGCAAACACTAACCCGATTGGCGCCATTGAAATCATCGCAAGGCTTGCTTGACGAATCTGCCACACTAATGCCACCAATGCGGCAACCGCCATTGAACCGTATACTCCCATCGACCAAATTGCTGCCGGCACATGGATAAAGATAATGCGATAACTATCGCCTTGCTGATAATCCTTAGGTGCGAAGCCAAGCCCCCATACAAAGGCTACCGCCAACATCATAAAACTTAACCAACCTAACACCGGCTGAATTTTCCCAAGCAATCGATATTGTGTTTCCGATTTAGCGTAGGGGTGAAGCCATTTCCACATAACATCTCCAAATTACAAAAAATAATAAAAATTTAACCGCTTATTGACCTATGCGATCTTCAAAAGTGTTCGCTATTGAATACTTATTCTTAACGCCCCAGCAATTGCAAAAGGTGAGAAAGTTAAGGTTAGAGCTAAAATAGCACCTATTATCGCAAGCTGACCGCTATATCCCATATTCAAGGTTGCGGATTCTAATACTGCAGCGGCAAAAATCAATACCGGTAAAAATAGTGGCAAAATAAGTAAACTTAATAATGTCCCGCCTTTGCGTAAACCGACCGTAAGCGCAACACCTATCGCACCTAAACAGCTAAGAATCGGAGTTCCCAGTAATAAAGTAAGAACGAGCGCCCACCAAACCTGTGTTTCTAACGATAGCAGAATCGCTGCAACCGGTGACAATAAAATCAGGGGCAATCCGGTTAATAACCAGTGTGCAATCACTTTTGCTAACGCAACTTGTGGCAAACCAATCGGCAAAAGCATAAGCTGTTCCAAAGAGCCGTCCAAATAGTCATCCCGAAATAAACGTTCAAACGACAATAACGCCGATAATAATGCGGCAACCCATGCCACTCCCGGTGCAATTTTGCCTAATAATTCAGGATTTGGCCCCATTAATAATGGGAAAAGGGTAATAACAATCAGAAAGAACCATAAGGGATTTAAAATCTCCGCCGGCTTGCGAAAAGCAATTGTCAGTTCTCGCTGAATAATATTAAATAAAATCATATTAATTCTTTATATTTTAAATTTATCTAATAAAATAATGTTGACCTTACTACTTTCTGCTGTCTGATGGCTAGTGAATATTACTATCCCACCGTCCTCACAATGGCGTTCAATGTGAGAGCTCAAATCAGCTACACCTTTTTTATCAATTGCGGTAAAAGGTTCATCTAAGATCCAAAGTTTCTGCTTAGTCAGCCACAATTTTGCTAAGGCAACACGACGTTGTTGGCCTGCTGAGAGGTGTGAACAAGGTAAATCTTCTCGCCCAACTAACCCCACTTTATCCAAAGCATTCCAAAGTGCATCATTACTTAACGGCAACTTTTGCATTTTTTGGAAAAAGCGTAGATTTTCCCACGGACTGAGTTCCGGTTTCACTCCGGCATGATGCCCCAAATAAAATAATTCTGTGTAATATTCTTCACGGCATTTCTGAATAGGCTCATGATTCCAAAGGACATCACCTTCGGCAGGTGTCGATAGCCCGGCAAGAATTCGCAATAAGCTTGTTTTACCAATACCGTTATGTCCTTCAATTTGTAGCCAATCTCCACTTTTCACAGAAAACTGACAGCCTTCAAAAAGACGGTTTTCTCCCCGCTCACAAGCTAAATTAATCACTGAAAGTTGATGCATATAAGACATAATAATTTATTGGTAGTAAAGTTAGCGAAGTTTAACATAAGCCTAGATTTTAGCGTAGCAAAGCCATTACCTCTTTAGAGGTAACAAACGGTCAAATTCGATAATTTTTTTGCAAATATTGATAGGAATCAAATCGTATCAGAGCCCTAAAATTTCTTTTACAAAAGGCACTGTTAATTTCCGCTGCGCCTGTAAAGAGGCCCTATCGAGACGATCTAATTCAGTAGAAAGCGTTTGTAAATCTCTATCCAAACGTTTTAGTAAGAAATTAGCAACTTCATCGGACAGCTCCATTCCTTTTTGGTATGCATTGCGTTGCAAAATAATCCGCTTTTGCTCATCATTTAAATCATTTAACTGATACACCTCTCCCCAAGTAAGGCGAGAACGAAGGTCCGGTAAATTAATCTTTAACTGATGAGGAGGGCAATCCGCGCTTATCAGCAACAAAGTCTTATGACCACAGCCAAATAAACCTTGCTGCTCACGGATCTGATTAAAGAGATTAAAAATAGCGAGTTCCCAAGCTCCATCACCGGCAACTACTTGGAGATCATCCAAACAGATAACATCTAATTGTTCTGCATTATCCAAAACCATTGGAGAAAAGTATTGCGATTTTTCTAAAGGAATATAACTAGATGTTTGCTGATTCAGTAAATAATGATTACTTACCGCTTTTAGGAGATGACTCTTACCACTACTTTTCCCGCCCCAAATATAAAAAAATGGCTGCTGCACATCAACAAAATTTTGACGCAAAGAATCCAACAGCACAAGGCTGTTTACTGCATAAAAATTATCGAAAGTCTCATCATCAACTTGATGAATAGGTAATGGTAATTGCAAAGAAATATTTAAATCCTATAGATATAATCAATAGTAGAAGAATAACGGAAAAGAATAATTTTGAGAAGTAGTCAAACCAGAAAATACTCTCCTTCACATTAAAAGAAAACAAAAGCGTTAGCTCACTTTTACTTCGCTTGTAGACACTTTGATTTTTGGATTTTCAGCCTTTCGAATGAACTATACCCTTTAGCCTTCAAATCCTCAATAAAACAAAAACCCTGTGATTATCACTAACCACAGGGTTCCCTTTAATTCAATCTGGCGATGCCCTACTCTCACATGGGGAAACCCCACACTACCATCGGCGTTACAGCATTTTACTTCTGAGTTCGGGATGGATTCAGGTAGAACTACTGCACTCTGGTCGCCAGAATATTCTGTCGATGTTTTGTCTTTTTTTATGTTTTCTTTAAAATTTAATCTTCAACAAGCTGTCACTGATTCGTTTAGTCTTTCGCTCTGTTTCTTCAAAAACAT
>NZ_KB893944.1 GCF_000374285.1 Actinobacillus capsulatus DSM 19761 | reverse complement strand
AATCCATCCCGAACTCAGAAGTAAAATGCTGTAACGCCGATGGTAGTGTGGGGTTTCCCCATGTGAGAGTAGGGCATCGCCAGATTGAATTAAAGGGAACCCTGTGGTTAGTGATAATCACAGGGTTTTTGTTTTTGGGGTGAATTTGTTTTTAGCTCCAGCTCCAGCTTCATTTTTATCTTTATTCATCTTCTCCTTTCTTTTTTTGCTTATTCAAACAACCTCCATTAGCGCATTTGCAAAATAGCAAGGGAATTTGACCGCTTGTTTAGGATAAAAAACGGCTAGAAATTATTTCTAGCTGTTTCATTATATAAGCTGCATTGATATTATTTGGCTGGGGCTTGAGCAAGCAGTTTGGTCAATAATTTCCAATAAATCTCAACTGCAGGAATATGTACTTTCTCATCCGGTGAATGAGCATTACGGATTGTTGGCCCGATTGAGATTAAGTCCATATTTGGATAAACTTTTTTTATTAATCCGCATTCGAGGCCTGCATGAATGACTTTAATTTTGGCTTCATAGCCTAACACTTCATCATAAATTTTCTTGGTTAATGGTGTAATGAGAGATGAAGTATCAGGTTCCCAACCTGGGTAGCCGCCACTAAATTCAGCATGAGCGCCAGTGAGTATCGCTAAAGAATTAATTTTAGATCGTACCTCAGCTTTTCCAGCTTCAATGAGAGAGCGAGCAAGAATCGTTGCTACTAGTTCTTGCTTTTCGATTGCAAGTACACCGATACTGAGAGAGGTTTCAACAACATTTTTTACTACATCACTATTACGGATAATGCCGTTTGGTAAGAGATTAAGTAAATGAATGGCTGTTTGAGTTGCTTTACTCGTTAAAATTTGTGTAGGAACATTAGTTTCTTCTACAAGCAAAGTCAGATTAGGCTCTGCTAATTTGAGTTCTGATTTTAACGTTTCTGTTAATTCTGCTAAACAAGCGGTAATTTTTTGTTGATTATTTGCATGGAATGCAATTGTTGCTGAGGCTTCTCGAGGTATTGCATTTCTGACGGAACCGCCTTTGATGTCAGCTAATTGAAACTCTGCTTGTGCAAGATTTTCAGCTAAGATTCGAGCAAGTAATTTGATTGCGTTTACACGAGTAGTATGAATATCACATCCGGAATGTCCGCCTTGTAAGCCTTTTAACGTAATATTTAAGGCTTTATCAAACGGATGAGCATTTTTGTATTCTAACGGAAGGGCTAAATTGATATTTTCGCCGCCTGCGCAACCGATATAGATTTCACCGTTATCTTCGGTATCTGTGTTGATCATAATATTTGATGTTAACCAATTCGAGCGCAAGCCAAGCACGCCTTCCATGCCGACTTCTTCGCTCATCGTAAGTAATACTTCGATTTCCGGATGGGCAACGTCATTTGCTTCTAATACAGCCATACAAGATGCAAGGCCAATACCATTATCTGCGCCTAGTGTTGTTCCTTTTGCTTTAACCCATTCTCCGTCAATATAAGGTTGGATCGGATCTTTTAGGAAGTCATGTTTTGTTGCGGCATTCGCTTGTGGAACCATATCTAAGTGGGCCTGTAAAGCGATAGGTTGACGATTTCCCATACCGGCAGTGGCAGGCTTACGAATTAATACGTTTCCGGCTTCATCTCGCTCTGCAAATAGTTTTTTTGATTTTGCCCATTCTACGAGTGTATTCGCAAGTTGTTCTTCATGGTATGAAGGGTGTGGAATTGAACACACTTTATCAAACCATTGCCATAGTAGAGTAGGAGAAAGATTTGAAATTTCTGACATAATAACCTCATAAAAATAATGATAGCGTTTAAGTTTTGGTAAAAAATTGCAAAAAATAGACCGCTATTGATGAAGAATAACGGAAATGATAGCACGAAAGCGCTTTTTAGGTTAAAATAACGTAATTTTTTTATTCGGTGCCTTGTCACCGCTTTTTTTTATCTAGGATATTTTGTATGAGCGAAAAATACACAAACGAAAAATATGTTGTAACTTGGGATATGTTCCACATGCACGCGCGTAAATTAGCTGAGCGTCTTTTACCTGCTTCACAATGGAAAGGTATTATTGCAGTAAGTCGTGGTGGTTTGTTCCCTGCTGCGGTTCTTGCACGTGAATTAAGTATTCGCCATGTTGAAACCGTATGTATCTCTAGCTATGATCATGATGAACAAGGCGAATTAAAAGTATTACATGCTGCGCAAACAGATGGCGAAGGTTTCATTGTAGTAGATGATTTAGTTGATACAGGTAATACGGCAAAAGAAATTCGTAAAATGTATCCGAAAGCAAAATTCGTAACGGTATTTGCGAAACCTGCCGGTGCACCGCTAGTTGATGATTACGTAATTGATATCCCTCAAGAAACATGGATCGAGCAACCTTGGGATTTAGGTATCACATTCGTTCCGCCTTTAGCACGTCAGTAATTAAGAACGTAATGAAAATGGATAATTGAGAATATAAGACTCGGTTATCCATTTTTCCATTTTCTGTTGTCTATTATTAATTAAACATTATGAGTTTAGGTAATCTTTATATTCTATCGGCGCCAAGCGGTGCGGGTAAATCTTCATTAATTAATGCACTATTGGCTGACTTGCCTCGCACAGAAGTCCAGCTTTCTATTTCTCATACTACGCGTAATCCCCGCCCCGGTGAAGAAGACGGCGTGCATTATTACTTTACTAATCATGCGGAATTTGAAGCACTGATTGAGAAAGGGCATTTCTTAGAATGGGCTGAAGTATTCGGCAATTATTACGGCACATCTTTGCCTATGATTGAAAAAAGTTTAGCTCAAGGCATTGATGTTTTTTTAGATATTGATTGGCAAGGTGCTCGCCAGATTCGTCAGAAACTTCCAAATGTTAAGACTATATTTATCTTGCCACCTTCCCGAGCGGAGTTAGAAAAACGTTTGTTTGGTAGAGGGCAAGATTCTGCAGAAACCATTGCAAAACGAATGGGGGAGGCAGTTTCAGAGATGTCTCATTATAATGAGTTTGATTATGTTATTGTGAATGACGATTTCCAGACTGCCTTAGGCGAATTAAAAAGCATTTTAACGGCGGAACGCTTGAAGTTGGAAACTCAAGCTCTCCGACATCAGCAGCTTATTGAGCAATTACTCTCAGCATAATAAATGGTCAATTTTTGTAAAAGATTTCAAAAATGAATTGATTTTTATAGTAACTAGTAAGGAAAAAGATATTTCTTTAAAATATTCATTTCTCTTATCGTCCTCCTTTCAAGGAAATTACATGAAACTTTCAAAATTAGCTTTAGCACTTTCAGTTGCACTTGCTTTATCTGCTTGTTCAACGAATATGAGTAAAGATGGATCTCTTGAGCAAGCTCAAGCAACTTATCAACAATACCAAGAGATTACAAAACAATTTCAAATTAATGAACAATGGTGGAGAGGCTATAACGATAGTCAACTTAACGCAGTTATAGATCAAGCGATTGCGAATAACGTAGATTTAGCGAAAAGTGCCATTGCAGTAAATAAAGCTCTTTATAATGCAAATTTAGTAGGAGCGAATTTAGTGCCAACGTTTAGTGGTTCAGGCTCTACATCAGCATCTAAAGGTGTTGGTTCGACTTCAAATCAAGTATCAACCGGTGTTTCAACCATTTCGAATAATGCTTCATTTAATTTAAGCTATACGCTTGATCTATGGCGTCGTTTAGCTGATACGGCAAGTGCGGCGGAGTGGGAACATAAAGCAACGGTTGAAGATTTAAAATCTGCGCGTCTTTCCTTAATCAATTCGGTTATAACGACTTACTACCAAATTGCTTACTACAAAGATGCGATCAATGTAATTGAACGTACGATTAAGAACTACGAACAAATTTCACGTATTTTAAATAATAAATTAGCAGCAGGTGCAATTGACCGTTTAGCGGTAGAGCAAGCACAACAAGCAACATTAAATGCTCGTAATAACTTGATTGCTTATCGTACGAATTTAAAAACGGCGGAACAAACGTTACGTAATTTATTAAATTTAAAACCGGATCAATCATTACCGTCTCGCTACCCAAGTATTTTTAGCGTGAAATTACAAGGCGTTGACTTAAATGTGCCGGTTTCTGCAATTGCAAACCGTCCAGATGTAACCGCTCGCTTAAACCGTTTACAAAGTGCATTTAATAGCTTAACCGCTGCAGAAAAAAGCTGGTTCCCAACCGTTACTTTAGGTGCTTCAATTTCTGGTAATGCAGCGAAAGCGTATAATATTGCGGATAATCCGGTTGGCAACGGTGTTATTTCATTTGATCTACCATTCTTAGATTGGAATCGTGTGAAAAATAACGTGAAAATTTCAGAGTCTGATTATATGACGGCGAAATTAAATTATGAGCAAACGTTAACAAGCGCATTGAATGAAATTGATACGCACTATTATGCTTATGAACAAGCCCGTAGTAGTTATGCGACCTTACAGAAAACTTATGAGCATGATAAGCGCATCAGCACCTATTATAAAAATCGCTATGAACAAGGCGCATCAGAATTCCGTGAATGGATTGGTGCAATGAATACTGAGCTTGGTTCTCAGCTTTCAATTTTGAATCAAAAATATACGATTCTTTCAGGTGAGAATACTGTGTATCAGTCAATGGCGGGTAAATATCTGCGCTAATAAAAATAAAGCACGAATAGCATTGCGCTCTTCGTGCTTTTTTATTTATTTTTTATTTTGTTCTGCTGCTCGTTTACGGCGAATTTCTTTTGGATCGGCAATTAATGGGCGGTAGATTTCAATACGATCTCCATTTTCCACCATATCGGTTAATTTTGCAGGGCGGCTAAAGATACCGACTTTATTGGTTCTTAAATTGATTTCAGTATATTTTTCTAGAATACCGGACTGTAAAATAACATTCTGAATAGTTGTTGCGCTATCTAATGTTAGCTTTTTGAGGAAAAAACGTTCCGGATAGGCGTAAGCAACCTCAACAATAATCTTTTCTGATTCAGACACCGTAAACCTCCTGGGCGCGTTGTTTAAACGCATTGACCATTTTTATCGTCATTTCGTTAAACACTTTTCCAAATACCATACTAACTACAGGGTTTAAGAACTCGAATTCAAGTTGTAAGCTAATTTTACAGCTTTGCTCATCAAAGGGGTGGAATATCCAAGCACCCTGTAAATAACGAAAAGGGCCTTTAATTAATTTCATTTCAATACGTTCATTTGGACGCATTGTGTTATGTGTGCTAAAGGTTTGGTTAATACCTAATTTTTGAATATGTAATTCAGCTTCTAGCTCGGTTTCACTACGGCTGATTGTTTTAGTTCCTACGCAACCGGATAAAAATTGCGGATACTTTTCATAGTCGTTGACTAGCTGATACATTTGTTCAGCGCTATAAGCGATAAGGGATGATTGGTTTACTACTGGCATGGTTTCTCTCTCAAATAAGCGGTCGTATTTTACTAAATTTTTGCATTTCTACAAAGAAACGCTTTTGACTTGTAAATAGACATTTTGTCCATTCCACAAAGCTAGCTCATCAAATGACCAGAAACTGATACTAGCCCATACCGTGTGATTATCAACAAAAACTGCAATATCTACTCGATCGACCAGCTCAATAATCTGCATAATTTTGCCTTGTAATATATTGCGAATAGAGCTTTGGCTCGGCTTTTTTAAACTGATAGACACATCTTTGCTAGCAATCGTAATGCGTAATTTATCACCGATTTGATAATGAGGTGTTTCATTAATCCAAATTTGTTGCGCACCAAGATTTAAACCGACCATTTTGTAAGTGGGTTGGTAGGAATGAATAGTTAATTCTAATAAGCTAACCTTTTGTGAATCCGGTTGCCAAGCCATAAAAGCTGGGTGGTGCCACACGTTAGTAACACTATCAAAAAGTGTGACTTTACCTTGCTCGAGTAAAATAAGGTTATCCGCCAAACGAATAATCTCATCTAAGCTATGGCTAACATATAAAATCGGAATCTCAATTTGAGTGGCAAGTTTACTCAAATAATTCATTAGCTCTTGCTTGCGAGGCAGATCAAGTGCTGATAAAGGTTCATCCATCAGTAATAATTGCGGCTCGCTTAATAACGCTCGGCCGATTGCGACACGCTGCTTTTCGCCACCAGAAAGGCTAGCCGGAAAACGAGTGAGTAAATGCTCAATGCCCAGTAATTGTACGATTTGTAAAAAATGAGCGAAATCCGACCGCTTGTAGCCGTATTTGAGGTTCTTTTCAACGGTGTAGTGTGGAAAAAGTCGGGCTTCTTGAAATACATAACCGATTCTTCGCTTTTCCGGCGCAAGATTGATCCCTTGCTCGTTATCGAATAAGGTTTGTTGATTAAGTCGGATATAGCCTTTTTGTGGTGTAGATAAACCTGCAACTAAATTGATTAGACTTGATTTACCGGCTCCGGAGCGCCCAAAGATAGCGGTAACGCCTTTATTCGGAATATCTAATTTTACCGCTAACTCAAGTTGTCCGAGAGTTTGGTGTAGATTTAATTGAAGCATAAGTTAATTCAGTAAGCGCTTTTGCTTTTCAGCAAACCATTCGGAAGCAAATAGTGCAATTAAGGAAATGATAATTGAAACGGCGCATAAGCGGGCTGCAGCCAGTTCGCCGTTCGGTGTTTCGATAAAAGTAAAGAGTGCGGACGGAATAGTTTGAGTTTGATTAGGAATATTGGAAACAAAGGTGATTGTCGCACCAAACTCCCCCAATGAACGAGCAAAACCGAGTACGGCTCCGGCGGTAATACCCGAATAGGAAAGCGGTAGCGTGAGTGTAAAAAAGACTTTTGATGGAGAAGCACCTAATGTTCTAGCTGCTTGCTCCAATTTCGGATCGACCGCATCTAATGTCAGGCGGATCGATCTAACCATCAACGGAAATGCCATAACCATTGAGGCGAGAACCGCACCTTTCCAAGAAAAACTGAATGAAAATTCAAACCATTGCCATAAATACTGGCCGATTGCGCCTTTTTTCGCCATCGAAATCAATAATAAATAGCCAATAACCACTGGTGGTAACACGAGTGGCAGATGTACAATGCCATTTAATAAGCTTTTACCCAAAAATTGTTTGCGAGATAACAACCAAGCGATAAATATAGCGAACGGTAGTGATAGTACAACTGCCAATAAAGCCACTTTTAAGCTTAAGAAAATAGCATCAAGTTCTTGAGGGGTAAAATTGAACATCATTTCAACCGTGGATAAACAGAAAAGGAATAGTAATTAACTACCCCCTTTTATAAGATCAATTGACCGGATAAAAACCGGCAGCTTCAAATTTCGCTTTGGCTTTCGGCGTTTTTAGGAAATCTAAAAATGTTTTAGCTTGCACTTTATCACTCACTGTAGCAGCAGGATAAATAACTTCACCGTAGCTTTCGGTTGGAAAAACCGCAATCACTTTCACTTTATCAGAAACTTTCGCATCGGTAGAGTAAACAATACCCAATGGTGATTCACCACGTTCTACGAATGACAAGGCATCACGAACATTTTTCGCTCGAGCGATTCTAGGTTTGACTTGTTGCCATAAACCGTAATATTCTAATGCTTTTTTCGCATATTTGCCTGCCGGTACATGAGCCGGATCGCCGACTGATAAATAGCCATCTGCTAAAATTTTGTGAAAATCGACCGCTTGTATATCACCTGCCGTTAATGAACTGTCTTTTGGTGCGATTAAAACAAGATCATTTTTAACCAAAAGGAGGATATTTTGCGTTTTGGCGGGCTGCTTCTCTTTTAAGTAATCCATCCATTTTAGATCAGCGGAAATAAACACATCTGCCGGCGCATCTTGTTCGATCTGTCTAGCTAAAACTGAACTTGAAGCAAACGAAAAAATCACTTTGTCATCAGGATATTGCTTGGCAAAATCTTGATTGATTTCTTGCAATACATTGGTCATTGATGAAGCGGCAAAAACGATAATATCCGTTGCTAATACCAAGCTTGACGAAAAAAGTATATTAGTGATTAAGAAAAGTTTTATTAATGCTTTCATTAGGTCTCCTTTTATATAATTATGTAAAACAAGCGGTTTAATTTCTCGTATTTTTTGCAAGTCCAAATAACTTATTTTAAGAACGTAGGCCAGTACCATTCTCAATCAATGAAAAAGCAAACCAATATAAAATAACGATAAAGCTACTCAATACTGAAAAAGTATAAACCACAGAAACATCCGTAATACCAAGGAATCCGTAGCGGAAACCGTTGATCATATACACAATGGGATTAAATTTGGATACGGCTTGCCAAAATTCTGGTAGTAACGAAATAGAGTAAAATACGCCACCTAAATAAGTGAGAGGCGTAAGTACAAAGGTCGGAATTAAGCCAACATCATCAAAGGATTTCGCATATACTGCATTGATTAAACCACCTAAGGCAAAGGTGATGGTCGTCATTAATAGCGTCAGCAAAATAATCGCCCATGAATGAATGTCGTAAGAGACGAAAAAGAGCGAAACCAATATGACTAAAATGCCTGCCAATCCACCTCGAATAATACTTCCCGCAACATATCCCCAAATAATATCATGACTGGAGAGTGGCGAGACGAGCAATTCCTCATAGGTTTTAGTGAATTTACTCAGGAAAAATGACGATGCGCTATTAACATAAGAGGCGGTAATTGCCGTCATCATTACAAGTCCGGGTGCAATAAATTGCATATAGCTTACGCCGCTCATATCCCCGATACGACCGCCGATTAATTTTCCGAAAATTAGGAAGTAGAGCGTTGTGGTAATAATTGGCGGAACAAGCGTTTGTTTCCAAATACGAATCACTCGGCGTGACTCTTTGCCAGCAAGGGTGAGGAATCCTGTTAAATTCATGTTAATTCGCCATTTTCATAAACAATTCTTCTAAACGATTGGATTTGTTACGCATACTTAAGACTTCAAATCCTTGTGCTGCAATTTGTTGGAATAGATTGGTTAAACCTTGTTCTCGCTGCACTTCAACTTCTAAAGTGTTCTCATCAAGCCATTTAAATGGGTAGCTATTGATTACAAGCGGTTGATTTTCCGATTTTTTTTGCAAATCCAACACAAATGTTTCCGTTTCTAATTTGGCAAGCAAGGCTTTCATCGAAGTATTTTCAACCAATAAACCGTTTTGGATAATCCCGATATGACGGCAAAGATTTTCGGCTTCTTCCAAATAGTGAGTAGTTAAAATAATGGTTGTTCCTTGTTGATTCAGTTCACGCAAAAAGTCCCATAAACTACGGCGTAATTCAATATCTACTCCCGCGGTCGGTTCATCGAGAATCAGCAATTTTGGGTTATGCATTAAAGCACGGGCTATCATCACTCGGCGCTTCATACCACCGGAAAGCTCACGGGTAAAATGGCCTCGTTTTTCCCAAAGATCGAGTTTTTTCAGCCAAGTTTCAGCTCGGGTTAATGCTTCTTTATGTGAGATACCGTAATAACCGGCTTGTTGGGTTAGAACATCAATCACTTTTTCAAATTGATTGAAGTTAAATTCTTGCGGTACAAGCCCGATTTGCTGTTTAAGCTGAATTTTTTGCGTATCAAGATCGCAACCGAATACTTTCACACTACCGCTAGTTTTATTCACTAGCGAGCTAATAATCCCAATGGTAGTCGATTTACCCGCACCATTATGCCCGAGTAAGGCATAAAAATCACCTTGTTCTACGCTTAAATCGATACCTTTTACCGCTTGCACACCGGTCGGGTAGGTTTTGATAAGATTTTTGATTTCTAAAGCTTTCATTATTCTTTATTCTCTGCAACGGCTCTAATTGTGCTTTCGTCTATTTCCGCATCAAATGTTTGGCGTAACAGCATTAATTTTTCATCATTGGTAAGTGCTTTTTTCGCTTCGAGCGTTAAATTTTCAAAAATGGCACGGCGAATTTCTAGCGGTGTTTTATATTCCACACTTTCGCCAATACTCAATTCATAGCTAAAACCTTTTTCTTGTAAGGCTGTAGCTAGACTCTGGCGGGATTCGGCATTATCTAAATGTGCCATTGCTGGCTTGAGGATCAATTTAAGCTGTTCACCTTGTTTTTCGGCTAAATAGCTATTTAATGCCACTTGACGAGATAAACCACCGAGTTTTAATTCATTCACAATCCGGCACCATTCGTCTTGCTCACAAGATAATGCGATGGTTTTTGCCACTAATTCAGGCGTGCGTTCTTGTAAGATCGCTTGTTTGATATCGGATGGTTTAGCGCTTTCATTTTGGGTTTCTAATTCGGGATTGAGCCACGTCCAGCGATAATCTTCATCGCTTAACGGTTTTTCTGGTTGCTTTGCCGATTGAAGCTGAGCTTGCGTTTGTTGCTCGGTTGCCAAATTCATAAAACGCTCTTGTAAACTTGGCGCTTTTTGTGGATTTGCTCGGCTCGCCGATGAAATAGCCGGTTTAGCTAACTCAGACTTTTTTTTTTCGTTTTGAGTAAGTTGTGCCTGAGTTTGCTGTAACTGTTTACGGGCTTGCATTGCTGCAAGTGCCGGTGACACTGGCGCTGAACCGCTTTCAACTACGTTTGCGGCGGGCTGCTGATAAGCGTTTGAATTTTCCGGTATTTTTGCAGCAGGTTGTGTTGCAAAATTTTGAACAGAATTAACCGCTTGCAGTGCGTGGTTTTGTGTTAAACGTGCTTTGAGCTGTTCAATATTTTGCTGTGGTGTATGCGGTATAGTCGCTGTTGTTGTTTGGACAACTACCGGTTGGCGATTAATTTCTTCAGCACGCTTAGGATGGAAAGCTAATGCACGTAAAATGGTCATTTCTACACCGGCACGTTGCTCCGGCGCAAATTCCAATTCTTTTTTACCATTGAGCATTAACTGATAGAAAAATTGTACGTCTTCAGGCGCAATTTGTTTTGCTAAAAAATGTAGCTGAGTTTGTTCCTGCCCACTATTTTTGAGCAACTGAAGCATCGCAATTTTATGTAAAGTTTGGGCAATGTCCGAGAGTAGTTGTGACCAATCAACCCCTTTTTCAGCAACGGATTGAATGACTGACATCGCTTTTTCACCGTCGGCTTGCGCGAGCGCAGTGACTAATTCGATTGGCTGGTGACCATCAATTAAACCAAGCATTTGCTGTACGATTGGTAAGCTAATATTCGCATTACTTACCGCAATCGCTTGATCGGTTAAACTCAATGAATCACGAATACTGCCTTGAGCCGCTTTTGCTAGTTTTTCAATAGCGGCTGATTCGTAGGGAATATTCTCCTGTTGCAGGATAAATTCGAGATGGTTTGCAATCTGAGCTTGATCCAACGCACGCAAATGGAATTGCATACAACGGGATAAGATCGTGATCGGTAATTTTTGTGGATCTGTCGTTGCAAGTAAGAACTTAACGTATTCCGGCGGTTCTTCAAGCGTTTTGAGTAGCGCATTAAAACTGTGACGCGAGAGCATATGTACTTCGTCAATCAGGTAAACTTTAAAGCGCCCGACTGTTGGCTTGTATTGAACATTATCAAGCAACTCACGTGTGTCTTCGACTTTAGTGCGTGAAGCAGCATCAATTTCAATCAGATCAATAAAGCGACCTTCTTCGATCGCTTTACAATTTGCACACTCACCGCAAGGTGTGGCGGTGATACCGGTTTCGCAATTTAAGCCTTTTGCAAATAGGCGTGCAATTGAGGTTTTACCTACACCACGCGTACCGGAAAACAGATAGGCGTGATGAAGTCTACCTTCACGCAGGCCATTCTCTAATGCGGATAAAACGTGTTGCTGTCCGACAACTTCAGAAAAACGTTGCGGACGCCATTTACGGGCTAAAACTTGATAACTCATTGCGACTCTTATTTGTTACGGAATAGTATTCCGTACTAAGAAATATTAATGACCGGCAAACTCAACTAATGTAAATGAGTTGATGCCTTCTTTTTCTAGACGTTCTTTACCGCCTAAATCCGGTAACCAAATCACAAATGCTGCATGTTCTACTTTACCGCCTAAGCGACGAATTAATTTTGCCGTAGCGTCAATTGTACCGCCGGTTGCTAATAAATCGTCTACAACTAATACGTTGTCACTTTCTTTTACTGAATCTAAATGGATTTCCAGCGTATCTTCACCATATTCTAAAGAATAAGATTGTGAAATAACTTCACGTGGTAATTTTTTCGGTTTACGAACTAATACAAAAGGTACGCCTAACGCAAGCGCTACCGGTGCACCAAAGATAAAGCCGCGAGATTCTGTTCCAACGACTTTAGTAATACCTTTATCTTTAAATTCAGCAACGATTGCATCTACGGTTGCCTTGAATGCTTCTGGCACTTCTAATAATGAGGTAATGTCACGGAAAATAATACCTGCTTTCGGATAGTCAGGAATAGATTTGATGGATGATTTGATTAAATCTAATTGGTTCATGGTTAGACCTTAAAAATAGCAAAATAACCTGAAGAATTTAGCAAAACTGAGCAAAATTACAAGGAAAATTTAAGGAAAGTCAGTAATTCGGCATCATTTTCAATGTGATTAGTATATTTCTTATATAAAAAATTATACAAATTTATTGATTGCATAGAATAAGTTATATATTCTGTATAAAAAATTCTACGGAGATACTATGAACCAAATTCTTATCCCTTATGTTTCGATGGCAGAGATGTTAGTTGAAACGTTCGGAAAAAGTTGTGAAGTTGTTTTACATGATTTAAACCGCCCTGAGCATTCGGTTGTGTATGTTGCTGGTGATGTTACACATCGTAAGCCGGGGCAGAATTTTGACTATTTGGTTAAGGAAGTGATGTTATCGGATAAGCTGAATAATAACTATGTAGCCAATTACTATTTTGAAGCCGAAGGTAAACTTATTCGTTCATCCACTCAACTGATTTTTGACCCAAACCAACAGCTGGTTGGTGCCTTGTGTATCAATATTGATACGACACCGATTACTGAGCAAATCGCTTATTTAAATACCTTATTGCCTAACCTAAATCAGATAAAACAAACTGAGAAAACGCTAGAAACAGAAGAACTTCCGCTTTCTGCAATGGCAGAAAATTTAATGGATAAAATTTTAAACGGACAATCTGTTCACACAATGTCTCGGGATGAAAAAATTGAAAAGATTCGTTTTATGGAACAAAAAGGCTTGTTTTTAATGAAAGGCAGTATTGAGAAAGCTGCTGAAAAATTAGGCGTAAATAAAGTGACCATTTATAGTTATTTAGATGAAGTAAGAGGAAAATGCTAATGGAAATTATTCTACCGAATCAAAGTAAAGGGCATTATTCTCCGGCAATAAAATCCAACGGCATGTTGTATGTATCGGGACAGCTTCCATTTAATGCTGATGGGAAAATTGTTGGTGATATTGCCGCTCAAACCAAACAAGCTCTCGCTAATTTAGCTCAAGTACTCGCCGCTGCCGAGTTTAGTAGAAATGATTTGGTGCAATGCCGTGTGTATATTCCCGATGTAGTTTATTGGGATACAGTAAATCAAGTTTATGCTGATTTTTTCGGTTCACATAAACCTGCTCGTACTGTTGTACCTTGCGGTAATTTGCATTACAACGCACTTATTGAAATTGATGCGGTTGCCGAATTTGCTTAGGAGAATCAATATGAAATTTATCTGTAGTCAATGCCAATAAATTGCGCCGGTATCTACTCTCCAAGCAAAATGTCAATGTGGCGGGTTATGGTCATTAGATTATCAGCCACCTAAATTTGATCTCAATCAGGTTGATCGCCATGAGTGGAGCTTATTTCGTTATCGAAAATTTATCGCTTTGCAAGATGAAAGTTGGCGTGATATTTCCTTGGGGGAGGGGATGACGCCGATAGTCCGTTTTGATGAAAATGTATTATTAAAAATGGATTACTTTATGTCAACGCTTTCCTTTAAAGACTGTGGTGCGGCGGTACTTATCAGTCATTGTAAGTCGCTTGGTGTTGATTCGGTGGTACAAGATAGTAGTGGTAACGCAGGAAATAGTGTCGCAGCCTATTGCGCTAAAGCGGGTATTCAATGTGAAATTTTCGTACCGGAAGGAACATCGCCGAAAAAAATTAATATGATTGAGGCGCATGGTGCTAAAGCTAATGTGATTAAAGGTAGCCGTGATCATTGTGCAGATGTATGTCGTGCTAAAGTTGAAAATGAGGGCGTTTATTATGCCAATCACGTGTATAACCCCTTCTTCTACGAAGGTACGAAAACGTATATTTATGAAACGTTTGAACAGCTCGGGCGGATTCCAAAACATATTGTCGTTCCGGTTGGAAACGGTACTTTGTTTATTGGTGTCATTAAAGGACTAGAACATTTGTTGGAAAGTGGCGTTATTGACGAAATGCCAACGATTATTGCATTACAAAGCGAATATTGTGATCCATTATTGCAAGCGGTCAAAAAAGGGCAAAAATTTGCAGAACAGGTTGAGATTAAGCCGACTATCGCCGAAGGTATTGCCATTGGACAGCCTATGCGAGCAAGTGAAATTTTAGCTTATGCGGAAAAATATACGATTCGTTTTGTACATGCACCGGAAGATAAAATTCTTGCTGCACGAAATGCTTTAGCCAAAAAAGGGATTTATTGTGAACACACTACCGCAGCCAACTATGCGGCTTATCTTCATTACTGTGAGCTATATGGTGCTGCAGTAGAAGATTGCTTAATTACGATGTGTGGTGCTGGACTGAAATCAGAGCATTAACTAAGGGAAATAATATGTCGGAAAAAACATTCGAAAATTTGACCGCACTTTTAGACCAATATCAAGCTCATTATCGAGTAGTTCATCATACTAGTGCCGGTAAATCGGAAGAGGTTGCGAAAATTCGTGGTACGGAAATCGGGCAAGGGGCAAAAGCCTTGGTGTGTAAAATCAAAGGAAATGGTGTAAAACAAGCAGTACTCGCTATTTTACCAGCCGATGAGCAGGCGGATTTAAATCAAATCGCCCAATACTTAGGCGGTACAAAGGCATCTCTTGCCAGCCCTAAAGAAGTTGATGAACTTACAGATTGTGTATTTGGTGCGATTCCACCTTTTAGCTTTCATTCGGATCTTAAACTTATTGCAGATCCTAGTTTACTTGAACGCTATGATGAACTTGCTTTTAACGCCGGTACGTTAGAATGTTCAATTATTTTAAATACGCAAGATTATGCACGTATTGTGCAACCGATGTTAGTGAGTTTTGTGAAAAGAGATATATAGAAGTTGCTCGGTTTTAGATTAAATTTAATCGCTTTTATGTAACCAATTACATAATGTTAAAAAATACGAAAAAAAAGGCCGCTTGCTTTTGCGCGGTCTTTATCAATCTATCCAATATCTTTAGCAAGATAATGCAGTACACCGCCAAAGACTTTTTCCAGATTTTCGGTAGTAAAGGTGGTTTCGGTTTTTCCAGCAGCAAGTAAGGTGCGGTTTATCATCAATACTTGATCGCAAAAGCTAGGTACGCTGTTTAAATTATGAGTTGAAACTAAAACTAAATGTCCTTCGCTACGCAGTTGCTGCAATAATTCAACGATGGCATTTTCGGTTTTGACATCAACACCGGTAAACGGCTCGTCCAGTAAAATAATCTGACTTTCTTGTGCCAATGCTCGAGCAAGAAACACACGCTTTTTCTGTCCGCCGGAAAGTTCACCGATTTGGCGGTGTTGCAAATGGCAAATATCCACTCGTTCCATCGCTTTCATCACTTTTTGTTTATCAAAAGATGAAGGACGGCGTAGCAATCCCATATAGCCATAACGTCCCATCATAACGACATCGTAAACGGAAACCGGAAATTGCCAATCAACCTCTTCGCTTTGCGGCACATAAGAAACCAGATTTTGTTTCAAAGCTTGTTGAATCGGCATTTGGCTTAACAAAATCGTACCGGTTTGAGGTTTGACTAATCCCATTAAACTTTTAAAGAGCGTGGATTTACCGCCACCATTCACACCGATTAAAGCACAAATTGTGCCGTTTTGAATCTGAAAGGATACGTCATGTAAGGCTAAATGCCCGTTATTATAACGGACACTTAGCTTTTCAACAGAAATAGAGGTTGGAATGGATGCCATATTATTTTTTGCTTTTTTCAAAACCGTCAACAATTGTGCTGATAGTGACTTTTAATAGATCTAAATAAGTTGGAACAAGGCCATCCTTAGTAGAAAGTGAATCAACATATAACACACCGCCGTATAATGCGCCGGTTTCTTTAGCTACTTGTTTCGCCGGTTTATCCGATACGGTACTTTCGCTGAAAACGACAGGAATATGATTTGCTTTTACGCCGTCAATTACTTTCTTCACTTGTTGTGGTGAGCCTTGTTCTTCAGCATTGATTGCCCATAGATAAAGCTCTTTTAATTGATAGTCTTGTGCTAAATAACTAAATGCACCTTCACTGGTTACTAACCAACGTTGTGCTTCCGGAATAACGGATAGACGTTGGCGTAAAGGCTCTGCAATTGCTTTTACTTTTTCAGCGTAAGCTTTAGCATTTTGGTTATAGCTTTCGGCATTGTTCGGATCGTATTTCACTAAAGCGGCACGAATATTTTCAATATATTGCAATGCGTTAGCTGATGACATCCAAGCATGCGGGTTCGGTAAGTTTTTATATTCACCCTCGGTAATTGCGATTGGTGTAATACCTTCGGTTACCACAACAGCCGGTTTACCTTTTACATTTTCAAAGAAACGTTCGAACCAACGCTCTAAATTCATACCATTCCATAAGATAAGATCCGCTTTTTGCGCTTTAGCAATATCTCTAGGGGTCGGTTGGTAATCATGAATTTCTGCACCGGGTTTAGTGATGGATTCCACAATCGCTTTATCGCCAGCAACGTTTTGTGCAATATCTTGAATAACGGTAAATGTAGTAACAACTTTGAATGGTGCTGCTATAGAGAGTGTCGCGCTTAAACCTAATGCAGCCACAAATGCGTGTCTTAAAAATGAAAGTTTCATAGTTTCTCCTTTTTATCATGAATTTTCATCTATGATGAAATTGAGAATAAATCTCAATTAATAATAATTATAAACATTTTATGGGTTTAGGTAAACCGGCAATTTTGGTTGCTTGTTTTGCCGGGCCGTCAGGAAATAAACGTTGTAAATAACGGCTATTTCCTTTCTCTTCACCGAATTTCTGCGCCATCGTTTTAACTAGCATTCGGATTGCTGGTGAGGTTTTGTATTCTTGATAGAAATCACGTACTAGAAAGATAATTTCCCAGTGTTCATTTGTCAGAACAATTTGTTCTTTCTTTGCAATTTCAATCGCAAGCGTTTCTGACCAATCATCAAGGTTAATTAAGTAACCTGAAGCATCTGTCGGATATTTTTGTTCGTTTAATTTAATGTAATACATAAAAAATAAAAAGTGCCACAGGTGTGGCACTTACTCTCTCAAATTTATTTTAGATTAATCGTCACTACCTAATATACCGAAGATTTGTAATAGGCTTAAGAATAGGTTGTATAGAGATACGTATAAATCCACTGTCGCACGGATATAATTCGTTTCGCCACCGTGAATAATATTGCTTGTACCAAGTAAAATCGCACCGCTTGAGAACAGCACAAATAATGCACTCATTGCAAGGCTTAATGCCGGAATTGCTAAGAAAATATTTGCGATGATACCAACAAGTAAGACGACAAATAATGCTATCATCATACCTGATAAAAATGACATATCTTTCTTGGTCGTAAGTACATAAGCCGAACACGCAAAGAATACTAATGCGGTTGCTCCAAGCGCAAGAACAACAAAGTCACCTAAACCTGCACCGATATAGTGGTTTAAAATTGGACCTAAGGTGTAACCTAAAAAGCCGGTTAAAGCAAATACGCTTAAAATACCTGCACCGCTATTCGCAGTCGCATTGGTTAGGAATAATAAACCGTAGAAGCCGATTAATAATCCCCACCATGGTAATACTGGTGCATTCATTGACATTGCCACGAAAGCAATTACTGCTGAAAAGGCTAATGTCATTGAAAGTAATAAATAAGTATTACGTAATACTTTGTGAGTGCTGAGTAACGATTCATCGCTTGCTGCACCGCTAATTACACGATTTTCCATATTGTTTCCTTTAAGTTGAACAAAGTTGCAATTTATATATGAACAAACTTTCATAAATCAAGTGTAAATTAGCGGCAATTTTGCCTAAAGTCAATTGACTTTATCTGTGCAATAGTTAAAAATTTTCTCATGAGTGTGGTACACTTGAAAGACCAAACATTGACTTGCAAGCACTTCTATATGAAACTAAATTTTCCTACCTATTTAACCTTATTTCGGGTAATTCTAATCCCTTTATTTGTGATTGCTTTTTATTTACCAGCCGGTTGGTATTCGCCTGAAATTTCAACGCTTATTTTCTTTATCGCTTCTATTACAGATGCTTTTGATGGTTATTTAGCTCGTAAATGGAACCAAACCACACACTTAGGGGCATTTTTAGATCCTGTTGCGGATAAAGTGTTAGTTGCGGTGGCATTAGTTTGTGTAGTGGAATATTACCATACGTGGTGGATTACCATTCCATCAGCAATTATGATTGCTCGAGAAATTATTATTTCCGCATTAAGAGAATGGATGGCGGAGCTTGGAGAGCGAGCGAGTGTAGCGGTTTCGGTATGGGGCAAATTTAAGACAACAGCACAAATGTTAGCTCTTGGTGGAATGTTATGGCGGTTTAACTTAGCTATGGAAATTCTCGCTTGGGTTCTACTCTATATTGCGGCGGGACTGACGTTATGGTCGATGATTCAATATTTGAAGGCTGCAAAGGGCAGTCTGTTGAGATCATAAGGATAACTTAGATAAATAAGTCGGGAGAATATCCTGTCTTTTGTTTATGTATAGTTATTTATTGAAATGATAATAATTTTTATTTAAAATTAAATTGAAATTTATTTCAAAGGAGACAAATAATGCGTAAATATAAAAAAATAATCTTTCAATTAAGCTTAATTAGTTTAGCCGTTAGCGGCTATGCCTTATGCGGATTAAGCGTATTTAGATACCGTTGAAGTTCAAGCACAGCCTACCGTAAACCACACTCGAAATATTAGTAATTTACGTGAATTATTGGCGAATCGTACTGATGTTAATATTGGCGGAGGTAGCGTTTCCGCACAATATATTTAGATTTGAGAAGCTGGGCAAGATCGTATCGGCATGTCCGTCGATAATACCTCAACTAATACTCAACAATGGTATCATCAAGGTCGTTTTCAATTAGATCTTTCTATGGTGAAATCAATTAAAGTCGATAAAGAAACAAGGCTGCGAGCGCCGGTATTGTATGACGGATGGTGTTATTCATTCTGAAACCGTTTCAGCTAAGGATTTACTCAAAAAACGGCAACACTTTTGGGTCAAGAATCGGCTCGGAAAATACAATAGTAATCAAGGTATTAACGGTTCTCTTTGGCTATATGGGCGAGCGGATAACTTAGATATCTTGTTATGTTATTAAGAAGCTGGGGAAATGATAAAAATTATAAAGCCGACCGAGGTTATTCCGATAAGGTGAATACAAATAGTCGTGTTGTAAATAATACCACTCGCCGCCAAGGTAATTATTTAGCCAAGTTTGGTTATGATCTTATGGAAAAATACCGAATTGGAGCAAGTTTCCGTCAGGAAAATTTCTATGGCAATGGACAAGAGCGTTTTGAAATGATTTTTAATGGGCGTCCTGTCGATGCGAATACGGCAAAGCGTACTTATAATTTAGAGTATATGGGGAAAGATTTTGGCTTAGTGAGAGATATTCAGGCGAATGCGTTTTATATTGATGGGAGGAAGCAACGTGAAGATTATTAAAAGATAAATTAATGGGTTATCAACGCTATTCTAAAACAGAAACTCGTGGTGCTAATTTAGAACTTACCAGTGAGTTAAATAATGAACATCTGTTGAAGGTATTTGGTCTTTAGGTAAAGTACTCATTTTAGCAACGGCCTTACGTTATGATCACTATACTTTAGATACGGCAGGTAAAGTAGATAAAAAAGGTATGCCGATTGCCGGTAAGAAGTCAGTATCTGATAATAAATTGAATCCAAGTTTCGGATTGATTTGGGACGTTACGCCGAATTTTGCTTTAAATGCAAAATTAAATTATGCGAGTCGTAGTCCTATTTTAGCTTCCGCTTATACAGTTACTGATAACCGAGGTTCATTAGATAAAGCGAGAGGGTTGCGTTTTGTCGATCCTAATTTGAAGACTGAGAATGCACGGTTAGCGGAAGTCGGTTTTGAATGGAAATACGACGATTTTAATGTGAAAGGTAATGTGTTTGAACAAAAAGTGAAAAACTTCTATCAATCGAAAGATGGCATTATTGGCAATGCGGGAACGTTAAACACGAAAGGCTATGAAGCGGAATTAGATTATCAATGGAATGCTTTAAAATTAACTGCCGGCGTAGCTTATGCCGATCCTAAGGCTGATTTTGCATTTTCTAACGATCCGCTAAATGTTATTCCTCAAGGTCGCCAATGGAGTACTGGCGTGTCTTATAAATTTGCAGAGCCAAGTTTAGAGCTTGGGTGGTTAGGTCGTTATGCGCAATCTAAAGAATATCAAACTGGCTCAGGCGCAAAAGCGGAAACGAAAAGACGTATCGGATACGGTGTACATGATATTTTTGTTAGCTGGCAGCCACTTAACCAAGATAACTTTAATGTGAATTTCACGGTTAAAAACATTGGTAACAAGTTCTATCGTAGCCATAGCCAAAGAAATAACGCTGTGACACCGCCAAGTCCCGGTCGTGAATTTAAATTGGGTATGAACTATAGTTTTTAAGATATTAGTTTTTGGCTAAATTCATTTGCAAAAGCGGTTATATTTATAACCGCTTGTTTGCTTATATCTGGCATGGCTTATTAAGGAAAGTACCCTAATCATCAAATATTGGTTATCATAGACTTAATTTCTTATTTAACTCGATACTCAATTCTGTTTATGTTTGATGCCAAATCCTTTCTTGCCGATGTACCTCATCTTCCCGGTGTTTACCGCATGTATGATGCGAAAAATACCATTATCTATGTCGGTAAAGCCAAAGATCTTAAAAAACGCTTATCCAGTTATTTTCGTAGCCAGCTCGCCAGTAAGAAAACCGAAGCGTTAGTTGCTAACATTCATCATATTGAAACCACAATTACCCATTCGGAAACGGAAGCGTTACTGCTTGAACATAATTACATTAAAGAGAATCAGCCGAAGTACAACGTGCTTTTGCGTGATGATAAATCCTATCCGTATATTTTACTCACGAAGCATCAACACCCTCGGATAACCTCGTTTCGCGGCAGTAAAAAAATTGCCGGTGAATATTTTGGTCCGTATCCGAATGTAGGTGCAGTGCGTGAAACACTGAACCTACTACAAAAACTATTTCCGATTCGCCAATGTGAAGATAGCTATTATAAGAATCGTTCTCGCCCTTGTTTGCAATACCAAATTGGACGTTGTCTTGCTCCTTGTGTGGAGGGTTATTACTCACAAGCGGAATATGATAACCAAGTGAATCTTGTCCGCTTATTTTTACAAGGAAAAGATGGGCAAGTGATTGAGCATTTGGTACAAAAAATGGAAAGTGCTGCGCAAGATTTGGATTTTGAAGCAGCAGCTCGTTTTCGCGATCAGATTCAATCGGTGCGAGCGGTACAAGAAAAACAATTTGTCTCTAACGAGCGTTTGGATGATCTCGATATTATTTCGATCGCTTATCAGCACGGCATTGCTTGCGTACATATTTTATTTGTGCGTCACGGTAAGGTATTGGGCAATCGTTCCTATTTTCCTAAAGTGCCGAACAATACCGCTTTAACCGAATTGGCAGATACTTTTGTCGGTCAGTTTTATTTACAAATGAACCAACATCGCACGATACCGAATCAAATTATTATTGATCAGCCGTTAAGTGAAGCTGCTGCATTAGCTGATGTATTGTCGGAACAAGCAGGACATAAAGTCAGTATTGCGGATAAAAATATTCGTGGTGATAAGAGCCGCTATTTGGCACTAGCGAAAACCAATGCGGAAGCCGCTCTTACTTTACAGCTTAAACAAGATACGCATATTCGCCAGCGTTATGATTCGCTCAAAGCATTACTCAATTTAGCGGAAATTAAGCGAATGGAGTGTTTCGATATTTCTCATACAATGGGTAATCAAACGGTGGCTTCGTGTGTAGTATTTGATGAAAACGGACCGTTAAAATCAGATTACCGCCGTTTTAATATTGAAGGTATTATCGGCGGTGATGATTATGCAGCAATGGAACAAGCCTTATTAAAACGTTATGACCGTAATTTAGAAGAAGAAAAAATTCCGGATATTATTTTTATTGACGGTGGGAAAGGGCAGCTTAATCGAGCGTTAGAAACCTTTGCTTCGTTAAATGTCAGTTGGGATAAGCGTAAACCGTTATTAATCGGCGTGGCGAAAGGGGTAGAGCGGAAAGCCGGTTTAGAAACCTTATTGATCAGCAAATGGGATAAGGAAATACACTTACCGCCAGACAGTCCTGCTTTGCATTTGATTCAACATATTCGTGATGAATCTCATAATCATGCGATTTCCGGACACCGCAAAAAACGCCAAAAAGCTTTTACGGAGAGTGGATTGGAGTCAATTACCGGGGTGGGAGCAAAACGGCGCCAAGCGTTACTGAAATATCTCGGTGGTATGCAGGGTGTGAAATCCGCCACGTTAGAAGAAATTCAATCCGTTCCCGGCATTTCAAAACAACTTGCCGAAGTGATTTTTGATACGTTACAAAATAGCTAAGTAGCAAGCGGTCGAATTTGTAGAATTTTTTGCAAATTTAACTGCTTGTTTTTACTACATTTATTTAGGGCAAACGTTTGCGTAAGCGTTTGCAAAAGCGTATAATTCGCCCCAATTTTTTTACTTTGAGGCATTTATGCAAAATTTACGTTATCCTGTTGATTCCAAACCTCCTTTCGGATTAACCCTTCTTCTTGCTGCACAACATCTTTTAGCGGCGCTTGGCGGTATTATTGCCGTGCCACTTGTTATCGGTAATGTGCTTAAACTTCCGACTCCAGATACGATTGTATTAGTGAATGCGGCATTATTGGTTTCAGGGATCGTAACCATCATTCAATGCCAAGGTATCGGCCCGATTGGCTTACGTTTACCGAGCGTGATGGGAACCAGCTTTACTTTCGTGGCGGCAGCTTTAGCGATTGGTTTTAGCGAACATGGTGTTGCCGGCATTATGGGCGCTTCGTTAGTCGGCTCATTAGTGATGATTATCGGTAGTTTCTTTATGCCGTATGTGCGTAAATTATTCCCGCCTGTCGTTACCGGTGTGGTGGTTATGATGATCGGTTTAAGCTTAATTCCAGTTGCGGTGGATTGGTTCGCTGGCGGTCAAAAAGGCGATGCACATTATGCGGATCCGGCAAATCTTGCGATGGCGACTTTTGTACTTGTACTGGTTGTGATCTTAGTACAATGGGGTAAAGGTATTTTCTCGGCAGCCGCAATCGTGATCGGTATGATGGTCGGTTATGTTGTGGCATTAGCATTAGGTTGGATCAACTTTGATGCGGTTAAAAATGCAGAGAGTTTTGCTATTCCACAGCCATTGCATTTCGGATTAGCATTTCCAATTTCAGGCATTATTGGGATGTCTATCGCCTATTTAGTGACGATTGTTGAATCAAGCGGTAACTTCTTAGCTTTAGGTAATGCTACGCAAACCGAAATTACCGGTAAGCATTTACGTGGCGGGGTATTATGTGATGGTTTAGGTTCTGCGTTTGCGGCAATTATGTCAACCACGCCATTCTCATCGTTTGCACAAAATATCGGGGTCATTTCGTTGACCGGTGTGGCAAGCCGCTATGTGGTAACGATTATGGGCGTATTACTGGTTTTAGCTGGCGTATTCCCTTGGTTCGGAGCATTAATCGTTTCGATTCCTAGCCCGGTATTAGGCGGTGCGGGCTTAATGATGTTTGCCATGATTATTGCCGCCGGTATCCAAATGTTGGATAAAGTGGAACGTTCAAAACGTAACGGTTTAATTATTGCTATTTCAATCGGTTGCGGTTTAGCGGTGACGACTCGTCCAGAATTATTAGATAAGTTACCGAGCTTCTTTAAAGAGGTATTCGGTTCGGGCATTACGGTCGGATCACTGCTTGCATTAGTGCTAAATCTGATTCTTCCTGAGGATAAGGAATAAATAATTAGTGTAATTGGAAAAACTTACTTGAAATTGGGTAAGTGAAGCCTTATCTTACAAAATAACTTAACGCCACGGTCAAGTGGCGTTTTCTTTTTAGATTATCAATTAAGGAAACAAATTATGACATTACAAGTTACTGACGCAACTTTTGAACAAGAAGTTTTAAAATCTGACGTTCCGGTACTATTAGATTTCTGGGCGCCATGGTGTGGTCCTTGCCGTATGGTTGCGCCAATTTTAGATGAATTATCAGAAGAGTTTGCTGGTCGTGCAAAAATTGCTAAAGTAAATGTGGATGAGAACCAACAAATCCCTGCACAATTCGGTATTCGTTCAATCCCGACATTAATTCTTTTCAAAAATGGTGAAGTGGTTGCAACTCAAGTTGGCGCATTACCAAAATCACAATTAAGTGCATTTGTTGAACAAGCACTTTAATTTTTATTTCGAGAAAGGGCGAAGTTGGTTCGCCCTTTTTCATTTGCAAAAAAATTGTTAAAAAAGACCGCTTTAGGCTAATAAAGCCTAGCAATATCAAGCACAAATAGGTACAATCTTCCAGTTACACTTTTTTACAATTGGTAAGAGTAGATTCGAGGGCTTAGCCCCTATTCTTTGGAGAAATTTATGTCGTGGAATGAACCAGGCAATCAACAAGACCCATGGGGTAAGCCGGGTCAAAAGAAGCCTGAGCAGCAAGGTTCACAACAAGAGCCAAATAAGCAAAATAATCGCCAAGAGCCGCCGGATTTAGAGGAAGCTTTTAGTTCTTTATTAAAGAAAATGGGTGGTAATAAAGATAATAATTCTGCCCCTTCGCAAAATTTTGGTAAATTTCTACCGCTTGCTTTGATTTTCGCTGCCATTGTATGGGGCGTATCAGGCTTTTATACGGTTAAAGAAGCCGAGCGTGGCGTAGTAACCCGTTTCGGTAAACTTCATAACATCGTAATGCCGGGTTTAAACTGGAAACCAACCTTAGTTGATGAAGTGACACCGGTAAATATTGAGCGAGTTTCCGAATTGAAAACCAGTGGCTCAATGCTGACACAAGATGAAAATATGGTACAGGTTGAAATGACCGTTCAGTACCGTGTTGAAGATCCGGCTAAATATCTATTTAGCGTGCGTGATGCGGATGATAGCTTAAAACAAGCGACCGACAGCGCGTTACGTTATGTGATCGGCCATATGTCGATGGACGATATTTTAACTACCGGTCGTGCGACAGTACGTGAGAAAACTTGGCAAACCTTGCGTGATATCATCAAGACTTATGATATGGGGTTATTAGTCACTGACGTAAACTTCCAATCTGCTCGTCCGCCGGAAGAGGTGAAAGACGCGTTTGATGATGCGATCAAAGCGCAAGAAGACGAACAGCGTTTAATCCGTGAAGCGGAGGCTTATGCACGTGGTCGTGAGCCGATTGCACGTGGTCAAGCACAACGTATCGTAGAACAAGCAACGGCATATAAAGATCAAGTTGTATTGGAAGCGAAAGGTGAAGTAGAGCGTTTTTCTGAACTGTTACCGGAATATAAAGCTGCGCCGAAAGTAATGCGTGAGCGTTTATATATCGAAACGATGGAAAAAGTAATGAAAAACACGCCGAAAGTGATTATGGACGGTAATGGCAATAATTTAAATGTGTTACCAATGGATAAATTATTGGCTAAACCGGCTGCTTCTGAATCAGTAAGACAAGTCGCGCCTATCGTTATTCAGCAACCGCAAGTTGTTACGCCGGCTCAAACACATTCTGTACCTAGTTCACAAACTAGTACGCAAAATGCAGAACCGGTACGTAAAGGGAGATTTTAATAATGCGTAAATTATTATTACCTGTTTTAGCGCTTGTGGGATTTATTGTACTTTCTTGTGTAACGATTGTGCCGGAAGGCTATCGTGGCATTATGTTACGCTTTAATAAAGTACATCGTGATTCAGACCAAAAAGTGGTGGTTTATGCACCGGGTTTACACTTTAAAGCGCCGTTTATTGATAGCCTAAAAGTGTTGGATGCGCGTATTCAAATTTTAGATGGTCAAGAAGATCGCTTTGTGACGGTTGAGAAAAAAGACTTATTAGTTGATTCTTACGTAAAATGGCGTATCAGTGATTTCGGTCAATTCTATACCGCAACCGGTGGTGATGCGCAACGTGCTTCGGATTTGTTAAAACGTAAAGTGGGTGATCGTTTACGTTCTGAAATCGGTTCTCGTACGATTAAAGATATTGTATCGGGTTCTCGTGGTGAATTGATGGCGGGCGCGCAAAAAGCATTAAATGATGGTGATGATGGTGCTGAGAAACTTGGTATTGAAGTGGTTGACGTACGTGTAAAACAGATCAACCTACCGAATGAAGTTTCATCTTCAATTTATCAGCGTATGCGTGCAGAACGTGCTGCAGTTGCAAGCGAACATCGCTCACAAGGTGAAGAGAAAGCTGAAATTATTCGTGCCGAAGTAGATAAGAAAGTGGTTCTTATTGAAGCGCAAGCGAAGAAAACTGCCGAAACTTTACGCGGTGAAGGTGACGCACAAGCTGCAAAAATTTATGCAGACGCATTCAGCCAAGAGCCGGAGTTTTATAGCTTCGTTCGTAGCTTAAAAGCATACGAAAACAGCTTTGCGAAAGATCAAAGCAATATGATGCTACTTAAATCGGATAGCGAGTTCTTCCGCTTTATGAAAGCACCGACAAAATAACTGTATCTATAAGGCCCGATCTATATCGGGTCTTTAATTTTTCATTTACTACAGCGAAAACACCGAAGGAGACATAGTGTGCAAGTGGTTAAATTTACAAATTCTGCAAAAAATTAGACCGCTTGTTTAGTGTTTTTTGTGTATTCGGTAGTAGAAAATCCATTCATATTAACAAAAAGAGGCAATTCCTATGGGTAAAAGTGTTGCTATTCTCGGCGCTCAGTGGGGCGATGAAGGGAAAGGTAAAATCGTAGATTTATTAACAGACCGTGTAAAATACGTGGTTCGTTATCAAGGTGGTCACAATGCAGGCCATACCTTAATTATCAATGGTGAAAAAACTGTTCTTCGTCTTATTCCAAGCGGTATTTTACGTGATAATGTAACCTGCTTAATCGGTAACGGTGTAGTGCTTTCTCCGGAAGCATTAATGAAAGAAATGGGTGAATTAGAAGCACGTGGTATTAACGTTCGTGAGCGTTTAAAAATTTCAGAAGCTTGCCCATTAATTCTTCCTTACCATGTTGCAATGGATCACGCGCGTGAAGTGGCACTAGGTAAAAATAAAATTGGTACAACCGGTCGTGGTATCGGTCCGGCATACGAAGATAAAGTTGCTCGCCGTGGTTTACGTGTAAGCGATTTATTTGACAAAGAAGCGTTTGCTGAAAAATTAAAAGATATTTTAGATTACTATAACTTCCAATTAGTGCATTACTACAAAGTTGAGCCGGTAGATTTCCAAAAAACTTTAGACGATGTATTTGCGGTAGCTGACGTGATTAAAGGTATGGTTGCGGACGTAACAACTTTACTTCACGAAGCACGTAAAGACGGTGTGAATATTTTATTCGAAGGTGCGCAAGGCACAATGTTAGATATCGACCACGGCACATATCCATTTGTAACCAGTTCAAATACTACGGCAGGTGGTGTTGCAACCGGTTCAGGTTTTGGTCCTCGTAATCTTGACTATGTATTAGGTATCATTAAAGCATACTGTACTCGTGTTGGTAGTGGTCCGTTCACAACAGAATTATTTGATGAAGTTGGTGCGGAAATCGCACGTAAAGGTAACGAGTTTGGTGCGGTAACTGGTCGTCCACGCCGTTGTGGTTGGTTTGATGCGGTAGCAGTGCGCCGTGCAGTACAAATTAACTCAATTTCTGGCTTCTGTATGACAAAATTAGACGTATTAGATGGCTTTGAAGAGTTAAAAATCTGTACCGCATACAAAATGCCAAACGGTGAAATCGTAGAATACGCACCGATGGCGGCGAAAGATTGGGAAGGTGTTGAGCCGATTTACGAAACAATGCCGGGCTGGTCTGAAAACACCTTCCGTGTAACTAAACGTGAAGAGTTACCACAAGCAGCATTAGATTACATCAAACGTATTGAAGAGCTTGTTGGTGTGCCGGTTGATATTCTTTCAACTGGTCCGGATCGTGTGGAAACAATGATCTTACGTGACCCGTTTGCGGCGTAATTTCGTTTAAATTTTAGGTTGTTTTCTTACCACGGAAAACACGGAGTTCACGGAATTTTCTGTGTATTCTGTGCTTTCCGTGGTAATTGTTTTTTGATATCTGCCTAGAAAATCGGTTCAATTTGCAAATTTTTAGCGAAATTTAACCGCTTGTTTGGGCAACTTATTTTCCGTAGTGAAACCGAAAAATGAAATTTATTATTAAACTTTTCCCTGAAATTATGATTAAAAGCGATTCGGTTCGTAAACGCTTTATCAAAATTTTGACCTCAAATATCCGCAATGTTTTATTGCGTGAAACTGAAAATGTGGCGGTAATTCGTAACTGGGATTTTATTGAAGTACGAGCCAAAGTGGCAGAAGAAGTACCGATGGTGTTGGAATTACTGAAATGTACGCCAGGCATTCACCACATTTTAGAAGTGGAAGAAATGCCGTTTACTACGATGCACGGTATTTTTGAAAATACATTGGCAAAAGTACGTGATGAATTGGAAGGTAAAACGTTCTGCGTGCGTGTACGTCGTAAAGGTAAGCACGAATTCCGTTCATTAGATGTAGAAAAATATGTGGGTGGCGGTTTAAATCAACATATTGAATCGGCTCGGGTGAAATTAACCAAGCCGGATGTAACCGTGCGTATTGATATTGACGGCGATAAAATGTTGCTGATCAATGCTCGTCACGAAGGTTTAGGCGGTTATCCGATCGGTACGCAAGAAGATGTATTATCGCTTATTTCCGGCGGCTTTGATTCAGGCGTATCAAGTTATATGCTGATTCGCCGTGGTTCACGTGTACATTACTGCTTCTTTAATTTAGGTGGTGCGGCGCACGAAATCGGTGTAAAACAAATGGCATACCATATTTGGAGCCGTTACAGCACCTCGCATAAAGTGCGCTTTGTGGCGATTAATTTTGAAAATGTAGTCGGCGAAATTTTAGAGAAAGTCGACAACGGTCAAATGGGCGTAGTGTTAAAACGTATGATGGTGCGTGCTGCCAGCAAAATTGCTGAGCGTTTCGATATCCAAGCGATCGTAACCGGCGAAGCGCTAGGTCAGGTTTCCAGCCAAACCTTAACCAATTTACGTTTAATCGACAAAGCGTCTGATACATTGGTATTACGTCCGTTAATCACGCACGATAAAGAACAAATTATCGCAATGGCAAAAGAAATCGGCACCGATGATATTGCTAAATCTATGCCGGAATTTTGTGGCGTCATCTCGAAAAATCCAACCGTCAAAGCGATTGAAAGCAAAATTGTGGAAGAAGAAGGGCATTTCAATTTTGAAGTGTTGGAACAAGCGGTAGCAAATGCACAGTTCCTTGATATTCGTGAGATCGCTCAACAAACGGAACAAGAAGTTGTGTCGGTTGAAACCACTTCTGAATTAACGGAAAACGATATTATTTTAGATATTCGCAGCCCGGAAGAAACCGATGAAACTCCGTTTAGTTTGGACGGTGTAGAAGTAAAATTAATGCCGTTCTATAAGCTGTCAAGCCAATTTGCTTCATTGGATCAATCGAAAAGCTACTTACTTTACTGCCAGCGTGGGGTAATGAGCAAATTACAAGCGCTTTATCTCAAAGAGAATGGCTTTAGTAATGTAAAAGTGTTCCGACACTAATTATTTAGTACGTTAAAAGCGGTCATTTTTTGCAAAAGTTTTGCAGAATTTGACCGCTTTTTTGTTACGCTATATTTTCCAAATTAGCAAAACTCATTTAATTTTATGTTGCTTTTTCATCAAAAATAAATCCATAAAATAGCCTCCAACAAAGCAATGATATGGAGAACTAAAATGAATCCTAAATACAGCCCATTATTTACCCCTTACACACTCAACAATGGCGTAGAAATCAAAAATCGCCTAACCGTTGCCCCTTTAACCATTTACGATTCAGGTGAAGACGGCGAGATGACGGAAGCAGGTCGCCGTTTTTGGCAAAATCGCTTTGAAGGTTTTGGCTTGTTTATTATGCCCTTTACCAACGTTCACCCAAGTGGCATTGGCTTTGAAAGTCCGAACGCTTTTGATGAACGCCATTTACCTACCTTGCATGAATATGCAGAAATCGCTCACGCACAAAGGACAAAAGCGGTGGTACAGATTGCTCATTCAGGCAGTCGTGCCGAACGCTCAATGACTCAAGGACACGATGTTATCGCTCCAACTGGCGATTTGTACGGACGATTCCGCACGATGACAGAACAGGAAGTGTGGGAAATGGTGGACAGTTTCGCTTATGCCGCAGAATTAGTGATGAAAGCAAGCTTTGACGGTGTGGAAATTCACGGCGCAAATGGCTGGCTTATTCAACAATTTATGTCGGCAGCAACCAATCTTCGCACGGATTACTGGGGTGGTAGTTTAGAAAAACGAATGCGTTTTCCGCTCGCGATTGTGGATAAAATTGATGAAATGCGTAAAAAATATAACCGCCCTGATTTCATCATTGGCTACCGTTTCTCGCCTGAAGAACCAGGGGAAGACGGTATTACGATGAAAGAAACCCTCGCATTAGTGGACGCATTGTTGGAAAAACCGTTGCAATATTTGCACATTTCATTGTGGGATTTTTACAAAAAAGTTCGCCGAGGGGCGGATACTAATCTTACCCGAGTGCAAGTGGTACACGACCGTATCAACGGACGAATGCCGTTCTTTGCCTCAGGTAATTTGTACACCGCAGACGATATGCTTAACGCCTACCAAACAGGCTGGGTGGAAAGCGTTTCAATCGGTAAAAGCATTATGCTCAACCCGAATCTCGTGGAACTGATCCAGACTGGACGAGAAGCAGAAATTGAAAGCACTTTCGACTGGGAAAAAACAGATTACTACCGCTACACCCCAGCAATGCTACAAGGCACAATGGCTGGCACGGATTTCTTCCCACCGTCAAAACAAAATGGTGTGAGATATAGAACCAATCATTTTTAAATGAAGGAATGCCGTCGCTAATCTTATCAGCATAAGACGCTCCCTATTATGTGGGTATTCTTAAACAACGACATCGTAAAATAGCAAATAGTCTGAGAAGTGATGTTCTCAGGCTTTTTTGTTTGGTTTGAGAAAGATAGTTAAGGATTACAAGCGGTGGAATTTTGGTAAAAATTTGCAGATTTTTAAACTCCCTTTGGGAGAAATGCCGTCTGAAATTTCAGACGGCGTTTATTAACCTATATATTACGGACAATCCACCTAAAAATCATCCACCAAGCATAGACGCTGTAAATTGAATCACTTTTCTCATCATCTAGTAAACCATGCCCAACTTCATTTCTTAGATTTGGACCTAGTGAGCTAGAAAATACAGCCTGTAATTCAAACCAAAGATCATTACCTAAAATATCTTTAGCTTCAGGTTTATCTAATAAAGATGATAATCCTATTTCATGCTCAATATGATCAACACCAATCGTTGTTGTAGTTACCTCTTCCGATTTTAATAACTGTCTGACCATATTTTCTACTTGGGGAGCAAGTAGGTGGATTGCAGTTCTAAAATCGCCATCAAAACCTTGATATAAAGCATTTGCGGTGAGTATTTCTCGTTTTTCTGGAACGATTTTTGATAAACGACATAGATCAATTAAAAAATCTTTAGGAATAATATGCTCTTGCCAAATTTGTTGTAATGCAGGAAATATACAACCTTGAGTCGAAATTTGCATCCTTATAGCAAAATTTCTAAAAGCTGTTTTTAATAATACTTCATCTTCATTACCTTCGGACAATACAGGTATATTTTCAATTTCTCTTCCATCTGGTGAAATAGCCGTAAAACCAGTAATATGAGAAAATATAGACCTATGAATACCCTTTTGAGTATCTTCCATAAATTTTTCATAATTGACTCTTGGCGTAACACCTGAAAAATACATTAAAGTTTCGAATATAGTTTTCTTATTTCTTACATGGGTTTTACTTTGTACTTGTAATTCACTAATATCTATTGGCTTAGTTGATATTAGTTTTAATTCATTAGGTATTAATTGCCCTATTTCAGTAATTTTACTATTGATGCGTTCTAGCGAAGCATCTACATTAAACTTTTCACGATATTTATTTGGAATTTTACGATAATAATTAAGAGCTAACTTGTAAAAATGAGTAGCAGCCATACCGCTATCCTTTTGTCGAGAATCTCCTTAAAAGCATATATGTCAGGTTGAAAATATTCATCACATATATTGATGGATATATAATTCTCAACAGCTACTTGAAGATTTTGTATATCTTTAGGAGATGAATATGTCCATAAAATATCCGAAATTCTTGCCTTTAATTGTGGTTGATTTATCTTTTTAAGAACATTCTTCATATAGTCTAATTGTTCATTATTTAGATCATATGGCATAAATGAACGCTTATTTCCCAAAGTGGCTAATGGTACAAATGGTGCATTTCTACTCTCAAAACTTAGCATAGGTGAACATAAATCGGCTAAAAAATGTAATGAATTTTTTACTGATTCTTCATCTACATTATTACCTTTTTCTCTTAAATATGTTGATAGATATACCATCGTAAATTGTTCATCTAACGAAAGTTCATTAAAAATATCGTTTAAAATATCAACCAATTTTTCGGTTGAACAGTAAGCATTACTTGTCATATATATCCCTTCTAATTCCCCAACAAAAACGCCCCAATATGCTGATGTACAATCCCATCTATATTTTCCTGCCAAAAATCATCCATCGTAATCACATATTTCGGGTGGTTATCGGCAATGGCTTGCAGGGGCGAAAATTCTCGTTGGATGGTTTGTTCGCTTTCTAGTTTATAGGCAACTTGAATGTAGAGCTTTTCGTTCTGTTTTTGAGCGACAAAATCAATTTCTTTTGTGCCGAGTTTGCCGATGTAAACTTGATAACCACGGCGTTTGAGTTCAAGATAAACCAAATTTTCCAAAATGCCTGCTATCAGACTAGTACGAAAGCCCATAGTGGCGTAGAGCAAAGAGACATCGCCCAAATAGAATTTTTCTTGGGTTTTCAGAATTTCTTTACCTTTCACATCAAAGCGTTCTACTCGGTGCAAAATAAACGCACTTTCTAAGGCTTTCAAATAGTTATAAACGGTGTTTAAGTCCACTTTACGTTGTTGGCTTTTGAAATAATCAGCGACATTTTTGCCCGAAAACGTGTTGCCGATGTTGTCAAACGCATATTTCACAATCCGCTCCAACAGCTCCACATCACGGATTTTATGGCGTTGCACGGTATCGCGTAAAATCACAGACGCATAAATATCTTGCACGATTTTATACGCAACTTCTTGCGGATAGTCCGCTGTATGCACCATTGGAAAGCCACCTTTTTGCAAATATTCATTGAAAAGTGCGGTGGAATTTTCAATATTTGTTTGCGAATAGCCTGCTTTAAAATCCAAAAATTCCTTGTAGGAAAGCGTGAAAATCGGGATTTCTACATAACGCCCCGCAAGATAAGTAGAAAGTTCGGACGACAACAAGTGCGAATTAGAACCAGTGATGTACAAATCCAAATGAAAATCCACCATAAACGCATTGACCGCCTTTTCCCAATCAGCCACTTCCTGAATTTCATCAAGCAACAAATAGTATTTCTCGGCAGTTTGAATTTTTTCCTTCACAAAGGCATAAAGCTTATCGGCGGTTTTGTACTCGCTAAATGCAAAGCTCTCAAAGTTGATATGAATGATTTGTTGTGCATTAACACCTTGGGCAATCAGTTCGGCTTGTAGCAATTTCATTACCGTTGATTTACCTGAACGGCGAATGCCTGTAATCACTTTAATTAAGGGCGTATTGATAAAAGGTTTGAGCTGTTGGAGATAATTTGGACGGTTAATCATAGCAAAATCTTTTTGGTTATACTCTAAATTACTGCTAATTCTACTATTTTATTTTGGTTATAACCATAAAAAGTTTTGATTATTTGGTTTTTCAGACGGCATTGTTTTACCCCTATATTTTCCAAATCAGCAAAACTTATTTAACTCTCCATTGCTTTTTCATCAAAAATAAATCCCTATAATTAACCGCACTTTAATGATTTTAGGGAGTAAAAAATGAAAAAACTCAACATCGCTACTCAATCAGGTACGGTATTGCACGGTGTGCTGTTCCCCGCTGAAACCCAAGCGAAAACGGTGGTTATTGCGATTACAGGTATTCACGGTAACTTTTATTCCAATCCGTTTTATTACAACATTGGGGAAACGCTGAGCAAAGCGGGGGTGGATTTTCTTTATGCACAAACTCGCAATGCGTTCGGTAAAATGCAAGAAGTGAACGCCTTAACCAACGAACCTGAAATTATCGGGTCGTTCAATGAAGATTTTGCAAAAACCATTGAAGATTTGACCGCTTACCTTGATTTTGCCGAACAGCAAGGCTATGAAAATATCGTGCTGGCAGGACATTCTTTGGGAGCGAATAAGGTCATCTATTATTTGAGTGAAACGCAAGATCCACGAGTGAGCAAATTTTTACTGCTCAGCCCCGCTAATGTTACCCATTTAACTAATTTTGTCGGTGAGCCTGAGCGTGCCTACATTCGCCAAATGGTTGAAAAGGGTCAAGGGCAAAAATTGCTCCCTTTTGAGCTATTTGGTTGGTTGCCAGCCACGGCGGATACCGCCTATCAATGGCTGTATAGCCCGTTGCTGAATAATGTTCACGTCGAAGCTGATGGTGATTTTTCTCAAGTGGAAAAAATTTCTCATTCTGGGGCTTTGTTAATCGGCACACTTGACCGTTTTACTTACGGCGATCCAAGTGGTTTTTTACGCAATATCAACGCTCACTTCACAAATAGCCAAGCAAACGAGCTGATTTTTATCGAAAACACGGGGCATACTTATCAGCAAAAAGAGCAAGAACTAGCAGATAAAATCCGTGATTTGCTGACAACTTGGGGGATTTAATGCCATTTCTATTTTTAAAGACGAACGTCGCTATTTCGCCAGCACAAGAAATTGAGCTAAAAACCGCTTTCGGCAAGGCTATTGCGTTAGTGCCAAATAAATCGGAGGCGGTGTTGATGATGGAATTGCAAGACAACGCCCGAATGTGGTTGCGTGGCGGTCAGCCACCAATGGCGTTTATCAAGTTGAGCTTGTTCGCCAACCCACAACATTTGGGCTACCCTGAATTGACAGCAATGCTCACTCAACAAGTCGCAGAAATTTTGCCGATTCCGCCCGAAAATGTGTATCTCCAATTTGATGACACTCAGGCGTGGGGCGTGAATGGATTTTATCTTGACTAACAAAATATGCTGAAAATAACTGTCTTTACCGATCCGATGATGGGGCTTTCCTACGAAAGCGAGCCGTTTTTACGCCAGTTGGAAACCCATTTTCCCAATCAACTTCAATTTGCCTATGTAATGGGCGGTTTGGTGCGAAATGTCGCCGACTGGCTGCTGCCGAATGAAACCCTAGCCGAATACAACGCTCGTCTTGCTCGCATTTACGAAGCGGAACAAGCGATTTCAGGCTTACCGATTTCAATGCCGAACCTCAATTTGTTTACCGCTGAACGCCCCTCGTCCCTGTCGTTAAATTTGGCATACAAAGCGGCTCAGTTGGTGGATAGCCGCAAAGCGGACGCTTTTTTATACCGCTTGCGATACGCCACCATTGTGGAAGTTCGCCCAACCAATGATTTAAACGAGATTTTAGAGGTTGTGCGAGCGGTTGGCATTGATGAATCGCTGTTTTTACGCCATTTTCAAGACGGTTCAGCCCAAGCGGAATTAGAGCAGGATTTTGCGTTGAAAGATCGCTTAGGCGTGCGTGGCTTGCCTGCCTATCTGTTTGAATTTGAAGGGAAAAAGCTATTAGCAAATGGCGTGCTGAATTTTGCTCAATTTACGCAAATTATCCGCCAAATTTCAGACGGTAAATTGCAACCTCAAGCCCCCAAATTCACCCAAGAAACGCTCTCGGTATTACTCGCTAAGCACCCAGTGATTTCATTCATTGAGTTGCAATATGCTTTCAATGCTAGTGAAGCCGAAGTGCGGTTAATGTTGGCAGATTTTTTGGTAAAGGGGGGAGTGAAATGGATGAATAACCCTGCCTTCATTTGCACGGATTTAACCATTTAATATTGTAATAATAAGCGGTAGAATTCTTGCTAAATTTTGCAAAAGAGAACTCAAAATGGACAGAATTCAAACATTGCAAGTCTTTATCCACGTGGTAGAAACAGGCAGTTTTTCCAAAGCGGCAGATCAGCTAAATTTACACGTTTCAGCGGTTTCCAAAGCGGTGAAGTATTTGGAAAATCAGCTTGGTTTACGCCTGCTTAACCGCACCACTCGTAGCCTAAAATTAACAGCAGAAGGCGAAGCCTTTTATGAAAAAGCGCAATTTTTATTAGCTGAGTTGGAGGAAACATTTCAGGATTTATCAGGCGTGAGCCAACAAGCCAAAGGAAAATTACGCATTGCAATGCCAACTGTTGTCGCCCCTTTTGTGATTGCTAAATTGCCCAACTTTCAACGCCTGTATCCAGAAATCCAGCTGGTGATCACAGTAAGCGATCAGTTGAGTAACTTAGTTAATGACGGCTTAGATTGCACCCTTCGCTTAGGCGAGCTGGCTGATGCCAGTTATATCGCCCGCCGTTTAGCCAATGTAGCAATGCAGACTTGTGCCTCGCCAAGCTATCTTGCCCAACACGGCACGCCTGAAACGTTAGCGGATTTAGCACAACATCAGGTTGTGCATTACGTTTCAGGTCAGCAAGGGAAAATTATGCCGTGGAGATTTCTTGAGCAGTCAGAGGAAGTTGAGCAATTTAAAAACACCCACGCAACGCAAGTAAATGACTCAAACGCCCTATTATTTACCGCACTTTCAGGGCTTGGCATTGTGCAAATGCCAGATTTGATGCTTCGTCCTTATTTAGAACGTGGCGAGCTTGTACCGATTTTGACAGCGCTGCAAACTCCAACTCGCCCACTTTGGATTATTTATCCTCAACGCCAATTTATTCCAAAGCGTTTGGCAGTGTTTATTGAATGGCTCATGGCATTAGCATGGAATGAATAACCGGCCGCTCAAACTAATGATCGAGCAGATCATTGCTTTGCTTTTTAGTTGAGGCATTTGGTTAGAAATAGAAAAGAAGAAGGTGCGACATTACGCACCTTATGAAGACTACGCAAAGTCTTGTAATTCAGGGTTGATTGGGGGTTCAGCAATATTGTTTACGTAGTTACATAATGTCGCTAAGCTTACACCTAAAATTACATCAATTGCATTTTGTTGGTTATAACCGGCAGCAAAGAATTCATTTAATAGTGCTTCGGTTAATTTTGCTTTTTGTAACATTATCGTAAGCATGAAGCGTGCCAAAGTATATCTAATTTCGGATTTGAAATACGTGCTGTTGCACGAATTTGATCAACGATTTCTTTTGGTGCGTTTAACGCTTTTAAAGAAATTTTAGTATGACCGGCAACACAGAATCCGCAACCGTTTACCACAGCCGCAGTAATTTGTACCACTTCGCGCTCAAGCGGTGTTAAGCTGTTACGGCCGTTAATGCCACCTACCGTACGATAAGTTTCTAACGCAGTTGGAGCATTAGCTAATACGCCGATTAAATTTGGAATAAAACCGTTGGCTTGTTGTACAGCCTTTAGCGCTTCTTGTGCAGATTCCGGTGCGGTTTCAATCGTGTGAATTTGAAATTTTGACATACATAAGTTCCTTATAGGGAGTAATCTATTTCATGAAATGAAAAAGGTTAAGCTCCTCTAAATGCAAAGATTTTTTTACATTTTGTGCATGTAAATACCTATTTTATATAATAAAAAATTCTATAACGAATGAGAGAAAGGATAGACGTTGATGAATAACAAACACATTTATCTTGCTTCAAATAGCTCGCGCCGCTGGGAATTGTTACAAAATTTAGGCTTGGATTTGCTTCGTTTATCGAGTGAAATTGATGAATCGCCGCAAGCAAATGAAAAAGCAGATGAGTATTGCCTGCGGATTGCCAAACAGAAGAATCAAGCGGCACAAGCGGTCAGAATTGCGGAAAATCTTGCAGAACACCCGATACTGACGGCGGATACGACAGTTTCAATTGATGGCAAAATTCTCGGTAAACCGAAAGATGAGCAAGACGCTTTTGCGATGCTAAAAATGTTATCCGGCAGAACGCATCAAGTATTTACTGCCGTTTGCCTTAGTTACCAAGGCAAGCAAGTGGAATGTCTGCACACCAGTGAAGTGAGTTTTAGAAGGTTAACCGATGCTGAAATTCATGCTTATATTGCGACGGGTGAGCCGATGGATAAAGCCGGTGCTTATGGTATTCAGCAATTTGGTGGGGTATTTGTCGAGCGGTTATCGGGAAGCTTTACCGGCGTGATGGGTTTGCCAGTGTTTGAAACAGCAGAATTATTAAAGCAGTTTGATTTGCAAATTTTTTAAAAAATGAGACCGCTTGTTTGCCACGTTATAGGCTTACAAGCGGTCTTTTTTTCGAATTAAATTGCTAATTCAAATGCGTAGAAAGCCACTAACGCAATCGCAATGATTACCGTACCTACGTTGAGTTTTTTGAATTCGCCCGAAATGATACGGCCGATCACTAACGCGGCAAAACCAAGCATAATACCGGTTACGATATTAGCGGTTAATACGATAAATACCGCACAAACTAAGCCTGACATTGCGCCGACAAAATCATCGAAATCCAGTTTTGAAACGTTACTTAACATTAACAGACCGACGTACATTAATGCTGGAGCCGTCGCATAGCCCGGTACTAAAAATGCAAGCGGTTGGAAAAATAGCATTAATAAGAAGCCGATACCGACAACTACTGCGGTTAAACCGGTTTTACCGCCTACCGCTGTACCTGCCGCCGATTCAATATAAACTGCTGCCGGTGCCGTACCGAATAACCCTGAAAGTACAGAACCTAATGAGTCTGAGGTTAACGCTTTATCGCCGTTAATAATTTGACCGTCTTTATCTAATAAATTCGCTTGACCCGCTACCGCACGAATTGTACCGGTTGCGTCAAAGATAGCAGTCATCACTAATGCAAATACCACAGGTAAAATTGCAGTATTTAATGCACCCATCACATCAAGATTTAAGAATTGAGAATTTTCTCCGAAGCTAGGCATTTTGAAGAAGCCAGCATATTTTACGTTCGGATCAAACACTAAGCCGATGATTGTGATCGCAATGATCACCCATAGAATACTGCCTTTAACTTTTAAACGCTCTAAACCAATAATTGCTGCTAAGCCAAGTAAAGCCATAATGACCGGGAATGAGGTGAAATCGCCCATTTTTACCGGTAAACCCGCTTGATTGCCAACCACTAAGCCCACGCCGTTCGCTGCGATTAACAGTAAAAATAAACCGATACCGATACCTGCGCCATGTGCAATGCTTGCTGGTAAGTTACGTAAAATCCATGTACGAACGCCGGTTACCGAAATGAGTGTGAATAATACTCCCATTAAGAAAATTGCACCGAGTGCAACCGGAATTGAGATTCCTTGACCAAGCACTAAACTGAATGCGGTAAATGCGGTTAAAGAAATCGCACAGCCAATCGCCATTGGCGCATTTGCCCATAAGCCGATTAAAATTGAGCCTAAACCCGACACTAAACAGGTTGCGATAAATACCGATTCAGCCGGAAAACCGGCTTGGCTTAACATACCCGGTACGACAATCACAGAATATACCATTGCTAAGAATGTGGTTAAGCCCGCAATAATTTCTTGGCGGGTATTGGTGCCACGTTCTTCAAACTTAAACAAAGACATAAAATGAAAACCTCAAATAACTAGAATAAAAATTTTAAGGGGCGAATTCTACAGAAGTCGGACTCAATAAGCAAACGGTTAGGCAAACGTTTGCATAAAATCCGCTAAATAAGCGGTCTGATTTTCTTAAAAATTTGCAAATCTCTTTTAAAAAGAACGGACTTCACAAAGGATTTCATGAAGTCCGTATATTCTGTGGCTAAATTTGCAAAAAATTTTAGAAATTTGACCGCTTGTAAAGGTTTAATTAGTGAGCTGAAGCGAGTTGTTCTAGATCTTTATCAATGTAATATAACGCTTTGCCGTCTTCGCCTAACAGTTTGAATTTATTTAAAATTGAATTAAATAAGAATTCTTCTTCGTGCTGTTCAGCCACATACCACTGTAAGAAGTTAAATGATGAGTAATCTTTTGCTTCAAAAGTGACTTCCACTAATTTATTGATTGAATCCGTTACGTGTTTTTCGTGTTCTAATACGATTTCAAATAAAGATTTTAACGAATCATATTTGGCTTTCGGCGCTTCAATCGCATAAATTTCAGCTAATGACCCGGTTTCATTTAAATAAGTGAATAAGCGGCGCATATGGTCCATTTCTTCGGTTGCGTGCGCTTTTAAGAATTTTGCCGCACCCGGGAAACCATTATTATCCGCCCATGCTGACATTTGCAAATAAACATTTGAAGAATAAAATTCTAAATTTAATTGGTCGTTTAATTGTTTAATAATTGCTGGTGATAACATTATGCGGCTCCTTGTTCATGATCTAAGGTTTCTAAGTCTTTATCGATGAAATAGAGTGATTTATTGCCATCGCCTGCCACTGCAAACTTATCTAAAATCTCACCGAATAATTTTTCTTCTTCATGTTGTTCTGCGACATACCATTGTAAGAAGTTGAAGGTAGAATAATCTTTTGTGGCAAATGTCACTTCAACTAATTCATTAATTTTTGCAGTGACGTGTTTTTCATGCGCAAGCACTTCATCAAATAACTCTTTTAATGAAGCATATTCTTTACGTGGCGCTTCAATTTTACCGAGCAACGGTAAGCCGCCGGTTTCACTTACATAGTTAAATAATTTTTGCATATGTTCTAATTCTTCATCTGCATGACGAAGTAAGAAGTTTGCCGCACCGGCAAAACCATTTTTTGAACACCATGCCGACATTTGTAAATAGACGTTTGAAGAGTAGAACTCCAAGTTGATTTGTTCATTGAGTTTATCAATGATTTTTTGTTGTAACATTTTTTACCTCTAAGCTAAGATTAAAAATTTGTTAAATAATGAGAGCTAATTTCATTACGAAATCCAGATATGACAAAGGGGCGGAAAATTTCCACCCCTTTGAGTAATCGCGCTAATTATACACGATAATTTAGCAAGAAACTATCCCTCTTAGTCAGTAATCAACAAATGCTTGTTGATCGGCACCTTCTTTCTCTACAACCGGTTTTACCATGTGTTCACGGTTTAAACCAAGTTGTAATGCGACACCAATCGCAATATAAATTGATGAGTAAGTACCGAAGCCGATACCAATCAATAATGCGAGTGAGAAGCTATGAATCGTTGGGCCCCCGAACCAATATAATGAGGCAACCACAAATAAAGTTGTTACCGAAGTCATTAAGGTTCTTGAAAGCGTTTGACTTAACGAAATATCAATTACTTCTTGCGAACTTACACGGCGAATTTTACTAAAGTTCTCACGTACACGGTCAAATACCACGATAGAGTCATTTAATGAATAACCTACTACGGAAAGAATTGCCGCCACGAAAGTCAGGTCAATCTCAATCTGTAAGAATGAGAAAATACCGATAGTAACTAATACGTCGTGGAATAACGCTAGAATACCGCCAATCGCTAAACGAATTTCGAAACGAGTACCAACGTAAAGTAATAACATACCGAGCGTTGCAAGCGTTGCCCAAATTGCACCTTGAGTAAGTTCTTCACCCACATTAGGTCCTACGAATTCAACACTTTTAATCGTTGCCGAGGGGTCTAAATCTTGATGTACAAGATCCATAATCTTGTTACCTAAAGACATATCCCCCGCAGACGCCGGTAAACGAATCATAAGCTCTTTTTGGCTGCCGGTCGTTTGCACTAACGCATTACCGTAACCGTTTTGTTCCAATAAGCTGCGTACCTTGCCTAAATCGGCAGGTTGTGAGAAGGTGGTTTCAATTACCGTACCACCGGTAAAATCTAAACCCCAGTTAAACCCTTTGGTGACGATAGAGAAAATACATAATGCGGTGACGATTAATGAAAATACGAAACCGACATAACGATATTTCATAAATGGAACAAGTTTATACGGCAGTTTAATTTCCGACGCATCTTTTTCTGTTTGTATAGTTGCCATTTATTCCACCTTAAATCCAAAGTTTTTTCACACGTTTATTGCCGCCGTATACCCAGTTAACAAGCATACGAGTACCGGTAATTGCGGTGAACATTGAAATCATTACTCCAAGTGCAAGGGTAATTGCGAAGCCTTTTACCGGGCCTGTACCCACTGCATATAACACTAAAGAGGTTAAAATAGTGGTTAAGTTTGAGTCGAAAATCGAAGTGAAGGCACCGTTATAACCTTCGTGAATTGCCTGTTGAACTGAACGCCCGTTACGCAATTCTTCTTTAATTCGCTCATAAATTAACACGTTGGCATCCACCGACATACCTACAGCAAGTACGATACCGGCGATCCCCGGCATGGTAAGCGTAGCACCAATTAATGACATTAAACCAACAGTTAGCACCATATTTACTGTGAGTGCTGCGGCAGCGAATAGACCGAACATTTTGTAGTAAATTAAACAAAATGCGATAGTTAAAATTAAGCCGTACATACCGGCTTCCATCCCTTTCGCTACGTTATCCGCACCTAATGAAGCACCGATAGTACGCTCCTCTACGATGACAATCGGCGCAATTAATGCACCTGAACGTAAAAGAACCGCAAGGTTTTGTGCTTCTGCCGGCGAGTTAATCCCGGTAATTTGGAATTGGCTGCCAAGACGTGAGTTAATGGTTGCCACATTAATCACTTCTTCGTGTTTTTCTAAAATCACTTTACCTTTTGCATCTTTACGACCGGAGTCTTTAAACTCGCTGTAAAGAGTTGCCATCGGTTTACCTACAGCACTTTTGGTAATTTCCGCCATCATATTACCGCCTTCCGCATCAAGATTGATGCTTACTTGCGGTAAACCACGTTCATCTTTACCTGATGTTGCATCAATAATATGTTCACCGCCTAAAGATGGTTTACGGCGTAACACAACAGCACCGCCATCACGGTTGAATTTTAATTCTGAGTCGGCTGGCACAATACCTCGAGCTGCAGATTCAGGGCTTGCTTCGGCATTTACTAAGCGAAATTCTAATGTCGCTGTTGCACCAAGAAGTTCTTTAGCTCGAGCAGTATCTTGTACACCCGGCAATTCAACCACGATACGGTCTGCTCCTTGACGCTGAATAGTCGGCTCAGAAACACCTAATTCTTCCACACGCTTACGTAAGATCGATAAGTTTTGTTCGATTGCAGTATCACGAGAAGCGGATAAGCCCTCTGCTGAAGGCGTAAATGATACGGTGGTCGTATCAATAAATGTGGCTTCGAGCGTAGTATGCTGACGGCGTACAAAGCGAGCTGCTTTTTCAGCCGTATCCGCATCGGCAAATTCAATCACAGTTGCAAAATTTTCGCCTTTTTTAACCGCTTTATACTGTAATTTTTCTTTACGTAATTCGCTGCGTAAGCCGTCTTGTAGGCTTTCTTGTTGTTTAGTCAGTGCCGTGTTCATATCCACTTCCATTAGGAAGCGTACACCGCCGCGTAAGTCTAAGCCTCGTTTCATCGGGCTACCGCCGATATCGGTTAACCAACTTGGTGTTGCCGGCGCAAGGTTTAGTGCAACAGAGAATTTGTCGCCTAAGACGTCAGAAATTTTTTCTTTAGCAGGTAATTGTTGTTCATCATTTTCAAGACGTACTAAAATCGAGCCGTTCTCAAGAACGGCTGATTTTGGTGTGATATTCATTGATGACAATGTTCCCTGAACTTGAGCGAGCGTTTCGCTCGTGGCTTCTTGACCTCGAGTACCTGAAATTTGTACTGACGGATCTTCGCCGTATAGATTTGGAAGAGCGTATAAACCACCGATGAGTACCACGATGATAATCATCAGGTTCTTCCATAATGGGAAACGATTTAACACAATAAATCCCCTAAGATAGGAAAATTAAGAAAGGGCTTTCATTTGACCTTTTGGTAATACTGCAACAACATAGTTACGAGAAATCACCACTTCGGTTGTATCGTTTAATGCGATCACGATGTTTTCGTTTTCCGCACTTACTTTAGTGATACGACCAATTAAGCCGCCATTTGTTAATACTTCATCACCTTTTGCTAGGTTAGAAAGTAAATCACGTTGCTGTTTTTGGCGTTTCGCTTGTGGGCGATAAATCATAAAATAAAAAATAAGACCGAATACCGCTAAAATTACGATCATTTCTAATCCGCCACCTTGTTGCATAAAAGCTCCTTAAATCAATAGGTTAGTGTTTAAAAGAAAAAATTCCCATATAAATGAGAAAATTGGTCGTTAAAATAGCATAAATTCAACTGTTTAACGAGAGGAAAATGTTAGTGCTAAGATTTTCTTTTTACAGTAGGATTCAAATATTGTGTTAAGTTTCATAAAATTCAATTCACAAAGGAAAAATAATGAAAAATTCTCTTAAATTAGCTACGCTTTTCTCACTTTTATTTGCGAATGTCGCTTTTGCGCATAATGTACAACTCAATGCGGCATTACCGAGTATTACGGTCGCGAAAGATGGCGAATTAACGTTGAATGGTAACAAAATAAGTTATAAAAACTGGCAGTCATCAAGCTTAAACGGTAAAGTGCGAGTGGTTCATCACTTTGCCGGCAGAAGCAGCGTAAAAGATAAAAATAAAGCTCTGATTGAAGCAATTAAATCGGCAGGTTTTGATCGGACTAAATATCAAACCGTCACAATTGTGAATGCGGATGATGCGATTGTCGGTACTGGTGTGTTTGTAAAAAATAGCGTTGAAGACGGTAAAATTGAAAATCCGCACAGCCAAGTGGTATTAGACCAAAACGGTAGTGTGAAAAATGCGTGGGGTTTAAAAGCGAAAGAAAGTTTTATCGCAGTATTAGATAAAACGGGTAAAGTACAATTTGTTTCGGAAGGCAAGTTATCTCCGATGCAAGTTCAGCAAGTGATTGATTTAGTTAAGCAATTAACTGAAAAATAAAAAATCATAAGGGCGTTTCATAACGCCCTTATTGTTGTAAAAAATTATGAAAATTTGACCGCTTATTCGGTGGTAAGGAAAGCAATATAATTACAGCTTACATCATTATTTAGCCAAAACTTTTCGGTTAAAGGATTAAAATGATAGCCTTTCATTTCTAGGCAACGAAGCTCTGCTTGATCGCACCAATTCAATAATTCTGCCGGTTTGATGAATTTTTCAAATTCGTGTGTACCTTTAGGCAACATTTTTAAAACATATTCCGCCCCAATAATGACTAACATATAAGCCTTGAACGTGCGATTGATAGTTGAGAGAAATAGTACGCCGTTCGGTCTAAGTAATGCTTTACAACTCTGAATAATAGAAAGTGGATCAGGCACGTGTTCCAATATTTCCATACAAGTAATTACATCAAATTTCTCGGCATGACAAGCGGTCTGATTTTGTACAAAATCTTCAATAGTGGTTTGTTGGTAATCAATGGTTAAACTGCTTTCTTCGGCGTGTTTACGTGCAATTTCAAGCGGTTCGGTCGTTATATCAATACCGGTAACATTGGCACCGGCTTTTGCCATAGCTTCACTTAAAATGCCACCACCACAGCCGACGTCCAACACTTTTTTTCCGAATAAACCGTTTGATTTTTGTTGAATATAGTCTAAGCGTAATGGATTGAGCAGATGAATCGGTTTAAAACTACCGTTCGGATCCCACCAAGTGGTTGCCATTTTTTCAAATTTATCAAGTTCTTGTTGGTCAATATTACGCATTACAGCCTCTGGAAAGATAGATAGAAAAGTCAAATTGCGAAATAAATGGCAAATTTGACCGCTTCCTTACATTTTCAACTTTCAATTTTCAACTTTCAACTGTTTTTTATGCTATAATTGCGTGAATTTTTCGCCCTCTACTTTCCACGTAGTTTGGGGCAATCTTTTTTATAAACGTGATTAGGAAATTTCAATGAGCGAATTAGCCAAAGATATTACCCCCGTCAGTATTGAAGACGAGTTAAAAACGTCTTATCTCGACTATGCGATGTCTGTTATTGTCGGACGTGCGCTACCCGATGTGCGTGATGGTTTAAAACCGGTACACCGCCGCGTGTTATTCTCAATGGATCAAAACAGCAATACGTTTAACCGTCCACACGTAAAATCTGCACGTGTGGTGGGTGACGTAATCGGTAAATATCACCCGCACGGTGATTCAGCTGTTTATGACACCATTGTACGTATGGCACAGCCGTTCTCACTTCGTTATATGTTGGTTGACGGTCAAGGTAACTTTGGTTCAATTGACGGCGATGCACCGGCAGCGATGCGTTATACCGAAGTGCGTATGCAAAAAATTACGCAGGAATTATTAACGGACCTAGATAAAGAAACCGTGGATTACTCGCCGAACTATGACGGCAAAGAGATGATTCCGGACGTATTACCGACCAAAATCCCTGCGTTATTGGTAAATGGTTCATCCGGTATTGCGGTTGGTATGGCAACCAATATTCCACCGCACAACTTAAATGAAGTGTTGGACGGTTGTTTAGCCTATATTGAAAACGAGCAAATCAGCATTGAAGAATTAATGCGTTTTATCCCAGGGCCGGATTTCCCGACAGGGGCGATTATTAACGGTCGTAAAGGGATTGAAGAAGCGTATCGTACCGGTCGTGGTAAAGTTTATGTGCGTGCTAAAGCAAGCGTAGAAACCACGGAAAAAGGCCGTGAGCAAATTATTGTTACTGAGCTTCCGTACCAAGTAAACAAAGCGAAGTTGATCGAGAAAATTGCCGAATTAGTGAAAGATAAGAAAATCGAAGGCATTAGCGGTATTCAAGATCATTCGGACAAAAAAGGCATCTCAATTGTTATCGAAGTAAAACGTGATGCGGTCGGTGAAGTGGTATTAAATCACCTTTACTCATTAACTCAAATGCAAGTCACGTTTGGTATCAATATGGTTGCGCTTGATCACGGTCAGCCGAAAGTATTGAACTTAAAACAAATTATCGAAGCATTCGTGAAACACCGCCGTGAAGTGGTGACACGCCGTACCATTTTTGAATTACGCAAAGCGCGTGAGCGTGCGCATATTTTAGAAGGTTTAGCGATTGCATTAGCCAATATCGATCCGGTTATTGAGTTAATTCGTAACTCAAAAACAGCGGACGAAGCGCGTGAAGGTTTATTAGCGCGTGCGTGGGCATTGGGTAATGTAGCACCAATGTTAGAAGCTGCCGGCGTAGATGCGTCACGTCCGGAAGATTTACCGGAAAACTTAGGTGTACGTGACGGTCAATACTATCTTTCTGAAGCACAAGCCCGTGCGATTTTAGAATTACGTTTACACCGTTTAACCGGTTTAGAACATGAAAAAATTGTTGATGAATATAAAGAACTACTTACTGAAATCGGCGAGTTATTACATATTCTAAGCAGTGCAGAACGCTTAATGGAAGTGATACGTGAAGAATTAGAAAAAGTGAAAGCAGAATTCGGTGACGAACGTCGTACCGAAATTACAGCGGCTTCGGGCGATATTAATATGGAAGATTTAATCGCCCAAGAAGACGTAGTAGTCACACTTTCTCACGCAGGTTACGTGAAATATCAACCGCTTTCCGACTACGAAGCACAACGTCGTGGCGGTAAAGGTAAATCGGCTACTAAAATGAAAGAAGACGATTTCATTGAGAAATTATTAGTGGCGAATACCCACGATACAATTTTATGTTTCTCAAGCCGTGGTCGTTTATATCAATTAAAAGTATATCAATTACCGCAAGCAAGCCGTGGTGCACGTGGTACGCCAATCGTGAACATTCTGCCGTTAGTGAAAGAAGAAAATGAGCGTATCACTGCGATTCTACCGATTCCGAATGGTGAGTTTAGTGCGGATAAATTTATCTTTATGGCAACCGCAAGCGGTGTAGTGAAGAAAGTAAGTTTAGATGCGTTCAGTAACGTGCGATCAAGCGGTCTAATTGCATTAAAACTTCGTGAAGGCGATGAGTTAATCGGCGTTGATATTACCGATGGCGAGAGCGAGATTATGTTGTTTTCGGCACAAGGTCGAGTGGTACGTTTTGCAGAAAAAGCGGTGCGTGCAATGGGACGTACCGCAACAGGTGTTCGAGGCATTAAGCTTGCTACGACAGAAATTTCAAGTGAAGAAATTGAAGAAGCGGAAATCGTAGAAATTGAAAACGAGGAAGCGGAAGAGTCTTCAGTAAGTCTTGATACTGACCGAGTGGTTTCACTTGTGATTCCACGTACGGAAGGCGATATTCTGACTGTAACGCAAAACGGTTTCGGTAAACGTACCGTGATTGGCGAATATCCGGTTAAATCTCGTGCAACTAAAGGTGTGGTTTCTATCAAAGTGAACGAGCGTAACGGTAAAGTGGTTGCAGCGGTTCAAGTTGAAGAGGCGGATCAAATTATGTTGATTACCGATGCCGGAACGCTAGTTCGTACCCGAGTCGCAGAAGTCAGCCTCGTTGGTCGTAACACCCAAGGCGTTCGCATTATCCGTACTGCAGATGACGAAAGCGTAGTAAGTGTAGAACGAGTTTGCGAACCTGATGATGAAGACGAAAACAGCGAAGCGTTAGACAACGTAGAAAGCACAGAAACTTCAACAGAAGCCTAAACAAAGGGCGTAAGACCCTAAACAAGCGGTCGGATTTTGGTAAAATTTTGCAAAAATCCGACCGCTTTTGATTATAAGCAAGAGAGGAAAGGTAAGATGACAGCAATTCAACAAAGAGCAGAACTTCAACGTAGTATTTGGCAAATCGCAAATGAAGTACGTGGTTCGGTTGATGGTTGGGATTTCAAACAATACGTGCTTGGTACGTTGTTCTATCGCTTTATTAGCGAACATTTTGTGAATTACATTGAGGGTGGCGATGAGAGCATAAAATATGCAACTTGGTCGGACGATGATGAAAATATCAAGTTAGGCAAAGAACACGTTATCAAAGAAAAAGGCTATTTTATCTACCCAAGCCAGCTGTTTGAAAACGTGGTAAAAAATGCCCATAACAACCCAAATTTAAACACCGAACTCAAAGAAATTTTTACTGCTATCGAAAGCTCTGCTACAGGCTACGATTCTGAAAACGACATTAAGGGCTTGTTTGCGGATTTTGATACCACATCTAACCGCTTGGGCAATACGGTGGAAGACAAAAATAAGCGATTGGCAGCGGTGCTACAACGCGTAGCTGAACTGCCTTTTGGGCGTTTTGAAGATAACCAAATTGATTTGTTTGGCGATGCTTACGAGTTCTTAATTTCTAACTATGCGGCAAATGCGGGGAAATCAGGCGGCGAATTTTTCACGCCACAAAATGTATCAAAATTGATTGCCCAACTTGCGTTGCACGGTCAAAAAGCGGTAAACAAAATTTATGACCCTGCGTGTGGTTCTGGTTCACTCTTGTTGCAGGCGAAAAAGCAATTTGACGACCACATTATTGAAGAAGGCTTTTTCGGGCAGGAAATCAACCACACCACCTACAACCTTGCTCGTATGAATATGTTTTTGCATAACATCAACTACGACAAATTTGACATTTCGCTTGGCGATACGCTACTCAAGCCACAATTTGGCGACAGCAAGCCGTTTGACGCAATCGTGTCTAACCCTCCTTATTCTGTGAAATGGGTGGGCGATAGCGACCCAACGCTGATTAACGATGAGCGTTTTGCCCCAGCTGGCGTACTCGCTCCAAAATCAAAAGCTGATTTTGCCTTTATTTTGCACGCACTTAGCTATCTTTCGGCTCGTGGGCGTGCGGCGATTGTAACCTTCCCCGGCATTTTCTACCGTGGCGGTGCAGAGCAAAAAATCCGTCAATATTTGGTGGATAACAACTTTGTAGAAACCGTGATTTCCCTTGCGCCAAACCTATTTTTTGGCACGAGCATTGCGGTGAATATTTTAGTGTTGTCGAAAAATAAAACCGATAGCAAAACCCAATTTATTGACGCAAGCGGTATTTTTAAGAAAGAAACCAACAACAATGTTTTAACCGATGAGCATATCGCTGAGATTCTCAAATTATTCAGTGATAAAGCCGATATCGATCACTTGGTTAAAATGGTGGACAACCAAGCGATTGCAGACAATGACTACAACCTTGCAGTAAGCTCTTACGTTGAGGCAAAAGACGAGCGAGAAGTGATTAATATCAGCGAACTCAATGCCGAAATTAGCGAAACTGTGGCAAAAATCGACCGTTTGCGTGTACAGATTGATGCAATCATCGGGGATATTGAGGGGTGTCATAATGGATAAAGAATTAAAATATCTGTTATATAACAATGCCGAAGAAGCCATTTCGGTCAATGTTGCCGTAAAAGACGAAACTATTTGGCTAACACAAAAAGCAATGGCGGAGCTGTTTGGCGTAGAAGTGCCAGCAATTTCAAAACATCTTTCCAATATTTTTTCGGAAGGAGAATTACAATTAGATGCAACTATTTCCAAAATGGAAATAGTTCAGCAAGAAGGCAATCGCAACGTAAAGCGTTTGGTGGATTTTTACAATCTTGATGCCATTATTTCTGTGGGTTATCGGGTTAATTCCCGTAAGGCAACCAATTTTCGAATTTGGGCGACAGGTATTTTAAAAGAATATATGACCAAAGGTTTTGTTATGGACGATGAACGTTTAGCTCAGGGCAAGACCACTTTTGGCAAAGATTATTTTTAAGAATTATTAGAGCGAGTTCGCTCTATCCGAACCAGCGAGCGAAGAATATGGCTGCAAATTACCGATATTTTTGCCGAATGCAGTTTGGATTACGACAAAGAAGCTGAAATTACCAAAGAGTTTTACGCAATGGTGCAAAACAAATTTCACTATGCCATCACAGGTAAAACCGCCGCCGAAATCATCAGTGAAAGTGCGGATAAAAACAAAGAAAATATGGGGCTGACATCTTGGAAAAACGCCCCAGACGGTAGAATATTAAAAAGCGATGTAACCATCGCCAAAAACTATTTGGCAGAAAAACAAATTAAGCAATTAGAAAGAGCCGTAACAGGGTATTTTGATTATATCGAGGATTTAATTGAACGGGAAAATACATTCACAATGCAAGATTTTGCGACAAGCATCAATGAGTTTTTGGCGTTTAGAAAATATGAAATTCTAGACGGAAAAGGGCGTTCAGCAAAAAACAAGCTGATACCAAAGTAAAGGCGGAATATGATGAATTTAACAAAACCCAAAAAATTATCTCCGACTTTGAAAAAAGCCTAAGATCCAAAAAATAAAAAGAAAATAAACAATGAATGTTTTATAACTGATTAAAAACTACAAACTGGAATGGAAGTAAAAGTAGGATGGGCTTCAGCCCATCAAATTGATTTGTGTTGGTAGGCGAATGATGGGCTAAAGCCCATCCTACAAGAGATAAAGAGCGGTCAGATTTTAACGAATTTTTGCAAATGGGAAATAAATAATGAATATTTTAGAACTGATTAAAGATTGCAAAGTGGAATGGAAAAGTTTGGGGGAGGTTTTAATCCGTACAAAAGGCACAAAAATAACTGCTGGACAAATGAAAGAATTGCACAAAGAAAATGCCCCTGTAAAAATCTTTGCAGGCGGAAGAACAGTTGCTTTTGTTGATTTTAATGATATTCCCCAAAAAGACATCAATAATGAACCGTCAATTATTGTAAAATCACGGGGAATTATTGAATTTGAATATTATGACAAGCCATTTTCTCATAAAAATGAAATGTGGTCATATCATAGTAAAAATGAAAATATTAATATTAAATTTGTTTATTATTTTCTAAAACAAAATGAACCGCACTTTCAGAATATCGGTTCAAAAATGCAAATGCCACAAATTGCAACTCCAGATACGGATAAATATAAAATCCCAATCCCCCCACTCGAAATTCAAGAAAAAATCGTAAAAACACTTGACATTTTTACGAAGCTGGAAGCTACGCTGGAAGCTGAATTAGCTTTGCGTGTCAAGCAATATGATTATTATCGTAATGAGTTATTGACCTTTGGCGATGATGTGGAGTGGAAAAGTTTAGGGGAAGTGGCGGAAATTGGCACTGGTAGTAGAAATACTAATGAAGCAATTGATAATGGATTGTATCCCTTTTTTGTTCGTTCGCAAGAACCCAAAACAATTAATGAATATGAATTTGATGAAACATCAATTATTACTGCTGGTGATGGTGTAGGCGTTGGGAAGGTATTTCATTATGTTTCGGGAAAATATGCTCTACATCAGCGAGCATATAGAATTGTAGTTAATTCAGAAAGAATAATTCCAAAATTTTTATTCTATTTTATACAAAATAATTTTGCTCATTATTTAAGAATGAAATCAGCAAATTCGTCGGTTACATCGCTAAGAAAGCCAATGTTTGAAAAATACCAAATCCCAATCCCCCAATTATCCACCCAACAAAAAATCGTGGATATTTTGGATAAATTTGACCGCTTGACGAACTCTATTTCAGACGGTTTACCAAAAGAGATTGAATTAAGACGCAAGCAGTATGAATATTATCGTGAGCAGTTGTTGGGGTTTAAGTAGTAGTACAAAATTATCTAGTTGATGGGTATTTTACGGTAGTAAGCAATTTTTGATGTAGTTTAAGCAAGGTAGGAAATATTTTCTAACATATTGAAAAAATAAGGTTTGATTTTCACTAAGCAAGATTTGAGAGAAAGTAAGCAAGGAAAAAAGATGGAATCCATATCAAAAATTAACAGTATCGTGACTAAGGATTACTTAGTGACACAGCCCGAAAATCAGTATTTTGAGCGTAAGGGGTTAGGTGAAAAAGATATTAAACCCACTAAAATTGCCGAAGAGTTAATCGGTATGTTGAATGCCGATGGTGGAATTTTAGCTTTTGGCGTATCAGATGCAGGAGAGATACAAGATTTACGCCAGATTGCTGATAAATTAGATGATTATCGTAAGCTCGTTTTTGATTTTATTAAGCCGCCTTGCCATATTCAGTTGGAAGAAATTGAAATAGATGAAAAACTTATTTTTCTATTTCACGTTGAGCAAGATTTAGAGCGTATTTATTGTCGTAAAGATAACGAAAAATTTTATTTGCGTGTTGCTGATAGTAATAGAGAGCTTAATCAAGAACAAATTAAAAAGTTGGAATATGATAAAAATATTCGTTTATTTGAAGATGAAGTCGTTGTTGATTTTGATATGGATGATCTTGATTAAGAATTGCTACAAGCCTATAAAGAGAAGGTAAATTTCACAAAAGGTGATGTATTTCAGCTATTGTATAATCGTAATTTAGTATCTAAAAAAGAGGGTGAATATCAGCTTAAAAAATCTGCAATTTTACTCTTTGGTCAAAATCCTGAACGTTATATTCCTTCGGCTTCCGTCCGTTATATTCGTTATGATGGAACGATTGCAAAGGTGGGGACAGAGCATAATGTCATCAAAGATCAACGTTTTGAAAATAATATTCCTAAACTGATTGACGAAGTGGCTTATTTTTTACGAGCTTCGTTGAGGGATTATTATTTTTTAGATATTGAAACAGGTAAATTTAGGAAAGTCCCTGAATATCCCGAAGAGGCGTGGTTAGAAGGTGTGGTAAATGCTTTATGTCATCGTTCTTATAATGTTTCTGGTAATGCCATTTATATTAAACATTTTGATGACAGACTAGAAATTAGCAATAGCGGTCCATTACCTGCACAAGTAACGATTGAAAATATTAAAATGGAGCGTTTTGCAAGAAATCCTAGAATTGCAAGGGCTTTGGAGGATTTTGGTTATGTTCGCCAACTAAATGAGGGTGTCTCTCGAATTTATGAGTCAATGGAAAAATCAATGCTCACTCAACCAGAGTACCGAGAACAAAATGGTAATGTTTATTTAACATTGAGAAATCGGATCAGGTTACACGAGAAAACTATATCAACGGAACTTATGGTTCTTATTGAAGAAAATTGGTTAGCTTACAATGAAACACAAAGAAAAATTCTTACTTATCTATTTTTAAATAATATGGCAACATTAACCGAGTTAGTTGAACATACAAATATTAATGCTAACTCAATACGAGCTTATTTAAATAGTTTTATTGACAGTCGTATTATTGAGCGCCATAGCTTAAAACAGCGTGATGTCAATGCAATATAGACGTTTAAAAAGGGTTAAGTAAGTTCTAACACATTTTAAGCAAGTTTAGCATTAAGTGATAACTTATTGAAAAATAATTGTTTTTATGTATTAAGCAAGATTTAAAAGAAAATAAGCAAGTTTTTATTTTTCTTTCCAGTATCAGGTATAGGCAAAATGATTGAAACTATCCCCATTACCGAAACAAATAAATTTATCGTTTTAGATAAATATGAGCAATTAGAGCAAGGTTCGAGTTATCAAACCGAAAGCGATTTGGAACGTGAATTTATTGCTGATTTACAAAATCAAGGCTATGAATATCGTACCGATTTAAATAGCCAAGAGGCGTTATTAAAAAATGTAAGAAAACAATTAGAAACGCTGAATAGTGTGCAGTTTTTAGATTCGGAATGGCAACGTTTTTTAACGGAATATTTAGATAAACCGTCTGAAAATATCATTGATAAAACTCGCAAAATTCATCACGACCATATTTATGATTTTGTGTTTGATAATGGGCGAATTCAAAATATTTATTTGGTGGATAAAAAACAAATTGCTCGCAATAAGATGCAGGTAATTAATCAATTTGAGCAAATGGGAACGCACGCTAATCGCTATGATGTTACGATTTTGGTCAATGGTTTGCCATTGGTGCAGATTGAGCTGAAAAAGCGTGGCGTGGCAATTCGTGAGGCGTTTAACCAAATTCATCGTTATAGCAAAGAGAGTTTTAATAAAGAGCATTCATTATTTAAATTTTTGCAGATTTTTGTGATTTCAAACGGTACCGATACTCGTTATTTCGCTAACACCACTAAGCGAGATAAAAACAGCTTTGATTTTACGATGAATTGGGCGAGATCGGATAACACGCTAATTAAAGATCTGAAAGATTTTACTGCTACGTTTTTCCAAAAAAATACCTTGCTCAATGTGCTTTTGACTTATTCGGTTTTTGATGTGAGCGATACGCTTTTGATTATGCGACCATACCAAATTGCCGCAACAGAGCGAATTTTATGGAAAATTCGCAGTTCATATTTGGCGAATAATTGGTGTAATACGGAAAGTGGTGGTTATGTTTGGCATACTACAGGTTCAGGCAAAACGCTAACCAGTTTTAAAGTAGCTCGTCTTGCTACTGAATTAGATTTTATTGATAAGGTCTTTTTCGTGGTGGATAGAAAAGATTTGGACTATCAAACGATGAAAGAATATCAACGTTTTTCGCTTGATAGTGTAAATGGTTCGGACAGCACTGCAGGGCTAAAAGCCAATATTGAAAAAGATGACAATAAAATTATCGTAACCACCATTCAAAAATTAAATAACTTAATGAAAAGTGAAGATAAATTGGCGATTTATCAACAGCCTGTTGTCTTTATTTTTGACGAATGCCACCGCTCACAGTTTGGCGAAGCTCAGAAAAATTTACGCAAGAAATTTAAAAAGTTCTGCCAATTTGGTTTTACTGGCACACCGATTTTTCCTGAAAATGCGTTAGGAAGTGAAACTACCGCCAGTGTGTTTGGTAGAGAGCTACATTCTTATGTGATTACCGATGCGATTCGTGATGAAAAAGTGCTGAAATTCAAGGTGGATTATAATGATGTTCGCCCGAAATTCCGTGATATTGAAACTGAACAAAATCTTGACAAATTAACCGCACTTGAAACCAAAGAAGCGTTATTGCACCCAGAGCGTATTAAGGAAATTACCCAATATATTTTGAGTCATTTCAAGCAAAAAACACACCGCTTGAATGCTACGGGTAAAGGCTTTAATGCGATGTTTGCGGTGAGTAGTGTGGAGGCTGCAAAGCATTATTACGAGCAATTCAAACTGCAACAACAAGCAGTCGAAAAACCGTTAAAAGTTGCAACGATCTTCTCTTTTGCTGCAAATGAAGAACAAAATGCGATTGGCGAAATTGAAGATGAAGGCTTTGAGCCAACGGCAATGAATAGCTCGGCAAAAGAATTCTTGGCATTGGCAATTGATGATTATAACCAAATGTTCCGCACTAATTTTGGCGTGGATAGCAAAGAGTTTCAAAATTACTACCGTGATTTAGCAAAACGTGTGAAAAATCAAGAAGTGGATTTGCTGATTGTGGTGGGAATGTTCCTTACAGGCTTTGATGCCCCGACACTGAACACATTGTTTGTGGATAAAAACTTGCGTTATCACGGCTTGATGCAGGCTTTTTCTCGTACGAACCGCATTTTTGATGCAACTAAAACATTTGGTAACATTATTACTTTCCGTGATTTGGAACAAGCAACGATTGATGCGATCACTTTATTTGGTGATACGAATACTCGTAATGTTGTGCTTGAGCGAAGCTACCAAGATTATATGCACGGCTATGAAGATTCGTCAGGCAAGAAACATCGTGGTTATTTAGAGGTCGTTAAAGAATTACAAGAAAAATTCCCAGAACCAAATAATCTTGAAACAGAAGAAGATAAGAAAGCATTTACTAAGTTGTTTAGTGAGTATTTACGCTTAGAAAATGTGCTACAAAATTATGATGAGTTTCACGAGTTAGTTAAATCAGGACAAGATAATCAGGTTTGTGAAACACCAGCTACTTATGGCAGCAATGCAGTAGAAACACTTACGGAGCGTCAAGTTCAAGATTATCGTTCGGCTTATAATGATATTCGAGATTGGCAACGACGAGAACGAGATAACGCTGAATCAAAATCTTCCGTTGATTGGAGCGATGTTATTTTCGAGGTTGATTTACTAAAATCACAAGAAATTAACCTAGATTACATCCTTGAACTGATTTTTGAACATAATAAGAAAATCAAGAATAAAGATGCTTTGGTGGAAGAAATTCGTCGAATGATCCGTTCAAGTATTGGGAACCGAGCGAAAGAAAGTTTGGTGGTAGATTTTATTCATCAAACGGATTTGAACAGTATTCCTGATAAAGCAAGCGTGATAGAAGCCTTTTTCCAATTTGCTCAAAAAGAGCAAAAAAGAGAAGCGGAAGAACTGATTCAAACTGAAAAATTAAACGAAGAAGCGGCAAAACGTTATATTAGTAGCTCACTAAAACGTGAATATGCCAGTGAAAATGGCACAGATTTAGTGAGCATATTACCAAAAATGAGCCCTCTAGATCCTAAACGACACAAGAAAAAAGAAACGGTTTTACAAAAAATTGTTTCTTTTATTGAGAAGTTTAAGGGGGTAGGCGGAAGCATTTAATTTAGAATTAGGATAAAAATGGCACTACTAAATTTATCCAATGCCTATTTAGGTTTTGGCGATCATCCATTATTGGATCATACAGAATTACATATTGAACCGGGCGAGCGGGTTTGTTTGGTTGGACGCAACGGGGCGGGTAAGTCCACGTTGATGAAAGTCTTGGCGGGCGAAGTTCAGTTGGATGACGGTAAACTGATTTTTGAAAAAGATATTGTGGTGGCACGCCTTGAGCAAGATCCGCCTCGACATATTCAAGATACGGTATTTGATTATGTGGCGGAAGGAATTGTGCATCTTAGCGACTTATTAAAGCAATATCACCAAATTTCGCAACAAATGCAGACTGATTACAGCGATGACTTACTGTCGAAACTTTCGCAAGTACAGGTACAGCTTGAGCATAATAAAGGTTGGCAGTTTGAGAATCGTATTCAAGATACTCTTAAATTATTGGAATTGGAGTCGGATAAGCGTTTATGCGAATTATCGGGCGGTTGGGTTCGCCGTGCGGCATTAGCTCGTGCATTGGTAGCGGATCCGGATATTTTGTTATTAGATGAACCGACCAACCATTTAGACGTGGAGGCAATCACTTGGCTTGAGGATTTATTGCTCAATTTCAAAGGCTCGATTATCTTTATTTCGCACGACCGTTCGTTTATCCGTAAGATGGCGACTCGCATTGTCGATCTTGACCGAGGTAAGCTAGTTTCTTATTCAAGCAATTACGATCTGTATTTAGAAACTAAAGCGGAAGATCTGCGTGTTGAAGCATTACAAAATGAGCTGTTTGATAAAAAATTAGCACAGGAAGAAGTATGGATTCGTCAAGGCATCAAAGCTCGCCGTACTCGTAATGAAGGCCGTGTGCGAGCATTAAAAGCTTTACGAGAAGAACGCCGCAATCGCCGAGAAGTACAGGGAACCGCGAAAATTCAAATCGATCAAACCGCACGTTCCGGCAAAATCGTATTCGAAGTGGAAAATGCGAGTTATGAAATAGAAGGTAAAACCTTGCTGAAAAACTTCACAACCACAATTCAACGAGGCGATAAAATTGCGTTAGTTGGGGCAAATGGTTGCGGTAAAACGACCTTTATTAAATTGTTATTAGGCGAGTTGCAACCGACTTCGGGCTCAATTCGTTGCGGTACGAAACTAGAAGTGGCTTACTTTGACCAATATCGGGCGGATCTCGATCTTGAGAAAACGGTAATGGATAACGTAGCGGACGGCAAACAAGACGTTGAAGTAAACGGGGTAAAACGCCACGTGTTAGGTTATCTACAAGATTTCTTGTTCCCGCCCAAACGTGCGATGACTCCGGTGAAAGCCTTGTCAGGCGGTGAGCGTAACCGTTTATTATTGGCTAAATTATTGCTAAAACCAAATAACTTATTGATTTTGGATGAGCCGACCAATGACTTAGATGTTGAAACCCTTGAGTTATTGGAAGAGTTATTGGCGGATTATCAAGGCACATTGCTGATTGTGAGCCACGACCGTCAATTTATCGACAATACCGTGACGGAATGTTATTTCTTTGAAGGTAATGGCGTTCTGAATAAGTATGTAGGCGGTTATTTTGATGCGAAACAGCAACAAGAAAACTACCATGCTACGCTTGCACAGAACCAGCCGAACAAGCGGTCAAATTCTGCAGAAAATTTGCAAAAAACAGAAGAAAAACAACCGCTTGTAACGAAGTCAGAACCGGCTAAAAAAGTAAAACTTTCTTATAAAGAGCAAAGAGAGTTAGATGAATTACCGGCAAAAATGGAAACTTTAGAGGCGGAAATGGAAAGTTTGCAGGCAGAAGTAAATAGTGCGGACTTTTTCAGTAAAGATCCAAGCTATACGCAAGCGCAATTACAAAAATTGGCGGATGCGGAAATGGCGTTAGAGGCCGCTTTTGAGCGCTGGGAAGCGCTAGAGAATATTCGTAACGGTAATGTTTAGCAATTAATTTCTCGTTTAATTTTTTTGATTAAACGAGAAAATCTTATAGCATTGCTTTGAGGATATTAAACAGCTTTTGTTTATCTTGAATTGAAAAAATATCGTGGGCAGAACCGGGGTAAAGTGTAACACCGATTTCTTGGTATTTTTGCCAATCTAAGCGGTCAAATTCCACTAAATCTTCGCGATTACCGCTAGATAAAAACAAATGTAGCTGATTACGGAAGCCTTGCTGTTGCTGTAATAGCGCTAAGTCGGTTAACTCAAACCGTGCAAGTTGATAACGTTCATTGAGTGCTTCTCGATAAGTGCTCATATGAATTTTATCGAAGACTTTTGTCTGTGGAGAAAATGCAAAGGTTTGATCGGCAAATAGGTAATGCCCAAATAAAATCGCAGCATAGCCTCCGGCGGAGCAGCCGGCAGTAATTATTTTTGTCGGTTGTAACGCTGAAATAAGTTGTATTAAATAAGCAAGATAGTATTCAAAGTGTAACAAATACCACGCCTGAAAATTATCTTTCACACAGATATAGTTATATTCAGGATGCTGCAAAATAAAAGAAGAAAAGGAAAAATCTAATGCTGTGTGATTCAGCTGATTTAGATTAGTTAGCTGTGGATCTTGAAGGTAATAGTTTTCAATATGCTGAAAATAGAAGCCTTGAAAAAAGATAATAAGCGGTGCGTTTTCTTGATTTTTTACCACTTTAAAAGAATGCTCAAATGAGAACTCAGGTTTTGCAGGATGAGTTAATTGCTTATTTAATAGGTCAAGTAAAGCATATTCATCATAATGCGTTTGCTGTGTAAGTACGAGAGAGTGTGGGATAAAAGATGATGATTGCTGGATATATTGCATATAGCGTTGATATTTTTCAGCATTTAACATAGGAAAGCCTATTTAGTTGAAATTTTTTGGATAGTATATGACAAGAATTGATAATTATGAACAACGTTTTGGCGGAATCGGGCGACTTTATATGCCAGAAGGTTTAGCTAAATTACGCCAAGCACATATTTGTGTGATTGGGATTGGTGGTGTTGGTTCTTGGGCGGTAGAAGCACTTGCACGTTCGGGAATCGGCAAAATTACCATGATTGATATGGACGATATTTGTGTAACGAATATTAATCGTCAGATCCACGCAATGAGCGGTACGGTTGCTCAGTTAAAAACCAAAGCGATGAAAGAACGTATTGAGCGGATTAATCCCGAATGTGTGGTGGAAATTATTGATGATTTCATCACACCGGAGAATATCCCCGAATATCTGAATTGTGGTTATGATTATGTGATTGATGCAATTGACTCGGTGAAAACCAAAGCGGCACTCATCGCTTACTGTAAGCGTAATAAAATCAGAATGATTACTACAGGCGGTGCAGGCGGTCAAACCGATCCGACTCAGATTCAAATTACCGATTTAAGTAAAACGATTCAGGATCCGCTTGCGTCTAAAGTACGTTCGTTATTGCGTAAGGAATATAACTTTAGCCAAAACCCAAAACGAAAGTTTGGTATTGATTGTGTATTCTCAACGCAACCGCTCATCTTTCCAAAAATGGGAGAGGGCTGTGAAGTATCTGCAACAATGAATTGTGCAAACGGATTCGGTGCGGTGACAATGGTAACGGCAACCTTCGGTTTCTTTGCGGTAAGTCGAGTGATTGATAAGCTGTTAAAGGCTTAGTGACAAGCGGTTAAATTTCTCTGAAAATTTGCAAAAATAGCTGAAATTTGACCGCTTGTTTCAAGTAAAAAAAGGGCTAACTTTCGTTAGCCCTTCGTTCATTTATCAATCAATCATAATAAGGAATTTGGTGAGATTACTTGCCGTAGTAAGCTTTAGTCATTAGTTCTTCCATATCTTCTACCATCGCAAGACGTGGGTTCGCTGGTGTACATTGATCCTCAAAGGCATTTAGCGCAAGCTCACGACGTGCGGCTAAGAACTCTTGCTCATCAATACCTTGCTCACGTAACGACATTTTTACACCACAACGTACTGCTAAATCGTGTACGGCTTTTGCATAAGATTCCACCGCTTCTTCCGGAGTTGTTGCAGGTAAACCTAAAATACGTGCGATGTCTTGGAAACGTTTATCCGCAACATAGTTAGTGTATTTCGGCCAAGTTGCTACTTTAGTTGGGCGAGTACCGTTATAACGAATCACGTGTGGTAATAAAATCGCATTGGTACGACCGTGAATCGTGTGGAATTTACCACCGATTTTGTGCGCCATTGAGTGACAAATACCTAAGAATGCATTCGCAAACGCCATACCTGCCATGGTTGAAGCATTGTGCATTTTCTCACGAGCGACTTCATCAAATTCTTTCACTGATTTTTCTAAGTTTTCGAATACCAGTTTAATTGCTTGTAACGCTAAACCGTCAGTGTAGTCGTTGGCAAGAATTGAAGTATAAGCCTCGGTTGCGTGGGTTAATACGTCTAAGCCTGTATCCGCTGCAACGTGAGCCGGCACTGACATTACTAATGCAGGGTCAACAATCGCAACGGTTGGGGTTAATGAGTAGTCTGCTAACGGATATTTAATATCGCCGTCAGTAATTACCGCAAATGGTGTGACTTCAGAACCTGTACCTGATGTGGTAGGAATACCGACAAATTTCGCTTTACGACCTAATTGTGGGAATTTGAACGCACGTTTACGGATATCCATAAATTTCTGAACTAGATCACGGAAATCCACTTCCGGTTGTTCATAGAATAACCACATTACTTTTGCCGCATCCATTGGTGAACCGCCACCTAATGCAATAATGGTATCCGGTTGGAAGCTGCGCATAAGCTCTGTACCGCGTTGTACTGTTTGTAGGCTTGGATTCGGTTCAACATCGGTAAATAATTGAATCATTACATGATTACGACGTTGGCGTAATTGTTCGGTAATTCTGTCTACAAAGCCAAGCTCTACCATTGAACGGTCGGTTACGATCATCACTTTTTCAGCATTTTTCATTGATTTGAGATATTGAATTGAATCACGCTCAAAGTAGATTTTTGATGGAACTTTAAACCATTGCATATTGTTTCTCCGTCTGCCCACACGTTTAATATTAATTAAGTTCACTGCACTTACGTTGTTACTTACAGAGTTTTTACCGTAAGAACCACAACCTAATGTGAGGGACGGTAGGAATGAGTTATATACATCACCGATACCACCGAATGTTGAAGGTGAGTTCCAAATCACACGGATCGCTTTAACGCGCTCGCCGAATGTTTTTGCTAATTCGGCATTTTGTGTGTGAATTGCCGCTGAGTGACCTAAACCATGGAAATTCACCATTGCTTCAGAAAGCTCTAAACCGTGTTCGGTTGAGTTTGATTTTAATAATGCAAGTACCGGTGATAATTTTTCACGAGTAAGCGGCTCACCTTCGCCGACAAATGCACATTCTGCGAGTAGAATATTGGTTTTTGCTGGCACACTAAAGCCGGCTTGTTCGGCAATCCATGCTGCCGGTTTACCTACTACCGCTGCATTTAATTTTGCACCGGCACAGTTTTCGTCTTTCGCTTTATCCACGCCGAAAATGAATTTTTCTAATAGTGCTTTTTCTTTTTTATTTACTAGATATACACCGTAAGATTGCATTTCTTTAACGAAATCGGCATAGATTTCTTTATCGACAATTGCTGCTTGTTCAGACGCACAAATCATACCGTTGTCAAAAGATTTTGACATTACAATGTCATAAACCGCTTGTTCTAATTTTGCTGTTTTTTCAACATAAGCCGGTACGTTACCCGCCCCAACGCCTAATGCTGGTTTACCGCAAGAATATGCAGCTTCAACCATGGCGTTACCACCTGTTGCAAGAATGGTTGCGATACCCGGATGTTTCATTAATGCTGAAGTACCTTCCATTGACGGGGTTTCAATCCATTGTACGCAATTTTCCGGTGCGCCGGCAGCAATTGCCGCATCACGAACAACTTGTGCTGCATGAGCTGAAGATTTTTGTGCAGATGGGTGGAAAGCAAAAACGATAGGATTACGAGTTTTGAGAGCGATCAACGCTTTGAATATGGTGGTTGAGGTTGGGTTAGTTGTTGGGGTGATACCACATACAACACCGACAGGGTCAGCGATTTCAGTAATACCTGTGACATCATCTTCACTAATTACGCCGGCTGTTTTTAAGTGGCGCATATTATTGACGACATATTCACAAGCAAATAAGTTTTTAGTTGCTTTATCCTCAAATACACCTCGACCTGTTTCTTCATAAGCGTGCATTGCGAGTACGCCATGTTTATCCAGTGCCGCCACAGAGGCTTTCGCTACGATATAATCCACTTGTTCTTGGTTCAGCTGACGGAATTCGTCTAACGCTTTTAGACCTTTTTCAACAAGTACATTTACTTCTGCTTGAGCGTCATATGGTTGTGCATTTTTTGCATTGTTAGCCATAGTTTGGTTCCTCTAAAGTTTAAAATTTCAAATTTTTTTAACTGATGAAATTATTGCCTAAATGTTTGTAAATTTCATTTAAAATAATAACTCTTTAGAAGTATTTTTGATTTGAATCAAAAATAAAATAGCGTGAAATTTATTGGAAACGAATAAAAAACACACCGTTAACAGTGTGTTAACTTTGCACAGAAATTTTGGAAGTTCGGGCAATTAATGGTAGGATAACACCACTTATATAAATAGAATAAAGTTGTGAAATTACCTATGAAAGATATTTTGCGTATTGCAACACGCCAAAGTCCGTTAGCGCTATGGCAAGCCAATTTTGTGAAAGACGAATTAGAAAAACGTTTTCCGGAACTCTCGGTTGAATTAGTCACTATGGTAACTAAAGGCGATATTATTTTAGATACTCCATTAGCGAAAATCGGTGGTAAGGGTTTATTTGTAAAAGAATTAGAATTAGCGCTTTTAGAAAGCCGTGCGGATATTGCGGTGCATTCGATGAAAGATGTGCCGATAACGTTTCCGGAAGGTTTAGGTTTGGCGGTAATTTGTGAGCGAGAAGATCCGCGTGATGCGTTTGTTTCAAATAAATATCAAAATTTAGATGAATTGCCAGCCGGAGCTGTTGTAGGTACATCCAGTTTACGCCGCCAGTGTCAATTAATGGCAAAATATCCGCATTTGGAAGTGAAATCTTTGCGTGGTAATGTCGGCACTCGTTTATTTAAATTGGATAACGGTGAATATGATGCGATTATTTTGGCATCGGCAGGATTAATTCGCTTAGGTATGCCTGAACGCATTCGTAGCTTTATTGCGGTAGAACAATCATTACCGGCTGCAGGACAAGGTGCGGTAGGAATTGAAACACGTGTAAATGATGAGCGTGTATTAAATTATCTTGCGCCATTAAATCATCATCCAACCTCTTGTTGTGTCATGGCGGAGCGTGCGATGAATACTCGCTTACAAGGTGGGTGCCAAGTACCGATTGGTGGCTTTGCAACGCTAAATGGGAATGAAATTACTTTAAATGCGCTGGTCGGTGCACTTGATGGATCAAGCATTATTCGGGCATCTGGTGTAGCGGATATTGCAAATGCTGAACAGCTAGGAATCTCTGTTGCCGAACAGCTTCTGGCACAAGGTGCAGATAAAATTCTCGCAGAAGTATATAAAGACGAATAATATGAATGTGTTGATTACTCGCCCGGATCATCGAGGGCAAGAATTAGTTGAGATGCTGAATCAGCATCAAATTTTTGCGATTCATCAGCCGTTATTTACAATTGAAGCGGGGATGGAACTTCCTCAGTTGCCTTCAGTTATGGCTCGGTTAAATGCCGGTGATTATGTGTTTGCAGTATCTAAACACGCAATTGATTTTGCTTCGACAACTTTAGAACAAACCGGTTTTCATTACCGCGCAGATCTAAATTATTTCGCAGTAGGTCAACAGTCAGCGCAGTATTTTTCATCTCGTAGTGAACAGTCGGTACGTTACCCCATCACATCCGAAAATAGTGAAGGCTTGTTATTATTAGATGAAATGCAAGATCTAAGCGGTAAAAATCTATTGATATTGCGAGCAGAAATGGGGCGTGATTTACTGGCGGAAATAGCAATTTTTCGAGGTGCGGAAGTTCAATATTTGGAATGTTATCGCCGAAAATATGTCGAAGAGAATATTGCTGAAAAAATCAGCTTGTGTAAACGTGTCGGTGTCGATACGATAGTCGTCACAAGTGGTGATATTTTAACAACTTTATATGAACAAACGGCGGAAGAAGACCGCGTATGGCTATCAGAATGCCGTTTGATTGTCGTTAGTCAGCGAATTGCAAAAATGGCATATAAATTAGGATGGGAGCAGAATAACGTGATTCTCTCCGAAAAAGCAGACAATAACAGTTTGCTGGAAACCGTATTGAATGTGATCGAAAAATCGAACTAAGGTGGGCGTATGTCAAAAGATAAACAGGTTATTGAGCAAGTAGAAGATGTTGTGGATACAGCAAATTCCGCAGTAGATAAAGCGGTCGAATTAGGTAAAGAATTTGCAAAAGATTCTGAAAAATTGACCACTTACGATACGGAGAAAGAGGATATTAAAGTGGATTCGAAAGCAGAAGAGAAAACAGTTGTTGTTCAAAAATCTGGTGGAAAAGGGATTGCTTTTCTTGCCTTATTAGTTGCGATAGCTGTTGGTGGCGCTGGTCATTATATGGCGAATAAAAAATTTAGTGAGGTTGAACAACAAATTGCGCAACTCGTAGATAAGCCGGTGGAAACATTAGGTGAAGTACCAACTTTTGAAGCAGAGAAAGCTCAGCTTGCAGAATTAACAGACAATTATCAAAAAACATTGGAGCGAATTACTCAATTGGAGCAAGAGCAATTATCGTATAGTTCTCAAATTGCGAATCTACAAACTCAACTCCAAAAAGTAAGTGGCGTACCGCAGTCAGATTCAGTCGTTTGGAAATTATCTGATGCCGATTTTCTACTTAATAACGCTTTACGTAAGTTAGTACTTGATAATGATATTGATACAACCAAAATGCTTTTACAAGAAGCTGATGCAGTATTAGCACAAGTGGCGAATGGTCAGGTAGATAATATTCGTGCGGCAATCAAGAACGATTTATCACAGTTGGCGAATGTAAATAATGTAGACCAAAATAGCATTATGCAACATTTGACCACGCTTGCAAATAATTTGGATGATTTACCAATGTTAGCAAATGAAATGGTGGATGAATCTGCAATGGAGAGCGGAGAAGTGAGTGATTCGATTCAAGATTGGCAACAAAATATTGAGAAAAACGTCGGCTCATTCTTAGATCACTTTATTCGTGTAAGTGATCGTAATAAAGCTGATGAAAAAGCATTTGTTGCGCCAAATCAGGAAATTTATTTACGTGAGAATATTCGCTTACGTTTACAAATTGCAATTTTAGCCGTACCTCGTCAGCAAAATGAGTTATATAAGAAATCATTAGATGCGGTGAGTACGTGGATTCGCAGTTATTTCGATACACAAAATGAAAATGTAAAAAACTTCTTAAAAGAATTAGATGAATTAGTGGAACAATCGGTTTATGTTGATGCGCCGGCAAGTTTGCAGAGTTTAGAATTGTTGGAACAGTTATTGAATAAAGCACCGCAATCGGTTGAGAAAATCGAAATTAAGGCGGAGAAAGAGCTAACCAATCCGGCACCTGCAGAAGAACAAAAAGCTAAAGCGGACGAAAAGGTAACTCTGGTAGAAGAAAAACCAGCTGAAAATAAGCAAGAACAGCTTGTAGAACAACCGGTGCAACAACCTGCGGTACAATAGGAGATATTGTCTATGTTTAGAGTTCTTTTCTTAATGCTTCTGCTTTTGGCAGGGCTAATTGCCGGTCCTTATATGGCTGGTAGCCAAGGTTATGTACGCATTGAGACGGCAAGTAAAGTAATTGAAATGAGCTTAGTGATGCTCGTTGTCTTTTTTGTTATTGCAATGGCGGTGGTTTATACGGTGGAATGGGTAGTTAGTCGTTTCTGCCGTTTAAGCAAAGGGTCGTATAACTGGTTCTTTAATCGTAAACATAAAAAAGCTCAGCAGGAAACTCTTGAGGGGTTAATAAAAATGAGCGAAGGCGATTATTCAAAAGCTGAAAAATTATTTAGCAAGAATGCGAAACACGCGGATGAGCCGGTATTAAATTTACTTAAAGCGGCGGAAGCTGCTCAGCAACGAGGCGATGATTTTAGTGCTAATAAATATTTAATTGAAGCTGGAGAATTGGCGGGTACAAATAATGTTGCTGTTGAATTGGCTCGTGCAAAAATTCTAATGCAACAAGGTAAATTGCCTGCCGCTCGTAGTGCGATTGACAGTTTAATTGAATTAGCACCACGTAATACGGAAGTGTTGCGTTTAGCGATTCAAATTTACAAAGATTCAAAAGCCTATAATGCGTTGGATACGATTTTAGAAAGCATTGGTCAGCGTAGTTTCTTATCTGCAGACGAATATACCGAATTAGAGCATTTTGTTGATGACGGTCTGTTAGATGAGAAAATGAATGAAGAAGGTCAAGACGGTTTATTAACATGGTGGGAAAATCAACCGAGTCGCCGTCGTAAATCGATCTATGTGCGTATCGGTTTGATTAAACGCTTAATTGATACGGATGATCACGATTCTGCACAAGAAATTGCGCTTGAAACGCTGAAAAAATATGAAGATGAGCAGTTAGTCCCATTATTTGAACAGTTAACCCGTTTACAAGTTGCGGAAGATAGTAAATTGGTTAAAGTGCTGGTAAAAAGAGCAGATAAAGCCGATTCGCAATATACGGATGATTATGCAAGAGCATTAGGTTATATCTATACCCGAGAAGGGCTATTTGAAAAAGCGAAAAACTATTTTGCTCAGTTGATTGAGCATCGTGAGTGTGTTGCAAATGATCGTATTATGGCATTGCATGTTGCTGAACAAACACATGATACTGTGTTAGCGAATAAGATTCGTGAGATTAATTTGAAACAAGTGAGTATGGATAAGAAAAATGATACTCAGGAAGCGACAACAGCATTAGCTGAAAAATCAGCTTAATTTATTGTATAGAAAAAGCCACTTATTGAGAAATAAGTGGCTTTTTTGTTGAGATTAATTAGTGCTTTTTACTAAATACGTTCATTAACGGTAAAATAATGAGGCAGCAAATTGAACCGATAATAATACCAATCACAAAATCAACGAGGCTCGCGAATTGTGCCGGAATACCTTGTTCAACGAAGCGATGAATTTCGGCAATATTATGAGAGAAAATACCCCCACCAACTAAGAACATGGCAATCGTACCGATAACTGAAAGTGATTTCATAAACCATGGCATAATCACAAGTAGAGCTTTACCGATAGATTGCGATAAGCCACTTTTCTTCTGCATTAACCATAAACCGATATCATCCAGTTTTACAATTAATCCAACCAAACCGTATACAAAAATAGTGATACCGATCCCGATACTTGAAAGAGAAAGAATTTTGATCATTGTTGAAGATTCTTGTAATACACCTAATGCGATAATAATAATTTCTGCCGATAAGATAAAATCGGTACGCACCGCACCTTTAATTTTATCTTTTTCTGAAATTTGTTCTTCTTCTGAAGCGGTATGATGTTCATCTTTTTTGTGGAGGAATCTATGTAATAACTTCTCTACACCTTCAAAACATAAATAAGCACCGCCAATCATTAACAATGGAAGAATGGCTTGTGGCAAGTAAATAGATAGAAGTAGCGCAAGCGGAATCAAAATAACTTTATTAATCAGTGAGCCTTTTGCGACACTCCAAACAATCGGTAATTCTCGATCTGGGCTAATATTTTTCCCGCTTACTTGATTTGTGTTCAGCGCTAAATCGTCCCCGATTACGCCGACGGTTTTCTTTGCCGCAACTTTGGTCATCATTGATACGTCATCAAGAACCGCAGCAATATCATCTAATAGTGTAAATAATGAGCTAAATGCCATTGAGATACTTTCCTTAAAAATAAAAGTTATATAAAAAAACCGAGCTAAATAGCTCGGCTCTTCTGATTTCAATTCGAAATTAGCGACGTAAACCTAAACGTGCGATAGTTTCTGAATATTTAGCAAGATCAGTACGTTTTAAGTAGTCTAATAATTTACGACGACGTGAAACCATACGTAATAAACCGCGACGACCGTGGTGATCTTTTTTGTGCGCAGCAAAGTGTGCTTGTAAGTGGTTGATTTGAGCTGTTAATAATGCGATCTGAACTTCTGATGAACCAGTGTCTTTTGCATCACGACCAAATTCAGCAACGATTTTTGCTTTTGCTTCTACGCTTAGAGACATTTTAATATCCTTTTTGTTAAGGGTTGATAATACATCCTTCGCCAATCTCTAACTCAGCGAGGACAGGAAGCCCGAATTCTAAAGATAAAGTGGTCAAATTTCAACTAAAATTTGCAAAATTAATGCGAAGAATGACCGCTTGGTTGTAAATATTCCTCTCTATTCGGATCGACTGTTTTAGATTTGCGAATCATTGGTTCCACGGTTGAACCTTGCACTAAAATTGAAAACATCACCACTGCATAGGTCATAACCAGAATTAAATCCTTCACATCTACCTCGCCGGCAAATGCGACTTTACTCGGAATAGCCAATGCCATTGCTAGCGCAAGTCCGCCACGTAAACCACCCCATGTCATAATTTTTAAGGTATAAGGGTTGTAAGTACGGAATTGCTGCATCGCTTTGAACGGAATCCATAAACTGAGATAACGTGCAGCTAAGCAAACCGGAATTGCCACAATCATTAAGATAACGCCGTAAATATTGAAATCGACTAATAGCAAGGCAAAGCCAATTAAAAAGAACAGCAGTGAGTTAAGGAAATGGTCGATCATTTCCCAGAAGTGGTCAAGATAGCGTTGGCTTTGTTCTGAAAAACCTGATCGACGCGTCCAGTTACCAATCATAATGCCGGAAACTACCATCGCTAATGCGCCTGATACGTGCAAAATATTACTTGCGAACATAAAGCCGGCAGTAGGAATTGTGAGGGTGATGAGCATCTCCATCGAGCCGTCATCGGTTGAGGAAATTAAGATATGCGCAATAAAACCGAGCACGAAACCGAATAAAACACCGCCGATAGCTTCATGCATAAACAGCCCCATAATACCGGAGAAAGTGGCTTCTTGTCCGCCGAAAGCAACAGCAAAGACAGTAACGAAAATTACAAGACCAACACCGTCATTAAATAATGATTCGCCTTCAACTTGCATAGATAAGCGCTTTGGTGCACGTAAGTTTTTGATAATTGCCAATACTGCTATTGGGTCGGTTGGCGAAATAAGTGAGCCGAAGACAACGCAATAAATAAAATCAATAGGTAAGCCGATAAGATGAGCGACACCCCAAATTAAGCCAGCGATAAAGAAGGTTGAAGCGAGTGTAGAAAATAAGGCAAAAGTGGTAATTTCCCATTTTTGATCTTTTAAAATCGGCAGTTTTACCCCAAGTGAACCGGCAAAAAGCAAAAAACCAAGAATACCGTTAAGTAAAAAGCTCTTGAAGTCGATTTGTTCCATCACTTCTTTGGCAATGGTGTCGATATTAAACCAACCTAGCGAGCCTAAAACCCAAACGAGTAATGAGCAAACCATAGCTGCTGCGGTAATTGCAATTGTTGATTGTACTTTTGCGCTAATTTTACTTGTAATAAATCCGAGAAAAATAGACAGCGCCGAGAGGAAGCAAATATATGCGTAGATGCCCATAGGTAATCCTGTCGATATGAATAAAAGAAATGAAAAAGCCAAATCTAGGCTGATGAAAGTGTGAAATTAAAACAATTTTTCGTATTAATGTAAAGGGAAAAGGCGAACTTAAAGGGTTGCAAGCGGTCTGATTTGTGCGTAAATTTACCAATAAATTTGTAAAAAAGTGACGAATTTCAGATTTGAGAATTGCTCGCTTTACAGTATAATCAGCACAATTTTTTGCATTAAACTTAATATTTAGGAATCTATCAATGATCGAAAAAATGCATGAACGGACAAATGGTCCCGTATTTAAAATCATTTTTGCATTAGTCTCTTTATCTTTCGTGATTACCGGTATCGGTACTGGTTTAGTGGGGATTGATACTTCTGCGGTTAAAGTGAATGGTACAGCTATTGAGCAACAAGCATTCAATGCTGCAAAAAGTCGCCAACAAACTATTTTAAATACGCAAATGGGCGAACGTTTTTGGGATTTATTAGATACACCGGAATATGCGGCTCAATTCAACCAGTCTATTTTAAATGGCTTAATTGATGATGAACTTTTGCGTCAATATGCTCAGAACCTTAAATTAGGTATCAGTGCGGAACAAATCAAATCAGAAATTGTAAATAGCCCGACATTCCAACAAGACGGAAAATTCAATAATCAATTATATCAACAAGCATTACGTAATAACGGCTTAAGTGCTGACGGTTATGCTGCGATTGTAAATGAAGGAATGTTATTTTCTCAAATTCAAGAAGGGATTGTTGGTAGCCATTTTTCCGTACCGGCAGAACAAGAATTATTAGCTAAATTATTACTGCAAAAACGTCAGGTTCGTTTAGCAAATTATTCAGTTGCAGCTGAGGCACAAAATCAGATCGCTTCAGGTGAAGAATTACAGGCTTATTATGATGCGCATAAAAACGCATTTGTTGAGCCGGAAAAACTGACTGTTGAGTATGTGACCTTAACACCGGAAAATGTGGCAAAAAATGTTCAAGTTACAGATGAACAAATTGCGACATATTATGAAAAAAATAAAGCGGATTATGTTACCCAAGGCGAAACGCATATCGCTCACATTCAACTAGCAAATGAAGCGGATGCTAAAGCACTTGAGCAACAGCTTGCTGGCGGTGCGGATTTTGCTGCATTGGCTAAGGCAAAATCAACTGACAAATTATCGGCGGCACAAGGCGGTGATTTAGGTTGGGCGAAGGCGGGAACTTTCCCGAGAGCGTTTGAAGAGGCGGCGAATGGCTTACAAGTTGGTGCCGTTAGTCAAGCAGTCAATGTAGATGGTGCTTATCATATTATTAAAGTGCTAGCGCGTAAAAATGAACAAGTGATTCCGCTTGAGCAAGTAAAAGACAATATTGCTAAAACAATTCGTAATGAATTGTTATTAACCGAATATTCGAACCTAGCACGTGAAATGGCAAATAAAGCGTTTGAAAATAACGGTTCATTAGAAAGTGTGGCACAAGCGGGTGGTGTAGCGATTCAAAAAACAGCGCAATTTACCCAACAAAACGTACCGGCTGAATTAAATAATGAGAAAGTATTAAAAGCGTTATTTAGTGGTGAATTACGTCAAAGCGGTCAAAATTCAGATGCTTTAGATATCGGTGATGAACATCATCCGAAGACAATGTTTGTACGTGTAAGTGATTATCAAGCTGAGCGTGTAAAAACCTTAGATGAAGCAAAGGCGGATGTTGAAGTTGCAGTGAAACAGCAAAAAGCTGAGCAAGCGTTAATAGCTAAAGCGCAAGAAACAATTAAATCGTTGGAAAGTGGTCAAGCGGCAGATGTTCAGTTTGGTACGGCACAAACATTAGTTTATGCACAAGCGCAAGGACAACAACCGGTATTAGCGCAAACCGTGTTTGCTATGACAAAACCGGCTGATAAAGCGACTTATAGTGTCGCTCGTGATGAGCAAGGCAATGTGGTGATTGTTGCTTTGGATAAGGTGATTGATGGAAGTTCGGAAGAATTTAAACCGCTTGCGGTGCAATTTAGCCAAGCAGATCAATTACTATTACGTAATGATTTATTAAAAGATTTACGTGCAAAAGCCTCCATTGAAGTGAATGCAGATTTTATGGAACAACTAGGATCAGCATCACATTAATTTGAATTAGCTATTGTTATAAACGCCTAGAACATTGAGTTTTAGGCGTTTTTATTTTGTCACAAGATCGTATCCCCGATATAATGTTAATTTAGCTGTTATGTAAAAGTAGGTTTGTGTGGAAATAGTCATTAATCTTGCCATTTATCTTCAATTTTTTATCGGTTTATTTGCGATTGTGAACCCGTTTGGTTCATTACCGATTTTCTTTAGTATGACAAGCCATCAATACGAGGCTGAGCGTAATCATACAAGCCTAGTGACGGCAGTTTCTATCGGAGTCATTTTATTAGTCAGTTTATTTTTCGGAAAACTGATTTTAGATGCTTTTAGTATCTCGCTTGATTCTTTCCGTGTAGCGGGCGGCTTCTTGATTGTGAGTATCGCTATGACGATGATCAGCGGTAAATTAGGTGAGCATAAACAAAATAAAGAAGAGAAAAATGCCGATGTAAGCGAATACGAAAATATCGCCGTTGTACCGTTGGCTATGCCTATTATGGCGGGGCCGGGTGCTATCGGTTCTACGATTGTTTGGGGAACGCGTTATAATCATTGGGTTGATTATGTCGGTTTTAGTCTCGCAATCGGCGCATTTGCGGCGGTATGTTATGTTTTATTTCGTTTTTCTGCGCCATTGGTTAAAAAGCTAGGAAAAACGGGTTCTAATGTCGTTACTCGTATTATGGGATTGATCTTGATGGCATTGGGTATTGAAATTATTGTGGCGGGTTTAAGTAATCTATTTCCTGGTTTAACATCTATTCATTAATAGGATTATACAGATGCTTTTTCTTAAACAAGCGGCCAAATTTTGGCGATTTTTTACAATTTGTGTGTTAAGTGCAGGCTTACTATCCGCTTGTGATCAGCAAAATTCGCAAACACAAGCGGCAAAAGCAACTTCAACAGCATCTTCTCTTCAGGATAGAAATATATTAAAGCGTGCTGTATATGCGGAGCGCTTACGTGTTGATACGCATTTTATTCGAACAGCGGATGAGGCGGCTTTTGCACGGGATATTTTCGCCGGTTTGGTTGAGTTTAATGAGAAAGGTCAAATCGTGCCGGTACTCGCTAAAGATTGGTTTAGTGAAAATAATAAAGATTGGTTATTTATTCTTGATGACAGTGCTAAATGGTCAAACGGCAAAAGTGTAACGGCAGACGATTTTGTGGCTAGCTGGCAGCGTTTGGCCGATCCTAGAAACGCATCTCCCCTTGCGCCTTACCTAACCTATATGGGCATAGAAAATGCCAAAGAAATTGTTGAAGGGAAAAAGCAAGTTAGTGAATTAGGTGTAAAAGCGTTAAATTCGAATAGCTTACAGATTAAGCTCAGTAAACCAAATGCGCAATTGGTAAAAATGTTAGGACATTCCGCTTTACTGCCGACTTTTAAAGGCGATGCACCGAAGCTTAATTCCTTAGTTACGAGCGGCGCTTATCGGATTACGGAAATTAGTGATAGATCTGCGAAATTACAAGCGGTTAAAAACGGCTTAGGTTTTGCAACAGTAGAGCATTATGCTATCGGTGATTTACAAGCGATTAAGCAATTTGACGTAATTGAGAACCCATTACCAAGCCAGCAGCATAATATTTGGGAATTCCCTCGCTTATGTACTTATTACTATGAGTTTAATTTTGCCGATCCGCAATTGAAGAAAAAAGAAGTACGCCAAGCGTTGAAAGCAATAGTGCTTTCTGCACGTATTCCACATTTATACGGCGTGGCTAATTTCTCTGTATTACCAAGGAATATGCAGGCTTCTGTGACTCGCCAATGGGCGGTAGTGGTTGAGCCATTATTAGCCCAGGCTGGAATTAACGTGCAGAATCCGCTGAAATTAACCTTGCTGTATGATGATCATGGCAGACACAGCGTGATTGCAAACCAAATGATACGTACTTTAGGAGAGTCTGATCTATTACAGATTCAGCCGCAGGGGGTAAGCTGGGAACAATTTTTAGCATTAAGAGAACAAAAAGCGTTCCAATTAAGCCGAGCGGGCTGGTGTGCCGAGTATGCGGATCCATTGCCGTTTTTATTACATTTCCATTCGCAAAGCCCGGATAATAAGAGTAATTATGCGAATGAAATTGTCGATAAACAATTAGAGCGTCTGCAAAATGAAAAATTATCGGAAGAGCAGCGCCAACAACTCATTCATAGCATTGTGCAACAATTAGAGCAGGATGTGGCGATTTTACCTATGTTCCAATATCATCGCAAAGTTGCGTTAGACTCCACCATTTTAGGTATTGATCTACGTAACGATAGCGAAGTAATTTATAGTAAACATTTATATCGAATGAAGCCCAAGGATTAATTGATGAATCAACTTAACGAACAGCAATTAAGTGAAATTAAATTTATCTTACAAAATTTCACTTACCCTACATTGCAAAAAGACTTAATCGCACTGAATGCGTTTAAAAAAGCGGAATTAGGTGCAGGCATTTTGCGTTTGGAATTTACCATGCCGTTTGCTTGGAATAGCGGTTTTGAAGCGCTGAAAACGGAAACGGAAGCGAAACTCAAGCAAGTTACCGGTGCAAATGAGATAAAATGGATTCTAAATTACCAAATTGCAACCTTAAAACGTGCCAATAACCATCCAGCAGTAAACGGTGTAAAAAATATTATTGCAGTAACCTCTGGAAAAGGCGGTGTAGGTAAATCGACCACTTCAGTAAATCTTGCATTGGCATTAAAAGCACAAGGGGCAAAAGTAGGAATTTTGGATGCGGATATTTACGGCCCGTCGATTCCGCATATGTTAGGTGCGCAGGATCAACGACCGACCTCGCCGGATAATAAACACATTACCCCGATTGAAGTCTACGGTATTCAATCAAACTCAATCGGTTATTTAATGGCGGAAGATAATGCAACCATTTGGCGTGGGCCGATGGCAAGTTCCGCGTTAAGCCAATTATTGAATGAGACGTGGTGGACAGAGCTGGATTACCTTGTGATTGATATGCCACCGGGTACCGGTGATATTCAATTGACCCTTTCGCAGCAAATTCCGGTAACCGGTGCGGTGGTGGTAACCACTCCGCAAGATATTGCATTATTAGATGCAATTAAAGGCATTTCAATGTTCCAAAAAGTGTCGGTGCCAGTATTAGGTGTCATTGAAAATATGAGCGTACATATCTGCCAAAATTGCGGTCATCACGAAGATATTTTTGGCACCGGCGGTGCGGATAAAGTGGCGAAAAAATACGGCACGCAAGTATTAGGTCAAATGCCGTTGCATATTCGCTTACGTCAAGATTTGGATGCCGGTACACCGACTGTCGTTGCGGCACCGGAACACGAAACCAGCCAAGCGTATATCGAATTAGCGGCAAAAGTCGCTTCGGAATTATACTGGCAAGGTTCAGTTATCCCGTCTGAAATTATGATTCGTGAAGTAAAATAAAACTCAATAACCACGAGAACACAAGCGGTAGAATTTGCAGAAAAATTTGCAAATTCTACCGCTTGTTTTATCATACCAGTCAGCATAAAATCATTTTAACTAAACTCAAATAGAACTCCCTATGTCAGCCCAATCCGATTACCGTTATACCTTGGAAGC
>NZ_KB893943.1 GCF_000374285.1 Actinobacillus capsulatus DSM 19761 | reverse complement strand
AACAAAAAAGGCGTGTCTTTCGACACGCCTTCTCTAGCATTTCGCACTCAAATATTAAGTCTAATACCTAATTATTTGATAATTTTCGCTACAACACCTGCACCTACTGTACGACCACCTTCACGAATCGCAAAACGTAAACCTTCGTCCATTGCGATTGGGTGAATTAAGCTAACAGTCATTTTGATGTTGTCGCCTGGCATTACCATCTCTACGCCTTCAGGTAATTCGATTGTACCTGTTACGTCTGTTGTACGGAAGTAGAACTGTGGACGGTAACCTTTGAAGAATGGAGTATGACGACCACCTTCCTCTTTTGATAATACGTATACTTCTGATTCGAAGTCTGTGTGTGGTGTAATTGTACCTGGTTTCGCTAATACTTGACCACGTTCGATTTCTTCACGTTTTGTACCACGTAATAATGCACCTACGTTCTCACCTGCACGACCTTCGTCAAGTAATTTACGGAACATTTCAACGCCAGTTACGGTTGTTTTCGCTGTTTCTTTGATACCAACGATTTCAACCTCTTCACCTGCTTTAATGATACCACGCTCAACACGGCCTGTTACTACTGTACCACGACCAGAGATTGAGAATACGTCTTCGATTGGTAACAAGAATGGCTTGTCAATCGCACGCTCTGGCTCTGGAATGTATGTATCTAAGTGGTTCGCTAATTCAAGGATTTTTTCTTCCCATTCTGCAACCCCGTTTAATGCTTGTAATGCAGAACCACGTACGATTGGTGTATCATCGCCTGGGAAGTCATATTGAGAAAGAAGTTCACGAACTTCCATTTCTACTAATTCTAATAACTCTTCGTCATCTACCATGTCGCATTTGTTTAAGAATACGATGATGTATGGTACACCTACTTGGCGACCTAATAAGATGTGCTCACGAGTTTGTGGCATTGGACCGTCTGTTGCTGCTACCACTAAGATTGCACCGTCCATTTGCGCCGCACCAGTAATCATGTTTTTAACATAGTCCGCGTGTCCTGGGCAGTCTACGTGTGCGTAGTGACGAGTTGCTGTGTCATACTCAACGTGTGAGGTGTTGATGGTGATACCACGCGCTTTTTCTTCCGGCGCGTTGTCAATTTGGTCGAATGCACGAGCTGCACCACCGAAGTGTTTCGCTAACACAGTTGTGATCGCTGCTGTTAAAGTTGTTTTACCATGGTCGACGTGACCGATTGTACCCACGTTTACATGGGGTTTTGTACGTTCAAATTTTTCTTTAGACACTTTGATAGCTTCCTAAAAAATGAGCCATGACCCTATTGCTATGGCTCAGGTTAAAAATAAAATTATTTAGCTTTACGAGCTTCAATAATTGCTGCTGCAACGCTTGTAGGCGCTTCAGCGTATTTTAATGGTTCCATTGAGTAAGATGCACGACCTTGAGTTTGTGAACGTAAGTCTGTTGCATAACCAAACATTTCTGATAATGGAACTTCTGCATTGATCTTAACAACGAACTCATTCGCTTCTTGACCGTTAACCATTGCACGACGACGGCTTAAGTCACCAATTACATCACCAACGTAGTCTGGTGGAGTTTCCACTTCAACTTTCATGATTGGCTCAAGTAATACTGGGTTAGCTTTTGCGAACGCTGCTTTAAACGCTAATGACGCTGCAAGTTTGAACGCTAACTCAGATGAGTCAACATCGTGGTATGAACCGAAGTGTAAACGTACACCGATGTCTTCTACTGGGTAACCCGCTAATGGACCAGATTTAAGTTGTTCTTGGATACCTTTATCAACTGCAGGGATAAATTCACCAGGAATCACACCACCTTTGATCTCGTTCACGAACTCGTAACCAGGACCTTCTGGGTCTAATGGATATAAGTCGATGACAACGTGACCGTATTGACCGCGACCACCAGATTGTTTTGCGTGTTTACCTTCAACATCGTTAACACGTGTACGGATAGTTTCACGGTAAGATACTTGTGGTTTACCGATGTTCGCTTCAACTTTGAATTCACGACGCATACGGTCAACGATGATATCTAAGTGTAACTCACCCATACCTGAGATGATAGTTTCACCTGACTCTTCATCTGTGTGAACACGGAATGAAGGGTCTTCTTGTGCAAGACGACCTAACGCTAAGCCCATTTTCTCTTGGTCAGCTTTAGTTTTTGGTTCTACCGCTACAGAGATTACCGGCTCTGGGAATTCCATACGCTCAAGGATGATTGGCGCATCTTGTGCACATAATGTGTCACCTGTACCCACTTCTTTTAAACCAATTGCTGCTGCGATATCGCCCGCACGAACTTCTTTGATTTCTTCACGTTTGTTAGCGTGCATCTGTACGATACGACCGAAACGTTCACGTTTTTGTTTAACTGAGTTGTAAACTGTATCACCAGAGTTGATTACACCTGAGTAAACACGGAAGAATGTTAAGTTACCAACGAATGGGTCAGTTGCAATTTTGAATGCAAGAGCTGCAAATGGCTCTTCATCGCTTGCGTGACGCTCACCTTCAGTTTCGTCTTCGTTGATACCTTTGATTGCAGGGATATCTGTAGGTGCAGGTAAGTAGTCGATTACCGCATCAAGCATTGCTTGAACACCTTTGTTTTTGAATGCAGAACCACAGCAAACTGGGATAATTTCGCTTGCTAATACGCGTTGACGTAATGCCGCTTTGATTTCTTCTTCAGAAAGGTCACCTTCTTCGAAGAATTTTTCCATTAACTCTTCTGATGCTTCAGCTGCAGCTTCTACTAACATTGCACGACGCTCTTCACATTCAGCAAGCATGTTTGCTGGAATATCTTCGTATGTGAAAGTCATACCTTGGTCAGCTTCGTTCCAGTTGATTGCTTTCATTTTGATTAAGTCAACTACACCTGTGAAGCTGTCTTCTGCACCGATAGGCAGTTGTAATGCAACTGCGTTACCGCCTAAACGAGTTTTGATTTGCTCAACAACACGTAAGAAGTTTGCACCTGTACGGTCCATTTTGTTTACGAATGCAATACGTGGAACACCATATTTATTCGCTTGACGCCATACAGTTTCTGATTGAGGCTGAACGCCACCAACCGCACAGTAAACCATTACCGCACCGTCAAGAACACGCATAGAACGTTCTACTTCGATGGTAAAGTCTACGTGTCCCGGAGTATCAATAACGTTGATACGGTGTTGTGGATATTGTTGTGACATACCAGACCAGAATGCTGTTGTTGCAGCAGATGTGATCGTGATACCACGTTCTTGCTCTTGTTCCATCCAGTCCATTGTTGCTGCACCATCGTGAACTTCACCGATTTTGTGACTTACGCCTGTATAGAACAAGATACGCTCTGTAGTAGTTGTTTTACCCGCATCGATGTGCGCACTGATACCGATGTTACGGTAAAGTGAAATAGGGGTTGTACGAGCCATTTTTATTTATTACCTTGTTTGGGATTTAAATTAAAATTCTTAATAAGGGTAAGGCTTCACCACACATTTGGATGAAGCCTTTAAGATATAAAGCTAAGCGATTACCAACGGTAGTGAGCAAACGCTTTATTCGCTTCAGCCATACGGTGAACGTCTTCACGTTTCTTAACAGCTGAACCTTTGTTATCTGCCGCATCTGAAAGTTCGTTAGCTAAACGTAATGCCATTGATTTGTCACCACGTTTACGAGCTGCTTCAACGATCCAACGCATAGCTAACGCGTTACGACGAGCTGGACGAACTTCAACTGGTACTTGGTAAGTAGAACCACCAACACGACGAGATTTAACCTCTACTGTTGGACGTACGTTTTCTAACGCTGCTTCAAAAGCTTCTAAAGCTTCTTTACCAGTACGTTGTGCTAAAGTTTCTAAAGCACCGTAAATAATTGATTCTGCAATAGATTTTTTACCATCTACCATTAAAACATTAATAAATTTTGCAAGTAATTCTGAACCGAACTTCGGATCTGGAAGAATTTTGCGAGGTTCAACACTACGACGACGTGGCATTGTAAATACTCCGTTTATATATTCAGGATAATCCAAAACTCATCTATTGTGTGTGATAGCACATCACGATTGACTGGAGTTTATGGTTTAAATTTTTTGATTAATTTAGACGTTTGGCCTTACTTAACGGAGATCCATTAAGCTTTAGGACGTTTAACGCCGTATTTAGAACGACCTTGTTTACGGTCTTTAACGCCTGCACAGTCAAGTGCACCACGTACAGTGTGATAACGCACACCCGGTAAGTCTTTAACACGACCACCACGAATTAATACAACACTGTGTTCTTGTAAGTTATGACCTTCACCACCGATGTATGAAGTTACTTCAAAGCCATTTGTTAAACGAATACGGCACACTTTACGTAATGCTGAGTTCGGTTTTTTAGGTGTAGTAGTGTATACACGAGTACACACGCCACGTTTCTGCGGGCAAGCCTCTAATGCAGGAACGTTGCTTTTTACAACCTTTTTCACACGCGGTTTGCGTACTAATTGGTTGATAGTTGCCATTTAAAAGCTCCAGTTAAAATTATTAAAAATAAAATTAAAAAAACATCCTTTCAAAGAAGAAAGGACGGTAGATTCTATTGTTATACGGACTAAAAGTCAAGTATTCACCATAGGATAAATTGATTATTCTGTGATCAGCGTTTCTAAGGTTTGCAAGACACGATAAGGTAAAATATTCGCCATACCGTTTCCGGTCAGATAATGCTGATTTCTGCCGTAAGCGCCGATTAATTTTGGGTCGGTTGCACCATATAAAATCACGTTTTGTTTATCTAATGCCGCGGCTAAATGGCTTAGTCCGGTATCAACCGACAGCACGGCTTTCGCACCGGCAATTTGTTCCGCTAATTCAGTCAGTGATAATTTCGGCAATACTGTCACATTAGCACTCACTTCTGCCAAACGCATGGCTCTCTCTTTTTCTTGTTGATTACCCCAAGGTAAACGTACCTCAATCCCCTGTATGCTTAGCTCTCGAATCACTTCTCGCCAGTAATCTTCTTTCCAATGCTTATCAGCTCTCGTTGTCGCATGAATCGCAAGCAGATAAGCGGTTGAATTTTCAGATTTTTTTGCAAAATGCGTGGCAATTCCATAATCACCTAATCCATCGGGAAGTACATAATTCAGAGAGTTAGCAAATAACTTTCGAATTCGTTCCACTGCGTGTTGCTGATAAGCGATATTAAACGCTTGATCATAAAACAGACTGCTTAGCCCTTCTCGAGCAGAATGTTTGTCGTAGCCGTATTTTGTTCCCTTTGCCTGCTTGGTTACCAATACCGCACTTTTAATCAATCCTTGTGCATCAATCACCGCATCATATTCTTCCGAACGAAGTTGCTTTAGGTAATATTGCCATTCCAGCCAAGTTTGCCGCTTACACAAGTTTTTGCGCCAACGGCGAATCGCTAACGGGATAACCTTATCTACCGCCGAATGCCAATGCGGAATTTCACTAAAATTTTCTTCCACCACCCAATCGAACTGAATATTCGGAATCGCATTTTTAGCATCCATCAACGCAGGCAAAGTATGAATCACATCTCCCATCGAGGACGTTTTTACAACTAAAACTTTCATTTCTTTATCTTTAATAATAAATATGAACAAGCGGTCGAAATCTGCAAAATTTTTGCAAAAAATGACCGCTTGCAATTAGCCTATTAGTGCCTCTAATTTCTCAATGACCATTTCCGGCTGAATATCGATTAAGCTTTGGTGATAGCCTTCGGCAGCATCGCCTTTACGAATCTTAATCAAACCGCCTTCAATTAAACGAATAATCACCGCTTTATCGGAAAGCGGCGGCGTATATTGCGGGCTAGTTGGCCCGTAAAGCGCAACTAACGGCTTGCCTAACGCCGCAGCAATATGCATTAGCCCGGAATCATTACTCACTACGGCATGACAATCGGCAATTAAATCAACTGCTTGATTTAAATCGGTTTGCCCCGCTAAATTGACGCAATAGCGCTGTAAATTGTCCGCTAAACTTGCACTGATTTGTTCGCCGACTTCTTTATCTTTATTTGAGCCGAACAAATGTACCGCATAGCCTTTTTCGATCAACATTTCCGCCAATTTAGCATAATGATAATGTGGCCAACGTTTTGCCGGCCCGAATTCAGCTCCTGGGCAAAAGCCGACTGCCGGGCGCTGTTCAGCATATTCAAACTGTTTGGCAAATTTCGCTTTGGTTGCAGTGATCTCAGCCGCTTGCGTTTGTAGATAAGGTACTGGCATCGGCAATGTTTTGGCATCCGGCACAGCATTTTTCTCAAAAGCCAGCGCAACATAACGTTGTGCCATCATTGGATAATCTTGCTTGTTAGTACGCAAATCATTTAAAAAGAAATAGCGGCTTTCGCCTTTCCAACCTCGGCGCACTGCAATTTTAGCAAATAAAGGAATAAATGCCGATTTAAGCGAATTAGGTAAAACAATCGCCATATCATATTGATTTCGCAGCGATTTTCCTAATTGATAACGCTCACACAGGCGGAACGAACCATGCCCAATCGGCATCAAAATCGCTTTCCGAACTTCCGGCATTCGAGCAAGGAGCGGACGACACCAATCCGGTGCCATCACGTCAATTTGATAATTCGGATATTGAACCTTAAGTTGTTGATACAGTGCATGCGACATCATCATATCGCCGACCCAAGACGGGCCAATAATTAAGATATTCATTGTCTTCCTTTCATTCAAATGACAAGCGGTCAAAATTAGCCTATTTTTTGCAAAAAACTAAGCCAAAATGACCGCTTATTTTCTACGGTTTAAGTTTACATTCACTGGCAAGAACGTTATTGCTATTATCTGTGAGAGAAGCTTCACCATTTAAACTCTCTTTCCACGTCCAACGGATATTACTATATTTTTTACCGTCTCTCGTCACTGCCGGTGATAACGTATGCGTTGCGTGACCGTAAGTAACTAAAATCGCTTGCTGACTACTGACTTTACGTTTCGCTTTATTATTCACTTTTTTCGCCTTCGGGCGCTGAACCTTCACTACCACATCATTTTTACAAATAAACTGCATTGAGGTCTGATTCTTTACTACCGTTACCTTTTCTGTCGGCTTAATTTCCGTTTGAGCCTGTTGTATGACTATTTGAGCTCGCTGTACTTGCTCAATCGGCGCTTCTAAAGGCTTACACCCTGCCAGCGTCAGCAAACCGGTACATACTGCTAAACAACACGGCTTTTGCAAAAAAACATTCATTTTACAACTACTCTCCTTCTCAAAATTTTGAGAAAAAAAGAGCAACGTTTGTAGCGTTGCTCTTTAATGTCAATTATTTAAAGCTATAGCTACCGTCTGCTTGACGAGTAAACTTACCGCCAGATCCGATACTCATTTCAACTACGCGGTTATTTTTATCTAAACGCACGCTCACACGCTCACCCACTTTTAGATTACTTACCACTTTGTTGACTTTGCTCATCGCATTTACATCCGAGATATTTAAACCGTTATCACGGAATACTTGCATCAATGATGTACCTTTTGGCACTGTCATAGTTTTACTTGCGACTGCCGCTGCCGTTGCTGGTTTTGCCAGTGCTGCTTTAGCTGCCGTAGGTGCTGCTGTTTTTGCTACTGGCTTACCGGTTTCTACATTCTTCACCAATTGATCTAATTGTGCATTCTTCGCTTTTTTCGCATTGAATTCATCTGCCGTGATAGCTTTCACTTTCGGCTGTTTAGGCGTTTCAGACTGATGAATCACGCTACCTTGCGTTTTAGGTTTAACAGGAGCAGGTTGCACAACGAGTTTATTCACAACCGGAGCCGGCTCAACTTTTGGCTCTTCAGCAACTACGTTCGTATTTGCTGTCGTAGCGGCTGGAGTTTCTGTTGTCGGTGTGACGCTTTTTGCTGGAGCTGTCTCAGTTGTTACTGGTTGTGCAGTCGCAACATTCATATCTTGCTGAATTTGTTGTGCCTGTTGTGCTTGTTGCTGAGCAATTGCTTCTTGCTCAGCTTTTGCTTGCGCTTCCGCACGTTTTGCTTCTTCTTCATCTACCGGACGGAACTCAATTGGTAATGAACTGCCTTGTTGAGACTGTAACTCTTCAACAGTTTCCGGTGCACTCGGTTTTAACCAGAAGAAGATTGCCACTAAAATTGCAGCTAAAATCGCTACTAAACCTAAACGACGGAATTTAGATGGCACACTCGCTACTGCAACAGCTTCGGCTGCTGTGGTCGGATTCACGACAGGAATCACACGATCTTCACTACTTGTATTCATCGCTGGCTTTTCCTCTGTAACTAATTTTTCAACTTGCTCCGGCTCTGCTTTTTTAGGTTCTTCCGTAGCTTCATCCGCTACCGGAGAAAAAGCGAAACCTGAATCTTGTGCAACTTTCGATGCTTCTGTTTCTGAAATTTCTGTATTCACCTTTTGAGCTTCCTCAATCGATTTTAATGGCGTTGTATCATCAACAGGGCGCTTCATTACAGGCGTAAAAGTATAACTTGGTGCTTGATTTAATGATACTGTTGCATTACTTGCAATAACTTTTGCTGCCTCAACAGCTTTTGCACTATCTGAATTAATGATTGCTTCTGCTACTTGCTCCGCCGACTGTGCAACAGACGGCTCGCCAAAAGTTGGCTCTTTACGAAAATTATTTTGTGACATTTAACTTTCCAATTTTAGGTAAAAAAATAATGGGAAATTCCCCCGCTGAATAAATTATCCCCATTTTAAAGTATTTCTCTTTAATCAGCACACGATTTTTCAGAAAATTATGCCTACAAGCGGTAATATTTATTAAATATTTTACAAAAACACTAAATCAGCACTGCTCACCACGTATTTATATCCTCTCTTCCTTACTTCTGACCATAAGATAAACAATTTTCTCGATCTTGATCGCAAAAATAATTTCTCAGAATTGCTCTCTGATTTATTTAACTTGTAAAGTAGTTCCAAGCAAAACCATCTTAAAAAGCAATCTAAAAAGAAAAGGAGACATTTATGAAAACACGCTCAAAACTTGGCTTAAGTCTGTTAATCGGAATGTTATCTACCGGTGTATTGGCTGCTGAAAAAACAAAGCCTAGCGTCATAGAACCCACTCCCGTAGTTCAAAACGCACAAGCAACTAGCACTGAATATAGCCATGCTGAAATGACGAACAATGCAAATTTAGTGAATATCAACACTGCAACTGCGGCTGAAATTCAAGATAAATTAGTGGGTATTGGCGCTAAAAAAGCACAAGCAATTGTTGAATACCGTACGAAAAATGGTGCATTTAGTAGCCTAGAGCAACTTACCGATGTATCCGGTATCGGCAAAGCCACACTGGATAAAAATCGTGATCGTATTCTATTGCAATAATATCTTCCCTCTCATATAACATTTGCTGAGTTAAGGCAACATGTGGCTTACTTCCTCTATCTTTATGCCACATCTTAACTCAGCGCCCTGTTACTTTTTGATAACATTAGGTAATTCACTTTTCTTTCTGTTATACTTCGTGCCTCTTTGTATAATTGAATAAAAAGGATACAACTTAATGTCTCTTAAACCCTATTTGATGCCGACTTATTGGCAACGTGCGAAAGTTGCATTTCAATATATATTCCCACAATTACCTGTTACCCGTTTAGCAGGTTGGCTGGCAGAACAAAAATGGGGTGTTGTGACCCACTTTATTATCCGTGCATTCGCTAAACAATATAATGTTAATTTATCAGAAGCACAAAAAAGCAATGCTTCTGACTACGCAACGTTTAATGAATTCTTTATTCGTCCGTTAAAAGAAAACGCTCGCCCGATTAACCAAGATGCACAGGCGCTTTGTTTACCGGCAGACGGCAAAGTAAGTGAATCAGGTAAGATTGAAGACGATCGTTTACTACAAGCAAAAGGTCATTTCTTTACACTTGAAACCTTACTAGCGAATGATCAAGAAATGGCAAATAAGTTTAAAGATGGCCATTTTATTACCACTTATTTATCGCCGCGCGATTACCACCGTGTACATATGCCATGTGATGCAACCCTACGCAAAATGATTTACGTACCGGGCGAATTATTTTCAGTAAATCCGTTCTTAGCTGAACACGTACCAAATTTATTTGCGCGTAACGAACGTGTAATCTGTGAATTTGAAACTGAATTCGGGCCGATGGTACAAATTTTAGTGGGCGCAACTATTACAGCAAGTATGAGTACAGTTTGGGCTGGTGTAATTAACCCGCCTCGTGCCAAAGATGTTGTGGTATATCACTATGAAACCACCGGTGAAACCGCCGTACACCTGAAAAAAGGTCAGGAAATGGGGGCTTTCTGCTTAGGTTCAACCGTAATTAACCTCTTCCCGAAAGATTGCATTGAATTCGAAGCACACCTACAAGCCGGCGTAGAAACTCGAATGGGTGAGCGCTTGGCAAAAGTGATTAAATAATCTTTTTTAATTAAGCACGATTATAATAAGCGTGCTTTTTTATAACCAAATAGTCTATTCTCTTATCAATCAGCTATAAACCCAATCAAAAAAGTATGCTATTTTAGGGGCAGAACTTCGTCTAACGCATTTATCGCGAAAGGGAAAGCTATGAAATTACAACAACTGATTAAAACTCATCAACTTGGTTTGCTGTTTCAACAAGGTAAATTTGGCATTGAAAAAGAAAGCCAACGTATTGATAATAAAGGGAATATTGTTACTACAGCCCATCCTGGCGTTTTTGGTAACCGCAGTTATCACCCATATATTCAAACCGATTTTGCAGAAAGCCAACTTGAGCTAATCACACCGCCAAACGATAAATTGGAAGATACATATCGTTGGTTATCCGCTATTCACGAGGTAACGTTACGTTCATTACCTGATGATGAATATATTTTCCCACTCAGTATGCCTGCCGGTTTACCGCCGGAAGATCAAATCAAAGAAGCACAATTAGATAACGAATGGGATGTGAAATATCGTGAACATCTGTCTGCAATCTACGGCAAATATAAGCAGATGGTGAGCGGTATTCACTACAATTTCCAGATTTCTGACGAGTTTGTCGAGAGCGCATTTGCATTACAAACGGAATACAGCGATAAAATTGCGTTCCGCAATGCGTTATATATGAAATTAGCCAATAACTTTTTACGTTATCAATGGATTTTAGTCTATCTGCTTGCCGCCACACCAACCGTAGAGGCGCAATATTTTGGCGAAAATCGACCGCTTGCAGAAGGACAATTAGTACGTAGTTTACGTTCTAGCCCGTATGGCTATGTAAATGCGCCTCATGTAGTAATCAATCACGATAGCTTGCAAGAATATGTGGAATCATTAGAACATTTTGTGACAAACGGTGATTTATTAGCGGAAAAAGAATTCTATTCAAACGTACGTTTACGTGGCGCGAAAAAAGCACGTGAATTACTTGAAAAAGGGGTTAAATATGCGGAATTCCGCTTATTTGATCTCAATCCGCTCTCTCCCTACGGTATCGAGCTCGCCGATGCCAAATTTATTCATCTGTTCTTACTTGCTATGCTATGGATAGATGAAACAAGCGGTCAAAAAGAAGTCGAACTCGGTAAACAAAAACTATACCAAGTTGCACTTGAAGATCCTCGTTCACACACTGCGTTCCAAGCAGAGGGTGAAGCTATCCTTAACCTAATGTTGGCAATGTTAGAAGATCTTTCAGCGCCACAAAGCGAGAAAGATTTATTACAACAAAAACTAGCTCAATTTGCTGATCCAAGCCAAACGGTAAACGGTCGTTTATTAGCAGCAATTGAACAAGCCGGCAGCTATAAAGCACTCGGTGCACAACTTGCTCAACAATATAAAGCGCAAACGTTCGAGCGTTTTTATGCGATTTCTGCTTTCGATAATATGGAGCTTTCTACACAGGCTTTATTATTTGATGCAATCCAACAAGGATTACAGATCGAATTACTTGATGAAAACGATCAGTTCCTTGCACTCAAATTCGGTGATCATCTCGAATATGTGAAAAATGGCAATATGACCAGTCACGATCAGTATATTTCTCCATTAATTATGGAAAATAAAGTCGTGACCAAAAAAGTGTTGGCGAAAGCCGGTTTTAATGTGCCGAAAAGCGCTGAATTTACCTCGCTAGAACAGGCGGTCGCACACTACCCGTTATTTGAAGAAAAAGCAGTAGTAATTAAGCCAAAATCGACCAATTACGGCTTGGGCATTACGATTTTCCAACAGGGCGTGACGGATAAAGCCGACTTTGCCAAAGCGATTGAAATTGCGTTCCGTGAAGATAAAGAAGTGGTGGTGGAAGACTATTTAGTCGGTACCGAATATCGTTTCTTTGTGCTAGGCGATGAAACGCTGGCTGTATTGTTGCGTGTGCCGGCGAATGTAAAAGGTGACGGCATACATACGGTGCGTGAATTGGTGGAAGCAAAAAACAGTGATCCGCTACGAGGCGATGGATCTCGTTCTCCATTGAAAAAAATCGCCCTAGGTGACATTGAATTACTTCAGCTCAAAGAGCAAAGTTTAACACCTGATTCAATTCCGGCTGAAGGACAAATCGTACAATTACGTGCCAACTCTAATATCAGTACCGGTGGTGATTCGATTGATATGACTGACCAAATGCATGATAGCTATAAACAATTAGCAGTCGGTATTGCTAAAGCGATGGGGGCAAAAGTATGTGGCGTGGATTTAATCATTCCGGATTTAACCAAAGCAGCCGAGCCATCTCTGCGTTCATGGGGCGTGATTGAAGCGAACTTCAACCCGATGATGATGATGCACATTTTCCCTTACCAAGGAAAATCTCGCCGCTTAACCAAAGCCGTGTTAAAAATGCTGTTCCCTGAACTGCCTTAATAAAAATCAAGCGGTCAAATTTGTAGAAAATTTTGCAAATTTGACCGCTTGTAAAACAATAAATCCCATAAAAATAGTAAAAAGTAAAAGTTAATACTTCACTAATTGCGAATTTAAGATATACGGCTTTAATAGCAATAAAATATTGAAAAAATGTTTTAAACGCTCCTCTTGACCTTCTTCTTGCATTAGGATTTCTCCGCCGATTGCCATTTCTTGATGCGCTAAATTTTTCGCCACTTCCGCATAACTTTCTAATAATTGAAATTCCTGCGCATCACATTGGCTAAGAATAGCCAACATATCACGATCTTTCGCACTAAAGTCGCTATGGGTCGGATTAATTAAACCCATTTCCACAAATTCATTCAATTCAACTTCGGTAATACCAAATTCCGAGCAGATCTCACTCACTAATAAGCGTTCACTTTCTGTACCGTTTAGAATATCCAACGATCCCATTAAGCTTTTATAAGGATTATTCAGATCAAAATCCGGCTGAGCAAATACCATTTTAATCTGTGAAATAGTGGCATTAAAGTTTGCTTGAAGATATTTAATAAATTCAATTAATTGGATATTACTTTCATCATATAAGTGAAAGTTCGGTTTATCTTTCAAAGGTTCCGGTAACAATCCCTCTTTAATGTAATAAAGAATGGTTGATTTAGGCGTATTAGTTAATTTGGAAAGATCGTTCATTTTCAGCATAATAAGTTCCTTTGGATCTAATTTTGGATCTATTTTAGATAATCTATATAAAAGCGTAAAGTTTTAGTATTCACTATTTAGGTAAAAATAGCGTTTTACGATGATAAAAATACACTTTTTCTCTATAAGACTATTTTTTAATAAGTTAGTTTATGGCACAATACTATTACCTTAATGTACTACTTCAATAGGATATTTTATGAAAAAACAGCCAACACTTTTTGGTGGCGCTTGTATTATCGCAGGTGTATGTGTAGGAGCCGGTATGCTCGGGCTTCCAACTTCCGGTGCGGGTGCTTGGACAATGTGGTCTATTCTTGCACTTGCTTTCACCATGATTGTAATGACATTTTCAGGCTGGCTACTCCTTGATGTTTATAAAGGTTATGACCTACGCGCGTCTTTCAATACCGTTACCAAAGACTTATTAGGTAATAAGATTAATGCATTAAATAACCTTGCAGTTTATTTTGTCGGTGGCATTTTACTTTACGCTTACACCACCGCTTCCGGGGGAATTTTAGAGAACCTAACCAAGTCAGCGATTGATTTCGGTGAATTCGGGTCTCGTATCTGGTCTGTGCTATTCGTGCTGATTTTCTCGTTCTTTGTATGGCACTCTACTCGATTAGTTGATCGCATTTCTGTGTTATTAATTATTTTTATGGCATTGTCGTTTACATTCAGTATTTCGGGTTTAGTCAGCAATATTAATACTGCTGTTTTATTCGATCAACAAAACGATAACGGTGAATATGCTAAATATGCGTTAGCAATGTTGCCGGTTGCATTGACCTCTTTCGGTTATCACCACTCAGTCTCTTCAATGCATGCTTATTACGGTGAAGTGAAGAAAGCGAAATATGCAATTGCCGGCGGTACACTTATTGCTTTAGGGCTTTATTTACTTTGGGTAATCAGCATTTTCGGTAATCTGCCACGTGCGCAATTTGCACCGGTTATCGCAAGTAACGGTGACTTAGACGTGTTATTAAATACGATTGGCGAAGTAGTACAGTCGCCGTATGTGAAACAAGCGATTAATGCATTTTCTATGGCGGCAATTCTGTCTTCATTTATCGGGGTTGGGTTAGGTACATTCGATTTCTTGGCAGATTTCTTTAAATTTGACGAGAATAAATCAGGCAGAACAAAAGCATGGGCGGTAACCTTCTTACCTCCGCTAGTATTCTCATTACTCTCGCCACTTGGCTTTTTAAAAGCGATTGGTTATGCAGGTGCGGTGGCAACCCTTTGGACTTGTATGATTCCAGCGTTATTAGCCTATAAAGCGAAAAAAGGTAATCTATTTATGATTGGACTGGTATTCTTATTCGGTGTGTGTACCGCGGTATTCCATTTCCTTTCAATGTACGAAATGTTACCAATGTTTAAAGGCTAAACCATTTATTTCTAACCACGCAATACACTGATTACACAGAAAATTGCCATTACGGCTAAATATAGTCCGTAAAGTCTGTGTTTTCTGTGGTTAAATCATAAACCAAAAAAATAAGAGGCAACATTTGTTGCCCCTTTGTTTTATCTGACCGCCATTTGGAATAACACCACTTCCGCCTGACAACTAAATTCAACCTGCATTTGCATTAAAAAACCGTCTTCAACTTGGCTAATATTATGTTGAATAACACAAGCTTCGGTTTCTACTGATTTTGCTTTTTCCGTGAAAAATTCGACCGCTTGCTGCGCTTGTTCTTCACTATCATACACCGCTTCGAAGGCGATTTGGCGATCGCTATTATCCAAAATTGAATCGCCTTTCAACTTACACATATTATGTGCTTCCACCGCTTTCTGTTGTATGGTTTTGTGCATAATGTTTCCTATCTATATTTCTACCAAAATTTTGTGAAAAACTAACCGCTTATCAGAAAATACTCAATTTGAGTCAGCACGCAATGACATTTCACCAATGCCGAACGGCGTCATAACACCGTTTTGCTCAAGCAGTAATTCACCGTGTTGATTGATACCACGTGAAATACCGTGAATTTCACTACCTTCCATGACTAGTTTTACCGGCTGATCACGAAAAATATCAAACGCTTGCCAACGCTCGGCATAATGTTCAAAGCCGACAAGCGGATAAATTTTAAGATTTTTTTGCAATTCATAAGCGAGACGACACACCAGTGCATTACGATCAAATTGATAACGTGACAAATCAGACCACGCTTGGGCCACGATATTTTCGTCAACTTGAGTCATCCTTAAATTTAAACCAATACCGATCACTAAATGAATGCCACTGCGATCCGCTTTGGTTTCAATCAGAATTCCACCCATTTTTTTGCCGCAATAATACATATCATTCGGCCATTTGATTTGGATATTTTCAACCTGTTGCGCTCGCAAACTTTCAGCAATAATCAGTGAAACCACCAAACTCAGCGAAGAAATATGCGCAGCGTCTTCAGTCGGGTAATGCCATAAAATTGAAAAATAGATATTTTCACTTTGCGGTGAATACCAAGTGCGCCCACGTCTGCCTCTGCCGGCGGTTTGTTGCTCCGCCAAACAAACCGAGCCCTGCGGCAAGGTTTGATAATGTTTGAGTAGATATTCGTTGGTCGAATCAATTTTATCAAACACCAGCGCTTGCCCGCATAGCAACGCCGTTTGGATCTGAGATTGGTTTAATTTGCTCATAACTTTAGTTATCTCGTGACTTCTTCGCTATTCACTTCGCCATTTTTGCCCATAAAACGCACTTCCGGATGCAGCTCAACCCCGAATTTTTCACGTACACGGCGGCGTACTTCTTTCGCCAATGCCACTACATCTGAACCCGCTGCCGCTTGCTTATTAATCAATACCAACGCTTGTTTTTCATGTACCGCCGCGCCACCTACTTGAAAGCCTTTCAATTCGCATTGGTCAATCAACCAACCTGCCGCCAATTTTACTGTGCCGTCTGTTTGCGGATAGTTTGGAATATTCGGGTAAGCGGTCTGAATTTGCGCAAATTTTGCAGCATCAATCACTGGATTTTTAAAGAAACTACCGGCATTACCGAACTCGTCCGGATTCGGTAATTTTGCCGAACGTACCGTACACACTTCGTCAAACACTTGTTGAGGCGTTACGCTTTGCGGATCAAACTGAGTTAATGAGCCATAACTTAATACCGGCTGCCATGCTTTTGTCAATTTGATTCCGACCGAGAGAATCGCAAATTCGTCTTTGTATTGGTGTTTAAACACACTTTCACGATAACTGAATTGGCACTCTTGTTTGGTCAAACGGAAAATTTCGCCCGTGCGTAAATTCAGCACTTCGACAAAATCACACACACGTTCAAATTCCACCCCGTAAGCACCGATATTTTGAATCGGTGCAGAACCGGCAACCCCCGGAATGAGTGCGAGATTCTCAAGACCTGCAATATTGTTTGCTAGCGTCCATTTCACCAGCTCATGCCAATTTTCGCCGCCTTGCACGTGTAAATAGTGGAATTGTTCATCTTCGTGATGCGTAATACCTTTTAATTTGTTGATGAATACGCAACCGTCAAAATCATCTAAGAAAAGCACATTTGAGCCTTGTCCTAAAATCAGTACCGGCTGATGATTGTTTACGGCGGTTTGCCATTCGTTAAGTAATTGTTCGGCACTGCTGAATTCAACGATTTTGCTTGCATTTGCCGCTAAATGGAAAGTATGGAAAGGAGTTAAACTGTGTTTCATAAAGGATTGATCCGCAACAAAAATTGCACAAAGTATAGCATAATTCGCAAAAAAATCCCCAAGTACACCGTACTTGAGGATCGTAAAATCGCATAAAAATCCAACCGCTTGTTATTTACCTTCCGCTGGTTGTTCTTTTTTCAACATATCTTCAGGAATGAAGCTCTTTTGAATTTTTTCCATATGTGGAAGGTTATGTGCAATACCTTTATGGCAGTCGATACAGGTTTTGCCTTGATCTTGTGCCATTGCGTGCATTTGTTGCGCCACGGTTTTCTGTTGAGTAAAGTCCATATCTTCAAAGTTATGGCAGTTACGGCACTCTTGAGAGTCATTAGCTTTCATACGCGCCCATTCACGTTCCGCCATTTCTAAACGGTGTGCTTCAAATTTTTCTTTAGTATCCACTTTTCCGGTAAAGTATGCATACACTTCTTTTGAAGCAATAATTTTACGTTTCCATTTATCAAGGAATTCATGCGGTACGTGACAGTCTGAACAGATTGCTTTCACGCCACTACGGTTTGAGTAGTGAGCCGAAGCACGATATTCAGGTACTACGTCATTCATATGACAGTCTGAACAGAATTGTTCGGTATTAGTATGTTCTAAACCTTGGTTAAAACCGCCCCACGCTAAAATACCGCCAATCGCAGAAATGATAATGAGTGTACCGGCAGCCATTTTACTCGGCGTACGGAACCAGTTCCAAAATTTCTTAATCATCACCTTTCTCCTTATTTACTTTGTGTCTGACGAATCGTGTCAAATTTATTTTGAATAATCGGATTTACGTCCGTTTGTTGTACGTGGCACTGTAGACAGAAGTAACGACGTGGCGAAGTTCCTTCGGTCGGTTTACCGTCACGATCCATAAAGTGACTTGCCGGCACACGTGTCGCACCGGTTGTCGGCGCAACTTCAGGGCTGTGACAACCTAAACATTGGTTGATATTTTTCGTTACTTGTAAACCACGAATACTGTGCGGAACAAGCGGTGGTTGGTGAGGGAAAGTCACAGGAATGTTGCCTGCATCTTTCTGTGCATTGGTATAAGCAGGGGTAACACTTTCCACTGTGCTATCAATACTTTTTGCCACTTGCGTTTCCGCCACGGCAAAACCCGCCAATGCGGTCAATAAGAGGGTGAGATATTTTCTCATGTTAAATCACTCCGTTTTAAAAATTAAAAAGGGTTATAAATTCCCCCCTCTTTACTAAAGAGGGATCAGGGGAGATTTTACAAGCGGTGGATTTCCGCCAAATTTTTGTAAATTTGAGATTTTTAAATCTCCCCCTCTTTTTCAAAGAGGGGAGTTTTGTTAAACATTTTTCACTTCAATACTGTCTTGAAAGCGTGTACCGAATGCAAAGACTTTCTCTGCACACACATCAATACAACGTCCGCAGCTAACACAATCTTTCGAAAGTACAATGGTGCTGTCTTCCGGTTTACCATGTAGCGGAACTCTTAATACTTGAGGTTCCGGGCATACGTTGTAGCAATCCATACAACGATCACAGCGGTTACGATCGACTACATTCACCTTCACGACACTTTTTGCACCAATCAGTGCATAAGTTGCACCGATTGGGCATAAATGCCCGCACCAGCCGTGTTCCACAACCAGCAAATCAAGTAAGAAAATGACCGCTACCAGCCATACGGTTGCACCTAAACCAAAAACAAAGGCTCGTCCTAATGCAGCAACTGGGTTAATCCACTCCCACAACAGGGTTCCCGAGATTGCACTGCCGATTAAAATCATCGCTAAGATCACGTAACGTAAATTACGTGAGATTTTCGCACTTTGACGAATGCCTAACTTACGTCTCAGCCATGCGGCGGCATCGGTCACCATATTCATTGGGCAAACCCAACTACAAAAAGCTTTACTTGCCACAATCGCATAAAATGCCACAATAATCAGGGCACCTAAAATCGTTGTCCATTCAGGCACATATCCTGTCGCTAGACTTTCTACGGTCATCAGCGGATCGCTCATCGGCACACTATCAAACAGCATACTGCCACTATAGTTACCTTTTAAAATCCAAACATTCCAAAACGGCCCGCTTAAAAACATTAAGATAATGCTTAATTGGCTCAAACGGCGCAAAATTAGAAAGCGATAAGCTCGCCACCAACCTAATTTTTGTCGTGCTTCAAGCCCTGCATCCTTAGGTTTATTCGGTACGTATTTCACTTCAGCCATTATTTCACCCCCTTAATGTTTAGATCTAAGTTAGGGAAATGTTCCGCTTCCGGCACCGTGGTTGATTTCGGTACGTAATCGTAAGTGGCACGATTTGGCGTCGCTACTTTCTGATTCGGCTGAATCTGCATAAATTGGTAAATCGGTTCGCTCATTCCTTCCGGCATACGGGCGTCTAACGCTGGGCGTAAACCGTCCGGATGCTGATCTTCCAATAACGCCTTACCGGCATTTTGTTTTTCTTTCCAACCTAAGCGGTAATGTCTACCAAGCAAACCTTTAGCAAGATCCATCGGTAATACTTTGATTGCTGCTTCTTCTAATACACAAGCCTGTTCACACTTCCCACAACCGGTGCAGGCATCGGAATGTACGGTTGGAATTAACTTAGCGTGAATATTTGTTCTGTCGTTATGGATACGTTCCAATGTGATCGCTTTATCCACTAATGGACAAACACGATAACAAACATCACAACGTAAGCCTTGCCAGTTCAAACAGGTTTCGTGGTCAAGCAACACGGCCAATCCCATACGAGCATCATTGATATCGGTTAACGCCTCGCTCAACGCACCGCTCGGGCAAGCATTCATACAAGGAATATCAACACACATCTCGCACGGCTTATCACGAGCCACGAAATAAGGCGTACCGGCTTCCATCGGCGAAATCAAGCTAGCCAAATGCAACATATCGTACGGACAAGCCTGTACGCACTGCCCACAGCGGGTACAAGCCGCCAAAAAGTCTTTTTCAGGTAATGCGCCCGGTGGGCGAAGCGCTACACCTTCTTTGGCATTCGCTTGTTGTTGCTGTAATCCGAGAATCACACCGACACCACAAATACCGGCTACCGTTCTGGTCGCATTTTTCAAAAATTGACGGCGATTTGGGTCAAGTTTCATCATAGTTTCCTTTTGCAAGCGGTTAAAATTTCCGCCTAGTTAGGGGAGATTTGTGCGACATTGAAGCTCCTTAAAATCTCCCCCAGTCCCTCTTTTTCAAAAGAGGGGGGGCTATAATTACGCCTTAACCACTTTAACCGCACATTTCTTAAAGTCAGTCTCACCTGAAATCGGGTCTGTCGCATCTAGCACTAATTTATTAGCTAACTGACCAGCATCGAAGAAGGTGGTATAAATTAAGCCTTCCGGGCACTTGTTGCGACCACGTGTATCTAAGTGGGTAATCATTTCACCACGACGGGTAATTAATTTCACTTTATCACCGTGACGTAAACCACGTTTTTTCGCATCTGTCGGGTGCATCCAACATAAGTTGTTCGGGAACGAACGATGTAATTCCGGCACACGACGTGTCATCGTACCGGTATGCCAATGTTCAAGTACACGACCGGTACATAGCCATAAATCGTATTCTTCATCCGGACTTTCTGCCGGTGCTTCGTAAGGTACACCTAAGATAATCGCTTTCTTATCCGGATAACCGTAGAACGATACACCTTCGCCTGCTTTCACATACGGGTCAAAGCCTTCACGGTAACGCCATAAAGTTTCTTTACCGTCAACCACCGGCCAACGTAAACCGCGAACTTGGTGATAAGTATCGAAATCAGCTAAATCGTGACCGTGACCACGACCGAATTGTGCATACTCTTCAAATAAACCTTTTTGTAAGTAGAAACCAAAATGTTCGGCTTCATCATTGAGGTAACCTGGTACATTGGTTGGTACTTGGAATTTATTCACTTCGCCATTTAAGTAAAGCACTTCGTAAAGGGTTTTACCACGGTATTCCGGCATTTGCGCTAACAGTTCTTCGTCCCATACTTCATCCGTTTTGAAGTATTTTGAGAACTCAACAATTTGCCATAAATCTGAACGAGATTCGCCCGGGCCTTTCACTTGCTGACGCCAGAACTGAGTACGACGTTCCGCATTACCGTAAGCACCTTCTTTTTCTACCCACATACAAGTTGGAAGAATTAAGTCTGCCGCGACCGCACTTACAGATGGATACGGATCTGAAACGACAATAAAGTTTTCAGGATTACGCCAGCCTGGGAAAATTTCTTCATTAATGTTCGGACCGCCTTGCATATTGTTAGTACAAAGCTGCCATAAGAAATTTAATTTACCGTCTTTCAACATACGGCTTTGCATTACCGCAGGATAACCCGGTTTAGTCGGGATTGTGCCTTTTGGTAATTTCCACGCTTTTTCTACGATCTCAACGTGTTTCGGATTGGTTACCACCATGTCTGCTGGTAAACGATGTACGAAAGTACCCACTTCACGTGCCGTACCACAAGCTGACGGCTGACCGGTTAATGAGAATGGGCCACAACCCGGAATTGAAATCTTACCGGTAAGTAAATGTACGTTGTACATCATATGGTTTACCCACACGCCACGTGTATGTTGGTTAAAGCCCATTGTCCAGTAAGAAACCAGTTTTTGTTCTGGATCCGCATACATTTTCGCTAAGGTTTCTAGCTGATCTTTCGGTACACCGGAAATTTCATGCGCTTTTTCTAATGTGTAAGGCTCAACGATTTTCTTGAATTCTTCAAAGTCAGAGTCGTACATTTTGCCCGCAGTTTTCGCATTTTTAGCCGCTTGTTGCAGTGGATGTTCCGGACGTAAACCGTAGCCGATGTCAGTTTCACCACGTTTGAATTTGGTGTGTTTATTCACGAAATCCCAGTTCACTTTATCGTTTTGGATAATGTAGTTTGCGATATAGTTAAGAATCGCTAAATCCGAATGCGGTTTGAAGATAATCGGCGTATCCGCAAGTTCAAACGAACGATGTTCAAAAGTGGACATTACTACGACTTTTACTTTATCGTCAGATAAACGGCGATCAGAAATACGACTCCATAAAATCGGGTGCATTTCCGCCATATTTGAACCCCAAAGCACGAATGCATCGGTTTTCTCAATGTCGTTATAACAACCCATCGGTTCATCCATGCCAAAGGTACGCATAAACGCCACCGCCGCAGATGCCATACAGTGACGTGCATTCGGGTCGATTGTGTTAGAACGTAAGCCGGCTTTCCAAAGTTTTACTTTCGCGACACCTTCAAAAATGGTAGTTTGGCCTGATGAGAACATACCTACCGCATTACCGCCTTTCGCTTTTAAAGTCGCTTTAACTTTTTCCGCCATAATGCTGAAAGCTTGATCCCAAGAAACCGGTGTGAAATCACCTTCTTTATAGAATTTACCGTCTTTCATACGTAACAAAGGCGTTTGTACACGGTCTGCACCGTACATAATTTTTGAAAGGAAGTAACCTTTGATACAGTTTAAACCACGGTTTACTTCTGCATCCGGGTCACCTTGCGTTGCAACAACACGACCGTCTTTAGTACCGACAAGTACACTACAACCCGTACCGCAGAAACGGCATGGCGCTTTGTCCCATTTAATACCGTCATCAGCAGCATAAACATTTTTGACAGGAATCGTCATTCCTGCCGCAGCCGCCGCAGCAATTGCTGCGTTTGCTTTCATAAAATCTCTACGATTGAGTTCCATAATTAATGTCCCACATTTATGATTAAATTAAAAAATCTATCCCCTCTTTAGTAAAGAGAGGTTAGGGGAGATTTGTAAAAAATCGGAGAAAAATTACCGCTTGTAAAATCTCCTCCAGCCCCCTCTTTGTCAAAGAGGGGGAGCCTATTTACTTTTCATCAATATAATTTGAAATAAGTGATACTACGATAACACCACTAATATCTTTCACTTGTTCAATTAAATCGGCAAGCGCAAGCTGTCTGTCACTTTCTAGCGTAACCACTAATTTACCTTCTTCGGCTTTCTCGCCATGAATCTCGGCATAAGGAATCGCTAAGATATCCGCTTTCACCTGCTCAAGTTTGGCTGGCTTCGCTTGTACCACAAGACTGCAGACATACCAATTCTGGCTCTCTAAATTACTCATTATTTTCCCTATTAATTCTAATTGCTTTGGTCGGGCAAACACTCAAACAAGCACCACAACCGTTACAAGCGGTCAAATCCAGCACTAAATTTGCAATTCCGCCCAATGCCGGACGAAAACGAATGGTTCGGCTTTCACAACTATCACCGCAAGAGCGACACTCAACACGTTGCTTTAATAAACAACGGTCCTGTACTTCCACTTTATGCGTCCAAGGTTGTTCCGTTATCTCTAAGAAAACATCCGCCTCACAACTTTTCACACAAGCTTGGCAAAAAGTACATTCGCCACGGTTAAAATCTATTTCCGGATAACCGCCGGCACCTTTGATGATAATTTGAGTTTCGCAAGCAGATATGCAGTTATTACAAGCGGTGCATTTTTGATAAAAATCTGCAAGATTTGTCCAAGGCGGGCGAATCGCATTATGTCCTTGTTGCTTTACCTGCTCCGTTTGTAACGCGTTTAAAAAATGTCCACGTAAAAAACTGCGCCGAGGTAATGATTGTTGGCTAAAATCGGACAAAGCATCCCCATTACAAGTCTAATTAAATGGTCGGCATTATCCGATTTTTACTGGTCTGCTTTTATTACTCGAAGGAGGTATTTGCTGAGGAACAACAGGAAAGATTGATAATTGTCAAAGAATAATTAGAGGAAGTTTTGTATGTAAAGCAAGATTTTAGCGATAATTAGGAACCGTTATTATTTAGCTGGGAAATACGATGAACCATCTGATTATTTATGCACATCCGAATCCGCAAAGTTTTAACCACGCAATTCTTTCGCAAGCCGTTCAGGCAAGCAAAGACCATCAAGTTATCGTACGAGATTTATATCAACTAAAGTTTAATCCAAACTTAACTTGGCAAGAATTTCAGTCCAGTCTCACCAGCCAGTATCCAACAGAAATCCAAATCGAACACCGATATTGGCAACAAGCCGATGTCATTACCTTGATTTACCCACTGTGGTGGATGGGATTTCCAGCAATCTTAAAAGGCTACTTAGACCGAGTGTTAAGCTATGGATTTGCTTATCAAAATGGCGAAATTGAAAGTGTCGGTTTATTGAAAGGCAAAAAAATGCAGCAATTCGTGACCTTAGGTAACTCGAACGAAAAGTATCAACAAAAGGGTTTCTTACAAGCTTTCGAACATACCATGGGCAACGGATTATTTAACTTCTGTGGCATTGAAAACGTAAGTATGCATTACTTTGGTTGTATAGGGCTAAAAGAGACCGATTATGCTGCCATATTACAGGAAGTAACGGATAAATGCCGTGAAATTTTAAGTTAAACCGATAAATATCGCACATAACAAGCGGTCAAAATTGCTCGATTTTTTGCAAATTTCGGATCAAAAAAGCCATCCTGACGGATGGCTTTATTCACGTTATATTGATTACAGTGCGATTACTGCAAAGAACACAATCACTGAGTAGATAGCCGATAATCCGTAGAATACCCAGCCCCCCGCAGGAAAGTGAATTTTAAGGTCATGTAAACCATGATGTACACGGTGCATACCTGCCCACATTGGGAAAATAGTTACCGCCAAAATCACTAATTTACCTAACCAAGTGTGAGCAAATGCCACGATATTATCCACCGGCACCAAACCAAGCGGTAATAACACACCTAAAATTAAGATTAAGATAGGAAAGCAAATTGCACTAATTGTACCGCCGGCACTGAACATCAACCACACAGGTGGCTCATTAGAACGTTTCGGATCTTGTTTACTCATTGCCATTCCTCCCCTAAATATAAGTAAATACTAACGCAACTAAGCTTACTACGCCGGTTACCGCCCAAAGTACATTTCTTAAAATATTTGGGTTAACACGTTCATTATTCACAATAAAAGTAAGCACTTGCGGTGTCATCACATAAAGTGTCGCTGCATGATAAAGCAATGCGGCAATACTGATAACGTTTAAAATAAATACGATTGGGTTTTGTAAAAAACCGATAAAGTTTTCTAAACCTGCCCCACCAAGGCTAATCACGCCGTAAAGCAATACAAGGCAGAACCATACGGTTGCTAAGCAGGTTGATTCACGTACCATGTACATTTTGTAGAAACCGAGTTTTGTCCACCAGTTCGCTTTCATTTCGCGTACATACGCTTTACGTTTAGTTGCTGTTGTCATATTGCCCCCTAGCTTTTTGGTTTAAGCATTGAAATTACGTAATCTTTCGCACTTTCTAATTTACCTTGGTTAATTGCAGAAGCCGGACCTACATGTTTCGGACATACTTCTGAACAATAACCGACGAAAGTACAACTCCACACCCCGTTTTTAGAGCTTAAGAGTTTCATACGTTGCTCACGACCGTTATCACGGTTATCCAAGTTATAACGGTGAGCAAGGGTAATCGCTGCCGGACCGATAAACTCAGGGTTTAAACCAAATTGCGGACAAGCTGCATAACATAGGCCGCAGTTAATACACATTGAGAATTGACGATATTTCTCTAATTGTGCCGGTGTTTGTTTAGTACGCTGACCTTCCGGTGCTTTATTATCGATAACATAAGGTTTGATTGCTTCGATGCTATCAATAAAGTGGCTTAAATCCACCACTAAGTCACGCTCAATCGGGAAGTTGGCAAGCGGTTCGATTCGCATAAAGCCGCTATAATCACGTAAGAATGTTTTACATGCTAATTTCGGTTTACCGTTTACCATCATACCGCACGAGCCGCAGATCGCCATACGGCAAGACCAACGATAAGAAAGCTCAGGCTCGAGTTCGTCTTTAATGTAACCGAGTGCATCTAATAATGAAGTTTGGCTGTCGAACGGCACTTCATATTTGTCTAAATGTGGTTCGCTATCTGTTTCCGGATTGTAGCGAAGCACTTCGATGGTCATTTTGTTTAAATTTGCCATATTATCGCTCTCCTATTTTTGTGCCTGTTCTGCTGTTTTTTTCGCTTTTTCTTGCGCTTCAGCTTCCGCACCATATACACGTTTTGCAGGTTGTGATTTAGTAATCTTCACATCTGAATATTTAATGGTTGGCGTGCCGTCTGCGTTGTAGAATGCTTGGGTGTGTTTTAAGTAATTCACATCGTCACGTTCGGTATAGTCTAAACGTTGGTGTGCACCACGAGATTCTTTACGTTCAACAGCCGAGCAAGCGATTGATTGCGCCACATCTAAAATGAAGCCTAATTCGATTTTGTAGAGTAAATCGGTGTTAAACACGCTTGATTTATCTTTTACGCTGATATTTTTGTAACGCTCTCTTAACTCATGGATTTTGTTTACCGCACCTTCCATACTTTCTTGTGTACGGTAGATACCACAACCTTCTTCCATTGCGTCACCCATTTGGTTACGAATATCTGCCCAAGATTCATTACCTTCTTGACGAGCTAAAGCGTGTAAGCGTGCAACGACATCTTGTGCTTGCGCATCAATTTGCGCTTGGTTACGAGGTGTTGCTTCTTGTGCACGGCGCGCCGCATTTTCACCGGCTACTTTACCGAATACCACTAATTCCGCCAGAGAGTTAGAACCTAAACGGTTTGCACCGTGTAAGCCTGAAGAAGCACACTCACCGACTGCAAATAAGCCTTTAATTGAAGTTTCTGCATTCATATCCACTTCGATACCACCCATGGTGTAGTGAACCACCGGGCGAACTGGGATTGGTGAAGTTACCGGATCTACACCTTCATAAGCACGCGCTAATTCGCAGATAAACGGTAAACGTTCGGTTAAGTGTTTTTCACCTAAATGACGTAAGTCTAAGTGAACAACATCAACACCTTTGTCAGTTTTTAAAGTGTTACCTTTTTTCCATTCTTGCCAGAATGCTTGTGAAACTTTATCACGCGGACCAAGTTCCATATATTTGTTTTCCGGTTTGCCGATTGGTGTTTCAGGACCTAGACCGTAATCTTGTAAGTAACGGTAACCGTCTTTATTCACTAAGATACCACCTTCACCACGGCAGCCTTCGGTCATTAAGATACCGGTATTCGGTAAACCGGTCGGGTGATATTGAACGAATTCCATATCACGTAATGCCACTCCGTGACGATACGCCATTGATAAACCGTCACCGGTTACGATACCGCCGTTAGTATTGAAACGATAAGTACGGCAACCGCCACCTGTTGCGATAACAACTGCATTTGCATTGATTTGAACAAGAGTACCTTCCATCATATTCATTGCCACACAACCGCATGCTTCGCCGTTGTCGGTTAAAATATCTAAGACGAAATGCTCGTCAAAACGTACGATGTTAGGATATTTGATTGAAGTTTGGAAAAGTGTGTGTAATAAGTGGAAACCGGTTTTGTCCGCCGCAAACCAAGTACGTTCGATTTTCATACCACCGAAACGACGTACGTTTACTTCACCGTCCGGACGACGAGACCAAGGACAACCCCAGCGTTCTAATTGAGTCATTTCAATCGGTGAATGCTCAACAAAATATTCTACGATATCCTGTTCACATAACCAGTCACCGCCACCAACGGTATCATTAAAGTGGTTGTCGAAAGAGTCTGTATCTTTAATTACCGCCGCTGAACCGCCTTCTGCCGCCACAGTATGGCTACGCATTGGGTAAACTTTTGAAATTAAAGCAATTTTAAGATTTGGATTTGCTTCCGCTGCGGCAATCGCTGCACGTAAACCGCCACCGCCAGCACCGATAATTGCGACATCAAAATTAACACTTTGCATAATGCACTCCAAAATAATAGATAAATTAATCAATATAACTTGCTCGCATTGTGCCACTATTTTTTACACAATATAAGTTTATTTTGCGTTTTCACGGCACAAAAAATACGTTTTGTGATCTACCTCAAAAAAGGTACAAAACCCTTGCTCCGTATTGATAATTACTCGTAATTACAGATAAGAATCTATCGCATTAAGCGGTTAAATTTAACCAAAATTTTACCAAAGATATAACAAAATTTTTAGGGAAAATGTGCTGTAAATTCCACTCCACATTGAAATTAAACTTCACAAACCGAAATAAATACCGCTACAATCTCATTTTTAACGTTCGATAATCTCTGCCATGAATGAATTAATTTTAGAAAATATTGAATGGAAACCGACCGCTTCTATCCAAAACCTAATCAAACGCAGCCAAATAATGGCGGAAATTCGCCAATTTTTTAAAGATCGCGGCGTATTAGAAGTGGAAACGCCCGCACTAAGCGAATTTTCTGTGACGGACGTGCATCTTTCTACCTTTAGCACCCAATTCCTTTCGCCCTTTGCCAGCGAAGCGAAAACACTGCATCTGATGACAAGCCCCGAATACCATATGAAACGCCTATTGGCGGCGGGTAGCGGTTCAATTTTCCAATTATGCCGAGTGTTTCGTAATGAAGAAGCCGGCAAGCGTCATAATCCGGAATTTACTATGTTGGAATGGTATCGTCCGCATTTTGATATGTATCGTTTAATCAATGAAGTGGATGATTTACTCCAGCAAATTCTGGATTGTGAACCGGCGGAATCTTATAGCTATCAGTTCGTGTTCCAAACCTACGTCGGTTTAGATCCGCTTTCGGCAACTCGCGCGCAATTGGTTGAAAAAGCCCGTAAACACGGCTTCCCTTGTGAAGATGACGAGAATCGAGATACTTTATTGCAATTTCTATTCAGTGAAATCGTAGAAGCGAATATCGGTAAAGAGCGCCCGACTGCGGTCTATCATTTTCCGTCGTCACAAGCGGCACTGGCTCAAATCAGTTCGGAAGATCACCGTGTTGCGGAACGTTTTGAGGTTTATTACAAAAGCTTAGAATTGGCAAACGGCTTCCATGAGCTAAGTGATGCGAAAGAACAAATGCGCCGCTTTGAACAAGATAACGTACAACGTGCACAAATGGGCTTACCGGCTCAGCAGTTAGACACTCGTTTTCTTGCCGCATTAAAAGCAGGAATTCCAAATTGTTCCGGTGTCGCATTAGGAGTGGATCGTTTGATGATGATTGCAATAAATGCCGAGAAAATTGATGAAGTAATGGCGTTTGGTGTAGAAAACGCTTAGGAGCGATTAGCCATAAATAACAAGCGGTCAAATTCTTGCAAAATTTTGCAGAAATTTGACCGCTTACTTTTGGCTAAAAGGCTTAGAGTTTAATAAAACCGTCATAAATATGGGTAGCATCACCGGTCATATATAACGGATGACCGACACCTTCCCACTCGATTTGGAGTGAACCACCGGGTAAGTCGACTTGTACATTACTATCCAACAAGCCTTGCATAATCCCTACTGCAACCGCACCACAAGCACCGCTACCGCACGCCTGCGTTTCGCCGGCACCACGTTCAAATACTCGTAATTTAATATGATTGCGATTCACTACTTGCATAAAGCTGATATTAGCGCGCTCAGGAAAGCGTTCATGATTCTCCAACAAAGGTCCTAATTCATTTACCGGTGCTGTCTTAATATCTTCAACTTGTAACACACAATGCGGATTGCCCATTGAAACCACACCGCATAACACCGTTTGCAAATCCGTTCTTAGAATATAATTTTTTTCAAATTTATTTGCCGTAAACGGAATCTGTGCCGGTTCCCAAATCGGTTCACCCATATTCACACGAACTTTTTCTTCACCTTTTAAAGTTAATACCATTTTGCCTTTGGCAGTACTCACGTGAATATCTTGTTTATTGGTTAAACCTTTTAGCGTGACAAAACGGGCAAAGCAGCGCGCACCATTACCGCATTGTGCAACTTCACTACCGTCCGCATTAAAAATACGGTAATGGAAATCTAAATCCGGATCGTAAGGCGGCTCTACAAGCAATAATTGGTCGAAGCCAACGCCGGTATGACGATCAGCTAATTTTCGGATCACATCCTCAGTAAGATAGACATTTTGCGTTACACCATCAATCACCATAAAGTCATTGCCAAGCCCGTGCATTTTTGAAAATTGCATATTATTTCCTATCATAAAAAAATTTAATTATTGATTCTTATAGCGATTAGTTTTATTTATTGCTATATTAAGCACCCTTTTCAAAGAGTTTAATTCTGCTTTGAGAAGGCTTATCTCTAAGGACTATTTTCTCAAGTATGAGGATTTTTTTACTGAATTACAATGGAGTAATCAAATTATGTCTGCAATGTTTCTTTTGCAATTTGCCATAGTTTTACTATGTATTTTGATTGGTGCCCGTGTCGGTGGTATCGGTTTAGGGGTATTTGGCGGATTAGGCTTAGCGATCCTTTCTTTCGTGTTTGGTTTAAAACCAGCAGGCTTACCGATTGACGTAATGTTTATGATCATGGCGGTAGTTGCAGCTGCAGCGGCAATGCAAGCGGCTGGCGGTTTAGACTATATGATCAAACTGGCAACAAACATTTTACGTCGTAATCCAAAATATATTACTTTTATCGCACCGCTTGTGACTTGGACATTCACCGTGTTAGCGGGTACAGGTCACGTAGCGTATTCAGTATTACCTGTTATCGCTGAAGTTAGCCGCCATAACGGTATTCGTCCGGAGCGCCCTCTCTCAATGGCAGTAATCGCTTCACAATTTGCGATCGTAGCAAGCCCGATTGCGGCGGCAGTCGTTGCAGTAGTGGCATTTTTAGAGCCGCAAGGCATTACTTTAGGTGATGTATTAATGGTAACCGTGCCGGCAACTTTACTTGGTTTAATGCTTGCTTGTGTATTTGTGAATAAAATGGGTAAAGAGTTAAAAGACGACCCTCACTACCAAAAATTATTACAAGATCCTGATTATGTAAAAGAAAATCACACTTCTGTCGATCCTGCCAATATCCAAATCAAATCAACGGCGAAAACTTCTGTAGGTTTATTCTTATTCGGTGCATTATTAGTTGTATTAATGGGTGCAGTACCGTCACTTCGCCCTGTGTTTGACGGCAAACCGATGGGTATGGCGCATACGATTGAAATCGTAATGCTTTCTGTCGGTGCATTAATTATCTTATTCTGCAAACCGGACGGCGATGAAATCACTAAAGGTTCGATTTTCCATGCCGGTATGCGTGCGGTAATTGCGATTTTCGGTATCGCATGGTTAGGTGATACCTTAATGCAAGGCCATATGACTGAAGTGAAAGGCATGGTACAAGGCTTAGTAGAAACCGCACCGTGGGCATTTGCTTTCGCATTATTTGTTTTATCGGTATTAGTAAACAGCCAAGGCGCAACCGTAGCAACACTCTTCCCGCTTGCGATTGCAATTGGCATTCCTGCGCCGGTATTAATCGGGGTATTCGTTGCGGTAAACGGTTATTTCTTTATTCCGAACTACGGTCCGATTATCGCCTCAATTGACTTTGATACAACCGGTACAACAAGAATTGGTAAATACATCTTTAACCACAGCTTTATGTTACCGGGCTTATTAAGTATGATTTTTAGTATTGGCTTCGGTCTTTTATTAGCAAATATTTTACTTTAATTAGCTAACGAAAAATGCCCTCCAACTTTAAGTCGTGAGGGCATTTTTTGCAGAAAATTTAGTAATTTTGACCGCTTGTCAACGTACGTACTAAAAAAATTCCCATCATCGTACACAAGATTCCACCAACTAAATGCAAACCGATAATACCGAAGGCTTGGTAATATTTCTCCGTCAGTAGCTTTTCACTTACTTCTAACGAAAAACTTGAGAAGGTGGTGAAACTGCCTAGAAAACCAGTGATAAACAACAACTTCTGCCCATCATTCAAATATAATCCGATAGCGATTCCAATTAAGAAGCAGCCGAGTAAATTTGCTAACAATGTACCAAAAGCGAATTGGTTTAGAAAACCGTTAAACCACACGCCTAATTGCCAGCGAGAAATTGCGCCTAATACCGCACCGAGAGCAACCCAAAGAATAGTCATAACTACACCAAAAACAAATGAGGAATTAAATTCATCACCACTACCGTCGCAATCGAAAGCAGCAGACGTGACGCACCGAAAATAAAGCCTCGATTGGTACCGTTATCAAATTTCACTAACAAATTCGCCATTGCCGTCAGCGCATACACCTCAATCACAGTAAAAATCACTAAATAGACATAAGCGCTAAACAGCGAAATGTAATGCAAGGTAATAAACCACGGCACAATGATACCAATCGCTAACAGCGGTGCGACCCAAACAATTTGCTTCGCAGTGAGATTAATTTTGCGCGAGAAATAACTTTGTAGCGATACCGTCATCAAACCGTTCACAAATAATGCGATCGGGCTATGTTCCGGTGCAGCTAATTTGTTATCAAATAAAAACGGAAAAATCACAAAAAACGAAGTGGCAATTGATAGCGGAATAAACAACATCAAATGCACAAATAAAAATTCTTTGGTGATAATTTCTCGAATTTGCCCGAAGCGGAATTTCACCAAACTTTGTAACGTTTGAATCTGATAAAACGGCTTGATCATTAGCACAAATAGCACCGTCTCCATCGCAAAACAAACCCAAATTAATAACTCGATTTGCTCAAATTTAATAAACGGAATCACCAATAACGGCGCAAACATTGAAGACATACTGGTCACTTTCAGATACTTGCCCTGCAAACGGGTTTTTTCGCTATATTCATCGCCCGCCAAAGCCAGTAAACACGCCTTTGCATTAGTACCGAACAAACAGCTCCCCAGCCCGAAGCAAGTAGTGGCTAGCAATAATAGTCCGTAATTATCCGCTGAGAGGAAGAAAATATAAGCCAACACGTCCAGCAAACAGCCTAGTAACATCATTTTAGCCAAGCCGTAACGGTCGCCCCAGATGCCGGCTAAAATCGCCAACGCTTGATTACAAAAGAATAATAAAGACAACGAAAAAGCGATTTCGCTATTGCTTAAGCCTTTTTTCTGTAAATAGATAAAAAACACGGTTTGCATTGAGAAAAATGCAAGCGTGGAGAAAAAACGTCGAATCAATAAAAGTTTTTGAAGGTTCATAAAGAGATAAATTTGTAAAAATCAGCCGAGATCTTACCGCTTTTATGCAGGATATTCGATATAATTCAACAAATTTTCATTTTATCTCACTTTTATGACTAAAAACCTCTACCTCGGCGTGATGTCCGGCACCAGTCTTGACGGTGTTGATTTATGTGTAATGGATTTTGCAAAAAATCCGCCAAAATTGACCGCTTGCGGCTTTACACCTATGCCGGAAGATTTACGCACCGATTTATCGCAATTACTCAAAAGCGGCGAAACTTCGTTACAAACATTAGGTGAAATCGATCACCGTTTAGGCTTACTGTATGCCGAAAGTATCAATCGCTTTTTAACCGAACATCAATTAAGCGCCAGTGATATTCAAGCGATCGGTTGTCATGGACAAACCGTATGGCACTCTCCAAACGGCAAATTCCCGTTTACGATACAAATCGGCGATATGAATTTGGTTGCTGCTCACACTGGCATTACCACTATTGCAGATTTTCGCCGTAAAGATATGGCAGTCGGCGGACAAGGCGCGCCACTGGTTCCCGCTTTTCACGAAGGGATTTTTGCCTCACCGGAACGCTTAACCGTGGTACTAAATATCGGTGGTATTTCCAATATTTCGGTACTTGCGCCACAGCAACCGACCATCGGCTATGATGTCAGTGTCGGAAATGCGCTGATGGATTCGTGGATAGAGCTGCACCAAGCTAAACGCTATGACAAAAATGCCGAATGGGCAAAAACCGGAACACTGATTCCAGAACTACTCGACAGTTTACTTGATGAGCCTTTTTTCAAATTACCTGCCCCGAAAAGCACCGGACGAGAATTATTTAATCTCGAATGGCTTGCAAAAAAATCGGTAAATTTAACCGCTTATCGTCCTGAAGACGTACAACGGACACTGGTAGAATTTACCACACAAAGTGTCGTAAACGAGTTAAAAACTTTAGAAAGTGAAAAGCAATGCTTGTTACTTGCATGTGGTGGTGGCGCACGTAACCCATTGTTAATGCAGCGTTTTAGTGAATTACTACCGAAATGGACGGTCACAACCACTAGCGAATATGGATTGGATATTGATTATGTCGAAGCAGCTGCTTTTGCCTGGCTAGCTTATCAACGTGTACATAATTTAGCAAGTAATCTACCAAGCGTAACCGGTGCAAAAGAACCGGTGAGTTTAGGGGTAATTTATCCTAAGTAATCATTTCCTCACTTGTATAAAACACCGAAAGTAAAAGGTGGTTGGAGATAAATATGTCAGAAAAAAATTTATTAGCGGCGTTGTCAAAAATGCTTACCGAACAACGTAATCCTAACTCAATGAATATCGATCAACTCTCTGCACTTGAGCTAGTGAAAGTGATCAATCAAGAGGATAAACAAGTCCCACTCGCGGTAGAAAAATGTTTAGCGCAAATTGCTCAAGCAGTCGAAAAAATCGTACAAGCGTTCCAAAATGGGGGGCGTTTAGTCTATATTGGTGCCGGCACCAGCGGACGATTAGGCATATTAGACGCTTCGGAATGTCCACCAACTTATGGCGTTCCGCCAGAAATGGTGGTCGGCATTATTGCCGGAGGCGAACGGGCGTTACGTCACCCAATTGAAGGAGCGGAAGATAATACTGAACGAGGCAAAGCCGATTTACAAGCGATCAATTTTTCACAAAAAGATGTATTGGTCGGAATTGCAGCAAGCGGACGCACACCTTATGTTATCGGTGCGTTAGAATACGCTAAATCTTTAGGTGCAACTACCGTTTCGATTGCCAGCAACCCGAATTCAGCAATGGCGCAAATTGCAGAGATTGCGATTGATACGATTGTGGGGCCAGAGGTACTGACCGGCTCAAGCCGCATGAAATCCGGCACGGCACAAAAGCTGGTGTTGAATATGCTGACCACCGCATCAATGGTGATGATCGGCAAATGCTATTCCAATTTAATGGTTGATGTGCAGGCAAGCAACGAAAAACTCAAAGCCCGTGCGATTAAAATCGTGATGGAAGCCACCGAATGTGATCGAACAGTTGCCGAAAATGCACTAAAAATTGCCGAAAACAACGCAAAATTAGCGATTATGATGATATTGAGTGATTCGGATAAAACTACTGCCGAACAATTACTTTCTGTGCATCACGGAAAGCTGCGTCAAGCACTCGCCAAATAAGGCATAAAAAAGCGGTCGGATTTTGCAAATTTTCTACAAAATCCGACCGCTTGATCGTCAGCTAATTAGCGTTTACCGCCAAACATTCCGCCTAAGCCACCGAGGCCGCCTAAACCGCCTCCGCCCATTAAGCCTTTCATGCCGCGCATCATTTTCGCCATACCGCCTTTACGCATTTTCTTCATCATACGCAGCATTTCATCAAACTGCTTGAGCAATTTGTTTACGTCCTGTACCTGTGTACCCGAACCTAACGCAATACGACGACGACGAGAACCTTTAATAATATCCGGATTCGCACGCTCTTTCAGCGTCATAGAATTAATGATCGCTTCCATTTTAACGAACATTTTATCATCTACCTGATTTTTTACATGATCAGGTAAATTCTTTGCACCGGGCAGTTTATCCAGCATCGACATCATACCGCCCATTTTTTTCATCTCGATGAGCTGTTCACGGAAATCTTCAAGGGTGAAATCATCACCTTTCTTGAACTTCTGTGCCATTTTCTCGGCTTTTTCTTGGTCAACCGAGCGCTGTAAATCTTCAATTAACGATAGCACATCGCCCATACCCAGAATACGTGAAGCAACACGATCCGGATGGAACGGTTCTAACGCATCGGTTTTCTCACCCACACCGAGGAATTTAATCGGCTTGCCGGTGATTTGACGAATAGATAACGCCGCACCTCCACGTGCATCACCGTCCACTTTGGTTAAAATCACCCCGGTAAGCGGTAAGGCTTCGTTGAAAGCTTTTGCCGTATTCGCCGCATCTTGACCGGTCATCGCATCCACGGTGAAAAGTGTTTCAATCGGATTTAATACGCTGTGGATTTGCTGGATTTCTTCCATCATCTCACCGTCAACGTGTAAACGACCTGCGGTATCTACAATTAAAACATCAAAGAAATTAAGTTTGGCGTGTTTTAAGGCAAGTTCCGAGATTTCAACCGGTTTTTGGCTTGTCTCTGTCGGGAAGAAATCAACCTTTAACGCTTCCGCTAAGGTTTGAAGCTGTTTAATCGCCGCTGGACGATAAACGTCGGCAGAAACCACTAATACTTTCTTCTTGTGGCGCTCTTTAAGGAATTTTGCTAATTTACCGACCGAGGTAGTTTTACCCGCACCTTGTAAACCCGCCATTAAAATTACTGCCGGCGGTTGGGTTGCAAGATTTAACTCCTCATTCGCCTCACCCATCGCTTTCTCAAGCTCGCTTTGTACGATCTTAAGAAACTCCTGACCCGGCGTTAAACTTTTATTTACCTCTTCACCAATCGCACGCTCTTTCACTTTATTAATAAATTCACGCACAACCGGCAACGCAACGTCGGCTTCTAATAACGCCATACGCACTTCACGCAACGTATCTTTAATATTATCTTCCGTTAAACGACCTTTACCGGTAATGTTACGCAAGGTTTTCGATAGTCTGTCAGATAGGTTCTCAAACATAATTTTCTCTTTGCAAAATTTTTCTAAAATCCGACCGCTTCTTTTTAAACCCAAAGGGCTCATAAGCGGAAAATTACTTTCATTATACAAAAAATCCACCTTTATGACAGGATAAAAGGTGGATTTTCAGGTATAAAAAAATGCGACATCACTCGTATTAAAAGTGATGTCGCAAAATTGACGATATTCGAGGAATCATTTTTATTGTTTCGCTAATAATACTCTGTCTCACACAATTTTGCGAAGGGAAATTTCAAGTTTTTTTCAAAAATTGGAGAGAGATCACAAAATTTCAGCAATAGCACTTAGCATATAGAAAATATGCTTTTCAGCGTCTAGAAAAAGCGAAACCCTAATAGTTATTTAACTATCAGGGCTCCTGAATATGGCTCCTCCTGCGGGACTCGAACCTGCGACATATGGATTAACAGTCCACCGTTCTACCGACTGAACTAAGGAGGAATTGAATTTTGCAATTAATGGTGCCTCGAGGCGGAATCGAACCACCGACACGGGGATTTTCAATCCCCTGCTCTACCGACTGAGCTATCGAGGCATCTCATTGATTGCGAGAGTTTATTATGCAATTATTTTAACTCAGCGTCAAGCTCTCCAAGATAACTTTTTGAAAAGCTAGCAAAAGCAAATTGCTAATGAAGTGAAGCCCTAATGAAAATCATCAGGGCTTCGAAATATGGCTCCTCCTGCGGGACTCGAACCTGCGACATATGGATTAACAGTCCACCGTTCTACCGACTGAACTAAGGAGGAATAGATGGTGCCTCGAGGCGGAATCGAACCACCGACACGGGGATTTTCAATCCCCTGCTCTACCGACTGTTTTGTGGCGGCTGGGTTTTTTTGCGGGGTGCGTTATGCTGATTTCACCCTGCTTCGTCAAACACTTTTTTTAAAAATTTAAAAAACTCGGTTTAAACGTGCTTTTTTTGTACTTTTTGCTTTAAAAAACAACAAATTATCGAACGTGTAAATACTTTTCTCGAGCTTTCGTTACTTTCTTCAAATAATTTCGTGCTTGGCTTGATGGATGTGCCGTTGTCAAAATACGATAAACCGCATCTGGAGATAAATCATTGATACGATCAATCGCATCATATTTATCATACTCAAATACTTTAAGTACCGCACCTGCACCACTGTTATAAGCGGAAATCATCGCATAACGTTTTGCCACCGGATTAGTGATACCGTCTAAATATTCGTCTCGTAAAATGGTCAAATATAAAGTCCCCGCATCAATATTCTGCGCCGGATTATACAAGTAAGCACGATCCGGCTGACCGCCAAATCCTTTACGCGCAAAAATATCACGTCCGGCAGTACGAGGCACAACCTGCATCAACCCAATCGCATTTGCATAACTTACCGCATACGGGTTGAATGCCGATTCAACTTCCATAATACCTAGAATCAAGCTTGGCTCGATGCCGTAACGCTTCGCTATTTTACGTACCAATGGTAAATATTGACGCGCACGTACTTCAATATGTCCCGCCACCATTTTAATCGCCACGTAAGTTACTGTTCTACCGTTTTGAAGACGGCGAGTTTGTAATTTATTTTGAATTAAATAAGTCGCAAAATCATTAGCGATCGCAATATTATTAATATCACGCCCAAATTGATCGTTCACCTGACCGGCAAGGAACGGATTATTACTAATCGGCGCATCGCCCGAAGCAAATAAGTCAATCCCCTTCGGGTCTGATCCCATTAATAAGGTGTGTACAATACTGTTACGTAAGTGGTTTTGGTCACCTAAGGTTTCAATCGTAATCTGGCCATCTTCAAATGAAATATGGCTACGAGTATAGAACTGGTCCGTATATTTTACGTAGTCTTTTTTACTCGCGACTAACAGTTCGTTACTTCCCCAAATATCATCGATATTATGCGAAAACTGTCCGGTTAAAATATCTAAACCGTTAGTGTCTTTAGTGTAATCAACTTTCGTCTTCGTTCTTTTCACTTTTTTAGTACTGCTGCCACAAGCGGCTAAGAACGGGATTACCAACAATAACGGTAAATACTTAGTATATTTTTTCATTAAAAATCAATACCTTATCACATCTGTTCGACAGGAACATAACCATCAATCTGAACCTCTTTGCCTTCAAACAAGAAATTTACCATTTCCGTTTCCAGCAATTTACGGTGTTCTGGGTTCATCATACTTAACTTTTTCTCATTCACGAGCATAGTTTGTTTTTTAATCCATTCCGACCACGCTTGTTTACTAATAGAATCAAAAATACGCTTACCCAATTCGCCTGGATATAATTGAAAATCTAAGCCTTCAGCTTCTTGTTTTAAATACTCACAAAATACAATACGAGCCATTTTTATTCCTTATTAGTGCTAGTTAGCGTTAAACTGAGTTCATCCAAAATACGTTTTACGGGCGTCGCCAAACCTACTTCGCTCGGTAATTGTAAATCATACCAATAATTAGCGGTTGAAGATACTGAAAGGCGATAATTTCCGCAATTTTCTTGTAAGACAAGCGGTTGATTTTTAGCATTTTTTTGCAAATCCAGATCTACCAAAATCGGGGTAATATCTAAATGAAAATGGCTGAATGTGTGGCGAAATGCGATTAATTGCTGGGAAATTTGCAAATTCTGTTCAGAAAGAGACCGGTTAAGCTCATCCATATCTTCAAATTGCGGAAATCCGTATAATCCGCCCCAAAGCCCTTTGGCTTTACGCTGTTCCAATAAAATCTTGTTGCCCGATTTGATAATTAAAAAATAAGCCTGACGTTCAGGCAAAGCTTTTTTCGGTTTTTTCGCCGGAAATTTATCCCATGCTTCAAGCCGATTCGCTTCGCATAAATTCGCTAACGGACATAACGAACATTTCGGTTTGCTGCGGGTACATACCATTGCACCGAGATCCATCATCGCCTGATTAAAATCGGCAACTTGACGATTCGGCGTAACACTTTCAGTTAATTGCCACAATTTATTTTCTACGCTTTTTTCACCACTCCAGCCTTCCACCGCAAACACACGAGAAAGCACCCGTTTTACATTACCGTCTAAAATCGGATGCGGCGCATTTAACACAGACGATAAAATCGCACCAGCCGTACTGCGTCCAACACCTGAAAGCGCCAAAACATTATCAAAATCGGTCGGAAATTCACCACCGAATTGATCTCGAATTTGTTGTGCCGCTTTATGCAAATTTCTGGCACGCGCGTAATAACCTAAACCGGTCCACAAATGCAAAACTTCATCAATATGCGCATCAGCTAAGTCCGTTACCGTGGGAAAACGTTCAATAAAACGTTCAAAATACGGAATAACTGTTACAACCTGCGTTTGTTGTAACATCACCTCCGACAACCAAACACCATATAAGGTTTTATTTTGTTGCCAAGGTAAATGTTTACGCCCATACTGTGCAAACCAAGTTAACACTGCTTTGGCAAACGGGTGATCCGGGTCAGATTCTGCTAAAGGGAACTGCAATTTTGTTTTCACTTGAAGCCTTTTAATATCAAAATAATATCAAGCCGTGCATCATAACCTAAGCGGTCATATTTAACAGTTTTTTTGCAAAACTTTTACAAGAGGAAATTTATGTCAAAGCCCATCCTCGGCTTTCATCACGTGGCAATTATTGCCGCTGATTATGCCAAATCCAAACACTTTTATACGCAAATTCTCGGAGCGGAAATTATTGAAGAAACTTATCGTGCGGCACGTGAAAGCTATAAACTCGATCTTCGTTTTGCCGACGGCTCGCAAATTGAATTATTTAGTTTTCCGAATCCTCCACAACGCCCAAATAGCCCTGAAGCCTGCGGTTTACGTCATTTAGCATTTCGAGTAAAAGACATACAACAAGCGGTCAAGTTTTTAGCAAAAAATGCAGTGGAATGTGAACCGATTCGGATCGATGAACTGACCGGTAAGCGCTTCACTTTCTTTAAAGATCCGGACGGTTTACCGTTAGAATTTTATGAAATTTAAGAGTTGAAAATTTAAGCAACTCGACTTATAGTAAGAACACGGCAAGCAAATGCCCGCCGTGTAGTTGGTGCTTAAGTTATTATAAAGCTGGTGGGCTAACAAGTAATAACACTAAGCAGATAATTAATATCCAATGGATGTTCATATCTCATTCTCCTTTATCAGATTGTTAAACAAAGCTGATCGAGATTAAGTTATTACCTGACCCGCCAGTCAGGTAATAACAACCTGACCAACCGTTAATCAGTTTGACACAAAAACCGCTTTGCAAAAAGCGGTTTTTTTCTTTATAAATCAAAGACTATTATGCAATTTCCTTCTCTTTCTTGCGGCAAATTAATCAAACGTTATAAACGTTTTTTAGCCGATATTCTGCTGCCCAACGGCGAGCAAATTACCCTACATTGTCCGAATACCGGCGCAATGACCGGTTGTGCCACTACAGGCAATACCGTTTGGTTTTCCACCTCTGATAATCCGAAACGCAAATATGCCCACACTTGGGAACTGACTCAAACCCAAGCGGGCGATTTTATTTGTGTGAATACCCAACGTGCTAATCAGCTGGTGCAAGAAGCATTAGAAAAGCGTTGGATCACCGAACTCGCCGAGTATCAAACTATATTACCCGAACAAAAATACGGGGCGGAAAACAGCCGGATTGATTTTCTGCTAAAAGCGAACAATCAGCCCGACTGTTTTGTAGAAGTGAAATCCACCACCTTACTTACCGAAAATGGCTTTGGAATGTTCCCTGATGCGAAAACGGAGCGAGGACAAAAGCACTTGCGAGAACTGGCTGCTATTGCTGAATCAGGACAACTGGCGGTCATATTTTTCGCAATTTTACACACCGGTATCCAACGTTTTGCCGTAGCAAAACAGATTGATCCGCAATATGCCGCATTATTTGAACAAGCAAAAAATGCTGGGGCAAAAGTGTTAGCGTATAAAGCTCAAATCGAATTAGTACACGGCAAGCCAATAGCAATGAATTTGCAATTTTCTTGTGAAATCTGACCGCTTATCCTTGAAAAAGGCAAATTTTCCCCCATTTAACACCCCAGTTTTCCCTAAAATAAAAGGACAAGGATTTAATATGACAACGATCGTATGTGTTCGTAAAGATGGCAAAGTCGCTATCGGTGGTGACGGACAAGCAACGCTAGGTAATTGTGTAGAAAAAGGTACGGTGCGCAAAGTGCGCCGTATGTATAAAGATAAAGTGGTAACCGGTTTTGCGGGTTCAACTGCCGATGCGTTTATCTTACGTGATTTATTCGAGAAAAAATTAGAATTACACCAAGGTCACTTAATCAAATCTGCGGTGGAACTGGCAAAAGAATGGCGGACCGAACGTTCACTGCGTAAATTAGAAGCAATGATGATTGTGGCGAACGACAGTGAATTTTTACTGGTTTCAGGCTCGGGCGATGTGATTGAGCCGGAACAAGACGTGTTAGCAATCGGTTCAGGTGGTAACTACGCAAAAGCTGCCGCACTTGCGTTACTTCGCACACAAAATAATTTATCTGCAAAAGAAATCGTGGCGGAAGCATTAAAAATCGCTGGTGATATTGATATTTACTCAAATCATAATCACGTAATTGAAGAAGTTTAAGGAAAGATCGCCTTTGGGTAGGGACGCCATGCTTGGCGTCCTATCAAACATAGAACGTGATGTAATGGACGCCAAGCATGGCGTCCCTACAAAATAACAAACGGGCAAAATAAAAGCCCATAAATACGGAACAAAAAATATGTCAATGACCCCTCGTGAAATTGTGTCGGAATTAGATGCACATATTATCGGACAGAACGAAGCAAAACGTGCGGTGGCAATCGCACTACGTAACCGTTGGAGAAGAATGCAATTACCGGAAGATCTCCGCCAGGAAGTTACCCCTAAAAACATTCTGATGATCGGTCCGACCGGTGTGGGTAAAACCGAAATCGCACGCCGTTTGGCAAAATTAGCTAACGCACCTTTTATTAAAGTGGAAGCGACTAAATTCACTGAAGTAGGTTATGTTGGTAAAGAAGTCGATTCGATTATCAAAGATCTAACCGATGTTGCAGTGAAATTAGTCAAATCACAAGCGGTCGAGAAAAACCGTATGCGTGCGCAAGATGCGGCGGAAGATCGTATTCTAGATGTGTTATTACCGCCGGCAAAAGATCAATGGGGTAACGTACAAGAAAGCGATAACAGCTCAACCCGCCAAGTGTTCCGCAAAAAATTGCGTGAAGGTCAGCTTGATGACAAAGAAATCGAAATCGATGTAGCGGCACAAGTGAGCGTAGAAATTATGACTCCGCCGGGTATGGAAGAAATGACTTCGCAGCTTCAATCGTTATTTGAAGGTATGTCGCCGAACAAAACCAAAAAACGCAAAATGAAAATCAAAGATGCGTTAAAAGTAATGGTAGACGAAGAAGCAGCAAAACTGGTGAATCCGGAAGAGCTAAAACAACAAGCGATTGAAGCAGTTGAACAGCACGGTATCGTATTTATTGATGAGATCGACAAAATCTGTAAAAAAGGCGAACATTCAGGCGGCGACGTTTCTCGTGAAGGTGTACAACGTGATTTACTGCCGATTATCGAAGGTTCTACGGTCAACACCAAACACGGTATGGTAAAAACCGACCATATTTTATTTATCTGTTCAGGAGCATTCCAAGTGGCTCGCCCGTCAGATTTATTACCGGAATTACAAGGACGTTTACCGATTCGTGTTGAATTAAAATCACTCACGAAAGAAGATTTCGAACGTATCCTTACCGAACCTAACGCTTCATTAACGCTACAATATCGTGAGTTAATGAAAACCGAAGGTGTGGAAATCGAGTTTACTAAAGACGGTATCAGCAAAATCGCCGAATCGGCATTCCGTGTAAACGAAAAAACCGAAAACATCGGTGCTCGTCGCTTACACACCGTATTAGAACGCCTTATGGATGGCATCTCATTCGACGCAAGCGAACGCTCAGGCGAGAAAATCGTAATTGATGAGAAATACGTACAAGATGCGTTAAATGACGTAGTAGAGAATGAAGATTTAAGTCGTTTTATTCTTTAATTAACGGATAACAAGCGGTCAAAATTTGCAAATTTTTTGCGGATTTTGACCGCTTTCATATATATCTAGCGACACACCTACAATGGCGCTTGCCTATACGAGTACCTTCGTAAATAATCACCCTCACCCCTTGTGGGAGAGGGATAGATTTTTCTTCGTACAGAAGAAAAATCAGGGAGAGGGGAAATCGTTTGTTGTCCACGCTCAGCAAGCCATACATGGTTACGATCAGCCTACTGCTGAGTGAGCTACCCTGTGGTTCCAAATCGCTCTATGATGACACTTGCAAATTTCCGTGTAAGAGCCTAGCTATTCTTGCGTCCCTTATAAGTATCATAATTATTTATAAGGAGACATTATGCAAAACCTACTTCGTCGTTTTCAAAAATCTGAGATTGATATTCTGATTTTACGTTTATCACTTTTTATTGTATTTGCGACTTTCGGGGTATTTAAATGGTTTGATTTTGAGGTGGAGGCACTCAAGCCGTTGATTTCGAATAGCTGGCTAAGTTTTTTATATGATTGGTTTGGTTTCTATGGAACAAGCTATGTGCTGGGGACAATTGAAGGAATTACTTACCTAAGCTTATTTGCGGGAATTTTCTCACCGAGAGCAGGCATTATCGGCGCATTAGGTTTATTAGGTACTGGTGTCGTGACGCTCAGTCTGTTATTCCAGCTCGGCTTTAGTAGCTTTATTTTCAAAGACTTCTTACTAATCAGTGGGGCAATTGTGTTATTAAAACACGAGTTAAACCGTATCAATCCGTAAACATAAAAAATAGCGAGTAATCTACTCGCTATTTTTTATTCCTTAGATAAGATGAGCTTACGCTCCCTCTTTTTTTATCCGAATTATTTTTTCAATAAATCACGGATTTCTGTTAATAATTTTTCTTCTGCTGATGGTTCAGCCGGCGCAGCTTCTGCTGGTTTTTTAAGTTTGTTGATCACTTTAACCATACCGAATACTGCGATTGCAATAATTAAGAAATCAAATACGTTTTGGATGAATGCACCGTATTTTAACATTACCGCTTCAGCACCTTCTTTTGCTGGTGCGATTTCAACTGCAAGATCTTTAAAATCCACGCCGCCGATTAACCAGCCGATAGGTGGCATTACTACATCGCTTACTAATGAAGATACGATTTTACCGAATGCACCACCGATGATCACACCGACAGCCATATCAACTACGTTACCTTTTACAGCGAATTCACGAAACTCTTTTAAGATACTCATTTGCTTTTCCTTTGAAAAATAAAACACTCTATGCCCACCATTAGGTGGTGGCGGGCGATTATAAAGCAAACGTTAAAATCCGATTAATATATTTAACTAAATTTACACTCACCGGAATTTGTTTAACATTTGTCCAAATTGGGCAACTTGTTGCCAATTTGTATATTCATATTCTCGACTTGCATCCGTTTCGCCTTTGGTCAATTTCATAATTAACTGAATACAAAGGCGATCAAATAACGTGTAGCGAGGATACAATAGTGCGCCGGCAATTACTTCTACCTTAGTCGGTTTCCACTTAATTCTAGCGAGAAACTTACGGGTATAAACGTTAGTTTCCGGCGTCTTTCGATTCTCTTTACGTGCGGTCAGATTCACACTAAAAAATGCAGACGTTTTTTGATTCAGCATCTGATGATACTGCTCGATAAACTTATACACCGTTTGATCAAAATGCCCGTATCGAATCGAAGCGCCAATCACAATTTGATCGGCACTTGCAAGTTTTTCGGCAAAATCGACCGCTTGTTGCTTCAGTGAAACTAATTCCACTTCGTGTGCAATTTCAGCGGCAATCGCTTGTGCGATGCGCTGAGTTTGCCCGTCCGTCGTAAAATAGAGAATTAGGGTTTTCATTTATTCATTCCGTTTTTATGATTAATCTTTCCAAAATACCGGGCTTAGAATAACCAATAAGGTAAATACTTCTAAACGTCCGCACACCATCGCAATGGTCAGTACCCATTTGGCGCCGTCCGGTATTTGGGTAAAATTACTACTTACGCTGCCTAGTGCCGGCCCCAGATTATTTAATGAGGCAATCACCGCATTAAACGCATCAAAGGTTTCCATGCCAAAGGCGATACTGCCAAGCCAGCACACAATAAATACAAAGACATAGGCGGAGAAAAACGCCCAAATCCCCTCTTCAATACGATCCGAGAAAATATGCGTACCTAACTTAATCGGTTTAACCGAATTTGGATGTACGAAGCGGTGAATTTCTCGATTGGCTTGCAAATACAGTAACATCACACGAATCACTTTCAAGCCGCCACCGGTTGAGCCGGCACAACCACCGATAAATGACGCCATCACCAATAAGATCGGTAAAAATGACGGCCATTGGCTGAAATCATTGGTGGTAAAACCGGCTGTGGTTGAAATCGAGACCGATTGGAATAACGCTTGCTGGAAAGTTATCTGCGAATCTTCAAAATAGTTATAACCGCTCAAAATTGCCAAGCAAATTAGGAATAAACTAAGCTGAATAAAAGCAAACGAACGGAACTCATAATCCTTCCAATATAAGCGCTTAACCAGATTACCGGAACGTTTACTATTTTTATCTTTAAGGCGATCGATTAAGGCAAAATGTAACCCGAAGTTACAAGACGAAATCAATAAAAACACCACAGTGATCAGATTAATTGCACCACTGTTAAAATAGCCCATACTTGCATCATGCGTTGAAAAACCGCCGATGGAAATCGTGGCAAAACTATGGCAAATCGCATCAAACCATGTCATCCCCGCCATTTTAAACGCAAAGGTACATAAGACGGTTAAGGTGAAATAAATCTGCCAAAGTAACTTGGAAATTTCCGCAATCCGAGGGCGCATTTTTTGGTCTTTTAACGGACCTGGCATTTCGGCTCGGTATAATTTACCTAAACCAATCAGCGGAATAATCGCAATCGCTAATACGATGATCCCCATACCGCCCAACCATTGCAGGAATTGGCGGTAGAATAAAATCGCTTTCGGTAGACTGTCCAAACCGGTGATTACCGTTGCACCGGTGGTGGTAAGCCCCGAAAACGATTCGAAAATCGATTCACTGATATTTAAATTCGGGTGCTCTAAAATAATAAAAGGCACAGCCCCTAATGAGCCCAGTACCACCCAGAACAAGACCACGATTAAAAAACCTTCCCGTGAGCGGAGTTCTTCCTTTCGATCTCGGCAAAACCACCATAAAAGTGCGCCGACCGAAAATGTGAGTAGGAACGATTGTAAAAATTCTCGACCGCCACCATCACCATAAATCAGTGCGACAAACGCCGGTAAAAGCATCGTAACCGAAAAGCTCATTACCAAAATTCCGACAATGCGGATAATAGTTAAAAACTGCACAAAGTCCTCAAAGTGTTTCTATAAGCGGTTAAATAAGGCGGGATTTTAGCAAAAAAGCGCCCATACATAAATTAATCCGGTTTGTTAAGCTGCAACTTGCCGGAAAAACGCTGCGTCAATTGTTCACTTAGCAGCGCAATATCCGCCGGATTAATCGCTAAATTCAGCTCAATTACCTCGGTAAAATGCTGCTCAAGCAGCTCAATATCGTAGCTATTCAGCAAATGCTGCACTGTATTGAATTGATCGTATTCACATACCAACTGGTAATTTTGGCGCAGCACTTTGCGCTGCTTTTCCACTTGCAATAACGCCTGTTGCACACCGCCACCGTATGCTTTAACCAAACCGCCGGTACCTAATTGAATGCCGCCGTAATAGCGCACTACGACCGCAGTAATTTCTCCCAGTCCCGAACCTAACAGGTAATTGAGCATCGGCTTACCGGCAGTGCCGGAAGGTTCACCGTCATCCGAAAAACCGTATTGTTGCGAATCATTCGGCATTCCCGCCACCGTTGCCCAACACCAATGGCGAGCTTGAGGATGAAGCATTTTCATTTCCGCCCAAAACGCTTTCGCCTGTTCCATACCTTCCGTATGACGTAAGTATGTGATAAATCGGCTCTTTTTGATTTCTTCCTCAAAAATTACCGGCTGTTGAGGGATAAAGTATTCCATATGTCATCATGCTCAAATAAAAGATTAGATCATACCCTAATTGCAAGAAATTGGCGATTTTTGACCGCTTGCGGTTAAAAAATGGAGAAAAAAGTTGCATATATTGTACAAAAAAGGATATCTTCAACCGGCAAACACCATTCTATTTTGAGGAAATTTCCATGAAAATCCCACCAAAACTCTCACTCTTAGCCACAATGCTACTTGCAGGCTTCGCACAGGCGGAACAAACCCAAATTAAATTAGGCACAGGCAGTGACACCGGACTTTATTTCGTCACCGGTAATGTGATTTGCCAATTTGTAAATCGCAGCGAAAATCACACCGCTTGTAAAGCATTTGCCAGCGATGCTTCGGTTGATAATCTGAATAAAATCGCTAACGGTCAGTTAGAAATGGGCATTGTGCAGTCGGATTGGCAATATCATTCTTATCACGGCACCAGTTCATTTGAAGGCAAACAGAACGACAAACTACGTGCCATTTTCTCGATTTATCCCGAACCGTTTACCTTAGTAGTACGCAACGATTCCGCTATTCAATCGGTCGATGATTTGCAAGGTAAAAAAGTGAATGTCGGCGTAGATGGCTCCGGTACGCAAGCAACAATGAATGTATTACTAAAAACTAAAGGCTGGACGGAAGCGAATTTTAAAGAAGCGTTAAAACTCACGCCAGCTGAAATGGGTAGCGCATTATGCGATAAAGATGTCGATGCGATTAGCTATAATGTCGGTCACCCGAATGCAGCGTTAAAAGAAACCGCGAATAGTTGCGATATTCGCTTGATTCCGGTTACCGATGAAGTGGTTAGTAAATTGGTGGCGGAGCAAAGTTATTATGCGAAAGCAACCATTCCGGCAAAAGTTTATAAAGGTGTTGAACAAGCGGTCGATTCTTTCGGGGTTTATGCAACTTTAGTCACGTCAAGCGATGTAAGTGAGGAACAGGTTTACCGAGTAGTGAAAGCGGTATTTGAAAATTTCGCCCGTTTTAAAAAATCGCATCCGGCATTTGCTCATTTATCCGAAACGGAAATGGTCAAAAATGCGCTATCCGCTCCGCTCCATTCCGGTGCTGTGAAATATTATAAAGAACGCGGTTGGTTATAATTACCCCTTCTGCAGCTTTTCAAATATCCCCCTAATAGCGCTCGGCTCTGACGCGTGCCTGTATTTTTAATTATCAGCACCCGTCGGGAGACGGGCGCTATCTTCCGTGCAATCTGCGCATTCCGTGGTTAAAAATATTTAGCACAAAACACAGCTGCCGCATTTCTTCTGTTACAATTCCGTTATCCATTCACTTATCAACGAAAAATTATGTCAAAACTTAATATTATTTTTGCCGGCACACCTGATTTTGCCGCACAACACTTACAAGCGTTATTAGATTCAGAACATAATGTGATTGCGGTTTATACCCAACCGGACAAACCTGCCGGCAGAGGTAAAAAACTGCAAGCCAGCCCGGTAAAACAATTAGCCGAACAACATAACATTCCGGTATATCAACCAAAATCCTTACGTAAAGAAGAAGCGCAAGCGGAATTAAAAGCACTGAATGCCGATGTGATGGTCGTAGTAGCTTACGGTTTAATCTTACCGGAAGCGGTACTGAATGCGCCGAAATACGGTTGTTTAAATGTGCATGGTTCGCTGTTACCACGCTGGCGTGGTGCGGCACCGATTCAACGCTCGATTTGGGCAGGCGATCAGGAAACCGGCGTGACCATTATGCAAATGGATATCGGCTTAGATACCGGCGATATGTTACACAAAGTTACTACACCGATTGCTGCAGACGAAACCTCCGCTTCGTTATATGCCAAATTAGCCGAACTTGCGCCGCCGGCGTTATTAGCGGTGTTAAACGGTTTAGAAAGCCAAACATTTCAAGCGGAAAAACAAGATGAAGCGCTTTCCAACTATGCGGAAAAACTCTCAAAAGAAGAAGCAAAATTAGACTGGAATTTGACCGCTTGTCAGCTAGAACGCAATATTCGTGCGTTTAACCCGTGGCCGATTAGCTTCCTCACGTTAGAGGTGGGCGGCGTGGAACAAAGCGTGAAAGTGTATCAAGCGAATGTGTTACCGCATCAAACCAAAGCTGCCGGTACGGTATTACAAGTGGATAAAAACGGTATTCAAATTGCAACACAAGACGGTGTATTAAATATCACTCAATTACAACCTTCTGGCAAAAAACCGATGTCCGTGCAAGACTTCCTTAACGGGCGTGCCGATTGGTTTGCAGTAGGCAAACAACTCTAAAAATATAAAAACTCTCTGATACGGAAAATATAACGCGCACACTTAGCATAATTATTCCATTAGCGTTGTGTTTTCCGTCATAACAGGAACACAATATGCCAAACATCAACATCCATAACGCCTTATTTTTCCTTTCGCAGCAACGTAAACTGTCGATTGAATCACTAGAGATTAACACTCACGATTTTTGGGTAATTGTCGGCGGTAATGGCTCGGGCAAAACCGCCTTCGCCCAAGCGTTACACAATTCACTTTCGTTATATTCGGGTGAATATCAAAACAGCTTCCAACATATCGCTTTACTCTCTTTCGAGCAGCAACAAAAAATCATTGAGCAAATATTTAAACACCGTAATAACGATATGGTTTCACCGGATGATTTCGGATTGACTGCCCGTCAAATCATCTTAAACGGTAGCGAAAAAACGCAATTATGCGAAGAATATGCAGCGAAGTTACGTATCCAGCCGTTATTAGATCGCCCGTTTATTCAGCTCTCGACCGGTGAAAGCCGCAAAGTATTATTTTGCCAAATGTTAGTTAGCGAACCGGATCTACTGATTTTAGATGAGCCTTTTGAAGGGTTAGACCAAGCCTCGGTCGCTTATTGGCAAGGCGTTATGGCACAGCTCGGTAAGCAAATGGCGGTGGTACTGATTTCCAACCGTTTTAATGATATTCCCGACTGTGCCACGCATATTGCTTTGTTAGATAATCTGCAACTAATTTTACAAGGCGAACGCCAAGCGATTGAACAACAAGCGGTCTATTCTCCGCTAAAATTTGCAGAACAGAATGTGAATGCGCCTTTACCGGACAGTGCTGCACCGCTGATTCAGCTCCCGCCGAATACCAATCCGTTCGAACTGAAAAACGTGATGATTCATTACGGTGAAAAAACCATTATTGATGATCTAACTTGGACGGTTGCCCCAAAACAACATTGGTGGATTAAAGGCCAGAACGGTGCCGGCAAATCGACCTTGCTTTCGATTATTACCGGTGACCATCCGCAAGCCTATGCTAATTACGTACATTTATTCGGACGTCAGCGTGGCTCCGGTGAAACAATTTGGGACATAAAGAAAAATATCGGCTATGTGAGCAGCCAATTACATATGGATTATCGGGTGAATTGTTCGGCGTTAGACGTGATTTTATCCGGCTTTTTTGACTCAATCGGCGTTTATCAACCAGTACCAAGTGCCTTACAGCTAAAAGCAATGGAATGGCTGGAACATTTGCATTTAGCCAATCTGGCGAAAAAACCGTTCCGTTCACTTTCGTGGGGGCAACAACGGTTATTATTGATTACTCGTGCCATGGTAAAACACCCGCCGATTCTGATTTTAGACGAACCGCTGCAAGGCCTAGACGGCGTAAACCGCAAATTGGTTAAACAGTTTATCGAACAGCTTGTGACTAATAGTCAAACCCAGTTGCTATTTGTTTCGCACCAAGATGCAGACGCCCCAAATTGCATCACGCATTTATTTGAATTTGTCCCGCAAGATAACGGCGGTTACTGCTACGTAAAGACGGCTTTAAATAAAACAGGAAACGCCTGAAATTCAACCACGGAAAACACGAATTGCACGGAAGATAAGCACCTGTCACCTGACGAGTGCTGATAATTGATTGATATATGGGAAAAATAAAGGCACTCGTCAAAGACGAGCGCCATCGTAGAGAGTTTAAAGCTACAAGCGGTCAAATTTGCAAAAAATTTTACATTTTTAACCGCTTGTCTTTCTTACTGGGTGGCATTATAGAACTTATAAGCCTCCTCCATATTTTCGAATTTATGCATAATGCCCTTATCAAGCACCATCGCATTATCGCAATATTCCTTCATTGCAGACGGGCTATGCGATACTAAAATAATCGAACGATCTTTGCGTTTCTCGAATAATTCGTGCTTACATTTTGCCGCAAAGCGAGAGTCACCTACCGCAATTACCTCATCAATTAAGTAACAATCAAACTCAACTGAAAGCGACAAGGCAAACGCAAGTCGGGCTTTCATACCGGAAGAATATTTCTTCACCGGCTCATATAAATAATCGCCAAGCTCAGAAAATTCCTCGGTAAATGCTTTCACATAATCGAAATCAGCATTATAAATCCGGCAAATAAAACGCAGGTTATCCATACCAGTTAAACTGCCTTGAAACGCCCCGCTAAACGCAAGCGGCCAAGAAATCGACATATGGCGTTCAATCGTACCGGTTGTCGGCGGCTCAACGCCGCTCATTAAACGAATTAAGGTTGACTTACCTGCACCGTTACGTCCCAGAATACCAATTTTTTCGCCTTTATGTAGATCAAAATTAATATCCTGTAACACCGTTTTCCAACCGCTATTAGTATGATAGCGCTTGCTCACATTTTTTACACTAATCATTGCGGTTCAATTCCTTTACTGAAGTTTCGCACCAGAATCAGCCCTAATAACAGCATTGCTAAATCGCATACCACTAAAAAACCGATATTTTCATACGTTGGGACTAAATCGCCAAAATAACCATGACGAAACATTTCAGTGCCGCTAATCATCGGCACCCATTGCGCAATTTCACGAATTTGTGAAGGCAATGAATGTACGAAGAAAAATGCACCTGAAAGCGGTAATAACACGAAACTCAGCGTATTCCAAATTTTACCGAATACTTCGATCTTCTGTGCTAACGAACAAATAACCAGCCCTAACCCAAAGGCAAAAAATGCCATTAAAGTCCAAGCCAGCACCATGTAAAACACATCTTTCGGCGTATCAATCCAACCGATAAAAACTAACACCGCCGTAATAAGAATTTGAGCAACTGTCGCACCGGCAACTTCCAATAACATACGAGCAAAAATCGTATCTAATACGCGCACGTTACGGTGATATAACAGACTTAAGTTAGCGGAAATCGAACCAATCGCACGATTTGAGACATTTCGCCACATCATCGCCATCGGATAGCCGGTAATCGTAAACGCAACAATATTTAACGTAGAAACTTTATCCGCACGGAAAAACTTCCACATTAACACAATTAAAAACGTTAAGAGCAACGGCTCAACAAACAACCATAAAAAACCTAAATTCTTACGCCCATAGCGGGTAATAATCTCCCGCATCAACAGCGCATAAATCACACGCCCCTGAATGGCTAATGATTGTCGAAACGTTGTTTGGTCACCATACTGCATTAGTTTTTATGCTCTCTCACGCTCGTGATTAATAAACCGAAAATTCCATATAACATTAAACCGATAATAAAAGTGGCAATAATGTTATATAAACGACTTGGCGCCAACGCCCAGTCCGGTTTACTTGGTTGACTGATAACTTCTAAATAAAGTTGCTGACGGTCGGCTTCGCCTCGGGTGTTGTGTAATGATGCCATTGCTGCGGTAAGTTGCTGCTGCGCTAATTCATTGGCTAACACTAAACGTTGATAATCCGCCGATTGATTCGCAACCGAGCTTCCTGTATTACCCGAAAGCTGTTTTGACTGTTCATCAATTTCTTTACGTAAACTTTTTTGGCGCATCAGTAATGCATCAACTTGTGGGTTATCCGGTGTAATTGACTGCAATTGCGCTAATTGCGTTTCCACACGAATTAGTTCACTTTTCAGGCTCGAAATTAAAGAAAGCTGTACGCCCGATTGTGCCGGCAAATCAAAAATTTTATTTTTGATACGATATTTACTTAACGCTTCAGCGGTCTCATTGACATTTTTTTCTGCTTCTTGCACCGCTTGAGCAGCAAACTCAAGGGTATCTTTACGACCTCGAGCATTTAAACGGTTAATCAAGTCTTCACCCAGTCTTAACAATTTATCATTTAACTGCTGTCCCTCACTCGCTTCAAACGCTTGTACACGTAAAGTCGCAATCCCTGATACGGAATCCACATCAATGCTTAAACGATCTTTAAAATAGCGGAAAAACGCTTCCTGCGTATCATTTAAACCGAAACCGTTAAAACGGCTCAGAATATCGCCTTTTGTTGCATAAAAATCACGAACCGGTAATTCGGTTTGTAATTGTTCTAATGCAGTACGGGAACGCATATATTCTTGCACCGAATAAGTATCGTCTTGCGAACGAGTAAAACCTGTCCCTTGTAACAACGCCCCCACGCCTGAAAGCGACGACTGATTACGTGGCGAACGCACCACAAAACTTGATTCAGATACATAAATATCCGAAGCAAACAGTCCAAAATAAATGGCTGAAAATAATGTTGGAAAAATCACCGTTAACCAAAGTAATGGATTTAACTTTCTTAATAAGCTTTTTTTCTTAGGTTTATTCGGTTTTTCTGCGGTAATCGCTACCATTATCCTTTCCTCTAAATAGATTTATCTTTTAGGGTCTATCGACCTTCATTAATAGCTACGAATACTGTTAGTTGTACTTGTAATCGGTGATGTTACTGAGAAAATCATTCTTAAGAATTTTTGGAACTCAGACAATGGCGCATTTGAAACATACACAATATCTTTATCTTGCATTGGGAAACGCTGTAATAAAAATATAGATTGCGGCTCAAGTAAATTCACGCGATAAACCGTCGGCACATCCATACCGATACCATAGCCTTTAGCCTTCCATTGCGCTTGTTGTTCTAAACTTAATTGTGCAAAAGGCACGTGGCGGAATACGAATACCCCTCTCGGATCCGAACGAGTATCAATTAAACCACCCATCTTACCGATTGCTTCAGCAAGCGTAATACCCTTACTGGAGAATTTCATTTGCTGGTTATTACCCACCGCGCCTAAACCGGTAAAGCTATAAGGTGTATTCAACAACGAAACCACATCACCGGCACATAACATAATATTTTGCGCTGGATCGGAAATTAAGGTTTCAAACGCTAATGTTTTTACTTGAGAGCCACGGGTTAATTTAACCGTAACATCTTCAATATTTTCTGTTGTACCGCCTACTGCCGCAACAGCATCTAACACACGTTCGTTATTTGCACTCAGCGGCATACGAATACTGTTACCTTGACGAATAACAGTAACATCCGCAGAGTTATTATTAGCAATTTTTACCAATACTTGCGGTTGATTCGCTTTACGCTGCAATGCCCCAACAATTTGAGACTGAATCGCTTCCGGTGTTTTACCTGCAACACGAATATTACCGACAAACGGCACTGTAACCGTACCGTTTTGGTTAACCATTTGTGCTGGTAATTGGGTTAAATGCCCGCTACCCTGCCCTTCAGAGCTGAAGGTACCGCCAAACAACACAGCCGGCGGCGCTTCCCAAATCGAAATTTCAAGCACGTCTCCCACATTAACCGCACCGGCATAGCCCGCACCACCTGCCGTACCTACAAAGCCGGAAAATTGCTGACTTTGCTGAGTCTGATACAACTGTTGAACTAATCCATTATCTAACTCCACTAAATTAACTTCCGGTAAAGGTTTATCTGAGTTCTGAGAATTAGCTTCTAAAATCGCACTATGGCTAGGGCCTGAAGTTGGGAGGCTTGAGCAGGCTGAGATTAACAAAGCAGCTAAAGTTAACCCTATGATTGAATTATGTTTTTTTATTTTCATCTTATGAAAAGACTCTATTGAAAAAGTGTGTAAAATGAGTATAAGCTATACAAGCTTATAGATATAATGTAATAATTACGGATTATAGTCTAACATTGTGTCTTTTAAAACGACAACCTAAGATATTACTTTTCTATAAAGAATAGACATTATTTTAATAAATATAACTGGGTGTAAATGTTGATGAAAATAGCATTTATCGCTTGGAATAGTTTTCAGGTTTTACATTTCAAGCCCTTATTACAAGCGTTACCTATTGCCTTACTGATTATTGAAAAACGTAGGCGTAGTGTACCAATCTGTAAGGATATATTACGAGATATAAACAATAATATTGCTTATATCAGCCATACAGATATACATGCAAAAATTGATGGAAATTTTGACGTTCTAGTTGCTCAAACAACTTTTGAGCAACTTTATTTATTTCGCCATACAAAAATTGCATTGCTTCAATATGGATATGCTAAGGAACCACATAACTATGGTACTTGGAGAACATTTGCAGATCTAAATTTGGTTTATGGGCATTATGCCTATAAACGAATTTCCTATTTCTCTCCGACTGAGATAACAGGCTGCCCACGATATGATTTATGGCATCAGCCTTTATTTCATCAAAAAGCGAAAAAAACTTACGGCAATGTCTTAGATACGAATAAAAAAACGATTCTATATGCACCAAGCTGGGGAGAATTATCTAGCTTCTCACTATATATAACAGAAATAGCCAAATTAGCTGAATCGCACAACGTATTGGTGAAATTGCATCACAACACGCTTTTATTAGCTAATAAGCATCAAAATTATGAAAAACTGTACCCTAATCTACATTTTTTCTATGAAAGTGATGACTTACTCTCACTTATTTCAATAGCAGATATTGTTATTTCCGATTTTAGCGGCGCAATCTTTGATGCTATTTTTGGCAAAAAACCGGTGGTATTGCTTACTATACCGCTAATGAATCAACAAAAACTGGATGAATTTAGCTTAGAAGTTGCTCATCGCTCTAAATTAGGCTATGAAGTTACCACTCCTGAAAAGCTCGCTATCAGCGTGACCCAGGCGCTAACTGAGCAAAAATTAGTAGATGAGGCACTATATCAAGAACTGTTTGTCCATAATAAAAACGCCACGCAGCAAGCAATAAATGCTTTACAACAACTGGCTGACGGCAAGTATGTATTATCGCAACAACAACTATATGTGCGGCATACAGAAAAATTATTAAATATTGAAAAAATAAAACAACAAAAAGCTAAAAAGCAATCCTTTACTCAAATACGACAGATTTCTAAAAAATTAATCAAAAAATAATTTATAACATTTTCTTTTTATATTTAACGACACGGAGTTTAGGGATGAAAAAAGTGTTAACTTATGGCACATTTGATCTATTACACCATGGACATATCCGCCTACTAGAAAGAGCAAGAGCATTAGGAGATCACCTTACTGTTGCAATTTCAACCGACCAATTTAACCTTGGAAAAGGCAAAGTCTGTGCTTACACCTACGAAGAACGTGAGCATATTCTGAGAGCAATTCGTTATGTGGACGAAGTGATTCCAGAAACAAACTGGGAGCAAAAAATCGAGGATGTAAAAAATCACGAAATCGATGTATTTGTGATGGGCGATGACTGGGAAGGGAAATTCGACTTCTTGGCAGATTACTGCGAAGTGGTTTATTTGCCCAGAACCCCTGATATCTCAACCACTCAGGTAAAAAAAATGCTTGCGAAGAAAGACCTCGCTGCCGGACAAAAACAAATTCACGAATAAGAGTAATTTGTTAATGTTCCAAACCTTACAAAAGCATTTACCAAGCTTGCAAAGAGTCCTGAGAGAAAGTAACTCCCAACGTTCTTTGCTTGCCTATTGGTATGGGCTTCACCTACTTTCCGCACTTGAACGGGCAGATCATTCTCATGTAAGAAAGATAGCCAATAAAATGCTCAATAAAGGCATTAATATCGGATATTACTTCTTAGCACAAAGCTATTTCTTATGTGGAGAATACTCCCTAGCTGAACAAGCGGTTAAAAAAATAACAAATTTTGCAAAAGTACCCGAAGCTGTTTTTTTATATGCCGACATTCTAGTGAAGTGCCAACGCCAAGAAGAGGCTTGGCAATTATTAGAACAGTGTGCATTACTCAATAAAAGAAAAAAAGTTTGGATACATTTGGCAAACCTAGTAAATACCGCTGAGGATTATCAGCGTTTAGACCAGCGTATTGAACAAGTAAGAACAACGACTTCTTACCTAAAGTCCGATTTGCTTATTCATCCAAGAACAAATGCGGCATTACGAGCAGGTTTAACAGAAACGGCATTAGCACTTAGCGCAAAGCAAACTGTACCAAAGCAAGCAAAATTTAAGAAAAAAAAGACCGCTTATAACGATAAATCAGCTTCTATTGCGTTAGCAGATCTCAAAAAAGTACTGGATCAACACAAAATTCCTTTCTTTCTAATTAGCGGTACCCTCTTAGGCTGCATCCGAGAAGGAAAACTATTAGGACATGATAAAGATATTGATGTCGGTGTTTGGGATGACCATTCCTATGAAGAATTAGCAAATTATTTAGCGACCTCAGGCTATTTTTATGTAGTACCAACTCGAACAAAACATTTAGTAATGTTAAGACACGTTAATGGCATCGTGATTGATGTATTTATCCATTATCGCGAACCTAATGACTATTGGCACGCAGGTGTCAAAATAAAATGGCATAACTCGCCATTCAACTTGGTATATACGCATTTTCTCGGACAACAATATTTAATACCTGAAAATTATGATTTATACCTAACAGAAAATTACGGTGATTGGCGTACGCCAAAAACTAAATTTGATAGCGCCTTTGATACGCCAAATATGGAAGTTATCAATGAGGCGGAAATGAAGATTTATAGAGCTAAAATACAAAAATAATAAAATAAGGAATAAATGAATGAAATTTTTGAAAAACTCTTATCATAATGTGATTGCTCCTAAAGGGTATCATCGAGGATTAGTTTTATACAGAAAAAAACAATGGGCAGAAGCTTTATCTTGCTTTGAAGCTGCTTATAGCACATCTCCTTTACATGCAAAAAATACCTTTAAGCTAGGATTATGTCACCTTAAATTAGGGCATTTCTCAGAGGCTCATTCATTTATTGCTAAAGCTCTTGAAATAGCTCCATATAATACACATTGGAAAAAGCAGCTCCAACAGGCTGAACGCCACCTTAATAACACATACTCATCTCCACATAAAATCACTACTGTTGTAACTAGAATGAAACAAAGTGGTATTAGCCAGTCTATTGGTACCGCTATCAGAAAAACAGTACTACTTATTCCATCAGACTATAACCATCGAGTAATGGCTGATATTTCATCATTTATCCAATACTATAAAGATAAATTTGACGTATATATTATATTACGTGAATTACCTGAAGACATTGTGTATAAAAATACTCATGTATTAGTCAAGAATGGAACTTCATTTGGTGAATATTTAAAATTTACTGCAGATTATGTTATTGACTCAGGCACAATGAACTATAGCTACCGTATTACTGATACTAATAAATGGGTTTCGGTATGGCACGGTATCCCTTATAAAAAAATGTTCATTGACTTTGACATTAAAAATCTAGCAACAGCAATCCGCTATGATCTTGCCTATGACAGCATGATTTCAATGTCTAATTTTTATACTGATACATTTTTACGTAAAGCAATGCGCTATGATGGTGAAATATTACAACTTGGTTGTGCCAAAATGGATAATTTATTTTCATCTATTTCTACAAGCAATGCCGATAAAATCAATGCCTTACGTAATAAATTAGGTTTACCTAATAAAAAGGTTATTTTATATGCTCCTGAATTTAGAGGGGTAGGTGAACTTTATTTCCCATTTGATCCTAATAAATTATTATCTCATTTAGGTGAAGAGTATTGTTTGCTTACTTTATTACCTTTTAAAGGATATATCGAACAAGCAGAAAATAATATCTACTATACTTCCGATTTAGATAATAAGGATGCCCTTTTAATTGCTGATTTATTAATTAGCGATTACCACGAATTAATCTATACATTTGATAGATATAATAAGCCTGCAGTTCTAATACAGTACGACTATGAATCATTTGTAAAACAACATACTTCCAGAAAACAAGAGCTAGAAATACTAGCATCTAGGAAATATGTCGCACAAGAAGCGGAAGAATTATATCAATTTAATTGGAATCTACTAAAAAAATATAGTAAACACACTACTTTACCCGAGTATCTTGATAGCTCATATATAAAGCATAAATTAGGTATTCCATTTGATAAGAAAATTGTTTTATATGCACCAACTTTCCGTAAAGCTGGTGCCGTACAATTGCCCTTTGACCCAAATACATTACTAAATTACTTAGATAATGATTATGTATTGATCACAAAAATGCATTACCTAAATTATTTAGCTAATACATATAACGGCGTTATTGACTGTACCTCACATGAAAATATGGCAGAGCTAATGAAAATCGCAGATATCTTAATCAGCGACTATTCATCATTAGTTCTTGACTTTGCTGTATTAAATAAGCCAATCATTCTATTCCAGTATGATTATGATGAATATATGAAACAACGAGGGGTTTACTTCGATTTTGGAGATTATTTACCTAAAGAGCAAATTATTCGAACTGAATTTGAATTATATACATTAAACTGGAATAAGCTTAACTCAAACAATAGTAAGATTATTAATGAATTTTATCCACTGGAAGATGGAAAATCTACTCAGCGTATTGTAGATAAAATAAATTTTAATGCAGATTTAAGATTCAGCAAGGATATTATTTTCTTAGTAAATGACTTAAACCAAATTGGTGGTGTCCACTCATTTTTAAAGAATATGGCAAAATACTATAAGCAGAAGTATAACTCTCGCATTTATGTTATTGCTATTAAAGAATTTGCAGAAGCAAACTCTGAATATCATTTATTAGAAAGCGAATATATTGATTTTAAATTATCTAGCCAATATTTAAATGGCGCTTGCGCTAATATTTTACAAAATACAGATGGCATTGTAATTTCATTACAGTTTTCTGCTCATATGTATTTCCAAAAATATTTAACTAACGCTAAATCAATTCTGATGTTCCATGGTGATGTTAAAGATATGATTTCCAGAGAACTTTATGGGCCACATTTAGATTGGTTAAATAAAGGCAAACTCTATAACTATCAAAAGTTATTATTGCTTACACAATCAGCTGTAGACTTACTTAAACCTCATTTAAATCCTGAGATTCAAGATAAATTAGGATTTATGCATAACTCTATTGATGAGGAATTTGGTCCAATTAAACAGAATAAAAAACATCAATTAAATACTGCAGTAATTAGCCGTCTAGATGCGGATAAAAATATATTTGCCATCATTGACCTTGGAAAAACAATTCTTGCTCAGAACTCAAATATTGTAGTAAATATCTATGGTGATGGAGCTTTAAAAGATGAATTTATAGCTGAAATTAATCGTCATGGTCTAGAGCATATTTTAAAAGTGAGAGGCTTTGAAAGTAATAAAACTAAAATTTTCTCAGAAAATAATTCCTTATTATTAATGAGTAAATCAGAGGGCTTTCCTCTTGTTTTACTAGAAGCCTATGCTTATGGCAAACCTGTGATTGTTTTTGATTCATTTACAGCTGCTAAAGAAATTGTAAACCATAATCAATCAGGATTTTTATTACCTTACGGTGATTATGAGAACGTAGTTAAAGCCATTGAAAATAGTAAAAATATTAAGTTAAAGGATATTGAAATGATCTTTAACAACTTCTCTAATCAAACTGTTTTTGCTAAATGGGATAGCTTAATCCTATCTTTAGATCAAACAACGTAAAGGAGATACAGCATGAAACTATTAAAAAAATTATTCAGCCGCAATAAATTAGAACAGCCTTTAATTTCGATTCTTGTACCTTGTTACAATTCTCGTAAAACATTGCCTGCAACATTAAAATCTATTCAACAATCAAATTATAAAAATTTAGATGTAATGATTGTTGATGATGGGCATGAAGTGACCGTAGAGAATATTGTTAGCTCATTTAACGATCCTCGTTTTCGTTATTTTTATAAAAAAAATGAAGGCTTAGGTTTAACTAGAAATTTTGGTATTGATAATGCGAAAGGTGAATTTATCTTCTTTTTAGACTCAGATGATCTAATTTATCCTGATGCTTTCTCAAATTTAATGAAGTATATGCTGGAAAACAATTTAGATGTGGTATCTGGTGTTACAGTACGTCGCGACTTTGAAACTAATGTAGAAAGCGAGTGGTTTAGATCATTATACAAAACCAATAAAATTAGTACTTTTGAGAATAGACTATCTCAATTTGATGATTCATTATCGACGAATAAATTATATCGAGTAAAAACTCTTCAAGAACATAATATATATTTTGAAACAGGTTTATATGAGGACAAGCTGTTTACCGCCAAACTGTATTCAAAAGTAGCGAGAATAGGCTTGATTAATAACAGAGTATATGTTTGGTTGATTTATGGTAATGCAACTAGTATTACAACATCTAAATCCGTAAGCAATTTTAAAGGAAGAATGGCAGCAATTAATAATTTATGGCAATACATCCCCGAATTACGTAAAGCATATCAAATTGCTTTCTACATGAACCATGATTTACTAATTTATCTCAGAGAATTTGAATTCTACTCTGAAGAAGAGAAAGATGAAATATACAATATTGCTTATGAATTTATACAAAAGCATAAAGCATACGTATATAAAAGACTTGTTTCAAATAGCTGGAACCGAGCTTGTCTTGATGCACTATGTGAAGGAAATAAAGAAAAGTTTATTTATACAGCGAATATTTTATCAAAAGTATTCCAAGAAGAGTTAATTAAAAAACAAAGAGTCTAATATTAATATAAGGAGCAAAAACTTATGAAGAAGACTGTTATTGGTATTAGAACTCATCAATGGACTATTAATGAAGAAAGATTGTACAAACAGTTAGGTGAATATTTTAAATCTGAAAACATTTACTTTATTGTCGATGAAACGAAAGAAATTATTCAATATCCACAGTATGCTAATAAAATTTCTTTAAATAAAGAACTATTAGAAAACATTCAAATTTTAAGTAATCACCCAAACCAGAAAGGCTTAGGCTGGCTATGTGGGGACTACTTTTATTATGCTTTCAGACGAAATATTCAGGCTGATTACTATTGGTTAATTGAATCTGACGTAGATTTTACATTTCCTAATCTAGGTAATTTCTTTCAGAAATTTGAGCAAATTGAAGATGATGCATTATTATATAATTTTGGTCCCGCAATGGATTCATGGGCTTGGACTCAAAGAGGACAATTGATTGCCCCCTCTGTTTATCAAGCATTTTTTCCATTAAGCCGATTATCAGGAAAAGCTATAGATTCTTGTTTGATAGAACGTCAAAAGTTGACCCATCATTTTATAGAAAACAAAGTGGATTTATACCAATACCCAAATGATGAGTCATTGGTAGCAACTGCTGTAATGAAAGCTAATTTGAAGGTAGCAAAATTAAATGATTTTTGGAAAGATTGCTTTAAATTTTTCACATACCGTAATCAAATTATTATACCTAATGCAAAGAATCTTATTGAAAAGAATCAGGTATTACATCCAAGCCGTTCTCCAGAAACGTTTGCTAATACTCTAAATCATGAAATAGTTAATTTACTTAGTACTTCTAAAAGTATTCCTGACTTAATAAATAGAGTTTTTGTGAGTCCTGTTGATGTAGAAAAAATAATTAATCAATTAAAGAATAAAGCTTTACTTGATATTGAAAAACTATTAAAAACTCGCGCGAATTATCTTTATTTTCTTAACTTTATTAAACGGTTCTTAGACACAAAAGCATCTGAAAAAAGTGATAAGTTTGCATACAAATCATGGGTATATCGAGATTCTACTTTAGTATTAGATGTTTACATTAATTCAGAAAATAATATAGAGAATCATGTTATTGAATACTCAATAAGTCAAAAAAATATTATATGTAATATTTTTACACGAAAAGGAAATGACCAATTCATACATGAAATGTCAGAAAAACATGATATTTCAAGCAATGAAAATAAATTAATAATTTTTGATTATTCATTATGCCATGATAAATTAAATGAAGAAATAACCAATTCACTTTCATTATTCTTCCATTCATTAGAAGAGTTTTATTTTAAATAGGAATTTACCCAGACACATAAGAAATATATTTATAATAGATTAATCCCCAATAGCTGGAATATAGCTTGTTTAGATAAATTATATAAGAGACAGAGATAAATTCATCTATATTTCTAATATTTTATCTAAATTATTCCAGGAGGAGTTAAGTAAGAAGCAAAAGGTTTAAAAGGTAAAATCATGCAATTAACACATAAATCAAAAATCCAAGTAGAAGTTATTAATGGTTATAAAATTAGTTATATCCTTAAGCCAAGTCGAAAAGATATTGCACATTTAGTTGTTCTTTTTAATGGATATAGACATTACGGATGGGATTTTGATAAATCTATAAATTTCTTCAAATGTAATTCCTTGATGATTGTAGATATATTTAAGGATGAGCAATCCTGTTATTTAGGCAGTTCTGGATAACTTCATTTTTCTGATGTAGTTGCTTGTTTAATAGAAAGAGTATTAAATCGTTTATATCTTACTAAAGATGATTGTACTCTTCTTGGAGCTTCTAAAGGTGGATTTGCAGCTTTATTTATTGGAATAAAATATGATTTTCCAAATATTGTATCTTCTGCTCCAGTAGCCCACATTGGCTCATGGATGAAAAATTATAATCAAGACATCGCCACACATGTTATGGGAAACAATTATAATGAAGATAATATCGCATATTATAATAATTTATTATTCACAGAAATAGAAAACTCAAAGAATTTAAATAAATCAATATACTTCTTTTTATCAAGAAACGATCATTTTTATCATGAATATGGACAAAAAGAATTACTCGATAAATTAGAATCTAAATACAAGAATTTAAATGTTTTCTATACAGAATCTGAGTTAGCATTTCAACATAACCAAGTAACTTCTTATTTTTTACAAGAAATACTATCTGTAACAAATTTATTATCACAGAAAGTATACCAAAATTTAAATAAAAATTTTATTGATGATGCTAGCTACAATAGTATTGTATTGCCTAACATAAGAAGCAAAGCAATTCTTAGTCATAGAAAACATTCTATCTTATTAAAAGAAGAAAGTATTAATAAAATCAGCATGATCAAGATTATAGATGGAAAGCTGTTTATAGAAGGACTATTATATATAAAAAATTATAATTCTGAAACTTATAAAGACTTAAACAAATATATTTCTTTTAATAGCATTATTAATAATACAATGACAGAATACCTTTTAGGTACTGTACCTAAAATTGAACAAACAAGAGAATTATATGAAGATTATTTATTTAATTACTCTGCAGGGGGAACTGCAACATTAAATTTTAAAGGCATTAATTTATCATCATTAGAAAATGGTACTTATAAACTAAATATCTCTGTAACAAAATCAAACACTGATAGAGATTATAAAAGCCTGGTTTTAGATAAACAGATCAATCATAAATATATTTATAAAGATTGTGAATATTATTTAGTTAGCAGAAAAAATGATATCTTTCTTACCAAAAGAAATATATTAGGAGATAAAAATATTTCATCCCTATTTACATTAAACAGTTATTGGGTGAGAGAAAGTAGGTTTCACATCGAAGGTGAATATATCATAAAAGGGCTTGCCATGCCTGATTTTCATATTGGGAATTATTATTTAGTAGCTAAAAACTTAACGAGTAATGAAACATATTCTTACTTATTAGGGCAGGTAAAAAAGAATGACTTATCTAAGAAATTAAATGACATATATGGTAATTACGTGTCCTGTTATTATGCTACTATGAAATTCGAAGGCATAGATACTCAGATATGGGAGAATGGAGAATATGAGTTGTATGTATCGTTGAGTCATAACAACGAGATTTTTAGTGAAAAACTAAATAAAATATTATTAGTTAACGATAAACAATGTGAATTTTAATATTCACCTTATCATAGATATTATATAAGACAATAAATTTATTTATAGTCTATAATTGAAATTATTACTAGGAATATAGCATGAGTTTATTTTTTAAGAAGCCAAATAATAAAAAACCAAAATTACACATAAACAAGATAGATAATCTACATATTTCAGAAAATAGATTATTTTTTATTGAAGGATTGTCTTATATAGAAGGAGTTAACTCCCCTGACTATACTTATTTATCAAAAAATTTAAAGTTTATTAACCTAGCAACAAATGTTGAGTTTGAATATCCCCTTGGTATAACCCAGAAAAAGGACATGTCAAATACATTATATGGAGATAAATATTTTGACTATACCGCAGCAGGTACTGCAACAATGGGATTTAAAGGTATAGATGTTAACCATCTTGAAGAAGGGTTATATGAAGTTCAGATTTCTGTATCTGAAAATAAAGAAGAACGAAATTATCAAAGTATCAACTTTACTGCAGGTCATTTAGATAAATATGCCTCAGATGATTATTTTGAGTATCGCTTATTTAAAAATCAAAATAAGATTTATTTAGCGAAAAGAAAGTTAATCGGAAGAAATCCTATTTCTGATTATTTTATTAGTATTGAAAAAGAATGGGTCAAAGAAAAAACAATGCATATTGAAGGTGCATTTGTAATCCCTGGTATTGATATTACTGAATTTAATCAAGCAAGATACTATTTAATTGCCCAAAAAGCGATTACACAGAAGCAATACTCCTTTGCATTAGGACAGATCAAAAAAGCTGGACTAGGAGAAAAAATCAATAATCCACAAGGTTCTTATAATGCCTGCTACTATGCAACAAAAATGCTAAAAGGTATTGATATGAGTGCGCTAGAATTTGGATTCTATGATTTATATATTTCTTTAAGCTACAAAAGCGAAGTCTTTACTGTTAAATTAAATAAACAGTTAGAAATTGGACATCAACTCTTCAAATTAGTTGATAATATTGAGGGGTAGGCCCTTAGCAGCAAATAGTTATTGTTCTTCCTAAGAGCCTCCAAAACCAAGCGGTCAAATTTTTCTAACAACTTGTAAAGTTTAGGAAAAATAAGACCGCTTATTTTATTCCTATTATTATATAAAATTAGAATTTATTATGGGCGTATTCACATATAATTGAGAAATATATGCTATATAGCAATATTGATATAATCCACTCAATTTTATATTATCTTAATCAGATTTATTTTTTCGTTTTTTAATTCTGCCAAATCTCCCCTATCCCCTCTTTGCTAAAGAGGGGGGGGATTTCCTTTAAATATTAACAAGCTATGATCTTTCGAATAGCTTTGGTCTCTCAGTAGATTCAGATAAGTGGTCAATATATAAGGAAAATAAAAGCATTCGTCGGAAACAAGCACTATCGTAGAAAGATTTGGAGCCACAGCATGGCTCACTCAGCTGTAGGCTGATCGTAACCACGTACGGCTTGCCGTGCGTGGCTGTTAAATCATAAGGCCTTTTAGCTACTTCCCTTTCTCCCTGTTTTTTCTCCTAGACGAAGAAAAATCTGTCCCTCTCCCGCAAGGGGCGAGAGTGATTATTTAAAAACAGGCGAAACGGCTTTTTTACTTTTTCATTACCTCAATTTGTTTTAGAATCAGCAAATAATTCACTCTCAAGGATTTATGATGAAAAAATTACTTTTAGTGGCTTTGGTTACCTCATTCGGGTTAGCGGCTTGTGGTGTAAAAGGCCCGCTTTATTTTCCTGAGCAGCAACCGACTCACCAACAAACAAAATAATTTCTAACCACGGCAATTCAAAAATATGCGTATAACAAGCGGTCAAATTTACCCAATTTTTTGCAAATACGAGTGTGGCTACTTTGCCGTGGTTTTATTTTTCAAACACAACGGACAAGTAAATAAATGAATCATTTCAACTATAAAAACCAACAGCTTTTTGCGGAAGACGTTTCCGTCTCAGACATCATTAATCAATACGGTACACCGGCTTATATCTATTCTCGTGCAACACTTGAGCGCCACTGGCACGCTTTTGATAAAGCGTTCGGCTCACACCCACACTTAATTTGTTTTGCGGTGAAATCCAATTCCAATATCGCTTTATTAAATGTAATGGCACGCCTTGGCTCGGGCTTTGACATAGTATCGCAAGGCGAGCTTGAACGTGTACTTGCCGCAGGTGGCGAACCGAGTAAAGTGGTATTTTCCGGTGTAGCAAAATCACACAGTGAAATCCAGCGTGCGTTAGAAATCGGTATTCGCTGCTTTAATATCGAATCAATCGCCGAGCTACATCGCATTAATGAAGTTGCCGGTCAGTTAGGTAAAATCGCACCGATTTCATTACGTGTAAATCCGGATGTTGATGCACATACTCACCCTTATATTTCCACCGGTTTAAAAGAAAATAAATTTGGGGTAAGCGTAACCCAAGCACGTGAGGTGTATCGTTTAGCCAAAACGTTACCAAACGTAAAAATTACCGGTATGGATTGCCATATCGGTTCACAATTAACCGAATTACAACCGTTTTTAGATGCGACTGATCGCCTAATTGTGTTAATGGAACAATTAAAAGAAGACGGTATTGAGTTACATCACTTAGATTTAGGTGGTGGCTTGGGCGTACCGTATAACAGTGAAGAGCCGCCGCACCCAACCGAATATGCCAAAGCATTACTCGAAAAATTAAAAGGTTATGCAGATCTTGAGATCATTTTAGAGCCGGGGCGTGCGATCACGGCAAATGCAGGGATCTTAGTCACTAAAGTGGAATACCTTAAAGCGAATGAAGATCGTAATTTCGCGATTGTTGATACCGGTATGAACGATATGATCCGCCCGGCGCTTTATGAAGCTTATATGCAAATTACCGAGGTAGATCAATCACTTGCACGTGAAAAAGCGGTCTATGACGTAGTTGGCCCGATTTGTGAAACCTCAGACTTTTTAGGTAAAAGCAGAGAACTGGCGATTGAACAAGGCGACTTAATTGCAATGCGTTCGGCAGGTGCTTATGGTGCGGCGATGTCTTCAACCTACAATTCTCGTCCGAAAGCGGTTGAAATTATGGTTGACGGTGACCAAGCACACCTAATTAAAGCACGTGCAAGTTTTGCGGACTTGTGGCGTTTAGAGAAATTATTACCATAAAATTACTACTTCCTCGGCTAAAAATGGTCGAGGATATTTGATTTGGAGAAAGATATGAAACTTTATTGTTTAAAAGGTGCTTGCTCATTTGTTCCCCACGTTGCGTTAGAATGGACGGGTGCAGAATATCAAGCGGAACTCGTGAGCCGTGATTTTATTAAATCAGCGGAATTTTTAGCGTTGAATCCACGTGGCGCAGTACCGTTATTAGTGGACGGCGATTTAGCGCTTTCACAAAACCAAGCGATTTTGCACTATTTAGATGAGAAATATCCGGAAGCAAAATTATTCGGTAGCAAAACCTTACGTGATAAAGCGAAAGCAGCACGTTGGTTAGCCTTTTTTAATAGCGATGTGCATAAATCATTTGTACCGTTATTCCGTTTACCGAGCTATGCGGAGGGTAATGAAGAGTTAACTCGCATTATTCGTCAGCAAGCGGCAGAACAGATTTTAAATCAGTTAGCGACCGCCAATGAGCATTTAGAAAGCCATATTTTCTTCGGTGAAAATATCTCGGTCGCAGATGTGTATCTTTACATCATGTTAAATTGGTGCCGTCTGTTAGGATTGGATTTCTCACACCTTGAGCAACTCTCGCCGTTTATGCAACGTGTAGAAGCAAATGCCGGCGTAGATGTGGTACGTATTGCCGAAGGTTTAAAAGGTTAACCTTTTATAAGTAATCGAAAAAGCAGAGCAAAATGCTCTGCTTTTTTTATGCGAATAATTCCTGTTAACTTGACAAAAGTTGATAGAAATCAATATCATTTACAACTGGATTCGGTATAACTCTCCCCTTCTTCTATTACTGATCGAGAGAGTGATTATGATTACAACAACAAATTGGCAGGCAACTCAAGCTGCTCCAAAAGCATTCCCTGAACGTCAGGCATTAATGCCGATCTGGGGTGGTGAAGCGGTGCCGCAAGAAGAATGGCAGAACGTATGGGGACAAGCTGCTATTCACGCCCTCAAAGAAGATGGTTTGGTGTATTTCCATATTCCTTTTTGTGCCAGTCACTGTATTTTCTGTGGTTTTTACCGCAATGCGTGGAAACAAGACTACAGTAAAATTTATACCGATAAACTGATTGAAGAATTGGCGTATGAAGCCGGTATCCGCCAAAGTAACGGTAAAATTAAAGCGGTTTATTTCGGTGGTGGAACGCCAACCGCACTGGATACCGAAGATCTGGTACGCTTAATCAAAGCCTGCTATCAATATTTGCCGTTAGCGGACGATTGTGAATTTACGATTGAAGGTCGTATTAGTCATTTTGATATTGAAAAGGCGCGTGCTTGCATAGCCGCCGGTGTGAATCGTATTTCAATCGGTATTCAAACCTTTAACTCGAAAATTCGTAAACGTTTAGGGCGCAAACATAGCGGCGAGGAAGCTTATGAATACCTTAAAGCCTTGTGTGAATTGGATGCGGTTATCGTTGCCGATTTGATTTTCGGTTTACCAAATCAAACGGACGAAGTTTGGGCAAATGATATTCAAGTGGCAAGTAGCCTACCGTTATCGGGTCTGGATATTTATGCATTTAATAACTATCCGTTTTTACCGATTAATAAAATGATTGAACACGGTTCTCTGCCTGCCGCCGCAAGTTTTGAGGTACAAGCGCAACATTACGCTTATGCGGTAGAGAATTTACAAAAAGCCGGTTGGCAACAAGTCAGTAATAACCACTTTGCTTTCCCGAATCGCGGGGAACGTAACCGTTATAACACGTTAGTCAAATCCAATATGCCGTGCCTTGCTTTCGGCTCCGGTGCAGGCGGTAATTTCGGTGGTTATAGCTTCCAAGTGCATTCCACCTTACAAACCTATTTAGATACGCCTGCAGATAAAAAAGCGCTGTCGTTTTTAAGTAAACACGGGGTAAATAAGCCGTTACTTGGTGTCGTGCAACACGATTTAGAACTGGGCTATCTGGATATTAAGTTATTTAAACATAATCCGAAAGCAATGAAATTGCTGATGCAATGGCAACAATTATCTTTATTAAACATTGATCAAGAAGGCATCGCTCGCTTGAATATTAGCGGCCGATACTGGTCACCGACCTTGATCCGCAAATTAATGCTCACGCTACCCACAGAAGATAAAAAGGAGAACAGCATGATTAAATTAAGTGAAGAACAATTAAGCGAGTTACGTCAATCACTTGCCGAAAATCCGGGACAAATTTTAGAAATGGTTGCTGGTATGAAACAGTGTAGTTTGGAAGAAGTGATTAGCTGCTTACCGGCGGAAATGGTTGCAAAAACGGACGGCGCACGTTTTGTAGAAATTATGCAAGCGCTAGCAACGCTAGAAGATGCGGTGACCTTTATTGCACACACGCCGGATGCGGTGGTTGAGGTCACCGGCAAGCTACCAAGCGGTCAAATCGGCAGAGGTTTTTACAACTTCGATCACGCTCAGGAAGGCGGTGTATACGGTCACCTACGTTATGAAAACTGTGCGGCGATTTATTTACTTGAGCGTCCATTTATGGGCAAACATACCGTATCACTTAACTTTATTAACCATCAAGGCGGCGCAATGTTTAAAATCTTTGTCGGACGTGATGAAGCTCGCAATTTACGCCAAAACCAAATCGACTTTATGCGTCAATTAATCAAGGGTGAATAATGATTTTATTATTTGGAGCCAACGGCTTAGCCGGACGCGCATTACTGGCGGCGGCTGATCAGCCAATCGTCTCGGTGTTGCGCCAACCTTCGGCAGACCCGCTTTTTGCTGATCGCCAAACAGCGGTTGCCGATGTAATGTCACCGGAAGCCTGTGAAGCGGTGATGCAGCAATATTCGCCAAAAGTAGTAATCAGCTATATCGGTGGCAAAAAAGACGGTGTACGTAGCGATGCTGCCGGTAATATCAATATTATTCGTGCCATGCTGAAATATGCGCCTGCCGCTCGTTTTATTTTTATTACCAGTATGGGTTGCGGTGAACAGTGGGCTTTCTTGCCTGAACCAGTAAAACAAGTGTTAGGTGAAGCGCTACAAGAAAAAACACAGGCAGAAAACTTACTACGTGAAAGCTCGCTAAACTGGACGATTTTACGTCCGTGCGGGCTAAATACCAGCGAAGGCGAAACCTTCCATTTAATTGAAAATGCGATTGAACTGCCCGGCAGTTATATGAGCCGTAAAGCATTAGCCAATGCGGTGTTGTCCGTGCTTAACAGTGAAGACACAAACCATAAAATCTTTTCAGTCTGTGCCTAACTTCACACTCCTCTCACTTTGGCACAAGCCGCCCGCTTGTGCCTATTTCAAAATTTGTTTTAAGAGTTCTAATAAAACCGGTAATTCGGTTATTCCGTCTCGATCAATAAAATGCCCACCCTGCGCCAAGCGAATATAATCCGCTTGTAAATATTGCGCCAATCTGTCGCTGAATAAGTGCGGCACAATCTCATCATCTAAGGCAGAAATCACATAAGATTTTGTCGGCAAACAAGCGGTCTGATTTGCGTAAAAAGTTGCAAATGAATCCAGTTCCGGCAAAGTTGGTAATTTTTCATAAAAGCCGGAAACAAAAATTGCAGTATTCACTTTTTGTTGCGTTACCGCCAGATAATTCAGTAACGCAATACAGCCCAAACTATGCCCGATCAATACCGTTTCTTCATTTAATTTAAGCGTATTTTTATGATGTTCCAACCACGCTTGCGGATTCGGGTTATTGGCATCCGGCATTGCCAAACACTCACACTCTACCCCCAATTTTTCCAATGCTTGTTTTAACCACGGAAACCAATTTCGGCTCGGATTCGCCGTATAACCATGGGTTACATATACTTTTTTCATTCTTTATCCTTTTTCTCTGAAATTTAGAAAACGTTTGCTTTGTGCTTAATTTAGCCTAAAAAATGGACTTTAGAAAGTGAGATCTCTGTCACAAGTTGGAAAATTTTTTTATAACTCATTGATTCTAATATATTTTTATTTTTCCCATTTAATTGACTTCCGTGCTGGTGAAGCGTAACTTATGAAACACCATTTTACTATTTGAAACGACATAAATTAGAGGTGTCCAATGAGAGTTTCTTATCAAGATTTAAAAGCTGAATTTAAACGTGTTTTATTGGCTCGTAACGTACGTGAAGAAATCGCAGAAGAATGTGCAACGGTATTTGCCGATACCACTCAAGCGGGTGCATATTCACACGGGGTAAACCGCTTCCCTCGTTTTATTCAGCAGTTGGAAAACGGCGATATTGTACCAGAAGCCGTTCCGACCAAAGTACTTTCATTGGGTGCAATCGAGCAATGGGACGCTCATCAAGCCATCGGTAATCTCACTGCGAAAAAAATGATGGACAGAGCGATGGAACTCGCTTCGCAAAACGGTATCGGTGTAGTGGCGTTACGTAATGCCAACCACTGGATGCGTGGCGGTTCTTACGGCTGGCAAGCGGCAGAAAAAGGCTATATCGGTATCTGCTGGACTAATGCATTAGCGGTAATGCCGCCTTGGGGTGCAAAAGAATGCCGTGTCGGTACCAACCCATTAATTGTTGCCGTACCGACTACGCCAATCACAATGGTAGATATGTCTTGCTCAATGTATTCTTACGGCATGTTGGAAGTTCACCGCTTACAAGGCCGCCAAACCTTTGTCGATGCCGGTTTTGATGATGACGGCCACCCAACTCGTAATCCGGCAACCGTTGAGAAAAACCGCCGCTTAATGCCGATGGGCTTTTGGAAAGGTTCGGGCTTATCAATCGTGTTGGATATGATCGCCACTCTACTTTCTAACGGTGAATCTACTTGCTCGGTAACCGAAGATAAAGATGACGAATACTGTGTTTCACAAGTATTTATTGCGATTGAAGTTGAACGTTTAATTGATGGTAAAACCAAAGACGAAAAACTTAATCGCATTATGGATTATGTAAAAACCGCCGAACCGGCAGATCCGAATGTGCCAGTACGTTTACCGGGACACGAGTTCACCACCATTCTTGCTGATAACATCGCAAACGGTATTCCGGTTGATGAAACCGTATGGGCAAAATTGAAATCGTTGTAAAAAACACTCTCTCCCGCAGGGGGCGAGAGACAGCTTATTGAAGCGTTCAGCGAAATAAGCAGAGAGAGGGAACTCCCCTCTCCCTCCGAAAATCTAAAGATTTTCTCCTCCCTCTCCCACAAGGGGCGAGGGTTAAAAAGGGTAAGCGGTCAAATTCTTTAAAAATTTTACGAGGAACACACGATGTTTTTCGGACACATTTCAAACTACAACCCAAAGCAATACCCGGAAGCGATTCAATACGCATTGCATTATTTAAAAAATACCGATTTTGATACGATGGAAGCGGGCGTTTACGAGCTGAAAGGCAGAGATATTTACGTCCAAGTATTGGATTTGGAAACCAAAGACATTTCAGCATTCCAACCTGAAGTCCACCGTAATTACTTAGATGTGCAATATCTTCACAAAGTCTTCACAAAGGTAAAGAGAAAATGGCGTTTGCGGTAGATAGCGGTAAGAATCCAATTCACACCGCTTACTTGCTGGAACGAGATATACAGTATTATCAAACGGTCGAAAATGAGCAAATTTTTACCTGTGAAACCGGTAATTTTGCCGTGTTTTTCCCGGAAGATTGCCATAGAACAGCGATTTTTAACGGCACTGAAACGATTAGGAAAGTGGTCGTTAAGATTGCAATGACAGAAATCTAGCCAAGGGCGTAAGCCTTAGGATCAAATCAAGGAGCAAAAGATGAAACCCATCGCTCAATTTGTTGGAAAAACGATTGAAGCCTTTGCCGTGATTATTTTATCGGCAATGTCGATTTTGGTTTTCCTCAATGTGGTGCTGCGTTACGGCTTTAACAGCAGTATCAATGTGACCGAAGAAGTTTCTCGCTATATGTTCGTTTGGCTCGCCTTTTTAGGTGCGGTATTGGCATTTAGCGAAAATCAACACGTTAGCGTCACCGTACTCACAGAGAAACTCTCGCCAATCGCTCGTAACGTTTTAAAACTATTTACTGATGCGGCGATGTTATTCTGCTGTTATCTCATCGTAGACGGTAGTTGGATTCAATTCCAACTCAACCTCAACAACCTCGCACCGATTTCAGGTTTACCGCAAGGGATTACTTTCCTTGCTAGCGTAATTGCGGGGGTGTTAATCGGTATTTTGATTATTGCAAGAATAGCGACAAATTTGACCGCTTTAGTTAAGGGAGAGGTGCAATGACAGTCGTAATTTTCCTTGCCGTATTACTTGGTGCAATTATTTTAGGTGTGCCGGTTGCCTTTGCATTACTGATTTGCGGTGTGGCGTTAATGCTTCACTTAGATTTATTTGATGCGCAAATTCTTGCTCAACAACTTGTTAGTGGTGCAGATAGCTTCTCGCTCATGGCAATTCCGTTCTTTATTCTCGCCGGTGAAATTATGAATGAGGGCGGACTTTCTAAACGTATTATCGACTTACCGATGAAATTAGTCGGTCATAGACGCGGTGGTTTAGGCTTTGTAGCGATTCTTGCCGCAATGATTATGGCAAGCCTTTCCGGTTCAGCGGTAGCGGACACTGCAGCGGTAGCAGCAATGTTATTACCGATGATGAAAACTACCGGTTACCCGATTGACCGTTCAGCCGGTTTAATCGGCACTGCGGGTATTATTGCACCGATTATTCCGCCAAGCATTCCGTTTATCGTATTTGGGGTAGCAAGTGGCGTATCTATCACTAAATTATTCTTAGCAGGAATTTTCCCGGGCATTATGATGGGTATCTGTTTAGCTGCCCTCTGGTGGTGGCAAGCCAAACGCCTTGATTTAATGACCTTCTCAAAAGCGACCAAACAAGAACTTTGTATTTCATTTAAAAACAGTATTTGGGCGTTAATGTTGCCAGTAATTATTATCGGTGGTTTCCGTTCAGGTATGTTCACCCCAACCGAAGCCGGTGCGGTAGCAACTTTCTATGCGTTAGTGGTTTCACTGTTCGTTTATCGTGAATTGAAATTCAAAGACCTCTACAAAGTGATTTTAGCGGCGGCAAAAACCACTGCAGTAGTGATGTTCTTAGTGGCAGCGGCAAATGTAACCGGCTGGTTAATTACCGTTGCGGAATTACCGACTATGTTAACCGAATTGCTTGAGCCGTTAATCGAAAGCCCGACAACGTTATTATTAGTGGTGATGTTAGCGGTATTCGTGATCGGTATGGTGATGGACTTAACTCCAACCGTTTTAATCTTAACACCGGTGTTAATGCCGTTAATTGAAGAAGCAGGAATCGACCCGGTTTACTTCGGTGTGTTATTTATTCTTAACACCTCAATCGGCTTAATTACCCCGCCGGTCGGTAATGTATTAAACGTGATTACCGGCGTGTCAAAACTGCCGTTCGACCAAGCGGCAAAAGGCATTATGCCGTATCTATTTATGATGATTGGTTTATTACTGCTCTTCGTATTCGTACCGGATTTAATTTTAGTGCCGTTAAGCTGGATGCAGTAAAAAATTAGCTCCCCCTCTTTGGTAAAGAGGGGAACTAGACAACAAATTCCCAACCTACTTAGGAGACCCCTATGAAATTTTTTAATCTAAAAACTTTATCAGCTTTCGTTGCCAGTGCAGTCGCTTTTTCAGGTGTGGCTAATGCGGAAATCTCGCTTCGTTTCGGTTATGAAGCGCCACGTTCCGACAGCCAACACGTTGCGGCGAAAAAATTTGATGAATTATTAAAAGACAAAACTAAAGGGGAAATCAAACTTAAATTATTCCCGGACAGCACATTAGGTAATGCACAAACCATGATCAGCGGTGTGCGTGGCGGTACGATTGATATTGAAATGTCAGGTTCACCAAACTTCACCGGTTTAGAGCCGAAATTAAACGTGATCGATATTCCGTTTATCTTTAAAGATCGTGAACACGTTTACAAAGTGTTAGACGGTGAAATCGGTCAAGGTTTATTACAAGATCTTGAAAAACAAGGCTTAAAAGGCTTAGCGTTCTGGGATGTCGGCTTCCGTGCTTTCTCTAACTCAAAACATGCCGTCAATAAACCTGAAGACATCAAAGGTTTAAAAGTTCGCACCAACCAAAACCCAATGTATATCAAAGCATTCAGCTTATTAGGCGGTAACCCGGTACCGATGCCGCTTTCCGAACTTTATACTGCGCTTGAAACCCGTGCGGTGGATGCACAAGAACACCCAATCGGTATTTTCTGGTCGGCAAAATTATATGAAGTGCAAAAACATTTAAGCCTCACCAACCACGGCTATACACCATTAATCGTCGTGATGAACAAAGCGAAATTTGACGGCTTAACTCCGGAATTGCAAAAAGTGGTGTTAGATGCAGCAAAAGAGGCAGGTCAATTCCAGCGTGATCTCAACGTGAAAAACGAAAAAGATATTATCGAAAAACTTCGCAAAGCCGGTGTAGAAGTCATCGAACAAGTGGATAACGCACCGTTTAAAGCGGTAATTGAAGCGGAAGTTCGTAAAGACTTTATCGAAAAACACGGTAAAGAATTAGTCGAAAAAGTGGATGCCTTAGCTAAATAAGCATAACAAGCGGTTTGATTTGCAAAAAATTCTGCAAAAATGACCGCTTGTAACAAATTAGGATAAAAAACATAGCAATGATGGGAGGCAATGTTTTGCCTCTCAAATAATTGGAGTAGACAATGAATTACTACCTAGGCATAGACTGCGGCGGTACTTTTGTTAAAGCCGCACTTTTTAACCAAATAGGTGAATTGCACGGCATTCATCGTGAAAATGTGGCGGTTATCAGTGAACAGGCGGGCTATGCCGAGCGTGATATGCAGCAACTCTGGCAGGTATGTGCCGAGGTAGTACGTCAAACTATTGCAAAAAGTGGGATAAATCCGACCGCTATCAAAGGGGTGGGCATTTCGGCACAAGGCAAAGGCGCATTTTTACTTGATCAGCAAAACCAACCGCTTGGCAGAGCGATTTTGTCTTCTGACCAACGTTCTCTATCGATTGTGAAACAGTGGCAGGCGGACGGTATTCCGGAAAAACTTTATCCGATTACCCGCCAGACGTTATGGACCGGACATCCTGTTTCGATTTTGCGTTGGGTACAAGACAACGAGCCGGAACGTTATGCGCAAATCGGCTCGGTCCTGATGTCGCACGACTATTTACGATTCTGTCTAACCGGCGAATTATTTGCCGAAGAAACCAATATTTCCGAAAGCAATCTCTACAATATGGCAACCGGCGAATACGACCAAGCGCTTACCGATTTACTCGGTTTGCAAAATATTTTAGAAAAGCTACCGCCTGTGATTAAACCAAATCAAATTGCCGGCTATGTTACCGAAGCGGCAGCCGAACTAACCAGCTTAGCGGCAGGAACAGCGGTGGTCGGCGGCTTATTTGATGTGGTTTCCACCGCGCGTTGTGCCAACTTAGATGACGAAAGCAAACTGAATGTAGTATTAGGCACATGGTCGGTTGTCAGCGGCATTACCGATAATCTCGACTCGACTCAAACCTTGCCGTTCGTCTATGGTCGCTATGTAGACGAAGGCAAATTTATCGTACACGAAGCCAGCCCGACTTCTGCCGGTAATTTGGAATGGTTTGTGAAACAATGGAAACTGGATTATGCGGAAATTAATCAGCAGGTGGCGAGTCTACCGCCGGCAGCCAGCTCTGTGTTATTTGTGCCGTTTTTATACGGCTCGAATGCTGGCTTAGGTATGCAAGCGGGTTTCTACGGCTTGCAAGCGCACCATAGCCAAGCGCATTTATTACAGGCAATTTATGAAGGCGTGCTGTTTAGTCTTATGCACCACCTCAGCTGTATGAAGCAACGTTTCCCGAATGCAAACGTATTACGTGTGACCGGCGGACCGACCAAATCGCCGATTTGGCTGCAAATGCTCGCCGATTTAACCGGTATGCAATTGAAAATTCCGCAAGTGGAAGAAACTGGTTGTTTAGGTGCGGCATTAATGGCGATGCAAGGCACCGGCGCAGAGATTTCACAAGTACAAGCATTGAAAACAGAAATGTTAAAAGTGCAACCAAACCCGGCAAATTTCGCCGCTTATCAACAAAAATATCAGCGTTATCAACAGCTCACCGAAGCGTTAAAAGCGATGCTTTAAGCGTAAAAAAAGCGGTCGGAATCTTCAAATCTTTTGCAAATTTCGACCGCTTGTCATTTCAAACTATTCGTTATAACTGCTCAACAAAACTTGGCAGCCATGCTTCTGCAGTGCCATCGTGGTCAAAATTATTTGCCACATCAATGCGAACCGATTCACATACCAGCTTCGCACCTTTTGCGATCAAGCTGTTTTCAACGATATCCACCGAATGACAGAAAGTATCGTAATCAGTGCTGCCTAAACCGACCACACCGAATTTCATACCGCTGAGATCTAAATCGCTTGCCGCCAACTCGTCAAATAACGGTTTGATATTATCCGGCAATTCGCCTGCGCCATGGGTTGAAGTCACCACAATTAAATGCGCTTGCTGCTGAATATCCGCCAAGGTCGCTTGGTTGAATAATTCCACTTCAAAACCTTGCGCTGTTAAACAACTTTCGAGGTGGTCGGCAACGTATTCCGCACCGCCTAATGTACTACCTGTAATAATGCAAATTGATTTAGTCATAATGTTCTCGAGTAAGAATGAAACTTAAGCCATTGTAACCAATAATGAATACAGAGCAAGCGGTCATTTTCTGGAAATTTTTTGCAAAATTTTGCCGAAAATCGACCGCTTGTTTCATGATTATTTACCGATACAGAATGAGCTGAAGATATTGCCTAGCAGATCATCCGAGGTAAATTGACCGGTAATTTCGCTTAACGCATTTTGTACCATACGCAATTCTTCTGCGAGTAATTCGCCGGCAAAGAATTGGGTTAATTGGATATGACCGCGCTCTAAATGCTCTGCGGCGGTTTCCAATGCTTGTAAGTGACGGCGGCGAGCTAAGAAGCCACCTTCAGTTGAGCTTTGGTAGCCCATGGAGTTTTTGAGGTGTTCACGTAGTAAATCCACACCCACTTTGGTTTGTGCCGATAAACGAATCAAAGTAAAGCCGTCTAGTTCTTGCAAGCCTTCGCTTTCACCGGATAAATCCACTTTGTTACGAATTACAGTGACCGGAATGTTTTGCGGTAATTTGGCTAAAAAGTCTGCCCATTCAGTTTTAAATGCTTCTGCCGTTTGTTCGGTGCTGTCGATCATCAATAAAACGTGATCCGCCTGTTCGATCTCATCCCACGCACGTTGGATGCCAATTTTCTCAACCTCATCGCTCGCTTCACGTAAACCGGCGGTATCAATAATATGTAACGGCATACCGTCAATATGAATATGCTCACGCAATACGTCACGGGTAGTACCGGCGATATTGGTTACAATCGCCGCTTCTCTGCCCGCCAAAGCGTTTAACAGGCTTGATTTACCGGCATTCGGACGACCGGCAATCACCACTTTCATCCCTTCACGCAAAATCGCACCTTGTTTCGCTTCTTTGCGTACGCCGTTCAGTTGGCGAATAATATCGTTTAAATGCCCTTCGATTTTACCGTCGGCTAAAAAGTCGATTTCCTCATCGGGGAAATCAATCGCCGCTTCCACATAGGTACGTAGATAAATGACCGAATCAACTAACTGATTAATTTTATTGGAAAATTCACCTTGTAGCGATTTTAACGCCGAACGTGCCGCCTGTTCGCTGGTCGCATCAATTAAATCGGCAATTGCTTCCGCTTGTGCAAGGTCGAGTTTATCATTTAAAAACGCTTGCTCGGAAAACTCACCGGCACGGGCAATACGCACGCCTTTAACCGCTAAAATGCGTTTCAGTAAAATATCTAAGATCACTTGACCGCCATGCCCTTGCAGCTCTAACACGTCTTCGCCGGTAAACGAATTCGGTGCTTTAAAGAACAACGCAATGCCTTGGTCTAACACTGTGCCGTCTTGATCTTTAAACGGCAAATAGTTGGCAAGACGGGGTTTTAGCTCTTTGCCCAGCACTTCTTTTGCCACCTCTTGAGCCAATGGCCCCGAGATGCGTAAAATGCCCACGCCCCCACGACCAATCGGGGTTGCCTGAGCGACAATCGTATCTTTCATTTGGTATCCTTTTCTATTAAAGAAGCGGTCGTTTTTGCAAAAAAATTTGCAAATCGGACCGCTTGTCGTTGCTTTATCATACCATAAAAACAAAAAAGCACCGTTGGTGAACAGTGCTTTTTTAATTAAAACGCTCGTTTATTTTCTACGAGAGTGTAAACCTTTTTTCTCAAGGTTACGGTAAATTAACCATTGTTGTGCAATCGTAATTAAGTTTGAAGTTAACCAGTAAAGCACTAAGCCTGATGGGAACCAGAGGAAGAATACCGTGAATAAAACCGGCATGAATGTCATCACTTTTTGTTGTACCGGATCTGCCACTGGTGTCGGCGACATTTTTTGTAACAAGAACATCGAACCACCCATTAATAATGGCAGAATATAGTACGGGTCTTGTGCTGATAAATCTTGAATCCAACCGAAGAACGGTGCGTGACGAAGTTCTACCGCTTCCATAAACGTCCAATATAATGCGATGAAAATCGGCATTTGGATAAGAATCGGTAAACAACCGCCCATCGGGTTTACTTTCTCATCTTTATAGAGCTTCATCATTTCCTGGCTCATACGTTGACGATCATCACCGAAACGCTCACGCATTTCTTGGATTTTCGGCTGTAACATACGCATTTTCGCCATTGAAGTGTATTGCGCTTTGGTTAACGGATAAAGAATCGTTTTAACCACAAGCGTTACACCAATAATTGCTAAGCCCCAGTTAGTCACAATACTTTGAATGAAAGTGAGTAACGCAAATAACGGTTTTGCAATAAACCACGCCCAACCGTAATCTACGGTTAAATCAAGGTTTGCCGCGGTCGCTTCCATCTCTTTTTGATCTTTCGGACCGGTCCATAGTTGGCTGGTAATCGTCGCTTCGCTGTTTGGCGCCACTTCTGTTACCGGACCACGGTAACCGATGGTTGCAATACTGTTGTTAGTACGAGAATAAAGCGAGTTTTGCGCATCTTGATTCGGTACCCAGGCAGAAACGAAGTAGTGTTGTAATACCGCAACCCAACCGGCTTTCGTATCAATATTTAAATTTGCTTTTGCCATTTCATCGAAACTATATTTTTTATAGTTGGTTTCCGATGAAGAATACGCACCGCCAGTATAAGTTGGCATGGTTAAGTTACCAGAGCTTTTCACTAAGGTATGTTTTAACTGACCGTAAGGCTGAACTTCGATTGCTTGTGCAGATTGGTTTTTCACATTGAAGTTCACTGCGACATCATAGCTACCACGTTTTAATATGAAAGTTTTGGTATAAAGTACGCCGTCTTTTTCAAACGTCATTGGCACACTGATTTCATTTTGACCTTCAGCTAATACAAATGCGTCTTGCGCAACTTGGTATTGCGGACGGCCTGTATTGGTATCAATACCGTTTTTACCTACTAAACCACTTTGAGCAACATAAGTTGTTGCACCGGTTTTTAATAATTTAAATGGTGTTTCAGAATTTAATTCCGCATTATGCGCTAATAAATCCGAAGCAATCACATCGCCACCTAAAGTATCGATGGTTAAACGTAATACATCACTTTGGATAGTGATGGTTTTACCTTGGGTTGCATTCTCCGCAATAACGGTATTTGCGTTAGATGCAGCAGGCACATCGCCTGATTGTGATGCAACTTGAGCTTGTTGTTGTGCTTGTTTTTGCGCCTGAATTTCAGGGTTAAAATCTTGTTGCCACTGAGTGAATACAAGGAAAGACACCAATAACAGCCCCAGTACCAGTAAACTACGATTTGAATTCATGTTGAGTTTCTCTTGGGTTAAGGACAGATAAAAAGAAAGGCATTTTATAATAGGTTGGCACTAGATCCAACCGCCTTTTGCGAATAGCGGTCGGATTTAACAAGAATTTTGCAAAAAGTTGATCAAAGTCGACCGCTTGTATTTGATGAGAAACTAACGTTTATCTAAGGTTTTAGTTGAAAGGCGAGCCACGGCGCAAAGGTTGCCTTGTTCGTCTTTAATATCAATATTCCACACTTGAACCTCTCGCCCTAATTTCAGCGGATTCGCGCGGGCAATTGCTTTTGTACCTGCTGGCACTGATTTTAAATGGCTGATATTCAGTTCCATTCCGACCGCAATTTGATGCGCTTCACATACCATTAACGCACCAGCATTGGCAGTGGTTTCCGCTAAAGCGGCTGACACACCGCCATGCAATACACCAAACGGTTGTTGGGTACGCTCATCCACCATCAGCTGCGCTTCAACCCAATCTTCACCGATTGCGGTAAATTCAATACCTAAATGTGCCACCGCCGATTTTTGGCTAAGTGCGTTTAATTGTTCACAAGTTGCAGTTTGCTTCCAAATAGTCATTATGTTTCCTTTATAGCCTTCTTTATAAAAGAAGACATGAATAAAAAGTCACGATCTCTCCTTGCCTTCAATATTGATCCCCCTCTTTAGTAAAGAGGGGTTAGGGGAGATTTACTACGCCACCTCAAGCAATGCCTGAATCGGGTGTTTAACCGAATAATGCTCAAAACGTTTTACTTGCGAACGGCAGGAATAGCCGGTCGCAAGGCAACGCTCCAGCGGTTTATTTTTCAACTTCACTTGCCACGATTGCTGATAAATCGCTTTTGACATTTCAAGATGTTTGGTTTCGTGTCCAAATGTTCCTGCCATACCGCAACAACCGACATTTTCGCTCACGAGCTGTTCGCCGAAATGGGCGAAAATCGCCTGCCACTCTTTTGGTGCATTCGGCAATTCGGTCGCTTCGGTACAGTGTGCGAATAAATACCAGTTCAAGCGGTCGGAATTCACCGATTTTTTGCAATGCTCCAGTTTACCGGCTTGAATCATATCACGTAACCATTCGTGAGCCAGTTGCACTTTGAAATCACCACGTTCCGCTTTTAAGATATCACGATATTCATCACGGTAAACTAAGGTCAGAGCAGGATCAACCGCTACCATCGGTAAGCCGAGTTGGGCGACACGATTGAGAAACTCCGCCTGATTGCGTGCAGTTTTGGCAAACTTACTTAAAAAACCTTTGATATGTTGTGCCTTACCACTCGGTTTAAACGGTAACACCACCGGACGACAACCGAGTTTTTGTAGTAACCGTACAAAATCCGCGACCACTTTCGCATCATAGAACGAAGTGAACGGGTCTTGCACTACCAGCACGGTTTTGCAAAATTCCGCTGATTTTTGACCGCTTGCTTGTGCTTCCAAAGCCTCTAAGGTCACCCCCTGATAACCAATCTCGACCAATTGTTGCTGCAAGTTCGGTACGGAAAGCGCCGGTAAACAAGTCATTCCGATTGTTTTATTCGCTACACTTTCCGCTAATTTTGAGCTGCTGAAAAAGTTAAAAAACTTCGGTGCTTTCGCCATCATCGGTACGAAAAACTCCAGATTAGACACCAGATAATCTTTTGCCGGACGCAAATAACGGCTATGGTACAGCTCATTAAACTGCGATCTGAAAGTCGGCACGTCAATTTTGATCGGACACTGGCTGGCACAAGCTTTACACGCAAGGCAAGTATCCATTGCCGCTTTCACTTCGTGCGAAAAATCATATTTCTTCTGTTTATTCAGCGTGTTGCGAATTTTTACCACAAAATCGGTTAATTTGGCCGCTTGTTTACGCGGTTTGAAGATCAAATCGTCCAGCGATACGTTTTGTTCGGCAAGCAATCTGAGCCATTCTCGAATCAAAGTCGCACGCCCTTTCGGCGAATAAAGGCGGTTACCCGACACTTTCATTGACGGACACATCGTACTATGTACGTCAAAATTAAAGCACAAGCCGTTGCCGTTACAGTTCATCGCTCCTTTAAACGCTTCACGCACTTGGATTGGAATTTGGCGATCAAAATCGGCACGCATTGATGAATCGATCGGGTAAAGCACCGCATTGCTATTCAGCGGTGTACAAATTTTGCCCGGATTCAAGCGATTTTGTGGATCAAACAGCTGTTTGATATAACGTAATTCTCGCCATAATTTTTCGCCGAAGAATTTCTCGCCATACACCGAACGCATACCCTTGCCGTGCTCGCCCCAAATCAAACCGCCGTATTTCGCAGTAAGCTCAACCACTTGATCGGAAATAGCTTTAAATTTTTGCACTTGCGCACGGTCGGTTAAATCTAATGCGGGGCGAACATGTAGCACACCGGCATCTACATGACCGAACATACCGTATTCCAAACCGTGATCATCTAATAATTGGCGGAACTCGGCGATGTAATCAGCAAGATGCTCCGGCGGTACGCAAGTGTCTTCCACAAACGCTATCGGCCTCGCCCAACCTTTGGCATTCCCCAATAAGCCGACCGCTTTTTTACGCATTGCATAAATTTTTTCGATGGAAGCAATATCGTTACAAATTTGATAACCGATAATACCGCTGGTTGAATCCGTCAGTTTCTCGTCTAACGCTTTTATTAAATCCGCAACTTGTTGTTCGATTAACGTCTGATCGCTGCCGGCATATTCCACAATATTAATGCCGAGAATCGGGTTATTCGCATCTTCGGTTAATAAATCGGACACCGAATACCAAATAATGTCTTGTTTCGCCAAATTCAGCACTTTAGAATCGACCGTCTCAACCGACAGCGCCTTGGCTTGAAGCATAAACGGCGCAGAACGCAATGCCGCATCAAACGAATTATATTTAATGTTAATTAAAGTACGGAATTTCGGCAGCGGCAACAAATTTAGCTTCGCCTCACAAACAAAAGCAAGCGAGCCTTCCGAGCCGGTTAGAATACGGGTGAGGTTAAACTCGCTTTCGTCCGCATTAAACACATTTTTTAAATCGTAGCCGGTTAAAAAGCGATTAAGCTGCGGCAACTCGGCAAGTACAGTCGGACGTAACTCACGGCAACAACTGAAAATTTCACGGTGGAGCTGTTTACCTGTAGCGGTTAAGTTCAAGCGGTCGATTTCTGCAAAAAAATCGTCAGATTTGACCGCTTGTGTTTCCAACACTTCGCCGTTCATCAATACCGATTTGATAGCTAAAACATGATCAGAGGTTTTGCCATATTGGAGTGAGCCTTGCCCGGAGGCGTCGGTGTTAATCATACCGCCTAAGGTTGCGCGGTTACTGGTGGAGAGTTCCGGTGAGAAAAACAAACCATGCGGTTTTAGAAATTGGTTAAGTTGATCTTTGACCACGCCGGCTTGCACTCGCACCCAACGTTCTTCTACATTTAATTCAAGGATTTGATTTAGATAGCGGGAGAGATCGACAATAATATTGTTATTCAGCGATTGCCCGTTCGTGCCGGTACCGCCGCCACGAGGGGTAAATGTCAGATGTTGAAAATGCGAACGTTGTGCCAATTTCATTAGAATCACCACATCCGAAACCGATTTAGGAAATAAAATCGCCTGCGGAAGTTGTTGATAAACACTATTATCTGTCGCTAAAGAAAGGCGGTCAGCATAATTAGAAGCAATATCACCGCTAAAATGTTGATATTTGAGTTCTGCTAAAAACTGTATAACCGTTTTATTCAGTTCTGGCGTTTTCGACAATTGTGGAAGCATATTAATTATAGGTATAAATTCGAGGTAAAACGATATTAACAAGATTTGTGAATATTGAAAATGAAAGTGAAGAAAACAAGTTGAATGATTAAAATTATTACACACAGCTCATTAAATCAACAGTTCTATACACTTTCTTACACTTTTAGGGGGGATGGGTTATTGATTTTGTGAATTTGAACTCCGATAATAAACATATTCTTGCTCATTCAATTAGAGAACAAGAATATGTTGTATAGGGATATTGCAACTTTTTTTAGCAAAATTACAAATTTTTGTTGTACTTTTGCTCAGTATCCTAGAAAATTAACTATCTTTCTTCTCTAATGAGGCGAAAGCATATAAGTTAAAGCTTTAGTACCAAGTGGTATTGAAGTTATTTATTTTTTTAATCGATGACAATCTAGAGGATCATCAAAATGAAAAAAACAGTAATTGCATTAGCAGTATCTGGCTTAGCATTAGCTTCAGTAGCTCAGGCAGCTCCACAGCAAAACACCGCATACGCAGGTGCTAAAGTAGGTTGGGCGTCATTCCACGAAGGCGTTCGTCAATTTAACGACAAATATTCAAACGATGCTCGTTATAACTCAGATACAACAGCTTACGGTATCAACCGTAACTCAGTAACTTATGGTGTATTCGGTGGTTACCAAATCTTAAACCAAAACAACTTTGGCTTAGCAGCTGAATTAGGTTATGATTACTACGGTCGTGTACGTGGTAACATTGGTAATTTCCGTGAATTCAAACACTCTGCTCACGGTTTAAATTTTGCATTAAAACCAAGCTACGAAGTATTACCTAACTTAGATGTTTACGGTAAAGTAGGTGTTGCCGTTGTTCGTAACGACTACAAATTCTACGGTGCAGAAAACACTAACGAACCGACAGAGAAATTCCACAAATTAAAAGCATCCACAATCTTAGGTGCGGGTATTGAATACGCAATCCTTCCTGAATTAGCAGCACGTATTGAGTACCAATATTTAAACAAAGCGGGTAACTTCAATAAAGCATTAGTTCGTTCAGGCACACAAGATGTGAGCTTCCAATATGCTCCAGATATCCACTCTGTAACAGCAGGTTTATCATACCGTTTCGGTCAAGGCGCTGTAGCACCAGTTGCTGAACCAGAAGTTGTAACTAAAAACTTCGCATTCAGCTCTGATGTATTATTTGCTTTCGGTAAATCTAACTTAAAACCAGCAGCGGCAGCAGCTTTAGATGCAGCTAATACTGAAATCGCTAACTTAGGTTTAGCTTCTCCTGCGATCCAAGTTAACGGCTACACAGACCGTATCGGTAAAGAAGCTTCAAACTTAAAACTTTCTCAACGTCGTGCTGAAACTGTAGCTAACTACTTAGTTTCTAAAGGTCAAAACGCGGCTAATATAACTGCTGTAGGTTACGGTGAAGCAAACCCTGTAACTGGCACTACATGTGACGCTGTTAAAGGTCGTAAAGCATTAATCGCGTGCTTAGCACCTGACCGTCGTGTTGAAGTTCAAGTCCAAGGTTCTAAAAACGTAACTATGTAATTTAGTGTGTTCTTTATAACTAAATAATAAAAAAACGCCCGCAGCAATATGGGCGTTTTTTATTATTTGATGATATTAAAAGCTACAACGATTTAAAGCAAACCTTTGTCTATAAATCACAAATAGCGGTTTTATTGTATTTTTAGCTCATAATTTGATAAAATAGAATGGTAATAGCAGTTTTCTTTCTTGCATAGCGCACAAGAAAGCATCCAAAACTGGTATTCATTGTCCCCATAACAGGGGTATTTAATGGATGATGATAAAAATTTAGAGGACACCAATATGAAAAAATCATTAGTTGCTTTAGCAGTATTATCAGCTGCAGCAGTAGCTCAAGCAGCACCACAAGCAAATACTTTCTATGCAGGCGCAAAAGCAGGCTGGGCATCATTCCACGATGGCATCGAACAATTAGATGCAGCTAAAGGGGGTAAATATGGTATCAACAAAAACTCTGTAACTTACGGTGTATTCGGTGGTTACCAAATCTTAAACCAAGATAAATTAGGTTTAGCGGCAGAAGTTGGCTATGACTACTTTGGTCGTGTACGCGGTACAGAAAAACCTAACGGCAAAGCAGACAAGAAAACTTTCCGTCACGCAGCTCACGGTGCAGTAATTGCATTAAAACCAAGCTACGAAGTATTACCTAACTTAGATGTTTACGGTAAAGCGGGTATCGCATTAGTAAACAACACATATAAAACATTTAACGCAGCACAAGAGAAAGTGAAAACTCGTCGTTTCCAAAGCTCTTTAATTTTAGGTGCTGGTGTTGAGTATGCAATCCTTCCAGAGTTAGCGGCTCGCATTGAATACCAATGGTTAAACAATGCAGGTAAAGCAAGCTACTCTACATTAAAACGTATGGGTGCAACTGACTACCGTCCGGATATCAGCTCTGTATCTGCTGGTTTATCATACCGTTTCGGTCAAGGTGCAGTTCCTGTTGCAGCGCCAGCAATTGAAACTAAAAACTTCGCATTCAGCTCTGACGTATTATTTGCTTTCGGTAAAGCAAACTTAAAACCGGCAGCAGCTCAAGCTTTAGATGCAATGCAAACAGAAATCAACAATGCAGGTTTAGTAAATGCTGCTATCCAAGTTAACGGTTATACAGACCGTATCGGTAAAGAAGCTTCAAACTTAAAACTTTCACAACGCCGTGCAGAAACTGTAGCTAACTACATCGTTTCTAAAGGTGCACCGGCAGCTAACGTAACGGCTGTAGGCTACGGTGAAGCAAACCCTGTAACTGGCGCAACATGTGACACCGTTAAAGGTCGTAAAGCATTAATTGCTTGCTTAGCACCTGACCGTCGTGTTGAAGTACAAGTACAAGGTACTAAAGAAGTAACTATGTAATAATTATTTTTTGAATTAAAATAACAATCCGCCCGTAAAACGGGCGGTTTTTAGGCTACCCTATAAGGACCTAGGACTTCACAGCCCCTCAAGGGGCATGTGAAAGACTGACAGCTGCAAATAACACCATGGCTTACCCCTTAAAGGGGTCTATATATTCTTTCTTCGATAGACTATCTGAAATCATATCTTCCTTTTCTTGATTCCTAATATATTCCTCAACTACTTTTGTATTAAGCCTACCATACTCACATAATATCCCTTTGCCCAAAAATTTCGGTTTCCATACTTCTACTTCAGATTCGCATGCTTTTCGAATATTATCAGCGAAGATTTTCCTTTCAAATATCCCATAAAACTTGATATTGCCAGTTTCGGGGGAATCTTTACGAGCATATGAATATGGTTCTTCATTGCATGTGCTTTGATAATTTCCACATTTTTATAGTGACATAATTGCTTTAATATCCTTCTATATCCACTCGCAATTTACCATAAATCACTTTTCTTCTA
>NZ_KB893942.1 GCF_000374285.1 Actinobacillus capsulatus DSM 19761 | reverse complement strand
CTCTTCAATTCAAAAAGTTTAATCGCTCAATAAACTGCTTAGCTAAGTTTACATTCTACTTCTAAAGTAAAAATGAATTTCTAGTTTAAGCACCTATTAAGACTTCAAAATCAAAAATATTTTTTAATTAAGTCAATCAACAAGTGCCCACACAGATTGTCTGATAAATTGTTAAAGAACAAAAAACAACGACGCACTGCATTAAATCTAATTTCTCACAACAGTGCGTCGTTGTGTGGCATGCATTATAGAGAAATATGAAATCCTTGCAAGTACTTTTTGCAAAAAAATCTTGAAAAAGTGATTAAAAGAACATATTTGATACAATTCGAATATTTTTTATTACTTTATCTGTTAAAAAAGTAACAAACCCCATCTTTAAACGGCAAATAGCGCATTCTTACTTTTCCTAAAAATTCACTTTCTTTTTCTAAAATTAATCGCTACATTCCGTATAGTTTATTTATATAGAGGTAGATATTATGCAAAAAGAACATTTTATTGGTTTAGGCGTAGCGGGAAATTTTGCCGGTCATTTAGAACAAGCGGGTGAAGCGGCTGATTTCTTGCAAGTAAAGACGGAAGAAGCGATTCAACCGAAAGCGATTTTTCCTTTCTATGTCCCAAGCCAAACTTTAAACCCAACGGAACAATTCCTCGCAACTTATCCCCTATCTCACGATACGATTACTTTTCCAAATGATGCTGACAATCTGCAAATTGAACCGGAAGTTGCATTGATTTGCGAAATTGAATATCAAAACAATCAAGTCATTGCCCTCAAGCCTACTCATTTTGCCGCTTATAATGACTGCTCTATTCGCCGTCCGAATGCACGTAAAATTTGTGAAAAGAAAAACTGGGGCAATGCGTCAAAAGGGATCTCTGAAACATTGATTCCGTTAGATCATTTTGCACAAGGTGGTATTTTAGATACTTACAATATCGCTTGTTTCCATAAACGTGACGGTAAACTTAATGTATATGGCGAAGATAGCCCTGCTGTAAGTTATAGTTATTTTCATCAGAAACTATTGAATTGGATTGTAGATAAGATGAATAACCAACCGAACCAAGGACCGATGAATCATATTGCCGAATTACTTAAGCAAGCAAACTATCCGGCAAAAGCCATAATCAGTATTGGGGCTACTCGCTATACTGAATTTGGTGAAGCCAACTTCCTTCAAGTTGGCGATACAAGTATTGTGGTGGTTTACAATGCTAAACAATACTCAAATGAGCAAATTGGAGAAATGGCTAGCTCGGAACAATTTCCAGCAGACATCTCAGCATTAGTTCAAACTGTACGCTAATCAATCTTTTTCTATATAAGCGGTCTATTTTGGTAAAAATTTTGCGATCCTGATCGGAAAAATTTACTAAAAATCAGACTGCTTGCTTGATCCTCTATATATTGGTTTACCTCTTCTCTTAATAGGTAACGAATATGAAAACTCTCCTTTTTATACTTTTATGCTTCAGTACATCATTATTTGCCAAAACTCCGAATTTAATGTTACTAGATCAATACCGAGATCAAGAAATAAATGGCTGGGTAATGAGCGAAAAACTGGATGGTGTACGGGGCTATTGGGACGGCAAGCAACTTATCAGCCGCCAAGGTAATCCACTTGCGCCTCCGGACTACTTTATTAAAGATTTCCCACCGTTTGCAATTGACGGAGAACTTTTTAGCGAAAGAGGGAAATTTGAGGAAATCTCAAGTACAGTCAGAGCCAGTGAGCCTAAAGGCTGGTATAAGTTGAAACTTTATGTTTTTGATGTACCGAATGCCGATGGCAATTTGTTTGAAAGATTAACTAAATTGAAAAATTATCTTTCACAGCATCCTACCCCTTATATTCAAATCATTGAACAGATTCCGATTCAAGACAAAGCCCATTTAATGCAATTTTACCAGCAAGTACTTGCTCAACACGGCGAAGGCGTTGTGGTACGTAACCCGAATACTGCTTACATAAAAGGACGTTCTGCACAAATTCTCAAATTAAAACCCGTATTAGATGAAGAATGTACCGTCATTGCTCACCATAACGGCAAAGGGAAATATCGCGATAAACTGGGCGCAATCACTTGTGAAAACCAGCGTGGACGTTTCCGTATCGGATCCGGTTTTAAAGATAAAGATCGTGAAAATCCACCACCCATTGGGAGTTTAATTACTTATAAATATCGAGGACTGACCGAACAGGGGAAACCGCGTTTTGCCACATTTTTTCGGATGAGAACGGACATTGGGTCATCTCACGCAGTGTCTGAATAAATGCTCGAGCTGCACGTGATAAATAACTATCTTTACGATAAATAATCACAACTGTACGACGTATATCTAGCTCTCCGTAACATGGTTCTTTATCAAAATGATTTTTCGACACTAAGGTTTCAGGTAATAATGCTATCCCTAATCCTGCACCTGCCAATGCTTGAGCCGTTGTCATACTTTCTGTTTCTAATGCAATTTCAGGAACATAACCTGCTAACTCGCATTGCTGAATGAGCATCTCATGTAACTTATGGTTTTTATTCATTTTAATAAAACGGCTCTGTTTAAATTGATCTAAAGATACTCTTTGACTAAATGAATGATCTCCTGCTTTTAAACCTAGTTTTTTAGCAATTTTATGCTCCGGAGGAATTGCCAATAGCATTCTTTCTTCAAACAAAACTTCATAATCAAAATATTTTTCGTTAACCGGCAATAATGAAATGGCACAATCAGCATATCCATGCGTAACCATTTCCTCTAAATTACGAGTACTATCTTCTTTTAAAAGTACATCAATTTTGGGATATTTCTGACTGAAAAGCGGTAGCACTCTCGAAAGTAGGTAAGCACTACGAAATGGCGTACTACCGATCGTTACTCTTCCACGTTTGACATTCAAAATATCATCCACTTTCTGTTCAAATTGACGTTGAAGATTCATTATTGATTTGGCATTTTCCACATAAAGTTCACCGACATAGGTCAATTTCAATGGAGATACACTACGATCAAACAATGGTGAACCTACCTCTTCTTCCACTTTTTGAATAAATTGGCTCAATGACGGTTGGGAAATAAATAATTTTTTTGCCGCATTGGAAAAATTTCGCTCTTCCGCTACTTTTAATACGTATTTAAATTGCCGAAATTCCATCTTTTCTCCTCATTTTTTACCTTATAAGCGGTCGAAATTCATAAAATTTTTGCAAAAAATCCAGTAAACTCAACTATCTGATACATTATAGATTTTTACCTATACTTAGTATGTAAAAAATCGTATTGGACTTATTTTATATCTCTTCAGTATTATTCACCACATTAAAGTTTTGTTTAATTTAGTGGGAAGTCGAAAGGCTAAACAAATCAAATCTATAATGGAGTGATCTATGATAACAAAAGAAGAGAGAATACGTTATCTCACTGATACCATTGCGAAATTTGTCGGTTTTACAGGTAAAGTTTTACCGGACGATGTAATGGCAAAATTAGAAGAGTTACGTAAAAAAGAGGAAGAGCAATTACCGAAAATTATTTACGGTGCAATGTTTGATAACCAACGTCTAGCAAAAAAATTAAATCGTCCCAGCTGTCAAGACACTGGTGTGATTCAATTCTTTGTAAAATGTGGAGCGAATTTCCCTTATATTGGCGAACTTGAAGCTTTATTAAAAGAATCGGTTATTCAAGCAACTAAAGAAGCGCCTCTTCGTCACAATAGTGTAGAAACCTTTGATGAATACAATACTGGTTTGAACGTAGGTAAAGGCACACCAAGTGTATTTTGGGAAATTGTACCGGACAGTGACAAACTGGAATTAGATACTTATATGGCAGGTGGTGGCTGTTCATTACCGGGTCAAGCAAAAGTATTGATGCCAGGCGAAGGCTACGAAGGTGTAACTAAATTCGTATTAGATGTGATGACCAGTTATGGTTTAAATGCGTGTCCACCATTACTGGTTGGTGTAGGGATCGCAACTTCCGTTGAAACCGCAGCAGTGCAATCGAAAAAAGCATTATTCCGCCCATTAGGTGAACGTAACCCAAATGAAAAAGCGGCTTATATGGAGCAACTGTTAGAAGACGGAATCAATAGTATCGGTCTAGGTCCACAAGGCTTAATGGGCAGAATGTCAGTGTTAGGAGTAAACATTGAAAACACCGCTCGTCATCCTTCTGTTATCGGCGTAAGTGTAAACGTGGGCTGCTGGGCACATCGCAAAGGACATATTATTTTCGATAAAGACCTCAACTACACTATTACTTCACATTCAGGGGTAACATTATGAGCGACAAAAAAATCTTAACCACGCCAATCAAAGCAGAAGATCTTGAAGATATTAACATTGGTGACATCATTTACTTAAATGGTTATATCGTCACTTGTCGTGATGTAGCACACCGCCGTTTGATTAATCATGGACGGAAATTGCCAGTAGATATTAATGGCGGTGCAATCTTCCATGCAGGTCCGATTATTCGGCCGCTTGGTGATGCAAAATATGAAATGGTTTCGGTCGGACCAACGACCTCAATGCGAATGGAAAAATTTGAGAAAGAATTTATCAAGCAAACCGGCGTGAAAGTGATTGTCGGTAAAGGTGGGATGGGACAGGGTACAATGGAGGGTTGCCGTGATTATAAAGCGCTTCATTGTGTGTTCCCCGCTGGCTGTGCAGTACTAGCGGCAGAATGTGTAGAAGAAATCGTTGATGCCCAATGGAAAGACCTTGGTATGCCTGAAACGCTTTGGGTATGCAAAGTAAAAGAGTTTGGACCGTTAATTGTGTCCATCGACACTCATGGTCGCAACATTTTTGAAGAGAATAAGGTCATCTTCAATCAACGTAAAGACAAAGCAATCGAAAAAATCTGTAAACACGTTGATTTTATTAAATAATGATTAACGTCTATTAACATAGCCCCATACATACACTTGTGTGTATGGGGATTCTTATACCCAAAATTCAAAAATTCAATCTTGGAGGCAATTATGGCTACAAGTACGATAACGCTACTCTTTTTACTTTTCGCTGTCGTAATGTTTGTATGGGAAAAATTACCCCTCGCAGTCACCGCGATGATTGTGTGTATCGGTTTAATTTTAACCGGTGTACTTAGTCCTAAAGAAGCTTTTTTAGGTTTTGTGGACAGTAACGTGATTTTATTCGTTGGAATGTTCGTTATTGGTGGTGCATTGTTTGAAACAGGTATGGCAAATAAAATCGGCGGTTTAGTTTCAAAATTCGCCAAAACCGAGCGACAACTCACTATTGTCTTAATGCTTACTACAGGACTGATGTCAGGTGTATTATCTAACACTGGCACAGCAGCTATTCTAATTCCCGTCGTAGTGGGCATTGCCACCAAATCAGGATTTGCTCGTTCACGTCTGCTAATGCCGTTAGTTTTTGCAGCAGCAATGGGCGGTAATTTATCTCTTATCGGTGCACCCGGTAACCTAATTGCACAGGGTATTTTAGAACAAGTAAATCTCAGATTTGGTTTTTTTGAATATGCCCAAATTGGCTTACCTATTCTTATCGTCGGCATTATTTACTTCGTTTTGATTGGTTACCGCTTTTTACCGAATACCGAAAATTTAAGTATCGAAAATTCAATTTATAATAAAAAAGAAATAACTGATATCCCTACTTGGAAACAATGGCTTTCACTTGTCATCTTAGTCGGTACTTTATTAGCAATGGTACTTGAAGATGTAATAGGCATAAAACTCTATGTTTCAGCTTGCGTAGGTGCATTATTACTGTTGTTGCAGGAGTAATGAGTGAAAAACAAGCCTATGCATCTATTGATAGCCAAGTCATTTTCTTATTCGGTGGCACCTTAGCGCTTGCGACAGCATTAAACAATACTGGCGCAGGTAAAGATATTGCCAATTTTGTCATTAGTTTATTAGGTTCAAATCCAAGTCCATTTGCATTATTGGCTACCGTCTTTATCATTAGCTGTGTACTGACTAATTTTATGTCAAATACTGCAACCGTAGCATTACTCGCACCAATTTGTTTATCAATCGCCAGCTCATTGGAAGCAGATCCTCGTGCAGTACTAATGGCAACTGTTATTGGCAGTTCTTGTGCTTATGCAACACCAATCGGTATGCCTGCTAATACTATGGTGTTATCAATTGGCGGTTATAAATTTATGGATTATGTTAAAGCAGGCTTACCACTCATTATCGTCTCTACGATTGTAAGTTTAATTTTACTTCCTATTTTCTTCCCCTTTTTTCCATAAAAAAATATAAATAAGCGGTTAAATTTGGAGTAAAACTTGCAAAATATTCTCCAATTTCAACCGCTTCTTAATCAAATGAAGAAAAAATTTGTGAACTGCTCCGCATTTCTGAGCTAAACCATTTGCAGAAAAGCATTATCTTGCCTATCTTTAAAAGACATCACACAAATAAGGATATATTTATGACAAATGCAGAACTTTTTGGTGAAGGTATAAATTTGATGATTTCAGGAATGGGCTTCGTGTTACTTTTCCTTATCGTGTTAATTTATGCGATTAGTTTCATTTCTACGCTAATTAATAAATACTTTCCTGAACCTATCCCTGCCCCCGTAGCAAAACCTGTATCAAGCAGCACTCCAATCAATGATTTAGAACGTTTACGACCTGTGATTGTAGCCGCTATCGCTCATCACCGTCGCCAACAAGGATTAAAATAATAGAGGATTTTTATCATGACTATTCAAAACAAAAAAATTGCGATTACTGATGTTGTTTTACGTGATGCACATCAATCTTTGTTTGCGACACGCCTACGTTTAGACGATATGTTACCGATTGCAGCTGAATTAGATAAAATCGGCTATTGGTCTTTAGAGGCATGGGGCGGAGCAACATTTGATAGCTGTATCCGTTTTTTAGGCGAAGATCCTTGGGTACGTTTGCGTGAGTTGAAAAAAGCGATTCCAAATACACCACTGCAAATGTTATTACGCGGACAAAATTTATTAGGCTACCGCCATTACGCTGATGATGTGGTAGATCGCTTTGTAGAACGTTGCATCACAAACGGAATGGATGTGTTCCGTGTGTTCGATGCGTTAAATGACCCTCGCAATATGCAAGCGGCATTACAAGCGGTCAAAAAACACGGCGGTCATGCACAAGGTACGTTAAGTTATACCACCAGTCCGGTACACACCTTACAAACGTGGTTAGATGTGACCGAACAATTATTGGAAATCGGGGTAGATTCTCTCGTTATCAAAGATATGTCAGGTATCTTAACCCCAATGGCTGCGTACGAGTTAGTCAGTGAAATTAAAAAACGTTATGACGTAGAACTTCACTTACACTGCCACTCAACCACCGGTATGGCGGAAATGGCATTATTAAAAGCGATTGAAGCGGGTGTTGACGGTGTAGATACCTCTATTTCTTCAATGTCCGGCACTTATGGTCATCCGGCAACTGAATCTATTGTCGCAACACTTCAAGGCACGCCTTACGACACCGGTTTGAACATTCCTCAACTTGAAAAAATCTCAGCTTACTTCCGTGACGTTCGTAAAAAATATGCGAAGTTTGAAGGGCAATTACGTGGTGTAGACAGCCGTATTTTAGTTGCACAAGTGCCGGGCGGTATGCTAACTAACCTTGAAAGCCAGTTAAAACAACAAAATGCAAGTGACAAACTTGATCTTGTATTACAAGAAATCCCTCGCGTACGTGAAGATCTCGGTAATATTCCGCTTGTTACGCCAACATCTCAAATTGTCGGCACCCAAGCAGTAATGAACGTGTTAATGGGCGAGCGCTACAAAACCATCGCCAAAGAAACCGCCGGTATTTTAAAAGGCGAATACGGTCGTACGCCTGCGCCGGTTAATAAAGCGTTACAAGAACGTGTGCTTGAAGGTGCTGCGCCGATTACCGATCGTCCGGCAAACCATATCGCACCGGAAATCGATAAATTAGTGGCGGAAGTTACTGCACAGGCTAAAGAGAAAGGCATCACGCTTTCAGAAAATACGATTGATGACGTGTTAATCGTGGCATTATTCCAACAAGTCGGTTGGAAATTCTTAGAAAATCGTAATAATCCGACTGCCTTCGAACCGGCTCCGACCGCAGAAGTTGCAAAAGAAGCGGCAGAACCGACCGCTTCTCACACAGCAAAAGCAGGCGAACCAGCCGTTTATACGGTTGAACTTGAAGGCAAAGCCTTTGTGGTGAAAGTCAGTGAAGGTGGTGATATTACAAATATTGCACCGACAGCACCACAAGTTGCAGCTCCTGCAGCAACCAGTGCAAATGCTGAACCAGTCAAAGCACCGATGGCAGGTAACATTCTTAAAGTTGAAGTAACCGAAGGTCAACAAGTTGCGGAAGGTGATGTGTTATTAATTCTTGAAGCAATGAAAATGGAAACTCAAATTTGCGCACCAAAAGCCGGTAAAGTCCAAGGTATTGCGGCAAAACAAGGTGATGTCGTTGCAGTTGATCAAGTATTAATGAATCTTGCTTAAACGATAAGGAGTTGATATGGAAAGTATTATCGCTCTGTTTCAGGGCATGGGCATTATGCATATGGAGCTAGGACAAGCCATTATGATTGCGGTAAGTCTGCTATTGCTCTGGCTTGCAATTGCCCGTGGCTTTGAACCGCTCCTTCTCTTACCAATCGGCTTTGGCGGTTTGTTATCCAATATTCCGGAAGCCGGTTTGGCAATGACCGCTTTAGATAACCTGTTACATCACGGCACAACCGAACAGCTAGCGATTATTGCGGCGAAAGTAAATAGCACAAGTTTGGATGTACATAGCATTAAAGAAGCGATTGCACTAGTTGCTCCTTCGGTACAAAACGAGCTAGAAGTGATTGCCGGAGATATGGGCTATACCGCCGGTGTGTTAGCGCTATTCTATAAAGTGGCGATTGGTTATGGGGTTGCACCACTCATTATCTTTATGGGCGTAGGCGCAATGACGGACTTTGGCCCGTTACTAGCAAACCCTCGTACACTCTTATTAGGTGCAGCGGCACAATTCGGTATTTTCGCAACCGTACTTGGCGCTTTAGGTTTGAACTGGTTAGGTATTATTGACTTTACTCTACCGCAAGCCGCAGCGATTGGGATTATCGGTGGTGCTGACGGTCCGACCGCAATCTATCTGGCAAGTAAACTTGCGCCTGAATTACTCGGTGCGATTGCAGTAGCGGCTTACTCTTATATGGCGCTAGTGCCGTTGATCCAGCCGCCGATTATGAAAGCGTTAACTACAGATGCCGAACGTAAAATCCGTATGGTGCAATTACGCACAGTAAGCAATCGAGAAAAAATTCTGTTCCCGATTATCTTACTCTTATTAGTAGCATTATTACTGCCGGATGCAGCACCGTTACTCGGTATGTTCTGTTTCGGTAACTTAATGCGCGTCAGTGGCGTGGTGGAACGTTTGAATGATACGGCACAAAACGCGCTGATCAATATAGTAACAATTTTCCTTGGCTTATCGGTCGGTGCAAAATTAGTGGCGGATAAATTCTTACAACCACAAACTCTCGGTATCTTATTATTAGGTATCGTGGCGTTCTGTATCGGCACAGCGAGCGGTGTATTAATGGCGAAATTGATGAATAAATTCAGCAAAAACAAAATTAACCCGCTTATCGGTTCTGCCGGTGTCTCTGCCGTGCCAATGGCGGCTCGTGTATCAAATAAAGTCGGTTTGGAATATGACAAACAAAACTTCTTATTAATGCACGCAATGGGGCCAAACGTAGCCGGTGTAATCGGCTCTGCTATTGCAGCCGGTGTAATGTTAAAATACATTGCGGCGATGATGTAAAACCTTTCATATTACCCGCACTTCAAGTTTCTATCTTGAAGTGCGGGTTTCTTATTTCTAGCGACCAAACTCTTATTCACCTGAATTGGCTAAAACAAACTCGCTTGCTCTCCACTACGTTCATCTACCTCGGTTTTTACCTCAAATCCTAACTCGGCTAAATAGCCTTTAAGTGTTGCGATATTATAGAAAGAATGGCTCTTCGTCGTGTTTTGGAAGTAAAGATAAAGCACATCAAATGCATTGCGTTGTTGAAAAAGTAAATTTGCCAGTTGTTTTAACTCATCATCGCGATAGCGATAATCATGCCGTTCTGCGGCGAAATCCGCTTCCCACCAATTGGGGTTATGTCCGTGTAAACGTAAATAAGCCGTCTTCTGAAAACTCTGAAAATGAAACGCCGGCAAACCGATATTCTGCGGGTAATCAACATTACACCAAATCAAATTAGGCTGTTTAGCAAAGGTTTGAAACACCGGAGGAATATGCCAACTAACATGGCGAAATTCCACCGCCAACGGAAAATCGGCAAACCAGTGACAAAGTTGGGCAAGATAAAGACGGTTCGCCGGCGTACGGTCAAAAGTATGCGGAAATTGCACAAACAAATTAGCCAAACAATTTTGCTCGATAAGCGGCTGCAAAGCATCCAAAAAATAACGAGCTTGCTCAGCAGTAGCGGTACGGTTATGGCTAAAATCTTGATGCAATTTTACTGAAAATTTTAACCGCTTCTCCGCCTTTTCCACCATGCCTTGTAATGCCTTTTCACCAATAGGCGCATGAAAAGAACTATTGATTTCAACCGTATCGTAATGACAACTATAAATCGTTAAAAAATCACTTTTTGCCGTACCATGCGGATATAGCGTCCCAACCAAATCCGTGTCGCTATAACCGCCGGTACCGATGTAGATTTTAGGCATTGTGTTGTGCAATTCGCTTCTCCTTTAATACCAAATTCGGTAGTCATGGTAGGGACGCACTGCGTGCGTCCTATTTTCCACCCTACACCACCTCAACCTGCCCATTCATTAACATTGGCAAAAGAAAATCCCGGAGTTGGGTGAGTTTTTGGGTTTCTTTGGCGTTGGTTTTGATTTTTTCAAAAATTGGATTTACAGCAACAAAATATTTTTCCAGAATTTTATTATTTGGTTCGAGCATCATGATATTAGCAAAATCATTCTTATTCATATTTGCAAATGTGTTTCCTGTTTTTGCACCAGCAACAGAAAAATAATCCAATAAAGCAAAATAAAGGTAATAACGATTAAATTCATTTTCACAAATAATTGAATTTATTTGTTGATTAGTTTGTGACAATTCAGTTACAAAACCAACTAATCCTACCGTTGCAATACAAGTTACACAAATAGCATTTTCAGGTAAGTATTTATTTTTCTGAGTATCAGCTCCAAGTACGGTCAATTTTTCTTCTGTTTTTACGATAAATGTATTTCCACGAATATCGCCAATCGTAATAAATGGAATATCTCCATTAAAATATTCAGGCTTTTCTTTTAAGGGTGTTTTACCCGTTACGATATTATTTTCAATTTCGCCAATAGTTGATTTTCCCCACCCCTTCGGCACTTCTCGTTTTAGTTCGGGGTGGTAAACCATTTCGCCGCCTGATGATTTGTAGGGGTTGCCGTTTTCATCGGGGAAGTCGAATTGCACAAACCAGTAGTCGTAGAGCGTTTTCGCCATTTTTTCTAGTTCGGCGTTAATTTGTTGATTTAGGGCAATTTTGCGATCCAATGTGGAAAGCACTTGGGCGATTTTTTGTTGGGTTTCTAAATCAGTATATGCCTTTATTTTTAATGGGTGTAAATGGTTTCGGTTCATTGTAGGAACACCTGAACCTGACTTTTGATTTCCTAAATCTAAATAATGTAAAAGATAATAGATATATTCAACATCATTCCCTTTAAAATCCTTAACGAATAACGCAGTATTATGTGGAAAAAAATTCTTTCTCAATAAATGAGGAATACCAACTGTTCCACTTCGCCCAATAGTAATTCCGGGAGCTTCCACTTTATATTCATTGTGGTAGCCTAAAACCCCATTTGATGATTGAACAGGATATTCTCCTTCTACAAATTCCGAACGTGGTAAATCATACCCCCGTTGAAACTCAATTAAATCCCCTAATTGACAAGATACCAATTTATTCATCTCGCAAACTTCCCCTAATTTCCACCGCTTGTGCGTTAAATTTTAACGTTGCCATTTGTTGCTGAATTTGGCTTTCTAACGTCTTGCTTTCGGCAAAAAGTGCGATCAAATTTTGTTGAAAATCTGCCATTTTCTGCTCAAACTCGGCTGCGGTGATGTCGATATGGTCGATTTTCACGTCAAAATACTGCCCTGCGGATAGGCTATGATTTTTGGCTGCAATGTCGGCATAAGAGACCACCACCGAGAAATCGTCTTCCGCTTTTTTCTGGTTGAACACGTCAATAATGCGTTGTTCTTCTTCGGCGGAAAGCACAGTTTTTTGGTTTTTGCCCTCTTTGATTTTTTCGCCCAAGTTGCTGGCGTCAATCAACACCACATTCTCTTTGTTAGCTCGGTCGAGAAAGAGAATAGAGACATTCGTGCCAGTGGTAGCGAAAATGTTAGACGGCATTGATACCACGCCCGCTAACATTTTTTCGCTCACCAGAAATTCTCGGATTTTTTTATCAATACCCGATTGTGCGGTAATAAAGCCCGTTGGCAACACCACCGCAGCCTTGCCGTCTGCCTTGAGCGAGTGAATGATGTGCTGAACAAAAAGCTGATAAATCGCCATTCCCTCTTTTTTGGCTTTTGGCACGTTTGGCACGCCAGCAAAAAAGCGATCCTTGTGGGCGGGCGTGGCTAATTCTTCTCGCACTTCGCTGAAATCCATTTTGAACGGTGGGTTAGACACGATGTAATCAAACTGGCGGAGTTGATCGCCCGATTTGTGGTAAGGGTGCGTCATCGTGTTGCCTTGCACCACATTAGGAATGCTGGCGACAAGATTGTTCAAGATCAGGTTTAATCGCAACAAGTTTGACGATTTTTGCGAAATATCCTGTGTGTAAATGGTACATTTTTCTTCGCCAATGGCGTGGGCGATGTTCATCAACAAAGTGCCAGAGCCTGCGGACGGGTCGTAACAGCTGACATTTTGTAACTGCCCGCGCACGTTTTCAGGCACGAGAATTGCCGCCATAATACGAGCCACCGCGTGTGGCGTGTAGTATTCGGCATATTTTCCGCCCGAGTTGGTGTTGTAATCTTTGATGAGATACTCAAAAATCGTGGCGTAAAAATCAAATTTTTGGTTGAAAATATGCTCAAAACTAAATTCCACCAATTTGTTAATCACCGCACGGCAGAAGGCGTCTCGCTTGCTTGGGTCGGCAATGTATTGGCTAACACGCTCAAACAAGTTGATTTTCGCCCCGCCTTCAGTTTTCACCGAGAAAATATCCGCATTGTGGGCGGCAATGTCCATTAGGGTTTCATCAAACAGATTGGCAAAGTTGGCGATGTTCGATTGGTTGAACAAATGGCTGATAAATTGATTTGGTCGCAAAATGGCGGTGTCGCCATTCATCTGCATTGTTAAAAAGTCAAAATCATCAACGGACATCTCGCTCAACGCCTGCTCCCAGCTTTCACACTCCGCCAAAGACGGCTCAATCTGCTTGATTTCAAAAGCAAATTTATCGTTGAGAAATTTATACAAAAACACTTGAGTGATGATTTTAAATTCATTGCCATCATTCCCCAGCCCATAACTCGCACAAATGGCTTTTAAGCTGTCGATCAATTCTTTGGTTTTTTGTTGAAAACGTTGTTCGGTCATTTTGGGTTACTCTTCATTAAATGTTGTTTGCCTTTTTCGGTTAAGCGATATTTTTGGTTAGGACTCGTTGTTTTATCAGGAATCGTCATCTCAATTAACGCTTGTTTCAATGCTGGTGCTATGTAAGTTTTCCGAATATGCTTTTTATCTGTTATGGATAAATCTTCCGCTAATTGCACAATACCTTTTTCATCATTACCCAACACCTGCACTAATCTAGCTAGGGGAGTAGCTAGGGGGGTAGCTAGGGGGGTAACTTGGTCATTTACTTGGACTTTGCCTAAGCTGTGTGAATAGCCCACCACGCCTTCTCCCTGATGATTTAAGGGTTCATTGTGGTCCGTTGTGGTTTTTATCCGATCATAATCAAAATTTGATTTTGTTTTGACTAACTCCGTGAGCAAGTAAATTCTATCTACACGTTTTTCGCCTGTTACCGTTAAAAAACCTTTATTTTTGAGTTGGGCTAAGGCAAGGGTAATTTCTCGCCCTGTGTATTGCGGAATACCTTCTACAATTTGTTTATGGCTTGCTTGTTGCCCATTTACCGCAATAAATAATAAACAATCTTTCGGTACACTCTTCAATTTCGTAAAGGTTGTACCAAAACAAGCGGTCAAATTTTCTGCCCAATTTGCAATTTCGCCATCGTGGAAAGTAAGCGTGAGTTTCGTGTAATCAATTTGACTCTCAAGTTTAGGTGGCGTGAAATAACGCCCTTGCCAATGCTCAAAAATATCCCTCACTCCTTGTCCTTGGCGTTCACAAAGCCCAATTCTACGCAAGATGTTGTGTAACGTACCATTACGACATTCAGAACGATTGCCTTGAATCGCTTGTCCTACATCAACCAACATTACCCCTGCATTTTCAAAACTGATTTGATTTTGCGTTTTTATGATTTTTAAATGTCGCACGTCATTAAAATAATCTGCGTGAGCAATGGCATTAACTAAGGCTTCTCGTAAGGCATCGGTAATTTCATTTTCTTCCGTACGAGTGAGATTATCTAATTTAAAATGGCTGTCCTTGCCAAGTGCGGTAATAAGTGGCGACACTTTGAGATAAAACTCAAAAAGATTGCCGTCATCAAGATCAAAATCGGTAATACGTAAATCATAGCGGTTGTTTTGCTCGCTTTTTTCGTAATACTCAAAGAAAAAATGCTTAAACACCGATTTAATGACATTGCCTTTACCAAATAAAAGCAAGCCTGCATAGGTAATCCCTGATTGATTAGCTGATACGTCATAATTAAATACACCAATTCGCTCGATCAAATCTTGATCCGAAAGCGTTAAAAGTGATGAATTTGGATTATGTGCTTTCAATAAATTTCGATATTTATTTAACGTGCCTAAATTGAGATGTGCTAATGTAGCAAAAGGCAAAATACGTCCATCTTCATCTTTTTTGGAATAACTAGAAAGAAAAGAGCGTAATTCACTGTCCGTTAATTTATGATCGCCAGTATTTAGCCGAATGTAAGAAAGTCGATAATCTTGATTTAAATGCACGGGTCTTTCATTGATTTCTGCTCGGCGAATATAGGTTGCAATAACCTGTTTTCCCTGAATCTCAAATACTTTAACGTCATCATCATTGAGTAGCGAAACACTGACTTTTTGACTTTGAGATTGTGAAAAAATAAGGTCTTTAATTTGTTCTGGCTTATTGACTCCAGAAATCTCAAATTTATTTTTTTCTTTCTCGGCAACGCCTAACAAAATAAAGCCACCTGATTGATTAGCAAAAGCAGAATAACTTTCCCAAAAAGATTTGGGGACATCATTTTTGGCTTCTTTGTACTCCACCCCTATTTCTGCCTGAAAATTGCCAGAAAGTAGCATTTGCTCAATATCATTCCAGTTTTTCATACTACGCCCCTATATACTCACTCACAATCAATTTATTTAAGTTCATTAAGGCTTTGTTATCGAGCGGCAATTGGAACTCGCTTTTGAGTTTCGTCACCGTACGTAAACTCTCTTTTTCAAAATAGCTCGAAGAGCTTTGGAGTAAATCACCCTGATTTAGCACAAATTGGTCGTTGCTAAATTTAATCTGCTGTAAGCCTTCCATAAAATGGCTACGGTTTTGTTGCAAGCCAAAATCTTGTACGCCACGTTTGAAAATGCGGACAAATTTAGCATCGCCTGAAAATTTGAGCGACAAGCGGTCATTTTCGGCATTTAATTTACCAATTTGGCGTTCTAGTTTGGCGAATTCATCAATGTGCATTTGCATTTCCGCTTGGCTTACAGATTGCACGTTACGTTTTTCAAACAGATGTTTCAATTCGTCTAGTAAACGGACAAATTCAGGATCTTTTTGGTCTATGTTGCGAGCGAAAGCTTCACGAGTTTTCCGCATTTGGTCTTGTAAACTGTCGGCTAATTTTAATTCTGCCTCACTTTTTTTGTGGAATGTGAAGTAGATATTTTCCAATGCCTCGTTTAACACGCCTTGCAAATCGCCCGAATCCACTCGTTCCATAGTATTTACTTGGAACAGACGGTCTAGCACTTGGCGGTAAAGCACGTTGTATTGCTCAAAATCAAGGCGTTCTAAGCCTGATTTTTCGTCCACTTTGAGCTGGTTATACAGGCTTCTTGCCAATTCCAACGTGCGTTTTAATTCGAGTAATTTTTGTTTGTCGTCAATTTCATCAAGCTGTTGGCGGAAAATTTCGGCATTTTCAGTTTCAAAATCAAAAAGTACCTCTTTGATTTGAGCGATGTCTTGATCGATTTCCGCTTGCGATTTGAAAAGTTGGGAATAATGTTCCGCTTCATCGCCTAATTCAAGTTGTAATTCCGCTTGGTAGGCAGCATTGGTTTTATCAAATTCCGCCTGAATATCAGCAAAATCTACCACATAACCAAATTCATAGTCCTTATAGGTACGGTTCACCCTTGTGAGAGCTTGCAATAGGTTATGTTCTTTGATTACTCGCCCTAAATAGAGCTTTTTCAGACGTTTTGCGTCAAAACCTGTGAGCAACATATTGTAAACAAACAGTAAATCGGTTTTGCCGGCTTTGTAATCGTCCACAAGGTCTTTACGGTAAGTTTTATCGCCTTCGTCCGATAAAATCAAACTTGCAGATGTTACCGTACGTTTAGCTAGGTTATAAGTTGCAGTTGGCTCGGCAACTTTCGGTAATTCATCAAAAAAGTGCGGATCATTTTCAGCCAGTTTTTCACGGTAAGCGGTCAAATCTTGCGGATTTTCTGCATATTTTTGGTTGAATAGAAAGTGCATCATTCGGGCTTGATCGCTACTGTCGCAAATCACCATCGCCCCGAGCGAATTGTCGGCTTTTTGTCGTCTGAATTTTTCAAAATCCTGCACGATGTAGTCTAGCATTGGCTCAACAAAACGGCGGCGACTGGTAATGGCTCGGCTTTTAATACTGCCTTGTTGAATTTGCAAGTCCGCCAAAATTTGGCTAAGTTCCGCTTTGTAATTGCTTTCGATTTCTTCACGAATCAGGCGGAGCGTGTAACCGTCTGCAATGGATTGATTGTAGTAATACTTATGAATGTAATCACCAAAAATTGCCGTTGAGCCAACTCGGTTTTTACCGCCTCCGAGCAATGGTGTGCCCGTCAAGCCAATATGTACCGCACTTGGGTCTGCTTGGATTAGGCTAGCTAAAAATTGGCTCACGGTTTGTGCTTGATTACCAAAACTGCGGTGTGCTTCATCAATAAAAAAGATACGCTGCACACTGATGTCGTAATCAGGAATAAATTCCGCTACATTACTATTTTGGAATTTTTGGATATTGATCACCGTAATTTCAGGATCACCGCTACAGTTACTCAATGCAGCAGCTTTCCGCATTTCTTGAGCAAATTCTTCACGGCTGTTAATACTATTTACTTGTAATCCACGATGGCTAAATTCCGATATTGCCTGATTGCGTAAATCAAGTCTGTCCACAATGAAATAGAATTTAGGAATCACATTTTGGCGTTGATAAAAATCAGTGAGTACTCGTACGTTGTAATACGCCAGCGCCGTTTTACCACTGCCTTGAGTGTGCCAAATAATGCCTTTCTTTTTACCTGCTGCTAAATGGCGGCTGATCGCCTTAGTCGCAAACAGTTGTGGATAACGCATTACGTGTTTTTCCACGCTACCTTGCTCTTCTACATAGGCAATGCCGTATTTCAACAGAAATAACAAACGTTCTTTATGCAATAATGCAGTACAAAGACGATTAGTCGGTGAATTTGGATCAAGATTGGTACGAAATTCCGCATCGTTTTTCAACATCGGCTCATTAAAGTCTAACAAAATACGGTTTAATTCCGCCTCTGGTAAAATTGCAAGATTTTCGTTTAATTTGACCGCTTGTTCTTCGGCAATTTCTCCCTCATCACGGAAATAATTAAACTGTACACCATGAAAACCTGTCGTCGCATAAAATGCCCCCTGAGTTTTATAGCGATCAGCAGCTTGATATTCCTGATTATTGGAAAAAATCATCAACTGAGTGGCGTTGATGTAAGGACGGAAAGCTGGCTTTTTACAGCGATATTGCATACGCTCAAACTCCGATTGCAATCCATTTTGGGCATTCGGCTTTTTCACTTCTAAAAACACTAACGGTAAACCGTTAATCAGTAGGGTAATATCCGGACGGAAATTGTCACCGTCTTTGTCACCACAAGTTAGTTCGGCAACAACGTGAAATTGGTTGTTCTCAATACAGTCAAAATCAATCAGGCGAGCTGTGCCAACTTGCAGTAAACGCTTATAAAACGCTTGCCCTAAATCTTCATTTTTGAGCAACATCGCCACATCTTTCAACTCTCGTTCAAGATCAAAAGTAGTCAAATTTGGGTTAATTTTTGCAATCGCCGACTTAAAAATCTCACCAAAAATGTTATTGCTAACATCCCATTGCGCTGTTTTTAGCGAAAGGTATTGATATCCCAAACGCCCTAAATGTGCTACTGCGGGAATTTGAACTCTGGTTTTTTCGTTATAGCGAGCCGTCATTGCTGTTTTCCTGTATTTATTGAGATAAGTATATATTACACTAATTTCAGCTTTCTTCAGAATATAAAAAACGCCGTCAGGCTTTGTCTGACAGCGTTTCTTTTCAAATAAGGAGGACTATTTCGCCAACTGCAAATAAATGCCTGAAACGTCTTGCTCGCCGAGATCGGCGGCAACAGCATTGCGATATTGTTCGGCTACAGTTTTTACTGTGGGTAGATCTAGATTTGCTTTTTCCAGCTCACCGCAAGCGAGATTGAGATCTTTACTTGCGTGTTTGAGCATAAATGCTGCAGGGAATTCTTTTGCGAGTAACAATGGCTTTTTAGTTTGGAACATCGGTGAGTTCATTGCCGAGTCACCAAGCGCTTCCGCTAATTCATTTAAGTCGATGCCGAATTGTTCGCCCATTAACATTGCTTCCGCATAGGCTTCACCGAAAATACCGAGCAATGAATTCAATACTAATTTCGCACCTGAGCCTTTACCCACATCACCAAAATGGAAAGTGCGTTGTCCTAAGATGCTGAAAACATTACGCAACGGATTAAGCACAGCCTCATCGCCACCAAATAAAATTAATAACGTACCGTTGGTCGCCGGCACAATAGAACCTGAAACCGGTGCTTCGGCAAAACGTCCGCCGTGTTGTTCAACAATCACTTTTAACTGATTATTTTCAGTAGGTGAAACAGTACTCATATTCACAATAATTTTGCCGTTTAAATTGGCGCAAACTTCCTCATTGAGAATATCTTTTGCCGCAGCAAAATCAGACACCATCAAAATAACCGCTTCGTAAGCACGCACAAGTTCAGCAGCAGAACCATACACTTTCGCACCTTTTTCAGCAAATTCGCTGCATTTAGCGATATTTCGATTAAACACACCGACTTCAATATCGTGTGCTAATAAACGATTTACCATTGGTACACCCATTTGACCTAAGCCAATCCAACCTACTTGTTTAAATTCTGTTGTCATAATGTTTTCCTTCTGTGTATGGGTAAAAACTGTCCGGATTGTATGTCATTTTTTCTCAGGCGAAAAGGGGGTTTTTCAGTACCAGATACACAGGTTAAGACATCAATTCTATTTATATCTCTTATTACGAAAAGTGATTAGCATTTATATTAAAACAAGCGGTAAAATTTATAGAGTTTTTTACTGCAATCTATAAAAAGAAGGAAAGCAATGGAATTTATTAAAACCCGTGCGGCGGTCGCTTGGGCGCCGAATGAACCATTAAAAATTGAAGAATTGGATTTAATGCCGCCGCAAAAAGGCGAAGTATTAGCCCGTTTAGTGGCAACCGGTGTGTGTCATACTGATGCTTATACTCTTTCCGGTCAAGATAGCGAAGGTGTGTTTCCATGTGTACTTGGTCACGAAGGTGCAGAGATCGTAGAAGCAGTCGGTGAAGGCGTAATCGATTTTCCACTATATGGGCACTTCAACCTTCTCCGAACATACGGTTGTTTCCGAATACTCATTAGCAAAAATTCAGGAAAATGCACCGCTTGATGAAGTGTGCTTGCTTGGTTGTGGCGTAACCACCGGTATCGGTGCGGTAACGCATACTGCAAAAGTGAAAAAAGGCGATACAGTCGCGATTTTCGGCTTAGGCGGTATCGGCTTAGCAGCAATTATCGGTGCAAGAATGGTGAGCACAGGTCGTATTATTGCGATCGACATTAATCCGGCTAAATTTGAGAAAGCCAAAGAGCTTGGCGTAACGGATTGTATCAACCTGAAAGATTACGATAAGCCAATTCAAAATGTAATTATCGAGATGACTGACGGCGGCGTAGATTTCTCATTTGAATGTGTGGGCAATGTAGATTTAATGCGTTCTGCGTTGGAATGTTGTCACAAAGGTTGGGGTGAAAGCATTATTATCGGCGTAGCACCGGCAGGTGCGGAAATCCGTACGCGTCCGTTCCAATTAGTGACAGGTCGTGTATGGCGTGGTTCAGCATTCGGTGGTGTGAAAGGACGCACCGAATTACCGGGCATTATAGACCAATTTATGAAAGGCGAATTTAAATTGCGTGATTTCATCACTCACACTATGCCGTTGGAAGACATCAACAAAGCCTTTGATTTAATGCACGAAGGTAAATCAATCCGCACGGTGATTCATTTCTAATTTAATAATATAAGGGGCGTAAGCCCCTTTTGTTTTCCTACCGAGCTTCTTCTCTAAAATCTTCCTGTCATTTTGCAACGAGCTTGCTAATGTATATAAAATAGACTATTATTTTTGTAGCAACTTAGCTACAAAAGGAGAAATTAATATGAAAATTATAACCAGCCGTGAATTTAATCAAAACCTTGGCAAAGCTCAAAAGGCGGCACTTACCGCCCCTGTAATTATCACCAACCGAGGCGAGCCAGCGTTTGTGTTGATGAACTATACTGAATATGAACGCCAAACGGCTCCTGTATTCAGGAGTGCATTAGAAGCCTTAACACCAAGCGATCCAAATGTGGCGGATATAGAACTTGAATTGCAACCTCGTAGTCGTGGACAACGCCGTCCAGTAGAGTTCTAGGAGGAACTAATGTATTTACTGGATACAAATTTAATTAGTGAAACTCGTAAGATTGAAAAAGGAAAGGCTAATCAAGGTGTTGTTGCGTGGCTTGCGACTATTCCAGCATTTCAAATTTATACTAATGCAGTTGTCTTAATGGAACTTGAACGAGGCATCTTAGCGATGGAACGTAAAGATCCCAAACAAGGAACAATGCTAAGAAACTGGTTTGAAAATGATATTAAAACCACTTTTAGAGGCAAAATCCTTAATATTGATGAAGAAACTGCCCGCATTTGTGCCAAATTACATATTCCCGATCATGCTCCTGAAAATGATGCGTGGATTACAGCGACTGCAATTCAACACAATCTGATTTTAGTCACTCGCAATGTGGCGGATTTTGCAAAAACCGGCGTGCGAGTGTTTAATCCGTTCCAAGAGTAATCACATTCTCATCACAAAATAGGCAGAACCTCTGCCTATTTTTATCTTCGCTCTATATAACCAGACATCAATCCGTTTTATATTAAACATCAGAAAAAGTGATTAGCGTTTATAACTTAACAAGCGGTAAAATTTACACAATTTTTTGCAAATTCAATGGAGAAAAGCAATGACAACCGAATATCAACCGCCAAAAGTATGGCAATGGGAAGCGCCAAACAGTGGACAATTTGCTAATATCAATCGCCCGACTTCAGGTGCTTTATTTGAACAGCATTTACCGAAAGGCGAACACGATTTACAACTTTATTCTCTCGGTACACCAAACGGCGTAAAAGTTACCGTTCTGCTTGAGGAATTATTAGAACTTGGCATCGAAAAAGCCGCTTATGATCTGTTTCTGATCGATATTAGACAAGGTGATCAATTCGGTTCGGATTTTGTGGCGATTAACCCAAATTCAAAAATTCCAGCGTTACTCGATTACAGCCGTGAAAAACCGCAGCCGGTATTTGAAAGCGGTGCGATTTTGCTTTATTTAGCTGAAAAATTTAACGCGTTCTTACCAAGCGATTTCAGCGAGCGTACCGAATGTTTGTCTTGGTTATTTTGGCAAATGGCAAGTGCACCTTACGTGGGCGGCGGTTTCGGGCATTTCTACAAATATGCACCGACTAAGCAAGAATATCCGATTAACCGTTTTACCCTTGAAACGAAACGCCAGTTAGACTTGTTAAATAAACAGCTTGCCGACAAAAACTATATTTGTGGTGAACATTACAGTATTGCCGATATTGCAATTTGGGGCTGGTATGGACAAATCGTGTTAAATCGTGTGTATGATGCTGCTGAATTTTTAGCGGTACACGAATATCCGCATCTGATGCGTTGGGCGGAACAGATTGCGAATCGTCCGGCTGTGGTTCGTGCCTTAGCAAAAGAATATCGCTCAATTAAGTCGTAAAAAAGGGAGAAAAATGACCGCACTTACTCAAATTGCCCGCTATAAAATGTTTGGCGGCTATCACGAACGTTATACACATTATTCGAACAGCACCCATTGTGAGATGACCTTTGCTATCTACTTACCACCGCAAGTGGAACAAGGGCAAAAAGTGCCGGTGCTTTATTGGCTTTCGGGGCTGACTTGTACCGATGAGAACTTTGCGACCAAAGCCGGCGCCCAACAATTTGCCGCACAGCACGGTATTGCGATTGTGATGCCGGATACCTCACCACGTGGCGAATCCGTTGCAAATGATGAAGGCTATGATTTAGGTCAAGGTGCCGGTTTCTACCTGAATGCCACCCAACAACCGTGGGCTGCACATTTCAGAATGTACGATTACATTGTGCAAGAGCTACCGGCACTTATTGAAGCAAACTTCCCAGTTAGTGATAAACGTTCAATTTCAGGTCACAGTATGGGCGGACACGGTGCGATCCAAATCGGCTTAAAGAATCCGGATCGTTACTGTGCGATCTCGGCTTTCTCGCCGATCGTTACCCCAAGCCAAGTACCGTGGGGACAAAAAGCCTTCACCGCTTATTTAGGCGAAGATCAGACCGCTTGGGCGGAATATGACAGCTTTGCGTTATTAGATAAGGTATCACCGGCTCGCCCTATTTTGATTGAGCAAGGGCTTGCCGATAGCTTCTATCCAACCCAATTACAGCCGGAAATGTTTACCGAAAAAGCACAAAAATTGGGCTTTGATGTCACACTAAATTTGCACGAAGGCTATGATCACAGCTATTTCTTTATCGCCAGTTTTATCGAAAAACATATCGCATTTCACGCAAAAGCGTTAATCGGCGTGGGAGCATAATGTGAAGAAATACTTAAAAGGTTTAGTGTATTTACTTGCTGGATTACTGTTGGTGGTCGCTATATTGGGGGTAATGCTCTACCGTAATATTGGCGGCTTACCAGACGAAAGTCGCTTTCGTGATCTGCCGTATTACAAAAACGGACAATTTACCAATTTGTATGAACCGGAATTGCCTTACTATCCAGAACAGGCAACCGGCAAAGGTGGCTTTATTCGTTATGACGGTTATACACCGAAAGCACCTTTACCGATGGCGATGTTAGATCAGAACAGCTTTGGACAAGCAGAACAATTCGCTTACTACTGGTTAGGACATTCTTCGGCAATTTTAGAGTTAAGCGGTCAGCGTATTTTAATCGATCCGGTTTTCGGCAATGCGAATCCGCTCAATTTTCCGTTGATTGCCCCTCGCTTTCAAGAAGCGCCAATTGAACTGAAAAACTTACCAAAGCTCGATGCGGTGCTACTGACGCACGATCACTATGATCATTTGGAAGCGGATACGATTCGCCATTTAGCGGATAAAGTTGATCGCTTTATTGCACCATTAGGTGTGGGAGCGAGATTACAATCTTGGGGCGTGCCGGCGGAAAACATTACCGAATTGGGTTGGGGTGATAGCAGTATGCTCGGTGAGATAAAACTGACCGCAGAAACTGCTCAACACTATACTTCTCGCTGGACAACCGATCGTAATAAAACGCTGTGGGCTTCTTTTGTCTTGGAAGCAAACGGACAACGCCTCTTTTGGAGCGGAGACACCGGCTACAGTAAACATTTAGCGGAAATTGGACAGAAATATGGCGAATTTGATTTTGCTTTTGTTGAGATTGATGCCGCCAATGCAGGCTGGCCAAAAACGCATATGTTCCCAGAGCAAGCGGTGCAAGCCGCCCAAGATCTTAAGGCGAAACGAATGTTACCGATTCATTGGGGCGTATTTAGCTTAGGACGTAATCCTTGGTATCAATCAATTGACACTAGCGTTAAAACCGCAGCGGAAAAAGGCATTGTATTGGATGTGCCGAAAATGGGCGAAAAATATCAACCAGAACATTTCCAAAATGACCAATGGTGGCAATCTCAAGCGTTGAGAAGATAAAGTTTTTACTAACTTAAGACTAATAACAAGCGGTCGAATTCTTGCAAAACTTCGGTATTCTGTAGCAGTTGTACAAAGGCCGCCTAACTAAATTTTACTACAATTCCTGTGAGTTTTACTAACTACAAGGATTTTTATTTATGATAAAAGCAAGGGATACAAATGCTATTCAGCAGAAAATCGTTAAATTAACACGAGACGTTACCTATTTCGAAAAATGTATCGAGGTAGCTAAACAGCATATTACTACGTTACAGCAAGCCTTGATAGCATTAAATAGTGAGCCATTTTCATTAGCAACGAAACAGCGTGGCAAAAAATCTAAATCTTACACTTATCGCCCTAATGAATTTATTGCCAACAAACGAGATTATGATTAAGGCTTTTGAGTTGGAAGGCTATACACCTGATAAATTTGATTTCCACTCGATTGTTATTGCATTTTCTCACGCATTAAGAAGATTACATGGAAGTTAAAAGAGATTGGAACATAAGAAAATAGCGGTATTCTCCGCTATCAGACCGCTGCCCCTAAACCTTGCTCACATTGCTTTAAAGATTTGTCAGCGGTCTGAGCTGAATAGTGATCTTCAGCTTTTTATCATGTATATGATATTGTATTAAGTGTGTTGTAATACAATTTGTTGTTGTACCTGAATTGGTTGGAGTGTTTGATATCTCTGTCTTATCAGGTTATATAGCTCAGGCATTTCCTCTGCAGATAATGTTACAACCAAAACGTAAGGTAAATCTTCCAGTTCATCTATATGAACAGGCATACCGCAATCTCTTCCATAATAAATTATGTCAAAACATGGGGTTGTTAGCTCGTTAGCTTTAAACTTGTGTTCACTTCTTATTGTGTTTTCCCACTTATGGGCATTGCGTTGTTCACTTTCATCCATATAAATACGCTTCTGATTAAAAAATGGAAATGTAAATCCTGGAGTATCATCAGTACTTTTTCGCATAATAACTTCAAGTCCGCTTCTTGTATAATTAAGGGAATGTTCTGGATCTACTGAAGTTGAGAAACAGAATGTTGCCCTTAAAGTTACACTCCCTCGTATAGGTATGTTTGGAATTGGAATTAAGGCTCTCATATATTGTGATGGTTTGAGTATTCCTTGATAAATAACTTTTACTTCATCATCACTACAATAGATAATGTCATTAATATCATTAGGAAAACGTCCCCATCCAATTTCATGACGAGGAAAACCCTTAGACTCTGCATGATGTACGAGAAGAGCTTTAGCTGTTAACGGCGTGATATTATATTGTAAGGATGTACTTAAGGCTATTGCCTGTCGTAATACTAACGGAGCAGCAAAACTGGTACCGGCAGTGCTTACAATTCCATTCGGACTATATGTTTGAAATGGTTCTTCAGCATGTCCACCAAAAGCAACACCATCTGGTTTTATATATCCAGGGCTTCTACCTGGACCAATGCAGCTATATAAACATCTTTCCCAATCATCTGATAAGGAAGTCGCCGCACCAACGGATAGTCCATTAACTAAATCAGAAGGAGGTTGAATTCGGTTCAGCGATTCTGGCAAATGTCCGTCATTGCCAACGGCAACGGTGCAAAGTGCTCCGCTTTTAGCAAGAATTTCTTCAAGGGTCGAAGTCCATACATGAACATCATCGTCGTCAATTGGGAGCCTTGGACCTAAACTTAGGTTTATATAATCATATCTTGTTTGTTCTAATACCGTTTTTATACGGATAAGAACATCAAATAAATCTATATCAGTATTATTAATATCCGAGTCTAACACCCTATAATGATCTATATTACAATAAGGTACGCTAAGCTTTTTAGTATCATTATTCACAATACCAAAAAGAACAGGGGATGTAACATCTTGCCCATGAGAAAGTAATTGCGCACTGGTATTACCATTACTCCATATATATTCTTTAACCCAAGGAGCAAAATTATTAATTCCTAGTCCCCCATCAAATATTGCGACTTTTAAATCAGGATTTATAGCTCCTTCTGAAGGAAGACTAAGAGTGGTGCCATTGGTAGATGAACGTAATATCACAGGTTCATTACCCCGTAATTGGGGTAATTCTCTTAAGGTCCGCAGAAAAGAGAATTCTGCGAGTCTCAATGCCATATTTTTACTGGCTTTAGCCGGTATGAATGTTAATCCTTTTACGCTTATACTTCTTTCTTTATCTACGAAAACACCATTTTGTTCTGCAAATACCTCAAAAGCATCAACAATCCCTGAAGGGGTATTGGGTGTATGTAAAGCTATTTCAACAGCTACAATCTCATCATTATTAAAACTTTTTATTTTATCTGAGGTAGTTAATGTAGATATATTTTCTAACGTAATCAAATCATCTTTTAAGCTTTGATTTAGTTTGTCTTCATTTAACGTATCAAGAAAGTCCTGAAAATTTTCTTTTTTACCGGACACATAAATACAGGCTGTTGTATATTCTTCTCTCCTGCCTTTCTTTTTAATATCTTTTCTAGGCTTAATACTAACGGACTTACTGCCTATACTTTGAAGCGAAAATTTATTTAATAGTCTAACAGGAAAATAACTTTTAGCTAAAAAAGTTGGATGAAGAACGAATTTTACTACTGCTTTCCCCTCTGGCATTGCAAGCGGTAGTGTATTGTTAATTTCAGAAATGACTTTATTTAGCTGCGCTACAATAACAGGCTTGTTTTCTTCATATGTATACGGCTTATTTTTAGGTCCTCCGCCTGTATTTAATTTTACTGGTCTAGTAAGCGTTTCTCCATAACCAAGAAGCAGATTTTTATTATTCATTATTGTAATCCTTGTTCTTTCACAAATTTTTGTATTTGAGATCTTGAAATTCCTAAGTCTTGTGCAATTTTTCGTTGAGAAATATTTGTTGCTAACATCGTTTCAATAACATTTTCCAGTAAAACATTATCACCTAATAATTCATTAATTAATGTTGCACTGAATGGTTTTTTTTCTATGATAGAATTTTTTTTAGCCTGATTGATGGATCTTTCTATTATGGCATAAGAAATATCGTGTAATTTAGTTGATATATAATCTGATAAATTCTTACTAATATCTTTAGATATCAAATACTTTTTAATTAACTCTTGATCTGGGAGCTCAAAATCAATAATACTGTCAAACCGTCGCCAAACAGCAGGATCTAGAAGTTCTGAATGATTAGTTGCTGCTATCAGGACAGATTGCTTAGGCCATTCATCAATAGCTTGGAGAATAACAGTTACTAATCTTTTTAATTCACCGACATCAGTTGTATCGTCTCTCTTTTTAGCTATTGAGTCAAACTCATCAAGTAATAATACACATGGAAAAGATGAGGTATAATTGAGTACAGCTTTAATATTATTGCCGGTTTTACCTAAATAACTACTCATTACACTAGCGAGATCTAAAGTTAGAAGAGGTATATCAAGTTTATGAGCAATCCATTTGGCAGATAATGTTTTACCTACTCCTGGTGGACCACTTATAAGCAAAGATGTAGATGGATGTAGCCCACCTTCATGTAATAAGGATTCTTTCATTTCCCACTCAGCTATAAAGCGATTTAACTGAGTATTTACTTTTTCTGACCATATAGGAACTGTATCCATAATTACTGGATATGTTTCAATTAGTAATTTTTGTCTGGTATCTGCATCAACAGGAGAAAATTGAGGTGTTAATGATCGTCCTCTTGCGACTGCATTAGTGTTTGAAGTGGAAATTAAAGATTCCAATTCCCTTGCTAAGTCAGGCTGTTCTTGCTTTAACCTTTTAGCTATTACTTTCAATCTCATCACAAGACTATCTTTTTTCCCAGTAAGAGCATCATTTACTACATCAATAAACATTTCATTTATCACACTAGCCATAAATTTATAAAAAACCTCATAAATAAATAAATTTTGCAAAATTATAACCCAAAAAAAACAAAATTAAAGCCATTTTTATGTTTTTTAGCTTAAATTTAACTACTTTTTGGCAAAATTGAGCCAACATTTTTTTGTATTGGGATTATAGTAACTCTGGTAAAAGAGCGGTTAAGATTATGTGTTGAGTTTTGTGCAACTGCTACATAATACCAAAATGTTACAAAAATCTGACCGCTTGTCATTTTTAAATAGGAGGAAAATATGCATAACGCTCACGATCTTGCGACTATCGAGCAATATCTTACTGAAAATCGCCTAGTGCTACTTTATGTACAAGCACCGAATTGCGGTGTGTGTACGGTATTTAGAAAACAGGTTGCCGAAGTCGTGGCGGAATTACCTGAAATTGCAGGCATTGAAACCAATATTGCAACGGTACCGATGATTGCCAGTCGTTTTCACGTACTCACCGCACCGGCGGTACTTTTCTTTGCGGACGGCAAAGAAATTTGGCGTTCGGCGAGATATATTAATATGAGGGAACTTAAAGAAGTATTAGGGAAATATATAAAAGAATATACCGCCTAGCTCTCTAGGCGGTATTTTTACATAGACAGAAAAACTAGCTTTTTAGTGCATTTAAGAGTTTATTGTGAATGCCACCAAATGCACCGTTGCTCATCACTAAAATATGATCGTTCGGCTTCGCTTCTTTTACCACTAACGCCACCAACTCATCAAGATTTGCCGACCATGCAGCCGGTTGTGAGAGTGAATCGGTAATCACTGAAACCGCCCACGGAATTGTGTCCGGTTGGTAAACAAATACCGCATTAGCATTGGCTAAACTTGGCGCGATTTCTTCTTTATGCACGCCCATTTTCATTGTATTAGAACGAGGTTCAAGCACCACTAAAATACGTTGTTCTTTGCCCACTTTGCCACGTAAAGCGTCAATTGTTGCCGCTATTGCGGTTGGGTGATGGGCAAAGTCATCATAAACGGTAATGCCATTCACTTCACCTTTCACTTCTAAACGGCGGTTCGCATTAATAAATGAACCAAGTGCTTCACAAGCGCCAGTTACTGATACGCCTGCGTGATGTGCCGCCGCAATCGCCATCAGGGCATTGTGCATATTATGTGCACCGATAATATTCCATTTTACCTCACCGGCTTTTTCACCTTTGTGGAATACTTCAAAATGTGAACAATCTGCTGAAATCGGTTTTGCAAACCACTGTTTATCTTCACCGATAAATTGCAACTCGCTGTAACTGCCCATTTTTAGCGTATTTTGTACATTTTCATCCGCTGCCGCCGAAAGAATACAACCGCTACTCGGCATAGTACGTACTAAGTGATGGAACTGGCGTTGAATCGCTTTTAAATCATCAAAAATATCCGCATGGTCAAATTCAATATTGTTGATAATTAGCGTTTTCGGTGTGTAATGCACAAACTTAGAACGTTTATCAAAGAATGCCGAATCATACTCGTCCGCTTCAATCACAAAGAATTTGCTTGAACCGGCACGCGCCGAAATACCGAAATTACCGGCAACCCCTCCGATTAAAAAGCCGGTATCAATCTGATTTTGATCTAAAATCCACGCTAACATACCGGTAGTCGTGGTTTTGCCGTGCGTGCCAGATACTGCCAGAACCCAACGATCTTTTAACAGATGATCATGTAGCCATTGCGGGCCTGAAGTATAATTTAGTTGATTATCCAATACATATTCTACGCAAGGATTACCACGGCTCATTGCATTACCGATAACCACTAAATCCGGTGCAGACTGAAGCTGTGCCACATCATAATTAGGGATGATTTCGATGCCGTGATTTTCTAAAAATGTACTCATCGGCGGATAAACATTGGTATCCGAGCCTGTCACTTTATAGCCCAGTTCTCGTGCGATCATCGCCACACCGCCCATAAAAGTGCCACAAATACCAAGAATGTGAATGTGTTTTTGCGTCATAAATTAGCCTTTAATGTAAAAATTTTGTGATCAATGTCACAAACTTGTTATACCCCGTTAGGGGGAGCTTTAATTTCTTTCTATAATACCGCTGCTATTTTAGCATACCCCAAGGAGAAATTATGAAAACACTCGGCGAATTTATTATTGAAAAACAAGCAGAGTACCCGGAAGCGAAAGGTGAATTAAGCGGTATTTTATCGTCTATTCGCCTTGCGGCTAAAATTATTCATCGTGAAATTAACCGTGCCGGTTTAAGCCAAGATATTTTAGGCGTTGCCGGATCTGAAAACATTCAAGGCGAAGCACAAATGAAATTAGATGTGTTTGCCAATGAAACGATGAAAAAAGCATTAATTGCACGTGAAGATGTAGCAGGTTTTGCCTCTGAAGAAGATGATAACTTCGTTGCTTTTGACAACGAAAGAGGCAGAAATGCAAAATATATTTTAATGACCGACCCTTTAGACGGTTCTTCAAATATTGATGTAAACGTTTCGGTCGGCACGATTTTCTCAATTTATAAACGTGTTTCACCGATTGGTACGCCGGTTACGATTGAAGACTTCTTACAAGAAGGGCGTAAACAAGTGGCATCGGGTTATGTCACTTACGGCTCATCGACGATGTTGGTTTATACCACCGGTAATGGTGTCAACGGCTTTACTTATGACCCGTCCCTCGGTTTATTTATTCTGTCTCATCCGGATATGAAAATGCCGTTTGAAGGAAAATATTACTCAATTAACGAAGGACAGTACGTCACCTTCCCGGTGGGCGTGAAAAAATTCATCAAATATTGCCAAGAAAGTGACGAAGCGACTAAACGTCCGTATTCATCGCGTTATATCGGTTCATTAGTATCGGATTTCCACCGCAATCTGTTAAAAGGCGGAATCTATATCTACCCAACCTCAACCGTCTATCCGAAAGGTAAGCTACGTTTATTATATGAAGGCAATCCAATGGCGTTCTTAGCCGAACAAGCGGGCGGTATGGCAACAGACGGTTTTAATCCGGTTTTAGATATTAAACCAACTGAACTGCATCAACGTGTACCGTTCTTTGTCGGCTCAACCTCAATGGTGCAACAAGCGGTCAAATTTATGCAAGAATTTGCAGAATAGTCCTAATAAAAACAAAAAAACCGAACGCTTTTAAACGCTCGGTTTTTTATATAAGCGGTTAAATTTGCTTATTATTTTGCAAAATACGCTTCTAAAGCATCGCTACCGCCGATTAATTTACCGCCGATAAAGATTTGTGGAACTGTTTGGCTACCAGCAACCGCACGAATCACTTTACCGCGTTGTGAATCATTGTCTAACACGATTTCTTCAAAGCGTAAGCCTTTTTCAGCTAATAATGCTTTCGCTTTTGCACAGAATGGGCAATCTGTTTTGCTGAATACCACGATTGGATCTTGGTCTTTCCACTCTGGGTTTAAGAATTTGATCATGGTTTCCGCATCAGATACTTCAAACGGGTCGCCATCTTTTTCCGGCTCATCAAACATTTTCACTACTTCGCCGTTTTTCACGAGCATAGAATAACGCCAAGAACGTTTACCAAAGCCTAAGTTCGCTTTATCAACTAAACGCCCCATACCTTCAGTAAATTCACCGTTACCGTCTGCTAATAAGATCACACTTTCCGCATCTTGGTCTTTCGCCCATGCGTTCATTACGAAAGTATCATTTACAGAGATACAGATCACCTAATTTTTTGAACTCGCCCGCTAATTCATTGTAGCGTGGTAAGTGAGTTGATGAACAAGTTGGCGTGAATGCACCCGGTAAAGAGAAAACTACAACAGTTTTGTTATCGAATAAATCTGCAGTAGTTACATTAACCCATTCGCCACCTTTACGAGTTGGGAAGGTTACGTTAGGCACTTTTTGCCCAGTCATATCTTTAAATGACATAAAAAATTCTCCTGTTTTACATAATGTTTTCAAAAACTGTACGCATTCTACACCTAAATATGCCATAATTCAGCCTATTTGATTAATAGGAAAAATGGTCATTCTTCGCTAACTGGGAGTTCCTGTGAATATTAGAGATTTAGAATATTTAATTGCCTTAGCAGATTATAAACACTTCCGCCGTGCGGCTGATGCCTGTAATGTGAGCCAGCCGACATTAAGCGGTCAAATTCGCAAATTAGAAGACGAATTAGGTACAGTTTTACTTGAGCGTACCAGTCGTAAAGTCTTATTTACGCAAGCAGGTTTAACCTTAGTTGAGCAAGCTAAAGCCGTATTACGTGAAGTAAAAGTGCTAAAAGAGATGGCGAGTAACCAAGGTAAAGAAATGTCCGGCCCACTTCATGTCGGCATTATCCCAACGCTCGGCCCGTATCTTTTACCATTTGTATTGCCAGCGTTAAAATCGGCGTTTCCCGAACTAGAACTTTATATTTACGAGCTACAAACTTCACAATTGGTAGATCAACTTGAGTCCGGTCAACTAGACTGCGGTATCTTAGCGTTTGTAAAAGAAAGCGAACCGTTTATTGAAGTACCTATTTTTAACGAACAAATGTTATTAGCCGTATCACAACAACATGAATGGGCGAGTCAAAAAAGCTTAGATATTAGCGCGCTAAAAGACAAAGAATTGCTGTTCTTAGATGACGGTCACTGCTTACGTACCCAAACTTTAGATTACTGTTTATCGGTCGGCGCAAAAGAAAGTACGCACTTTAAAGCGACCAATCTAGAAACATTACGTAATATGGTGGCGGCAAATGCCGGTATTTCACTGATTCCGGAATTAGCGGCTAAATCTTGTGAAGGCTTAAAATACCTCGCCTTTAACGCTCCGAAACCATATCGTTCTGTGGGACTAATTTATCGCCCAGGCTCACCATTACGCCTTCGCTATGAACGTCTTGCAAAAGAAGTTGCTAATATTATGAAGCAAGAGAACATCAATGAGTAACATCGGTATTCGCGCACAGCAAAAAGAAAAAACCCGTCGAGCATTAGTCGATGCAGCATTTAACCAATTAAGCGCAGAGAAAAGTTTTTCTAATCTCAGTTTACGAGAAGTCGCAAGAGAAGCCGGTATTGCACCGACTTCGTTCTATCGCCATTTTAAAGATATGGACGAATTAGGCTTAGCTATGGTGGACGAATCGGGTTTATTGCTTCGTCAGCTCATGCGCCAAGCTCGTAAACGTATTGAAAACGGCGGCAGCGTGGTTGCGGTTTCAACCGAAACGTTCTTTGAATTTATTACAGACCGACCAAACGTTTTCCGTTTGTTACTCCGTGAAAGTTCCGGTACATCACAGGCATTCCGTACGGCAGCATCAAGAGAAATTCAGCATTTTATTGCGGAATTGACCGACTATATTATGAGTAAAGATGTCAACAGTAGCCGTGAAATTGCGCATATCCAGGCGGAAGGGCTGATGACGATTGTGTTTACTGCCGGCGCTTATGCGCTTGATATGAACACGCAAGAGCGTGAAAAACTGAAAAAACGAGTGATTATGCAGCTCAGAATGCTTACTCGTGGTGCGGCTTCTTACACTTATAGCCATACAAAGGATCACCAATAATGCAAAACAAAAACGCTATGCTTTTCCGTTTCGGTAAAAATTTGCTCGTTTACGGGCTAATGTTTATCGCGCTAAGTATTGCAGTTGATTGGTATCGCAAATCCAGCGAGCCGAATACGTTTGCTCAACAAATTTTCTACGATTTGCAGCAACAGCCGAAAGTAATTGCACAATTAAGCCATCAAAAACCGATGTTGCTCTACTTTTGGGGCAGTTGGTGTAACTACTGTAAATTCACTTCACCTGTGGTTCAACAATTGATGGGCGATAACGTAGCAGTGCTAAGTGTTGCACTCAAATCCGGCAGTCCGCAACAGGTTGTAGATTATCTTAACCAAGAAAATTACCACTTCCCTGTCATCAATGATCCTGATGGCGAAATATCAAAAAGCTGGAACATCCAAGCCACACCAACGATTTTAATCATTAAAGACGGTAAGGTCGTACAGCACACAACAGGGCTGACAAGCTATTGGGGGCTTAAAGCCCGTTTATGGCTGAGTAGCCTAACTTAAAATTCAAGCGGTCTGATTTGTCAATTTTTCTGCAAATCAGACCGCTTTAGCATATAGAGAACATTATGATAGTCGATCCAAATTACCAACAAGAACTTGAGAAATACGAGAATCCCGTGCCGAGTCGGGAGTTTATTTTAAATACTATTCGAGAATTTGATGCGCCGATGAGCCGTGAAGAGCTGCTCGAAGCTTTTCATATTCATGACGAAGAGCGTATCGAAGGGGTTCGTCGCCGCTTACGTGCGATGGAAAATGACGGGCAATTAATTTTTACCAAACGTAAACGTTATGCCCTGCCGGAAAAAATGGACTTGGTTAAAGGTACGGTTGTCGGTCACCGTGACGGCTACGGCTTCCTACAAGTAGAAAGCGGAGAAAAAGGTGATGACTGGTTTATCCCGAATAACCAAATGACCCGTGTAATGCACGGTGATTTTGTACTTGCTCAGCCAAACGGAACCGATCGCCGAGGTCGTCGTGAAGTGCGCATTGTCCGTGTTTTAGAAGCACGTAAAAAACAAATTGTCGGTCGTTTCTTCCTTGAAAGCGGTATCGGTTTTGTCGTGCCGGACGACAGCCGTTTCACTCAAGATATTTTAATTCCTGACGATCAGCGTATGGGCGCAAGAATGGGGAAAGTGGTTGTAGTGGAACTGCAAGAACGTAAGGCTAGCTTCAATCGTCCAGTGGGTTTTATTACTGAAATCTTAGGCGATAACCTCGCACCAGGCATGGAAATCGAAATCGCATTGCGTAATCACGATATTCCGCACGTTTGGCCGGAAGGCGTAGAAAAACAGATTCGCCAATTTAATGAAGAAGTACCGGAAGAAGCCAAATTCGGACGGGTTGATTTACGTGATTTACCTTTAGTTACGATTGACGGAGAAAGCGCACGAGATTTTGACGATGCCATTTTTGCCAAAAAAGAAGCTGACGGTTGGCGTTTATGGGTAGCGATTGCCGATGTAAGCTATTACGTCCGCCCAAAAACTGCGCTTGATTTAGAAGCGGCAAATCGTGGTAACTCGGTTTACTTCCCGAATCGAGTCATTCCGATGCTACCAGAGATTTTATCAAACGGTTTATGTTCATTGAATCCACAAGTTGACCGCTTATGTTTAGTAGCGGAAATGAGCGTATCCAAAAAAGGCGAACTGACCGGCTATAAATTTTATGAAGCGGTAATGAACTCACACGCCCGTTTAACTTATACCAAAGTTTGGAAAATGTTAGAAGGCGATGAAGCATTACGTGAGCGTTATGCGCCACTTGTGCCGCATTTGGAAACCTTGAACGAAATGTTCCAAGTACTGGTAAAAGCTCGTCAAAACCGTGGCGCAATCGAATTTGAAACGGTGGAAAACCAATTTATTTTCAATCCGCAAGGCAGAATTGAACGAATCGAACCGCTGATTCGTAACGATGCACATAAAATTATCGAAGAATGTATGATTTTAGCGAATATCGCTTCAGCCCGTTTTGTCGAAAAAGTAAATGAGCCGGCACTATTCCGTATTCACGATAAACCAAGCGAAGAGAAACTGACGAGTTTTAAATCCTTTATTAAAGAATGTGGACTAACGTGGAATGTAGGTTTGGATCCCGAACCAAAAGACTATGCCGAGCTGATTGAACAGCTTGCTGATCGTCCGGATCGTGAGTTAATTCAAACCATGTTGCTCCGTTCACTTAAACAGGCTGTGTATGCGGCGGATAATGTGGGGCATTTTGGTTTAGCGTTAACCGAGTATGCGCACTTTACTTCGCCGATTCGTCGTTATCCGGATTTACTGTTACACCGTGCAATTAAGTATTTGATTGAAAAAGAAAAAGGTAATACTCGCAATTATACGGACGGTGGTGGCTACCACTATAAATTGGACGACATCGACCAATTCGGCGACAAATGCTCGGCAACTGAACGCCGTGCGGACGAAGCAACCCGTGAAGTGGCAGATTGGCTGAAATGTGAGTTTATGCAAGATCATCTCGGTGAAACCTTCGAAGGGGTGATTTCAAGCGTGACCGGTTTCGGGTTATTCGTCAAAATCAATGAGTTATTGATTGACGGCTTAGTGCATATTTCAACATTGGATAATGATTACTATCATTATGATGCGGGCAGACAACGTTTAGTTGGCGGTAGCGGTATTATTTATCGCTTAGGTGATCCGGTTAAAGTGAAAGTAATCAATGTGAGTTTAGATGATAAGAAAATCGATTTTGCATTAATTAATAATCTCCGTAAAGGCATTGCTGTGGGCAAAACAGCGAAGCAGAAAGCGAAGAAAAATGCAGGCGACAAACCGGTTTTCAAAGAACCTAAAACCATCAAAGTGACAAAAGCGAAACCAAAAAAGGAAAAAGCTGCTCGTAAAACCGCAAAAAAAGCTAAGAAATCAGCAGCTAAACATAAGAAATAACGAATAAGCGGTCAATTTTGCAAAATTTTTTACAAATTCCACCGCTTGTCAGCGCTAAAATTTGAACTATCATAGCCTAGCCGAAACTAGGCTATTTTTATCGGAACTTATTTACATGAAAAAACTTAAACTTATTTTTTTAATTTCAACACTGACAACTTTATTTGCTTGCTCCCCTTCGCCAACTAAAAAAGCGAGAACAGGTTATTTAAAGGATAATATTAGTCAAATCGAATTAGCAAATCGAGCTAACTATAAGCGCTATCATTATCTTTGCAGCAATTTTGAAACCGGCACAAGTTCTTACTTATCCAGCTACTTTCCGCTTTCAAGAGAAAGTCGTATGAAAGATAACTTTGGTTTCTACTTCCAATTGGACGGCGGAAAAATTGAGCCGTTTGATCATATTGAAAATAAAACGCTCAATGCACGAGGCTCTCGTTTTGAAGTGACTTATCGCTCATACAATCCGATTCAAGGCAGCTATGTTGAGTTAATCGCTCGTGAGCAAAGTTCTGCTTATTATCGCAATATCAATGGTGTTCGAGTGCCTTGGCTAAATTGTCGAGAAAGCTAAACATCAGTAAAAGTTTCATTACGCAAATACTTGTAACTTTTGGATCCATGTTAGTTTGTTTTTAGCTTGAATCAACATTTAAAAAATTCTATTATCACCAAAGTTAAATGATAAAGATTCTCATTTGTAAGAATTTGTAAAGCCTCTTGCTTAACTATTTGAGAATTATTATCATTAACTCACTTCAAAAATAATAGGTAATCACTCCAACTCTTACGCCTCATTCCCCCACAAAATGAGGCGTTTTTTTTTGCCTACCGTTGATTAAGCCTTATCAATCACAACGTATCTCGTTATAATAGATTTTATTTTCATATTTAAAACAAGATATAAGGAATCAAGCAAATGGCTCAATCTATTGAAGCAACATTAGCCGAACTGAAACGCGGTGTTGAAAATATTTATTCTGAAGAAGATTTAATTGAAAAGTTAAAAGAAAATCGTCCGTTACGCGTTAAATTAGGCGCAGACCCAACAGCACCCGATATTCACTTAGGTCATACCGTTGTTTTAAATAAACTCCGCCAATTCCAACAGCTTGGTCATGAAGTGATTTTCTTAATTGGTGATTTTACCGGTATGGTAGGCGACCCTTCAGGTAAAAACTCAACTCGCCCACCGTTAACGCGCGAAGACGTATTACGTAATGCGGAAACTTACAAACAACAATTATTCAAGATCTTAGATCCGAATAAAACTCGTGTGGTATTCAACTCTGAATGGTTAGGTGAATTAGGTACGGAAGGTATGATTCGCCTTGCATCAAATTACACAGTTGCACGTATGCTTGAGCGTGACGATTTCAAAAAACGTTTTGCCAATAACCAATCTATCGCAATTCACGAATTTATTTACCCGTTACTACAAGGCCACGACTCAGTCGCTTTAGAAGCGGACATTGAGTTAGGTGGTACCGACCAAACCTTTAACTTATTAGTCGGTCGTGAATTACAAAAATCAGCAGGTCAAAAACCGCAGGTTGCAATGACATTACCACTACTTGTCGGCCTAGACGGTGAGAAAAAAATGTCCAAATCACTTGGCAACTACATTGGTGTGACAGACGCACCAAGCGATATGTTTGGTAAAGTGATGTCGATTTCGGACGAATTAATGTGGGATTGGTATAATCTACTTTCATTCCGCCCATTAGATGAAATCGCACAATTAAAAGCGGATGTTGCAGCAGGTAAAAACCCACGCGATGTGAAAGTTTTATTAGCGAAAGAGTTAATTGCACGCTTCCACGATCAAGTAGCAGCAAATGCAGCAGAACAAGAATTCATCAATCGCTTCCAAAAAGGCGCAATTCCAGATGAAATGCTAGAATTTACTTTTGAAGGTGAAATCGGTTTAGCAACCTTGTTAAAAGAAGCCGGTTTAGTCGCATCAACTTCAGAAGCTATCCGTTCTGCACAACAAGGTGGCGTAAAAATTGATGGCGAAAAAGTAGAAAACGTTCGCCAAAACGCACAACAAGGTACTTTTGTTTACCAAGTCGGTAAACGTAAATTTGCCCGTGTAACAGTTAAATAAATCCGTTCAAAATAAAAAAGGAAGCTTAAAGCTTCCTTTTTTATTACATATTCCTAATTAAATGGGGTAAATAAGTTATTAAACGATGCTCGCTTTATGAAAGCTATCAATAATATTAAAAAATATGATTTTTATATTAAGTAGCACAAACGTAAACCACATTATCATTAATGAAAATAATATTGAGCCTATCGCCTTTCTCCTCAATAAATTTAAAAGCTGTTTCTAAATCGTAACTAAAAGCCGTTTCTTGAGTAATACTATCCAATTGAACATAACTTAACTCACGAAAAAATAAACTTTCTTTCAGATTTTTAGCAATTTTAAGCATATAGTATTCAAATTCGTCTGGAAGTAGCATATCTCGCTCATAAACGAGAAACTTACTATTTAAGTTATATTCCTCTTTTATCCTCACGTACCGTATTAATTGTGGCTGGCACTCAAGTAGCTGATAGAAATTCTCTAATCCGTACTTTTGTAAGTAAATCTCACTATTTAGAATATCAGCTAAAATTAACCAATCTTCATACGTCTGTTTGGTACGGAATAGCCATTTGTTAAAGCGATTTGTGTTATTCTTTATCAACTTGAGTGCAAACAATATAATTTGTTTAAGCATAGCGCCCTCTTATGAATGAAAATTGTATTCGACCATAACTTACATTTATCAGAACGACATTATGTAAAGAAAACATAGCCTTATGCAATATTTATTCAAAAATTTACAAACAAAGCGTTACATTATGTAATATATAAATACTATAAATAGGTATGCAAACATAAAAATAAGCGGTCATTTTGCAAAAAATTTAGCAAAAATGACCGCTTACTACTTTCTATGGTTTATTATTTTTTAAGTAAAAAAATACCTTGCTCGGTGAAATGGATAAATGCTTCTCTTAATTCGGGATCAAATTGATCCGGATTTGCATTAATTAAGACGTCTTTATCACTCCAATTCGCCACGATTTCCCAGTGATTCCCCATATAAACCGCACTCTTGATTTGGCAACGTTGGCTAGCTTCACCCGTGGCAGTAAGCTGGATAGCTTCTGGACGCACGCCGACCAAACATTCGCCGTCTGTAATACCGAAATCAGCGGCATTATGAAGCGGGAAACGATAAGCTCCGATTGTTACGGTACCTTGATTTAAGTTACCGTCAAAAATGGTTGATTCACCCATAAAGTTGGCAAGGAATAAAGAATTTGGACGTAAATAAAGATCTTTTGCCGGTGCTTTTTGCATAATTTTGCCTTTATTCATCACGATCACTTCATCGGACACGGCAAACGCTTCGGTTTGATCATGCGTTACATACAGTGAGGTAATGCCTAAACGCTGTTGTAATTCACGAATTTTTTCACGCATGGAACGGCGTAAGTTCGCATCTAAGTTACTTAACGGTTCATCGAATAGTAACACCTTCGGTTTTAACACTAAGGCACGGGCTAATGCAACACGTTGTTGCTGACCACCGGAAATTTGATCAACAAAACGATCTTCAAAGCCAGCTAAATCTACTAACTCTAAGGCTTCTTTAACCCGTTGCTTACGTTCTTCATTACTCACGCCTTGCATACGTAAACCATAACCGACATTATCGCCAATCGACATATGTGGGAATAGTGCGTATGACTGGAACACGATACAAATATCTCGGTTTTGAATCGAAGATTTAGTTACATCTTCGCCATCAATAAAAATTTGACCGCTTGTCGGGTTCTCAAGCCCTGCCACTAAGCGTAATACGGTGGTTTTACCGCAGCCGGAAGGGCCTAATAAGGTTACCATCGTGCCACGCTTAATCACTAAATCTAAATTATCAATTACCGTTGCTTTACCAAAAGATTTGGTAATATTTTTCAGTACTAAGAAATCATTATTCATAATATTTTGCCTTTTATATACGGGCAGCACATATACCGCCCGTGGACGAATTAATCTGCTTTTTTCGCTTTTGATTTTGCGATACGAGTGTCTCCGACAATCCAGTCGAAGAATAAAATAATCGCCATCATCACAACAATTAAGATTGAACCGTATGCGATAGCCACCCCGTATTCGCCGTCTTCAACACGATTTAAAATATAAGCGGTTGCGACACGGGTATCTGCAGTTACGAGGAAAACAATCGCACTCACGGTTGTCATCGCACGTACGAAACTGGTAACTAATGCGGATAACAATGCCGGTTTGAGTAGCGGGAAGACGATAAACCAAATGGTTTTTAGTGAACTGCCTTTCAATGATAATGAGGCTTCATCCAACGATTTATCCAACTGACCAAGTCCGGCAATCGCCGCACGCATACCGATCGGCAAATCTCGCATCACCATTGAAATAATAATGATGATACCGGTGCCGGTAATATACACTGGCGCATCATTAAAGGCGAGAATGTAAGACACACCGGCAACCGTACCCGGTACGGCAAAGCACAGCATAGTTAAGAACTCAAGAGTTTTCTTACCTTGGAAATCTTTACGCACCACAATATAGGCGATGAGTAAGCCGAATAACGCTGTTAACGGTGCGGCAATACCGGCGTAGATCATGGTATTGATTAAAGACGGCCACGCCCCGTCACTTAAACCTTGTCCGAATAACATTGCATAGTTATTTAGCGTTAAGGTGTAATCTACCCCCCAGTTTACCGTGAAACTGCCGTAGAAAATACTGCCGTATAATGCAAAGTTAAACACGACCCAGAAACCTAACATCGCAATAATCGTGGCTTTCAAACCGCTTGGTAAATCTTGCACATCGCCACGATAAGATTTACCTGAAACAGTGACATAAGAACGGTTACCAATCCACATATATTGAATGATAAAGATCAGCAATGAGAAAATCAGCAACATCGAGCCTAATGTACTTGCTGAAGCATAATCTAATTGTGAGCCGGCAATATAGAAATAAATTTGGGTGGCGATTACGTCAAAGCTACCGCCTAAAACCAACGGATTACTGAAATCGGCGAGCGATTGGATAAACACGATTAAAAACGAATTTGCTAATGCCGGACGTAATAACGGGAAAATAATGTTATAGAACGTTTGATAACGATTGGCTCGTAACGTATAAGATGCTTCTTCAATCGAAGGGTGAATGGATTTCAACGCACCGTCTAAAATCATAAATGAAATCGGTGCAAAAGCGAGAATCTGTGCGATCGCAATCCCGTTAAAACCATACAGCCAGTTATGATCTTTAAAGCCGAAGTAAGTATCTAAAAATTCGGTTACGTAACCTGAACGACCAAGCATTAAGGTCACGCCAAGCCCCACCACAAATGGCGGAGTCACAATCGGTAGGATTGAGAAAATTTTCCCGATAAAGGCGGTACGGCGAGCGATACGAGTAGTATAAAGCGCAAAGGCTAAACCGAAAACGGTTGAAACAATGCCAACAAAGCCAGAAAGAAACAAAGAGTTACCGATGACTCGAACGATATAACCCTGCCCTAAGATTCTGACGACTTGTTCCGGTGCGAACGTTTCACCGTCATAAAACATCGAAATAAAAATCGCAACAGTCGGATAAACGATAAAGAAGAAAATCAGCAAGATAATACTGAGTAATGCCGCAATAATAAATTTATCGCCTTGCATCATTTTTAACTTAGCGAAGGCAAAAGTGGCAAGTGCGGTTAGGCTCGCAATCAGCACCATCACTGAATAGCCCATGCTGACTTGGTAAATCGTTGCCGAAATAAATGCAAACAGCAAAATAAAGCTCACCAATGCCAGTTCTAGTTTTGCCTGTGTTTCGTTTGACAGTTTAAAGAAAGGAAGTAACCAAAAACCTACTAAAGGTAAAAACCACAGAATAGTTAGATTAACTGAAGACCAACCCATCGCATCTAAAAATTCATCAGCGGTACTTTCCAATAAGCCGTAATTAAGCGCCTTAGAAGGTAGAACCATAAATGCAACAAGTGAGAGCAGAACCCAAAAGTGGCTAGATTCAAACAGCGATCTTTTATTTGTAATAGAAGAATCCATATAGCCTCACAACAACTAATAAAAAATATCGAAAAACAAGCGGTCGTTTTTCGTAGATTTATTTGCAAAATTTTTACGAAAAACGACCGCTTATAAAAGGCGATTATTTCGCTAATTTCACTTCATCAACCCATTTATTGATTAAGCGTTTACGTTCATCACTTGCACCGTATTTTTCAAAATTGTAATCAATCAATTTCAGTTTGGTGAGATCAAACGCAAGTGGCGATTGCTCAGCCGTGGTATTGGTTAGCGTTTGTAACGCTTGGCCTTTTTTCCATGCGGTTTCCTGACCTTCTTTTGAAAGAGCGAAATCTACAAATAATTTAGCGTTATCTAAGTTTCTTGCACCTTTTAAGATACTTACGCCGCCTAACTCGTAGCCGGTACCTTCACACGGCACAACCATTTCAAGTGGCGCACCCTGCTCTTTTTCTAACGCATAGTCATGTAAGAAACCGATACCGACTGTGGTTTCGCCACGAGCGGCATTACGTGCTGGTGTGATACCGGATTTGGTATATTGAGAAATATTCGGATGAAGATGTTTAAAGTAATCGAACGCTTTATCTTCGCCCCAAAGTTGAGCGAAAGTTGCGATAGCGGTATAGGCTGTGCCTGAACTTTGCGGATCGGCGATTTGAATTTCACCTTTTAATTTCGGATCAGTTAAATCATTCCAGCATTGCGGAATCTTCTCAATGCCTAATTTTTTCAAACGTTCGGTATTTACCGCAAAACCTAAAATACCGATATACACCGCAGAACTTAGGTTTCCTTTTACTTTCGCCGGATCTTGGAATTTCGGCATAATTTGGTCGATATTCGGCGAACGATATGCTTCTAATAAACCTAATTCACCCGCTTGCGATTGCGGATCTAAAGTCCCGCCGTACCAAACATCCGCTTGCGGATTATTTTTTTCCGCTTCAATTTTCGCAAATGTACTGCCGGAACCATTACGAATAAAAGAGGTTTTTACATCATATTTTTCTTCAAATGTTTTTGCCGCATTCTCGCACATCACATTAGTTGCGCTACAGTAAATCACTAAACGCCCTTTTGCTTGAGCTGCCAAACTAAACATTAAGCCTGCACCAAGTAATGCGGTTGAAATCGCTAAAGAAAGTTTTCCAAATTTCATAATCAAAACCTTATTTGAGTGTAAACCAACAAAACATCACGAACTGTGCTTATCACATTCGCTTTTCAATATTAATTTACAATAAATAAGCAAAAAATACCGTGAAGCAGCTCACAAAACATAAGATTTGATTGAAATTTAAAAACATCCTCTTCTTCCATCAAACATAGAAGTAAAATAAAAAAATAAGCGGTCGGATTTCACTGATTTTTTACAAAATTTTAGTGAAATCCGACCGCTTTTTTATCTAAAAAAATTATTTAGCTACAATAATTTTTGCGCCGTTTGAGAAGACAATTTGGCGAGCATCAAATTGTGCATTGAGTTTCGCTTGAGGATCTTGGAACACAGCTTGCGCTTCAGCCGGTAATTCTGCCACCGGCACAGAGAACACTAATTCAGCTGTTGTTCTACGTTTTAAATTATCTTTAAACGTGACCGGCGTATCCTGTGTCAGAATAATTTTACCATCATGGATATAATTTACCGCCCATTGCACAATACGAATATTACGCTTTGTTTTATTCTCAATACTATATTTGAAACTGAGCATTGGTTGACCTTGCGGATCTTGTGCCAGCTCATAACCAAAGAAACGTAACGAAACGCTATCATTAAAACGCTTTTGATTTGCCTCTTTGGCTGAGAGCGGTGCATTTTTGGTCACGGTTTTATGCTCGACTGTCGGTTGAATTTGATTACCTTGCGCATAAGTATTCACTGCTAAAAGCATAGACATTGCCATACTTGTAAGTAATGTTGAGTATTTCATAATTTACCTCAATAGCTAGGGCTAAAAACCTTTAGCCATATAAATTAAAATATATATTGTCAAATTTACGGCAAGGTTGCAATCACTGCATAGCCGTCTGTTTCCGCAATAATATCCACTTGGCTTTCCGCTGCGATAAAAATTGACTCGCCTTGCTGTAGATGAATCGCCTCTTTGCCTAAATCAATGTATAAGCTACCTTTCATAACTAACAGAATACTTGCGCAATCTGCGGTAAAGTTTTCTTCATCAAAAGGTTTAAATTCAAGATGCTGTAAGGCAAAATCTTTGGCTTCCGGTGTTGGGTAAAGGTGAATAAAGCCATCGGTTTCCCGATAAGCTGGAATAATTTTAGGTGTAACCGGACGATAGTCAATCGAATGCAGTAAAGCGGGAATATCAATGTGTTTAGGTGTTAATCCACCCCGAATAACGTTATCCGAATTTGCCATTAATTCAATATTTTGTCCGCGCAAATAAGCGTGCGGTAAGCCCGCACCTTGATATAAGCCTTCACCTTTTTTGAGATAAACAATATTAAAGAAATAAAAACAAATAATACCACCGTCTAAACTGTGTAATGGTGAATTCATCGCATCAGAAATGTAGCATATCCAATAATCCGGATTATCCGGTTTCAGTTTTCCGGCTTGGTATTCTTCAAATTTTTCTTCAATAATCGGTAACAACCACTCGGCAATTTGTTGCTTGTCCGCCTGCATAATATCGGCATAAACCAAAGGTAACCCCTTTTCATCTAAAGCTTTGGCAATCGGTTTAAGTGAATCATGCTGTTCTAAACTCGCTTTAATATCAGCGATCGGTTTGAAGCCATGTAATCCCCAAAAGTCAGAAAGTGCGATCATCATTTCCGGTTTATGGTTGCGATCTTTATAAACACGTTGAGGAGCGGTAAGAGGAATACCTTGCTGATTTTCTAAGGCAAAACCATGTTCAGCTTCGGCTTTAGTAGGATGAATTTGAATAGAAAGCGGTTGTTTTATATCTAAAATTTTCAATAAATAAGGAAGATTATCACCAAATTGGCTTCGGCTTTTCTCACCTAATAATTCAGGAGCGACTTGAATAACTTGATCCAAGGGGAGCCATTTTTGTTCAAATAAAATATCCGAGGGCGCCGAGGGATGGGTTCCTAACCAATATTCCGCATACGGTTTTTGTTCGGGCGCATCCAACTTCAAAAAATGAGGGATAAAAGTTGAACCGCCCCAATCATAATGTTGAAATTTGCCTTTTAATTTAAAAATCATTTTTTGTATCCTCCAAAGAAGTTTACAACTTTCTCTATATCTTCAGGCGTTTGAATACGTACTAGTAAACGTCGTCCGCTCTTTAAATCAATCACAATAATTTGTGATTGAGCTAAGTTAATTTGATGAATATTAGCATACTCAAAAAAGACATTGGCAAAAAAGAACCCTTGTTCTTTTAATAACAAACGTGGCGAACGTAAAAAAGTGACATAAACACAAAGTATAATTGAAAACGCCAATAAATAAATGGTTAACGATTCGATTCCATTTTGTACTCCATAAACCATCGTAAGCGTAATCAAACCAATTAAGATCCACGCATCTCCTTTTACTTGGCGTTGTAATTGTACGGTCAATTTCGTTTCACCTTTCAGTTTAGGCATAATCACTTGATCGTAAATTGCAAAAGCAAGCACTGCTGCGATACCAATAAAAAGAATAATGTTTGTCATTGAAATTTACCACTAAGTAATACGGTGTTCGCAAAAAAAACAAGCGGTCAAAATTTATTGAATTTTTGTAAAAAATCCGCAAATTTTACCGCTTGTAAAATAAAACCACGGAAACACAAATTATATCTATATGATTAGAGTAAATCGGTTTCCGTGGAAAAGCAATATTAAGCTAATGCACCTGTTGCTGCACCTAAGATACCGATAACAAAGAAGCCTACGATAATCCAAAGTGCATTTACACGGTTACGTAGTAACCACATACAAGCAAATGTTAATAATAATGGTAATAAACCCGGCATTAAACTATCAAGAATTTGTTGTACGGTAGTGGTTTGTTCCGTACCGTCTTGCATTTGAATCGTAGAAACTACAAGTGGTACATTGATGCTTGTCCATTTCTGAACTAATGCCCCCATGATAAATAAACCAAGGATTGATGCGCCTTCAGTTAATTTTTGTAACAAGCCGCCACTCATATCTTGTACTACGTCTAAACCTTTTTTATAACCGTAAGTTACACCGTAGTAACGGGTCGCTAAACGAACAAGGTTAAATAATACGAAGAATAAAATCGGACCAAGGATTGAACCGTTTAATGCGATACCCGCACCAAGCGCTGCAAATACCGGACGTACAGTACCCCAGAAGATTGGGTCACCCACACCGGCAAGCGGTCCCATTAAACCAACTTTAATACCGTTGATTGCCGCATTGTCGATCTCTTTACCGTTTGCACGCTCTTCTTCCATCGCAATCGTCACACCTAATACCGGTGCAGCAACGAATGGTTGAGTATTGAAGAATTCTAAGTGACGTTTAATCGCATCTTTACGTTCTTGTGAGTTTTGATCCGGATATAAACGTTTGATAACCGGTACCATTGAGTAAGCAAAACCTAAGCCTTGCATACGTTCAAAGTTCCATGAACCTTGGAATAAGTTTGAACGACGAACAACCGCATTCAAATCACTTTTTGTTACTTTTTTGATTTCAGTAGTCATAGTAAATTCCTTCTTAATCTAAGCGGTTGTCTAAGCCATTATCAGCTGCTTGTGCTACCACAACTTGTTGGCTTTTGTTGTATTTAGGATGTAATTGGATGTAAAGCAATGCCATGATTGCACCTAATGCACCAAGTGCAACAAGGTTGAAATCGGTAAAGCCGGCAATTACAAAACCTGCAAAGAAGAACGGCATTAAGTGACCTGCACGCATCATATTTATAACCATTGCGTAACCTACTACCGCAATAAAACCACCTGCAATTTTAAGACCTGTTGTCACAACTGGTGGAATTGCATTTAACATTGTTTGTACAACATCAGTACCTGCTGTTAATGCAACAACAAGTGCCGGAATTGCAATACGCATTACTTGAAGCATTAACGCACCACGGTGTAACCAGTCTAAGCGAGTTAAGCTACCGTCTTCAATTGATTTATCTGCCGCATGTTGGAAACCAACGGTAATTGCACGTACTACATAAGTTAATACCTGACCTGCTGCTGCAAGCGGAATTGCAACTGCGATACCTGTTGCGATTTCTTGACCGCCAACAATAACAAGGATAGTTGAAACAACAGAAGCTAATGCTGCATCCGGTGCAACTGCCGCACCGATGTTCATCCAACCTAATGCCATTAATTCAAGCGTACCACCGATAATGATTGCATTTTTAATCACTTCTGCTGAGTCCGGCGCACCTACTGATAACGCTAAACCGACTAACGTACACGCCACGATTGGACGCTGGGTTTGCCATTCATCCAGGATTGAACCTGCACCTGAAATACAAGCGGCAAGGAACACTAAAAGAATTTGTAAGAATGAGAGTTCCATAATAATTTCCCTTAAATTAAGTTATTCTTTTTCAATAGATCCATCATTGCTTGACGGCTATCGCTTGATACTTTACGCACTTCTAATTCAACGCCTTTTGCGTCAATCGCTTTAAATGCATCAATATCTTTTTGATCCACTGCTACCGCGTGGCTAACCATTTGTTTACCCTCTTTATGAGAGATACCGCCTACGTTGATTGAAGTTAACGGAACACCGCCTTCAATTAAGCTTAATACATCACTTGGATTAGTAAATAATAGCATTACACGATCGTCAGCATATTCAGGGTTATTATATACACGGATCATTTTCGCAACATCAACCACGTGAGCCGTTACACCTAGTGGAGCTACACTTTTCAACATCGTAGAACGTACCTTATCTTTTGCAACATCATCATTTACTACGATGATACGTTTTACTTTACTTTCTTTTGTCCATACGGTTGCAACCTGGCCGTGAATTAAACGGTCATCAATACGTGCTAAAGCAATTGTCATACGGCGACCGTCATCCGCAATTTGTGGTTGTGGTGTAGGCGCTGCCGGTTCTTGTGCCGCAGGAGCTACCGGTTCTGCTGCAGCCGGTTGGTGATTTAATGAACGCACGCCTGTTGCGCCGGCTTCTAACGCCACTTCAACTAATTCTTCTAGCGATTCAACATCATCGCGAGCCATACACGCATTAACCAACATTGGAATATTTACGCCGGTAACTACGTCCATATTGTTTTTGCCTTCTTGAAAACGGTTTGCCGCATTAAACGGACTGCCGCCCCACATATCAACAAGGAAAAGCACTTGATCACAATGTGATAATTCACCTTCCACTAATGCTTGATATTTACCCATAATGGTTTCTGCATTTTCGCCAGGTACGAAGTCGATATAGGCAACGTCTGGCTGCTCGCCGATCAACATCTCGGTCGTTTTGAGAAGCTGCTCCGCCGCAACACCGTGGGTCGCTATGATAATAGCAATGCTCATTATTTACTCCTTAATGGGATTCTTATGAAATTTCTTTTCAAATAGAGTGAAAATCGGAGTAAATTGTAGATGGTTCTTTACATAACACAAATGGCATTTATCAGATTTGTGATCTAGCTCTCATTTATCTTATTCACCTGACCAATTATTAATCAATACCATTTAGGACAATTTATTTATTAATGAAATTAATTTTCACAAATTGAACATTTTTTGAAATTTTACTGTAAAAAAAGCCGCTTACTAAGGTAACAAGCGGTCTTTTTTATTTATTTTTGTAAATTTTTTACTCTTTTGGTAAGCGCTTAACTGCAAAAGCTAAACCGCCCCAAATAATCACAAGCGCAATACTCATCATAATAATTGCTGGAGTACTCATTTTGTTTTCTCCTATTCGTTTTCTGGATTAAATTCTGTTTCATTATGCCATTTTAAGCGAGATAGAATAAATGCTATGACGACCAAAGCCACTGCCATGCCCCAACCGAAGCTATTCACAAACCAGCTTGGATAACCTTCGTATCCTTCATTAAACACTTTGATCGCTTCACTAAATAACATAAAGGCTAATACTCCCGTGGTAACTACAACAGATAAGCGCCAGAATGTACCCACTTTAATGGAAGACGTTTTATTAATATGATGACCAAGCGTACTCAGTTTACCTTTTACCACGATCGCCACTAATGAAGCGAATGCTACTGCAACGATACCAAAGTTGTTTACAAATTTATCCATTACATCCAACATTGGTAAGCCGGTTGTCGTACCGAATAACACAACTGACACCGCCATCATCGGTAAACCGACAATAAATGTTGAAGCTACACGACCAAATTTTAATTTGTCTTGAACAGCGGCAATAATTACTTCAATTACTGAAATGAAAGAAGTTAGCGCCGCAAAGGTTAATGAACCGAAGAACAACACACCAAGTAATGTTCCCATCGGTGCTTCATTAATAATCGTAGGGAAAGCAAAGAACGCTAGACCGATACCGCCTTTTGCCACTTCACTCACTTCCTGACCAGCTGTGGTTGCCATAAAGCCTAATGCCGCAAATACCCCGATACCGGCTAATACCTCAAAGCTCGAGTTCGCAAAGCCGACCACCATACCCGTGCCGGTAAGATCCGCATCTTTCTTCAAATATGAAGAATAGGTAATCATGATACCGAAGCAAATTGAAAGCGAGAAAAAGATTTGACCATACGCTGCAATCCATACGCTCGAGTCAGCTAATTTAGTCCAATCCGGTGTAAATAACGCATTTAAGCCTTTCGCTGCACCCGGTAAAAACAATGACGAAATCACTAAAACAATAAACATTGTGACTAATACTGGCATCAAAATGCTTGATGATTTCGCAATTCCTTTCTCGACTCCTAATGCTAATACGATTAAAGCAATAATCCACACGGCAATAAGTGGACCAACAACCATACCGACAAATTCAAAGCTAATGCCATTAGCAACATCGCCCATTTTTAAGAATTCGCCGACAAAGAAATCAACCGGTTTATCTCCCCACGCTTTAGTCAGAGAGAAATAGGTATAAACTGCCGCCCAACCAAGTACGACCGCATAATAGATGCCGATAATCACATTTACTAATACTTGCCACCAACCAAATACTTCAAAATGACGGTTTAAACGGCGGAATGACAATGGCGCCGCACCACGGTGACGGTGACCAATTGCAAAATCTAAAAACAATAACGGAATACCTGCGGTTAAAAGCGCTACGATATAAGGAATAATAAATGCACCACCACCATTTTCATAAGTGGTATAAGGGAAACGCCAAATGTTTCCTAAACCAACGGCAGAACCGATGGCAGCGAGAATAAAAGCATTACGGCCAGAAAATGTAGCGCGTTTTGCTGCAATTGCGTTGCTAGAAGACACGAGAGATACCTCAAATGTTAAATATTAAACACACTAAGTTTTTATTTGAATAAAAGAAAATTGGTTGCGAATAGAGCTCGCAAGGGCGAGAAATATGCCGAAGAATTGTTAAGAAGTAAAGAGAATAAAATAAATTTTAGACGTGATTTTTTAGAATTTATCAGTGATTTAAACTAAAAAGTTATTATCTATTTAGCATATTAATCTAATATCAATATAGATTCAGATGTTTATATAAATTCATTGTTAAATTTGTAGCACAACTGTTTGAATTTCATTAGCTTAAAAAATAAACTAAAATAGAACAATAGTACGAGTCAAATCCACAAAAAACAAGCAGTCGATTTCGCAAAAAATTTTACCAAATCGACCGCTTACCGGCTTAGCCTTCTTCCGATGGGGAAATTGGCTCAACTTTTGCTTGTTTCACCATATTGTCCGCCACTTCCAACACCGTCACTTTTAAATTGTTCAGTTCAAATTGAGTGTCTTCATCTGGAATCTTTTCAAGATGTTCCAAAATTAAGCCATTGAAAGTTCTCACTTCATCAACCGGTAAATTCCAGCCGAACAGCTTATTCAGATCGCGTAAATTTGCCGAGCCTTCAATAATGACCGAACCATCCGATTGTTGCTTCACTTCTTCTGCCAAACTTGGAGCAGTCGAGGTGGTAAATTCACCGACAATCTCTTCCAAAATATCTTCTAAAGTGACTAAACCTTTAATATCACCATATTCATCTACCACTAAACCAATACGTTCTTTATTGGTTTTAAAATTCATTAGCTGAGTCGTTAAAGGCGTACCTTCCGGAATAAAGTAAACCTCATCCACTGCTCGAATCAGTGTTTCTTTACTTGGTTCGTCTTTTTCTAACAGTAAGCGGAAAGCTTCCCTTACACGCAACATACCCAGCACATTTTTATCCATATTGCCTTTATATAGCACCACTCTGGCGTGTGCAGCATGGTTTAATTGACGCATAATTGATTTCCAATCGTCATCAATATCAATACCGCCAATATCGTTGCGAGGCACCATAATGTCTTCGACCGTCACTTTTTCCATATCTAAAATGGAAATTAACATCTCTTGGTGCTCGGTCGGAATAAATTTTCCGGCTTCTAAAACTACACTGCGTAATTCTTCCGCGCTTAATCCAGTATTTTCATCTTTTTTAACACGTAATAATTTCATCAGTGCATTGATGATTAGATTCATCAAAAACACAAGCGGCATTAATATTTTTTTTAACGGTGTTAAGACATAACTGGCAAAAAAGCCAATTTTTTCCGGATAAATTGCAGCAATGGTTTTAGGCAGAATTTCTGAGAAAACCAGCATTACAAAGGTTAATGCACCGGTTGCAATCGCCACACCGGCATCTCCAGCTAAACGCATACCAATCATCGTCGCAATCGCAGAAGCGGCAATATTGACTAAGTTATTACAAATAAGGATAAGACTAAGTAACACATCCGTCTTGTTGAGAAGTTTTTCTGCAAGTTTCGCCCCTTTGTGACCGCTTTCGGCAAGGTGGCGCATTTTATAGCGGTTGAGCGACATGAGCCCTGTTTCAGAACTTGAGAAAAATGCAGAAAGGAATAAAAGAATTGCGAGTGAAATAAAAAGAGTACTCAGGGGAATACTGTCCAAAATAAAAGTCCTATATAAATGAATAATTAAGCGGTCAAATTTGAAAAATAATTTGCAAAAAATGCCGAAAATCCGACCGCTTCCGCCCGTGATTAAGAAATCACATGACTACCAAAATAACCGATAGTCAATAATATTGTACCTAAAATTGAATAAATTAGCACCCGATTTCCACGCCAACGGAATTTCCATTGTCCGAGTAATAAAATCGCATAAACAATCCAAGCGATAAACGAAAAAATCGCTTTATGAATTTGTTCCGGAGCAAAAAAGTTGTGCAGATAAATTATGCCGGAAATCAACGTCACCGTCAGCATCGCCTGTGCTGCTAACGTCAAAGTAAAGAAATGACGCTCAACGGTCATTAATGGCGGCAACATACTGCAAAATACCGGTTTTTTACTTTTCAGTTTGTTATCTAACCACTTTAATTGTAAGGCATAAAGTAAAGCCAAAAAAAACAATGCATAAGAAAATAAGGCTATGCCTAAGTGGAATACCAAGCCTGGATTATCCGCTAAGTTTTTAATGAAGTTGCCCGTGGCAAAACTTGATACCGCCACACTACAAATACCAAAGGTATAAACCACCATTAACGGAAACCAAATCGTTCTCCAACGAGGTAACGCCAGTGTCGCAAATGCACTGAGCAAGAAACTCATCAATGAATTAACATTAGAAAGCGAAAAGTTTTGTCCGTTCTCAGTTGAAATAAATTCTTGAGACAAGCTAATCGCATGAAATAACACAGCAAGTAAACCGATACCAAAGACCGCTTTAATATTCGGTTTTTGGCTATTAGCTTGGTTCTCTAAATTGGCAACAGTTGGAGCCACCCATAATAAAGCGCCTAAATAAGCAAGGATCGCTAAAATAGCAAATAACATCATCGTCCCGTGTTTAACATAAATATAAGAGTAATTTTTAGTTAGGTGATAAAAGTACCAGTTTTATAGCTTTTTTGCTATGGTTAGTGGTCAAATTACCTAGAAAAAATTAGTATAATTTACCTTACATCAAACCCAAATGAGAGATTTGCTTTCTGCACGAACATATTTTAGAAAAATCCGATTTTCTCTTTGACTATTTTGCTTTCTATCTGTAATATGCACTCCCTATGCAAAAGGTAAAACTACCCCTCACCATTGACCCATACAAAGACGCACAGCGTCGAATGGATTACAAAGGCTACATTTCAAGTAGTCTCCTTAGCCGTTTGGGTGAATCTGTGGGCAATGTGCTAAGCGACGCACAAGTTACTCTCTCGTTATATATCGATCCGCAACGCTTAACCGTCATTAAAGGTACGACTAAAGTTGAAGTGGAATTCGATTGCCAACGATGCGGTAAGCCGTTTACACAAACACTCGACTGTTCATTTTGTTTCAGTCCAGTGTCTAATATAGATCAGGCGGACAATCTGCCCGAAATTTATGAGCCTATCGAAGTAAACGAGTTTGGTGAAGTAAATTTACTAGATATGATTGAAGATGAGTTTATCATTGAATTACCTCTAGTCCCGATGCATAGTGAAGAACACTGTGAAGTGTCCGTGAGTGAACAGGTGTTTGGTGAATTGCCTAAAGAATTGGCAAAGAAACCTAACCCATTCGCTGTATTAGCTAATTTAAAGAAAAACTAGATCTAGGAGAAAGCCCGTGGCTGTTCAACAAAATAAGAAATCTCGTTCACGCCGTGATATGCGCCGTTCACACGATGCATTAACAACAGCAGCAGTTTCAGTAGATAAAACAACCGGTGAAACTCACTTACGTCACCACGTAACTGCTGACGGTTACTACCGTGGTCGCAAAGTAATCAACAAATAATCTCGGTTAGTTTCGAGGTATCAGTTGAATCGTCTAACCCTTGCGTTAGATGTGATGGGCGGGGACTTTGGTCCCCGTGTTACTATCCCAGCATTATCTCTAGCATTGGCACAAAATCCAATGCTATCTTTTATACTATTTGGTGATCAGCGCCAAGCAAATTCTTTTCTGAATGCTCTCCCTAACGATCAGCTAAAACGTATTCGATTTGTTCATACGCCTCATGCTATTGATGCAAATATTCCTTTAATGCAAGCATTACGCCAAAGTAAAGGAAGTTCTATGCGTTTGGCATTAGAAGCTGTCGCCAATGGTGAAGCACAAGGATGCATTAGCGGTGGAAATACTGCTGCATTAATGGGGTTAGCTAAAATATTAATAAAACCGTTACCGAATATTGAACGCCCAGCGCTTACCACGCTCATTCCAAGCATGAACGGAAAATCAAGCGTGATGCTTGATTTAGGTGCAAACGTAGAAGCAGATAGTGATTTACTTATTCAGTTTGCTGAAATGGGAAATATTTTTGCCGAAGTGATGCTAGATTTAGTTTATCCGCGTTTAGCACTATTAAATATCGGCGTAGAAAATAGCAAAGGCACACAAACTATTCGTAATACGGATAAACGTTTACAACAGCGCAATGATTTAAATTATATCGGTTTTCTAGAAAGTGATAAGCTGATGAATAATATGGCGGATGTCATTGTTTGTGATGGATTTACCGGTAATATCGCTTTAAAAGCAGTGGAAGGTGCCGCCAAAAACATTCTTTCACTATTAAAAAGATCCTCTGAAGGTTCTTTTATTTGTCAAAATGCTAAACGTTATTTATTACGAGCTATTTTTTATCGCTCTTATCGAAAATTGCAACAAATCAATCCGGATCGCCACAATGGGGCAACCTTAGTAGGATTATCCTCTGTAGTGGTAAAAAGCCATGGTGGTGCAAGCACTAATGCATATTTTTATGCAATTGAGCATGCAATTAGACAGATCCAAAAGCAAATTCCTGATAAAATTTCGCAAGGTTTAAACAAATTACATCAAAATTTATAGAGAACAAAATATGTACAGCAAAATTTTAGCAACAGGTAGCTATTTACCTGCTCAAATTCGTACTAATGTTGATTTAGAAAAGATGGTTGATACAACTGATGAGTGGATTTTTACTCGTTCCGGTATGAAAGAACGCCGTATTGCTGCTGCAGATGAAACGGTAGCGACAATGGGTGCGCAAGCAGCTAAAAAAGCACTAGAAATGGCGAAGATTGATCACAATGAAATTGATCTGATTGTAGTTGGTACCACAACTAACTCGCACGCTTATCCAAGTGCCGCCTGCCAAATTCAAGGTATGTTAGATATCCAAGATGCGATTGCATTTGATGTTGCTGCCGCTTGTACGGGTTTTGTTTATGCATTAAGTGTTGCTGATCAATTTGTACGTAGCGGAAAAGTAAAAAAAGCGCTGGTAATCGGCTCTGATTTAAACTCTCGGGCATTGGACGAAACCGATCGCAGTACTGTTGTGTTATTCGGTGACGGAGCCGGTGCAGTTATTCTTGAAGCAAGTGAAGAGCAAGGTATTATTTCAACTCACTTACATTCATCTTCCGATAGTGAATATATGCTTGCCCTACCAGCACAACAACGTGGTAATGAAAAATCCGGCTTTATTCAAATGCAAGGCAACGCAACCTTTAAACTTGCAGTTGGTCAGCTTTCAAGTGTGGTGGAAGAAACCCTTGAAGCGAATAACTTACAGAAATCGGATTTAGACTGGCTAGTACCGCACCAAGCGAATATTCGTATTATTTCCGCAACTGCAAAAAAACTCGAAATGGATATGTCGCAAGTGGTATTAACTGTTGAGAAATATGGTAACAATAGTGCAGCAACCGTTCCAGTTGCGTTAGATGAAGCGGTGCGTGACGGACGTATTCAACGCGGTCAATTATTGCTACTTGAAGCATTTGGTGGCGGTTGGACTTGGGGTTCTGCTCTTGTTCGTTTTTAACCAATATTGTCTCTAACAAGCGGTCAAAAAAGATAGAATTTTTACAAATGTCAGAAAAACAAACTTTTGCAGATAAAAAACGTAAAACCGTAGAACAAGCCGAATTTACCGAAGGCGGTCGTTATCTTCGTAAAATACGTAGTTTCGTATTACGTACTGGCCGTTTGAGTGATTACCAACGTGATATGATGAATAACAACTGGGCGAATCTCGGTTTAGATTATCAAAACACGCCTTTCAATTTTGAACAAATTTTTGGTAACAACAATCCGGTTGTGTTAGAAATCGGCTTCGGTATGGGACGTTCATTGGTTGAAATGGCGGAACAAAATCCGGATCGTAACTACATCGGTATTGAAGTACATACGCCGGGTGTCGGCGCTTGTATCGCTTATGCATTAGAAAAAGGCGTAAAAAACTTACGTGTGATTTGCCATGACGCAACAGAAATTTTACGTGATGCGATTGCTGACGGTGCATTAGGCGGTTTACAACTCTATTTCCCGGATCCGTGGCAAAAAGCGAAACACCATAAACGCCGTATTGTACAGCCGGAATTTATCACTCGAGTGCTAACTAAATTAGGGGATAATGGTTTTATCCATTTCGCAACCGACTGGGAAAACTATGCAGAACATATGCTGGAAGTATTACGTCAATTCGAGAAAGAGTTACGCAATACCTCGACAACCAATGACTTTATTCCACGCCCGGATTTTCGTCCTTTAACCAAGTTTGAAGAACGCGGTCATCGTCTTGGACACGGTGTGTGGGACTTATATTTCGTTAAACAAGCACAATCGGTTTAACGATTGATTTTATCCATTCTCATTAAATAAGGGGAGATACAAATGGCTATTCAACGTAACGCGCGTCAGCGTAAAAAAATGCACTTAGCAGAATTCCAAGAATTAGGCTTCTTAGTAAAATTCCAATTTGCGGAAAACACAGGTATTGATCAAATTGATTTGACCGTAGACCGTTTTATCGCAGAAGTAATCAAACCAAACGGTTTAGCTTATGAAGGTAGCGGCTACTTACACTGGGAAGGTTTAGTTTGCTTAGAAAAATTAGGCAAATGTGACGAATCTCACCAACAATTAGTAAAAACTTGGTTAGAAAACAATGGCTTAACTCAAGTCGAAGTAAGCGATTTATTCGATATTTGGTGGGACTGCCCGGTTCAAGGCTAATACTTTAGCGGCAAGTGGTTAGATTTTGCAAAAAAATGACAAAATCCGACCGCTTTCTATCATGAGGGCGGTGTATTCCCGTCCGAATAGTTTATAGAAATATTTTTATAAGAGGAAGATAGATGGAATTTTTAGCCCCTGTTCTTTCAATCATTATCGGCTTTTTTAGCTTCGTATTAATTTTGCGTACTTGGCTGCAATTCTGCCGAGTTGATCCTTATATGCCGTTATCACAATCGCTATTACGTCTTACCTCACCATTAGTCAATCCGGTAAACAAAGTGATCCCGACCGTAAAAAACATTAATTTTGCCGCATTACTGATTGCGCTGCTATTACTGGCATTCGAGAAATTTGTGCTAGGTGTACCTGTTGCAATGGCAGTCTTGGCCGGCTTATTAGGCGTGGTGAAAACCTTTGGTCAAATTCTGTTTTTCACCACTTTAATTCGCGCCTTAATGAGTTGGGTGACACGTGGCGATCATCCGTTAGATTATATGGTAGCACAAATCACCGAGCCGGTATTAGGCTTTATCCGTAAATTATTACCGCGTACCGGTATGTTAGATTTTTCGGTTATGGTACTCGGTTTCGGCTTAATTCTGCTCAATAACCTTTTCTATCGCGTATTTGGCGTACTTTGGGCGATCGCTTAAATGGAAGCGGTAGAACGTATTGAAAATCCTTGTGGCATCCGCCTGCGGATTTTTTACAACCCAAGGCAAGTTGCGATCAAATTGTCGGCTTACACGATAACGAACTCAAAATTGCCATCACTGCTCCGCCAGTTGACGGTGCGGCTAACGCGCATTTGCTGAAATATTTGAGCAAGTTATTTAAAGTGCCTAAAAGTAGTATCGTGCTGGAGAAAGGTGAGCTACAGCGACATAAGCAATTATTTGTGCCGGAGCCGAAATTGCTTCCGAAGGAAATCGAAGCATTGCTGAATAAATAAAAAAACGGTGGGATGTTTGCAAAGTTTTGCAGAAATTCCACCGCTTGTTTATGTGAAATTATTTCACTTTTTCATTAGTTAGCAATTTGCCTTTATATTCACCGGTCAGTGATTCTAAGAAAGCAACTAACTCATTAAGCTCCGTATCAGAGAACTGTTTATTGCTTTGGTAAATACCCATAATGCGAACCGCTTCTTTTAAGTCCTTCGCACTTGCATCGTGCATATATGGTGCGGTTAATGCCACGTTACGTAAAGTCGGCACTTTGAAACGATGCATATCACTTGGATCTTTCGTTACTGCATAACGACCGTGATCCGCTTCCGTTAATTCCGTACCACGATCTTTGAAGTAATCGCCGTATAAGCCCATATATTCGAATGATTGTCCGCCCATTGCCGTACCAGTATGGCAGGTATCACATTTCGCATTTTTGAAATGTTCATAACCACGTTTTTGTACGTCAGTTAATGCGTTCTGTTCACCTTTTAAGAAACGGTCGAATGCACTATTTGGTGTGATAAGTGTTTTCTCAAATTCACCAATCGCATCGGTCACATTTGCTTGGTCAAGGTGCGGATAAACCGCAAGGAAACGTTGCATAAAGTCTTCATCTTGGCTCAACTTAGCCAAAATCTCATCCCAAGTTTTTGACCCCATCTCAACCGGATTGGTTGGCGGACCGCCTGCTTGATCGGCTAATGTTTTCGCACGACCGTCCCAGAATTGCCATTTATTAAATGCCGCATTAAATACGGTTGGTGCATTGATACCGCCTTTTAAGCCGTGAATCCCTTCCGACACCGGTAAGTTATCCACCCCACCTTGCGTTAATTGGTGACAAGTGCGGCACTGGATTGAACCGTCATCAGATAAACGTCCGTCAAAATAAAGCCCCTCACCTAACGCAACTTTATGCGGATTGGTTGCTAATTGATCTGGAATCGGCTGCACTAAACGCGTTGCATCTGTGCCTTCCGCTTTTGGTAAGAAGTGTGCTTGGCGCTGTGCAGTAATCCAATCTAAAATCACTTTCTTCTGTTCCGCATCTGGACGAGCGCCCCAGTGTACATGGATATATTTCGCAATCGGCATTTCATCATTGCGAATAACTTGTTCCAACTTAGCCAAATCAGCTTCTGAAAGTTTGCTTGGATCTTTCATCCCTTCAATTAAACGATCCAAACGAAAAAAGCGAGTTCCTTTTTCAATATCCGCTGCCATCATTTGGCTTGCGATAGGTAATTTTGAATAAGCAGGTAATTCCGCATTTGGTGTGTGACAGTATTGACAGCCATTTTCAAACATCACACCCGCAACGGCTTGGTGTGATTCCGGTAATTCGGCTGCAGCCAGTAATTTAGGCGCTTGTTCTTTATCGAACCAATACGCATATCCCACAAGTGAAAAATAGCCAATGCCAGCTACGGCTAAGGCCGAAAGTAAATATTTTTTCATATTAGTCCCCCATCAGAAATATGAAGTCTTATTATCCCTAAAAAAGACAGAATATTATTTGAGCTTAATCAATAGTTTTAATCTATAAAATCTATATCAATAATATGTATAAACTATGAAATAAAAAACGCTCACCAAAGTGAGCGTTTAAAATAAGCAAAATTTAATAAGCAATTAAGCTTTTTTCAAGAATTCCGATTTCAACATAATTTTGCCACAATCAACATTGTGGTCACCATTTACTAAACGGATATTTTTAAATTTAGTCCCTTTCTTCAGTACTTCTGACGAACCTTTTAATTTTAAATCTTTGATTAAAAGAACATCATCACCATCAGCTAGTAAATTACCGTTACTGTCTTTAACGATTAACTGATCTTCATCATGCTCTTCAGCTTCCTCGCCTGTCCATTCATGTGCACAATCAGAACAAACGAATTGAATTGAGTCATAGTAAGTATTTTCGCCCTTACATTGCGGGCAAGCTGGATATGTCATAAAAGTAAATCCTTCATGTAATAAGAAATCGTTATTCTATAATGAAACGCTATAAAAAGTAAGCCTAGGTATCTTAGCTTATTTAGATTGTGTTCCAATTAGCGGATATAAATAAAAATGCCCAAACTCTTAGGGTTGGGCATTCTCTCATTTACTCTATTAGTCATCTAAGAAACTACGTAACGTTTCTGAACGGCTTGGATGACGAAGTTTACGTAATGCTTTCGCTTCAATCTGACGAATACGTTCACGAGTTACGTCAAATTGTTTACCAACTTCCTCAAGTGTGTGATCAGTATTCATATCAATACCAAAACGCATACGTAATACTTTCGCTTCACGTGGTGTTAAGCCTTCTAGCACCTCATTAGTTGCGATACGTAAGCTTTCTGATGTTGCCGAATCTAACGGTAATTCAAGACTTTCATCTTGAATAAAGTCACCTAAATGTGAATCATCGTCATCACCAATCGGTGTTTCCATTGAGATAGGCTCTTTTGCAATCTTCAGCACTTTGCGAATCTTATCTTCCGGCATTCCCATACGTTCTGCTAACTCTTCCGGAGTCGCCTCACGTCCCATTTCTTGTAAACATTGGCGAGAAATACGGTTAAGTTTATTGATCGTTTCAATCATATGCACCGGAATACGGATTGTACGAGCTTGGTCTGCGATTGAACGGGTAATCGCCTGACGAATCCACCATGTTGCATAAGTCGAGAATTTGTAACCACGACGGTATTCAAACTTATCTACCGCTTTCATCAAACCGATGTTACCTTCCTGAATTAAATCTAAGAATTGTAAACCACGGTTGGTATATTTCTTCGCAATCGAGATTACTAAACGTAAGTTAGCTTCTACCATTTCTTTTTTCGCACGGCGAGCTTTTAACTCACCATTTGCGATACGACCACCGATTTCACGAATTTGCGCCACGGTCAAACCGGTGTTTTGTTCCATACGCTGTAAGTTGGCGATATTGACACGAATTTGATCAATGTAGTTAGCCAGTTTCGGTGCGGCACCTTTTTTCGCATTGATTGCTTTTTCAATCCATTCTTCCGAAGTTTCGTTACCCTGGAATAATTTTAAGAAATCCGCTTTTTTCATTTGCGCATATTCAACCGCATAACGTTGAATCTGCCGTTCTTCCGCACGTACTTGCTTCATCATTTTTTGCATTGATTCGACAAGTAAATCAAATTGCTTCGGCACTAAACGGAACTCACGGAAAATATCTGAAAGTGCTTGAATCTGCTCTCTTGATTTTTTATGACCTCGGCCATGTTTTTGAATCGCTTGCAATGCTTTCTCGTGTTGCTCACGTAACGCATAGAATTTCTCACGAGCAAGCTCAGGATCGATTGAGTTATCATCTCCTGTATCTGCATTGCTATCGCTTTCTTCCTCTTCGCTCTCATCATCAACATCAGCAACCGCTTCTGTGTCTTCATCATCAAGCACAGCTTCTAGCTCTTCTACCGTTGCTTCTTCTTGCGCATTCGGATCAACAAACGCCGTCACTAAGTCGGACAAACGCATTGTGCCTTCTTCAACTTGTGTATAAAAACCGATTAATTCAGTTAATGCTTCCGGATATTCTGCAACCGCACATTGCACTTCATTGATACCTTCCTCGATACGTTTTGCGATATCAATTTCGCCCTCACGGGTAAGTAATTCAACCGTACCCATTTCACGCATATACATACGAACCGGATCTGTTGTTCTACCTAATTCCGATTCTACAGTTGAAAGTACCTTAGTCGCTTCTTCCACGACATCTTCATCAGCGATATTTTCTGCAAGCATCAGCTCGTCAGTATCAGGGGCGGTTTCTAACACCTTGATCCCCATATCGTTGATCATTTGAATAATATCTTCGATCTGCTCCGCATCAACCAACTCTTCTGGTAAGTGGTCGTGCACTTCTGAAATGGTTAAATAACCTTGTTCACGCCCTTGGGCAATCAGAAGTTCTAATTGAGATTGCTGTTCTAATTGTTGTTCCATAATTGTATCCGTTTTGTGTGCGAGCAAAAATAGTGTTGGATTATACCATTAATTGCGATTTTCTTGATAGTTTTGCAAAAAATTTCTTAAAAATGACCGCTTAATTACTGTGCAATTAACATCACCAATTCTTGCTTTTCTTCTGCATTTAAACCTACTGTACGATCTTTGGCTATCAATACTTCGATCCGTTTTTCCACTAATTTCGCATAAAGAAAATCAAGCGTTTCAATAAAGGTACTTTCAATATTTTCCGGTGTTACCAGATGATCCCAATTCGCTAACAGCTCAAGAGTGCGATAATTCGCTCTATCTCGCCAATGTTCAAGTAATGCGCCCATTGAGACACCGACTTTCTGGCGGCAAACATCAACCAGTTCCAGTAATAACTCAAATCCCGGCTCATCCAGTGTTTTGAGAGCAGAAATATCCGGCACAAATTTAACCAATTCAGGGTTCTGCAATAATAAAGCAACGAGTAAGCGCATTGGTGTTCGCTTAATTTGCAATGGTTGTGCCGCTGGTTTCTGTACGGATTGCACTCGACTTGGCAATATTGCTTCCAATTGCGCCGGATCTAAAATTCCAAGCTTTTGTCCAAGAATGTTGCGTAAATAAACACGCAATATTCCCCCCGGAATACGGTTAATCAGTGGCACTGCCAGCGCTGCCAATTTCGATTTACCTTCCTTGTTAGAGAGATCGACCTGCGCAATCAACGAATCAAACAAAAAATCACTGAGTGACATCGCATTTTGCAAATATGCTTCAAAGCCCTGCTTGCCCTGCGCACGTACAAAGCTGTCCGGATCTTCACCGTCCGGCAAGAAAATAAATTTCAGCTGACGCCCATCATGCAAATACGGCAATGCATTTTCAAACGCTCGCCATGCCGCCTCTCGTCCGGCTCTATCACCATCATAACAACAGATCACTTGCTCAGTGACACGGAACATTTGCTGAATTTGCTCACCGGTAGTTGCCGTACCAAGTGAGGCCACCACGTTATCTACCCCAAATTGCGCCAATGCAACCACATCCATATAACCTTCGACCACGACTAATGAGGATGGGTTTTCATTCTGTTGCAGCGCTTGAAATAAGCCGTATAGTTCATTACCTTTATGGTAAGTTGCCGATTCCGGTGAGTTTAGATATTTAGGACGCTCATCTCCCATCACTCGCCCACCAAAAGCTATCACACGTCCACGTTTATCACGAATCGGGAACATTACTCGATTGCGAAATTTATCATAAATTCGACCGCTATCATTTTGCGTAATCATGCCCGTATCGAACAATTTCTGTACTTCATCGCGATTCGTGCCGAATTTACGTAACACAGAATCCATTGAATTATGTGCAAAGCCGATCTCAAAGCGCGCGATAATTTCCGGTGACAACCCACGGCTTTGTAAGTAGCTTTGGCTAGGAATATCTTGAGTTAAGTTTTGTTGATAAAACTGACTAATCGCTTCTAACAGCTCATATAAATTACGCTTAGTTTTATAACTTGCCTGAGGCTTGCCATCACGAGCGATCACATTTTCACGTGGCACTTCCAAGCCCTGCATCGCAGCAAGTTCTTCAACCGCCTCCGGAAATTCCAGTTTGTCGTAATCCATCAAAAAGCTAATCGCATTACCGTGCGCTCCACAACCAAAACAGTGATAAAACTGCTTAGATTGACTTACGGTAAATGAGGGACTTTTTTCGTGATGAAACGGACAACAGGCTTGATAATCTCGCCCTGCTTTCTTGAGCTTGACTCGGCTATTGATCAGCTCAACAATGTCGGTACGCGCAACAAGATCATCAATAAACGAACGAGGAATTGTGCCTTTCATTGATTCTCCTTGTCATAGTGGCAAGCGGTTAAAATTATGCTAAATTTTGCAAAAAATTATGAAAATTTGACCGCTTATTTACTAATAGGTTACATAGGTGGGTTCACTAAAAACACTAAAACCGTGATTCCAAAAGGTTTCACGGTTTTAGTTAATTTAAGCTAAACAGCAGACTGCTAATTAGTATAAACGAGTGTTACGTGCATTTTCACGTGCATTACGTTTAGCGTGACGTTTAGCTAAAGACGCTTTTTCACGTTTACGAATTGTAGTTGGTTTTTCGTAGAATTCACGAGCGCGAACTTCTGCTAATAAACCTGCTTTTTCGCAAGAGCGTTTGAAACGACGTAATGCAACGTCAAATGATTCATTTTCACGAACTTTAATTACTGGCATATGCCATCACCTCAGGAAATATATGTTTAAATAAAGTCGCACATCAATTTTTGGCGACATAGAACTAAAAAAGGTAGCGCATTTTACCGCAGCTAGCCTTTAAAGTAAAGGGTAATTTTACCTAGAAAATGGTTCAAAACTTACTATTTTTTCATCTATTTTTGTTCATTAACCCAATTACCAGACATTTAGAATCGCAAAATGATCCTAAATATCTCTGCTTGTCTGAATCAATCTTAGTAAATATTGCCCATACGCATTTTTTGCCATAGGTTTAGCTAACGCCTCAACCTGCTCGGAACTCAACCAATTATTACGCCAAGCGATCTCTTCCAAACAAGCAACTTGTAGGTTTTGCACATGCTCAATCGTTTTCACAAATGAAGCTGCTTCATGCAAACTATCGTGCGTACCGGTATCTAACCAAGCAAAGCCCCGTCCAAGGAGTTGGATATTTAAAGATCCGTCCTGTAAATACATTTGATTAATTGAGGTTATTTCTAACTCCCCACGCGTTGACAGCGTGACTTTTTTGGCGAAATCTATGACTCGATTATCATAAAAATACAAACCGGTGACCGCCCAATCTGATTTTGGGTAAAGCGGTTTTTCCTCAATCGAAATTACGCTGTAAGACTGATCAAACTCCACCACTCCGAATCGTTCGGGATCTTTCACTTGATAACCGAAAATCGTTGCGCCATGTTTTCGCTCGGCAATTTTACGTAAGGTAGGTGTGAATCCCTGACCGTAGAAAATATTATCTCCCAAAATCAAACAAACATTATCCGTACCGATAAAGTCTTCACCGATTAAAAATGCCTGTGCTAAACCGTCCGGACTGGGTTGAATAGCATAAGAAAGCTGAATACCGAAATCAGATCCATCTCCTAATAAGCGTTTAAAACTCTCATTATCTTCCGGTGTGGTAATCACCAAAATTTCTTGGATCCCGGCTAACATTAACACGGATAACGGATAATAGATCATCGGCTTATTATATACCGGCAGTAATTGCTTAGAGACACCTCGTGTAATTGGATACAAACGCGTGCCGGATCCGCCGGCTAAAATGATCCCTTTCATGATTCCTCCCGCAATCCTAAACGCTCACGGTTATATGTACCATCTAAAATCGCTTGCCACCAATCTCGATGCGTTAAATACCATTGCACCGTTTTACGTAACCCCGATTCAAACGTTTCTTGCGGCTGCCAGCCTAATTCATTAGCTATCTTAGTTGCATCAATCGCATAATGAACATCATGCCCCGGTCTATCGGCGACATAAGTGATCAAATCTTCATATCTTTCTATAGCATTTGGTTTATTGGGGACAAATTCTTCTAATAACTGACAAATCGTACGCACAACTTCAATATTGGTCTTTTCATTATGACCACCAATATTATAAGTTTCGCCCACTTTACCTTCGCATAGTACTTTATGAAGCGCACGCGCATGATCTTCTACAAATAACCAATCTCGAATTTGTAAACCATCGCCATAAACCGGTAGAGGTTTACCTTCCAACGCATTTAGAATCATCAATGGAATTAGCTTTTCCGGAAAATGATAAGGACCGTAATTATTCGAACAATTCGTCACGAGTATCGGTAAACCATAAGTGCGAAACCAAGCTCGAACTAAGTGATCACTTGCTGCCTTCGAAGCTGAATAAGGGCTGCTTGGCGCATAAGAGGTTTGCTCGGTAAATAGCCCTTTCATACCATGTAAATCGCCATAAACCTCATCTGTTGAAATATGATGAAAACGAAAAGCAGCTTTTTTAGCTGCACTTAAACCGTTCCAATAACTACGAGCCGCCCCAAGTAAGGTGTAAGTACCGATAACGTTAGTTTGTATAAAAGCCGATGGCCCGTCAATTGAGCGATCAACGTGACTTTCCGCTGCAAGGTGCATAACTGCATCCGGCTGATATTTGCAAAAAAGTTGCGAAATTCGACCGCTATCACAAATATCAACTTGCTCAAAATGGTAACGTGAACTTTTACTCACACTTTCCAATGAAGCAAGATTTCCAGCATAGGTTAGTTTATCAATGTTAACGACAACATCTTGGGTATAATTAATAATATGGCGAATCACGGCAGATCCAATAAATCCCGCTCCACCTGTAATAAAGATCGTTTTCATAAATACATCGCAAATTAAAGATATATTCTATTTTATATGAGCAATAAAAAAGCAGAAAGAAAATCTTTCTGCTTTTACTTTTAATATGCTCCCGTTCGCTTACGCACAGCAGTAATTGTTTTAAAAAGAATCGCAATATCGTTCCATAATGACCAGTTTTTTACATACCAAGAGTCAAAATAGACGCGTGTATCATAATCTACATCATTACGACCACTCACTTGCCATAAACCTGTCATACCTGGTTTTGTCATCAGATAGTAATCCAAATTCTCTTTATAATAAACAAGTTCATCCGTTACAACCGGACGAGGGCCAACTAAGCTCATTTGCCCAACGAGGACATTAAATAATTGTGGTAGCTCATCTAAGCTTGTTTGCCGAATAAAAGCGCCGATCTTTGTCACTCGAGGATCATTCTTTAATTTAAAGTCCTTTTCCCACTCCGCCTTCACTATTTCATCACAAGCCAACAGCTCATTCAGGACTTGCTCTGAATTCAACACCATCGAACGGAATTTTAAGCACTTAAATGGTTTTCCATTTTGTCCGATTCGCAAATGGCCATAAATTGCATTGCCACCGTCTCTCTTAATCGTAAAGTAAAGCCAAATTAAAATAGGAGAGGTAAAAATAATCAACAAAATAGAACCAACAATATCCATTGCTCGTTTTAACACTCGAGAAGAGAGCTTGGCTAAATTATTATTTACTCGTAATAGGATAACTTCATAACTAAATAAAAATGACATATCCGTGCTGTATAACGGCAATCCTCTTAACGTAGGTACTACTGATACCGAACGATAACATTGTTTGGATAAGTACCTTAACCAATTATCACGCTGATCATTTTCATTATCTTCAAGTGCAATAATAAATTGATCCGATTTCTTGGTTACCAGCTCCCATAAGCTTTGCCGTGTTTCATTAATAACTGGCACACCTAACTGCTTTAATTCGGGATCTTCCGTCAATACAATAAAATATTTTACTTTAAACCCTAAATAAGGTTCACTCATCAGAGCGTAATAAGCATCTATCGCATTTTTTCCACCACCAATGATGATAGTATCTTTCAGATATAGCTTGGTTTTAATCAAATAGTTCTTAACTAAAATTCGTCCCAACGGAACAAACACTAATGCAAGCGACCAAGTCAGCACCCATAAATAACGAGAAAAATATAGTTTGGAAAACGCAATTGTCGCTAATTCAATAACAGCTAAAATTGCCAATGTTCTTACAACTTCTTTTAACTCAAACCAAAAGGGCTTACGATAGGTATAATGCCTTAGCCTAATACCAAACCAAGCAACACAAATTACTGCAAGAAAAAGATGGATAATTACTCGATCTTCAATTTGATCATAGGGAAAGTATTTATCTAAATCTCCAGTCCATAGCTGCAATAATTCTAAGGAAAGTAAAAAAGAAAGCGAAAAGAGCAAAAAATCAGTAAATGCAAGAATGTATTTACATAACATCTGCTTTTTCATTTTAGTTACCTTTTATTTTTTAGAAATTTTCTTTTTAATAAGCCTAATGCTTTTTTAAATAAATTTTCACCTTCTAGTGAAACCACATTAACTTCTTTTATTTTTAAACAATGATGTACAAGCCAAACATTAAATAAACGTTCCGCAAGAAATCCAAACACTCGTTTCTGGTAATTATCGTAGCTGGTAATATCAATCTGTTTTTCTAATTTAAACAAAATAGAAAACAGCCATTCACAATATTGTGCGAAGTGCTTTCTATTTAATACAAACATATTAAATAGATGCAGTGTTTTTCCTGACATTACTTTATTAAATGCAATAGTATATTCAGGAAAATCTTGCTCAATAATTTTCAGAGCTAAATCTAGATCTTTAATATAATGCGCATTCTTATAATGCTCATAAATTGTTTCAATATAATAATTACGCTTCTTAGCAACAATTACATCATATTGAGCTAAATCGGATAATAATTCATTTTCCGAAGCAATTGTGTGTCCCTTAAGAGTTAACTCTTTGCCCCTAAAATATCGGCGATAATGAACTAACCCAATATAATCACTCTCTGAAAATGCATTATTTTTCCACGCCCAATATAAAGCGGTTAACTCACAGAACGAGCCATTTTTCAAAGAAATATTATCGCCAGTATCGTCACTTTGAATATCTAATTGCTGTTGATGAAGTGCTTTTCCGACATAGATTGGAACATACGTAGATGAACAAGGAAATTCATATTGTTTATGCGTTGCAATTAGAACCTTAACTTTGCTCATAATATTTATAAGTATTCTCTATGGTGGGAGAAATCACCAATAAGACCATGCCACATTGCTCTCCAACTAAATACTAAATTACGTAAACTTGGCTTAGTAAAAGCAAAGAACCAAGTTGTTTTTACCATAAAGGCTAATATATGTGCTAGACCATTATGTTTTTTGAAAATCGCAATTGAATTGCGGCAAAAACAATATAGCTTTAATTTTGAATTTGCATAATTAAAACGTAATTTTCCAAAAAACATAGGCGTAGATGAAGAACTATCTTTAGGGTGATAAAAAATTGCATCCACAACCGTTAAAACTTCAGCACCTGATTTACCTGCTCGAACTGTATACTCTTTTTCATCTCCCCAAATAAAATAATCTTTCTCTATTAAACCTATTTTCTTTACCAAATTAGTTGAAATTAATGTTCCATTAAATGGTAATATAATATTAAAGATAGTATTACTTTGCTTAAATTCTTGAGGAATTTCTGAATAAGAATCAATAACCTTAATAGTACTCGGAATACGCAAAGCAAAACTTAATTTATCTTGGGTCTTAGGATCTAGTACTATAGGTCCAATATAACTTTTCTCCGAACTATAACCTGTTAATTTTTCTAGACAAGTTACTGAAGGAAAACCATCATCATCCATTAACCAGATATAATCAAACTGACGCTGATAAGCAAACTCAATGCCAGCATAGAAGCCACCTGCTCCACCTTGATTACTATCAAGCGTTAAAAGTGTAAACTTATTGCTATCCAACCAACCTTCAGCACGTAAAAAATCCACTGTCCCATCCGTACTAGCATTATTGACCACTACAATATGAGCTAGTGGATAACTTTGAACTTGCAAAGCTCGTAGGCAATTTAATAATAATTCTTTTCGGTTGTATGTCACTACAACGGCACAAATAGCTTTATTTTGCATAAGACAATCTATCAATAAAAGACCGCTTTATAAAAACAAGCGGTCTATTTTCTAAAGAATTTTACACATCCATATTTACGTAGAATGGTTTTAAATTCTTATTACTCGCTAAGGATTGTTTAATCTCATCAGCAGCTTCTAACGCTTCCTTAATCGTTACGTCCATATCTAAATAACGATAGGTGCCTAAACGTCCAACAAAGGTAACTTGCGTTTCTTTATTCGCTTTTTCAACATATTGCTGCAATAACGCTTTATCTTTTACCAAGCGAATCGGATAGTATGGAATATCTTTTTCTTCGCATAGGCGGCTAAATTCACGATAACAAATCGTTTTTTCGTGATTTTCCCACGGAGCAAAATGCTTATGTTCTGAGATACGTGTATATGGAACTTCTTCATCACCATAGTTAATTACCGCATTACCTTGGAAATCACCTTCAGTGCGGAATGCTTCAAAATCTAGCGTACGATAACCTAAACGGCCTAGCTCAAAGCCAAAATACGCATCTAGAGGCCCAGACCAGAAAACATGATCGAATTCCGCTTTCATACTTTCAGTAAATGGTGTCGCTAAACGTACTTCAATATTCTCGTGTTTTAAAATATTTTCCACAATCACAGTATAGCCGTCTTTCGGCATACCTTGGAATTTATGCGCAAAGTAGTTATCGTCATAATTAAAACGCACCGGCAAACGTTTTAAAATACTTGCCGGTAATTCTTTTGGCTCTACACCCCATTGCTTTTTGGTATAACCGTAGAAAAACGCTTTATATAAATCACGTCCTACAAAACGCATCGCTTGTTCTTCAAACGTTTGCGGATCGGCAATCGACATATCCGCTTGGCTCTCAATCAACGCTTTCGCTTCACTTGGTGAGCAAGTTTTACCAAAAAATTGGTTAATCGTATGCAAGTTAATTGGCAATGAGTACACTGCACCTTGGCTAATTGTTTTCACTCGATTAACAAACGGCATCCATTCGCCAAATTGATTCACATAATTCCATACTCGTTCGTTATCCGTATGGAAAATATGCGGACCATAAACGTGAACCATCACATTCGTTTCAGCATCACGTTCAGAGTAGCAGTTTCCCGCCACATGATTACGCTGGTCAATAACGGTTACTTGATAACCTTGTTCTGCAAGTTCACGAGCAATAACTGTATTTGAAAAGCCTGCGCCGACTAAGAGAAATTTTTTCATTTATTGGAAAATCTCTTTTACCCTTGCAAAATAATTTTCAATATACATTTTCTCTAAACTCTTTGATATTTCTTCTTGAGATGTAGAAATCTCTTTATTGATTACTTTCTTAATACACTCTTTTAATGCTAAAAGGTCACCAACTTCATATAAATATCCTGTGTGACCATTTTGGATTAAATCTGCTGGGCCAACACTACAATTAGATGAAATCACTGGTACACCTCTAGTTAATGCTTCAGCAATAACCATTCCAAAGCCTTCAAAATTTGAAGATAAAATTAAAGCATCAATCTCTTTGATATAATCCCATGGATCTTTAAACCACAAATCACATAATTCTATACTATCTTCTAATTTATATTTTTTAATTAAGTATTCGTAAAAGTCATAACTATCCCCAATGCCAATGATAGTGAGTCTTGCTTTGATCTTCTCTTTATTGATTAATAAATGAAATGCTTTAATAATATCAGATACTCTTTTTTGGTTTTCATCTAATCGACCAATATAGTAAAAATTATTACTATCTTTACTTCTAGGTTTAAAGTTTATTGAATCAACTGGAGTTACAGGGTTATAAATTGTATGAATTTTATTTCTATCCAGATTAAACCTATAAAATTGCTCTGTCATTCCTTCACATAAGGTTATAATACCATCTGTTTCCGATAATTGTTTTTCTACTTTTTCATTAAACTGGCTATTTTCCACTCGGAAATGAGTCCAATAAAATACTTTGGTATTAACTTTAGGTAAAGTTTTTAATGCAATTTGTACTGCTTTAAGAGTATTCAACCCTAAGCAAATAACATAATCATACTTATTTTTAGCCAACTGATTTCTTAATTTGTATAACGCGATTATTTTACTTTTTAAAGTATCTTCCTTATGTATAACTGATACAGATTTAGCTTTCAAAAAGCTAAGATCTGGCTGACCTCCATAAATAAGTAAATCTAATTTATATCCAGAGTCTAAATTTAAATTATTAAACCATGCATTTAATACTGATTCTGTGCCACCTGTACCATTCAAATGGTATGAAAAGATAAGTATCTTTTTCATAAAACCTCTCTAAAATTTATAAAACTATATAATAATGATTATTCATACAAAGGAATAACATCTTCTGCCTTTCCACAAGCTCTTACCAAGCCTTTATCAATCCAAATTACATTCTGGCAAAGCTCTTTTACCTGTTCGATAGAATGTGAAACAAATAGTAATGTTGTCCCTCCCTCTAACATTTTAGCCATTCTCTGTTTACATTTTTCTTGAAATGCCGCATCACCCACTGCTAAAACTTCATCTACAATTAATATTTCCGGTTTTACAATGGTTGCAACAGCAAAACCAAGTCGTGCTGCCATACCTGATGAGAAATTTTTAATTGGTACATCAACAAAGTCTTGTAATTCAGCAAATTCAATAATTTCATCAAAATGTTGCTCCATAAAAGCTTTTTTATGCCCTAACAACGCACCATTGAGGTAAATATTTTCTCTTGCGGTTAATTCGCCATCAAATCCAGCGCCAAGCTCAATCAATGGAGCAATATTACCATTTACTTCTACAGAACCTTTATAAGGTTTCAAAATACCACAAATTAGTTTAAGTAAAGTCGATTTACCAGAACCATTAGTACCAATCAGTCCCCAAGATTCGCCACGTTTCACTTCAAGATTTACATCTTGTAATGCTAAAAACTCTTGGAACATTAGTTCACCTTTTAGCATTTTAATGACATATTCTTTTAAGCCGTTATAACTTTCTGTAGCTTTATTAAAACGTACAGTAGCATTTGTTACTTTAATTACAGTTTCAGTATTCATTAGATATATAAAATAAATTCGTCTTGTTTTTTATTGAAATACCACGCGCCTAAAATAAGCACTAAGATTGCAACACCGAATCCCATATAGATAGAATTTACATCAGGGAATCTTGCATATAAAACAATATCTCTAAATTGTTCAATATACCAATACATTGGATTAGCGGTTTTATATAGCGTTTGATATTCTTCTGGAATAATTGTTACAGGGTAAAATAATGGCGTGAGATATAACCACATTGAAACAAAAACACCCCATAAATATTGTATATCTCGGAAGAATACAGTTGCAGCCGCTAAGAATAATCCAAGTCCTAAACTAAAAATTAAAACTTGTAGAATAATGACTGGGAAAAATAATAAATTCCAAGAGAATGTTGCACCTGTTACAATCATTACAAGTAAGAGAGCACCAAGCGAAAATAATAAATTAACGAGTGCACTCCCCACTTTAGATAGAGTGAAAATATATTTAGGCACATAAGTTTTCTTTAATAATGCCGCATTGCCCATAATAGAGCCAATCGACATATTTGTCGCTTCTGCCATAAAGTTAAAAATGGTTTGCCCTGCAATCATATAAAGGGGAAAGTTAGGAATATCGAATCTAAATAAATTAGAAAAAACAACCACTAAAACCATCATTAACATTAATGGATTTAAAATACTCCATAAATATCCTAAATAACTTCGTCTATATTTTAACTTTACATCACGCACGATAAGCTGTTTTAGCAACTCATCAAAAGCTAAAAAACGCTCAAACTTTCCGACAATAGCTTTAATCATTTAGCCCTCTTAAACAATATAGATAACCTACGGATATAGTTGGTTATTATGCAACAATATATAAAAAAATCTTAAGGATCATACCAGTATTTTAATAGCCTTACAAAAGATATTACATTTATTCCTTTTAATTTGGCCTATTGCCCAATGTTCAATCTTAGTACATAATGAAGGCTTACCTAGAATTTGGTGTGAGAAGAAAAAATGAACGATATTCAAATTCCTCTTATCTTTACTGATGCGGCGGCGAAGAAAGTTAAGAGTTTAATTGAGGGCGAGGATAACCCGAATCTTCGTTTACGAGTGTATATTACGGGGGGCGGTTGTAGTGGGTTCCAGTATGGCTTTACCTTTGACGACCAGATTAATGAGGGTGATTTAACTATCGAAAACCAAAATGTTGGTTTGGTAGTTGATCCAATGAGTCTGCAATATTTAATCGGTGGCACGGTTGATTACACCGAAGGCTTAGATGGTTCTCGCTTTGTAGTACAAAACCCGAATGCAAGTTCAACTTGTGGCTGTGGTTCGTCATTTAGCATTTAAAATTGACCGCTTGTCTTACACTTTCCATAGCATTAGACTAATATTAAGGGCTGAATTCGGAATATTACCGGATTCAGCCCTTTTATGGCTTACTTAAATAGCAGCTAGATATAACAGCTATTTAGATTAGATACCGTCACCATAAGTCCCTTCGATATCTTCAAAATATTGGTTCATATCAAAAGCCGGTTTCTGTGCGGAAGATTGTCCGATAATACGAGCAGGCACACCTGCAGCGGTTGCGTGATCCGGCACTGGTTGTAATACCACCGAATTTGCGCCAATTTTTGAATAGCGCCCAATCTCAATATTACCTAGGATTTTTGCACCAGCCCCTATCATCACACCTTCACGAATTTTCGGATGACGATCGCCGTGTTCTTTACCCGTACCGCCAAGCGTTACGCCTTGTAAAATCGACACATCATTTTCAATTACCGCCGTTTCACCTACGACAATACCCGTTGCGTGGTCAAACATGATGCCACAACCTAATCTCGCTGCCGGATGAATATCAACATCAAATGCCACAGAGATTTCATTTTGTAGGTAAATTGCCAATGCCTTACGACCTTGTTGCCAAAGGTAATGGGTCACACGATAGCTTTGAATCGCATGGTAACCTTTTAAATACAGCAATGGTGTTGTCCATTTATCTACCGCTGGGTCTCGAGTGCGAACCGCATCAATATCGCAAGCAGCACTGGCAATAATTTGAGGATTTGCTTGATAGGCTTCTTCAATAATATCTTTTAAAGCAATCGCCGGCATAATTGGGTTAGCCAGTTTATTGGCTAAGATATAACTTAGTGAACCACCTAAATTACTATGCTTTAAAATGGTTGCATGGAAAAAGCTGGCAAGCATCGGCTCACTATCAACCAATTCTTGTGCTTCTTCTCGAATATTCTGCCAAATTTGATTAAGTTCGCTTTCGTTCATGTAAAACCTCTTTATTCGCCTTTGCGTTCACGCCCTAATAAGGTTGCAACAACATCATGTGCATTTTTACCACAGAATAACATCTGGTAGATCTGTTCGACAATCGGCATTTCAACCCCTTGGGTTTGAGCTAGTAAATACGCTTCTTTTGTATTGTAAAAGCCTTCTACCACTTGACCGATTTCCGCCATGGCTTCCTCTGTGGATTTTCCTTGCCCGAGCATTAAACCGAACCGGCGGTTACGTGATTGATTGTCGGTACAGGTTAGAACCAAATCGCCCAGTCCAGCCATTCCCATAAAAGTATTGGCATTTGCACCCAATGATGCACCTAAACGGCTAATTTCAGCTACACCACGGGTGATAAGTGCCGTTCGTGCATTTGCACCGAAACCCATTCCATCAGAAATACCAGCTCCAATGGCAATTACATTCTTAATCGCACCGCCTAATTGTACGCCAACCATATCGCTATTTAAATAAACACGGAAAGCCTTAGAACAGTGGATACGCTGCTGCATTTCGTCAGCAAATTGCTTATCGTTTGAAGCTAAAGCGATAGCTGTCGGTAAACCTAATGCTAACTCTTTTGCAAAAGTCGGACCGGAAAGCACCGCTAGCGGATACTGAGTACCAAGAATTTCTTCGGCAACCGTTTGTAATAATCTTCCGGTATTACGTTCCAGCCCCTTTGTTGCCCACATAATACGATGATGAGCATTTAATAATGGTTTTATCTGCTTTAATACATCGGCAAACACATGGCTTGGCACAACAATTAGGATATCCTTTGCTTTTGCTAGTGCCTGCGTCAAATCACTTTCAATTTCCAAAGCATCAGGAAAGGTGATATCTGGCAAAAACGCATTATTCATTCGTTCAGCGGCTAAAATTGCCATTTTGTCCGGTTGATGTCCCCATAAATAGGTTTTATGACCATTACGAGCAAGCGCAATAGCAAGTGCCGTACCATAAGAACCTGCACCTAAAACCGTAACGGGGGCGGAATACATTTCACTCATTAATATTATCCTTATGCGATGGAGTATTTAAAGATTAGCATCAGCATAGGCTGATTAAATAGAAAAGCTCAATATATCATTTGATGTAAATCCGTCAATTCCGCCGATTTAGACCATACAAAGCTTTACGTTGTTAGAACGATAATTAAAGGCTGAAAAAAGAAAAAGGTATGCCAAAGTGCATACCTTTAAAAAAGATTAGTTTACTGCCGGCGCTTCTGCATTTTGTTCTGCTTCTTGACGCTGTAAGTAGTCCATAAATAGTGCATCAAAGTTTACCGGAGATAAGTTCAATGCTGGGAATGTACCACGATTTACTAAGCTAGCGATTAACTCGCGTGCATAAGGATAAAGTACATTTGGGCATTGTGACGCTAAACAGTGTGCTAATTGAATACCTTCTAAACCTTTGATCGTGAAGACACCCGCTTGTTTTACTTCACAAATAAATGCAGTATCACCACTATCTTCTAATGTTGTTGAAACATTAATATGTAATACCACTTCATAAAGATCTTCATCTAATTGTTTAGTTTCAGTATCAAGTTCGAAGCCTAACTGCGGTTTCCACTCTTGATGAAAAATGGTGGGTAAATTTGGTGCTTCAAACGAAACGTCTTTGATATAAATACGTTGAATTTGGAGTTCAAATGGAAGCTGTTCTTCTTGAGCAGCAACTTGATTTTCTTCAGCCATAATATTTCCTTAATTAACTAAATTATTTATGTTTTTTAACAGTTGGAAGGTTTGCCGAACGCCAGCCTAAAATACCTTCTTTTAGCACATATACTTTGCTAAAACCTTGTTTTGCAAGTAAATCTGCGCTTGATCCAGCCGAAAAACCATTGCTATCCACTAGAATGACCGGACGATCTTTATATTTTTCAATCGGATGAACATTATTCGCCTTGATTTCGCTTGGCAGAATATGGTGACTATCTACGATATGACCTGAGCGGAACTCATCTTCTGAACGTAAATCGAGGAATACCCCCTCTTCTTTGTTCACAAGTTGTGTCGCTTGTGCATTTTCGATTGTTTTAAATTTACTGGTAGCGCCTTTATAAAGGCTAAATAACACCGCAACAAATACCGCAACCCACGCAAACACAAGAATTGGATGGGCGCTAACAAATTGTTGAAGCTGTTGAGTAAAGGTTAAATCCATGACTAAACTCTCTTTTGGTTAAAATAAAAGCGGTTACTTTTAGAGAAATTTTTGCAAATTTTTTCCTAAAATCAACCGCTTATAAAATGCTAATTAAAAGCCCTCCAGAATGGAGAGCTTTGTATGTGAGAATTAGCCCTGAGCTTGTTGAGCCATTACTTCATCAAAAGAGGTTGCTTTTTCAGTTACTTTCGCTTTTGCAAGTACTGCTTCAACCGCTTGTTCTTCTAATACCACGTTACGGATATTTTCGGTTAATTGACGGTTTTTCGCGTAGTGAGCAACAACTTCTGCCGGTTGTTCGTAAGCTGAAGCGATTTCTGCGATCGTTTCTTCAACACGTTTTTCATCAACTTTTAATTCATTAGTACCAATTACAGTTGAAAGTAATAAACCTACTTGAACACGACGTTTTGCATCCGCTTCGAATAATTCTGCCGGTAATTGTGCAGCCATTTCCGATTTACCACCGAAACGTTGAACCGCTTGACGACGTAATACATCAACTTCTTCCGCTACTGCTGCAGCTGGCACTTCAATTTCGTTTTGTGCGATTAAACCGTTAATTACTTGGTTTTTAACACGTGCAGTTACCGCATTTTTAAGTTCACGTTGCATATTTTTCTTAATTTCTGCACGTAAATCTTCTACAGTTTTTGCTGAACCAAATTTTTTCACGAATTCTTCTGTTAATTCAGGTAATACGATGTTTTCTACTTTCTTAAGGGTGATTGCAAATTTCGCTGCTTTACCTTTTAAGTTTTCAGCATGGTATTCTTCAGGGAAAGTTACATCGATATCAAATTGTTCGCCAGCTTTGTGACCAACGATACCTTCTTCGAAACCAGGGATCATACGACCTTGACCCATTGCTAAAGTAAAGTCTGTCGCTTTACCGCCTTCGAATTCTTCACCGTCAACAGAACCTACGAAATCGATCACAACACGGTCTTCTGCTTGTGCAACCTCTTGTGATTCAGCCCAAGTTGCTTGTTGTTTACGTAACACATCGACCATTTTGTCTAAATCAGCTTCTGTGATTTCTACAACCGGTTTTTCAACTTCGATGTTTTCTAAGCCTTTTAATTCAACTTCTGGGAATACTTCAAAAGTTGCAGTGAAGCTGAATTCTTGACCCGGTTGGTAGTTGTTCGGAGTAAATGTAGGACGACCTGCAAGGTTGATTTTCTCAGCGATTACTGCATCAAAGAAAGCACGTTGCATTTCATCAGACAATACATCTTGGCGAGCCGCTAAACCGAAACGTTGTTCGATAATTGCGTGTGGTACTTTACCTTTACGGAAACCATCTACACGAGCATTTTTCGCATAGCCTTTTAATTGTTCTCTATAAGCCGCTTCAATTTTATCTGCAGCTACAGTAATAGTTACACGGCGTTGTAAGCCTTCTAAAGTTTCAATAGAAATTGACATTCTTAAACCTCAAGTTGTGGGTATATAAAAGATACAGAAATAGACATTCATTGTAACGTTATGTCAATGGGCTGTCGAGGAATATTGCGCAGAACATCGCCAAATGATGGCGCAGAAATGAAAAAAATCAGCAAAATTTACCGAACAAGCGGTGTGATTTTACTGATTTTTTGCAATAGCGTTAGGTTACGCCTTCTTTCCTAAAAAATTATAAGCTTTTTGGAATACGAATTTTTTGACCTGGGAAGATTTTGTTCTCGTCTTTGATCACTTCTTTATTCGCTTCAACGATCGCTTTATATTTTGCACCGTTACCGTAAGCTTTGGTTGCAATTTCCCATAAAGTATCGCCTTTTTGAATCACATAAAATTCGTCATCACCTGCAAGCGCTTCGCCGTTAGCAATTTGAACACCGTCGATTTTCACTTCTGAAATACCTTCAATGTTACCCGCCATTAATACCGCTTTTTCTACCGCAGCAGCTGTTGCCGCCACACCGCTTAAATTTGCCACACCGTTTTCAACGGTTACTTGTACATTTTCAACGCCCGGATTGTCTTCGTTCAAATGTTCCGTTACGGCTTGTGACGCCTCTTCTTCTTTATTAAAAAGTTTTTTGCCGATATTCGCTGCAAAATCAAATAAACCCATGGTAAAGTCCTCTAAAGTTAGGTTTAAGGGAGACTATATTTTACACCATTATAAGGTGATTGAAATAGCCGGATCACTGAATTAGAACCTTAAGAGCAAGATTAGTTCAATAGGCAAAGCATTACAAATATGCGCTTAACACAAACCTCATTTTAGATAGATTTCACTAAATTCAAACAACAAGCGGTTAAATTTGCAAAAAATATTGCAAATTTAACCGCTTACATTTCAAATTTTCCGCATTTTCGGCTAGAATTAATCCCCTTTATATTCTTGATTATTTTATTAGGGCAGTTAGGTGAAACAAGTTAAATTTTATTTACTGAGCCAAGCGTCTTCTGAAGATCTCAGCGCTGCCGAAGCAATGGCTTGTGAATTAAGCGCTCAGGCTTGGAAACTCGGCAAACGAGTTCTGATCGCCTGCGAAACCGAACAACAAGCCCTAAAAATTGATGAAGCGTTATGGGCGAGAGATCCTGATTCTTTTGTACCGCATAATCTTTCTGGCGAAGTTACCCAATATGCCACACCGATAGAAATATCATGGCTCGGCAAACGTAATGCACAGCGTCGTGATTTGCTTATTTCGCTCCAAAAAAATCTACCGGACTTTATTAATAGCTTTAATCAAATTATTGATTTCGTACCGGCGGATGAAACGGAAAAAGCGCAAGCGCGCGAACGTTATAAACAATATCGCCAACTTGGCTGGCAACTTGAAACGGTACAAGCATAGAACGGTATAGACGAATATGAAGTGGCAAACCAAATCGTTCGAACAACTTTCCACCACGGAAGTATTTGAAATCTACAAATTACGCACTGCCGTTTTTGTGGTTGAACAAGATTGCCCCTATCAAGAAGTGGATGATAAAGATCTTATTGCTTATCACCATTTCGCAAAAAAACAACAGAATTTGACCGCTTATTGCCGTATCTTCCTGCAAGAAGATGGCGTACATATCGGTCGAGTGCTGGTTGCAATTGAGGCTCGAGGCTCAGGCTTAGCTCGTGAATTAATGCAAACGGCAATTGCTTACGCTGCACAAACTTGGCCGCAGCACACTATATATATCCAAGCACAATCTCACTTAGCACAGTTTTATCAATCCCTTGGCTTTAGTGCGATTTCCGATGTTTATTTGGAAGATAACATCCCGCATTTGGATATGGCGTTAACTCGTTAACAATTGTATGTATGGAAAACATTGATGATGGACAATCTTTATTACCTTATTCTCATCATTTTATTATTGAGTGCGGCATATTATGTATATCGCCAAATTGATAGGGAAATGATGTATTTTCGCTTTAGCTGTGAAAATATCTTTGACATAGATTATTACGAATATGTCAATAACTATAAATTCTTCAACTTTTTTAATGAACAACTTAGCAAACATCTAAGACTGTATGTACAAGACAACTTCCATGCGCTACGCATCCCTTATAAAGATTTACAACTCACCGCACAAGTTGAATTCGAAACAGTAACCATCACCTGCTATTTAGAAGCAAACCGTAACAAACACGATTATATCCAAGAACAAATTATTCGTACGGTTAACTTAGAAGATGAAATCCGAAAATTCCACGCATTCTACGAGAAAGCTCAAGATCCGGAATTCCAACACGTGTTTAAATTAAAAAAATGCCATCAAACACCAGCAAACTAAGAATACGCTAAAAATTAAGGTAATTCCGATGCCTAGCTAGGGCTGGAAGTTAGAAAAATACCGAGCAACAGCGTGGATCACTCAGCCAAAGGCTGATCCTAGCCACGTAAGGCTTACTGTATGTGGGATACAAGCGGTTAAATTTCCGTAAAAATCTACAAATTTTGGAGAAAGAAAATGACCAAAATTGAACAAATTAGAGAACAGCAACGCCAGCTACACCTTTTATTTAAAGCGTGGATGGACGACAAGAAAAAGCGTGAAGTGTTGACCTTTATGCGACCGAATGGGAATATCGTTGAGCATTATCCAGACGGTACGGAAAAAGTAATTAAATATGCAAAATAATTTAGCGATTTTCTATTGCGGTACAAACGGGGCGGGCAAAACCACTTTACGAGGGTTTAATAAAGATACGGTGCAAATTGTGATCGATTCCGATCATATCGCAATGCAAATTAACCCTGAAAATCCTCGTTTGGTAGATAGTATCGCAGGCAGAAAGGCGATTGAATTATTTAATTTTGCGATTAAACATCAAATTCCGTTTTCAATGGAATCGACCTTATCGGGCAATTCCATTTTACAGCGGATAAAAAAAGCCAAAGAAAACGGCTTTTTTCTTCGGTTAAATTATATCGGTGTTAATGATCCTGATATTAACGTAAAGCGAGTTCAAGCAAGAGTAAAAGCGGGTGGACATTTTATTGATGAGCAAACTATTCGTAACCGCTACGACATCAGTTTGCAAAATTTAACCAAAATCTTACCGCTTTGCGATGAAGTATTTATTTACGATAATTCAGGCGAACAACCAAATTTAGTTTTTCATATTAGTGAAAACGAATTAACGCAGTTTATTGATGAAGTGCCGAAGTGGTATAAGGAAGTCAAAATAGCCCAGGAAATCCCTAGCACGGCAAAGCCGTACTAGGTTATGCATAATTCTGCCCACTGGGGCTGAAAATTAGAAAAATAAGGAGCTACAGAGTAGCTCACTCAGCCGAAGGCTGATAGTAACCTCGTACGGCTTGCCGTGCGTGGATTACGAGCGGTTGGATTTCTGCAAAAATTTGCAATTCCAAATGCTAACGCTCGTCTCCTGATGAGTACTATCGGAGAATTATATGAATAAACCATCTCTTTTATCTTACTTTAATTCTGCAGCATTAATTTTTTTATTATGCTCTCACTTTGGTTTAATCGAACCTAAAAATTGGCTAGATAATTTCTCACAATCATCAGGAGTAAAGGTTATAACGCCAATACAAGAAGTTAAAAACACTTTAGAGTTATATAAAAAAGACTTGGAAAATTTGCAAAACAATACTTCTAAATATGCTTTAAAATCAGAGCTCACTAGTGTAACTAATAATTTACAATCAAAGTTAGATACAAATATATTAGATATCAAAAATTTAATTAAAGAAAATCAGCAGTCGATAAGAGCAATGCAGGGACAAACTAACATATCAAGGGAAATCAAGTATTGGCAAAATAAATACGACAATAATAGCTGTAACTCTAGTTATCAGGTTAATTCTAATTTGTGTATAGAGTTAAGAAACAGAATTAGTAATGTACAACAAAAACTATCATATTAAATAAGAGTAAAACAATGACCCAAAACCTCCAAATGGCAGATCGCTTTGAGGCGTCTGCGGTAGAACAAGCACTTTATAAACACTGGGAAGAACAGGGCTATTTTAAGCCGTCTGAGAATCCTGACGTGCCGAGTTACTGTATTGCGATTCCTCCGCCAAATGTGACGGGGAGTTTGCATATGGGGCACGCATTCCAGCAAACCTTGATGGATACGCTGATCCGTTTCAACCGTATGGAGGGCAATAATACCCTCTGGCAAGCGGGGACAGACCACGCAGGGATCGCAACCCAAATGGTGGTGGAGCGTAAAATTGCCACCGAAGAGGGCAAAACTCGCCACGATTATGGGCGCGAGGCGTTTATCAACAAAATCTGGGATTGGAAAGCCTATTCAGGCGGTACAATCAGCCAGCAAATGCGTCGTTTAGGGAACTCAATCGACTGGGATCGTGAGCGTTTTACAATGGACGAGGGCTTATCGAACGCAGTGAAAGAGGTATTCGTTCGCCTGCACGAAGAGGGCTTGATTTATCGTGGTAAACGCCTTGTAAACTGGGATCCAAAACTGCACACCGCTATTTCCGATCTGGAAGTGGAAAACAAAGAGAGCAAAGGCTCGCTTTGGCATTTCCGCTATCCGCTTGCCAATGGCGCGAAAACGGCAGACGGCAAAGATTATTTGGTGGTGGCGACCACGCGTCCTGAAACCGTGCTGGGCGATACGGCGGTGGCGGTTCACCCCGAAGATGAGCGTTATCAAGATTTGATTGGCAAAACCGTGATCCTACCGCTTGCCAACCGTGAAATCCCGATTGTGGCGGACGATTATGTCGATCGTAAATTTGGTACGGGCGTGGTAAAAATCACCCCAGCCCACGATTTCAACGACTATGAAGTCGGTAAACGCCATAGCCTACCAATGGTCAATGTGATGACCCTCAATGCCGATATTCGTGCTGAGGCGGAAGTAATCGGCACGGATGGCAAACCGCTCGCAACTTACGAGGCGAAAATTCCAGCCGATTATCAAGGCTTAGAGCGTTTCGTGGCACGCAAAAAAGTGATGGCAGATTTCGAGGCGTTGGGCTTATTAGACGAAATCAAACCGCACGATTTAAAAGTGCCTTACGGCGACCGTGGTGGCGTGCCGATTGAGCCAATGCTCACCGACCAATGGTATGTGAGCGTCAAACCGCTTGCCGAAGTGGCGGTGAAAGCGGTGGAAGACGGCGAAATCCAATTCGTGCCAAAACAGTATGAAAACCTCTATTTCTCTTGGATGAGAGATATTCAAGACTGGTGTATTTCTCGCCAACTCTGGTGGGGACACCGTATTCCAGCGTGGTATGACGAGGCGGGCAATGTGTATGTGGCTCGCTCGGAAGAAGAAGTACGTCAGAAGTATAATTTGGCGGAAAACCTACCGCTTGTACAAGACGAAGACGTGCTAGACACTTGGTTCTCATCGGGCTTGTGGACGTTCTCAACCCTCGGCTGGCCAGCGCAGACCAAAGAACTCAAAATGTTCCACCCAACGGACGTGCTCATCACGGGCTTTGACATCATTTTCTTCTGGGTCGCCCGAATGATTATGTTCACAATGCACTTCGTCAAAGACGAAAACGGCAAACCGCAAGTGCCGTTCAAAACCGTGTATGTCACGGGCTTGATCCGTGATGAACAGGGTCAAAAAATGTCGAAATCGAAAGGGAACGTGCTTGACCCAATCGATATGATTGACGGCATTAGCCTTGATGATCTGCTCGAAAAACGCACGGGCAATATGATGCAACCGCAACTCGCGGAAAAAATCGCCAAATCAACTGCTAAGCAGTTCCCAGAAGGGATTGCGGCTCACGGCACGGACGCCTTGCGTTTCACCTTGGCCGCCTTAGCGAGCAACGGCCGCGACATCAACTGGGATATGAAACGCTTAGAGGGCTACCGCAATTTCTGCAACAAGCTCTGGAATGCGAGCCGTTTTGTGCTTACCAACGAAAAATTGGATCTGAGCGAGGGCGAAGTCGAATTTTCATTAGCGGATCGTTGGATCGAAAGCCAATTCAACCGCACGGTGGAAACCTTCCGCACCGCACTTTCGCAATACCGTTTCGACTTAATGGCCAATGCGATCTATGAATTTACTTGGGATCAATTCTGCGACTGGTATTTAGAACTCACCAAACCGATCTTCTTCAAAGGCACGGATGCCCAACGCCGTGGGGCAAGTCGCACCTTGTTGAATGTGTTGGAGAAATTACTGCGTTTAATTCACCCAGTAATGCCGTTCATCACCGAAGAAATCTGGCAAAAAGTGAAAGGCTTTGTTGGCATTGAGGCGGATACCATTATGTTGCAAAAATTCCCGCAATTCGACCCGCTTGCGATTGATGAAGTGGCAGAAAATCAAATCAACTTCCTCAAAGAAGTGATTGTGGCGGTGCGTAACATTCGTGCCGAAAGCAACATCGCCCCAAGCAAAGGCTTGGATTTAGTGGCACGCAATTTCTCTGCGGAAGAAGTCGCGATTTTGAATGCGAACGAAGTCTTGCTCAAATCAATGGCGAAATTGGATAGCGTAAAAGTGCTTGAAAATGGCGAAAACGCACCGCTATCGGTGGCGAAATTGGTGGCAAATGGCGAGATCTTGATCCCAATGGCAGGCTTTATCAACAAAGAGGCAGAGCTAGCGCGCTTAACCAAAGAGATCGAAAAACTCAATGGCGAAGTGGCTCGCATTGAAAACAAACTCAGCAATGAAGCCTTTGTTGCCAAAGCCCCAGAGGCAGTGATCGCCAAAGAACGTGAAAAAATGCAAGAGTACCAAAGCGGACTCGCGAAATTGCAGCAGCAATATCAAGCGATTGAAAATCTTTAATCGAGATAAATAGTAGAAAAGCGGTCAAATTTGACCGCTTTTTTATCGGTATTCAGTAGCACTAGCTATCGATACCTAAAAGAAAAGCCCGCAATTTGCGGGCTTTTTTGCTTTGGTTTGGAGATACCTTAGCAAGAATTATTTAGCTTCAACTGCTTCTTTTACTTCAGTTGCTTTTTCTTTTACAGCTTTAGCTGCGGCTTCAACTTTAGTTGCCGCTGCATCTTTCATTGCAGCTGCTTTATCCGCTACTTCTTGTGTAGCATCTTGAGCTGCTGCTTTTGCTTCTTCTGCTTCCGCTACTGCTGCGCCTTTTACTTCAGCCACTTTACTTGCTGCTGCATCTTTCATTTCCGCTGCTTTATCCGATACTGCTTGTGCCGCTTCTTGAGTCACTGCTTTTGCTTCTTCAACTTTAGCTGCCGCCGCATCTTTCACTTCAACCGCTTTGTCTGCTACTGCTTGTACCGCTTCCTGAGTTGCTGATTTTACTTCTTCAGCTTTAGCAGATGCTACATCTTTCACTTCAGCCGCTTTATCTACTACTATTTGTGCAGCTTCTTGAGTTGCTACTTTCGCTTCTTCAACTTTTGCCGCTGCAACGTCTTTCGCTTGGTTTGCTTGATCACAAGCGCTTAATGTAAACGCTGCACCTAATACTAATGCTAAAAGAGATTTTTTCATTTGATTTTCCTTATGTAAAAAGAGAGTATGCGGCTTATTAAATCAAGCGCATTCGGAATTTTTAGACTGAGCTTATTCTCAGAAGTTGCAACTATAACAGCTTTATTGCACAAAAAAAAGCCAATCAACTAAATAATTGGCTTTTTGAAAACGATGAAATAACGGTTATTCCGCCTCTGCACCTGCAATACGTGGTGCTGAATGTACATGACTTACCGCACTAGAATGACCACCAAAACCTTTACCATGGAAGTAATATTTTGATTGCGTCCACTCCGTTATATTTGCTTCAGCAGGCATTTCTGCCTGTGCTGATGCCACCGTCATTGCCACTTTAGTATGTTGTACACGAGAGAATGTACCTAAATTACCAGAGAAACTATAGCTACTTTCATAGCTTGATACCGGAACCACAATCTCTTCCATGCTTACATTTTCAAGCGCCGGCGCAGACGTTGCTTGTGCTTGGTGTTTCTGTACACGCTCATTCTTCTCTTTTACTAAATCACGATCAGTATGTTGAGAAACAAAGCCACCGAGTGGTGCAACGTGTTTTGCCATTGCTTTTTCAACTAATTGAGCATCTTCTTTCGGCTCATCAGACACAATATGCTGTACACGTTCTTTATTTTCTTTCACTAAATCACGATCAGAGTGTTGAGTCACAAAGGCGCCAAAAGGTGCTGCAGAGTTAACGCTTTTCTCAACGGTTAGATCTGTTGGTGCAACTTCCAGTTCTCGTTGCTGCTCTAACATTTCATCTACAGATAAGAAGCGCGGTTTCTCTTCGGCTTTTGGTGCTACCCTAGTAGCTACTGATGCTTGATTGCTAAATTTCACCCAAATCTTACTGCTTGCCATTTCCGGAGAGGCAACCGCCGCTGCTAAAGGCATTGCCGCAACGACAGAATGTTCACGGCGATTATTTTCACGGCGACGCTGATTACCCACACGTAAATGGCGAGGTAAACGACGTTGACGATTACTTTCACGCTGTTCAACACGTTCTTCCGCAATCACTTTCTCTACGCTGTCTTGCACTGATGTTTTCACGCTTTCATCTAACGGTTTACTCTCCTCTATTGCTGGAATCACTTCTGGGCTTACTAAAGGATGAACTTTAGGTTCTACCGCCACTTTTTCAGAAGCCACTTTAGCAACACTTAGATTTGCTGCTTGGTTTGCTTCATTAGCATCGTTGCTGTCATTTGCTTCAACACGCACTTTCTTACGTAAGTCACGACGTTGACGACGTTCTGCTGCTTGGTTTTCACGTTGCAGACTCTGTGTTTGTTCCGTTTGTGATTCTTGAATACCTGCAACCTCTTCAATTACTTGACTGCGCGCTTTTTTCAATTCGACACGTTCTTGATTACGTTCCTGACGTTGCGCTTTCTGTTCGTCTTGCTGTTTACGTTCTTGGCGTTCTGCACGGCTTGGACGCTCACGACGGTTACGACGCTCACGTTGGTTACGAGCTTTCGGCTTCGGTTTTTCTTCAACTTTTTCTTCCGCTGCAAACAAGCTCTTCACTTTCGCAATTAAGCAGCTAAGTAGTGAAGGCTTTGCCGGTGCTGCCGGTATCGGTGCAGGTTGAAGATTTAACTCAGAACTTTGCAACACAGATTCTACGGTAATCACTGATTCATTACGTGCCACCAACGCTTCTTCCGGAACTGTATGTGTATTTGGTTGAGTATCTTCTTCACGAGCATGATAGTGCTTCGCTAAATCATAGCTAAGTGTTGTTAATACTTCGTTTTCGCGTAAACGATATACGCTGAAATGCGGTGTTTCCATACTCTCTGTCGGTACTACAACCACCTGTACATCATGGCGTTTTTCGATACTTGAGATCGCTTTCCGTTTTTCATTGAGTAAGTAAGACGCAATTTGCACCGGCACGATAGTATGAACTTGTGCAGTATTTTCTTTGATCGCCTCTTCTTCTAATAAACGTAAAATCGAAAGTGCGATAGATTCGTTATCACGCACTTTACCCGTACCTTGACAGCGGGGACATACGTGGCTTGATGCTTCACTTAGTGACGGACTTAAACGCTGACGGCTCATTTCTAATAAACCGAAACGTGAAATACGACTGAATTGAATACGCGCGCGGTCTTGGCGTGTCGCTTCACGGATACGGTTTTCCACTTCACGTTGGTGACGCACCGGAGTCATATCGATAAAGTCAATTACAATCAAACCACCTAAGTCACGTAAACGTAATTGACGTGCAATTTCATCCGCCGCTTCTAAGTTGGTATTTAGTGCGGTTTCTTCGATATCGCCACCACGAGTTGAACGTGATGAGTTAATATCAATCGCCGTTAATGCTTCAGTTACGTCAATAACGATTGAACCGCCGGACGGCAAACGCACTTCACGTTGGAATGCCGATTCGATTTGTGATTCGATTTGATAATGGCTGAATAACGGTACTTCACCTTCATATAAACGCACTCGATTGATGAAATCAGGACGCACTAAGCGAATGTGGTTTTTCGCTTTTTCGAAGATTTTTTTGTTATCAATTAAGATTTCGCCGATATCGCGACGGAGATAATCACGGATCGCACGAACAATCACGTCACTTTCTTGATGGATAAGGAATGGTGCTGGACGAGATTCCGCCGCTTTTTTGATCGCTTCCCAGTGATGTAACAGTACTTTTAAATCCCATTGAAGCTCTTCCGGTGATTTGCCTACACCGGCGGTACGCACTATTAAACCTACATCTTCCGGTACGTCTAAGCAGTCTAACGCTTCTTTTAATTCTAAGCGTTCATCACCTTCAATACGGCGAGAGATACCGCCTGCACGCGGATTATTTGGCATTAATACTAAATAGCTACCGGCAAGCGAGATAACAGTAGTCAGTGCTGCGCCTTTATTGCCGCGCTCTTCTTTACTTACTTGAACAATAACTTCTTGCCCTTCTTTGATGATATCTTTGATATTCGGGCGACCGCTGAATACGTAATCCGCAGGGAAGTATTCACGAGAGATTTCTTTTAAAGGAAGGAAACCGTGACGCTCTGCACCATAATCAACGAATGCAGCCTCAAGGCTTGGTTCAACACGGGTAATTTTCCCTTTGTAGATATTTGATTTTTTTTGTTCGTGTCCCGGGCTTTCGATATCTAAATCGAATAAACGTTGCCCGTCAACGAGTGCAACGCGCAACTCTTCTTTTTGAGTTGCATTGATTAACATTCTTTTCATTGTGTTTTCTCATTATTTGTTTTTTGTTTTTAATTGCCGTTACAATTAAACATACTTTATTAAGCATTAATACGCCGAATTAAATCCTTCTTATATTACGTGAAATACCTCTGTATTCTTATTGGATTTCGGGCAGTCTCCCGACTGTCAAAAAGTAGGTTTTAATTAAGTGGCTCAATTTGTGCTGATTTTGTCTTACGTTTCATTCTTCTTGTCTCGAATTAACCGCAGAATCAATCACTTAGCTTTTCGACTTGCAGCTTAGCAAGCAGTGCTTTTGCGTCATTTTTACTAAGATTGCCGTGCAATTTTTATGACAAGAAAAAGCGTATTATTATTGCATTTTAAGGGCTTAATAGGCAAGGCAAATATCGCTAGTTTGAGTAGCTCGTTTATTTAGAAAATATTGCAATTTGTTAAATTTTTGCTATTTTTGTATGGAATTTAATCTTATTTTAAAGGAGAATTTAATGAGAAAATCATTATTAGCAATAGTAGTTGTGATGAGCATGCTTGTTTCAGCTTGTGATGAACAAAATACCGATGCTGCCACTGCACAATTACAACAAGCCGAACAAAAAATTTCTCAATTAAATGAAAAACTTGCAAAATCTCAGCAAGAATTGACCACTTTACAGCAATCAATTGCGGGAAAAAACGATTCCTCATTAGCTATTTTTCCGGCGCTCAATGTTGAAATTTATCCATTTTTTTCTAAGGCGGAGCGCATAAAATTCAAACCGCAAGCTAATCAAGAACAAGCGATTCTTTCCGCAGAACAATATTATTTCATCAGTCTCGCCAAAACCAGCTTCGACTGGCTAGATAACTTATTGGCGAAACAGATTTTAATCAGCTATCAGCCTATTCCAGCGGATGCCGACAGTAAAATAGATCGTAATGCGATAACCGGCGATGAGTTAAATCAGTTGAAAACGGTATTAGAAAAAGATTATCAGGAAAGTTTAGAAACTTTAAAAGAAGGAATGACACTCGGCATTTCTCGCACTGCCGAAACCATTTATTTAGGACAACGCCATAATATCGTGACCTTTTTCCAAAACTATGACGAATATAGCGGCGGTGCGCATAATAATTACCACACTAAATACTTTAATGTCGATGTAAATAAAAAACGTATCATTTTACTGGATGACTTACTTTCACCGGCAAAACAAGTGGAGCTATCTGCGATTTTGTGGGACCATTACGAACAGCGTAACGAACCGGATGCAAACGGCAAATACAGCACCTTTACCCCGAAACAAGACTTTTACATTTCAGAAAATTTCTTATTTACTGATGACGGGGTGAAATTTATTTATCCGCCGTATGCGTTAGGCCCATTCGCTGAAGGTGAAATTAGCTTGACTGTTCCTTGGTACGAAATTAATCAGTTACTCAATCCGGAATATCAACGTAAACCGAAAGACGGCTACGATTTAGCTCCAGATCATATCCAAGCTGAAAATGAATAATTAACCCCATGCAAGCAAGCGGTTAAATTTGCAGAAAATTTTGCGAATTTAGCCGCTTGTTATTTGGTACTTATTTAACTTGCTCAAATAATGGCTTCATCACTTTTTCTTCTTGATAAATGCGAATACCTAACACAACGAGGTAAACAGGGAACAAATACATCAATGTGTTCCACGCATGACAAAGTAGTACCACGCCAATTAATTCCGGAATGATATTTAGGAAATAGTTAGGGTGTTTAATCGTTCTGAATAACGTTGAAGTGTTAATTTTATGATTTGGCAAAATATAGAGTTTTACCGTCCAAATTTCTTTTAATTCATTGATTACCCAAAAGAGCGCAATATAGGCAAAAAATAAGGTAATTGTGCCGATCGTGCTGAAATAATCCCAATGATGGGCAAAATAATTCGCTTCAAATAATGCCGAAAAATAGAACAGGACATGCACAATAGATAATAGTTTTGAATTTTTACTGCCGTGTTGTGTAGCACCTTTTTGGATAAGCGTTTTCTCATTTCTAATCGAAATACTCAAACTATACAAACGAACAATAAAAAAGCTAATAAAGGTAAGATTTACCAGTAACATAAGTTCTCCTTTCATAAATGGTAATAGAAAATAAAAATCAAACACGGCGAAAGCTGCTGAAATAAGCTGTCTTTATTTGGTAAATTTTTAAGGAAATTTAACCGCTTGTTCTTGTAATTTTCAGCGAACTTTTCACAGTCTTCTTAAAGTTATAGCCCCAATTGATCCCAAATTTCATCAACACGTTTAACGACATTCGGATCTTTTTTAATCGGTGTCCCCCATTCACGGCTGGTTTCACCCGGCCATTTATTGGTTGCATCAATCCCCATTTTGGAGCCTAAGCCCGCAATCGGCGAAGCGAAATCCAGATAATCAATCGGCGTATGATCAATCAAGGTGGTATCTCGGCTTGGGTCACAACGTGTGGTAATCGCCCAAATTACGTCTTTCCAATCTCTTGCGTTTACATCGTCATCACAGACAATCACAAATTTGGTGTACATAAATTGACGGAGGAACGACCACACGCCCATCATCACCCGTTTTGCATGCCCGGCGTATTGTTTTTTAATCGTCACCACTGCAAGGCGATAAGAACATCCTTCCGGCGGTAGATAGAAGTCCACGATTTCCGGAAATTGCTTTTGCAAAATCGGAATAAATACTTCGTTTAACGCTTCGCCGAGAACTGCTGGTTCATCCGGCGGACGACCGGTGTAAGTCGAGTGATAAATCGCATCACGACGCATGGTGATATGCGTAACAGTAAATACCGGAAAATACTCTTGTTCATTGTAATAGCCGGTATGATCGCCGTACGGGCCTTCCAATGCCGTTTCATTCGGGTCAATATAACCCTCCAACACAATTTCCGCACTTGCCGGCACTTCTAAATCATTACTAATTGACTTAGTTACCTCGGTTTTCTGACCACGTAATAAACCGGCGAACGCATATTCCGATAAGGTATCGGGAATCGGTGTGACCGCTGCTAAAATAGTTGCCGGATCAGCGCCAATAGCCACCGAAACCGGAAACGGTTTATCCGGATTAGCTTCCTTCCATTCGTGAAAATCCAACGCACCGCCACGATGCGATAACCAACGCATAATCAGCTTGTTTTTGCCGATCAGCTGTTGGCGATAAATCCCAAGATTTTGGCGTTTTTTATAAGGCCCTTGGGTAATAGTTAATCCCCAAGTAACGAGCGGCGCAACATCACCTTCGTGGCAGTGCATAATAGGTAATTTATACAGATCAACCTCATCACCGCTCAATACCACTTGTTGACAATCCGCTTTACCCAATACCTTACTTGGCATATTCAACACTTGTTTCCACTGCGGTAATTGTCCGATCAGCTCTTTAAAACCTTTCGGTGGCTCTGGTTCTTTAAAAAACGCTAATAATTTGCCGAGTTCTCGCAAAGCTTGCGTATCTTCTTGCCTCATACCTAACGCAACACGTTTCGGTGTACCGAACAAATTACACAGTACCGGCATTTGGTAGCCTTTCGGGTTTTCAAATAAAATCGCCGGCCCGCCCTTACGCAACGTGCGGTCGGAAATTTCCGCGATTTCAAGATAAGGATCGATTTCCTGCTTAACTCGCACTAATTCGCCTTGGCTTTCCAATAGTGCTAAAAATTCACGTAAGTCTTTATATTTCATATTGGTAAAAAATCAGAAAAATTCTGACCGCTAGTATATAGAAAACAATCAATAAAAAATACCCATAAAAAAATTATGAAATTATGTAAAAGTTTGATAGAATCGCCAGACCCTAACCCCAAAGGAGAATCCTATGTTTAAGAAAACCGTATTAGCATTATCTCTATTAGGCACTGCCGCAGTAGCAAATGCCGATGTGCTTACTACTGTAAAACCGTTAGGTTTTATCGCAAGTGCAATTACCGAAGGCGTTACAGAGAGCAAGGTGTTATTGCCTGTGACCGCATCTCCGCACGATTACAGTTTAAAACCGTCTGATGTAGAGCAGTTAAAATCTGCGCAACTTGTGGTTTGGGTGGGTGAAGATTTAGAAACGTTTTTAGAAAAAAGTATTGATAAATTACCGAAAGAGAAAGTGCTTAGTTTAGATGATGTGCCGACAATTAAAGCGATTGTCGATGCTACTGAAAAACATGATGATCATGATGACGATGAAAAGTATGAACATAATCACGACCATAAACATGAACACGGTCATAAATACGAACACCACGATCACAAACATGAGCATCATGAACACGCTCATGAAGGTCATAATCACCATGATCACAAAGGTCACAGCCATGATAAAGACTGGCACATTTGGTTCTCGCCTGAAGCAAGCCTTGCTGCGGCAGAACAGATCGCAGAACGCCTAAGCGCACAATTACCACAACACAAAGCGAAAATTGCAGAAAATCTTGCAACATTTAAAGCAAATTTAACCGCTAAGAGTGAACAGATTCGTCAACAATTAGCTGCGGTGAAAGGTAAAGGTTACTATACTTTCCACGATGCCTATGGTTATTTTGAACGTGCTTACGGTTTAAACTCATTAGGCTCATTTACGATTAACCCAAGTGTAGCACCGGGTGCGAAAACGTTAAGCGTAATTAAGAAAAATATTGCTGAACACAAAGCGCAATGTTTATTTGCCGAGCCTCAATTTACGCCAAAAGTAATTGAAAGCCTCAGCAAAGGTACACAAGTTAAAGTCGGGCAATTAGATCCGCTTGGCGCAAAAATCGAATTAAGCCAAATGGCTTACCCGCAATTCTTACAAGCGATTGCTGATGAATTCAGTCAATGTTTGAAGTAATCAAAAGATAAAAAATAAGCGGTGGGATTTGCAAAATTTTCTGCAAATTCCACCGCTTGTCATTTGATATAAATGTTATGAAATCACTCGAGCCTTAATTGTGCCGTCAATTTGCTGTAAGCGTTCAAGCGCTTTGCTCGCATCGTCTAATTCCACATCAATTACTACATAACCGATATTCGGATCGGTTTGTAGATACTGACCGGCAATATTCACGTTGCCATCTACGAATACTTGGTTGATCTTATTCAAAATACCCGGACGGTTTTCGTGAATATGTAACAAGCGTTTCGCATCATTATGCAGAATCGGTAACGATACTTCAGGGAAGTTAACCGCTGAAAGGGTGGAGCCGTTATCCGCATATTTAACGAATTTGTTTGCTACTTCGGTGCCGATATTCGCCTGTGCTTCTGCGGTTGAACCGCCAATATGCGGAGTCAAAATCACATTATCGAATTGGCATAGCGGTGATTCAAACGGATCATTAACTGAAGCCGGCTCTACTGGGAATACGTCAATCGCTGCCCCACGTAACGTACCTTGCGCTAAACGTGCTGCTAAAGCGTCAATATCAACCACCGTACCACGCGCCGCATTGATCAACACCGAATCTTCTTTTAATTGCGCAATACGAGCCGCATTCATTAAATTTTTGGTTGAAGCATTTTCCGGTACATGTAATGAAACCGCATCGCAGCTGGCAAGCAGTTCATCTAAGTTTGTAATTTGTTGTGCGTTACCTAATGGCAGTTTATTTTCAATATCATAGAAATACACTTGCATACCGATAGATTCCGCCATCACGCTTAATTGCGAACCGATATGACCGTAACCTACAATCCCTAATTTTTTACCACGCACTTCATTTGAACCGGCTGCCGATTTATTCCATACGCCACGATGTACCTCCGCATTCGCTTTTGGCACTTGGCGCATTAAGAGAATAATTTCGGCTAATACTAATTCCGCCACCGAACGAGTATTTGAGAACGGTGCATTAAATACCGGAATACCTAAGCGCTTCGCTTCATTTAAATCGACTTGGTTGGTACCGATACAGAAACAACCGATTGAAACAAGGTTCTTAGCGTGTGCTAAGATTTCTTTAGTTAAATAAGTGCGAGAACGTAAACCGACAAAATGCGCATCTTTAATGGCATTAATTAAGTCATCACCGTCTAACGCTTTTTTATGATATTCAATATTGGTATAACCGGCCGCCTGTAATACGTCTAACGCATTTTGATGTACGCCTTCAAGTAAGAGAAATTTAATTTTTGATTTGTCAATTTGAACTGTCATACTAGATTCCTGTTGTGTTTGCTTTTTATTGTTTTACCATTTTATAAAACGAAACACACGAAAAATTTTCGAATTTGATAGAAGTTATCATCATAACAAATCAAGAAAATAGTTCGTGTGTTTTACGAATTTACTCAATAATTTTCGCACCTTCAGGAGTACCGACAATGGTTACGTTTGCATAGCGCTGTGCAAAAATTCCGTTTGTCACGACACCAGCAATATTATTGATGGTATGTTCCATTTTGAGCGGTTCAAGGATATGGAAATTATGTACGTCTAAAATGACATTGCCGTTGTCGGTCACTACGCCTTCACGGTATTCTGGTGAACCGCCTAACGCTACTAATTGGCGAGCGACATAAGAACGTGCCATTGGGATCACTTCTACCGGTAACGGGAAAGTTGAGCCTAATACGTTCACTTGTTTTGAGCTATCCACGATACAAACAAATTTTTTCGCCAGCGAGCTAACGATTTTCTCACGGGTTAAGGCTGCACCGCCGCCTTTAATCATTGCACCTTGAGGAGTAATTTCATCCGCGCCGTCAATATACACGTCTAATTCCGCCACTTCATTGGCGTTAAAAACTTCAATACCGATCGCACGTAATCGCTCTTCAGAAGCTTTTGAGGCAGCTACTGCACCTTTAATTTGATCTTTCATTGAGGCTAACGCATCAATAAAACAGTTTACGGTAGAACCGCTACCGACACCCACGATAGTATCCGGCTTTACAAATTGAAGTGCGGCTTGCGCGGCAATTTTTTTCATTTCTTGTTGGGTCATAATTAATCCTTTTTTATATTAGTTTTATTTTAAAATGAACACTTGAAATATTATCAGTAACAAACCGATTTACCATAAATAAAAGCGGTCGAATTTCCGCAAATTTTTGCAAAAATTCGACCGCTTGTCATTAGTTAGTTATTTTTAACCGCTTCAACGATTTCTTCCGCACAGCTTTGTGCTAATACACCGTCTTCGCATTCCACCATAACACGAATTAATGGCTCTGTACCAGACTTACGCAGAAGAATACGTCCTTTGCCTGCTAGACGTTTTTCTACTTCTGCCGCAACCGCTTTTACCGCATCGCTTTCTAACGGATTTTTGCCGCCTTCAAAACGAACGTTAAGTAACACTTGCGGGAATAATGGTACTGCGCGCGCAAGATCATTTAAGCTCATTTTATGCGCTTCCATCGCTGCAAGCACTTCAAGAGAAGCGATGATACCATCACCGGTGGTGTTTTTATCTAACACGATAATGTGACCTGAGTTTTCGCCACCTAATTTCCAGCCTTTTTCTTTTAATTGTTCTAATACGTAACGGTCGCCAACATTCGCACGGGTAAATGGAATCGCTAAGTGTTTTAATGCCACTTCTAAGCCCATATTACTCATTAACGTACCGACTACGCCACCGTGCAATTTGCCTGAACGTAATGCTTCACGGGCAATAATAAATAGGATTTGGTCGCCATCTACTTTATTACCTAAATGGTCAACCATCATGATGCGGTCGCCATCACCGTCATAAGCAAGACCAACGTCCGCACCTGATTCAACGACAACTTTTTGTAATGCGGTAATATCAGTTGCACCACATTTTTCATTGATATTTAAACCATCCGGTTTAGTACCGATTTCAATTACTTCCGCACCCAGTTCACGCATTACGTTAGGTGCGATGTGGTAAGTTGCACCGTGCGCACAGTCCACTACAATTTTATAGCCTTTCAAGCTTGCATTTGCCGGGAAGGTTCCTTTACAGAATTCGATATAACGACCCGCCGCATCATTGATTCGCGCTGCACGACCTAATTGTGCCGATTCAACACAATCCATCGGTTGATCTAACAGTGCCTCAATCGCTTCTTCTACTTCATCCGGTAATTTTTCACCGACATTCGAGAAAAACTTAATACCGTTATCGTAATATGGGTTATGCGATGCCGAAATCACAATACCCGCTTCGGCACGGAAAGTACGAGTAAGATAAGCAATCGCCGGTGTTGGCATTGGACCCACAAATGCAGCCGAAAGACCTGCCGCTGCAAGACCTGCTTCTAGTGCTGACTCCAACATATAACCGGAAATACGCGTATCTTTACCGATTAAAACTTTTTTTGTACCTTGTGTTGCAAGAATTTTACCTGCTGCCCAGCCTAGTTTTAATGCAAAATCCGGAGTGATAGGGAATTGACCTACTTTGCCACGTACACCGTCCGTACCAAAATATTTACGTTCTGCCATATTTAAATCCTCGAAAGAGAGTAGAAAAAGTTAATAAGAAAAAAGCCAAAAATTGCATGGGCTTTGACAACAGATTAATCAAATAATTCGCATCCCACCGTTTATTTTAAAAAATAACGATATGCGGGACTATCTGTCACATTTTGATAACGGTATCCAAGCTGTTCTAAATGTTGTTTAAATTTGGCTTCGTCTTCACTATTTAATGCAAAAGCAGCCAAAATATCACCGTAATCCGCCCCGTGCGCACGGTAATGGAATAAGGAAATATCCCAATCGGTTAAGGTTTGCAAGAATTTTAATAATGCACCTTTTTGCTCCGGAAATTCGAAGCTATAAAGTTGCTCATTTTCAACAGTAGTAGGACGTCCCCCAACCATATAACGAATATGCGTTTTCGCAATATCATCATCTGAAAGGTCAGTGACATCATAACCGTTTTGTTGTAAATCCCGAATAATCTCAGCCTTTTCTGTGCTGCCGGTAATACGTACACCGACAAAAATGCAAGCTTGATGATCATCTGCATGGCGGTAATTAAATTCGGTAACCGCTTGATTACCTAAAATTTCACAGAATTTTAAGAAGCTGCCTTTTTGCTCAGGAATGGTTACCGCTAATAAGGCTTCATGTTTCTCACCAATTTCACAGCGTTCCGAAACATAACGTAATGTATGGAAATTCAAATTCGCACCGGAAAGCACGCAAGCTAAGTTTTTACCTTCAAGCTGATGCTCTTTAACATATTTTTTTAAGCCGGCTAATGAAGTCGCACCGGAAGGTTCTGCAACCGCGCGTACATTTTCAAAAATATCCTTCATTGCCGCACAAATTTGATCATTATCGACTAACACCACTTCATCAATATACTGCTGACATAAGCGGAAAGTTTCATCGCCGATACGTCTTACCGCAATCCCATCTGCAAATAATCCGACACGTTCCAAGTTATCCGGTTGGCCGACTTTCAACGCATGTTGCAAACAAGCTGAATCTTTGGATTCAACACCAATCACTTTCACATTCGGTAAGACCTGTTTAATCAACACTGCAATACCTGCCGCTAAACCGCCACCGCCGACCGGTACAAACACATAATCTAAATCGGAACGTTGCTGTACTAATTCCATACCGATTGTACCTTGTCCAGCAATCACCATCGGGTGATCAAAAGGCGGTACAAAAGTCATACCGAGTTCTTCGGAAAGTTCTAATGCTTTCGCTTTCGCTTCATCAAAGTTAGCACCGAACAATAATGCTTCGCCACCGAATCCTCTTACCGCATCCACTTTAATTGCTGGTGTATTCTGCGGCATCACGATAAGCGCACGAAGCCCTAAATGTTTTGCTGAAAGCGCAACACCTTGAGCATGATTGCCCGCTGAAGCGGTAATTACACCTGCCGCTTTTTGGCTGGCTGAAAGATTTGAGATCATCGCAAAAGCGCCGCGCAGTTTGAAACTGTGTACCGGTTGGCGATCTTCACGTTTGATGAGAATTTGGTTGCCTAAACGCTCGGAAAGTTTTTCCATTTTCTGGAGTGGCGTCACTTGTGCAAGGTCGTAGATATTGGAACTTAAGATAGCACGGAGATAATCGGTGCCGGATTGAATTGTTGGATTGCTCATAACACTGCTCTGTATTTTTTATATTTTTATACTTTAACTATCGGCGTATTGAGAGGTACGTCAGGTTGATTTGAAAAAACTAAAAAGGCACAAGCGATAACCGCTTGCGCCAATAATGATATCAATCGAAATTAGTGGTGACCGCCGCAGCCACAACTGCCGTGACCGTGGTGATGGTCGTGCTCATGGTCATGACCGCCACATCCGCAGCCGCCTTCTTCACCATGACCGCCACAGCAACCGCCGTGTTCGTGACCAGAATGGATATGACCGTGCGCGATTTCTTCTAATGTTGCTTCACGTGTTGCAACCACTTCAACAGAGAATAATAACTCTTGACCTGCTAACATATGGTTACCATCAACCACAACTTCATCACCGTCAACTTCGGTAATTACTACCGGTAACGGACCTAAATCCGTATCTGCGATAAAACGCATACCGACTTCTAATTCATCAACACCCATGAATACGTCTTTTGGTACGCGTTGAACCATATTTTCGTTGTATTCGCCGTAACCTTCTTCTGGTTTAACGCGAACTTCAAAAACATCACCTACCGCTTTGCCTTCAAGCGCTTTTTCTAAACCTTCAACAAGGTTGTTATGACCGTGTAAATATTCTAACGGCTGGTTTATCGGTGCTTCATCAACTAATACACCATCTTGCGTACGAACTTGATAAGCAATGCTTGGAACAACATTTTTTGCGATTTTCATTAAAGATTCCTTTTTATATATTTAGGTAAAAATACGATTCATTGTAGCGGTTTATCACAGATTTGCAAAGGTTTGCCAAAATATAGAAATAAAATGACCGCTTCGTTAAAACAAGCGGTCTGATTTTGCACGAAATTTGCAAATTTAATCGGTAATATCCGGTGTAACCGTATCAACCACATCAACAGCAGTACCGACAACGCCACTTACTACCGAAGTAACCAAACAGCCACTTAATACACTACAACCTACAGTAAGCACCAAAATTTTAAATAACGATTTCATATTTATTCTATATATCTTATATACAAAATGCAGCGCTACCGAAATAGCGCTGCATTTATCATTATACGATACTAAAGTTTATTTTTCTTCAGCAATAAAGCGGTATACTAATGCACCGATAATTGCCCCTAAAATTGGTGCAACCCAGAATAACCATAGTTGTTCAATCGCCCAAGAACCTTGGAATAACGCAACACCGGTTGAACGAGCCGGGTTTACCGAAGTATTGGTTACAGGAATTGAAATTAAGTGAATTAATGTTAAACCTAAACCAATCGCAATCGGTGCAAAACCAGCCGGCGCACGTTTGTCTGTTGCACCCATAATGATGATTAAGAAGAATGCGGTTAACACCACTTCAATTACAAGTGCCGCCATCATTGAATAACCGTGCGGAGAGTGTTCTGCAAAACCGTTACTTGCAAAACCAGCCGTCACATCAAAGCCTGCTGCGCCAGAAGCAATCGTATATAACACCGCTGCTGCTGCAATCGCACCGCCAACTTGTGCAACAATATAAGGCACTAAGTCTTTTGCATTAAAACGGCCGCCAACTAATAAACCAATAGAAACTGCCGGGTTAAAGTGACCACCTGAAATATGACCTACTGCATAAGCCATGGTTAATACGGTTAAACCAAATGCAAGTGATACCCCCGCATAACCAATACCTAACTCAGGAATACCCGCTGCTAACACCGCACTACCGCAGCCGCCAAATACTAACCAAAATGTACCGAAAAACTCGGCGAAATATTTTTTCATTATATTTTCCTTAAAAATGAAATTAAATGACACAGATGTGTCTATACTTTCCAATGCTATCCATTTAAGTTAAATTGAATAGCCATTCTAAAAAACGTCTAATGCTAATAACATTACACATTTTCTTAGAAAAAGATAAATTTTACTCAAATGTCACCGTACCGGATGCTCTTGCTGAAATCGTTTCACTGCCTGCTTCAAGAGGCAAACTGCTTTCCTGTGCAGCGTAACTGCTTTTTGCTATCGCCATCATCGGACGTTGATGCATACCTTCACCATTAGGCGTTTCTAATTGTACTTGGCTTAAGGTATAACGTTTCGCATTTAAGCCTTTCTGTACCACTTCCGCCTTATGCTGAAATTGTTTGATAATATCTAAGGTCATTTCATCTTCCAGCGCCGCCATTTTTTCCGGCGAAACACTAAATGAAATATGACTAATCGCTACTTCATCGCCTAAATTGTCCAGAACTTTCGCCATCGCTGCAAAATCTTTGGATTCAAACAGAACTCGACCTTCTACCACCCAGCCATCTACTTTATTTTTATGACTATAATTAGGGTAACTGCTCACACCTTCTGTCTGAATTTTAATCCCCATATAAGGCTTAGCATCCGCAATCACTTTATTCAGATTTGTTGATACTGTTGATTTGAGTTCTGATAATGGCTTGCCTACTTTCTGGCTATAAACCGTTGCTCGCATTAAGTCTTTCTCTACCGTACGACTCACTTCCGTAGAAAAAGAAAATTGAGTTGGCATATTGTTTGTCGTCATCGCTTTTTCCTCAGCATTACTGCCCATGCTAGTGAAAGCAAGCGGTAAAATTGCAAGAATTTTTTGTAATTTCATTCTGTCTCCTCAATGATTATGAGTTCAACCCAAAGTGCTAGCTTAGAGGTTCGTTTTCTCGTTAAGTTCATTTTCAATGCTCAGAACGATAGCTTTATTGGCGTTTTGCATACAGATTTGCCAACGAATATTATAGCCGGCAAGGTTCATGCCATAAATCCGCTCAGTGATTTTGCCTTGCTGATAAGCCGGACGAGGGTCTTGCTCAATCACATTACGAATAAAATCAAGTGGCTGTGTAATACCGAAATTTGCAAAATTTTGGCAAAATTTGACCGCTTGTAATGCTTGTTCCGAGAACTCAACCACCAATTTAGCTTGCGGTTTATCTTGCGCAAAACCGGAATGCGCATCAGGTTCGCTGTCGGCATACGCAATATAAGGTTTGATATCTAGAATCGGCGTGCCGTTAACCAAATCCACACTGCCAAGTTTTAATAACACTTCTCCATTATTTATCTCAATGCCTTCTAACGCTACTTTAGATAAACCAATTGGATTTGGACGATGTGTCGCTCGGCTGGCAAATACTCCAACTCGTTCATTCCCACCTAAACGAGGTGGGCGTACCGTTGCATGCCATTCTCGCTCAGGGATTTGATGAAATTGGAAAATCAGCCACAAATGACTAAATTGCTCAATACCTCGCATCGCATCAGGCGAATTATAAGGCGGCAACAGTTTCAGTATACCTTTGCCTTCTCGAACCAAATTCGACTGGCGTGGCACTGAAAACTTTTCATCATAAGGGCTATGGATAATTCCAATTGGATTTAGTATTAAAGGTTGTAAAGTCGTCATAAAATTAAAATTGTACTTTTTCTGTTAAAAATCAAAATCTGCATAGGTATTTTGTATTAATATAAACCATTTTAGTTCTTACTATCTTATTTAAATCTATTTATGAATCAGCATTCAACTTTTTCCATTTGGCTTAGTACCGCTCGCCCAAGAACATTGCCTTTGGCGCTCGCATCCATCATCGTAGGATCGGCACTTGCATACTGGGTAGAGCATTTTGATGTAATCACTACGTTACTTGCTTTTATTACCACCATTTTATTACAAGTCTTGTCTAATTTTGCCAACGACTATGGCGATCATGTTAAGGGATCCGATACTAAAGAACGTATTGGTCCATTACGTGCCATTCAGCACGGCGCAATCACCGGAGGGCAATTAAAAAATGCAGTGATTCTGCTGAGTCTTTTATCATTTATTGCCGGTGTTAGCTTGACGGTCCATGCTTATCAATCCATCCAAGACTTAGTAGTCTTTATCAGCTTGGGGGTAATTTCGATTGTAGCGGCGATCACCTACACGGTCGGCAAAAAAGCCTATGGCTATTTAGGACTGGGAGATTTATTCGTACTGATTTTCTTTGGATTTGTGGCGGTAATCGGTACATTCTACTTACAAGCGCATAGTATTCCAGCGATGATTTTTATCCCAGCTTTCGGCTGCGGTCTGTTATCAGTAGCAGTTTTAAATATCAATAACTTACGTGATATCAACCAAGACAAACAATCGGGTAAAAATACCTTAATTGTCCGTATCGGTAGCCAAAATGGGCGAATTTATCATGTTACGCTATTAGTACTAGCGGTCGTTTCTTATCTAATTTTTGCAATCAGTGAATTTCAGCATTGGTATAGCTTCCTCTTCCTGCTTGCCGTACCATTACTTGCAAAACACGGCTTATTTGTTTATCGCCATAAAGACCCGATTGAACTACGTCCCATTTTAGGACAAATGGCTGGGCTTGCATTGATCACTAACTTACTGTTTAGCTTAGGTATTTTCTTAGGATAATTATCCATATATCATTCAGCACATTCTTTTTAAAAGTCAGAGTCATCAGCTCTGCTTTTTTATTTTCGGAAACTCCATCCCTACTTACCTATCCCGAATTAATTTAGATAGTCATTAAGCTCAACCAGCTAATAACAATCCGCCCGTAAAACGGGCGGTTTTTAGGCTACCCTATAAGGACCTAGGACTTCACAGCCCCTCAAGGGGCATGTGAAAGACTGACAGCTGCAAATAACACCATGGCTTACCCCTTAAAGGGGTCTATATATTCTTTCTTCGATAGACTATCTGAAATCATATCTTCCTTTTCTTGATTCCTAATATATTCCTCAACTACTTTTGTATTAAGCCTACCATACTCACATAATATCCCTTTGCCCAAAAATTTCGGTTTCCATACTTCTACTTCAGATTCGCATGCTTTTCGAATATTATCAGCGAAGATTTTCCTTTCAAATATCCCATAAAACTTGATATTGCCAGTTTCGGGGGAATCTTTACGAGCATATGAATATGGTTCTTCATTGCATGTGCTTTGATAATTTCCACATTTTTATAGTGACATAATTGCTTTAATATCCTTCTATATCCACTCGCAATTTACCATAAATCACTTTTCTTCTA
>NZ_KB893941.1 GCF_000374285.1 Actinobacillus capsulatus DSM 19761 | reverse complement strand
ACAAATAGAGCTTTTCATCACCCACTATTTTACCACTTATGAAAATGCCTTCAGCTTGCAATTTAGCTCGAATCATCCGATAGCCATCTCGCCCATCATTTTCCTGATGAATAGCGAAAATGTTAGGTTGGCGAATAAGCCCATTGGTACCGTATTTTTCAAAACGTTGCAACCACATAACAACAGAGGAATGCGAAGAGATGGAAAAATAATCTGCCACTTCCCTAACACCCATACGGTTATCTAAAACATGTTGAATGACATGAAACTTAAAAGAAAATGTGTAATGTTTACCCATAACAAAATCTGCACCTTTAATTAGTTGGTTGGTTTGTCCAACTTTTAGGGGGCAGATCAAAGTATGGATTTACCTTTTACCAATAAACTAAACACTAAGTCATCAGGCAATTCCGCCGCACTTTGACCGGCTTGCTGCACAATCGGGATAAATAAACCAACCTGCTCATCTTCAAATCAGGGGTTAAACCGAATGTCTTAGCCGTTGCAATTTCAGCTGCACTCAACGCCACTTTCTCTGTCTCAGAGTTTTTAAGTGCCGCATAAACATCTTTTAAAGCGACTTTAGAGTCACCTTTCGCTGCAGATAAAGCGGTCAATTCCGCTTCAATTTCTGCGTCTGTTGCTGTTGCGGATAATGCAAACAGCTTAATTAATAGTTCTTTCATTTTTGAGTTGTCCTCATTAGGTTCTAAGTAATGGGCAAATTGACTAGATGTCGCCACCACTTCGGCTAGATTGTGCAAAGCAGGGCGATTGGTTAAAGCTGCATTTAACACTTTAATCACACGTCCTGACTTGTCAGCCAAGAATAGTGGTGATAGATATTTATAAATACCGTTCTTAATTTCATCCGAGGCTTTGCTCGTCCAACATCGACGAAGATGCCTTGCCCAGAGATATATTCAGCGTTTACCATCCAACCGGCTGCCGGATTACCTTTGCCATTTTCTGCTACATAAAGAGGTTGATGTTCGTAATCGAACATCAGTTGGATTTGCAAATTATTGATGTCATCAGCGAGCTGATAACCGTTAGTGTCGTCTACATACCAACCTCTCTCACGTCCGTCTTGCGGATAAAGCCAACCATAAGGGAAAAGCTATACACGACCGTTCGCCTTTTGCTCAAGCTGGAAAGCACACGCAATAGGATTTAGTTTAAATTTCTGCGTAAACACAAAAACACCTCAAAATAAAATAATGAGGTTAGAGAATAGTGGATAGTTGGATAAGATAAGAGAGGAGGGACTTCTACAAATGACGAAAATTTGTAGAAAACCTAGAAAAAAAGACCGCTTGAAAAGAATTGCGAGATAAAATCACTTTAAAAACATTTTAATTTATTTTAAAAGATTGCGTAATTAATGTATAAATTACTCGCAATATGATGCCAAATTTTACGATTCGCGTATATAAGAATCATAAAAACTTCGGTATAATCCTTTAAATATCCGTCATACAAGCGGTTAAATTTTCTCAAAATTTTGCAGATAAATGCAGAGAGGTTTCTATGAAAAAAGAAGAAGTAGGACATAATTTTTTAGCCCGTCTTGGCAAAACCCGCTTACGTCCGGGAGGTAAATTAGCGACCGATTGGCTCATTGCGAATGGTGATTTTAACAAAGATAAAAAAGTATTAGAAGTCGCATGCAATATGTGTACAACTGCTATTCAAATCGCTAAACAATATGGCTGCCATATCACAGGCATTGATTTAGATGAAGAAGCGCTTGATAAAGCGCGTGCGAATATTAAAGAGCATAAAGTCGAAGATCTTGTGCAAGTTCAGCGTGCCAATGCAACGAAATTGCCGTTCGAAGATAACTTGTTTGATATTGTGATCAATGAAGCAATGTTGACTATGTTGCCAATTGAAGCAAAAGAAAAAGCGATTCGTGAATATATTCGTGTATTAAAACCGGGTGGTTTCTTGTTAACTCATGACGTCATGCTAAATACCGAAGATGCGGATGCAGTGATTCAGTCGCTAAGAGAAGCGATTAATCTTACGGTAACACCATTAACCAAAGAAGGTTGGAAAACATTATTCCATGAATGCGGCTTCCGCAATGTAGATGCTTATTCAGGTGAAATGACGCTACTTTCTCCTAAAGGTTTAATTCATGATGAAGGTGTTTTAGGCGCAATGAAAATTGTTGGTAATGCACTAAAACCTGAAAATCGCGATACGTTCAAAAAAATGTTCCAAACCTTTAATGATCCGGAGAATAAACTGGGCTTTATTGCCGTTTGTAGCCAAAAATAATTTAAATCCTTCTACATAACGTAGAAGGATTTTTCAAATTTATTAGAGGGAAATAGAATGCTTGAAATGTTCCAAGCTTGGTATAAACAGAGATTTAATGACCCGCAAACAGTCGCTTTACTCGGTATTTTATTGATTGGATTCGGTATCATTTATTTCTTCAGCGATCTGATTATGCCATTATTAGTAGCAATTGTGTTTGCCTATTTACTTGAATGGCCTATTCGCTTTCTCACATGCCATTTTAAATTTCCACGCTTTCTAAGTTTGGCCGTTGTATTAGGTGGATTTATCTCGCTGCTTATTTTTCTGTTTATGGTGATGTTGCCAAGCCTGTGGAACCAAGCGGTCACATTTATTCGGGATCTTCCCTCTATGTTCAACTTATTGAATGCTTGGCTGGAAGCATTACCGGAACATTATCCCGAATTAATTGATTACGCCATGCTAGACACTTTAATGGGCAATTTAAAGACAAAAATTTTAGGTTTCGGAGAATCTTTATTAACTTTATCTGTCCATTCTATTATCAGCCTAGTAGGATTGGGTATTTACGCATTTTTAGTGCCGTTAATGGTGTTTTTCTTGTTAAAAGATAAACACCTTTTTGTGCGTTCTTTTGTGCGTATGTTGCCGAAAAATCGTCGTTTAGCGGTAAACGTATGGTTTGAAATGCAACAACAAATTGCAAATTATATCCGTGGTAAATTCTTAGAAATTTTGATTGTTGGTATTGCAACTTATGCCCTCTTCTTATTCTTTGATTTACGCTACCCGTTACTACTTTCCGTAGCGGTAGGATTATCAGTGTTAGTGCCTTATATCGGTGCAGTATTAGTTACAATACCGGTTGCTTTAGTTGCTTTATTTCAATTTGGATTGTCGCCTGAATTCTATTACTTACTGCTCGCTTTCGTGATCAGCCAACTACTAGACGGAAATTTAGTTGTGCCATTTTTATTTTCAGAAGCGGTCAATTTACATCCGTTAACTATTATTGTAGCGGTGTTAATTTTTGGTGGCTTATGGGGATTTTGGGGTGTGTTTTTTGCAATTCCTCTTGCAACATTGGTTAAAGCTGTGGTTAATGCGTTACCTTCATCAAATGAAGATGAGATCGTATAAATTTATCATTACGAGAGAGCAAAAATATATTCTATATGATGGCGTAATGCAAAATAATAGTCTCTGTTCAATAATAAAAAGGAAAATAAATGCCTGAACAAAAACTATCTTCTCGTCATCCTTATTTGAATAGTATGAGTCAGGTGGTTGCCATTGATGACGGACACGGTTTAGGTTGAGCATTATCATCACTATCATTCCTTGGGAAACGACTTACCGGAATTGTCACCACCACAGATGGTGGCGGTTCTACCGATCGTATTCGTTCCCAACACCGTGGTATTACTTGGGGAGATCTGTGCAATTGTTTAACCCAGATCATAACTAAACCAACTGTTGCATCCGCATTATTTGAATATCGTTTCAGCGATGCGGGTGAACTTGCGGGACGGGACATAACTTAGGTAATTTAATTCTAAAAACGCTAGAAAATATGAAAATTCGACCGCTTGAAGGCATTAATCTTGTTAGAGACTTGCCTACACATTCGAGCAGGTTTGATTCCAATATCTGAATCGCCAGTACATTTAGCCGCACAAATAAAATCAGGTATAACCATTGTCGATGAAGCCTCGGTGGATGTACTGGGAGAAATTCATCGGAATTTATTGCTGATGCTGAGTGTGAATGCGACACCGGAAGCGATTGATGCGGTAAAAGAAGCAGAGTTAATCGTACTTGGTCCCGGTAGTTTTTTGACGAGCATTACGCCATCATTACTTATTGATGAAATATCAAATACGATCAAACATAGTAAAGCCAAAATAATCTTTATTGATAATATTTAGCAAGAATCAGGGTCTGCCGGCTCTCTTTCATTTACAGAGCGTGTAGAATGGTTGGAAACTCGGATTGGTAAAAGTCGCCTAGATGGTATCATCACCGTTCCAACTACCTATAGTAATCTACCGGCAAATATTAAGGTCTTAAAGCAAGTTTTATCTGATGACGATGTTGTTTATCGCCATGATCGAAATAAACTCAGCAAAGCAATCAATGATATAGTAGAATTATTAAATACATGACATCTGCCCCTTTTAAGGGGCAGCCTGTTTTTATAGAGGTTTTCCCATGTTAGTTTCTGATTTCCATTTTGACTTACCTGACGAACTTATCGCTCGCTATCCTACTGCGGAACGTACCGCTAGCCGCTTATTACAGTTAACCGGTGAAACCGGGGAATTTTCCGATAAACAATTCTCCGACTTATTAACGCAAATTGAAGCAGGTGATTTGCTGATATTCAATAATACGCGTGTTATTCCTGCACGCTTGTACGGACGCAAAGCCAGTGGTGGGAAATTAGAAGTTTTAGTTGAGCGAGTTTTAGATGAACATCGCTGTTTAGCGCACGTGCGTGCTTCAAAAGCACCGAAAGAAGGTGCGGAACTTGTACTTGGTGAAGATAAACTCGGAGAAGGTAACGGCTTTAAAGCGATCATGGCTGCCCGCCATGAGGCATTGTTTGAATTACATTTCACCGAAGAGAAACCGCTGTTTGATTTACTTCAACAAGCCGGTCATATGCCATTACCGCCGTATATTGATCGTCCGGACGAAGATGCTGACCAAGAACGTTATCAAACCGTTTATAGTAAAGTTTTAGGTGCGGTGGCTGCACCGACTGCTGGTTTGCATTTTGATACACCAACGCTTGAAAAGCTCAAAGCAAAAGGAGTTAATATAGCGTTCGTAACATTACACGTTGGCGCGGGTACATTCCAACCGGTACGTGTGAATAATATTTTGGATCACAAAATGCACGCTGAATACACCGAAGTGAGCCAAGATGTTGTCGATCAAATTTTAGCAACTAAAGCAGCCGGCAAACATGTTATTGCCGTTGGCACCACTTCTGTTCGTTCGATTGAAAGTGCCGCTCAAGCTGCCGAACAAGAAGGTAAATTGATTGCACCGTTTTTCTCTGACACCTGTATTTTCCTTTATCCGGGCAAAACATTTCGTATCGTTGATGCGTTAGTCACAAACTTCCATTTACCTGAATCAACGCTAATTATGTTAGTTTCTGCATTTGCCGGTTACCGCAACACAATGAATGCGTATAAACATGCGGTAGAAGCGAAATATCGCTTCTTTAGTTATGGCGATGCAATGTTTATTTCAAAAAATCCGAATGCATTAAATGATGTTCCTTAATTAAGAAAGGCAATTATTGATTTGGAAGCCCATAAATCTCTCGATACCATGGGCTTCTACTATTTCTCGCCGTATCTAACTTCCAGCTACCTTTCTCAAAGCTCACTTTGACCATCCCTACCGTTGCCGTACTAAAGGTTTTAATATTTTGTTGTGATAAGCGTACTAATACTTGCTGATGAGGCATTTTCCAAGGATTCCAGCGCCCTGCAGAGATAATAGCGATTTGTGGTTTCGTCTGAGCTAATAAAGTATAACTGGAACTCGTTTTACTACCATGATGAGGAATCTGTAAGAAATCAATTTGCCCGATTTGATTTGCAAATACACGTTCTTTTGTCGAAGTCGTATCACCGGTAAATAGCAATGAGAAGCGGTCTATTTTTACCAAAATAATGCAAGAATCTTCGTTCTTCGCGCGTTTTACTCGTGATATCGGATAAATCGCTTTTAATTCAAATTGCCCAAATTGCCATGTTTGACCAGCGACACAGGCTTCAGGATCATACTTTGCATAACGGCGAGTACTTGCCGAAATTAGACGTGCTTGAGGATATTCAGCAAGAATATCTTCCACTCCACCGGAGTGATCATTATCGTCATGGCTTAAAAAAACGGCTTCTACTTGAATACCATTACGCTTCAAATAAGGCAAAATTTCTAATTGAGCCATTGAACCCGTTCTCCCTGATTTATCTTTCCAGCTTGCCCCCGTATCGTAAAGAATGGCACGTTTTTTACCGCTATCCTGATAAACAAGTGCCTGTGCAAGCCCTTGTCCGACATCAAATGTTACCCATTCCAGTGAAACCGGAAACTTGATGAAGAAAATCGCAAAACCGCTACTTAAGACAACTAATCCCAACTGTTTCCAATATCTTATAAATAATTTTTCTTGTATGAGGTAAAGTAACAACAGACACAATGCATTTAAAATCAACAAATAACATTGCTCACTTTGGCTTAATGCTATCCAATCGGAAGAGAGAAAAGAAAGCATTTTCAAACTCCCCTGTACCAACCAATCCGCCCAAGCCCAGCTATTTAATATATTGTTTGTTAACAATGAAAAAATAACTAATGGTACTAACAGCACACTATATAAAGGAACAATCAGAAAATTGGCAATAAATGCCCAAGGTGAAATCCCCTCAAAAAAGAAAAATTGGACCGGAGAAAACACAAGAAAAATCCCCAATTGCAAATGTACTAGCGATAACCATAAGCGGTTAAATTTCTGCCATTTTTTGCAAAAAGGAAAAAGCTTTACCAGCGGAAAATACTGATACCAAATAATTAAACTGAGTACGGCTAGAACCGACAGCCAAAAGCTATCCGATAGAATCGAGAGGGGATCAAGCACAAGTAATAACGCAACAATACGCCACCATAATTGCCAAGCTGTGTAATAGCGGCGTAACCATTGACATAATAAGACAAGAGAAATCGCAAGTAACGCCCGTAAAGTAGGAATTGCAAAGCCAGATAAATAACTATAGGAAATAGCCAAAACTAGCCCCATACCTCTCGGGAAAAAAATAGAAATGCTTCCAGCAGATAAGACTCCCACTCGTAAAAAAAACCACTGAATACATTTTGCCAACCAAAATCCGATCCCCATCGCTAGACCTATATGTAAGCCGGAAATCGCTATTAAATGAGCAGTAGAAGTTTGTTGAAACAATTGCCAATCCGAATTCACTAACCAAGCACGCTCACCAAAAGCTAATGCTAATAACAACCCTTTAGAAGGAAATGGTTCCAATTGTTTTCTGATATATTCCAGCCATTGAACACGCAAAGAGAGAGAAGACGAAAGCGCTAGTTTTTGTACTTTCTTAACCGTTGCGCTACCATTTATATGGTGTGCAAAAAACCAACGTTGACGGTCAAAATTTCCAATATTTAAACGAGAAGAAATAGGCCGTATCTTAAAATTCGCTTGATAATATTGCTCTAATTCTAACGGTTCATCCGATTGCCAATTTAAATAAATAAGCTCACCATTTTCTAACTTCACAAATGCTGTTTGAAACTCAGCCTGCTTAATAATTTTCTGAACTTGGAACCGATATGGCTGTTGGGAAGATGTTACATATTTGTTTGCATTACTTGCTATGTCAGTAATCTGCCAATAACTCATTAACATTAGAAAACCTAACAAAATTGTTAATCGTTGTTTTTGGGCTATTCCTATAACAATAATTAGAACCGTTACCCAACAGCCATGTATAAACCACTCTCGAGGTAAAAGAAGTAACGGTAGAAAAGATAAGGAAAGGATAAAAACAAAGCGGTCGAGATTCATAGCAAATACCTTTTTGCAAAGTATGCTAAATTTTCGACCGCTTGTGGACAGCTAAGTTAAAGTTTGCGATCTAGATCGCAAAAGTTAATCTTAGTAATTCCTATTGATTAAATAAACTGCATAAAATCTTACGTAAATTACTTATTATCTTCAGCCATACTTACCGCTGCGGTAAATAATACGTCTGTTGATGAGTTTAATGCAGTTTCCGCAGAATCTTGAATCACACCAATGATAAAACCAACACCGATTACCTGTGCCGCAATATCATTTGGAATATCGAATAAGCTACACGCTAACGGAATAAGTAATAACGAACCACCTGCAACACCTGATGCACCACACGCACAAATCGCAGCAACAATACTTAATAACAATGCCGTTGAAAAATCAGGATGAATATTTTGGGTATAAGCTGCCGCTAACGTCAACACAGTTACGGTAATTGCAGCACCAGCCATATTAATATTCGCACCAAGCGGAATAGCCACTGAAGCGATTTCATCACGTACGCCTAAACGTTTAGCTAGATTCATATTTACCGGAATATTTGCTGCTGAGCTACGAGTAAAGAATGCAGTTACACCACTTTCACGTAAACAGGTTAACGTTAATGGGTATGGGTTACGGCGAATTTTCCAATATACGATTAATGGATTTAACACAAATGCTACAAACACCATTGAACCAAGTAATACGCCTAATAAACGTGCATAACCAGCAAATGCATCAATACCATTTTTAGCAATCGTTTCAGCTACTAAACCGAATACACCGATAGGTGCAAAAGCGATTACAATTTTAACAACATAAGATACTGCTTCCGCAAAATCGTTTAAAAATGTTTTAGTGCTTGGCGCCGCATGACGTAACGCAATACCTAAACCGATTGCCCAAGCTAAAATACCGATAAAGTTAGCATTTGCTAATGCTTGTAACGGGTTATCAACTAAATTGAATACGACTGTTTTGATAATTTCCCCAATACCTTGCGGAGGATTTAAATTATCTGGATTTGAAACAAGTTCTAATGTTGTTGGGAAAAGGAAACTAAATATCACTGCTGTCAATGCAGCGACGAATGTACCTAAAATGTACATTACTAAAATCGGTTTTAATTTACTGTCTGAACCTACTTCTTTATTTGCAATTGCAGAAAGCACTAAGACAAATACAAGAATCGGTGCAATTACTCGAAGTGATTTAACAAAAAATTGACCTAATACGCCAACGCTTTTTGCCCAATCAGGATTAACGGATGCTAAACACAAACCTAGTACTAAACCGATGGCAATACGTAAGACTAAGTTGCCCCCGAAAATTTTTGAAGATAAAGATGAATTACTCATAATATTTCGCTATTAAAGACTAAAACAGAATAAACAGCTAGCCGTCTATCCACCTAGATGAATATGAAAATTTGAGATTAGCGGAAAATACCCTTTTTGGGAATAGTTACTTATGCATTTTTATTAGATTTTTATATATTAGTGATTAAAATTTGTTATTTCTCTATATCAAACAAATATAGATAGGCTCGAACCAAGAAAAATGCTTTTCGCAACCGATTTCTTTCAGGTAGAATGCACGCACTTTTTATTAATAAAACTATTTTGAGAAATAAAATGAAACCTGAAAATAAAGCAGACTTTCAACGTGTTATTCGTGCTGCTGGCTATTCAATGAAAGGGCTTAAAGCAGCTTACATTAATGAACCCGCATTTCGCCAAGAAATTTGGTGTGCAACGATTTTAATCCCTCTTGCATTACTACTTGGCAACGATATCATTGAAAAACTTTTACTGCTAAGTACTGTGTTTTTAGTGCTGATTACCGAATTATTAAATAGCGCAATTGAGGCTGCCGTCGATAGGATCGGTTCTGATTTCCATGAATTATCAGGGCGAGCGAAAGACATCAGTTCTGCAGCCGTATTTATGGCAATGGTACTATTTGCGATAACATGGCTACTTATTCTTATTTTTTAATCATATGAGCAATAGATTTATAGGATCTCCTATCTAATGCCCATTTTTTTTGCATATCAATCTAAATTTGAGGTTCTTATGAAATTTAATAAAGCACTTCTCTCTGTTGCACTCCTTTCGGCAACCTCTGCGATGGCATACCAAGCAGATAAAACCTACACATTTACGCTTTTGCACACTAATGATATCCATGGACATTTCTGGCACAATGATAAAGGCGAATACGGCCTTGCGGCTCAGAAAACCTTAGTTGACAATATTAAGAAAGAAGTTGAAGCCAAAGGTGGCTCAACAATTATCTTAAATGCCGGTGATATTAATACTGGCGTACCTGAATCTGATATGCAAAATGCTCGCCCTGATTATGAAGGTTTAAATGCAATTGGTTATGAAGCGATGGTATTAGGTAACCATGAATTTGATTTTCCACTTCAGGTATTAAGTATGCAAGAGAAATGGGCCAATTTCCCGCTTATATCTGCAAACGTAATCAATAAACGCACTCAAAAAGAACTTACTAAACCTTATGTAATGCTAGACAAGCAAGGATTAAAAGTTGCTGTTGTCGGGTTAACCACAGAAGATACCGGTAAATTAGGTAATCCCGATGTAACAGAAAACGTTATTTTTAAAGATCCAATTAGCACAGCTAAAGAGATGTTATCTGAAATTAATAAAACCGAAAAACCGGATGTGCGTATTGCGTTAACCCATATGGGATGGTACTTAGATGGTAAACATGGCAGCAATGCACCAGGCGATGTAACTATGGCAAGAACTCTAGATAAAGGTGCATTTGACATCATTATCGGAGGCCATACTCATGATACCGTATGTTTTGACGAAAAAGGTCAATTTAGAGCGAAATATTCCCCAGGCGATAGCTGTAGACCTGATTACCAAAATGGTACTTGGATTATGCAAGCTGGAGAATGGGGCAAATATGTAGGTCGTGCTGATTTCGAATTTAAGAACGGCAAAACAACATTGGTTAAATATGAACTTATTCCAATTAACTTGAAAAAAACTATCAAAAAAGAAGATGGTAAAAAGGAATACCAACTTTACCAAGCCGAAATCAAACCGGATCAAGCGCTATTTGCTCACTTAAAAAAATATCAAGATGAAGGTGATAAATTATTAAGCGTTGAAGTTGGTGAAGTGAAGGGCTTATTAGACGGCAAACGTGAACACGTACGCTTCATCCAAACAAACTTAGGACGCTTAATTTCTCAATCACAAAAAGAGCGTGTAAAAGCAGATATCGGTATCGTGAACTCTGGTGGTGTGCGCGCTTCTATTGAAGAAGGTAAAGTAACTTATAAAACTTTATTAACAGTTCAACCTTTTGGTAATATGATTTCTACTATTGATCTTAAGGGTCAAGAGTTATTAGATTTCTTAACGACTGTTGCATTAAAAGAAGTTGATACAGGCGCGTATCCTCAATTTGCTGGCATTTCTATGACTGTAGATCGTACGGCGAAAGCAATCTCAAATGTTAAAATTGCAGGAAAACCGTTTGACCCGAATAAAACATATAAAGTATCCATTCCGGATTATCTAACTGCTGGTGGTGATGGTTACCCAGTAATGAAAAGACACCCTAGCTACGTAAATACTGGCTTTATTGATGCAGAAATGTTGAAAAAATACTTTGAAGAAAACAAAGTCATTGATGCAAGTAAATTCGATCCTAAAGAAGATATTATCTTTAAGTAAACACTAAACAAAAAAGCTAAGCGTTATGCTTAGCTTTTTTACTTTCATAGCATTCATCATATAGCAGGAAATTAATCTAAATATGCAACAAAATATTCAACAAATACAAGATAATTACGGCAAGTTAGTTAAACTCTTACTGGAATTAGAAAAAAGCCTCAGCCAGTGGGAAGAAGCCTACCAGCTCATGCAGCAACTCGATCAATTTTATCATAGCCCCTTGTGGCTAGAGCTCTACGATAATGCAGACAACATCCACCTAGAGACTTATGGAAATTACAGTGTACTCTCCCAAGATGCTATCTGGAACGCGATTACAGAACAATATGAACTCGCAAAAAAGTTAAATGAAACACTTTCTAAGATAGTTATCACTGAATAAAGCTAAGTATATAATTAAGATAAAAGAGACAAGAAATAATATGTTGAATAACAAGTCAATTCAACATACTGCCGTATATAGACTCACATACATATTATTTTAATTTACCTAAAAGGAGAAATTCATTATGTCTGGATTTGTTGATTTAGTATTAGCTAGTTCTCGCAACCAAATTACTGTAAGTAAAACAGCCATTTTATTTATTGAAGAAAGCTAAGTGACATAATTTTACCCATCTGCATTATGTAGGCGATATTACTCATGTTATTGTAGGTATTTACTCTGATATTGCAGAAAAATTCCCAAAACTCTTCCCAACATCACGTAGCGATAATGATAATAAAATAAGAGTGTCTATAAATGATTGGAATCTTTCTTATATTGAAAAAAGTAGGCGAAACTACTTTAGTTTACTTTACAGAAAGAGGTATTAATGTTCCTGTTACACACTCTTACGAAGAAATAACTAAATACTTCCATTCATTAAAATAGTTGTTTTTCCGAATCCACCTTTACTAGGTGGGATTTTTATTATAGCTAAGTACACTCTATATAAGAGCCTTAAGATTAATAATGATCTCCACCCAAATTATTTAGAATAATCTATACATCTTAGAAACCATAAAAATGCAAGTAAGTTAATAAAAAATCTAATTTTTTCCTATCATGCCGCTAGAAGAAAAATTGAAACTTGAATGAAACGTCATAACATATTGAAATAATTAAGTAGTGGAGGCGTGTACCGGAGTCGAACCGATCTACATGGATTTGCAATCCAGTGCATAACCGCTTTGCTAACACGCCGTATTGAAGAGATTTAATGGAGCGGGAAACGAGGCTCGAACTCGCGACCCCGACCTTGGCAAGGTCGTGCTCTACCAACTGAGCTATTCCCGCTTTAAGTCTTTGTTCGTAATGAACGAGGTGCATTTTACGGATTTTCAGACCTATGTCAAATGCTAATTTGATTATTTTATTTCAAATGCCGAAAAAAAGTTCATAATGCTGAAAAATTAATAAATGCATAGCTAAATCGTTGATTTTGTAGGCATAAATCAAGCTATTAAACTAAACTTTTAGCCTATAAAAAAGCGGTTGAAACCCGCTATTTTTTGCAAATTTCAACCGCTTTATAAATAAGCTAAATTAACCTATTAGCGTTTTTTCGCTTTTGCGTTTGGTAAGTCTGTGATAGAACCTTCAAACACTTCTGCTGCTAAACCTACAGATTCGTGTAATGTAGGGTGAGCGTGGATAGTTAAAGCGATATCTTCCGCATCGCAACCCATTTCGATTGCAAGACCGATTTCACCTAATAATTCGCCACCGTTGCTACCTACGATTGCACCACCAAGTAAACGGTGCGTATCTTTATCGAAGATAAGTTTAGTCATACCTTCTGAGCATTCAGAAGCAATTGCACGACCTGATGCAGCCCATGGGAATTTCGCCACTTCAAAGTTCAAGCCTTCTTGGCGACATTCTTTTTCAGTTTTACCAACCCAAGCAACTTCCGGTTCAGTATAAGCGATTGATGGAATTACTTTCGGATCGAAGTAGTGTTTCTGACCTGCAATCACTTCTGCAGCAACGTGGCCTTCGTGAACACCTTTGTGAGCTAACATTGGCTGACCAACGATATCACCGATAGCAAAAATGTGTGGTACGTTTGTACGCATTTGTTTGTCAACAGTGATGAAACCGCGATCATCAACGTTTACACCAGCTTTGCCTACATCAATTAATTTACCGTTTGGTACACGACCGATAGCAACTAATACTGCATCATAACGTTTAGTGTCGTTACACGCTTTACCTTCCATTGAAACATAAATACCGTCATCTTTCGCTTCAACTGCCGTTACTTTCGTTTCAAGCATTAACTTGAATTTTTTCTCGATTTGTTTAGTGTAGATACCAACAACGTCTTTATCCGCTGCAGGAATTACTTGGTCAAACATTTCAACTACTTCAACCTCTGCCCCTAAAGCGTGATACACTGTACCCATTTCTAAACCGATAATACCCCCCCCCATTACGAGTAATTTTTTCGGTACTTCTTTTAATTTAAGCGCATCTGTTGAATCCCAAATACGAGGATCTTCATGTGGGATGAACGGAAGCTGAATTGGACGAGAACCCGCAGCAATAATTGCGTTATCGAATTTAATTGTTGTCGGATTACCATCACGGTCACGAGCAACTAAAGTATTCGGATCAGTAAATGCTGCTAAACCCTCTACCACAGTTACTTTACGTGCTTTAGCCATACCCGCTAAACCACCGGTTAATTTAGAAACAACCGCTTCTTTACCCGCACGTACTTTATCTAAATCAATAGTCGGCTCACCGAAAATTACACCGTTTTTCTCTGCGTGTTTTGCTTCTTCAATAACTTTTGCAACGTGTAATAATGCTTTAGATGGGATACAACCTACATTTAAGCAAACACCACCTAAAGTTGAATAACGTTCAACAATTACAGTTTCTAGGCCTAAGTCAGCACAACGGAATGCTGCTGAGTAACCAGCAGGACCTGCACCAAGCACTACGACTTGCGTTTTGATTTCTTTGCTCATATTTATTCCTTTATTGTAGGGACACAAGTGCTGTGTCCTTGGACACACACTGTGTGTCCCTACGAAACAAGCGGTCAATTTTGCAAAATTTTTTGCAAATTTAACCGCTTACCTATTACATAACTAAGCGACGAATGTCTGCTAATACACCATTGATGTAGCTTAAGAATCTCGCACCATCAGCACCATCGATTACACGGTGATCGAATGATAATGAAAGCGGTAACATTAAGCGAGGGGTAAATTCTTTACCGTTCCAAACTGGCATCATTTCAGATTTAGACACGCCGAGGATCGCCACTTCTGGGGCGTTCACAATCGGGGTGAAGTGCGTTGTGCCTAAACCGCCAAGGCTTGAGATGGTGAAACAGCCACCTTGCATATCCGCGGCAGTCAATTTACCGTCACGGGCTTTTTTCGAGATTTCCATCAATTCACGAGAAAGTTCGATAATGCCTTTTTTATTCACGTTTTTGAACACTGGCACCACTAAGCCATTCGGTGTATCCACCGCCACGCCGATATTGATGTATTTTTTGAGGGTCAAACGCTGACCATCTTCGGAAAGTGAGCTGTTGAAACGTGGGTATGCTTCTAATGCTTTCGCTACCGCTTTCATAATGAACACAACAGGTGTGATCTTCACATCAAGTTTTTGTTTTTCAACAATCTTGTTCTGTTCTTTACGAAACGCTTCTAATTCTGTGATATCTGTACGATCGAAGTGTGTAACGTGAGGGATCATCACCCAGTTACGGTGTAAGTTCGCACCAGAAATCTTATTGATACGGCTTAATTCTACTTCTTCAACTTCACCGAATTTGCTGAAGTCTACTTTTGGCCATGGTAATAAACCTAAACCTGCACCGTTTGCAACACCGTTACCCGCTGCTGCAACAGTACCTGTTTCAAACGCTTTAACCGCAGTTTTAACGTATGCTTGGATATCTTCTTTAACGATACGACCTTTACGACCTGAACCTTTCACTTTATCTAAGTTCACACCGAATTCACGTGCTAAACGACGAATTACTGGTGTCGCGTGTGCATAAGCACCCGCTGCTACTACCGCATCTTGGCTTAAACCTGAAACATTACCGCCTTGAGCTGGTTGTGCAGATTGTGCTGCAGGAGCTGGCGCTGCTGTTTGAGCAGCCGGAGCTGGGGCTGCCGCCGGTGCCGCACCTTGAACTTCAAATTTCATAATTAATGAACCGGTTGAAACTTTATCACCTGATTTCACTAAAATTTCTTTTACAACACCTGCAAATGGTGCCGGAACTTCCATTGATGCTTTGTCGCCTTCAACAGTAATTAAAGATTGCTCTTCAGATACTGTATCACCGACGTTTACCATGATTTCAGTTACGTTTACTTCATCGCCGCCGATATCCGGTACATTTACTTCTTTGGTTGCTGAAGCTGTTGCAGCCGGTGCAACAGCTTGTACTGGCGCATCTGCAGCAACCGGTGCTGCTGACGCAGTTTCAAATTTCATAATTAATTTACCGGTTGAAACTTTATCACCTACATTGATTAAAATTTCTTTTACTACGCCCGCGATAGGTGCAGGAACTTCCATAGAAGCTTTATCACCTTCTACATTGATGATTGATTGATCAACTTCAACTGAATCACCAACTTTAACCATAATTTCGGTTACGTTTACTTCGTCTGAACCGATATCGGGCACATTCACTTCAACAACTGCTGATACAGTTGCTACAGGTGCCGCTGCTTGAATTGGCGCTTCTGCTGCCGGAGCAGATACTGCTTCCGCCACTTCTAACACTAACATTGGTGAGCCAGTTGTTACTTTATCGCCCACTTTTACTAAAACTTCTTTAACAACACCAGCTTCCTGCGCTGGTACTTCCATTGAAGCTTTGTCGCCTTCTACGTTGATGATTGATTGATCTACAGTAATAGTATCGCCTACTTTTACCATTACTTCGGTTACTGATACTTCATCTGAACCGATGTCTGGTACATTAATTTGTTTTGACATTTTGGTAATCCTTCATTGTACAAGCGGTCAGTTTTGCAAATTTAACCACTCTTCTAAAACCCAATCATAATGGACGCACGCAGTACGTCCCTACAATCGTTTGTCTAATTTTTAATTATGCGTATAACGGGTTAATACGATCTACGTTTAAGCCGAATTTAGCAATTGCATCAGCAACAACTTTAGTTTCCACTGTGCCTTCTTTCGCTAATTGCGATAACGCTGCAACAACAACGTAACGGGCATCAACTTCGAAGTGTTCACGTAAGTTAACACGGCTGTCTGAACGACCGAAACCGTCTGTACCTAATACGTGGAAGTGTTTGCTTGGTACAAATGCACGGATTTGATCTGCATATTGTTTCACATAGTCAGTTGAAGCAACTGTCGGTAAATCCGCTAATACTTGTGCCACATAAGGAACACGTTGTTCCGCTGTTGGGTGTAATAAGTTCCAACGTACTGCATCATTACCTTCACGCGCTAATTCATTGAATGATGGCGCAGAGAATACATCTGAAGTTACGCCATAGTCATTCGCAAGGATCTGTGCCGCTTCACGAACGTGACGCATAATTGCACCAGAACCTAATAACTGAACGTGACCTTTGCCTTTACCTTTAACAGTTTCGAATTTATATAAACCTTTACGGATACCTTCTTCAGCACCTTCCGGCATTGCAGGTTGATCCATTACTTCGTTTAATGTTGTCATGTAATAGAAAACATCTTCTTGTTTTTCACCATACATACGGTTGATACCGTCTTGCATGATTACCGCAACTTCAAACGCAAATGATGGGTCGTAAGTAATACAGTTAGGGATAATACCCGCTTGAATATGGCTATGGCCGTCTTCGTGTTGTAAACCTTCACCGTTTAATGTTGTACGACCAGACGTACCACCTACCATGAAACCACGAGCTAATTGGTCACCCGCTAACCACATCATATCACCCACACGTTGGAAACCGAACATTGAGTAATAGATGAAGAATGGGATCATCGGTTGGTTGCTTACAGAGTAAGACGTTGCCGCTGCAACCCAGGACGCTGCACCACCTAATTCGTTGATACCTTCTTGTAATACTTGACCGTCTTTCGCTTCACGGTAGTAAGCAACTAAATCGCGGTCTGAAGGCGTATAGTTTTGACCGTGCGGGTTGTAAATACCCACTTGACGGAATAAACCTTCCATACCGAATGTACGCGCTTCGTCTACGATCATCGGAACGATTGTTTTACCGATATTTTTATCTTTTAATAAGATATTTAATGCTCGCGTAAACGCCATTGTGGTTGAAATGCCACGTGGTTGTTCTTCAAGTAATGCTTTGAATTCTTCTAATGCAGGTACTTTATACTCTACGTCAAATTTAGGACGACGAGCCGGAACATAACCGTTTAATGCTTTACGTTGACCGTGAATATAGTTGTATTCTTCAGAACCTTCAGCAAATTTGATGTACTCAAGATTTTCTACTTGCTCATCCGTTAATGATAATTCGAAGTAGTCACGGAAGCCTTTTAAGCTTTCTAATGACATTTTTTTCGATTGGTGCGCAGTATTTTTACTTTCTGCTTCAGGGATTTTATAACCTTTAACTTGGTGAGCTAAAATCACAACCGGTTTGTCTGATTTTTGTGCTTTCGCATATGCAGCGTAAAGTTTTTCGCTATCGTGTGCACCACGGCGAAGATCCCAAATCTCTTCATCTGTCATATCCGCAACTAATGCAGCTGTTTCAGGGTAACGACCGAAGAAGTGTTCACGAATATAAGCACCGTCTTTTGATTTGAAGGTTAAGTAGTCACCATCAACCACTTCCATCATTAATTGTGCTAATTTACCTGAAGTATCTTTCGCGAATAATTTATCCCAGTTGCTGCCCCATAATACTTTAATTACTTCCCAACCTGCACCAGTGAATAAACCTTCTAATTCTTGAACGATTTTACCGTTACCGTTTACCGGACCGTCTAAACGTTGTAAGTTACAGCTTACTGTGAAAATTAAGTTATTTAATTTTTCACGAGCAGCAAATGTTAACGCACCTTTAGACTCGATTTCATCCATCTCACCATCGCCTAAGAATGCGTAAACTTTTTGGTCTGACGTATCTTTTAAGCCACGGTTTTCAAGGTATTTTAAGAAACGTGCTTGATAAATCGCATTAACAGGACCTAAACCCATTGATACGGTTGAGAATTGCCAAAATTCAGGCATTAATTTCGGGTGTGGATATGAAGATAAACCATCCGCAAATGCCTCTTGACGGAAATTGTCTAATTGTTCTTCTGTTAAACGACCTTCAACATAAGCACGCGCATACATACCTGGCGCAGCATGACCTTGGAAGAATACTAAGTCACCACCGTTTTTCTCAGTTGCCGCTTTGAAGAAGTGGTTGTAGCACACCTCATACATTGTTGCCGCTGATTGGAATGTTGAAATATGACCACCTAAGTCAAGATCTTTCTTCTGGCTACGTAAAACCATTGCGATAGCGTTCCAACGTACTGCAGAACGAATACGACGTTCAATTTTGTGGTCACCCGGGTAAGCTGGTTGTGCCGACACAGGGATAGTATTTACATACGCTGTTGTCACACCAGATTGAACCGGCACACCATCTTTACGTGCTTGGCTTAATAATTCATCGATAATGAATTGTGCACGTTCAACACCTTCTACACGGATTAATGAATCAAGTGATTCTAACCACTCTTTAGTTTCAAATGGATCTACATCTCTTTCTAACTCTGACATAGGTTGTCCTTATTTTAAGTAAATAATGAGTGATAAGTTCTCTATACTTAAACTTATCGTTTGATGAAATTATAGACATTCATTCGATTAGACTAAACATAAAACACACAGAAAGTTTAACAAAATGTAAAAATCCGTTTTCCATTCGAGTGAATATCTTGCGATATCTACTTGATTTTAAACACTTTTTATCACGCTATAAAAAATGTTGAAAATTTGTAGAAAAATTTTAGCTAACAAGATAACAAAATTGACCTATTTTGTCTATTTTTTTGACCTGCGCCAACCGTTGTCTTTCCTATAAACAAGCGGTTAAAACCTGCAATTTTTTTACAAATTTTAACCGCTTGTTTAAGGGCTATTTATTAAGTTTAATCTGTTTGGCCAGCTTTTGAATCAGTGCCGGTCCCTGATAAATCATTGCCGAATAAACTTGCAATAAGCTAGCTCCCGCATCAATTTTTTCCTGACCGGAAGAGACAGAATGAATACCTCCGCTACCGATAATTGGTAGCTGCCCGTTTAATTCCTTCGCTAATCTACGAATTAAATGGGTACTGAGCGAATTTAACGGCTTACCGCTTAAGCCGCCTTGTTGTTCCGCATGTTTTAAACCTGCTACCGGTTCTCGAGATAAAGTGGTATTACCGGCAATAACGCCGTCAATCTTATGTCGTACCAAACTATTCGCTACCGAAGCAACTTCTTCATCCGTTAAATCCGGCGCAATTTTCAGAACAAGCGGTTTATATTTTGCAAACTTTTGCGAAAGTATTGATTGTTCTTGCTTTAATGCACTCAGCAATTCATCTAGCGCATCACCGTATTGCAATGAACGTAAATTGTTGGTATTCGGTGAAGAAATATTCACCGTAATATAATCGGCATACTCATACACCTTACGTAAACAAATTTGGTAATCATCCAAAGCGTTTTCAATCGGCGTAAAGGCATTCTTACCGATATTAATTCCGAGTACTCCGTCATATTTGGAACGCTTCACATTTTCTACCAACACATCCACACCGTAATTATTAAAGCCATTACGATTGATAATGCCCTCCGCTTCCAAAAGACGAAATTGCCGTGGCTTAGGATTACCGTCTTGTGCAATCGGTGTAACAGTTCCTACTTCAATAAAACCGAATCCTAACTTGCCAAAACCGTCAATCGCTTCGCCATTTTTATCCGCACCAGCGGCAAGACCGATGGGATTTTTAAATTGTAGCCCCATTACTTCAACCGGATTATGAGGAATGGGTAAAGGCTCAAAAGGTAATTTTCCGACAAGTTTAAGCACTTGAACGGAAAAATTATGCGCATTTTCAGCGTTCATAGCAAAAAGACATTTACGAATGAGGGAATACATGATGAGACCTTTGCTTAATAGAAAGAAATAGATAAATTAAGGGCGAGTATTCAACTCGCCCTTATCAGAAATTATGCGTCAAACATTGCAGAAATGGACTCTTCGTTGCTAATACGGCGAATAGCTTCCGCTAACATGCTTGATAATGTTAATGCACGTACTTTGTTTAATGCTTTGATTTCATCAGAAAGTGGAATTGTATCGGTTACAACTACTTCATCTAATGCCGGATTCGCTAAGTTCTTCGCTGCAGTGCCTGAGAATACCGCATGCGTTGCGTAAGCAACTACTTTGGTTGCACCACGTTCTTTCAACGCTTCCGCTGCTTTAACTAAAGTACCGCCAGTGTCGATCATATCGTCAACTAAAATACAGTCACGACCCGCAACATCACCAATAATATGCATTACTTGTGATACGTTTGCTTTTGGACGGCGTTTATCAATGATTGCCATATCCGCATCATTTAATAATTTAGCGATCGCACGCGCACGTACTACACCACCGATATCCGGTGATACCACCATTGGATTGTTTAAATCAGTTTTCTTAACAATGTCTTCGATAAGTACTGGCGAACCGAATACGTTATCTACCGGTACATCAAAGAAACCTTGGATTTGCTCTGCATGTAAGTCACAAGTTAACACGCGATCAACACCTACGCTTGAAAGGAAGTCCGCCACAACTTTTGCCGTAATCGGCACACGCGCTGAACGAACACGACGGTCTTGACGAGCATAACCGAAATAAGGAATAACAGCCGTAATACGACCTGCAGACGCACGACGTAAAGCATCAACGATCACAATCAATTCCATTAAGTTGTCATTAGTTGGTGCGCAAGTCGACTGGATAATAAACACATCCGAACCACGTACGTTTTCATTAATTTGAACTTGAATTTCACCGTCGCTAAAACGACCGACTGTTGCATTGCCTAAAGAAATGTAAAGGCGCTCTGCAATACGTTTTGCAAGTTCTGGCGTTGCGTTACCCGCAAACAGTTTGATATCTGGCATTGGAATTGATCCTTGAATTTACAAAGGGAAGTTAGGGAATTAAGTTTAATTTTTTGTGCAAAGGCGAAATATTCTGCCCTTTAGCAACAAAACCACACACGTTTTGAGGTTTGCAATTGAAGACTTTCTGTGCGTCTTCTTTTGAATTAAATTCGGCAAAAATACAAGCACCAGTGCCCGTTAACCGAAACGGTGCATATTCTACCAATTCTTGAACAAGATCTTCAACCTCTGAATAATGATCTCGTACAACTTTTTCGCAATCGTTTGCCCATTTATTATCTAACAGGTCCGTCAAACTACGTTTTGGCGTATTTCGAGGTAAATTAGGGTCATTAAAAACGACTGCGGTCGAAATAGAAACACTTGGTTTTAATACAACAAACCATTTTTCTTCCGGCTCACAAGGTGTTAACACTTCACCGACGCCTTCTGCAAAAGCGGCAACGCCTCGCACAAAAATAGGCACATCCGCACCTAGGCTCAATCCTAATCCTGCAAGCTGCTCAAGGGTTAAACCCGTTTGCCAAAAATGGTTTAATCCGACCAGTACAGTTGCCGCATTCGATGAACCGCCACCAACACCACCGCCCATTGGTAAACGCTTGGTTACGCCGATTTTGGCACCTTTCATACAAGCGGTATGATTTTGTAATAATTTTGCAGCTTGATAAATTAAGTTCTGCTCTTTTTCAACCCCTTCAATTTCGTTTAACAATTCAATTTCACCGCTCTGATTTACTTCTAGTGAAATCTCATCGCCAAAATCCAAAAATTGAAATAAGGTTTGTAACTCGTGATAACCGTCTGTGCGTCTGTTAGTAATGTATAAGAAAAGATTTAACTTAGCCGGGCTAGGTAAAGTGACTTTATTCATTAATACGTCCATTGATCAATACGAATTTTTAAGGTTTGTTGACCATTCTCTAATACGATTAACTTCGGTAAGTTCGGTTGACGATCTTCGTGATATTCAACATAGCTCGCTTGCCACACTTGACCGTTAATCGGATAACTAAATTGTGAAAGTTGACGTTTTTCATTCACAATATAATTACCGTTTTTTTCCGGCTGACCTTTTACCCAATAGGCAAATTGATCAATCGGAAATGAAACACCGATAATTTCTTCCATCAACGCATCAACATCCGCTTCCGTACGTGAGCGCCCTTCACTGTCCGAAACGGTTAATCCTCGTTGGGTACGATGTAATTTCATCGACTTTGTCGATAAATTTGATGAAAGTTCTAAACCGAAATTATTTGCTGATTGGTATTGCCAATCGAAGTGTGAAGAAAAACGCTCTTCAGGTGAGATATACCCGAATTGCCCTTTCGCTTGATAACGCTTAATTTGCGCTAATTGATTAAGATGTTGCTGCCATTTGGCATCGGTATGCGAGATTTGTACGGTCGGCGTCTGAACGGTTGTAGGTGCATCTAACACCGAATTACAGCCCGTTAACACTAACATTGCACCGAGTGAAACTAAAAAAGAAAATTTTTTCATAGCGAACCTTTTATAACGTGAGTAGCTATTCTAGCTTATAAGCGGTCTAATTCTGTTAAAAATTTGTAATTTTTTAGCAACTTTTGACCGCTTGTAGAAAACGAAAAGTCTCCCGAAAAGGAGACTTCATTCGATTAACTAAACTGAAGGCTATGTAATTGCTTATAAGCCCCGTTTTGTGCAAGTAATTGGGTATGAGAACCACGTTCGATAATTTGTCCGTGCTCCACCACCAAAATTTCATCCGCTTTTTCAATCGTAGATAAGCGATGAGCGATCACAAGCACGGTTTTATCTTTTTGTAACTCAGCAAGTGCCGCTTGAATTGCTCGTTCGGATTCCGTATCCAGTGCGGAAGTCGCTTCATCCAATACTAATACCGGCGAATTACGTAATAAAGCACGAGCAATGGCTAAACGTTGACGCTGACCACCCGAAAGGCTGGCGCCGTTTTCGCCGATCACCGTATCCAAACCGTCATCAAGCTTCTCAATAAACTCCATTGCATGTGCAGCTGTCGCTGCCGCAATAATTTGCTCACGACTATATTTATCGGTAGCCGCATAAGCGATATTATTGGCAATCGTGTCATTGAATAAATGCACTTGTTGTGAAACCACCGAACATTGTTCACGTAAATTCACCAATTTATAGTCTTGGATATTTACGCCATCCAGTGTAATTTCACCTTCATCAATATCATAAAAACGCGTTAATAGGTTCGCAATCGTTGACTTGCCTGAGCCGGAACGACCGACCAATGCCACTGTTTTGCCTTGTGGAATAGCAAAAGAAATATGATCCAATGCACGTTCGTCTTTACCTTCATAACTAAACGAAACATTATTGAATGTCACATCACCTTTTACTCGCGTAACTTCGTGAGTACCAAGATCTTTCTCTGTTTTCAAATCAAGGAATTCAAATAACGTTTGACAAGCCGCCATACCACGTTGGAACTGTGAGTTAACATTCGTCAACGATTTTAGCGGACGTAACATTGCCATCATAGATGAAAACACTACGGTAAACGAACCCGGTGAGAGATTTTCACTCATCACTTCAGGGAATGTCGCTACATACAGAACAACCGATAACGCAAATGAGGCAATTAATTGCGCGACACCATCTGAAATCCCATCTGCTGAAACGATTTTCATCCCTTTACGACGCATATCATTACTTACACGCTCAAAACGCTCTTTTTCGACTTGCTGCCCGCCGAATGATAAAACAACTTTATGCCCTTTTAACATTTGCTCGGTGGTTACAGTCAATTCCCCCATTGAACTTTGAATATGACGGCTCAATTTACGGAAGCGTTTCGACACAATACCGATTAATACACCAATGATCGGCGCCATAACAAATAACACTAACGATAGTTGCCAGCTGGTGTAAATCATCACCACAAATAACGAAATTAAATATGCGCCTTCACGCACAATGGTAACTAAAGCATGCGAAGAAGAGGTGGCAACCATTTCCGTATCATACGTGACACGAGAAAGAGAGCGCCCAACCGGGTTTTGGTCAAAATAACTGACCGGCATATACATCAAGTGTTGGAAAATAGTACGGCGTAAAATCATCACGACATTACCTGAAACCCAAGCTAAACAATAACCGGCAATATAGTTCGTAATACCTCTCACTAAAATAAATACTACGACTAACACAGCCATAAGTTTTAAAAAGCTGTGATCCGCCTGGCCAAATCCTTGATCTAATAAAGGTTTTAAAAGATAGATAAGCCCCGAATCTACCAATGCATTCAGCACTAGTGCGATTGCCCCGACAACAAGTCCCCACTTATAAGGCGCAATCGTTGGAAATAAACGCTTAAACGTTTTAAAGGTCGAAAGATCTTTTTCTTGCATAATGTCCATTCTTAATTTTCAAAAATCGGGGCATTGTACCCTGAATTGAATGAGATACCAAATTAATAGAATAAAGCTAATACAACTCTGAACACGAAAGGCGCTAAAACGGACGAAAGTACACCACTTAATACTAATGCGATAGAACTATAACTGCCGGTTTTAATACTGTATTCCATACAACGCCCTGTACCTAACGCATGAGAAACCGCTCCCATGGTTAAACCGATGGCTCGGACATTACGTACACCAATATAATGTAAGAAACTAAATCCGAATACTGATCCTAACAGTCCGGCAACCAGCACGCCAACCGCTGTTACTGCGGAACTTGCGCCAATTTGGCTTGAAATCGCAATTGCTATCGGCGTAGAAACCGATTTAGGTACAATTGCCGCAAGAATAGACGGGCTCGCTCCCAGCAACACAGCAAATAGCACACCGGTTAGCATGGTACATACGCTGCCAAATACAACAACCGCTAAAATCGGGCGCCATTTTTTACGAATTTGCGGTAACTGCTCATAGAATGGTAAGGCGAGTGCTACAACAGATACACTGAGTAAATTGTTGATCGGAAAATTGCCCTGATAATATTCCGAATAAGGCACTTTACCCATCACAATCACTAAAATGACGATTGTTAAAGCAATCACAAAAGGATTAAGTACGGACGAACGTAACTTTTGGCTGATACGCTGCCCAGCAAGGAAGGCGAAAATGGTTAAGAGAGAATAAAAATATATCATATTACCTTCTTCCATTATTTACGGTGAAAAATCCATTGCGCAAACAGCCCAATTAAGACTAAAGAAACTGCGGTACTAAGTATATTGGCGAACACAAATGAGGTGAAATGTACCTGTAAAGTATCAAGATGTTCGATAATTTCAGCACAGATAGGAATAAAGAAGATCGTCATATAACGTGTTAACGGTCTTGCGCTTGGTGTTACCCATTCAACTTTTACAACACCAATAACTAAACAGCTAAACAGTAATAGCATTCCCCAAATACTATCGGAAATACCAATCGGAATCAGAATACTAAGTAATTTCCCTGCGTATAACATCGCAAAAAGTAACACTAAGGAAATCAGCACTCTGAGCATACGAACAATCATGTGAATATCCTCCAAAATAAGCGGTTAAATTTGCAAAACATTTTGCAAATTTAACCGCTTGTTCACTAATTTTTTAAGAATTGAATCACTTTGTTTAAATCACGCGTACGCGTTAACGGCGGTAAACTCTTCAGGAATGTTTGACCATAATTCCGCATCACTAAACGTGAGTCACAAATAATCACTACGCCTCTATCGGTTACATCACGAATTAATCGCCCTACTCCCTGCTTCAAGGTGATTACTGCTTCCGGAATTTGAAGATCGTTAAATGGTTCTCCACCTTGTAAACGACAATCTTCCATGCGGGCTCTTAGCAATGGTTCATCAGGCGAAGTAAACGGTAATTTATCGATAATCACTAGTGATAACGCATCGCCTCGCACATCAATCCCTTCCCAGAAACTTTGGGTGGCAACCAATACGCTATTTTCTTCCGCAATAAACTTTTCTAATAAGCGAGTCTTGCTAGTTTCCCCTTGCAGTAGCACACTTAATTTACTGTGCTCACGCAGAAAATCCGCTAAACCTCGCATCATAAAATAGGAAGTACAGAGTAAAAAACAGCGACCATTATTAGCTTCAATCACAGGCATTAACATTTTGCCAAGTTCTGTTAAAGTGTGCGATTTATTTGTGTCCGGCAAATATCGAGGAACACAAAGCAACGACTGATTGGCGTAATCAAAAGGGCTTTGTAACACTAATTGTTCCGCATTCTCAATGCCTAAACGCTGACATAAGTGATCAAATTTACCACCGACCTCAAGCGTTGCGGAAGTAAATACCCAACCAATCTGTTGATTTTTAAGCTGTTCGCCGAATTTGTCTGCCACGGTTAACGGAGTGATATGTAAACCGAAAGAACGTCCGTTGGCTTCATACCAATAACAATAGCCAACCACGGTAGTATCGCTCAATTTTTTTAATTGAGCTTTGACTTCTGCCAACCTTTCAAAAATTTTATCAAGCGTTTCCGAACGACCGAGCGATTTTTTAATCACCTCACTTAAAAAATCAATGCTTTCCGCAACTTTGGTTAAGCCGTCTACTACTTTTGGGTCGTTAAACAACTCTCGTAAATTACCTTTAATTGAACCTTCCTTTCCCATTAATAAGCGGAAATCTTGCACCACTTTTTGCAAGTGATCCGCTGCTTTGCCTAACTGAGCAAGATCTTTTAGTTCGGTACGGTAAACAATATTGGTATCTTTACAAATATCAAACAGTTGACGAGAACTTAACGATTGACCGAAATATTGGCTGGCAATATCCGGTAATTGATGGGCTTCATCAAAAATAATCAATTCCGCTTCCGGAATTAACTCACCGAAGCCGGTTTCTTTAACCGCCATATCGGCACAAAACAGATGATGATTAACTACCACCACATCTGCTTCCATTGCTCGGCGACGAGCTTGTACCACATAGCAATCTTTAAAGTGCGGACAGTCCGAACCTAAGCAACTTTCTGCAGTGCTGACCAATTGCGGTAAAATCGGGCTGTCTTCGGCGATCGTAATACATTCACTTAAATCACCGGTTTTGGTTGAAGTATGCCATTTACTGACTTTCGATAAATCCGCTAATACTGATTTATCGCCTAGCACACCCATTGCCACCACTTGATCCAAACGTTCTAAACAAAGGTAATTGGCTCGCCCTTTTAATAAAGCGACTTTACCTTTGTATTTTAAGGCTTTTTGAATTGTTGGCAGATCTCGATTAAATAATTGATCTTGCAGGTTTTTAGAACCGGTCGAAACAATCGTTTTTTTACCGGAAAGCAGCGCCGGTACCAAATAAGCAAAGGTTTTACCTGTGCCTGTCCCTGCTTCCACCACAGTCGGTGTTGCAAATTTTACCGCTCTTCCGACCGCTTGTGCCATTTCGAGTTGAGCGGCACGAGGACGAAATCCTTGAATATTGTTACTTAATAAGCCGTCTTCACTGAAGGCATGGATAATTTTATTGTCTAATTTATTCATATATTAAAAAAACGTTAAGGCTGCTTGCTCCAAATGCGCAAACAGTCTTTTATTATAATACTGTATAAATACTTAGCCAATTTTTTTGTATTACAGTAGTAAACGCTATATCAATGCTTCTTTTTTGTGTAGAATAACTGCATTATAATTTTTAAGCTTATTAGGATAGCAAATGGGTATTATTGCATTTCTTAGTTATGGTTCGGTTCTTATTCTGAGTCTTTCATTTTTTATTAGTAGTATGACGACTTTACGTCTCTCTAATATCTTTTGGGGATTAGGATTTACGCTTTATGGTTTTAGCTCTAAAGCTTATATCATAGCAATATTAAACATTATTATCGTAGGTTTAAACGGCTACTTATTTGCAAAAGAGCGCCAATAATCGACCTCTTATCAGCTCAAGCTTTATTTAACGACAACACTCCCAAATAAAAAATTTGCACCTTAGTAAATCACTACTAAGGTGCAAATTTTTACCTATTTCGCTTAACGTCCGTTTATTTGATATAAGTAGCACTTTTCATTGCTGTTACAAAACTCGCTAATTCTGTCAATAGTTGAGGCTGGTTATCTAAATGGTTCTCGATAATTTTAACGATCGCAGATCCAGAAATCGCACCATCACAACCCAGAGCTAGCGCTTCTTTAACCTGTTCCGGTTTCGCAATACCAAAACCTTGTAAAATTGGCGCAGAATTTGACCGCTTGAGACTTTCGATAAGATTATCTAAATTTTTAGCATGCACTTGGTTCTCGGCACTGGTTACACCAGCACGAGAAACCAAATAAGTATAACCTTCAGTTAAACTTGCGATGCGTTCAATCGTTACCTGATCCGCATTTGGCGGGCAAATGAAGACAGATTGAATGCCGTGTTTCTTGGCAGTTTTAATAAATTCTTCTGCAGCGAGAACCGGTACATCGGCAATTAATACCGCATCAACGCTCGTTTCAGCACAACGCTTGAAAAACACTTCTTGGGTTGGTACGAAAACTAAGTTAGCACAAAGCAGCAAGCCAATTGGAATCTCAGGATATTTTAAGCGAATTTTAGCAATCATATCAAAACAGGCATCGGTACTATAGCCACCGTCTAATGCACGTTTATTCGCCGCTTGAATTACTGGGCCATCCAACAAAGGATCTGAAAATGGGAAGCCGAGTTCTAATGCATCCGCACCATTGGCAATCAATGTTTCGATAATCTCAAATGAACGATCGAAATCCGGATCACAGAGGGTAACAAACGGCACAAATGCCCCTTCATTTTTTGCTTTTAACTCAGCAAATAAAGTATCAAAACGGCTCATTTTAGTTTCCCCCATTTAAAATTTTATCTACGGTAAAAATATCTTTATCGCCACGACCGGAAAGATTCACCACCAATAGTTGTTCTTTTTCCGGATTTTGTGCAATTAATTTCAGCGCATAAGCCAGTGCGTGCGAACTTTCTAAAGCGGGAATAATACCTTCGTGTTGCGCTAGCGCTTGAAAAGCCTCTAACGCTTCTTGGTCGGTAATCGAAACATAGTCCGCGCGTCCAATCGAATTGAGATAAGCATGTTGCGGTCCGACAGACGGGAAATCTAAACCTGCGGAAATCGAATAAGATTCTTCGATTTGCCCATCCTTAGTTTGCATAATTGGCGATTTCATACCAAAATAAATACCGGTTGTGCCGTGTTTAAGTGGTGCACCGTGTTCGCCGGTTTCAATCCCTTTACCTGCCGGTTCTACACCAATCAATTGGACGCCTTTTTCCTCAATAAAATCCGCAAACATGCCGATTGCATTCGAACCACCGCCGACCGCCGCAATCACGACATCCGGTAAGCGCTTTTCTTTTTCTAAAATTTGACGCTTGATTTCTTCACCGATCATTTTCTGAAATTCACGTACCATAGTCGGGAACGGGTGCGGGCCTGCCGCCGTACCAATTAAATAATGCGTCGTTTCATAGTTTGCCGCCCAGTCACGCATTGCTTCACAGCAAGCATCTTTTAAGGAACAAGAACCTTTTTGTACCGGAATCACTTCCGCTCCCATCAAACGCATACGGAATACATTCGGTGACTGGCGTTCAACATCTTTTGCGCCCATATAGATTACGCAAGGCAAATCTAACATTGCACACGCTAATGCGGTTGCCACCCCATGCTGTCCGGCACCGGTTTCCGCAATAATACGGGTTTTGCCCATTCGTTTTGCTAATAACGCTTGCCCTAATACTTGGTTGGTTTTATGTGCACCACCGTGTAATAGATCTTCACGTTTAAGATAAAGTTTGGTTTTGCTTCCTTTGGTGAGATTACGGCAAAGCGTTAATGCGGTCGGGCGACCAGCGTAGTTTTTGAGTAAATCGGTAAATTCCGCTTGGAATAATGGATCATTTTGTGCATCGACAAAAGCAGATTCAAGTTGCTTTAAAACCGGTATTAGAATTTCAGGAACATACATTCCACCAAATTCGCCGAAGTAAGGATTAAGAAGTGTGTCTGACATAGCGTGTTCTCTCTATCTATAAGGAATATTATATACTATTAAAATAGTACATGATTTCACAATATGCAAGCAAAAATTTCTGATGATGAATTAAAAAAGAGAAATATTGGTGTAAGTGTCTAAGCAAAACCGCTTAAAATCCGAAATTATGTAGAAAATGCACAAGGGGCTAATCTATTTCAATGATGTAGGGGCGAATGGCATTCTCCCAAACAATTTATAATGAATATCACAAGGGCGAACACGGTTCGCCCCTACAATTTGTATAACTGCTACATAATACCTGACAAACTACCCTCTTTAGCAAAGAGAGAAATTTCCTTTAGGCATTAACCTCTTGCTACGGCAAGTGGTGAGAAAGTTTGTGCCGCCGGCATTACTTCAATGCGGTTAATATTGACGTGTTCCGGTTGCTGATTCAGCCATAACACAATATTAGCAATATCTTCCGGTGCGACATAGTTCACGTTTTCATATACTTTTGCCACTTTGTCGTCATCGCCTTTAAAGCGTACGTTCGAAAATTCCGTACCGCCGCATAAACCAGGCTCTACATTCGTTACACGCACTTTCGTACCGGCTAAATCCGCACGTAAATTGAGACTGAATTGTTTAACGAAAGCTTTTGTGCCGCCATAAACATTACCACCTGGGTAAGGATAATTACCGGCGATTGAACCTAAATTGATGATATGTCCGCTATTACGTTCTACCATTTCCGGTAAAATCAGACGAGTAACCGTCACAAGCCCTTTAATATTAGTATCGATCATCTGATACCAATCTTTTAAATCAGTTTTATAAGCTGGTTCCAACCCTAATGCCAATCCGGCGTTATTGACTAATAAATCTATTTGTTGCCAGCCGGTAGGACGGTTATTTAAGGCTTGTGTGGTTGCCGCCTCATCACTTACATCAAACGCAAGCGGTAAAAAATTATTACCTAGTTGCGAATGTAGTTCGGCAAGGCGCTCTTTACGTCTACCGGTACCAATCACTTTATAACCCGATTGAATCAGTAATTTACAAATTGCTAAACCAAATCCTGCGGTTGCACCAGTAACTAATGCTGTTTTCATTGTGTTTGCCCTCTTATCATTATTAAAATTATCCAAATAACAAGCGGTCATATTTTGCAAAATTTTTACAAAATATGACCGCTTATTAGCTTAAACCTCATCAATCACAAATTCAAACCAATCTATCACATCTTTTTCATGAATGCCGTTTGGAATGAGAATATTCGCTTTTTTTACCGATTGTAGATCGTTAGAGATCAACGGATGCCAATCAAATAACGGCTTACCTTCATAAAGTAAACGGTAAGCACAGGTTTTCGGCAACCAGCCAAAATCAGGCAAATTTTTCTTGGTTAATTTGGTACAATCCTGTTCAATTTTGAAACGATTCGGATAATTAGTACAACGCCCACTATCCACGTCCAACAAATTACAAGCGACCGAAGTGTAATACAAACGCTCTCGTTTGCCTCTGCCTTGAATATATTTGCGGTAACAACATTTTCCACAACCGTCACACAATGCTTCCCATTCCGCATCATTCATTTCAAGCAGGCTTTTTGTTTGCCAAAAGTTTGGCGTTAATTGATTCGTCATCTTTTTTGTTAAATATCTGTTACAGTTCTTTATTTTAAACGGATTTTAGCATATTCTAGCAGGGTTGAAAAAAGCAAACGTTTGCCAATCTGGAGGATGAATGAAAAGCGATGTAGAAATTGCTCAAGCTGCCATTATGCAGCCTATTAATAAAATTGCGGAGAAATTAGGTTTAAATGCCGATCAAATCGAACAATACGGCAAATATAAAGCGAAAATTAATCCGGCGGATGCTTTCAAATTACCAGCTAAAAACGGTAAATTAATTTTAGTTACCGCTATTAACCCGACTCCGGCAGGCGAAGGAAAAACCACCGTAACCATCGGTTTAACCGATGCTTTAAACCGGCTTGGTAAAAATGCAGTGGTTGCGGCACGTGAACCGTCATTAGGTCCGGTATTCGGTGTGAAAGGCGGAGCGGCGGGCGGTGGCTATGCGCAAGTGCTGCCAATGGAAGATATCAATCTGCACTTTACTGGCGATTTCCACGCTATCACCAGTGCCAATAACCTATTGGCGGCATTATTGGATAACCATATCTACCAAGGCAATGCGTTAAATATTGATACCAAACGTGTGTTATGGCGTCGAGTAATTGATATGAACGATCGTCAATTACGTAACGTATTAGGCGGTTTGGGTAATCCGACAGACGGTGTGATTCGTCCGGACGGTTTCGATATTACTGTGGCTTCGGAAGTGATGGCGATTTTCTGTTTAGCTAAAGATCTTGCCGATTTAAAAACACGTTTAGGTAATATCTTAGTTGCCTACACCACTGACAAACAACCAGTTTATGCAAAAGATTTAAATGCGCACGGTGCAATGGCAGCATTGTTGAAAGATGCGATTAAACCGAATTTAGTACAAACGATTGAAGGCAGCCCTGCCTTTATTCACGGTGGCCCGTTTGCCAATATCGCTCACGGTTGTAACTCGGTTACTGCAACCCGTTTAGCATTACATTTAGGCGATTATGCAGTAACGGAAGCCGGCTTTGGTGCGGATTTAGGCGCAGAAAAATTCTGTGATATTAAATGCCGTTTAGCTGACCTTAAACCGGATGTGGCGGTGGTCGTTGCAACCGTTAAGGCCTTGAAATATAACTGTGGTGTTGAAAAAGCGAATTTAGCTGAAGAAAGTTTAACCGCTTTACAACAAGGTTTACCAAATCTGCTTAAACATATCAGTAACCTCAAAAATGTATTCGGTTTACCGGTAGTGGTCGCATTAAACCGCTTTGTATCTGATACCGATGCAGAATTAGCCCTAATTCAGAGCGCTTGTGCGGAACAAGGTGTGGAAGTATCGCTCACTGAAGTTTGGGGTAAAGGTGGTGTCGGTGGTGTAGACTTAGCACAAAAAGTGTTAAAAGCGATTGATGAACAACAAAATCGTTTTAATTTCGTCTATGACGTAAATGAAAGCGTGCAAAACAAAATCAAAGCGATCGCACAAAAAATCTATGGTGCGGATGATGTGAATTTTAGTGCCGAAGCCCTAGCGGAAATTAAAAATCTGGAAAAATTAGGTCTAGATAAATTACCGATTTGTATGGCGAAGACACAATATTCATTAAGCGATAATGCAAAATTACTCGGTTGCCCGACAGGCTTTAGCGTTACCGTACGCAGTATTAGTGTGTCTGCTGGCGCCGGCTTTATCGTTGCGATTTGCGGCAGTATTATGCGTATGCCGGGCTTACCGAAAATACCAGCAGCAAATCGTATTGATGTGGATGAAAACGGCTTAATTACCGGTTTATTCTAAACATAGCGAACATAAAAATCCCCGCAAAATGCGGGGATTTTTTACAGGATAATTTACAAAATAACGGCAAAAAATGACCGCTAGTACTCATGCTCATTTGTTAGATTTAGCGAATCACCACCGCTGTGCCGGTTGCAACCACGATAAACATGCCTTTATCGCCGCCCATTGATTGATATTCCATAGAAACACCAACCACGGCATTTGCACCAACACGTTTCGCTTCTTTTTCTAATTCTGCCAATGCTTCTTGTCTAGCACTGTTTAGCTTACTTTCATAAGCGCCTGAACGGCCACCAATCACATCGGTAATACTCGCAAAAAAATCACGAATAAAATTGGCACCGGAAACCACTTCACCAAAAACTAAACCTTTATATTCAGTGATTTGGTGACCTTCAATGGTTGGTGTGGTGGTAATAATCATATTTTCTCCTCGTAAACGTCACTTCGCTTACTTTAGTAACTGTTGTTTTAGCACTTCCAATGCCATTGCACGGTGTGAAATTTTCTTTTTCTCACTGGTTTCTAACTCAGCGAAACTGCAATTTTTGGGCGGATAGAAGAATAGAGAATCGTAACCAAAGCCATTTTGGCCACGTTCTTCACGTAAAATTTCACCAAAACATTCGCCTAAGGCAATTTTCGGTGTCGGATCCGTTTCGTGTTGTAGAAAAACGATACAACTTACAAATTTCGCCCCACGTTTTTCATCTGCAATATTTTGCATTTCAGCTAATAATTTTTGGCGATTTGCCTCATCCTTGCCTTCTTCGCCCGCATAACGCGCGGAATAAAGCCCTGGTGCGCCTCCCAGTGCATCTACCGCTAACCCCGAATCATCCGCAATTGCTGGTAGTCCGGTCATTTTTGAAGCATAACGTGCTTTTAACAATGCATTTTCAATGAAAGTCAAACCGGTTTCTTCCGGTGACTCAATGCCAAATTCACTCTGCGCTACGACATCAAAGCCAAATTGTGCCAAAACATCCGACATCTCTTTGGCTTTACCTTGATTTCCCGTAGCTAACACGACTTTAATTCGTTCCATTATGATCCTTTTGCAAAAAATTGATTAAAAATGACCGCTTATTCAATGCCTTTTTGGTAGGACATCATCAATAGCGTACGCCACTTATCTTGCCCTTGTTCATCTTTGCCCATATTGGCAATATTAGGAAATCGCCCCCACTGTTCAAAACCATGCTTACGCATTAGATTTTGGCTGACTTGATTCAGCTCGAACACATACGCCATTAACGTATGAATATTATGCTTCAACATTTCCGCTTGCATAAATTCAATAATTTTTGAACCGTAGCCTTTGCCTTTAGCACTACCGTCTAAATAAATGCTAATTTCAGAGGTATGCACAAACGCCGGTCGCTCATAAAACGGCGAAAAACTAAACCAGCCGGCAATGCCGTTTTCATCTTCTACTGTCCAAATCGGATACTGTTCACTGGTTAGATGAAAGTCGAACCAAGCACGGCGGTTGATTGGTATCGCTAACTCCAAATCTGCCGTAATTTGATGAGTCGGAATTGCTTGATTATAAATATTTAAAATTGTTTCAAAATCCGCTTCCGTCGATTTTCGAATCTGCATTTTATTGCCTTCCTTTGTAAAAATTATGCGGCAATCATATTCGGTAATACAACCATTACTTCAACGCCGCCTTCCGGACGATTTTTAATACTAAACTCGCCTTTTAATTCAGCAGTTCGCTCTTTCATAATAATCAGCCCATAATGACCTTCCGGCTCAATATCGCTTGCAATACCTTTTCCATTATCACGAATAATTAAGCAATGCTCACCATCCGCATTGGTTTCCGCGATCACGTCAATTTCACTCGCATTAGCATGCTTAATTGCATTAATGACCGCTTCACGCACAATCTGTAGCGCATGAACTTGTTGCTGTGCGCTAAAAATTTGCGAAGGGAGTTTGCAATTTAAACGAATATGAGCGGGTGTTCGAATACGTAATGAATCCAATACTCGTTCTAATGCATGGGCCAGATTGGCTTCCTCAATCGTTAAGCGGAAAGTAGAAAGTAACTCTCGCAATTGACTATAAGCTTCATTCAGCGCTTTTTCAAAATCATCCAAAATCTCTTTTTGCTTATTCCAATCTTGCTTAGTTTCTCCATTACGTTTTAATAAACTCACTTGTATTTTGAAAAACGTCAGTGACTGCGCTAATGAGTCATGCAACTCTCGTGCAATAATCGAGCGTTCTTCCATCAATACTAACTGTTGTTGCTGTTTCTGCACCTGCACAACATAGAGACTACGACCAATCATTTCTGATACGTTTTGGATTAAACGCTCATCCGGACATAAAAGTGACGGTTTCCAGCGTAATAACGCAATTTTCTCGTTTTCAATCGCAATTTCGTTATAACGCCAATCTTGTGCCGGTGCATTATCAATCGTTACATTCCAATAGTCCGCGCCATAGACTTGAATCTCAATTCCACGTAATTGTTCATTATCAAGCACCATTTGTAACACTTGAAATAAGACGTTTTGATTAACCGGTTTTGCGGTTAACAGCTGAGAACATTGGAATAATACCAACAAAGAACGGTTTACCGACATCAAACGACGGGTTTTATCTTCTACTTTCTCTTCAAGGGAAGCATATAGTTTAGCTAAATCGCTTGCCATTTGGGTAAATGCAGAAGAAAGAAAACCTAATTCGTTCGGCTCATTTACTGCTAACTGAATGTGGTCAAAATCTTCATTTTTGACTTGCTGACTTGCTGTCACTAACTGATCAAGCGGTGTAATAATCCGTTTACGAGTGTACCATACGCCAAAATAAGCTAAAGCAATGATCAATAACATAGAGACGGCTATCACACCGATCGCCACTTTTAATTTTAGTTCAACAAATTCTTGTAGCAACCACACGAAATTATTGACTTGCTTTGCATAGCCGTCAATATTGGCTTCATAGGAATGTCTATCTCGCTTGATAATAAAGGATTCCATTTCCTGCCAGCTTTCTTGTAGCTTGACATAAGCTTCCGTGACTTCTTTCGGCAATAAACACTTATGAGCTAGAGAGTCTTGGATTTCCGGCGAGTTCAAACTTTGACGATATTCATTTAAGCGAGTCGGAATAGATTGCGGATGGTGTTCCATTTCATAAAGGAAACGATAACTCTGCATCCGTAATGATCCAGAAACGTTAATCAAACCCGCATCCGATTTATTACTCCACATAATGCCTAATGAAATGCCACTAATTAAAGAGGCAAATACAATCATGACAAGAAAATAAGATCCAATGCGACGAGCAATAGAATACTTAGGATGATTAACCAGTTTATTCATTATAAATTAAGTAATTCCGTTAATTCTTTGGCAATACTGTCTTCGCTATTTGAACCGATGGTTTTATCCGCTCGTTGTTGAACTTCCGCTTCAGAACCACCCATTGCTATACCTAGCCCCACCAATTCTAGCATTGAGATATCATTGAAATTATCCCCGAATGCGATCACATTTTGCGGATCAATCCCTTCAATTTTAAGCAATTCCGCTAACATTGCGCCTTTGCTATTACCAACACTAGTAATATCCACTCTATCCACCCAAGACCATTCTGGGCTAAATTGATCAAGCGGTAATTTTTCAACAAAACTTTGCATTTTTGCTAGATCTGGATCACTAATTAACACTTTCCAAACCGTAGTACCTTTATCAATTTCTTGTTGGAACTTCTCAAGTTGATAAACATTCGGGCGTACCGCTTCAGGACAAGACTGAACCCATTTTTGGAATTTGGTGAAATGCGGATTAAGTTGTTCGTAAGTCATTGCATCACGGAAATACACCGCCGTATGAATGCCTAATGCTTGTGCTTGATTAATTAAACCGGAAGCCTGTTCTGCAGTTAATGGATTGCCTGATAACACTTTATCATGTTGAAAATCATATAAATAAGTACCATTACAGCAAACCACTGGCGTATCCAAGCCGATTTCCGCATAGTAAGGACGCACCGCCGTATGGTGGCGACCTGTTACAAAGAAAATTTTTACGCCTTTCTCTCGTACCTTTTGAATAGCTTGCTTGCTCGATTCCAGAATAACCGCATTCGGTGAAAGTAAAGTCCCATCTAAGTCAAAAGCAACCGCTTGATAACGCATAAAAATTCTCCTATTACAGGGCGGTAAGAAAAAATAAAGGCAATCAATTCTGATTGCCCTTATATTTTACTCTATGTTCTCACGAAACAGTAGATTATTTATTACTGTTATATTGTGGCGTTTGATAAAGTGGTGCTGGACCGTTAGGCCCCGCAACGTTACCACCTTCGTTTTGTTTTAATACGCCACCGTTTGCAGAAATTTCCACACGACGGTTAGGACGTAAGCAATCACGTAATGCTTGACCTGATTCACCGTCACACGCTTTAACTTGGCTTGCTTTACCATAGCCAACAGCGTTGATTTGTGCAGTCACACCTTGTTGAACTAAACGTGCTTTCACCATGTTCGCACGGCGTTGTGATAAATCTAAGTTATATTTTTCTGAACCTAAACGGTCTGTATAACCCGCCACTTTAACTTGTTGTGCGCCAGATGATTTTAATTGTGCAGCAACACTATCAACAACTTCTTTACCTTTCGCAGTTAATGTATCTTTATCGAAATCGAATAAAAAGTCACCACTTAAGTTAAATGATGAGTTACCATTACAACCGTTCGGATACCAGAAGAAACTTTGTGCATTCATATTTTTGTCAAATAAGATTTTGTATTGACAAATTTTGTGCACACCATTCTCACGATAGTTAAATGCATAGTCCCACTCACGGACGCCATATAACCCTTCTTCAAAGTGTGGGCGACCGATTAGGTTATATAATTGGTCTTTGTTCATACCACGTTCGATCTGACGAACGTTTTCCCAGTTTGGCCATGAACCGAATTGAGAACCATCATGGTTGAATTCTGATTCGGAAATTTTTGGGAATACTGGATTTTCTGTCGTACCTTCATCAGTCACTTTGCTTAAGTTACCACAAGCAGCTACAGCTAATGCGATACCAGATAATAACAATCCGCGAAAAACAATCGTATTTTTCATCGTTGGTTGTTCCTTGTTAGATTAAAAACTTCATTCATATGTTCTAAATACCATCCATCAGTATATAGGCGAGCAGATTCTACAACACAATATTATTTTATTCTAGGGTTAGAAATAGAATAAACTAAATAATTAATGTATCGACTCTTAATTGTAAATTTTTATTCCCTCTAAACTCATTTATATCAAGTTTGTAAACTAATTTAACTTGTTTAATCGATAAATCAGGAAAATAACGCAAATCGGCATTAAACCAAATTGCATCAAATAATCCACCGTTAGGTTGCTCGACCATTAACTTTAAGTGTTTACCACCTAGTATACGCTGTTGCAATAAACGAAATTCGCCTTCAAACGTAGGCTCCGGAAAGTTTTGTCCCCAAGGCCCTGCTTGTTGTAATAATTCCGCTATTTCGATATTTAATTCTGATGGAGCTAATTCCCCATCGGTATAAATGACACCTTGTAATTGTTCCGGTTCAATTATTTCATTAATAATTTCATCAAATATTTTCTGGAAACGTAAAAAATTATCTTGGTGAATCGTTAAACCCGCCGCCATCGCATGCCCGCCGAATTTAATAATTAAACCCGGATATAGTGAATCTATACGTTCTAATAAATCACGCATATGCAACCCAGCTATTGAGCGTGCCGAGCCTTTCAAATACTCACTGTCTTCACTCTCTTGTGCAAAGGCGATAACCGGTCGATGGAATTGATCTTTAATTCGCGAAGCTAAAATGCCAATCACGCCTTGATGCCAATCCGGCTGATATAACACAATACCGTGTGCTTGTTCTTTTTGCATTAAAGAAGGTAAATTAGAACAAATTGCCAACGCCTCGGTTTTCATTTCTTGCTCAAACTCTTTACGCGTTTGGTTTAGACTATCCAATTCAAACGCTAGTTGACGAGCGATTTCCATGTTGTCAGCAATTAACAGCTCTACACCAAGTGACATATTTTCCAAACGACCCGCAGCATTTAAACGAGGAGCAATCGCAAAACCTAAATCGCTAGCTTGTAGAGAAGATAAATCTCGCTTAGACACTTCCGCTAAAGCGCGAATACCTGCTCGACAATGTCCCGAACGAATGCGATTTAATCCTTGGTGAACTAAGATTCGATTATTGTGATCAAGCGGAACCACATCCGCGACTGTTCCCAATGCAACAAGATCCAATAATTCCGCTAAATTAGGTTCTTTATCTTTAAAACATCCTAATTCACGCATTTTGCCTCGTAGCGCCAACATCACATAAAACGCAACACCAACACCAGCTAGAGACTTTGAGGGAAATGAGCAATCCTCCAAATTCGGATTCACCATTGCATCTGCATTCGGCAAACTTTCTGCCGGCAAATGATGATCGGTAACTAAAACTTTGATACCGTGTTCTTTTAGTAAATCGATACCTTCAAAAGAAGAAATCCCGTTATCGACCGTCATCACGATATCCGTACCTTTAACCAATACCGTTTCAGCAACGGCTAAACTTAAGCCATAACCTTGCGAAAAACGATCCGGAATCAAATAATCCACATTTTCAAAGCCTAATTGACGCAATGCGAGAATGGCTAATGCCGTACTGGTTGCGCCATCGGCATCAAAGTCTCCGACAATAATAATGCGTGATTGCTGTTTATAAGCTGCGATAAGTAATTCAACTGCTGCATCAATATTCGCTAATTGATTGGGTCTATGTAAAAATTGCAGTGTTCGTTCTAATTCTTGAGGCGAAGCAATACCACGGCTTTGATAGAGTCGATTTAATAGGGGATGGTCTGATAATTTTATGGATGTGAGTTTAGATCGTTGTTTGATTAACTTTTGCACTGGATTTTCTTCTTTTCTTTAAATAAAACAAGCGGTGTAATTTTGCAAAAATTTTACAAAATCAGACCGCTTGTATTCAAGAGATTAATGCTATTCTAGCATTTTAAGTAATTCTTTCGGCTCAACATAACCTGCGATTAATTGACCGCTGCTATCAACCATATTCGGTGTCCCTGTTACACCAAATTTAATTCCAAGTTCATAGTGTTTTTTCACAATATTTGGTGTTTTAACTTCTTTTGGTAAAGTACCATTTTCTGCGTCATTTAACGCTTTTACTTTATCTGTTGATGTCCAAATTGCTTCCATTTGCTTCGCCGTTTGAGTATTCATACCACCACGAGGGAAAGCAAGAAAACGAATCGTAATGCCTAAATCGTTATATTCTTTAATGCGTTGGAACATCAAATGGCAGTAGTGGCAAGTAATATCCATAAACACAGTCACTACATGTTTTTCATTCTTCGCCGAATAAATAATCATCTCTTTTTCTAGAGAATTTAAATCTGCAAGTAATGCTTTATTAGTAATATCAACCGCTTTGCCGTTTTTCAGTTCAAAAATCTGACCTTGAATAACAAAACGCCCGTTCTCACTAATTTGCACGACACCTTCATTCGAAACTGCCGTTCTAAAGCCCGGTAATGCCGAATCACTGATTTTTACATTGGTTGCGCCCATGCCTTCTAACGTACGTTTAAGGCTAACATCATCAGCCATTACTGATGTACTTAATATATATAGGCCTAATAATGCAATCGCATTTTTTTTCATTGTAAATTCCTTAAAAAATTAGAGTTTAAGCTTCGCTTCCACAGCTTTTGCTCGTTTTAAGAAAGATTGTCGCTCTTTACTCGCCATACCTGAACTCGAACCAGGTAACTTAACCGTCATCGGATTAACCGGTCGCCCATTGATATGAAATTCATAATGTAAATGCGGACCTGTTGATCTTCCGGTATTTCCAGAGAGAGCAATACGCTCACCTTTTTTTACACTTTGTCCTACACTCACAAGCGTTTTGCTCAGATGCATATAAACAGTCGTAATATGACCATGGCGAATTTTAATATAACGCCCTGCACCTCGTGCTTGGTACGCAATATGTTCAACTACACCATCACCCGGTGCAATAATCGGAGTGCCCGTTGGCACACCAAAATCCACGCCGTTATGCGGTCTCACACGACGCGTAATCGGATGAACTCGCCTAGGATTATAAGACGATGATACTCTCGCACTGAATAACAATGGAATACGTGCAAAACCTTTGCTTAATGTCTCACCGTGGCTACTATAGTAACGACCGTTATCGGCTTGAATCGCATAATAACGTTTTTTATCGCTTAAAATAAGGATCCCTTCAACATTACCGACATCCGTTACTGTACCGTTAATGTATTCACGTTTCACCAAGATCGCAAAACGATCACCTTTTTTGAGTTTATTGGTTGCAATTTGTGATTGTAACCCAACTGCCAGCTGATTAACTTGGCGCTCGGATAATCCTACATTTTTAAGACTTGTCGCAAAGCTACCATCAATCGTGCCTCGCACAACATCTTGGCGCCATTCGCCTTTTTTCTGTATGCTCTGGAAAACCCATTTACCGTTATCTTTACGCTCATAAATGCGTTCTTCTTTCTCTGAGACCAACCAGTTCATATATTCCAATTCACCGTGGTTATCTAAAATCCAATAGAATTGTTGCCCGCCGTCTAAATTCGCTAACTCAGGGAATTGTTTAATCATTGCTCTTGCTACGCTTACACCTAAACCGGACTGTTCTAAGACATCTTTTAATTTATCACCTCGACCAACCGTATAACTAAACTGATCTTGGATACGTAACGCCTCATCGGCAACTTCTAAGATTTCATCTAGTACTTTCTCTGCTTCCGGTGATAATTTTTCTTCCGGCTTTTCAGCTTCTTTAGTAACTATCGTCCCCTCTTGCCCTTCTACTTCATCATCCTTTTCATTCAGCAGATCTTCATAGGATGTTGCGTTAACATCCTCTGCTGCGCCTTCAACCACATTCGGGTCAGTTTCTGTAGATTCGTTCTCTGCGGAAGCTTGCTTTACCTCATTTTCAGCCGATGTCGCTTCCGCTTGCTCCGGCTCATCCTTATGCTCTTCCGTTTGTTCATCCAGTACAATATATTGTTCTTGATTTGTTGCACTGCTAATGGAAGGTTGATTTTTTAAAGCAAGTATAATACCAATAAAAATCGATAACAGCGCCATAAAGAAAAATAATCCCTTTAAACGAGATTTCTTCCGGCGACGATCTCTTGCTAGAATAACGTGTTGCAAAATATGTCCTATACTATCTTTTATTTATTACGAAAAAATTTGACAAATGTTCTGTTAGAAAATTCATTCTTGCCAACATCACAAAAATCAGCTAACTTGCTCACTTTTATATTATACCCTTAATTTTTTTAAATAATGCAAATAAAACAACTTACTCCCACACCACAGCCGAAAAAAAAGGAATTACCTCTTGTAGAACTTCAACAAATTGAAGTGAGTTTCGGTGGTCAAAAAGCTTTGCAAAATATCAATTTAACGGTATATGCGAATTCAATTACGACGATTGTTGGCCCGAACGGCGGCGGCAAATCGACATTATTAAAAGTGTTACTTAAACTCCTTTCCCCAACTAAAGGCAAAGTCATTCATCAAAAAGGGCTCAAAATCGGTTATGTGCCACAAAAATTGCATATGGATCACTCAATGCCAATTACGGTGAAAAAATTTCTATCACTAAAACCTAACTGCTCTGCACAAGCGATTCAAGAAGCGCTTGCACTCTTTTCTATTACGCACTTAGCAGAAAATAGTATGCAGAAATTATCCGGCGGTGAATTGCAGCGAGTATTGCTTGCCCGAGCTATTTTAGATCGCCCGCAACTTTTAGTTTTAGACGAACCGATGCAAGGGGTGGATATTACAGGGCAAACAGAACTCTATCAACTATTAAATAGTACTCGTTCGTGGTTAAATTGCGCAATTTTGATGGTTTCGCACGATTTAAACATCGTAATGGCAAATACTGATGAAGTTTTATGCGTAAATAAGCATATTTGTTGTGCCGGCACACCGGAAATGGTGACCAATGATCCGCATTTCATCCATTTCTTTGGTGACCAATTTGCCAAAAATGTTGCCTTTTATTCGCACCGCCATAACCATCATCATAACTTACACGGTGATGTCTGCAGCGGACAATGTCATTGCAGTCATTAGTGTTAAATATAAGCGGTCTTTTTAGCATTTCTTTTGCAAATTTTTAGCCAAAAAAGACCGCTTATTTGTTACCAATCTGTTAAAAATCTGACTTAGCTCACATTCTTCACTTAAATTTTCAGGCATAATAGCATTATTGATTTATAAATCGCCTAATAGAATGGTGTTTCAATCCATTTTATTTATATTAGCGTATATAATACTCGTCATAACTCAATAAACACACAAATATACAAGGTTAGGTCTGTATGCAACATAAAAATTTTGAAGACTGGTTAGCCTCCTCACCTTTCGGTGGTTCTAACCAAGCTTATGTTGAAGAAATCTACGAACAATATCTTGAAGACCCAACTAGCGTTGATGTTAGCTGGTGTAACATTTTTGATACCCTTCCGAAAACGCAAGTCGTAGAGCAACCTCATTCACAAGTACGTGATTATTTCCGTAAACTCGCCCGTGAAAATGTCCCTGAATCCGTTACGGTTATCGACCCAGAAGCCAGTGCAAAACAAGTTCGTTTATTACAATGGATTAATGCGCACCGTTTCCGTGGCTATCTTGAAGCCAAACTGGATCCGCTCGGTTACTATCGCTGGAAAACATCTCAAGTCCCGGAGCTAGATTATCGTCATCACGGCTTTACTGATGCGGATCTGAACGAAACCGTTACGATCGGTAAATATGTATATGGCAAAGAAACGATGAAATTCAGCGAACTTGCCGATGCATTAAAACAAACCTATTTAGGTACAATAGGTTTAGAGTTTATGCACGTACAAGATATGGAACAACGTAACTGGCTACAAGCAAAAATTGAAAGTACCTTAAATAAACCGTTGTTCTCGCACAAAGAAAAAGTCAATTTACTCACCGAATTAACCGCCGCAGACGGTCTTGAACGTTATCTCGGCGCAAAATTCCCCGGTGCGAAACGCTTTTCGCTTGAAGGAAGTGATGCGTTTATTCCAATGATGAAAGAAATCATTCGTCATGCTGGTCGCCAAGGTATGAAAGACGTGGTGATGGGAATGGCACACCGTGGACGTTTAAATATGCTGGTAAACGTATTGGGTAAAAAACCGGCGGAATTATTTGATGAGTTTGCAGGTAAACATGCCGATGACAATCGTACCGGTGACGTAAAATATCACCAAGGTTTCTCATCTGATTTCGATGTGGACGGCGAACGTGTGCATTTAACTTTAGCCTTCAACCCGTCGCATTTAGAAATCGTAAGCCCAGTGGTTATCGGTTCGGTACGTGCACGTCAAGAGCGTATTCGTGATACGGAACATAATAAAGTCTTAGCCGTTACCGTACATGGCGATTCGGCAGTTACAGGTCAAGGCGTAGTGCAAGAAACCTTAAATATGTCAAATGCTCGAGGTTATAAAGTTGGCGGTACGATTCGTATCGTGATCAATAACCAAATCGGTTTTACCACCTCTAACCCGAACGACACTCGTTCAACTGAATTCTGCACTGATATTGCGAAAATGATTCAGGCACCGATTATCCACGTTAACGGCGATGATCCTGAAGCGGTCGCATTTGCTGCCCGTATGGCAGTGGAATATCGTACCCTATTTAAACGCGATATTTTCATTGATCTGATTTCTTACCGTCGCCACGGTCACAATGAAGCGGACGAGCCTTTAGCAACACAACCAATGATGTATAGCATCATCAAAAAACATCCTACACCTCGTAAAGTCTATGCGGATCGTTTGGTTGCTGAAGGCATATTAAGCCAAGATCAAGCCACTGAAATGATGAATAACTATCGTGATGCGTTAGATAACGGTGATCGCGTTGTACCTGAATGGCGTGAAATGGATATGGCAGCGGTTGATTGGTTGCAATACCTCAATTATGACTGGACAACACCGTATGAAAGTAAATTCCCGTTAGACCGTTTCCAAACTTTGGCAAAACGTGTATGTGAATACCCTGAAAGTTTAAGTCCGCACTCTCGTGTCGAAAAAATCTATAACGACCGTAAAGAGATGTGCGAGGGCAAAAAATTATTAGATTGGGGTATGGCGGAAACGATGGCATACGCAACCCTACTAGATGAAGGTACGCACGTCCGTTTATCCGGAGAAGATGCCGGTCGTGGTACATTCTTCCACCGTCATGCGGTTGTACATAACCAAAATGATGGTACAAGTTATGTGCCGCTTGCTCATTTACATGCAAATCAAGGGCGCTTTGAAGTATGGGACTCCGTACTTTCCGAAGAAGCGGTATTAGCTTTTGAATACGGTTACGCAACAACCAATCCGAAAACATTAACCATTTGGGAAGCACAGTTCGGTGACTTTGCCAACGGCGCACAAATCGTTATCGACCAATTTATCAGTTCCGGCGAACAAAAATGGGGCAGAATGTGCGGCTTAGTGATGTTACTTCCACACGGTTATGAAGGTCAAGGACCAGAACACTCATCAGCCCGTGTAGAACGTTACTTACAGCTTTGCGCACAACAAAATATGCAGGTTTGTGTGCCAAGTACACCGGCACAGGTTTACCATATGTTACGCCGCCAAGCGATTCGCAAAATGCGTCGCCCATTAGTTGCGATTTCACCTAAATCGTTATTACGTCACCCATTAGCGGTGTCTTCCTTAGCAGAATTGGTTGACGGTGAATTCCAAACGGTGATCGGTGAAATTGACAGTAATATCAAGGCGAAAAAAGTGAAACGTGTTGTAATGTGTTCAGGTAAGGTTTATTACGATTTACTCGAACAACGCCGCCAAAACGAACAAACTGATGTGGCGATTATTCGTATCGAACAACTTTATCCATTCCCATACGAGGATATGAAAAAAGTATTAGAACCTTACGCACATGTAAAAGACTTTGTTTGGTGTCAAGAAGAGCCACTTAATCAAGGCGCTTGGTATTGTAGTAAACATAATTTTGAAGCATCAATTCCAGAAAAAGCAAAATTAACTTATGCGGGCCGTCCTGCATCTGCATCGCCTGCGGTGGGCTATACTTCATTGCATACCCAGCAACAAAAACAATTAGTGGCAGAAGCTTTAACGATTTAACAAATAAGCGGTCAATTTCCAGCAAAATTTTGCAAAAAAATCCTCAAATTTGACCGCTTGCAAAATTATCGGCACAGCTAAAACACTGTGTTAACGAATATAAAGGAACATAACTATGACTATTGAAATTTTAACGCCGGACTTACCCGAATCCGTTGCAGATGCGACTGTTGCTACTTGGCATAAGAATGTGGGTGATGCAATTAAACGTGATGAAGTAATCGTTGAAATTGAAACGGATAAAGTCGTATTAGAAGTACCGGCGCCACATGACGGTATTTTAGCGGAGATCAGCCAAGTTCAAGGCGCTACCGTTATTTCCAAACAATTACTCGGCAAAATCTCAACCGTCCAAGCAGGCGATTTCACCCAAGAAACGATTAAACCGATGAATGAAGCAACTCCGGCGGATCGTAAGTCTGCAGCTATTGAACATGACCATTCCGATGCGGATTCTCAAGGCCCTGCGATTCGTCGTTTATTAGCAGAACATAATATTGAAGCGCATCTTATCAAAGGTACGGGTGTCGGCGGTCGAATTACCCGTGAAGATATTGAACATCATTTGGCACAACGTCAAACACAAGCTTCAAAACAAGCTATTACTACAGAGCAAAGCACTGTAAGTACTGTGGCTTACTCAGCACGTAGCGAAAAACGTGTGCCAATGACACGTTTACGTAAACGTATTGCTGAACGTTTGTTAGAAGCGAAAAATACAACAGCTATGCTCACTACATTCAATGAAGTAGATATGCAGCCGATTATGACATTACGTAAAATTTACGGTGAAAAATTTGAAAAACAACACGGCGTGCGTTTAGGTTTTATGTCGTTCTATATTAAAGCGGTTGTTGAAGCATTAAAACGTTATCCGGAAATCAATGCTTCGATTGACGGCGATGATGTGGTATATCACAACTACTTTGATATTAGTATTGCGGTCTCAACCCCTCGCGGCTTAGTCACCCCGGTTATCCGTAACTGTGATAAATTATCGATGGCGAATATTGAGAAAACCATTAAAGAACTGGCTGAGAAAGGTCGTAACGGCAAATTAACCGTAGAAGATTTAACCGGTGGCAATTTCACGATCACAAACGGCGGTGTATTCGGTTCATTAATGTCCACCCCAATCATCAATCCGCCGCAAAGTGCGATTTTAGGGATGCACGCAATTAAAGATCGCCCAGTTGCAGTAAACGGTCAAGTGGTTATTCGACCAATGATGTACCTAGCATTATCTTATGACCACCGATTAATTGACGGACGTGAATCCGTTGGTTTCTTAGTGGCGGTAAAAGATTTATTAGAAGATCCGACACGTTTATTGCTCGAAATCTAACTAAATCGAAATAACCAAACTTAAACCGCTTATAGACAATGCTATAAGCGGTTTTTAATAAAGTTAATACAAACTTTGTAAATTAATTAATTTTATTGTATTATAACGTCATTATTTAGCAAACTTAGAGAAATATGACTGATTACAATTACCCTAAGGCATACCAAATATATCCCGACACACCTCAAAAATCTTATCGCCTCAAACGTTTACGCTTCTGGTTACGCTCTCGTTTACATCAAAAACACATAAAATTATTCACTCAATTCGTAAACAGAAATCCAGCTCTTATCCCTCTATTAAATCAACGACCTAATTACAGTTACCCTCTTGTTCATCGTTTTTTGGATAAGCGCTTTAACGCTACACAACGTTTCCGAGCAATTTGCGATAACTTAACGTTTTTTCCGCAAGCGTTAGCGCAATACTCATTAACACCATTGTGGGAAAAATTAATAAGTTTTGGCGAAATTACAGATGATTTTGAGCTTCGCTTAAATATTAATGAACATCAACCAATGGAAGGTTTTTGGGCATTAGAGCTATATCAAAAAAGCTCGCAACAGCTCGTATATCTATTAACTTTCGGGCTCATTAACAATGCATTGCTTATCGGTGTAATTCAAGGCTCCAATCAAGCAAATGCCAAAGATTTGATGAAACAATTAACTAAGCAATGTTACGGCTTACGCCCCGCTCATTTAATGGTAGAAAGTATGAAACTACTTACTCCAATACTCGGTTATAACCAGTTACTTGGTATTCCGCATAAATATCAAAATAAATCACGTTTTATTCAAAGCAAACGCTATATAGTTGATTATGATGCGATCTTCAGTGAAAGTGGCGGCACCCTGAAAGACTATTGGCAAATATCGGTTGTTATAGATAAATCGCTTGAGCGAATCCCAAGCAAAAAACGTTCGATGTACCGTAAACGCTTTGCATTACTTGAGCAAATAGAAACAAATATCCGAACAGCGTTTGGCATAAATTCATAAATTCTTATCTAAACATCCTTTCATTCTTAACCGCTTATAATATACATATAAGCGGTTAAAATTTGTCATTTTTTTGCATTTTTTCCACTATCTTCAATTTGCTTTTTTAGTTTAGATCCATTAAATTCCTGAAAGATTTCTAGCAAAAATTATTCCATACAGGAAACTATATGAACCTACATGAATATCAAGCAAAGCAAATTTTTGCACAATATCAACTCCCTGTGAGTCGAGGTATTTTATGCACTAACACAAATGAAGCCATCGCCGCCATTCAGCAATTAAATGGGGATACTTGGACAGCTAAATGTCAAGTTCATGCAGGAGGACGAGGAAAAGCCGGTGGGGTTAAATTGGTTCGCAATGAATCTGATGTTAGAGCATTTTGTGATAAATGGTTTGGACAACGTTTAGTAACCTTCCAAACCAATGCAAACGGACAACCGGTTAATACGATTTATATCGAAGAAACCTGCCAAATTGAGCGTGAATTATACTTTGGTGCAGTCATTGATCGCACATCACAAAAAATCGTTTTTATGGCATCCTGTTCTGGCGGCATGAATATCGAAGATGTTGCCCAACATACCCCCGAACTTATCCACAATGTCACAATCGATCCGCTTACCAGTGCGCAAACTTTTCAAGGGAGAGAGCTCGCTTTTCAACTAGGGCTTTCCGGTGATCAAATTAAACAGTTCGTACATATTTTTGTACAGCTTACCAAGTTATTTATCGAAAAAGATCTAGCACTACTTGAAATAAATCCTCTCGTACTGACCAAACAAGGTCAATTACTCTGCTTAGATGCCAAAATGGTTGTAGACAGCAATGCGCTTTATCGTCACCCCGAACTCAAAGCCCTACAAGATCCAAGCCAAGAGGACGCTAGAGAAGCTGAAGCAGCAAAATGGGATCTCAATTACGTAGCACTCGACGGTAATATCGGCTGTATGGTTAACGGTGCGGGCTTAGCCATGGGGACAATGGATATCGTCAAATTACACGGCGGTCGTCCGGCAAACTTTTTAGATGTCGGCGGTGGAGCAACCAAAGAACGTGTTGCAGAAGCTTTTAAGTTAATTCTTTCCGATCACAATGTGAAAGCCGTGTTAGTCAATATCTTCGGTGGTATCGTCAAATGCGACTTAATTGCAGAAGGTATTATTGCAGCAGTTACTGAAGTCGGAGTCAGTCTTCCGGTTGTTGTGCGTTTAGAAGGAACAAATGCCGAATTAGGTCGTCAACTTCTCGCAAACAGCGGTTTAAGTCTCATTGCAGCTACCACATTAACGCAAGCGGCACAACTTGCAGTCACAGCAGCACAGGGGAAATAAAATGGCGATTTTAATTGATAAGAACACTAAAGTAATTTGCCAAGGCTTTACCGGTGGACAAGGTACATTTCATAGTGAACAAACGTTAGCATACGGCACGCAACTTGTCGGTGGTGTTTCCCCCAATAAAGGCGGCACAACCCATTTAGGCTTACCGGTATTTAATACCGTGCGTGAAGCGGTTCAAAAAACGGGTGCAACCGCAAGCGTAATTTATGTACCGGCACCCGGTTGTAAAGATGCCATTTTGGAAGCAATTGATGCCGGCATTCAACTTATTGTTTGTATTACCGAAGGCATTCCGACCTTGGATATGTTAATCGTAAAACAAAAATTAACAGAAAGCGGCGTACGAATGATTGGCCCAAATTGCCCAGGCATCATCACACCGGATGAATGTAAGATCGGTATTATGCCGGCACACATTCATAAAAAAGGCAAAATCGGTATCGTTTCTCGTTCCGGCACGCTAACTTATGAAGCAGTTAAACAAACGACAGATGAAGGATTCGGACAATCTACTTGTGTCGGTATCGGAGGAGATCCAATTCCCGGTTCAAGTTTCATCGATATTCTAAAACTCTTCCAATCTGACCCTGAAACCGAAGCGATTGTGATGATAGGTGAAATCGGCGGTACGGCAGAAGAGGAAGCGGCTGAATTTATCAAAATGCACGTCACCAAACCCGTTGTCAGCTATATTGCCGGAGTGACTGCACCAAAAGGAAAACGTATGGGCCACGCTGGTGCTATCATTAGTGGAAGCAAAGGCACGGCAGATGAAAAATTTAAAGCGCTAGAACAAGCCGGTGTAAAAACGGTGCGAAGTTTAGCAGAAATAGGTTCAGCTCTCCGCAAATTACTTAATAAATAATAACAAGCGGTTATTTTTTATTGTCTTTTTGCAAAAATGAAATTTAACCGCTTTCATATTAATTTCAATACAAACTATATAAAAAGCGCTAAGTTTTCACTTAGCGCTTTTCTTCTTTCTAACAAACAGGAATCATTTTATTTTAAAGTTTTGGACCAGCCGCAACTAAAGCCTTACCTTCATCATTTGTAGTATATTTCTCAAAGTTTTTCACAAAACGACCGGCTAAGTCTTCAGCTTTAGTTTGCCATTGTGCTTTATCCGCATAAGTATCACGTGGATCTAAAATCGCAGTATCTACACCCGGTAATGCATCTGGCACAGCTAAATCAAAAATCGGCAATTGATGTGTTGTTGCTTCTTCAATTGAACCGTCTAAGATAGCATCAATAATACCACGTGTATCTTTGATAGAAATACGTTTACCTGACCCATTCCATCCTGTATTCACTAAGTATGCTTGAGAGCCTGCCGCTTCCATACGTTTCACTAATACTTCCGCATATTTAGTCGGGTGAAGAGATAAGAATGCCGCACCGAAACAAGCTGAGAAAGTTGGTGTCGGTTCGGTAATACCACGCTCTGTACCCGCTAATTTCGCCGTAAAGCCGGATAAGAAATAATATTTGGTTTGTTCCGGTGTTAATTTAGATACCGGTGGTAATACGCCAAACGCATCCGCTGTTAAGAAAATCACTTTTTTCGCATGACCCGCTTTTGATACTGGCTCAACAATATTATCAATATGGTAAATCGGATAAGACACACGCGTATTTTCTGTTTTTGATTTATCCGCAAAATCAATTGAACCGTCTTCACGAACAACCACATTTTCTAATAAAGCGTCACGGCGAATCGCACGATAAATATCCGGCTCATTTTCTTCCGAAAGATTAATGGTTTTCGCATAGCAACCACCTTCGTAGTTGAACACGCCTTCATCATCCCAACCGTGTTCATCATCACCGATTAATTTACGTTTCGGATCGGTTGAAAGTGTTGTTTTACCTGTACCGGATAAACCGAAGAAGATTGCTACATCACCGTCTTCGCCTACGTTCGCTGAGCAGTGCATTGATGCAATATCTTTGAAAGGTAATAGATAGTTCATCATAGAGAACATACCTTTTTTCATTTCACCGCCGTACCAAGTACCGCCGATTAACTGCACGGCTTCAGTTAAGTTGAATGCCACAAAGTTCTCTGAATTTAAGCCCTGTTCTTTCCAATTCGGATTGGTTATTTTAGAGCCATTCATCACCACGAAATCTGGCACGAAATTCGCCAATTCTTCTTCAGAAGGGCGAATAAACATATTTTTCACAAAGTGGGCTTGCCATGCTACTTCGGTAATAATTCGTACCGCCAAACGGTGGCGAGGACTTGCACCGCAAAATGCATCAATCACAAATAAACGTTTATTTGATAATTGGTGAGTCACTAACTCTTTTAAACTTTGCCAAGTTGTTTGACTCATCGGTTTATTGTCATTTTTAACCGCATCAGATGTCCACCAAACATGATCTTTTGAAGTTTCATCATAAACGATATATTTATCTTTCGGCGAACGACCTGTAAAAATCCCCGTATCTACGGCAACTGCACCGGAATTCGTCAGTACGCCTTTTTCAAAGCCCTCTAATTCCGGCTTCATCTCCTCTTCAAATAATTGCTCATAACTAGGGTTACGTACAATCTCTTTTACGTTAGTAATACCTAGTTGTGCTAGTTCTTGTTCAATACGGCTTAACATAGAATCACCTCTTTATGATTGTAAAAGTTGAAAATTAATAATTGTGACAATTCTAACTAATTCTAGGAATAAAAAATGTTAACTACTTCAAATTTTGAAGATTTACTCTAAAATTACTTGCAAAATTTGCGTGAAATCAAAGAAAAGCTACACTATTCCTTAATCTTTGGCAGTTTTTATGAAGCATTGCATAACAAGCGGTAAGATTTTTCATTTTTTTGCAGAATAAGGTAAAATTCGACTTTACTCTATTAACCCATCAAGAGACATAAAATGCGATTATTAATTATCTTTTTTGCCGTACTGTTAACAGTCTTTCAGTATAGTTTTTGGTTCGGTAAAAACGGTTGGAGCGATTACCAAGATGCACAAACGGCAGTGGAAGTTCTTACGGAAGAAAATGCAAAATTAAGCGCACGTAATAGCTTAATAGCGGCAGAAATCAATGACCTTAAAAATGGTGTCAATGCACTGGAAGAACGTGCTCGTTTAGAACGTGAAATGGTAAAAGGTAGTGAAACATTCTATCGTATTGTTCCTCGTTCTCAATAAGGAAAATAATTGATGCGTAAAATTGTTGCTGTAATCCCTGCTTCTGGAGTCGGGAGTCGAATGAATGCACCGCTACCGAAACAATATCTTAAATTACAGGGAAAAACTATTTTAGAACATACGGTCAAGATTTTCCTGACACACCCTGATATTCAAAAAATTGTGGTGGCAGTCTCTGAAACAGATCAATACTATAGCGCTATCTCTATCTTAAACTCGCCTAAAATTCAAATTGTGTTTGGCGGTGAAACTCGAGCAGATTCGGTATTCAATGCGCTGCAAGTGATTGATGAAGATGCTTGGGCACTCGTACATGATGCGGCAAGACCTTGTCTCAAGCGGTCAGATTTAGACAAACTTTTACAAGTTCAAGAGCCAAATGGCGCAATTCTTGCTACACCGGCTATTGATACAATGAAACGAGCAAATGGCAATAAAATCATTGCAACGGAAGATCGCTCCACACTATGGCATGCTCTTACCCCTCAGTTCTTTCCGGTGAACACGCTAAAACAAGCGATTAAATATGCGCTAGAGAATGGATATACCATTACTGATGAAGCATCAGCAATGGAAATGAGTGGCTATACACCGCAATTAATCACAGGGCGCAGTGATAACCTGAAAATCACTCGACCGGAAGACTTAGCCTTAGCCGAATTTTATTTGACCCATTATATGGAGAACTAAAAATGTTACGAATTGGACATGGTTTTGACGTACACGTATTCGGGCAAGATCGTCCGTTAATGATTTGCGGCGTTGAAGTACCTTATCATACGGGCTTTATCGCCCATAGCGATGGCGATGTCGCTTTACATGCGCTGACTGATGCTTTACTCGGTGCCGTAGCATTAGGCGATATCGGTAAATTATTTCCGGACACGGATATGCAATATAAAAACGCAGATAGTCGTAAACTACTCATTGAAGCATATCGTCAGGTTTGTGCGCAAGGCTATAAAATCGGAAATGTTGATGTGACAATTATTGCCCAGGCGCCGAAAATGCGCCCATACATTGATCAAATGCGTCAAACCATTGCGGATGATTTACAGTGTGATTTGATGCAAGTAAATGTAAAAGCGACTACAACAGAAAAACTAGGCTTTACTGGAAGAGGCGAAGGTATCGCGTGTGAAGCTGTTGCATTATTGATTAAAGCATAATAACGACTTTAACATAAATAAAAAAGGCTAGACATCATGTCTGGCCTTTTGATAAGCATAATGAATAAAATTTTTGTCTCTACGACTGTCTAAAATACTTCTTATTAGCCTGAAGAATCTTAGATTCTCGTATTGTAAACTTATTTTAGAAAAAAGCAATCATTTACACTAAACATTCGTTCATAAAATAGCAAATTAGTTACTTTTATAATTTTTGTTGATAAACCAAAAATAATTTAGTAGCAAATAGATTACTTTTAGACAGTACTAATGTCATATTCATTGTAAAATTTAGTAAACAAAAATTACTTATCACCGAATAACTCAAATGTATTCATATCTATAACATTACACGTGTGATTGATTATCCGGTAATGTGCCTTCAATTTCATTCAGTAAATCGCCATCTTTAAACATCACATAACCACCATTTTTCATTTTGGTCCATTTTTCGTTTTTAGTTAATGGTTGGGTTGCAATAATAGTCACCTTATCATTTGGCGTCGTATATTTGCTAAAGTCGATTTCTACATCATCATCTCGTAATGCCTTACTAAACGGTGCTTTGCGGGTGACATAGAATAGGTTTGTTGAACAACGAGAAATCATCCAATGCCCGTTGGATAAAATAAAATTAAATACACCGTGAGTTGCAATATCGGAAGTAATTTCCACTACTGCAGCAAAAATCTGCTGTTCTGAAGGTTTTTCTGGATATTTTTCTTTTAAACGAGACATAATACAGCAAAATGCCGCTTCAGAGTCTGTTGTTCCGATCGGCTGATAATGACAATCAGGACAAGGTCTTACATCTTCAACCGTACCGTTATGCGCAAACACCCAGTTCTCGCCCCATAATTCACGAATAAAGGGATGGGTATTTTCTAAGTTGATATCTCCTCGGGTTGCCTTACGAATATGCGAAATCACATTATAAGATTTGATACGATACTCGCTGACTAAATCAGCCATTGGAGAAGAAGCTCCCGGTCGATTATCCCGAAAAACTCTCACGCCTTTACCTTCAAAAAAGGCGATACCGAAACCATCAGTATGATGATCGGTTAAACCAGCACGGCGGCGAAATCCTTCAAAGGAGAAAGTAATATCCGTTGGGGTATTGCAATTCATTCCGAGTAGTTGACACATAAATTTATTCTTCGTTAAAACTAAAAAGTAGGGAAAAAGAAAGACCGACTGACAGTCGGTCGAACATTGACTATTTTCACAAATCTCAAAAAGAATTCAATAGAAGTAAATCAAAAATCTTATAGCTTATGGTGCTATTTTATATTCATTTCACTATAAGAAGCCGGACAATGTCCGGCAATTCTCTTCGATAGTTATTCTGATTCCTTTTTAACTAGAGATAGCAAAAATAACGCACCTGCACAAATGACTACTGAAGGCCCTGCCGGTGTATCTTTCCAACCGGAAAATAATAATCCACCGGTTATAGAAAAGATGCTAAATATGATTGCATAGCCCACCATCGCCTCAGGCGTTTTAGCAAAGCGTCTAGCAATAGCAGACGGAATAATTAATAGAGATGTAATAATTAATGCCCCGACAAACTTCATACTTAATGCAATAGTCAATGCGGTAAGCACCATCAAAAGTAAACGTAAGCGAGCAACATTTAAACCTTCAATCTGAGCAAGTTCTGGGCTTATCGTAATCGAGAGTAATTTTTTCCAAAAAAATGCCAATGCTGAAGCAATTAATAGTGAGCCTACTCCGATAAAAATCACATCAGCAAAGTCAATCGCCAGCAAATCACCAAATAAATAAGACATTAAATCAACTCGTACGTTATCCAGTAAACTAATAGTAATAACACCGAGTGATAAGCTACAATGAGCGATAATGCCTAACACCGTATCCAGAGAATAAGCGGTACGATGCTCTAACCAAACTAGCAATAACGCCAGAATCAGCGTCATAATGATGACCGCAATATAGGGATCCACTTGTAGAAAAATCCCTAAAGCCACACCTAATAGTGCCGAATGAGAAAGCGTATCACCAAAATATGCCATCTTACGCCACACGACAAATGCGCCTAATGGGGCGGTAATAGCCGCTAACAATAAACCGGCTAACCAAGCTGGAAACAAAATATCAAACATATTTTCTCTTTCTTAAACTATAAATTTATATCGTTTAACTAAAACAAGCGGTCAAATTTCGCTAAAATTTTGCAAAAAAATTCAAAAATCTTACCGCTTATAACGTTGTTGTGTGCTTACTGCATCTTGTGCTTTTAGCCATAATATTTTTTCTTTTATTTGTTTTTCCATACCTCTTTCTGTCGGATGGTAAAACTGCGTATCTTTCAGTTCCGGCGGAAAATAATTCTCACCGGCGGCATAAGCGTTCGGCTCATGATGTGCATAGCGATATTCTGCACCATAGCCCAAAGACTTCATTAGTTTCGTTGGCGCATTGCGTAAATGCTCCGGTACATCATAATCCTTCGCTTCTCTGGCTAACTGCTTCGCTTCATTAAAAGCGTTATATACCGCATTACTTTTAGGTGCAACCGCCAAATAAATAATGGCTTGAGCGATTGCTCTTTCTCCTTCATAAGCACCGACTCGGGTATAACAATCCCAAGCATTAATCGCAATTTGCATTGCCCTCGGGTCTGCATTACCGATATCTTCAGAAGCAATGGCCAGTAATCTACGCGCAACATATAAAGGATCGCCTCCCACCGTTAAAATTCTAGCATACCAATATAATGCTCCATCCGGTGAAGAACCTCTTACCGATTTATGTAATGCGGAAATCAGATCATAAAAACGATCGCCGCCTTTATCAAAACGAGCCTGGCGTTCACCCAATACTTCCGTAAGCAGCGCTTTATTTAAAATTTTGCCTTGTGCCCCCTGTTCCGCCATATCTGACATGAGCTCTAAACAATTTAATGCATAACGCCCATCACCATTTACATAATCAGCTAATAACGTTAAAACATCGTCTTCCAGCACAAAAGATTCATTGCCTAGCCCACGCTCTTTATCAAATAACGCATTTTGCAAAATTTGGTGAATTTCGACCGCTTGTAATGGTTTTAAAATATAAATTCTGACTCGAGAAAGTAGCGCATTATTTAATTCAAAGGAAGGGTTTTCTGTGGTGGCACCAATAAAAATAATCGTCCCATCTTCGATATGTGGCAGAAACGCATCCTGCTGGCTTTTATTAAAACGATGAACCTCATCTACAAATAATAAAGTTCGTCTACCTGTTTGGCGATTCAATTTTGCGCGTTCAATCGCTTCTCTAATCTCTTTTACACCACAGGTAACCGCCGAAAGGCGCTCGACTTCCGCATCAAAATGGTGTGCAATAATTTCAGCTAACGTAGTTTTGCCGGTACCCGGGGGGCCCCAGAAGATCATAGAATGTGAATGTCCTGCTTCAATGGCACGGCGTAGCGGTTTTCCTTCTCCTATTAGATGGGACTGCCCTATGTATTCCGCCAGAGTGCGCGGACGCATTCTGGCCGGTAAAGGACGAAAGTCTTCATAAAAATCAAAAGATAAGCTGCTCATTATTATCTCTTTAACGGAGTCCTAACTGGCGACGAATATGACGCATTAATAAGAAAATCCATGGCCATAAAATACCGCTAATAATTGCTCCTAGGACTTCTTGCGAATTAAATTCCGCACTATGTAATACTAATTCGACAAAATAAATTAAGAAACGAATAGCAACCACATATAGCATCACTAAAATAGCCTGTAACCATAATGAAAGATTACGTAGTATTAAGTGATATTTCGCCACAAAATAAATTGCAATAGACAGTACTAACGCATGAATGCCTAAAATAGAACCTAATACTAGATCCCAAACGATACCAGCCACAAATGCAGTTCCAACACTGACTTTATTTGGTAAGGCTAATGCCCAATAAACAAGTACCAGAACTACCCAGTTAGGTCTTAGCCCTTGAAAACCGATAGGCCAAGGCATGATCTCTAATACGAAAGCAATCATAAAAATCGAGATTAATACCAAAATTTGAAAAATTGGATTTGCTCGCATTATTCCGCTCCTTGCTCAATATGGTGGTTCTCATCATTATCAATTTCCGGCTGTGAAGCTGGGTTTACCGGTTCATCACTATTCTCCAGAATTTCTTCTTTTGGCTGTTCCTCTCGAATTTGCTCTTTTTTATTTTTCTTCAGCAAATCTAACGGATTTAAGCTATTACGACGTTCTTCAACGACTTCTCGTACTTGTTGTGGAGACAGACTCTGTGCTTTGCGTAACTCTTCGCCTGTCGGCCACAATAATAATAAATAACGTAAACGGTCAAAAGAGGCCAGTGGGCGCGCAACAATACGCGCAAATTGGCTTTGGGTATCATTTTTAACCGCCTCCACAATCGCAACCGGATAGCCCTCAGGGAAACGTCCGCCTAAACCGGAAGTAACCAATACATCACCTTTAATAACATCTACCGAACGAGGTAAATTATCAATAAATAACTCGTCATTATGCCCTGTGCCATTTGCGATACCACGCACATCATTACGCAGTACTTGCACCGGTACAGCATGAGTCACGTCCGTGATTAATAAAACTCGGCTACTATTTTCTCCAACTGAGATTACTTGGCCAACCACACCACGCTCATCAATAATTGGCTGTCCAACAAATGCGCCGTCACTTTTACCACGATTGATAATCACCTGCTGGCGATAAGCATCCATTTCCGCCGTAAGTACTTCGGTGATCTTCTTATATTCATCTTGACGAAGCGGAGAACTTAACAATAAGCGCAAACGTTGATTCTCAACTTTTAGCTGATCCAGTAATAAAAGATCTGCATTTTTCTCACGTAATTGTTCTTTTAAAGCTCGGTTCTCTAATTGTAGCTTGCTGTTATCAATAAAATTATTACTTACACCGTCAAGCACCGAACGAGGTGTATTAGAAAAATAGTATAGACCGCCAATGGCAGTTTCAAGCATATTTCGAAATTGGATTAGCGCACTATTACGTCCGTCAAAGGCAATTAACGCTATAGAGATAATGATTGCGAGAAATAGGCGAGTACCTAGTGAAGGGGCTTTAGCAAAAATTGGTTTCATTGTTAAATTTTTAAATGAAATTAAGGTGAGCTGATAATGAACAATGGATAATGAACACTCCCGTCATTATCCATTATGATCGTTCATATCAATTAAAAGCGGAATTAGTCATCGCTACTAAATACATCACCACCGTGCATATCGATCATATCTAGTGCTTTACCGCCACCACGAGCCACACAAGTTAATGGATCTTCCGCAACAATCACTGTAACGCCCGTTGCATTAGAAAGTAATACATCTAAGTTTTGTAATAATGCACCGCCACCAGTTAATACCATACCACGTTCGAAAATGTCAGCTGCTAATTCAGGCGGACATTGCTCTAATACTGATTTAACTGCTTCTACGATACCGTTTAATGGTTGCTCAATCGCTTCTAAAACGTGTTTAGAATCTAATTCGAAAGTACGAGGCGCACCTTCTGCAAGATTATGGCCGTGAACTTCCATCGTACGAGCTTCATCTTCGTCACGAATAATTGCCATTGCAATCTCTTTCTTAATACGTTCGGCTGTCGCTTCACCGATTGCCGAACCAAAATGGCGACGTACATATGCAACAATCGCTTCATCTAATTTATCGCCACCGATACGAACAGAAGTTGAAAATACGATACCGTTTAACGAAAGTACCGCAACTTCCGTTGTACCACCACCGATATCGATAATCATTGAACCTGTTGCTTCATGTACAGGTAAACCTGCACCAATCGCTGCAGCCATTGGTTCTTCGATTAAATATACTTCACGTGCGCCAGCACCAATTGCCGATTCTTTAATTGCTCTACGCTCAACCTGTGTCGCACCAGCCGGCACACAAACTAATACACGAGGGCTTGGACGCATAAAGTTATTGCTATGCACCTGTTTAATAAAATGTTGTAACATCTTTTCTGTTACGAAGAAATCTGCGATAACCCCATCTTTCATCGGACGGATCGCTGTAATGCTTTTTGGCGTACGACCTAACATTAATTTCGCATCTGTACCTACTGCCGCAATACTTTTTAAAGAGCCAATACGATCTTGACGCACTGCTACAACAGAAGGCTGATCAAGCACAATTCCCTGACCTTTTACATAAACTAAGGTATTTGCTGTCCCGAGATCGATAGACAGATCATTAGAAAACAATCCTAGAAATTTTTTAAACATATAAAGTGATCCATTAAATGAATGTGGTGATTTTGCAAGTATAAAAATAATGCTCGCGTAAAGGAGCAAAAAATATCTGATAAATATAACAAAAAAGCCTACCAAACTTCAATGACTAATTTTCCTGAATAATAAAACTGCTTAGTTTTTAACTTAATTTATACACGAATAATAAACTCTGAGTGACTAAAAACAAAAACGCCACTCTTAAACTAAGAGTGGCGTTAACAAAAATTAAACTAACGAAGATTAGCCTTTGTAGTTATAAACGTGAGCTACTAAGTCTAATACTTTGTTTGAATAACCAGTTTCGTTATCGTACCAAGATACTAATTTAACGAAAGTATCTGTTAATGCGATACCTGCAGCTGCATCGAATACTGAAGTTTCAGTTGCACCGTTGAAGTCTGTAGATACTACCGCATCTTCTGTGTAACCTAAAACGCCTTTCATTTCATTTTCTGAAGCACGTTTGATTTCTGCACAGATTTCTTCGTATGTCGCAGGTTTTTCTAAGTTAACAGTTAAGTCAACAACAGAAACGTTTGCTGTTGGAACACGGAAAGACATACCGGTTAATTTACCGTTTAATGCTGGTAATACTTTACCTACTGCTTTCGCTGCACCTGTTGATGAAGGAATGATGTTTTGTGAAGCACCACGACCACCACGCCAGTCTTTAGCTGATGGACCGTCTACAGTTTTTTGTGTCGCAGTTGTTGCGTGAACTGTAGTCATTAAGCCTTCTTTGATACCGAATTTATTGTGGATTACTTTAGCTAATGGTGCTAAGCAGTTAGTTGTACAAGAAGCGTTAGAAACGATATCTTGACCTGCATACGCATCGAAGTTTACACCGTTAACGAACATAGGAGTTGCATCTTTAGATGGACCAGTTAATACAACTTTTTTCGCACCTGCAGTAATGTGTTTACGTGCTGTAGCGTCATCTAAGAATAAACCTGTTGCTTCAACTGCGATATCAACACCGATTTCATCCCATTTTAAGTTAGCTGGATCACGTTCAGCTGTTACGCGGATTGCTTTACCGTTAACAACTAATTGACCATCTTTAACTTCAACAGTACCATTGAAACGGCCGTGAGTTGAGTCGTATTTTAACATATATGCCATATAATCAACGTCGATTAAGTCGTTGATACCTACAACTTCGATATCATCACGAAGTTGAGCTGCACGGAACACGATACGACCGATACGACCGAAGCCGTTAATACCAATTTTAATTGCCATAGATTTTTCTACCTATATTAAAGTTAAACAAAATTGTTCTTCTAATGCTTTAAGAAGTGCCTGAATTATAGCACATACTCCAGTATGACTTACAACTAAAAGAACCGAAACAAATATAACAGATAAATTTTTTGTGATCTATGTCAAAATTTTAAAATTTGTAACGCTAAAGTGGTAAAAAAACGCTAGAATTGGAGAGAAATTTCTATATTAGGAGTGAAGATGATTAAAGATATTGATGAACTAACGGAAGAACAAGTTGAGATTCTGATTAATCATGGGACAGAAATGCCATTTACTGGTAAATTCTTACATGAGGAGCGTATTGGAACCTACCGTTGTGCTCGCTGCCACAATGCACTATTCCGTTCTGATACTAAATTTGATGCTGGTTGTGGGTGGCCGAGTTTCTATGAAGCCGTTTCAGACGATGCATTACGTTATTTAGATGATTACAGTTTAGGTCGCCATCGTACCGAAATTCGTTGTGGCAACTGCGATTCGCATATGGGGCACGTATTTAATGATGGGCCTCCGCCGACAGGTTTACGTTTCTGCTTAAACTCTATCGCTCTCAACTTTAAATGGGATGAAACAGGTGAAGAAATTGATGGTTAATTAATTTTATAAATTAAATATCATTTTCTAAGTTAGACATACGATAAACGGTCGAAATTTGAAAGAAATTTGCAAAAATCCTTCAGATTTCGACCGCTTGTTTATAATAAATAATCAGCTATTTACGCTAAAATATTTCTCGCAATAATATCACCCATTTCACTGGTAGAAACCGGTGCGTTTTCGTCCGCTAAATCACCGGTACGATAACCATCCGCTAACGCTTTTTGAATCGCTGCTTCAATCGCGTCCGCCGCTTCATTTAAATTAAAGCTGTAACGTAACATCATCGCTGCCGATAAAATTTGTGCGATTGGGTTAGCAATATTTTTACCCGCGATATCTGGTGCTGAACCGCCCGCCGGTTCATATAAACCGAAACCGTCTTCATTTAAACTTGCAGACGGAAGCATTCCCATTGAACCGGTAATCATTGCCGCTTCATCCGAAATAATATCACCAAAAATATTCGAGCATAATAAAATATCAAACGTCTCCGGTGCTTTGATTAATTGCATTGTCGCATTATCAATATACATATGCTCAAGCGTTACTTCCGGATATTCTTTTGCGATTTCGCTGACTATTTCACGCCATAAAATTGAGCTTTGTAATACGTTTGCTTTATCAATAGATGTCACTTTTTTGTTACGTTTCATTGCAGATTCAAAAGCAACGCGCGCAATACGTTCAATCTCATACTTATAATACACTTCCGTGTCAAATGCTTTAGTTTGCGAACCTTCACCTTCACGCCCTTTTGGCTGACCGAAATAAATCCCACCGGTTAACTCACGTACCACAACCATATCAAAGCCTTTCGCTGCAATATCCGCACGTAATGGACAGAATTTCTCTAAACCTTTATATAAAGTAGCAGGACGTAAATTACAGAATAATTTGAAATGTTTACGTAATGGAAGTAATGAGCCACGCTCAGGCTGCTCATCCGGCGGTAAATTTACCCATTTAGGTCCACCTACTGAGCCAAACAGAATCGCATCCGCATCTTCACAGCCCTTTAAAGTATTTTCTGGTAGTGCTTTACCTTGCGCATCAATTGCCGCTCCACCGATATTAAAATGATTAAAATTTAATTTAAAACCGAATTTTTGTTGTGTTGCTTCAAGCACTTTGATCGCTTGAGCCATAATTTCAGGGCCAATACCATCACCTGCTAAAACCGCAATGTTATAAGTTTGCATATAAAATCCTCTTATTATTATGAATCAAGATTAAATATTTTACCTTAAAATTTAACCTGTCGGGTGGGAATTTATCAAATTTAAGCTAGAATAATCAGCAATTAGAGGAACAATATGAAGAGATTATTTTTAAAACTGATCGCTGTTGTAATTTTTAGCCAAAATTTGACCGCTTGCGGCACAATAATCAGCCTTACCGAAGGCAATTACTCCGTTTATGCCGGTGTCAGCAAAGATTTCAAAGCCATCCAAAGAGGAGGAATCTTAAGTATTCCGGCCGTGGTTGATTTACCGCTAAGTTTTATCCTAGATACCTTAATGCTGCCTGTAACGCTAAGCCAATAAAAACAATGTCGACACATTTATTTTTCATTAAGGGCTCATCAACTTTTTAGAGCTTATTGTGTGTTGAATCAACGTTTTAAGCCTTAATTCAAGTCATGTAAAAGGAATCAATACTAATAATAAAACCACTGTATAAAATTTATATTTTTTATTATTTTTTCTATATATTAGAAAAATGCTGTTCCACTTGCCCCATTGTCCCACCAATTTTAACTTATTGATAAATAAGAAAAATAATACTTTTTAGTGGAATAAATCATCTTTCCGTTTTGTTCCACTACTCCCCAAACTTTGGCTCACGTCTACTTTTTGTGCGTTTTTCCCTGTTTTTAGGAAAAATATCTAAAAAACATTGTTTATAAAAAAGCATTTTATACACTTGTTTTAATTTACAGTATATAAAATACTTTAGAGCAAGTGGGCGGATTTTGACAAAATTTTCTAATCGTCCGTTTCTTCCAGCTTGTAAACAACGTAACAAAACGGCGGCTTTTATCCAACATTTTGGCATTTACTAACGCTCTAATCGCTACCTCTTTTACTCTCCCTGCATTTACCTTGTTTAATACGTGTAGAAAAATAAAAAATGCTCTTTCAGTGCAAAATGTTCGTCTTCCGGAAAATAATAAGCCCGCTACATCTCGGCTAAATATAGGGATTGTGTTTTCTATATCGCCTTTACCGTTTAATTTTATTTTGGTGAATTCGGTATGCTGTGCCCAAAATAACCAACTATTAAAATTATCTATAATCGTCGTTTCTTCCTTGCTACGAGTATCAAAAACAGAAGCCCAACTATTAATAGCTTCTCTATTTTCTTCTTCACTCCAACCAGTTAAATGACTGGTTAATTGCAAGGCAATTTCCAGTGTTGTAAAATTATTTACAGCACATTGTCATTGCCCATTAGCTTCATGGAGTAAACGCTCAAGCCATAAATTCAAATAATACTTAAAAGTCGGCTTAATCTGCTTTTTATTCGCAATAATAAAGCTAAACCGTTCTCTCCCCAAGCTCCCATAATGTTCGGTTACTTGTTTATTTAAATGGTCTGCGTGCGCTTTTGCGTTTGGCAAACCGCGCCATTCTCACGCCTCTTCCATTGGGATATTTAACAATCAAACGAGACTACCGGCTTGAATGTTTCCTCCGTTTGTTTTTTTATTTGATACTTGTTGTGCAGCATTTACGCTAACTAGCATTTCATCTAACCCTTCTACTGGATTCATATCCTCTAACTGGCGTGCTTCGTTTCTCGACATCCAACCATCTGTAATAGCATTGTGATAGAACGTCGCACGTTCGCCAGCGGTTCCACACATAATGCCTGCGAGATTAAACTTGACGAAATAGCCTGCTTTACGCTCTGCAGTCGTGAAAATTTTGCGGTTTAGCTCTTGTTCCCAATTTACCACCCACGGCATTACGCTATAACGGATAAATTGAATGGTTTGTTCGCTGATATTGGAAAAAGTGGCTTTTTCCAAATCGTTAATCATATGTGCGGGTACGTTAAAAATTCCTGCAATTTCAGAACGGTTTAGCTTCATCATTGAGAGTAACTCAGTATCGACCGGCGAAACTGTCAATGCTCGATAATCAAGCTCACCAGGGAGTAAAATCGTTTTATTTTCTTCACTTCTTAGCTTATCTTGAGCTTGTTGCCACATTCTTTTGAAGTTTTCCCAAGCGTTGCTATTTAATGGCGTTTTTACCGATAAAATCCCCGCCGGGCGTGCGTTGTTACCAAAGAAACCGCTAGCAAATTTGCGAGCATCTAACCCTAAGCCGATTGTTTCGGCGTGTGTTTGAATGACCGATTTGCCCATTTTGATGTTTGTGCCAAGGGCTTTGATGTGGATCATATCATCGGGCGAAATGCTCAATGTTTTGTCATCGTCGTAGTAGGCATAAATGTAACGACTGCCATTTTTCAGCAGTTGCACCTTCCACGGCTCTAACGATTCAAGCGATTGCACCGTACCGTTATGATTACGCACAATGTGAATATACGCATTGCCGTAAGCAACACCGCACTTTGGGCGTATTCACTCATTTTGTAGGATGTTTACCAAAAATTCGGGCTATCGTGTAGCAAATAATAGGCTGGGTGATCTTTTGCTACTTCCACCTTATCGCCATCTTTGCGTTTAACGTGCAGCGGTAATTGAGCGAGTGAGCTTGATAGAACATAGACACAGGCGTAAACCGCCGCTAATTTCATAGCCAAATCCGGGCTAACAACTTTAGTAGGCTGCGTGCCAAACAATTCTTCATAAGCAGATTCACTACTTAGCGGAACGGATGGATTTTCAAGTGAACGTGTTGCAAAAAGTTTGTCAAAAATCATCGTTTCCACCCTGCACTAAATAAGGCATACAGTAACAAGAGTACACCACTTGTCATTAGGGTTATCGCTTCACCAAATTGAAGATAACAGCCGTAGCAGAGGGCAGAAAAGCCACTGATGCCGATAATGTCGGTTAGGAGAGTCTTCATTATTACTTCCATTTTATGCTCCTTTCCCAATAGCTCATTTGCTACTGGGGAGGAGATTTAATCTATAAGATCTTCTTCTTTGTGTGTTTCAATAACACAGTCGCTCTCAGGATACGCCATACATAAACAAACAAATCCTCTTTTTATCTGTTCTTCTCTCTTCGACGTCGATTTGCTAATCCCTGTATAAATTTCCCACCAGACTTATTCCAAGCAAGCATTGCTTGAGCGGCAGCTTGACGGTTTCCTTGATTTAATTCCTTCAACACGGTAGATTTAGCAAAATTACCTTGACCAATATTGAAAACCAAACTCGCTAAAGCATCAAACTCATTTTGATTTAATGGCACCTTAACTAAACGATTTACTGCATTTGAAGCATCTGCCAAATCTGCCATAAATAGTTCTGTTTGCTGTTGCTCACTTATTTCCATTCCAGAATGGATAGGAACCCCATCTACAAATCCCGTATGAAATCCCGTATGCCCATATCCAATAGTCCATACTCCTCTTACATCTTGGTATGCTGATAAACGACTTGCTTCTGATTGCTGTAATTCGTGAATACCATCAAAGCTTACACTAGTAATATCAGCGTTATTTATACATCCCATAATATTCTCCAAAATAAAAAGCCACTCATTATTTATGAGTGGCTCTTGTTAATTAATATGCTTTTTCGTCAAATTCAACAAATAGTTAGATAAATCATCGCACTCTTTTTGCGATAGTATTGTGTTTTTTTGATATGAGAATTTATACCTCCGTTCATTAAAATCTTTTGCAAAGTCGTTATCTTCAAATATTTTTACTGTCGCATCACTGCCAAAGAGTTCTGTCATCAATGCAATATCATATTTTGATTCAATTACATTTTCGAACTCACTTCTTTTAACAAAATCCTGCTCTCTTTCTCTGTTAGTTTTCGCAGTCCATACCCCAGATTGAAAGCATTTTTCTGCATTTGTTGAGATAAAAATATATTGCTGGATTTGTTCATCACTTATCTGAATATTTTCCGCAAAAGCCAATATTGGTAAACTCACTAAAAGTAAGAATTTTTTCATAAACGCCTCCTTTTGTATCGTAATTGTACATTAAAGAAGCATTAATATTAAAGTTCTAGCACCTCATCAGGGAAGAAATCATCTTCCACGTTCAACATAATGCGACCGATAGCCATCATTAAAGCAACGGCGCCATCGATTTTATTTTCAGGAATTTCTTTAATCGGGCGCACCACATCATCATTACCTGGAACAGTTTTACCTACCACATTGCCAATACACCACGTCATAATTGGGTTGCCGTCGTGATGAAAACGACCCGATTCAATCGCCGCTTCCAGTTCTTTCATCGGGTCGGATAGGTTGGTGTAGTTTTGGGTAATGGTTATCGGGTTTAAGCCTTCGTCCGCCAAATTGTGGCTGATCGCAATCGCTCCGTGTGGGTCGATTGCCACGCAAGACACTCGGTGTTCTTGGTTGGTTGCCTTAATCACTTCTTCGATTTCTCGATAATCCACTTCCGCACCGTCGGTTGCGGTTAAATGTCCGCTGTTTACCCATTTTTGATATTTATCCACTACACGCTTTAAAGCGGTGTCAGTGTTGTAAACCGTATCTTCGGGAACGAAAAATTCAGGCGAAATGCAGTAATAATGCCGTTTTCCGTCAATAATGCGAGTAAACACTTTCACAAGTGAGTTCATATCCAGCTTGCGTGCCATATCTAGCCCAAGCACCACATCATCGCCTTGGAAATCTTCCAAACTTAGTGTGTCATCTTTGCAATTTTCCCAGCTAACCATATTGAAATAGCTTTCTTTTGCCGATACCCATACGTTCAAATGTTTGGTTTTGAAAGTGTTGGTTAGGCGTGCGTTGTTGATCGCCTTAGTTTGTTGGCTAATTAAGTAATCGCCATAGACGGAAACGTCAAAATTTGGGTTGGCTTTGCGGATACGCAAGTTATGTAGCATATAAAATACAAAAGGGAGCTATTACGCTCCCTCTTGTTGATTAACTTTAATGAGAAATTCAAACTAATTGCTATTTAAACCCAGCCTTTACCTGTGCTTGCCATTCTCTGATACTATTGATTTGATTAGCACATACATCTCGCTCTTTAATGACGACCATTAAATAATCAATAGAATCGGCGTAGGTTTTCCCATAAAATCCCGACCGCTCACACTGCACTAAATAAGCAGCTGGCGGATAAACGTAATTAGTTTTTGTCACTACCTTTTGTGTGCAACCGCTTAATGCTGTCGATAACAGCACTAGGCATAGCCACACCGCCACACGGCTCTTTGATAAGAACTGTTTTAACATTCTCACGCTCCGTTTCCATTTGTGCTTTTAATTCGCTTGCAATTTTTTGCTGATTTTCGACCGCTTGTTTTTCTGCTTCCAGTTGAGTTACCAACTCTTGGTTTACTACTTGCTGTTCTGCAATCAATGAATCCTTTGCTTTAACTTCGGCATTCAGAGCGTCAATCGTTGATGATTGATAAAGCGTCCAACCACCAAGAGCAACCACTACCAAGGCTAATCCACCAATCAGTAATCCCATTGACTTAGTAAATCCATCTAACATAAACACCACTAATCCTATAAGCCTGATAAACACAACGCTTTTTCTTTTTCTCGACGAATCACCAAACCTTTTAACTTGCGACCATCGGAATAAACCCAGCGAGAAAACTCATTACACACACCGTTCCAGTCATAAGCATTCGCCTTGCGGAACATAGAAGAACGAGATAAAGCATCGCAACCTACATTGAAAGTAATTGTTAGTAATCATAATAGCTATCATTGTTAGCACCGGGCAAGCTCCACCAACTTTGCCAAGCGTCCCCCATTTATTGCTACTCATCACTAAGCCCCTTGTCTAAACGTTTCACTTTTAATTGATGAATTTGCTCAGCTCGTTCTTCCTCACGAACTTTGATCTTACGCAGTTGATATTTTTCAACTAAATTTACAATAGCCGTTATAGCACCGATAACTAAACTAACTAATGGCAAGATTTCTTGAGCCAACATCAACGAAAAGAAACCGCCAATACCAGCCCACCAATAACTTTGATTGCCCAGGTTTTTAAACATTTTATCCATACCTTACCTCCTTTTCTTGAGGCAATAAAAACAATATGATATTTACAGTTCCATCTAGTGTGTGATAGACTTGAATCGTCATTGGATTTACTTGCCATTGATTTATCCTCCTACCTATATATTGAGCTTTGGTTGTCAGCCTCATTCATTATAGGAGGATTTTTTATTCTCTCATCACTTAAGCTCTTTGATTCCACACGCATAGCGTGTGGTTTTTATAGCTAGACATAGTCTAGCTATAATAAAAAAGACCCTATTTAAGGGTCTTATTACTGAACTGCTTTATGTCAATGAATCTATGTATTTTTTGACTGTTCGGCGTGCTCTACCATGTTGTCCTTCCAAAATATGGCATTCTACACCATGGAAGACTTTAAGGCTTTCTGTTGATTGAAGCTCATCATAAGCTAATAAAGCCCAATAATCACCGACATAAAGTCTAAGAATAAGCAATGGCAAAATGTTATTTTTTTGCCCAAATTGAATAAGCTCTTTGTATGTGGTTGATTGTTTCCGTGAAGCTGGAGCCGAGCTAAGCAGTGAGTTTTTATCTGCCGAATCCTGCCAAAACTCAATCCAATTTTCATACAATGTATCAAAATCATGAATTACATTCTTAGATAATAAAGACAGTGCTTTACTAAGTTTTATCAGGTCTGAATGAGTAATGGTAGGTAGTTGTCTTTGTAACTTCAGACGGTGTTGCTGTATTTTTTCACCGGCTGATTTTTTATAATATGCCACAGGTTGCCCATAAGATTCGCCTTTTAATCCGCCTAAATCATGAGCTATTCGAATATAAGCACCTAATTTAGATTCCCATTGTTTTGATTGAGGATAAGCAATACAAGCATGTGTCATATATAACTTGCCATTTGGTAATTTATTTCCCCAAGCAATAATATGAGCCTCATTTATATTCGACACTTTTGTAAACCCGGCCTCTTTATAAAATCGGTCAAAATCCGCTAAGGTTGTGTCCTTATCTGTAAGATATGGATGATATAAAGGCCATAGCCAATCATCAGTAACACCTAAAGTCCAAGCTACACAGTTATAGCATTGTGTAGCAATACTAGTTTCCTTAGTTGTAGCCAGATTTAAGTTTGGAAAGAATGATTTATAAAGGATACCTTCGCCTTTATCTAAAGGCTTTGAATAGGTGGGAATATTTTTGCACTCGTTCATTTTAAACCTCCTAAATGAGCGATAATAAAAAAGCCCCGACTGGAAAACCAATCAGGGCTATAAAGTTTGTAGTTGCGTGATGCGCTTGCACCAATCGCAGGGATTACGTAAATACTATGATTTTAGTTGCAACTTGTCAATCACTTTTTAAGCAACTGAATTTCAACAGAACAAGTACGACCGTCGCAATCCTTATCTAAGTCTAAAAAACAACCATCAACCATCAACAATCAATAAACCGATAAAAACATATTTCCACGTAATAACCTCAGTTAAATTTTGGGTGTAAGAATCCGCCACTTGATTTTTCACAAGCGCAGAGATAAGTTTTAAATCATCTTCGTTGTCTGCATTAAATAATAATACGCCATCTGCATCACATAAGTGTGAAGCCATTCCACGAGCAATAGCATAAGGTTCGTAAACATGTTTAATGTTGCTCATTTAAAATATCTTCATTTTCTAAATCAAGTTCAATACCCAATTGTTGAGCGATCTTAATTTGACGTTTACGCTGATCAAGAATAAGCGCATTTGTCTCACCAACCGATAAATTGCGGATAAAATAAGATTTGCCTTTTAGATTAATAGTATTAACTTCTGGCTTTTCTAACAATAATTGTTCTCGTAAGTTTTTAGTCATATTTTGTTCCTTGAATACAGAAAAAACGAATAAAACCCCCGAATATACGGGGGGGTGGGGGTTATTTTTACAAGAGGGCTAAATTACTAAGCAATTAGCAAATAATCACGCTTCGCAGATTTGATTGAAGCTGCTCCTTCATATTTACCTTTTACTTTACCTGAGAAGCCGTTTCCGCTTTCAAGGATGCCTACACCGTAAATTGTGCCTTGCGCATTTGGTAATTCCAATTTGTACGCAAAAGTTTCTGTGCCATAGAATTTTTGACTTAGCGCTTTTTGTTGCTCGATCGATGAAACATAGAAGAAATTCAATTTGAGTGAACCAATGGAGCCGAAATTTATTGAAGGAGATATAGTGATTATTGATCCGAAAGTAGAACCGCATGCCAGTGAATTTGTTGCAGCAATCAACGGGGATTGTGAAGCCACATTTAAAAATATCGCCCACTAGAAGATTTAAATGAATATGACAAATAGCACTTTGAGTTAGTATCGCTTAACCCTGATTGACATAGTATGTCATCACTTAAACAAGAAATCCGAATTATCGGAACAATAGTAGAACACCGTATTTATAGTAGAAAGAGATAATTTGTAAAGGAGGCTAAAATGAAATTAAATGAACAAGAACTATCAATTGCTTTTCCACAAAATCTATATTATTCAGCAACAAAGCCACTACATGTTGACGATGTTATAAAATCGTTACGTGGTTTAAACGTTCTAGTAAAAAGCACTAAACCAACATTAAATGCACTGTTTAATGTAGATATTCATAATATTGAACTTTATGTAAAATCTATCAAAGAAGGTAGCTTATTAGAGGAAACTTTTATAAAATTATTTCTCAATTCACAAGCTGAATATGATACCTTCTTACAACAGATCCACGATAAATTTGGAGACAAAGCAATGAAAACAACTGGTGCAATCATATTGGCTGTTGTTTCTTGTTTTACTCTTTATGGCGTGTATAAAGCAGCAACAGCAGGAGCGGATAATGGAACCATAGCTATTGATAGCTATAACACTATCAATAATTATTATGTAGATTCTAGAATTTGGGAAGAAGGAGCTGAATTAGCTAAAATGACTCCAAAAGAATTTAAGAAAACGATTGAACAAAACGTAAGAAATCGTAAAGCGGTTACCCAGAGTTCATTAGATGTAATGTCTCCTGTAAAAGATGACAATAACGCCGAACTCTTTAAGGCTGGGCTGGTTTATTCCCAATGTAATCGATTATCGAGTAAAAATAGAAATAGCAAATGGTGTAAATACTGCCAAGCTGAAAATTAATAAAGCAATTCAAGCTGATGTTTCTATTAAAATGAAAAAAGATTCTTCAACAGGTGATTTAAAAGCAGCTAAAATCATTATACATAAGCTTAGATAACATTCCTAAACCGCCCTAGTGGCGGTTGAACATCGGTGCTATTTGTAAATAGTCCAAAGCTGTTTAATAAAAGGAGATAAATCATGCAACAAAAAATCCAACAAGCGCAAGATAACTACGGACAATTGCTAGAACTACAACAAAAGCTGCAAAAAAGTCTAAAAGATTGGCAAGAAGCAGCAAAGTTAACCCAAGAACTCCATAAGTTTTATCACACCCCTAAATGGTTAGAACTCCACGATAATGCCGAACAATATATCATCGATACTAAAGGCAATTACAGCGTACTTTCTGAAGATGCCGTCTGGAACGCTCTAGCAGAACAACTATGGATGACTGAAGAGCTAGCAGAGATTATCAAACCAATATTAGACTGAAATAGTTAAGTCCTCTTGATTTATGGCATTTGAAACTATTAAGCCAGTTATCGAATCGTAAAGTCAAACACTATATTTATCATAGAAAGAGATAAGTCGATAATTAAATTTTATTAGGTAACCTAGAGGAGTAATTTATGGAAAATTTAATTTATACTAAATTTGAAAAAATCAATTTAAATGTTCCTTTCTTTAATAGTCTAAAGAAAGATTATAAAGAATTCTCAGATTGGTTTAACAAGAAAAAAGATAATAATGAAGGAACATTTATCTTCTTAAATTCTCAGAAGCTATTGGATTCCTTTACTTAAAGAGTAAGGATGAAGAATTGAATGATATTACTCCTAAAATAGGGGGTTTTTAGGCGTATCTATGAATAGGAGAAATAAAGGCAGCCAACAAAACAAAAGAAGATTTTTTAGTCATGAAACTAGTAACTATGTTGAATCTAACCAATATTTCTATTTTGTTAGCTATTTCTAGTTATGGCATTGTTGGATATCTATTAAGAGATACAATAGAACCATTTTCTTTTAGTTGGATTATATTTACCCTTAGTTTAGGGACTATATCATTCATACTTAGCTTGCCGTTTTTGGCGATGATTGGTTCTATCATTATATCAATTACTCATTGCGTAATAATTTCATATAAATCTAGTATTCAGCTATATAAGTTAATTTTCTTGAACTATAAAAAAAGCGGTTCAAAATGACCGCTTCAATACTATTCACAAGATTCTACAAAATCCCCCCACGCTTGCATAATTGGAAATCTACGCTCTAGATAGTCGCCTCGGTGATAGCTGGTTTTAACGCTATTTGTATCGACGTGGGCAAGGCAAGCCTCCACTACATGATACTCCGTTGTAAATCGTTCATGTAAATAAGTGCTTGCGATACTTCTTAGTCCATGGGCCACAAGTAACCCCCTATATTTGCCATTACTCATTTTCTTAATAGCATTATTTACAGTTTGAGAATTTGCCGGCTTATCTCGATTTACTCGGCAGCAAAAAATAAAACGCCGATGACCATTAAATTTTTTCATTTCTTCCAAAATAGCTAAGGCTTGAGAATTTAAGGCTACACGGTGCGCCCGCTTGCCACCTTTCATTTTTTCCGCCGGAAGAGTAAGTACTTTCTTCTCCCAATCAATTTCACTCCATTCTACGGCAACCGCTTCAGCCGGACGCAAAATAGTGAGTAATTGCCATCTAACTAACAATTTCGTTTCATACTTACGATCAGATTTATCTAATTCTTTTAAAAATTCGCTCAACTCTTGCGGCGTAATTGTCGGTTGATGCGTTGCTTCTTGATAGCTAAACGCTTGCTTTAAGTCCGCTATAGGGTTGTACTTCACTAGCTGTAAAAATCGGGCGTAAGTCATTATCTCAATAAAATTCCCGATAACACGGTACAAAATATCAGAATGATTAGCCTGTAAATCCTTTAACTTCTCAATGCAATCACTAATTTCTATTTGCGTTACTCGGTAATTTTTAAATCTGGGGAATAAATGAATTTCTAATCGCCTAATTGTTTTCTTTTTGGTGTCTTCTTTGAGTTTGTCTTTCTCCGCTTTCCACTCAATCCATTTATAAGCCAAAGTTTCCAGCGTTTCTTCCTCTTTCTCCTTCGCTTTTAACTGATTAGCTTTATATTCGTAAGGGTCAATACCTTGGACTAATAAAGATTTAAATTCATCTCTGATTTTACGAGCTTGAGCTAGACTGATTTCCGGGTATTTCCCGAAAGATTTTTTAGTGATTCGCTTCCCCGTTACCGGATGAATATAGCTGAAAATCCAGCTTTTAACGCCGCTAGGATAAATTCTTAATAGAAGACCGCTACTACCATCGCTCACTTGAAAAACGCTTATCTGAGGTTTTAGATTCTTAATTTGGGTATCATTTAAAGGGTAATTTTTAATTGCCATAAAATAGTTACTTATGCAATGGCAAATAAGCGGAAAATCTATGCTTTTTGCCTGTTATTTTATCCATCATGATCCCTTGAAATTTCCCTTTTTGTTCAAGGGATCATCCAAGGGATCATAAAACCATAGACAATAAGCAACTAAAAAGACAATAAAGGATTATATAAGACTTGTAACTTGTTGATTTACAAAGGATTTAAGACAATAAAAGACAATATGCAACGGGTAAATGGTCCCCCCTACCGGACTTGAACCAGTGACCAAGCGATTATGAGTCGCCTGCTCTAACCAACTGAGCTAAGGGGGGATAAAGAAATGAGATTGGATTATAGGGAAATTTTGGGTGTTCGTCTAGCGTTAGGCGAACACCCGCATAAAAAACATACTCGCTATAAATTGTGCTTTATTCAGATCGCCAAATTATACTAGCCATACGTCCTGTCTGCTTATCTCTTCGGTAAGAGAAAAAGCGTTCTTGCTCAGTAACAGTACAATGCTCTCCACCAGAAATTTCGGTAATACCAAATTTATTCAATCGTTGCTGTGCAATTTGGTAAAGATTTCCTAAAAATTTACCCCTTACTGTCGGATCAGCAACAAATGCCTGTTCCGCTTGTGGATCAAATGCACAAAACTGCTCCATTACTTCTTTGCCGACTTGAAATTTAGTTGAACCGATTGCCGGTCCTAACCACGCACAAATTTCCGTTGGCGAACAAGAAAATTCCACTACCGTATTTTCTAATACGCCATCACATAAGCCTCGCCATCCGGCGTGAGCCGCTGCGACTTCTTTTCCATCTTTACTACAGAATAGAACCGGTAAACAATCTGCAGTTATCACTAAACAAACCTGATTCGGTTGATTGGTATAAACCGCATCCGCTTCTAAATTATCACCGTCATATGGTAGGCGAATCACACGAGTACTATGTGTTTGCGTTAAAAATAGTGGAAAATGTGGTAGACCAAACTGCTCCACCAATAACTGGCGATTTTGTTGCACATCCTTAGGATTATCACCGACATGATCACCTAAATTAAAGCTATCAAAAGGCACTTGGCTGACGCCGCCTGTTCTAACGGTAGTAAAGGCATGAATATGCTCTGGCGCATGCCAATTGGGCGTAATGTTTTTCATTGCAAAATTTTCTCTAAAAATGACCGCTTATTTGCGTACTGCAATCGCTTCAATCTCTAAACCAACATCTTTTGGTAAACGAGCGACTTCAACACAAGAACGAGCAGGAAATGTCGGATGATTATTCTCACGGAAAAACGCTTCATATTCAGCATTAACTGTTGCGAAATCATTTAGGTCTTTCACAAAAACGGTTGTTTTAACAATATCCGCTACGCTTAAACCGGCTTGTTCAACAATTACTTTTACATTTTCTAATGATTGGCGCGCTTGTTGAGTAATATCGCTTGGAATCTCGCCTGTTTGCGGATTAACCGGAATTTGTCCTGATGTTAAAACAAGATTACCTAAATCAACCGCTTGTACGTATGGGCCAATTGCTGCTGGTGCTTTTTCTGTATGAATAACTTTAGTCATGGTGAATTCCTTCTTTTAATAATGAAAAATAGTGCGTTTAATGATAATATCTCCCACCTTTTATTTCTACCCCGAATCTCAAGAGAAATAGTATGAGCATTAACGTTACTGAAATTGTCCTTCACCAGATTCATCAAACCGAAGGCGAAACACCGGAGTTAAATACGGTGCTTCGCGACAACCTCCTTGCCATTAGCCCCGAAGTTGAACAAATGATGTTACAGCTTCACCAAGCCTATCAAAGTAAAGCGAAGGCTTACGGTATCTTTAAAAATGAATCTATATTTGCTCAGCAACTTAATCGCTTATTAGAACAAGAAACTGATTTTTTACCGTTCAGTCACAGTTGCGCAAAAATGCTCTCTAGTGAATTAGCCAAATATCCTTTTGCATCAGGCGGAACCTTTATCCTTTGCCGTTATAACTTTTTAGCCACAGATTATTTATTTATTGCATTGATTGATAGCCATACCTCAATGTTAGTCGACGACCAATTAGAGATTAAACGTACCGAATATTTGGATATTACTCAGTATGATATCGCTTGCCGCATTAATCTGACTGAATTAAAAATCAATGCGCAATCAAATCGTTATCTCACCTTTATTAAAGGGCGAGTCGGACGAAAAATTGCAGATTTCTTTATGGATTTTCTCAGTGCGGAAGAAGGTTTTAACCCTCAATTACAAAATCAAACGCTTTTACAAGCGGTGAGTGACTATTGTGATCAAGGGGAATTATCTGCACCACAAACTCGTGAAGTAAAAAAACAAGTATTCGAATATTGTAAAGGACAAATTAATAGCGGCGAAGAAATCGCATTAAGCAAATTATCCGAAGCTCTGCCGACACTAAACGAAGTGAATTTTGCGCAATTTACTCAAGAACAAGAATACGGGCTAGAAGAAAATATTCCACCAGTTCGTAATGCATTAAAAACCTTAACCAAATATTCAGGCTCAGGAAAGGGAGTAACAATTAGTTTCAATGCGGAATTACTCGGCGAACGTTTAATTTGGGATGAACTAAACGATACATTGACAATCAAAGGTTTACCGGCAAATTTGCGTGATCAATTGGAACGCAATAAGTAATGGAAAATTTTTATGAGTTTGGGTATTATCTATCCAATCATTTTGAACAATTCAAAGGTCAATAAATATTATGAAAATGAAATCTCTTTTAGCTATCGCACTGCTTGCTGTCGGTGTAACTTCTTGTTCTACCGTAAAAAAAGTAGTGTATCGTATTGATGTTCCACAAGGCAATTATTTAGAACAAGATAAAATTGATCAAATAAAAATCGGCATGAACAAAACACAAGTGCAATATTTACTCGGCACACCTATGTTACAAGACGTATTTGCACAAAACCGTTGGGATTATGTTTTCATTAAACGTGAGGGGTATAACGATCCTATTCAGCATACTCTCTTTGTTTACTTCGATAACCAAGGTTTAGTTCGTGATATCAAATTAGATAAACCTATTGAAGCGACTAAAGCGGAATAATTTATTAGCCCACAGATGTGGGCTTTTTTACGCCTCAGAGCATTCATTAATATTTCTAATCAATAGTCTCATCATTAGTTTTTGTACAACATAACCGAATTTGCAATCAAATCGTCAATTTCAACCTAATTTTTGAGCATTTACTCTTATTAACAATCATAACAAATCAATAAAAGAGCATTTTTTAATCAATTAACTAAATTTTTGTAATTTACTTGATAAATTTTTTTAATTACACCTTTTCAAATTAAAAATTGCTTGCTAGACTCCAAGACATAGCAAAACACAACTAATTTTTACTAAAATTCAAACAAAATAGGAGTACTTTATGAGCGACTTAAACGCATTGTTTCAAAAAATCAAACAACGTGATCCTAACCAAGCACCATTCCACCAAGCAGTGGAAGAGGTTTTCGGTTCATTAGCACCATTCCTTGCAAAAAATCCACAATATACTCAACAAGGTATCTTAGAGCGTATCGTTGAGCCTGAGCGTGTTATTACTTTCCGTGTAACTTGGGTTGATGATAAAGGTCAAGTGCAAGTAAACCGTGGTTATCGTGTTCAAATGAACTCTGCAATTGGTCCTTATAAAGGCGGTATTCGTTTCCATCCGACTGTTGACTTAGGTGTTTTAAAATTCCTTGCATTTGAACAAGTATTCAAAAATGCGTTAACTACATTACCGATGGGTGGTGGTAAAGGAGGTTCGGATTTCGATCCAAAAGGTAAATCAGACGCAGAAGTAATGCGTTTTTGCCAAGCATTTATGACCGAATTATCTCGTCACATTGGTGCAGATACTGACGTACCGGCGGGTGATATCGGTGTAGGCGGTCGTGAAATCGGCTATATGTACGGTCAATACAAAAAATTACGTAATGAATTTACTTCAGTATTAACCGGTAAAAGCTTAACTTGGGGAGGTAGCTTGATTCGTCCGGAAGCAACAGGTTACGGTGCTGTTTACTTTGCAGATGCAATGTTAGCAACTAAAGGTCAAGGCTTTGAAGGCAAACGTGTTGTTATTTCAGGCTCGGGTAACGTAGCACAATATGCTGCAGAAAAAGCAATCCAAAAAGGTGCGAAAGTATTAACTGTATCTGACTCAAACGGTTATGTATTATTCCCAGATTCAGGTATGACTGAAAAACAATTAGCGGATTTATTAGTGTTGAAAAATGAACGCCGCGAACGTTTATCAGTATACGCTCTAGAACAAGGCATCCAATACTTTGAAGATCAAAAACCATGGAGTGTTAAATGTGATATTGCACTTCCGTGTGCGACACAAAATGAATTAGACGGCGAAGCGGCAAAAGAATTAGTGAAAAATGGCTGTTTCTGCGTAGCTGAAGGTGCAAATATGCCGACTACACTTGAAGGCGTTGAAGTATTTATCGCAGCGAAAATCCTTTACGCTCCGGGTAAAGCAGCGAACGCAGGTGGTGTAGCAACTTCAGGTTTAGAAATGAGCCAAAACGCAATTCGTTTATCTTGGACTCGTGAAGAAGTTGACCAACGTCTATTCAATATCATGACAGCAATTCATGAAAACTGTGTAGAAAACGGCACAGAAGCAGACGGTTTCGTAAACTACGTAAACGGTGCAAACATCGCAGGCTTCAAAAAAGTGGCAACTGCAATGTTAGAACAAGGTATCGTATAACGCTCTCTTAAAATAAGCCCTCTTCGGAGGGTTTATTTTTTGCGCAAAACAAAAGATTTGTGCTATGCTGTCCCAAACAGACATAGGAATAAATACAATGCGAAAAACTTTATTTATCTTGATTTGTGCAGCTTTATGCAATACAAGTTTTGCAAATTCTGCTGAAAATCCGACCGCTTATACGGAACACGCCAAATACAAAATCTCAGCTACCGATATGAAAATCTTGGTTCGCCAGTTAAATAACATTGAGCAATGTCTTTTCCCTGATCTTGCAAAACCAAATTACCAACAAATCTATGACAATTGGTCTGTTGCCGAAAGCATGACGATGCTTTATTTTCAACAAAATTTATTAAAAGAGTTAATTGGCGAACAAAATGCTCAATTTATCGAAAAAGACGAGCTTTCACGTCTTTACTTTGAACAAATGCATGAAAAATATAACCACCAAAAAGCTAATGTAGATAAAACCCGCTGTGAAGAATTCAAACCAATCTACGCCCAAGTCAAACAACAAATTGAATACTCAATACCTCAGGTGTATAAATAAGCTTTCTTAGCTATTTCACAGAGCTATATTTCGACTCCGGTACACACCTCCAAAAATTACGTTCCCCAACGCTCAAAACATTAAAAACGCTAAGAAAATCAAAGGCTTTTGTCTTTTGCAACGATCTATAAAGATCAGCTTAGCTCAATGTTACTCAAGGAGATGAGCGAAAAATGGCAGTCATAATAAAACCTCTAACTGCGCAACAAATAAACAATGCAAAACCCGAAGAAAGTCCATTACGTGACGGCGAAGGTTTAATTCTTTTTATCACAAATACTTCGAAAAAATGGCGACTTGATTACAAGCGTCCTATAACAAAATCCAGAACGTCTATCACTCTTGGAGATTATCCGGATATATCACTCAAAGAAGCTCGTCAGTTAAGACAGTTTTATCGTGGGTTACTTGCTGACGGAATAGACCCGAAAAAATATCTAAGAGAAAAAGAAGCTGAGAAAGCGGACCGAATTGAAAATAGTTTTTATAAAATTGCGGTGAAATGGAAAGCATTTAAATCGCAAAAAGTTAAAGAAGAAACAATGTTTGATGAGTGGCGAAGACTTGATAAACACATATTCCCGAAGCTTGGTGCATTGCCGATTAAAGATATTAACTCTCGTTTACTGGTAGAAGTATTGCAACCGGTTTACAGAAAAGGGCACACATCCGTAATCGAAAAAACGCTAAGAAGTATCGAGGGAATAATGGATTATGCCGAGAATACCGGTTTAATTAGTGAGTGAATCTATTCTTGCGCACAGTGTCAGAAATAAGCTGGAAGAGACTTATAACCGATATAATTATTTTGATGAGTGCTGAAAAGTGATGAATGACTGAGGGTAATTTATTGCAGATAGTGGTTTGAAGTGGTCCTAATAAAAACAATATGATACTTACAGTTCCATCTGGTGTGTGATAGACTTGAATCGTCATTGGATTTACTTACCATGACATATGTTGAATTTTGGTTGTCAGCCACATTCATTATAGGAGGATTTTTTATTCTCTCATCGCTTAAGCTCTTTGATTCCACACGCGTAGCGTGTGGTTTTTATAGATAGACATAGTCTAGCTATAATAAAGGGGCTTTCATCACGAAGCCCCTGTTTTCAATGGTTCACGTCCCACTTGTTCCCGTTTTTCCCGCCAATTCCCTATATTTCTTTGTTTTATTGATTCTATACAGCCAAAAACACGACCCAGATAGCAAAAGTTTTACTGACAAATTGTGTTATTTTCAAAAATGCACTCATGTTGTGTCCTTAATTGTTATTGATTTAGATTAAAAGAGTAACAGGCTAACGTACTTTTTTACAAAAGTGAATAGACAAAAATCAGGTTTATTTGTACCCTTTGGGCGCTTTGGCTGTCATTGCCAAAATTGCAAAAGAAACAAACACGAAAGGAGAACATAATGAAATTAGTTAAATTAACGGCAATCGCTGTAGCATCAATGTTTGCATTAACCGGCTGCCATCACCATGCACAAAAGCACGATGAAATGATCTTGCAAGAACAAGCGGCATTAGGAATTAACTGGATGCAACAATCAGGCGAATATCAAGCTCTCGCTCACCAAGCTTTCAATATGGCGAAAATTGCATTTGATAATGCAAAAGTAGCAAAAGGTAAGAAAAAAGCGGTTGTAGTAGACCTTGATGAAACAATGGTAGATAACAGCCCTTATGCAGGCTGGCAAGTAAAAAATCATAAATCATTTGACGGCGAAAGCTGGACACGTTGGGTAAATGCGCGTCAAACTCAAGCGATTGCTGGCGCGGTTGAGTTTAATAACTATGTAAACAGCCACAAAGGTACAATGTTCTACGTATCAAACCGTAAAGACAGCGGCGAAAAAGCAGCGACTATCGATGATATGAAAGAATTAGGTTTTACCGGTGTAAACGAACAAACGTTGTTCCTCAAAAAAGACAAATCGAACAAAACGCCTCGTTTCGAACAAATTGAAAAACAAGGTTATGAAATCGTACTTTACCTAGGCGATAACTTAAATGACTTTGGTGATGCTACCTACAAAAAATCAAATGCGGAACGCCGTGACTTTGTCAGTGCAAATAAAGAAAAATTTGGTAAACAATTTATCGTATTACCAAACCCGAACTACGGTGACTGGGAGGGTGGTTTAGATAAAAACTACTACAAAGGCGATGCAAAAAGCCGTTTAAATATCCGTCACAATGCAATTAAAGCTTGGGATGGAAAATAATTGATAAAAAGAGACCGCTTATCAGTCCCTGATAAGCGGTCTCTTATTGTGGCTTATTTAATTCATTATGCTCTTTCACGCATATGTTTAATAAAGAAATAAAGATTAGTACAGGCCACAAAAAAGTTTAAACCGGCAACAGGTAAAGAGCCTATCATTAACCCGTAAATGGTAAAGCAAGCACATCCTACCGCATTCACAAAACGCAACTTAATCACATCTCTTAATAAAAAAGATACGCCCACTAAAAACATCGCAAAATAGCCGAATAACTCTACATAATCCATAAGAACCTCCTAAATTAATATCTGTATATTATTTTAATCAGTCTTATTTTGTTTGTGTTTAACTTTAAAAAAAGCAAAGGATTGCGTTCACATTTTTGTGTTTTAACTGATGATAAAATCAGCAATCATTACGTTCCAGTAACATAAAACGGCATTGATAAGGGTTTTGTTCATCAACATCGGACCATTGTTCCTGTTTTAACTGCCAATGCTCTTCATCAAATTCAAAAAACGTATCGCCTTCAATCTCCGCCTGTATTTCGGTTAAATAAATTTTATCGGCAAACGGAAGCGTTTGTTTAAAAAGCTCACCGCCACCGATCACCATAATTTCTTCCACATTTGCAAAAGTTTTGGCTAATTCAACCGCTTGTTCGAAATTTGTCGCCATATAAGCACCTTCTACCGAAAATCCGGAACGAGATAAAATAATGTTAGGACGTTTCGGCAATAGACGGCCGATTGATTCGTAAGTTTTACGCCCCATAATCACCGGCTTGCCTAGCGTATTTTGACGAAACCATGCCAAATCAACCGGTAAATGCCACGGCATTTGATTATCCTTACCAATCACGTGATTTTTTGTACGTGCTACAATTAAACTAATTTCCATCAATTTTTCCGCCCTTATGCCTTTTAGTTTGATTTAAGTTGAAATTAATAGTGATTTTAGCAAACAAAAGTGCTACTTTTCATATAATTCTTTTTTTCTTTAGACAACCTACCGAAATACAGCTCATGAGCAAGACTATTGTTATCAAATTTGGGACAAGTACCCTTACACACGGCGGCAAAAGTTTAAGCCGTCCTTATATGTTAGAGTTAGTTAAACAAATCGCTCAACTGCATCAGCACCACCGCATTATCGTGGTTACGTCCGGTGCTGCAGCTGCTGGGCGTGATTACCTCGGTCATCCGGAACTTCCCAAAACGCTTGCTTATAAACAGATGTTAGCAGCGGTCGGACAAAGCCAACTAATTCGGACTTGGGAAAATTTATTCGATATCTATGGCATTCATATCGGGCAAATCTTATTAACACGTGCCGATATTGACGATCGTGAACGTTTCTTAAATGCTCGAGATACGCTAAATGCGCTGTTAGAACAAAAAATCATTCCGGTCATCAATGAAAATGACACCGTAGCAACCGAAGAATTTAAAGTGGGCGATAACGATAACTTATCTGCTTTAGTTGCGATCCTTGCACACGCTGACCAACTCTATTTATTAACCGACCAAGAGGGGCTTTTTAGCGCAGACCCTCGTAAAGATCCGAATGCAACTCTCCTTTCCGTTGTTGAAAGAATTACGCCGGAAATTCGTCAAATTGCCGGTGGTAGTTCAACCGAACTCGGTACCGGCGGTATGAGCACCAAAATTACTGCGGCAGATATTGCTACTCGTTCTGGCGTGGAAACAATTATTGCTTCCGGTTCACGTGAAAATGTATTGGTGGATTTAGCCAATGATGTGGCAATCGGTAGTAAATTTTTAGTGCAATCCGACCGCTTAGAAGGCAGAAAACGGTGGCTATTCGCTGCCCCGCAGATGGGTACATTAATCGTTGATAAAGGTGCGGAAGCCGCATTATTGCAACATAAATCACTCTTGCCTGTCGGAGTTTCAGATATAAAAGGCGTCTTTAGTCGTGGCGAAGTGGTTAAAATCTTTAATCAAGAAGGTAAAGCGTTAGCACTTGGCTTGGCTCGCTACAGTAGCGAAGCGTTAGAACGGATTAAAGGCAAGAAATCAGCAGAAATCGAATCATTGTTAGGCTATGAATTCGGCTCAGTTGCCGTACATATAGATGAAATGGTTATTTATTAACAAACAAGCGGTTAATTTTGCGAAAAATTTTGCAAATTTAACCGCTTGCATAAGGGAAAGAAAATGGAATTAGGACTAGATGTTTTTGCAATCTTATTTAGCGTGGCAATGATAGCCGGCTTTATTGACGCAATCGCCGGCGGTGGTGGATTACTGACGATTCCGGCATTATTAGCTGTCGGTGTCCCCCCTGCCATGGCATTAGGTACCAATAAGTTGCAAGCTTGCGGCGGGTCATTTTCCGCTTCTATCTATTTTGTGCGCAAAAAAGCGGTCGATCTCAAACAGATTTTCCTATTGATTTTATTGACTTTTATTGGCGCTGCTTGCGGTACAATCTTCGTACAAACTATTGATGTGAACGCACTCAAAGCATTATTACCCTTCTTAGTGCTGATTATCGGTATTTATTTTTTATTTAGCCCAAGTATTGGTGACGAAGATCGAAAACAACGCATCAGTCTACCATTGTTTGCGTTCACTGCGGCCGCCGGCGTTGGCTTTTATGACGGAATGTTTGGGCCAGCGACCGGTTCATTTTTCACTCTTGCATTTATTTTGTTACTTGGCTTTAATTTACCGAAAGCGGTGGCGCACGCCAAAGTGTTAAATTTTACCTCTAACTTTGCCTCATTGATTTTCTTTATTCTAGGTGGTGCCGTATTATGGAAAATCGGTCTAATCATGATAGTCGGACAATTTATCGGCGGTACTCTCGGGGCGAGAATGGTAGTCACAAAAGGTAAAAAATTAGTACGTCCAATATTAGTCACCACGTCATTTATAATGGTAGCAAAAATGCTCTATGATCAAGGCTTATTAAACTTTCTATGAACCAAGCAAAACGAATTGAAATTTTAACCCGTTTACGTAACGAAAACCCACATCCAACTACCGAGCTTAATTACAGCAATCCGTTCGAATTACTAATTGCTGTCATTCTTTCTGCGCAAGCGACCGATAAAGGTGTGAATAAAGCCACTGATAAACTGTTTCCAGTGGCAAACACGCCGCAAGCTATTTTGGATTTAGGTGTTGATGGGCTAAAAGAATATATTAAAACCATCGGGCTTTTTAATAGCAAAGCGGAAAACATTATTAAAACTTGCCGTGATTTAATCGAAAAACATAACGGTGAAGTACCAGAAAATCGTGAAGCGCTTGAAGCATTGGCGGGCGTAGGACGAAAAACCGCAAATGTGGTACTGAATACTGCCTTCGGGCACCCGACCATTGCCGTAGATACGCATATTTTCCGCGTATCCAACCGCACCGGCTTTGCCCCAGGTAAAGACGTAGTAAAAGTCGAAGAAAAATTACTGAAAGTAGTTCCTGCCGAATTCAAGGTAGATGTACATCACTGGTTGATTCTACACGGACGTTATACCTGTGTTGCACGCAAACCTCGTTGCGGTTCTTGCATCATTGAAGATTTGTGCGAATACAAAGACAAAACGGAATAAGTTATTCCTTCACATGCAAGCGGTCGAATTTGTATCTTTTTTTGCAAATGTTTATGTAAATTTGACCGCTGCTCCTATCTTTCTTAATCTATATTTCTTTTCTGCCTAACGGTGATACAATATCACTTTTTGCAACTCAACATCCCCTCCCGATAAGGACAAACAATGCCGAATCAGAATCTACTGACCGTAAAAGGTGAGCGTGTTGCGATTGTAGCAGGACTCCGAACACCGTTCGCTCGCAGAGATACCGGTTTCAAAGACACGTATGCAACTAGCCTTGGCACAATGGTAACCAATGAATTACTCAGCCGTACAGCGATTGAGCGAAAAGAAATCGAGCAATTAGTATTTGGTCAAGTAATCCAACAACCGGATATTCCAAATCCAGCACGTGAAATTGCGATTGCGCTCAATATGCCGCATTTACAATCTTACAGTATCAGTAGTTCTTGCTTATCTGGGTTGCAAGCGATCGCGAATGTTGCTGGCAGTATCGTTAATGGCTCAATTTCTGCGGGTATTGCCGGTGGTGCCGATTCGATTTCTAATGCACCGTTAAGCATTAGCCCTCGGGTTATTTACAACTTCAAATCTATTTTTGCTGCAGAAACGCTAGACGAAAAATATCGTCGTTTCCGCCAGTTCTCTTGGCGCGATTTCAAACCTCACAGCGTGAATTTGAAAGACTTCACCACTCAAATGTCGGTGGCGGAAGTCTCGGAACAAATGGCGCAAGACTACAAAATTAGCCGAGAAGATCAGGACGAATACGCCCGTCTTTCCAACCAAAAAGCGGCAGATGCATGGAAAATCGGTTTATTAAAAGAAGAAGTCATGCCGTCTTTCCCTCCCCCTTATAAAGACTTTGTAGTTTCGGACACCTTAGTTTCCGCTGCAACCCGTTCACGTTATTACCAACGTTTCTCGCCATTGGTAAATAAAGACTATGCTACCGTTACCGAAGCGAATATGCCACAGCCGGTTGACGGCGCTGCAGCAGTTTTACTGATGAATGAAAACAAAGCGAAAAATTTAGGACTCACTCCACTTGGCTATATCCGCAGTTATGCCATTACCGGTAATGATATTTGGCAAGATATGTTTGCCGGCGCAACTATTGCCAGCGCCCAAGCGCTCGACCGTGCGGAACTTCAATTACAAGATATGAGTTTTATTGATATTCATGAGTCGTCAGCAAGCCAAATGCTCGCCAATATTCAATTTTTTGAGTCGAATGAATTTGCAAAAAAATACCTAAATCGAACCGCTTGTTTGGGCAAAATTGAGCTGGATAAGCTCAATCATTTAGGCGGTTCCATTGCGTTTGGTAACCCACGTGCGGTAACCAGTTTACGCACAATTATTCAATCGCTTTATGCCTTAAAACGTCAAGGCGGTGGCTTAGCGTTAGTCGCTTCCAGTGGTTTAGGTGGCTTAGGTGCCGCAATGGTTTTAGAAAGTGAATAAGGGAGATACGATGATTGAACAACAAGAACAAACACCGGTGTTTCAAGTAGAAATTGATGATAACCGTATCGCGATTATTCGTATTCAAACTTTAGATAATGATGCTAACTGGTTACCGGAAAATTTTGTCAGCGAACTACGCAGCGTTATCGGCAGTATCATTTATCAGCAAGCTCGAGGCGTGATTTTTATCTCTGCTCGTGCGCACAACTTTATTCAGGGCTTCAAGCCGAGCATTCTAAAAGAGAAAACGGCGGAACAGCTAAGAATATTCTCGCAAGAAGCGCAGGCGGTCATGCGCGAAATTAATACACTAAAAATGCCGGTGATCTCCGCAATTGACGGCAATTGTTTCGGCTTAGGCTTAGAATTGGCATTGGCTTGTGATTATCGTTTGGCAACGGATGAAAATCACACACAATTTGCGATGCCACAAGTACGTTCCGGCTTATTACCGTTTGCCGGCGGTACACAACGTTTACCTCGTTTAATCGGCTTGCAAAATGCCACACCGCTATTACTATTTGGACATAAAATCAATGCCGAACAAGCGAAGAAGTTTGCGTTAGTGGATAAACTCGTACCGGTGACCCGACTTTTTGATACCGCATATCAAATGTTATTAAATAACAAAGTGCAAAAAGTCGATCATAAACGACCGCTTACGTTATTTAAAAAATGGCGTAAACAATTAGAAGGAAATACCCTTTTCCGCCATAAGTTTCTCGATCGCACCGAAAATTTGGTATGGCTAAAAACCTTTGGCAACTACCCTGCGGTTGCCCGTCTTATCGAATTGCTAAAAGAGCCGCATTTCAAGGCTGGCTTAACCTTAGAGCAACACGCATTCGCCGAATTATTTCATACCGAGACATCAAAAGTTTTAATTGATTTGAAAAAAACCGAACGTGCGATGAAAGATAAATATCGCATTCGTGGTAATGTAAGAGATGTATTGCAAGTGAGTGTACTTGGCTCCGGTTATATGGGTGCGGGAATCGCCTATCTAACCGCCAACAATGCGCAAGTGCCGGTGCGAATTAAAGATATTCATCCTTCGGAAATCCGTAAAGCACTACGCACCTGCTACGAATTGATGCGTAATGAAGTGGATAAAAACCAGCTTAATCCGGGGCAAATGATTCAGAGAATGAACCTAATTACCGGCGGCGAGCGCCTTGTTGCGGCAAAATCGACCGATTTTATTATCGAAGCTGTGTATGAAGATCTCAAACTGAAACAGCGAATGTTGCAAGAAAGCGAAGCCTATTATGACGAACATGCGATTTTTGCGACCAATACATCGACTTTCGCAATCCGAGATATCGCTTCGGTCGCTATACGTCCGGAAAATGTGATTGGCTTCCACTACTTTAGCCCGGTGGCGAAGCAAAAAATGGTTGAAATCGTACCGCATGAAGGCACTTGCGAACATACGATTGCCACAGCGATTCACTTTGCGATTCAGCAAGGAAAAATACCTTTATTAGTAGCAGATAAACAAGGCTTCTTTATCAACCGCATTTTAACGCCGTTCTTATTAGAAGCGATTCAATGTTTGGTAGATGGCGAATCCATTGAGTTTATCGACCGCTCGTTGCAAGAATTCGGTTTCCATCTAGGCCCATTAGCAGTTATTGATGAAATGGGACTAGATGTGATAGCCAAATCAAACCCAGCTCTGGTTCGTGAATTGGGCAGCCGCTTTAATTTGCCCGAAAGTATTGATTTACTGATTCGTAACGAGCGCAAAGGCTGCAAGAATAAACGTGGCTTTTATATGTATGATTCGAAAGGCGAACGTTTGCAAGAAGATAAAAGTATTTATCATGTGATGGAAACCATTGCCCGTAATGATTTGGAATCCGAGCAAATTGCCCGCCGTTGTATTCTGCGTATGCTTAATGAAGCGGCTTGGTGTTTGCAAGATAACGTGATCCAATCTATTGATGAAGGAAACGTTGCTTCCGTACTTGGTGCCGGTTTCCCTGAATTTAGAGGCGGGATTTATGCCTATATGGAAAAAATCGGCGCCCCAGAAATCGTTAAGCAATTACGTCAACACGTTAAACAATACGGCGCTCGCTTTGAACCTTGCGAATGGCTAACACAACAGGCTGAACAAGCTTAATATTAAAAAAAGCGGATAAAAATCTACATTATCCCTAAAATCTATAAAGGAAATAATTAATGAAAAAATCAACCCTTGTGATTTCTGTAGTGGCTGCATTAGCTGCAATTACTAGTGGCGGTGCGTGGTATACCGGTAACCAAATTGAACAACGTTATCCGGAACTGCTTGAACAAGTAAATACCGCACTAAAGGGTCTAAAAGCTTATGATATTCATGCTGATATCAGTGACGTCAAACTCACTAAAGGCATTTTTAGTTCAGCAGTTCAATATAACGTCAATGTTAAAACGGATAAAAATAGCTTTTCGCTTAAAGGTAACGATACCGTTTATCATGGACCGCTTCCGTTAAATCGTTTAATGAAAGGCAATTTGGTGCCAATGTTATTAAGCGGTGAAACGCATATTTCTGCCGTGGACAACCAGCTCAAAAGCTATTTTTCCGGTAACGATGTTCTTTCAGCGACAACGGATATTCATTACAGTGGTAATGTAGCCGGTAACGCTACGCTTAATCCGTTTAAATCGGAGAATATTGAAGCCTCAAAAATCTATTTGAAGGGCGATTATAACGGTTTTGGTAAACAACATTTGAATATTGAGTTACTGAAAATAAAAGATGATGGCGAAAGTAAAGGTGCGTTTGAATTATCCGGCTTACATTACACTGCAAATTACACGCAGGATAAACAATATCCAGAACTAAAAGGTTTAGGTGATTATCAAGCGAATATTAAAAAGCTCTCTGTTGTTAACGAAAAAAATGAGGTCATCAATTTAAACGAACTGACATCTAAAGGTCATAGTGAAATTAAAAATGAGCGTATGGTAGGTTCCGGAGATCTTACGTTCAATGCAGATTGGGCGGCTGAAGCTAAAACCGCCAATTTAGGGAAGATTCATCTCGATATGATGATGGATTTTGACGCAAAATCATTTAATGAATTGACTTTACTTTCAGATAAATTAGAAAGTGAATCGCCTGAAATCCAAAATCAATTACAAGCAGCAGTAACAGCCCTCCTTACCAAAGCACCTAAATTAAAAGTGAACGAAATTTCGATTCAAAATGCGAAAGGTAAAAATACTTTTTCACTTAATTTAGATTTGGATAAATTCGATATTGCACAAGTATCACAAGCGAAATCTATCGAAGATACGCTTAAAATCTTTAAGCCGTCTAATTTGGACGTAACGTTAAATTTAGCGGCAAGTGAAGAAATCGCAAAACAATGGTTAACCATTGCGCCTGACGCAAATTATATCGGTACACCGGAAGAAAATGCCAAACTGCGTATTCAAGAATTAGCAAATAGTGCGAAACACTCAGGTATTGCTAGCGTAGACACTGAACATATTAAACTGGCATTAAAAATTGAGAACGGCAAAGTAAACTTAAACGGTAGAGAGGTATCGGAATCCGAACTACAATTGGCACTATGGGCAATTATGCTCGGTGCGAGCGGCTTAGGTCACTAGTCATTCATTAAACAAGCGGTCTGTTTTAGGAAAGTATTTGCAAAATCTTCCACAAAACAGACCGCTTGTTTTTACCTTAAAGCCATTGATATAGGGCAATAATCAGCGGCATAGTGAACACACAAAGTAAGGTGGTTACACCATAAATTGCGCTGGCTTTTCTTGCGTCTTGGTTATACACCACCGCCATTTGCGTTACGGTTGCCGCCGAAGGGCTGGTGGTTGCCAAAAAGCTAATCATCGCAATAGTTGCACCATTTTCCGCTACCCAGCTACCAAAGTCGAATACTTTGACAATCACCAATAAAATCAGCGGGATAAAAATCAAGCGAAGAAACGAAACCAAATAAATACGCTTATCCGCCATAATCTCTTTGACTGGAATCGACGTAATTAACATCCCCGCTACTAACATCGCCATCGGCCCGATCATATCGCCGAGCCAAGCTAATGTTCCCGCAATTACGTTAGGTAATTTAATTTGTAATAGGAACAACAGCATACCAATCACAATCGCAATAATGTTGATATTGGTCAAAATCTTTTTCAAAGATACTTCGCCCTTACCGCACAATAACATGCGTAAATGCGACCAAAACAAGAAATTTTGTACCACCATAAAGCCGGTGGCGTAAATCACCCATTCATTGCCAAATAACGAAGCAACCAACGGAATAATCAAATTGCCCGAATTCGAATAAATGGCGGTGGCGTGTTCCAAATTGCTTAATTTAAAAATCGGCTTTAATATTTTACCAATCAAAATCAGCAGACCGCTCAGCAAAATCGCCATACCGAAAGACAAATATAAGCCGTGTAAAACAGCGTCCGAATATTCGATCTGAAAAGCGGTAATCAGCATAGACGGGCTAATAATATATAGCCCGATAACCGAAATCGGGTAACTTTGTTCCGAAGTCAGCAATTTCAGCTTCACTAATAAATAACCGAGTAACACAATAATGGTTAACTGAGTAATTTTCTCAGCTAACAATAAAGCGATGTCCATATTAGGCTTTCTCCAATAACAAGCGTTTCTCACCGGAATATACGGTCGCTTTTCCTTTGCGAGTAAAAGCACTCAAAGTGAAATCATGTGCCTGCGCAATCTCAACCGCCAAAGCCGTTGTTGCGGAAATGGCACACAACATTTCGATACCGACCGCCAAACATTTCTGTACCATTTCAAAACTGGCACGACTGGTCACAAACACAAAACCAAGCGGCTTACCCGCTTTCGCATACCAACCGATAAGTTTATCCAGCGCCACGTGTCTGCCGACATCTTCTCGAATTGCAAGCAATTCCCCTTGCGGAGAAAAGAATGCCGCCGCATGGCTTGCGCCGGTTTGTTGTGCCAATTGTTGCGCTTGTTCAAGTTGTTGCAAGCAATCATAGAATACCTGTGGGTTTACGGCTTGCAAGCGGTCATTTTTTTGTAAAAATTTGCAACTTTGGCTGACTTGCTCCAATTGCTCTACCCCGCAAATTCCACAACCGGTTCTGCCGGTCATCGAACGGCGTTTTTCTTTCAATGCCGCAAATTGACGAGTAGCAATCTCGATTTGCACTTCAATGCCATTGCATTGCTCAATCACATCTAAGCCGTATAATTCTTGTTTATCCTCCAAAATGCCTTCCGCTAATGAAAAGCCTAACGCAAAATCTTCCAAATCTTGTGGAGTCGTCATCATTACCGCATGAGAAATCCCGTTATAAACTAATGCAACCGGCACTTCACAAATAAGATTTTCTTGAATTTCAGTGGTAAAAAATTGTTGTAATTTAACCGCTTGTTTTTGTATTGTTATATCCATAATTTATTCCAAATTACCTTCCACCCCATATTTTTATCGTTATTCTACAATTTTTTTATTAGTCAACAATATAAGAGTTTCGCACTGCTTCTATTGCAGAAGAAATAAAAATCACTTTCATTTAATAACAATTTATTAGCAAAATGCTTTTTTACTTGCATTTTATGCTTATTTTGTTAAAAATTTGTAAAACTCAAATACTCAACAGCATTTAAATCCCGCTAGTATTTCACTAAATATTTAAGCTATATCAAACTAACTGCAAATAGTGCTAGTTTTACTTACGATTGGGTATGGCTTATTATAAATAAAAGTCAATAATAGCTTCACTTTAAATGCAGTATGCAATTAGAGCTTTTCAAATTATTTACATTAATTCTTTATGAATGTTTTGTTTTTTAAGTAGGAGTGATTATGCAGGTCTCTAGACGTAAGTTCTTTAAGATCTGTGCAGGTGGTATGGCGGGCACATCCGCAGCAATGCTAGGCTTTGCGCCGGCAACTGCGTTAGCGGCTCCTCGTGAATATAAATTATTACGAGCCAAAGAAACTCGCCAAACTTGCACTTATTGCGCCGTAGGTTGTGGAATGCTGATGTACAGCATGGGCGATGGTGCAATGAATTCACGTGGTAAATTATTCCATGTTGAAGGTGACCCAGATCATCCGGTAAGCCGTGGGGCGTTATGTCCTAAAGGTGCGGGTGTTTTAGACTATGTAAATAGTCCTAATCGTTTACAATATCCGGAATATCGCGCGCCGGGTTCAGATAAATGGGAACGAATTTCTTGGCACGATGCTATTCATAAAATCGCAAAACTTTTAAAAGAAGACCGCGATGCAAACTTCCAAGCAACCAACGAAGCCGGTACCCCGGTAAACCGTTGGCTCACCACAGGTATGTTATGCGCTTCTGCTGCAAGTAATGAAACCTGTTACCTCACACATAAGTGGGGACGTTCTCTCGGTATGCTCTATTTAGACAACCAAGCGAGTACCTGACACGGACCAACGGTAGCAAGTCTTGCTCCAACATTTGGTCGCGGTGCCATGACAAATCACTGGGTTGATATCAAAAATGCGGACGTAGTGGTCGTAATGGGTGGTAATGCCGCTGAAGCACACCCTGTCGGTTTCCGCTGGGCAATTGAAGCGAAAAAACAAAACGGTGCGAAGTTAATGGTGGTTGACCCACGCTTTAACCGTACGGCATCTGTTGCGGATTTCTATACGCCGATTCGTTCGGGTACCGATATCGCAATGTTATTAGGTGTGATCCGTTACTTGTTAGCGAACGATAAAATTCAACACGAATACGTTAAACACTATACCAACGCAAGTTTCTTAGTAAACGAAGGCTTCAAATTCGAAGACGGTTTATTCTCCGGCTACGATGCGGAAACTCGTCAATACGATAAATCGACATGGTCTTATCAGCTTGATGAAAACGGTCAGCCGAAACGTGATTTAACATTCCAAGATCCTCGTTGTGTCATTAACTTATTAAAAGCACACGTTGAACGTTATACCCCGGAAATGGTGGAACGTATCTGCGGTACGAAGCAAAAAGCATTCTTAGAATTTGCAGAAACCATTGCTTCAACTTCAACACCAGAACGTACGACAACTTTCTTATACGCATTAGGTTGGACCCAACACTCGGTCGGTTCACAAAACATTCGCTCAATGGCGATGATTCAGTTACTTCTCGGTAATATCGGTATGGCCGGTGGCGGTGTAAATGCGTTACGCGGACACTCAAACGTTCAAGGTTCTACTGATATGGGCTTGTTCCCGTCAATGTTGACCGGTTATATGCCGCTTCCGACTGAAAACGATACGTCATTAGACGCATTCTTAGCGCGTATTACACCAAAAACAATGATTGAAGGTCAGGTAAACTATTGGCAAAACACACCAAAATTCTTAGTCAGCTTGCTTAAATCGTTCTATGGCGATAAAGCAACCGCAGAAAATGAATACGGTTTCCATAATTTACCAAAACAATTACCGAAAAAACTCGACCCGATGCAATACATCAATATGATGGTTGAGGGAAAAGTTAACGGTTATATCTGCCAAGGCTATAACCCGATTGCGTCTTATCCGGATTCGAATAAAGTCCGTAAAGGCTTAAGCAAGCTTAAATTCTTAGTCATTTTAGACCCGTTAGAAACAGATACGTCTAACTTCTGGCAAAACTACGGTGAGATGAATGATGTCAATCCGGCAGACATTCAAACGGAAGTATTCCGCTTACCGACTATCTGTTTTGCGGAAGAAGACGGTTCGATTGCAAACTCAGGTCGTTGGTTACAATGGCACTGGAAAGCAGCCGAGCCGCCAAAAGAGGCAAAACCAGACGTAGATATTCTCTCGGAAATTCGTGAAGTGATGTTAGAAATGTATCATCACGAAGGTGGTAAATCGCTTGAAACGATTGAAGCGATGACTTGGGATTACGCAAACCCGGCTGAGCCGAAAGCAGACGAGTTAGCAAAAGAAATTAACGGCTACGCACTAGAAGACATCGTTGACCCGACAAGCGGTCAAATTTTAGTGAAAAAAGGCGAATTGCTTTCTTCGTTTGCACAACTACGCAATGACGGTACAACCGCTTCAGGTAACTGGATTTACACCGGTCAATGGACACAGAAAGGCAACCAAATGGCAAACCGTGATAACTCTGACCCGTCAGGTTTAGGTAATACGTTAGGTTGGGCATTTGCATGGCCGGCAAACCGTCGTATCGTTTATAACCGTGCGAGTGCAGATCCATCCGGTAAACCGTGGAACCCAAAACGCCAGCTTGTAAAATGGAATGGTAAAAACTGGAACTATATTGACGTGGCAGACTTCGGCTCTGCACCACCGAATAGTAACGTCAGTCCATTCATTATGCAGCCGGAAGGAGTAAGCCGTTTATTTGCAATCGATAAATTAGTTGACGGTCCGTTCCCTGAGCATTACGAACCAATCGAAAGCCCAATCGGCACGAACCCGCTTCATCCGAATGTGGTACAAAACCCGGTGGTACGCATTTTAGACAACGATAAAGCAAGTTTCGGCACGGCGGATGAATTCCCTTATGTCGGTACAACTTATCGTTTAACGGAACATTTCCACTTCTGGACGAAGCAATCTATGCTAAATGTGATTGCTCAACCGGAACCTTTTGTGGAAATCGGTGAAGCACTTGCACAAGAAAAAGGCATTGTTAACGGCGATACGGTTAAAGTGAGCTCAAAACGTGGCTTTATTAAGGCAAAAGCTGTGGTCACAAAACGTGTGCGTTCTGTACAAGCGGACGGAAAAACTATTCATACCGTAGGTATTCCAATCCACGGGGGCTTTGCAACCGTCGGTAAGAAAGGTTATTTAGCGAATAGTTTAACCGGTCGTGTGGGTGATGCAAATACGCAAACCCCTGAATATAAAACGTTCTTGGTAAATATTGAGAAAGTCACGGAGGTAGCATAATGTCGGTCGTTCAAGAACAAAACATTATTAAAGTCTCCGCCACCTCATTCGTTACACCGCCACCACAGGCTCGTAGCCATGTTGTGGAAGTGGCAAAACTGATCGATGTATCAACCTGTATCGGTTGTAAAGCGTGTCAAGTAGGTTGTTCCGAATGGAACGACCTTCGTACCGCCCCACAAGAATGTGTAGGCGTTTACGATAACCCAATTGACCTGAATGCCGAACAATGGACGGTAATGAAATTCAATGAAGTGGAAGAAAATGACCGCTTGGAATGGTTAATCCGTAAAGACGGCTGTATGCATTGTGCCGAACCGGGATGTTTAAAAGCTTGTCCGGCACCGGGCGCAATCATTCAATATGCAAACGGGATTGTGGACTTCCAATCTGACAAATGTATCGGTTGCGGTTACTGTATCGCCGGTTGCCCGTTCAACATTCCTCGTATGAACGATAAAGACAACCGCGTGTACAAATGTACCCTTTGCGTCGATCGTGTTAACGTAGGTCAAGAACCGGCGTGTGTAAAAACCTGTCCGACAGGCGCAATTCGCTTCGGTTCTAAAGAAGAAATGCTTCACTACGGTGAACAACGTGTGGCGGAACTCAAAACTCGTGGTTACGAGAATGCCGGTGTTTATAACCCTGAAGGCGTGGGCGGTACGCACGTAATGTACGTATTACACCATGCCGATAAACCAGAGTTATATTCGGGCTTACCGAAAGATCCGAGTATTGACCCAGCCGTTACGCTCTGGAAAGACGTATTAAAACCGGTTGCCGCTATCGCAATGGGCGGTCTTGCCCTCGCTGAAGTTGCACACTATGTAACGATTGGCCCGAACGTTGAAGAAGATGTGGAAGATCATCATGAGGAAGGAGATAAACATGAGTAAGAAATTAGAGATTACGAATGATACTAAAATCGTTCGTCATAAACCGCTTGCCCGTGTGAGCCACTGGTTCCTTGTTATCGCTTTCTTTTTAACCATGTTTACCGGGGTTGCTTTCTTCTTCCCTGATTTTGCATGGTTACATGAGATTCTCGGTACACCACAGCTTGCTCGTGCGTTACATCCATTTACCGGTATTGTAATGTTTATTGCATTTATCATTATGGCGCTGATCTACTGGCACCATAATCTTCCGGAAAAAAATGATATTCGTTGGGCAAAAGGGATTGTCGAAGTATTAAAAGGTAACGAACACGCAGTTGCTTATAACGGCAAATACAATTTGGGTCAGAAAATGCTGTTCTGGACTCTAATTTTAGCGATGTTTACCCTATTGATTACGGGCATTATTATGTGGAGAAAATATTTCTCTGCGAATTTCTCGATTCAAACGTTACGTATCGCAATCTTACTCCACTCAGCAAGTGCCTTTGCATTATTTACCGGTATTCTTGTACATATGTATATGGCATTCTGGGTTAAAGGCTCAATTACCGGTATGGTTGAAGGTTGGGTAACGGTTCGCTGGGCGAAAAAACACCACCCGAAATGGTTTAAAGAAGAAGTATTACCTGAAATTGAAAAACAAGTGAAGGAATAACTGGCTTCTAGAATGACTTAAAGTGCGGTAACTTACCGCACTTTATTTTTGAATACTTGATTTTTAAATACTTGCTAAGTTTCTTTTTTAAGGGCATTTAGCAAGATTTAACCTGAGAAAATAATATGAGCATCCGAATTTTACCTGAAAACGAAATGAAACAAGCGGCAAGTTCGTTTCAAAACCCACCGCTACTGTTTGCCAATCCAAAGAATCTCTATTTTCGCCGAGCAAAGCGTTTAAGAGAACTTGCAGAGAATAATCCGTTTGGTGATTACTTAGAATTTGCGGCGAATCTTTCTGAGGTGCAATTAGATTTATTGGAGAGCCATCCTATTGCAAATTATTCGGAAAAATTGACCGCTTGTGTTCAAACTTCAAATGGTCAAAAGCCGTTAAATGCCAACACCTTCCAACGCAGCAGTGAATGGCGTGAGTTATTATTAGCTTTAATTGATAAGTTTAAGCCTTATGCAAATGACACCATGTTGGCTACAATTGAGTTGCTCGAAAAATCTTCAAGTTCCGAATTAGAAGCTTTTGCCGATGATTTACTCAACGAACGTTTTGAAACAGTAGGTGCAGATAAAGCGGTTTTCCTATGGGCAGCTTTATCACTTTACTGGACGCAACTTGCCCAACAATTACCTCGTAATACCCGAACCGAAGTCGGTGAACGTCATACTTGTCCGGTGTGCAATTCAGCACCAGTGGCAAGTGTTGTGCATTTTGGTGATACCCAAGGGCTTCGTTATTTACATTGCGCATTGTGCGAAAGTGAATGGAATATGACCCGCTCACAATGCTCTGTCTGTGATCAAAGCGGTAAACTGGACTATTGGAGTATCGACAGCGTGGATGCAGCGGTTAAAGCTGAAAGCTGTAGTGATTGTGAAAGCTATTTAAAAGTACTTTACCAAGAAAAAGATCCTCACGTGGAGCCGGTCGCTGATGATTTAGGCACACTGATTTTAGATGCGGAAATGGAACACAAAGGGCTGGCTCGCAGCGGCTTAAACCCATTCTTATTCCAAGTGGAATAACCTTTCTTTTTACAAAAAAGCGGTCAAATTTGGCCGCTTTTTTACTTTTGTGATTTAAACAAATTCTGTTAATTTGAGTTTTATCATTATTTCACAAAATTAATTAATTCTTTATTGCTATTTTCACTATTTTTAGGTATATCTACCCTTAGTTAAATTTATGCAAGACATAGGAAAAAATTATGAATCAGCCATACTCCGCTATGCGTAACAACATCCATATGCTTGGTGATTTTTTAGGTGAAACTATTCGTGAAGCCCAAGGTAATGATATCTTAGAATTAATTGAAAGTATTCGAGTTCTTTCAAAAAATTCTCGTGCCGGCGATGAAAAAGCACGCGAACAATTACTAGATAAATTGGCGAATATCTCAACTGAAAATGTGTTACCTGTTGCACGTGCATTTAGCCAATTCTTAAACCTCACCAATATTGCTGAACAATATCAAACTATCTCACGTCATCATCAGGATGCTTCATTAGGTAACCGTTCATTAGGTGCTTTATTTGCTCGTTTAAAAGAACAAAATACACCGGTTGAGACCGTAATTAAAACCGTTGAAAAATTATTGGTTGAATTAGTGTTAACCGCACACCCAACCGAAGTTACCCGCCGTTCATTAGTGCATAAACACGTTGAAATCAATAAATGTTTAGGCCAATTAGAACACGATGATTTAACCGATGCGGAACAAACCAAACTTAAACGCCGTTTAATGCAACTGATTGCGCTTGCATGGCATACCAATGAGATCCGTGCAGCTCGCCCGACTCCGGTTGATGAAGCTAAATGGGGTATGGCAATTATTGAAAACAGTTTATGGAAAGCCGTACCTGATTTTTGCCGTGAACTGAACTTCCAATTAGAAAAACATTTTGGTGTACAGCATGACGTAGCACTTGCGCCGGTACGCTTCTCTTCTTGGATGGGTGGTGACCGTGACGGTAACCCGTTCGTTACTTCAGAAGTGACGCGTAGAGTGTTACAAATGAACCGTTGGAAAGCAGCGGAATTATTTTTAAATGATATCAGTGATTTAGCTGAAGAACTTTCTATCGTACAATGTACCGATAAATTCCGAGCGAAATACGGTGATCATATCGAACCGTATCGTGTTGTAGTAAAAGGATTGCGTACAAAATTACAAAAAACCTTAACCTATTTTGGTGAATTAATTGAAGGTAAAGCGACCACAGTTGATCCAAGTGACATCATCACTAACGATAACGATTTATGGGAGCCGCTCTATGACTGCTATCAGTCATTACAGGCTTGTGGTATGCGCATTATTGCAAATGGCGGTCTATTAGATTGCTTACGTCGTATCCGTTGTTTCGGCTTGGGTTTATCTCGCCTTGATATCCGCCAAGAAAGTACCCGTCACGAAATGGCAATTTCCGAAATTACTCGTTATATCGGTTTAGGTGATTATGCGCAATGGACTGAAGACGACAAACAAGCTTTCTTAGTACGCGAATTGAGTTCTCGCCGTCCTTTGGTGCCGACCAACTGGACACCAAGCCCTGAAACGCAAGAAATTTTAGATACCTGTAAAGTGGTTGCCCAACAACCTGAAGGTACGATTTCCGCTTATGTTATTTCTATGGCTCGCGAGGCTTCTGACGTGTTAGCGGTACATTTGTTATTGAAAGAAGCCGGCTGTAAATATACCGTACCGGTTGCACCGCTGTTCGAAACATTAGACGACTTAGATCATAGTGAAAAAGTGATGACCGATTTATTTAATATCGGTTGGTATCGTGGCGTAATCAACAATTACCAAATGGTAATGATTGGCTATTCAGACTCAGCTAAAGACGCCGGTATGTTAGCGGCAAGTTGGGCGCAATATCGTTCACAAGAAGCATTGGTCAATTTAGCGGAAAAATATAATATCGAATTAGTGTTATTCCACGGTCGTGGTGGCACAGTAGGTCGTGGTGGTGCGCCAGCACACGCAGCGTTATTATCGCAACCGCCTCGCTCATTAAAATCCGGTTTACGTGTAACCGAACAAGGCGAAATGATTCGTTTCAAACTCGGTTTACCAGCCGTCGCGGTAGAAACGTTAAATCTCTATGCAAGTGCGATTTTAGAGGCCAACTTATTACCGCCACCGGAACCAAAACAAGCATGGCGAGATATTATGGACAAAGGTTCAGATATTTCATGTGAAATTTATCGTGGCGTTGTTCGCGACGAACCAGATTTTGTCCCATACTTCCGCAGCGCGACACCGGAACAGGAACTATCAAAACTGCCGCTTGGTTCTCGTCCGGCAAAACGTAATCCGAACGGTGGCGTAGAAAGCTTACGTGCAATTCCATGGATTTTCGCTTGGATGCAAAACCGTTTAATGTTACCGGCTTGGCTTGGTGCCGGTGCTGCACTGCGCCAAATGATTGAACAAGGTGATGAAGCAACTCTTAAAGAAATGTGTAAAGAGTGGCCATTTTTCTCTACCCGCATCGGTATGCTGGAAATGGTCTTCTCAAAAGCGGATTTATGGCTTGCCGAACATTACGACCAACGTTTAGTAGCAAAAGAATTACACCGTTTAGGTAAAGAGCTTCGTGTACAATTATCTGCGGATATTCAAACCGTGCTGACCTTAGCGCATGACGGTCAGTTGATGGCGGATTTACCTTGGATTGCTGAATCGATCGCATTACGTAACGTTTATACCGACCCGCTCAACTTATTACAAGTCGAGTTATTACAACGTTTACGTAGCCAAGGTGATACGCCCGATCCAGCTTTAGAACAAGCGCTGATGATTACCATTACCGGTATTGCCACAGGTATGCGTAACACTGGCTAGTCGTAAAAAATTAGTTAAAAAAGACCGCTTGATTTGCTACAAGCGGTCTTTTTTTCTATGGATTTTACATATTCTTCGCAAAATTCTTTTCATTCACTTGCTATATCCATTCTAAAATTTATGTTATCATTCCGAATTGTTTTTACTCGATTTTTATTTATATGAATATTCGCCTAAACATCATTCTCCTTGTTATTGCTGCCGCTTTAGGTGGTTGGTATATGAGCCAACAAACGCCTGAAACAAACGGTTTAGATCAATTAATCAAGAAAGAAGGTAATCCTGATTATACCGGGAATAAGATGACTACTTCGGTTTATGATCTAAAAGGCAACCCACAATATTTTGCTCAAGCCGATGAAATAAAACGTTATGAATCAAGCAAAAGAACGGAATTTTTAAACCCTTTTGTTGACTTATTTGATGCACAAACTGCGCTCAAACAATGGAAGGTAAGCGCAAAACACGCTGAAATTACGAAAGAAAAAATGCTGAATTTATCCGGTGACGTTAAAATTGAAGCACTTGACCCCACCTCTCGCTTACAGCGAGTTGAAACCGACAAATTAACCGTTGATTTAAACAGCCAAGATATTTTTACTGAAAGCGAGGTAAAATCCGTAGGATTGGGCTTTACCACAAGTGGCGTCGGCTTAAAAGGTAATTTGAAACAGCAAGTCGCTACGCTCACTAAAAATGTAAAAACCTATATTGAACCTACTGTTATAAGACAGTCCAACGAAAAAGAAAAATCAGAGGCACAATCTCCTAAGGACGAACAATGAAACTTGTCATGAAATCTGTTGTTCTTACCACCCTTTTCGGTGTAAGTATCTCAGCACACGCACTCAAAGGCGATACAGACCAACCAATCAATATTGATTCGGGCAGCCAGTCTCTCGATATGAATAGTAATGTGGTTGTGTTTACCGATAATGTTGTTATTACTCAAGGCTCAATTAAAGTTACTGCACATAAAGTAACGATTACACGTCAAGAAGGTAAAAAAGAAACACTTGATGCAACAGGATCGCCTGTTACGTTCCAACAAACACTTGATAACGGTAAACCGGTCAACGGTAAAGGTAACAGCGTACATTATGATTTAAATTCAGAATTTCTGACACTTGTCGGTAATGCTGAATTAAAACAACAAGGTAGTTTTATCAAAGCAAGTAAAATTACTTACGATGTGAAAAAACAACAATTAAAAGCAAGCAGTGGAAATAAATTGCGCGTTAGAACCGTGCTTATTCCAAACGAATTAAACAAGAACAAATAGTAGGAAATCCCCATGCCAACGCTTTATGCAGAACATTTAGCAAAAAGCTATAAAAACCGCCAAGTCGTAAAAGATGTAAGTCTGAATGTCAAAGCGGGAGAAATTGTTGGTCTTTTAGGTCCGAACGGGGCTGGTAAGACGACCACTTTCTATATGGTCGTAGGTCTTGTACGCCATGATCAGGGTAGAATAAGAATTGATGATGAAGATATTAGCGTACTTCCGATGCATGATCGTGCAAAACAAGGTATCGGTTATTTACCACAAGAAGCCTCGATCTTTCGTCGTTTAAGCGTATATGACAACCTTATGGCAGTTCTCCAAGTTCGTAAAGACTTGAACAATCAGCAACGCAAAGCCAGAGCGGAAGAATTGATCAATGAATTTCATATTTCACATATCCGTGACAGCTTAGGGCAATCACTCTCAGGTGGTGAACGCCGTAGAGTTGAGATTGCTCGAGCACTTGCAGCGAATCCGCAATTCATTTTATTAGATGAGCCTTTTGCTGGCGTAGACCCAATTTCTGTGATTGACATAAAAAAAATCATTGTGAATTTAAAAGAACGTGGTTTAGGCGTATTAATCACTGACCATAATGTGCGTGAAACGTTAGATGTTTGTGAGCGTGCTTATATCGTAGGTAGCGGGCAAATGATTGCCAGTGGTACTCCGACTGAAGTATTAAATAACCCTGATGTAAAACGTGTTTACTTAGGTGACCAATTTAAACTTTAATCTGATGGATTTATAGGATGGTGTATAACTACCCTATCTTTTCAGAGTAAAACATATGAAATTAACTGAATTTCTCACGATCGAAAATATTCGCCAAGGTGCTTTGATCTCAAGTAAGAAAAGAGCGCTAGAATTAGTCGGTAAAATCATCGCAGAGTCATTGAATAAAAGTTGTGGCTGTGAAGAAAATGAAGGACTTTGTCCAATTGAATGTTTTGGCAACCTATTCAAACGAGAAAAACTTGGTTCTACAAGTTTAAATCATGGAATAGCCTTACCACATGCAAAATTACCGAATTCATCAACACTCTCTTTAGAAAATCCGATTGCCGTATTCGTTCAGCTTGAAACGCCGATTAATTACGAAGCAATTGATAATAAAGAAGTTGATTTAATTTATGCGGTAATGTTCCCTGAGGAAAGTTGTGAACAATATAAAGGTTGCTTACAACAAATTGCACAACGTCTCAGCGATAAAACATTAATAAAACAATTGCGTAATGCAGAAAGTGCCGAAGAAATTTGGCAACTACTTGAATACGCAGATAATCAGGTTATTGCGCAAGATTAATTGCATTCGGGGAAAGATATGGAATTAGTGATTATAAGTGGACGCTCCGGTTCTGGTAAATCTGTTGCGTTACGAGCTTTAGAAGATGTAGGTTATTACTGTGTAGATAACCTACCGCTTCCGCTTATTCCTGAATTGGCCTCATTCTTATCCAGTTCCGGCCGTTCTGCGGTAGTCAGCCTTGATATTCGTAATTTACCCGAAAATCCAGAGCAGATTGAAGAGTTACTCAACCAACTTTCACAACTTACAATCAGTACCAAATTAATTTTCCTAGATTGTGAACGTAATGCGCTCATCAGACGCTATAGTGATTCTAGACGTTTACATCCTCTTTCCAGTAAAGATTTATCACTTGAGAGTGCGATTGATTTAGAAAGCACCTTACTTGAACCGCTTTTTCATCAAGCCAATTATATTATTGATACCACAAATATTTCTTCACATGAGTTGGCGGAAAATTTGCGTAGCTTATTACGCAGTTCAACTGATAAAGAACTAAAGATTGTCTTTGAATCTTTCGGCTTTAAATATGGTTTACCTGCTGATGCCGATTATGTATTTGACGTACGTTTTTTACCAAATCCGCATTGGAATCCGGAGTTACGTCCAATGACCGGTTTAGAACAACCGGTCATTGACTTTTTAGATCGTCAAACTGAAGTACACAATTTTATTTATCACACACGTAATTACTTAGAAATGTGGTTACCGATGTTGGAAAAAAATAATCGTAGCTATCTTACAATTGCTATCGGTTGTACCGGTGGAAAACATCGTTCTGTCTTTGTAGCAGAGCAATTAGCTAAATACTTCCAAAGTCGAGACAAAGACGTACAAATTCGTCATCGTAGCCTCGAAACATCATCGTAAACCTTGCTAACCCAGGCGGTCAATTTTTCTCAAATTTTTGCAAATTTTCCAGGAAAACGACCGCTTTTAATTTATAGAACTAATAACATCTCACACTATGAAATCAGCAGATATTATCATTATCGGTGGCGGTATGGTCGGGCTTGCATTGGCAGCGTTATTAAAAGATACAGAATGCCAAATCAAGATTATTGAGAAAAATGCACCGACGCTTAGCGATAGTTATTCAAACCGAGTGAGTGCGATTAATGCGACGAGCGAAAAAATGTTACGCCAAGTTGGTGCTTTTGAGCGTATTGCCGCTGATCGCCGTTCGGCTTATCAACAAATGCGAGTATGGGAAAAAGATAGCTTTGCTCAAATTCACTTTGATAATACCCAACCGGAAATCAAACAATTAGGTGCCGAACAGCTTGGTTTTATTATTGAAAATAATCGTATTCAAGACGCACTTTGGCAACAAGCCCGTCAACAAACCAATGCTGAAATTATATTAGCGTCGGCACGAACTATCGGTATCAATGAGACAGGTGCATTTTTAACGTTAGATAATGGTGAAATGTTGTCGGCGAAATTAGTAGTAGCAGCAGACGGGGCCAATTCATGGATTCGTCAACAAGCCAACATTCCGCTGACAAGTAAAGATTACCAACATACTGCATTAGTTTGTAACATAAAAACGGCGGAACCACATCAAGCTATCGCGCGCCAAATTTTCTCGCCGGATAGTATTTTGGCATTTTTACCGCTTCCCGATGAACAATATTGCTCAATTGTTTGGTCTATGCCGCCGGAACAAGCCGAAATGTTGGTAAGTTGTGATGAAAAACAATTTAATCAAGCCCTAACCATTGCCTTTGATAATCAACTTGGTATGGTTGAATTGCAAAGTGAGCGAGCAATTTATCCACTCGTGGCACGCTATGCGCGCGATTTTGCACAGAATCGTATTGCGCTTATCGGCGATGCGGCACATACAATCCATCCGTTAGCCGGTTTAGGGGTAAACTTAGGTTTTGCCGATGCGATAACACTTGCACAAGAAATTCAGCAACATTTGACTATTGGTCATGATATTGGCGAATATCGCCACTTACGCCGTTTTGAACGCATTCGTAAAGCTGAAGCGGTTAAATTATTGGCGGCAATGGAAAGTTTAAAACAGCTTTTTCACGGCAATCATCCACTTAAGAAATTAATTCGAGATATTGGATTAAGTACGGTTAATCAAGTTCCTCTGCTAAAAAAACAGCTGATTGCTCAAGCAATGAGTATATAATCAAAGCTTAAAAATTACACAATCGACAATCTTATACAAGATTTTACTGAACTAGTCTTTTATCTCATTGTCTATTACCGTTACAATAAACGCCCCTTCTAAAGGGAATTTTTAATCTTACTTTTTAAGGAATACGAATGAAAAAATTAGCGACCATTGGTGCGGTAGCACTCTTAGCATTTAGCGTAACAGCATGTAACAAAGCAGATCCTGCGGCGGATTACAAAAAATTCCAAGAGTGGTATCAAGTTCAAGAACAAACTCAAGCAACTGCACAAGCTGAGTTTCAAAAACAATTAGCTGAAGTGATGAGTCAAGCAGAGAAAGATCCTAAAGCATTAGAAACCGTATTAAATAACTTTGCAGGTAAAGTGCAAGAAACATTAAAAAGCTTAGATGCGGTTGATGTGAAAAGCGAAGAAATTAAAGCATTAAAAGATAAAACTAAAGCTGTTTTAGGTTTATCAAGCGAAGTGCTTTCAGAGCAAGTAAAAGTGATGTCAGCACCAACAGCGGAAGCTCAGCAAGCGATTCAAGCGAAAGCAGCTCAATTGAACCAAGCGGCTCAAGAACTTCAAAAATTACAAGCAGATTTAAAAGCAAAATTTGCTAAATAATTTGCTGATACAATGATAGAATCATAAGGTTAGTGTTGCAAAGCACTAACCTTTTTCATATAGGATAATCACATGAATAAATTTACTAAAATCGGCGCAACCGCACTATTCGCTTTATTTTTAAGCGCTTGCGATAAACAGGCAAATAAAACGGCAGAAGTGCAAGCAACACAAGCAGAAACCAAAACAACTGCGGTAGATACCGGTGCGCAAGACTATAAAAAGTTCCAAGAATGGCAACAACTACAAGAAAAATCAATTGGCGAAGCTATCAATAGCGCAATTGAAAAATTGGGTGACAAAGCAAAAGATGCAGCCCTAATTCAAACAACCATGAATAAAGCGATTCTTGAGCAAATTGAAAATATTCAAAAAAGTGCGGCAACTTTAGAAATCAAAGATCCTCAAGTAAAAGCACTTAAGGATAAATCGCTTGAAGCCATGGCATTAGGCGCAAAAATGATCGCTGAAAACGACAAACTTGCTAAAAATCCAACACCTGAAGCACACAAAGCTTTTGGCGAACTGCAAGCACAATTAGACAAAATTGCGACGGAAGGTCAAAAAATTGAAGCGGAATTAGCAACTAAATATGGCGCAGCTCCAGCTCCATAATTATATCTTTATCGGCTAGGCAACGCCTAGCCTTTTTACTCGACAGCAAACGGCATCAAAATGCACAACATAATAAAAATTATTATTTCTTATTCGCTTATTTTCAGTCTTATCGGTTGTACTACACAAGAAAACCATTCTCCACAGGCTGATTTTCAACGCTTTCATCATTGGGATGAGGTTTACGGAAATGATTATATCCAAGCGACTGCCTTTGCGATGTATGGCTTAGAAAGTGCTACAAACAAATATTCCCGTATTGAAACTATGCAGAACTATTTAGAAGAAGTCGATACAATTCAAGCGTCTTTAAACTATTTAGATATCCAAAATGATGAAATTTTACCGATTAAAAATATCGGTTTAAGAGCGTTACAATTAAGCCAAGAAACATTCAGAGATATGATTAAATTAGAATCTCAACCTAACGAGGCATTGGCGCAAGCGGTACAAGATAAAGGGAAAATAATTACCCAATTAGGTAATGAAATCTCGCATGAAAAATTAAAATTAATGAAGAAATATCAGTTATAAACAAAAGGACGCTAATGATCTGCCCCCCCAAAAGTTGGACAAAATCTCCAACGGATTAAGGTGCAGATTTTTTATGGCCAAATATAACTCACTATTCAAACAACAAGTCATCGAGTTTTATCTTCAAAACGATAAAAATCGTTTATTCACTCAACGACATTTTCAATTACCCAAGAAAACCTTAACTCGGTGGATTGCTCAATTTCATCATAACGGAATCAATGGGTTAGCGGTAATAGGTAAGAAGCAAAAATACTCTTCTGAATTCAAATTAACCGTCATACAAGCGGTCAAAAAAGGACAATTTTCTGCGGAAAGTGCCTCCCTTCATTTTGGTATTGCCAATTCAGGT
>NZ_KB893940.1 GCF_000374285.1 Actinobacillus capsulatus DSM 19761 | reverse complement strand
ACTCGTCAGCAAAAGTACAAGTACTTTCCTGCTACCGTTCGACTTGCATGTGTTAAGCCTGCCGCCAGCGTTCAATCTGAGCCATGATCAAACTCTTCAATTCAAAAAGTTTAATCGCTCAATAAACTGCTTAGCTAAGTTTACATTCTACTTCTAAAGTAAAAATGAATTTCTAGTTTAAGCACCTATTAAGACTTCAAAATCAAAAATATTTTTTAATTAAGTCAATCAACAAGTGCCCACACAGATTGTCTGATAAATTGTTAAAGAACAAAAAATAAAGTGGTCGGCGAGATAGGATTTGAACCTACGACCCACTGGTCCCAAACCAGTTGCGCTACCAAGCTGCGCTACTCGCCGTCAGTTACTCATAAGAGTATATTTTAAATGGGGTGGCTAATGAGACTCGAACTCACGACAACCGGAATCACAATCCGGGGCTCTACCAACTGAGCTATAGCCACCATTGCCGATTGAATATTGCTTTTGACCACTGGCGCGCTCGACAAGATTCGAACTTGCGACCTTTGGCTCCGGAGGCCAACGCTCTATCCAACTGAGCTACGAACGCTTACGATTTTCGTCGTTTTGTTTAGTGCGTCGCAACGAAGGCGTATATTATAGATTTCACCTTGCCTTGTCTAGCACTTTTTTAAAAAAAGTTACAAAAATACGTTCGCCTGCTTTTAATTTATTCAAAATGAATAATAATTGTCAATCTTGCTGTTTTTTATAGCTGTTTTGTGTAGTAGTAATACGCAAAGCAAATTAAATTTAATTGACGTCGCCAGCGTGTCGGTTGACTCAATAAACGATATAACCACTCTAACCCGAGATCTTGCCAAATTTTAGGCGCACGTTTAACTTTTCCGGTAAATACGTCATAAGTGCCACCTACGCCCATATATAAGCAATGCGGATAGGCTTGTTGGGCTTTTTGCATAAAAAGTTCTTGTTTCGGTGATCCCATTGCGGCACTCACAAACTTGGCACCGCTGCGGCGAATACATTCAATCAGCACATCTTCATCTTCCGCTTTAAAGTAACCGTCTTGCGTCCCGACAATATTGACATTCCAAGCGGTTAATTTTTGCTGTACTTTTGCCAATGTATCCGCTGTACTTCCCACCAAGAATACCGGAACCGCTAACTCGCCGGCTTTCTGCATCAGCGCTTCCCATAAATCGGCACCAGCAATGCGTTCTATTTCTTGTATATTCGGATATTTCTTTTTAATAGCGCGGACAATGCTAATGCCGTCCGCATATTTATATTCTGCATTCTCCAGTAATTTGTTAACTTCTGCTTGTTGCTCGCTGATAATGAGTTTTTCCGCATTAATTGCAATTAGTTTGCCGGTTTTGACCGCTTGTTGGTTCATTAAAAAATCCACGAAGGTCATTTTGTCTTTTGCGGCAAGTAATTCAATGCCTCTGATGGTGACGCTTTGTATCATATTAGCCTTCTTTTATTCGTGTAATGTTGTTAGCAAGTGTGCTAACCAGATAGGCGATTAGCCAACATAATGCAAAAATCACACTGAAAAAACTCAAGCGAGAAAAAAATGCATCGCTCCCTTCTCGCACCAAAACAATGATATTGAATAAATTCGCAAAGCAATAAGCCTGAATCAGTGCAGCACGACTGGCTTGAGAATGCGTTCTGCCGTAATCAAGCAATCTATCGAAAGCTTTAATAAGTAAGCCAATAAATGCCATACCTAAAGCGATCATCGGAAAGCCGCCCATAATATAGAAAGAACCTAAGAGAGTCGGCGAAATGGCTAATCCGGAAAAATTACCTAATATTTCCCACGTAAAATAATTTGCCGTATTTAAAACATAGTCCGGTCTGTCCAACCATAGCCATTTGGGAATATACACATAAAAATCACGCACTATCGGCATCAATCCTTGATGTTCCATCGCTTGATCTAAAATTAAAGCAACATTTTCCCACGGAGAGAAGGTATCACGGGTTAAATATAAGAAAGTAAATAATGCTTCTTTACCGCTTACATTCAGATCGTAACGTACCAGTGCTAAGATAAACATTGCACCTATCATCGCTACTCCCGCTATCACTAACCATTTAAAGCTAAGGTAGCGTTTATAAAGGCCAATAAAAAAGAACAACACAAATGCCAATACCATATTAGCTCTGGTTCCACCCACAGCTAAATAAGTGAGTAGCCCAAATACCACACCGCAGACCAGAAAAATACCCCACGCTTTTTTATTATTAGCTAAGAAAAACATAATCAGTAGCGCAGGAATAAAGAAATAGAAGAAACGTTTTAAAGCCACGCCGCTTACCGCTGCGGAAAAGATTTGGTTATATTGCGTAAGTTTAAATAGCAACAGCCCATTTATCGCAATAAACGCCACTAAACTCGCAATTGCCACTCCCGCTAACAGATAAGCGGTCACTTTTGCTTCAAATTTTGCAAATTTCTGTGGAAATTCGACCGCTTGTTGTCTTGTATCCACTCTTGATAATAATGAAGAGTGATAAATAGCGTAATAGATGAGGTAACCGGATAAAGCACTAAATAAAGTTAACAACAAGCTGTCCGCACTTTGTAGCTCAACATCAAAACCAAGAGATAATATCAGTGATAACGGGAAACCTAAATAAAAAGTCACAAAATAAATAATACTAAATAATAAGTGGAACGAAAAAGGTTTTCGCTGATAAGCCATATAGCAAAGCGCTAAGAGCAGCCATGCCGATAAGAGATAAAATCCACCGAGTAAAGCATATTCCATTATCATAATTATTTTTCACTTACCTGCGTTAAAAGCGCTAACCACTGCGTACGATAATTCGGTGCAAAAAAACCAATCTTACTTTTATCTAAATTTGCCAATTGTTGTTGAGTTTGTGCAATCTTGGCTGGCGTTACCTCCTCACTATAGAGAAAAGGGACATTCTCCGCCTGCATATCCAGTGTGAAAGGATTCTTACGGCATAAAATCGTCGGGATATTTAGCTGCGTCAGTAAACCGATGGTTCCGATGCCCTGTTGACGTTCAAAGTTAAAATAGCCCGTATCGCATTTTGCTAAGAGCGCCAGATAGTCTTCAAAATTCAATTGCTCCGTCAGAATTTCAATTGCACTTTCCTTAAATAATTTGACCGCTTGTTGCCTTACTTGCTCAATATAGTGTTGGTTATTCGCCGGATAACCCATTGGAATAATAATGCGAACCTGATCGCCCAAATGTTGCTTAATTTGTACTAGCGCATCTATATGACGATTCGACTGATCGCCCGAATTCCCTAATAAAATGGTTAATTGTGAATGATTCTGCACCATTTCTCGAGACTGAAAATTTGCCATCTTGGTCGGAAAATATAATACACAGTCTTGTGCTGAATCTCGTTGCAATTTTTGATGAGCAAAAGCCAGATCCCCTTTCGTTCCCCATAACACCGGCACTTTATTTTGTGCCATACGGCGAATGGGATACATCAGTTTAAATTTCCATGTTTTTGAATCTTCATATAAATCCGCCCCCCAAATATGCCAATAACAACGAGAAGCGGGTAAATTTCCAGATAAAATGGCAAACCAAAGCGGAAAATTATACTGACCATGTAAAATAAATTGTGCCTGCTTATCTAAGCGAGCTTTACGCACCACCGCCTGAGCAATACTTTTTTTCGTGTCGAAACAAGAAAGAGCAAGATCCGAGTAGGCTATCTGTAACGACTGATCCGCCACAACATAAAAGAAATGTTGCTGACCATTTAATCGAGGCAACAGTTCATTTTGGAAAAAGCCCAACACCGTATGATTATGGTGTGGAATATCTGAACCTAAAATGTGATAAATCGGTTTCATAAAATGCTTTCTAACAATATAGAAGATAAAAAGCGACCAATTCTGATCGCCACAATACGTTTAAATTACATGATCATTTCCGATGCAAAATACATCATCAATTAAAAGTTTATCATATGCCACTTAGAATCAAAACAAGCGGTCAAAAACCAGCAAAATCTTACCAATCATATTAGGAATAATTTGCAATAAAAATAACCTATACCCTATTTTAAGTAGAGAACTACGACTAGATCAAATTCCGTGCACTTTTCCAAATTTTCCTCTTTTTATCCGTTTTTGTTATCGCTATGATTTAGTCCATTAATTCCTACTATTTTAGTAGGTTATTCATTTTCTTAATTAGTTTGGAGTGATTTTATGTACTGCGTTCAATGTGAACAAACCATGGTAACACCAGTAGGAAACGGTTGTAGTTTCGGTCAAGGTATGTGTGGGAAAACAGCGGAAACCTCAGATTTACAAGACTTATTAATTGCTTGTTTACACAGCCTTTCTGCGTGGGCATTAAAAGCCCGTGAACACAGCATTATCCACCACGATGCGGATAACTTTGCCCCCCGTGCATTCTTTGCCACTTTAACCAATGTAAATTTCGATTCAAACCGTATCGTTGGCTATGCGCAACAAGCGATTATTTACCGCAACGAATTAATTAAAGCGGTTAGCGAAGCTGAGCCGAATCCAACACTTAACCACCCGTTAGCGCATATTGAGCTCAAAGGTATTTCGATTGATCAACTTGCCGAACAAGCAAAAGAATTTGCGTTAGATACCGACCGTGCGGAAATCGGTGAAGAAGTTCACGGCGTGCGTTTATTAGCGCTTTACGGCTTAAAAGGGGCGGCAGCGTATTTAGAACACGCTTATGTGTTAGGCAAATTCGATAACAATTTATATGTGGAATACCACGGCTTTATGGCTTGGTTAGGCACAAAACCAAGCGATTTAAACGAATTACTCGAAAAATCACTCGCTATCGGTTCGATGAACTTTAAAGTGATGGCGATGTTAGATGCTGGCGAAACTGAAACCTTCGGCAATCCGGTGCCGGCAACGGTTAATATCCGTCCGGTGAAAGGTAAATGTATCCTGATTTCAGGTCACGATTTAAAAGACTTAAAAGCGTTATTAGAACAAACCGAAGGCAAAGGTATTAATGTTTATACTCACGGTGAAATGCTACCGGCACACGGCTATCCGGAACTGAAAAAATACAAACATTTAGTCGGTAACTACGGTTCAGGCTGGCAAAATCAGCAAAAAGAATTTGCTCGCTTCCCGGGTGCGATCGTGATGACGTCAAACTGTTTAATCGATCCGAATGTGGGCGATTATGCGGATCGTATTTTCACTCGTAATATTGTGGGCTGGCCAGGTGTTACGCACTTAGATGATCACGACTTCACACCTGTCATCGACAAAGCGTTGGAATGTGGCGGCTTCCCATATACCGAATTAGAACACTACATCACAGTAGGCTTTGGTCGTAAAACCTTAATGGACGCTTCCGATGCAGTGATTGATTTAGTAAAAGCAGGCAAATTAAGCCACGTATTTGTTATCGGTGGTTGTGACGGTGATAAAGAAGAACGCCACTATTACACCGATTTAGCCTATACGTTACCGAAAGATACTGCAGTGCTTACACTCGGTTGCGGTAAATACCGTTTTAACAAACTAGACTTTGGCACGATTGACGGCGGCTTACCTCGCTTATTAGACGCTGGTCAATGTAACGACACCTATTCGGCGATTATGTTAGCGGTTACCCTTTCACAAAAATTAGGTATCGGTTTAAATGAATTGCCACTTTCGATTGTGCTTTCTTGGTTCGAACAGAAAGCGATTATCGTGTTACTAACGCTGTTAGCACTTGGCGTGAAAAATGTTTATTCAGGCCCAAGCAAACCGGCATTCTTAAATGACAATGTGATGAATTTATTACATGAAAAATTCGGTTTAAGCGGTTTAACTACCCCTGAACAAGATTTCGGTCATATCATCAATAAATAATCGGCTAACGAAAAAAGAGCGGTCAAATTTCGCAAAATTTTTGCAAATTTAAACCGCTTGTAGGGGCGGGTCCAGTGCCCGTCCGAAAAGAACAAGAAGGAATAATTAAAATGGCAAATACCAATAAAAACCCTTTATGTATTAATGAATTACAAGTTTATTCAATCGTACAAGAAGCCCCAAATGTAAAAACGATTAACTTTATCGCACAGGATTTCTACCCGTACCAAGCGGGGCAATATGCGTTAGTCAGCATTAAAAACACGCCACATATTACTCGTGCTTATTCACTTTCTTCTACCCCGGGCGAGAGCCGTTTCGTGTCGATTACCGTGCGTGAAATTGAAGGAGGTGTCGGTTCGACTTGGCTCAATAATGAGGTGAAAGTCGGTGACCAAGTGTGGTTCTCTAACCCAATGGGCGAGTTCTCTTGCCAACAGGTGTTAGCGAATAATTACTTATTAGTCGGTGCGGGCAGCGGCGTGACGCCAATTATGTCAATGGCTCGTTGGTTATTAGCAAACCGCCCAGAAGTAAACTTAACCGTTATCCATTCCGTACATTCGCCGGAAGATGTGATTTTCAAAGCAGAATGGGAAGAGTTAAAAGCTAAATATCCAAAATTCAACTTAGTGATTAACGCTTCAGTCAAAGCAACCGAAGGCTTTGCAAGCGGTCGAATTTCAGCAGAAATTATCAAGAACGCGGTGCCGAATGTGAGCGATTACACTGTGATGACATGCGGTCCTGAAGCCTATATGGCAGCGTTAAAAGACATCGTAACCGAATTAGGCGTAAGCGAAGACCGTTTCTTTACTGAAGCCTTCTTTAATACCGCCTTAGCCGGTGAAATCAGTTCGGATAAGAAAACCACCTTAACTATCAACGGTGCAAAACAGATCACAGCAGATGTGCCGGTCGGTATGACCCTATTAGCCGCATTAGAAGCACAAGAACAACCGGTGGTTTCCGGCTGTCGCACCGGTTTATGCGGTTTATGTAAAACCAAAGTGACTGGAGGGGAATATGAAGTGGTACACACCGGCGATTTAACCGAAGAAGAAATTGCACAAGGTTATGTGCTAGCGTGTAGCTGCCGAGTGAAAGAAAATGTGAGTGTCTCAGTCTAAATTCAACCCCAACAAATAATTAGCAAGTATTGTTAATAGCAAAGCCCTCAGACAGGATGTCCCGAGGGCTTTTTTAATGTTTCATATAATATTTGAATCCTGCCACGCACAGCAAGAAATAACAAAAGTAAGTGGCAAAATAGGCTTGCGTTGCACCTTCCGCACCATGTAATGGAATAAACAAATAGCCCATGCCGACCAATAACGCTAATTGTAAGAACTCGGCTGCCGCATATAGTTTTAACGATGCCTTAGCCACAACCAAATAGCCGAATACATAAGCCATTACTTTAAAAACATCACCAAGTAACTGCCAGATAAACAGTGGCTCCATCGCCAAGAAATCTTCGGTATAAAGCAGCAATATAATCCAATGCTTAAAGGTGAAAATGGTCATGCTCGTCCAAATAACAGAAATACCGACAAATTTAAGCGCTTTAATCAACTCTTCCTGCAGTGCAGATTTTTCATGTAATTTGGCAAAGGTCGGTAACAGGTAAACCGAAAATGCCGCAGTAATAAACTGCAAATAAGCGTCAGAAATCTTACTCACACCTTGCCATAAACCAAGTGCTTCTAACGAATAGTGCTCAACTAATAAATCTCGCATTAACACATAAGCAACCGGCAAAGTTACGGCTGTCAAAAAAACCATCACGCTAAATTTCAGCAACTTCTTCGCGTATTCAAGAGAAAATGCAAAATTTCCCCAAAATTTGACCGCTTGTAACTGCCTGTTTAAGAAATAACGAGCAGGCAAAAACACCAATGCTGGTAGCACAACAAAACCGACTAACGCCCCTTGATAGCCATAGCTATCTAAACCGATGAGAAAAAAGATTAAACCTAACAGACAACCGATAATGACACTAAGCGCATTTGCTTTGGCGTAACGATAACCTTTTAAAATCGCCAAAAAGTAATTGCTATTGGCGATACCGAACTGCGCCAAACCGGTTGCCATAACCACGCTTTGATAATCTTTCGAATAAAAGATCCATTGGCTAATCTGCTCGGTAAATAAGAACAAAATCAACGCCAACACACCGGAAAACGACACAATAATGCAATTGGCGGTTGAGAGCAAAGCGGTTAGCTTCTCAGGCTGATGTTCAAATTCCGCCACATACTTGGTGACGCCGTTAAAAATGCCTGCCCCGGCAAAAACACCTAACACGGTAATTAGGGTCATAAAATTGGCAACTTGACCTAAGCCCGCCGTGCCGAATTGCAAGGCAAATAACTTGATCAGTAATAACCCGACGACAATTTTAAATGCGGTAGAAAATGCAGTCCAAAAGGTTGTGCTACTTAACGATTTCATGGATGAAGAAATTCCAATACCGCCTCAATCACAAGGCGTAATTCTGCTTCCGACATATTATAAAATAAAGGTAAACGTACTAAACGATCGCTTTCCGCACTGGTGTATTGATCTTCACCATAAAAAGTGCCGAATTGTTGCCCCGCGGGGCTTGAATGCAACGGAATATAGTGGAATACCGCTAAAATATCCTTTTGCTTCATCCATTCAATGAAGGCGCTACGTTCAGTTAAGTCTTTAAATTTTAGATAAAACATATGCGCATTATGCTGACATTCCGCCGGTACTTGCGGTAACTGAATGCGTTGCTCTGCCGCAAAAGGTGAAAAAGCTCCGAAATACTGTTGCCAAATATGCAAACGGCGCTGATTGATTTGTTCCGCCGCTTCAAGTTGCGCCGCTAAATAAGCCGCTTGTAAATCGGACATCAAAAAGCTCGATCCGATATCACGCCAAGTATATTTATCTACTTGTCCTCGGAAAAATTGGCTGCGATTAGTGCCTTTTTCTCGCACAATCTCAGCACGCTCTACCAATTGAGCGTCATTAATTAAAATCGCCCCGCCTTCACCGCCTGAGCTGTAATTTTTAGTTTCGTGAAAACTATAACAACCTAAGTGCCCGATTGTACCTAGCGGTTTACCTTTATAAAAAGCCATCACGGCTTGCGCTGCGTCTTCCACTACATATAAATTGTGTTTAGCTGCAATCGCCATAATGCTATCCATTTCACAAGCAACGCCAGCATAATGTACCGGCACGATGACTTTGGTACGAGAGGTAATTGCCGCCTCAATTTTCGTTTCGTCAATATTCATCGTATCCGGACGAACATCGACAAACACAATTTTAGCCCCTCGCAACGCAAACGCATTTGCCGTAGAAACAAAGGTGTAACTTGGCATAATCACTTCATCACCCGCTTGAATATTCAGCAAAATTGCCGCCATTTCAAGTGAGGCAGTACATGACGGCGTTAACAGCGCTTTAGGTGTGCCGAAGTGCTGTTCAAACCAGCGTTCGCATTGCTTGGTATAATAGCTATCACCGGATAATTTTCCGCTATTAATCGCATTTTGTAGATAAGCCAATTCACTACCAATGACTAGTGGTTTATTAAATGGAATCATATTTCATCACGTTATTTAAAGATAAAACCAATAGCTTGCCTGCCGAAGCGAAGCGCCTAATTTCTGATACAAACGAATAGCGTTTAAGTTGCTCGTTTGAGTGGCAACCGCTAATGTTTCCGCACCTTGCTGTTGCGCCCAGCTGATTGCCGCCTGTAACAATTGACTGGCGATGCCTTGTCGGCGAAATGATGGCGCAACCGCCAGTAAACCAACCTGAGCCTGCTTATCTTGTACACGAACGCTAATTCCGCCCTGAATTTGACCGCTTGCCGTTTTTAATACTAAGCAAACGTCATCAAATTCCGCTCGTACTGCGTTGCTAATCCACGTTTGGTAAAAACGTTGATTTTCTTCTGCGGAAAACCACGGTGCTCGAAAACGACTCATGGGAAATGCTGTACCAAATAGTGCTTGTAGCGAGACAATATCCGCTTCGGTTGCCAGCTGATAAGCGGTCGTTTTTGGCAAAAAATTTACCAATGACAAACAGAAGTCCAGTTCACCTTCAACAAACTGAAACCCTTGTTGCTGCACTAAACAAATCTGTTCTATATCTTCTGCCACTACTTTGATTTCGTAAATGTCCCGCCCGAAAAACTCGGATAGCCACGGGTTCGGAGCAATGTCACGCTGCATTATTTTATCCATACGCCTCTTGTATCGACTAACCAGCGTTGCGGAATTGCCTCGGCCGACACCACTTTAAACGGTTGATGATCCACCAACAAGACTAAAATATCCACCTGCTGTAACGCTTGTTCAAAGCTTAGCAGCTCGACTTTACCTTGCAATTTTGCCGGTAAACGAGTGACATTCGGTTCCACCGCAAACACTTTACCGCTGTGCCAATTTGCAAGATTTTCGGTAATTTCAACCGCTGGGCTTTCACGTAAATCATCAATATCCGGTTTAAATGCCAAGCCTAAACACGCGATTTTTACCTCACTCGGTTTAACATTTTTCTCCGTCACACAATCCGCTAATGCCGCTTTCACCTTATCAATTACCCAATGCGGTTTGCTGTCATTCACCTCTCGTGCCGTGCGAATTAAACGCGCCTGTTCCGGCGCTTGCGAAACAATAAACCAAGGATCAACCGCAATACAATGCCCGCCAACCCCTGCGCCCGGCTGCAAGATATTCACTCGTGGGTGACGATTTGCCAGCTCAATCAATTCCCAAACACTGATTTGCAACTTATCGCAAATCATCGACAACTCATTGGCAAAAGCGATATTGACATCACGGAAACTATTCTCGGTTAATTTACACATTTCCGCTGTGCGGGCATTAGTCTGAATACATTCGCCTTTTACAAAAAGTTTGTATAAATCGACCGCTTGTTGTGCGCATTTAGCACTTAGTCCGCCAATCACTCGGTCATTTTGGAACAGTTCCACCATCACTTTGCCTGGTAACACACGTTCCGGACAATATGCGATACGAATATCCGCAGCCTCCCCGGTTTCATTCGGGAAGCTCAAATCCGGGCGAATGTCTTTCAGCCACTGGGCTAATTGTTCCGTCGTGCCAACCGGTGAAGTCGATTCTAAAATAACTAAATTACCTGCGGTTAAATGCGGTGCGATCGCACGTGCGGCAGCTTCAATATAACTCAGATCCGGCTGGTAATGATTTTGGAAAGGGGTAGGAACGGCAATAAGGAAAGCATCGGCAGGTTGAACCGAAGCACTTGCAGAAAGTAGACCTTTTTTGACCGCTTGTCGTACCGCTTGGTCTAAATCCGGCTCGATAATATGAATCTTACCTTGGTTAATGGTATTGACCGTATCGGCATTAATATCGACCCCTAAAACTCGACAACCTGCTGTCGCAAACGCTGCCGCAGTGGGTAACCCGATGTAACCTAAGCCAATTACTGAAATGGTATTAAAAGTTGTCATTTGCTGATTTCCGAAAACCACCGTATAGCTTACAGGTGGTAAAAAAGCTTTATGACCGACACAAAGCTTATGAATAGAAAGTTTGTTTAATTGCAGTCACGATACGTTGGCAAGCCTGACCGTCACCATAAGGATTATGCGCTTGCGCCATCGCTTGGTAGGCGTTCTCGTCTTGTAACAAGCGCTCTACTTCCGCAATAATTTTTCGGGTATCCGTCCCCACCAAACATACCGTGCCAGCTTTAATCGCTTCTGGACGTTCGGTGGTTTCACGCATCACCAATACCGGTTTGCCTAACGCTGGCGCTTCCTCTTGAATACCGCCGGAATCGGTCAAAATCAAATAAGATCGATCCATTAAATAGACAAACGGCAAATAATCCTGAGGCTCAATTAAAAAGATATTCTGAATGCCGGTTAACAAACGGCTCACCGGCTCATGCACATTCGGATTTAAATGTACCGGATACACAATTTGTACTTCGGGATGCTGATGCGCAATCTCTACCAACGCTTGGCAAATACGTTCAAAACCTTGTCCGAAACTTTCTCGGCGATGCCCGGTCACTAAAATCATTTTTTTAGTATGATCCAAAAACGGGTAATATTCAGCTAATTGCGTTGCAAGCGGTTGATTATGCCCAATTTTTTGCAAAATACTTAATAGCGCATCAATCACCGTATTACCTGTGACCCAAATCGATTGCTCTGCCTTACGCTCTTGCAATAAATTGGCTTTCGCCTCTTGGGTCGGTGCAAAATGATAGTTAGCAATCACACTCGTTAATAAGCGATTACCCTCTTCCGGAAACGGCGAATATAAATTACCGGTTCTAAGCCCCGCTTCAACGTGTCCGACCGGAATTTGCTGATAATAACAAGCTAATGTTGTCGCGAATGTGGTGGTGGTATCACCATGTACCAACACAATATCCGGACGATACTCTACAAATACCGCTTGTAGCGCTTGCAAGATTCGCACGGTAATATCAGTGAGGTCTTGTCCGGACTTCATCACATTCAGATCAAAATCAGGTCGAATCTCAAACAGTTCCAATACCTGATCCAGCATTTCTCGATGTTGTCCAGTTACGCACACTTTGGCGTTAAATGCCGGATCATCCGCTAACATTTTTGCCAACGGTGCCATCTTGATCGCTTCAGGACGTGTACCAAAAACGGTTAACACATTAATTTGTTTCGCCATTACCTTGCTTTCTGCTCAATAAACCCGAAAAAGAAACCAGCACGATACCGAATAATAATCCGCTTAATCCGCCAATCATTAACCAAAGCGATTGATTAGGAGAATAAGGTGAAAGCGGAACATTCGGTGCTTTGACGAAACGAAATGCTACCAATTTATCATCCAGCGGTTGCACTGAACGCATTAAAGCTAATTTTCCATTCCAATCTTGTGCCGCAATTTGATTTCCTTGTTGCGTTGCACCTAATTTGATTTCCGCTGCCGTTTTCACTTGTTGAAATAAGATTTTCCATTTAGCAATCAGTTCCGCATTTAAGGTTTGTTTCGTCTGTTGATTAGCAAACGCAATAAATTGGCTCAGTAACTGTTGCGCTTCTTCCGGATTGACTGACGATACGCTTAAACGATCCGCCAGTTGACGTTTTGAAGCATTATCAAACACAAACTGAGTTGCCATTTGCTGTGCCATCACGGCAATCGGCTTATTTTCAAGCTGAGCCTTTAATTTCACCGTTTCCGTTTGCGCTAAAAAATTTACTAACACATCGACTGACGTAAGATTTCGTTTAAATTCCTCATACGCCTCCTGTGCCGCAAGTTCTTCCGCTTTTTGTGACACCGCCGGTGCTAAGGAAAGCGCACTTTTATCGTCTTTTAAGACATGGTAAGTAACATTATCACCACCGTTTAAAAAACTATAAGTCGAATACAGGGCATAGTAATTGCCAAGTTCTAATACTCTCGGCTGATCAAACTGTGCGACCGATTTCCATACTGGTGTTTGTAACTGCGCTAAGCCAAAAGCAGCGCCCGCACCGATGGCGGTAGTGAAAATAAGCGTTGTCGTACCTTTACATAATCTTTTGAAAAAGGCACTTAGGCTGATTGATTGCTGTTGTTGCATAACAAAACCTTATGATTATTGCTCAAGTTTCAGCTTTCTTTTTGCTCTACGTTTCATTCGGCGAATCAAACGAGTAACACGCCAAGCATGCGTAATTGAGTAAGCATAGATAAAGAACAGCGCAATAAACCCAATAGTCATCACCCACTGATTCCAATAGTAATATTCGCCTAACACGCCGATGGTGGAACAAATTGCCGCCCCGAAGGTAATCACCGCTAACGCTTGGCGCGAAGTTAATCCCGCACGCATCATTAAATGGTGTAAGTGTAAGCGGTCCGGCCGAAACGGGCTTTTGCCCTTTTTCAAGCGGCGAATAATTACCGCCACCATATCAATCAGCGGCACGGCAATCAGCCATAAACCGGTAATCGGGCTAATCGTATGCCCTTGACCTTGCGTGCTGAGTAACAGAATCCAAATAATAGTAAAGCCAATCAGGGTACTGCCCGAATCGCCCATAAACACTTTCCATTTTGCGCCGAAAACACTGAGGTTAAACAGCGCATACGGAATCAATACGACAATAATCGCAAAGCACCAATAAGCTAAAGTGTATTGTTCATCCAGCCACATCAACACACCGATACCGGCAAAACTGGCACTGGAAAGCCCCGCCAATAAGCCATCAATTCCATCAACCATGTTAAAGGCGTTAATCACCCCGATGGTCACTAACACAGTAAAAATAATACCCAACACACCGAGTTCAATACTAAACGGTGCAATTACCTGACCTAAGCTATCCAACGAAAGCCCGTTATAAATCATCAAACCGGCTAGCGTTGCTTGAATAATGGCACGAATAAACGGACTGACGTCAAAGCGGTCGTCTAACACACCGATAATCAGCAAAGACGTTACCGCCGTTAAATACAGCCGCGGTAAGCGCATATCTTGCCATTCCATAAAATAGAAGGTGAGATTGCCTAAAAATAAAGCAATACCGCCAATTAGTGGAATAAGCCCTTGGTGGCGCTTACGATAGTTAGGTTTATCCACCAAGCCGATTTTTTCCGCGACAGGGCGCATAAAAATGAGACTGGCGAACGAAACAATAAAAACAGCTATAAAAGTAAGCCACATAAAGGGTTTACTCCCTCAAAACGAATATACAAAAATGTGTGCAGAATATCATAAAGGGGCGGACTCTCAAATTTTTTTAGGTTATTTGGGCTTTTTTTTATAAAATGGATGAATATAAAGTTTGCTTTATTTGGTTTAATCACAACCTTAGAAAATCAGTTACATATTCTCTCCATTACTTTTCTTTGCTTCGCCAAAGAAAAGTAACCAAAAGAAAGGCGACCCTACTTCACTGCTTATCTTCACTTAGTTGTAATTTGTTTAACGGAACGTTTTAGATTCGCTTCGCTCAAGAAAAATGTTCCTACAAATTTCAACACGCTCAGGCAGTTCAGAAGGGAACTCATAGCGGTTATTTTTAAACTATTTTTTGTAAAGCAGAACCTTGTCGATCAACGCTATTCAGAATTTCAATTTAAGGAATCATTTATGTCTAAATCAGAACAACTGTTTGAAAAAGCTCAGAAAGTTATCCCCGGTGGTGTAAATTCACCGGTGCGCGCATTTAAAGGCGTAGGCGGAACACCGGTATTTATCCAAAAAGCGGAAGGTGCGTATATTACTGATTCGGACGGTAAGCAATATATTGATTATGTCGGTTCTTGGGGGCCAATGGTATTAGGTCATAATCACCCGGCAATTATTGATGCGGTATTGAAAGCGGTACCGAACGGTTTAAGTTTCGGTGCACCGACCGAAAGCGAAATTACTCTCGCTGAATTGGTCACCAAACTAGTCCCTTCTATCGAATTAGTCCGTATGGTCAGCTCAGGTACCGAAGCAACCATGTCGGCGATTCGTTTAGCACGCGGTTATACCGGTCGTGACAAAATTATCAAATTTGAAGGCTGTTACCACGGACATTCCGATTCGCTATTAGTAAAAGCCGGTTCCGGTGCGTTAACCCTCGGTCAACCAAGCGGCCCGGGTGTACCGGCTGATTTTGCGAAGCACACGCTCACTTGTACTTACAACGATTTAGATTCGGTAAAAACCGCTTTTGAACAATATCCAAATGAAATTGCGTGTTTAATCGTTGAGCCTGTTGCCGGCAATATGAACTGTATTCCGCCGAAAAATGATTTCTTAAAAGGTTTACGTGCTTTATGTGATCAATACGGTGCGGTGTTTATTATTGATGAAGTAATGACCGGTTTCCGTGTTGCATTAGGCGGTGCGCAAGCCTATTACGACGTTAAACCGGATTTAACTACACTCGGTAAAATTATCGGTGGCGGTATGCCGGTTGGTGCATTTGGCGGTAAAAAAGAGATTATGGAATACATTGCACCGACAGGGCCAGTATACCAAGCGGGCACGCTTTCAGGTAACCCGATTGCGATGGCAGCCGGTTTAGCTTGTTTAACCGAACTATCCAAAGCGGGCAACGAAGAGAAACTTGCCGCACAAACTAAAACATTGGCAGAAGGTTTTAAAGCATTAGCGGATAAACATAACGTACCGTTAACCGTACAATATGTCGGCGGTATGTTCGGTTTATTCTTTACCGAACAAGCGGAAATCAATAATTACCAAGATGTGATGAAATGCGATGCGGCGAAATTCAACCGTTTCTTCCATTTAATGTTAGAACAGGGCGTGTATCTTGCCCCAAGCGCATTTGAAGCAGGCTTTATGTCTCTTGCACATAGCGATGAAGATATTCAAGCGACATTAGCAGCGGCTGACAAAGCGTTTGCAGCACTCTAATCCATAAAACAAGCGGTTAAATTTCAATGTTTTTTGCAAAACTTTCTCGAAATTTAACCGCTTGTTCCATTCAATGCTTATTCAATTCTTAGCTAAAAGCGTTCCATTCACCGTTGACTGCACAACCAATCACTTCAAAACGGTTGGTAAAAACGGTCAGATTCGCAATTTTACCCACTTCAATCGAACCTAAACGATCATCAACACCAATCGCTTTCGCCGGATAGTAATTACACATTCTCAGCGTTTCGTCTAACGGAATCCCCACTTCTTGCACCGCATTTTTAACCGATTCGATCATCGTAATTGATGCACCGCCTAAAGTGCCGTTAGCGTCATAGCATTTACCGTCACGCACATACACCGTGGTACCGACAAAATCAAATTGTTCGATATCCGAACCTGCCGCTGCGGTGGCATCGGTGACGATACAAAGCTTGTCGCCTTTAGCTCGTTTGGCGATTTTAACATTACCAAATTCTACATGTAAGCCATCCACAATAATACCGGTATAAACCTCATCGCTGTCTAACACAGCGCCGACAACGCCCATTGCACGTCCGGAACTGATCGGCGACATCGCATTGTGTAAATGGGTAGCAAAGGTTGCACCGTTAGCAAACGCTTGTTTTGCCACTTCATAAGTAGCGTTCGAATGCCCAACCGACACAATAATGCCGCTTTTTACAAAATCGGGAATCACTTTTGCGGTCGGGTTTTCCGCTGCTAAGGTAAGTTTGGTGATTACATCAGCGTTATCACATAAAAACTGCTGCATTTCGGGGCTGATTTCACGCACATATTCAGCACGGTGTACACCTTTTTTCTCAAGGCTGAGATAAGGGCCTTCTAAATGTAAACCGAGCGCTTGATTTTGATATTTCTGCAAATAATCACGCATCGCCGCGACTACTTGTTTCATTCCCTCATCAGGCGCAGTAATAAAGGTCGGCAAATAACTCGTGGTACCGGAACGTAAATTAGTTTGTTGCATAATTTCAAAAGTGCGAACTGTTGGTTCACTATTTACCATCACACCGCCACAGCCATTTAGCTGTAAATCAATAAAACCGGCGGTAAGATTATGCCCTTGTAAATCAATACGTTGGATATCGTCCGCTAATTGTTCTTCACGTACAATCGCTTGAATTTTGTCATCTTCAATAACAACTGCGTGCCCATATAACACATCTTTAGCGGTATAAATTACACTGTTGGTGAAAGCATATTTCATTCTTGTTCTCCAAAGGAAAAGGTCTGTTAATAGTGTAACAGACCTTAAAACTTACAACACGCTTTGAATCGCATTTGCTTCTAGTTGGGTGAAATATTTCACGGTTTTGACTTTGAGTTCTTGGGTTGCCTGTTCGTCACACACCACAATCCCTCGTTCATGCAGTTGCAAGGCACTGACCGTCCACATATGATTTACCGCACCTTCCACACAAGCCTGTAATGCCAACGCTTTATTGTGGCCGGTAATCAGCAACATTACTTCTTCCGCATCTAACAAGGTTGCCACACCAATGGTTAACGCATATTTCGGCACTTTAGTAATATCATTATCAAAAAAGCGAGAATTCGCAATCAAAGTATCTTCAGTGAGTGTTTTAATCCGAGTACGTGAACGTAAAGAAGAAGCCGGTTCGTTAAAAGCGATATGACCATCCACACCGACACCGCCCATAAACAGGTGAATTTTGCCGTACGACTGGATTTTCTCTTCATAACGGCAACATTCCTCATCATGATCCTCGGTATTGCCGTTCAAAATATTGATATTTTGCGGCTGGATATCGATGTGATCAAAGAAGTTACGGTGCATAAAGGTATGGTAACTCTGCGGGTGTTCCTTAGGTAAGCCTACATATTCGTCCATATTAAACGTAACCACGTGCTGAAAGCTCACTTCGCCGGCTTGGTATAAACGAATCAATTCCTGATAGGTTTGTAGCGGCGTACCGCCGGTCGGTAAACCTAACACAAAAGGACGATCAGCAGTCGGCTGAAATTGATTGATTCGTTCAACAATATGGCTAGCAGCCCAACGGCTCACTTGCTCACTGGTTTGTAATGGGATAAGACGCATAATATTTCCTAATTATTGTTGTTATATATATGACAAGCGGTCAAATTTTATAAAAATTTTGCATAAAGCGCTTTTGCCACTTCAAGTTGTTTGTCCGTTGCTTTGGCGGTCATCGGCTCACGGCAATAACCGGCTTCTACACCTTGTAATTTAAGTAATTCTTTAATGGTGAGATATAAACCGTTCGCTAAAATGCCTTCAATCAAATCATTGGTAACGTGTTGTACTGCTAACGCTTCCGCCAATTTACCTTGTTTGGTTAATTCAAAAATTTGACGAGCGCGCGGTGCGTTCACGTTAAAGGTTGAACCTATTGCACCGTCCACACCTAATGCCACCGCCGGTAACATCATTTCATCAAAACCCGCCCAAATTAAATGGTTCGGATAGGCTTTTTTCAAACGTTCTAATAAATAGAAATCGCCTGCGGTAAATTTCACCCCTAAGATTTTCGGATTTTTATACAATTCGCCAAACTGCTCTACACCGATATTCACACCGGTTAAGAACGGAATCGAATAGACGATCATATTGTTGCCGGTTTCCGCAATAATGGTGTCGTAATAATGTTTAATTTCGGCAAAACTGAATTTGTAATAGAACGGCGTCACTGCTGATAAACAGTCATAGCCTAATTCGGTTGCATATTTACCTAATTCGACCGATTCTTGTAAATTCACACTACCCACTTGAGCAATCAACGCAATTTGATCTTTCGCTTCGTCTTTTGCGATACGGAAAATTTCTTTTTTCTCTGCGGTAGAAAGCATAAAGTTTTCGCCGGTTGAACCGCCAACATATAAACCGTCCACTTTCATTTTGTCGATATTATGACGAATAATTTGGCGTAGGCCTTGCTCATTAATTGAGCCGTCTTCATTGAATGCCACGAGTAACGCACTAAAAATACCGGTTAAATCTTTCATATTATGTTCCTTAAATTTAATTAAAAATATTGTTCCGCCCATGCTGCCGCACCGATTAAACCGGCATCGCCGCCATATTTCGCCGCTTCCAATTCACAATGATAGAAATGCGGCATTTCGGCTAAATATTGTCGTACGAGCGATAAATAACCTTCCGCCAAGCCGACACTGCCTCCAATCACCACTTTTTGCGTATCCAAACCAATGGTTAAATCCGCCACTAAATTGGCGATCGCTTTTGCAGATTTTTCGACTAATTCGACCGCTTGTACTTTGCCGACTTGGAATTGCTCAAACACTTGTTTCGGTGTACAAGGTTCCGTCCATCGGCTTGAAACCGCTTCAATCGCTCGCCCGGAAGCGATCGCTTCCACACAACCTCGGCGACCACAGCCGCAAACAGGTCCATTCGGATCGGCTAAAGTATGCCCGATATGCCCTGCTACGCCATTCGGTTGAATCAGCAATTTGCCGTTTTGGATAATGCCGCCACCAACCCCGGTTGAAACGGTAATAAAGACGAAATTTTCGACCGCTTGTTTATCTTGATGTTGATATTCGGCACAAGCCGCCGCTTGCACGTCATTGAGTAAGAAAATCGGTTTGTCAGTATGGCGTGCGATACTTTCCTGCAACGGAAAAAAAGCTAATCCGCCTAAATTTTTCGGATTTAATGCGGTTAAAACACCATTATTGATAATACCGGTCGAAGCCACCGAAACTGCATCAAACTGCCCTTGGTACTGTTGCAAAATGTCCGCTAAAGTGTAGTGCATCGCCTCTGCCTCATCTTGTTGTGGCGTGCTGATTTGTCGGCGTTGGGAAATGAGTCCATTTTCGACTAACGCCGAGGCAATCTTAGTGCCGCCAATATCTAATGCTAAACAACGCATAAACGCCTCCTAAGCTTTCACCGTTTTGATTGCATCGGCAAACCAACCGACAATATGTTCTAGGCGAGTTAATGCCGAACCGACCGTGACGCAATCCGCGCCGATTTCAATCGCGGTTTTTGCCAGTTGTGGTGAGTTATAACGCCCCTCCGCCATCACAAAACAACCTGCTGCTTTTAAGTCTTTAACTAACTGATAATCCGGTTCATTCGGTACTTCCCCGCCGGTATAACCCGACATTGTGCTACCGACAATATCAAAACCGAGTTGTTGGCAATATAGCCCTTCTGCCAAGGTCGAACAGTCCGCCATTGCCAAACAACCTAGCTCGTGAATCCGTTTCAACGCCGCTTCAATCGTGACCGGTCGCACCCGATCCGTACCGTCCACCGCAATAATATCTGCACCGGCTGCCGCTAAATCTTCAATATCTTGTAAAAACGGCGTAATGCGTATCGGGCTATCCAGTAAATCACGTTTTACAATCGCAATGATCGGCGCTTTTACAGTTGGACGTGTTGCCTTTAAATTATCTACCCCTTCAATACGTAACCCTGCCGCTCCCCCAATAATCGAAGCTTGTGCCATTGCTGCGACAATGTCCGGCCTATCCATCGGGCCGTCATCAACCGGCTGACACGAGGCGATTAAACCGTTTCGAATCGTATTTAATATTTCCGTACGAGATAACTTTGACATATAAACTCCTTGAGTCTGTTATGCTGTTCAATACACATTACACATAAGCTTCTAATAAGCGGCGTAAGATCGCATAACCCTGTAAATTGAAGTGCAAACCGTCCGTTGTGAATGCTGCATTGAGGTTTCCCTCTGAATCCGCAAATGCGTCAAAGGTTTTAATAAAAGTAAGATTTGCCGGACAATGTTCGCTGAGATAGGCATTAAGCTGCTGAATTTGGCTGTTTGTGACCGTATGAATATGACGAACAGGCGTGGCTTCCAGCAAGAAATAACGGGTATTTGGCATTGCAAGCGGTTGAATTTGCTGAATAATTTGCAATAACCAATACATGACTTGGGTAGGAGAATAGTCAGGATCTTTCACAATATCATTCACGCCTAAGAAGAGAAAAACCTTTTGCCCTAATGAAGTAATGCGTTGCGGTTTCGCAATCACATCTAAGTATTGGCGGGTACTCACACCGGAAATACCTAAATTTGCCACCGACAAACCATTAAGCGTCAGTTCATGTTGCCAATCACTCCACATATCAAATAAAGAATGACCAAGCAAACTGATGTCCGCAATACGTTTAAACTCCTTATTTTTTGCGAGATAACGCCGAACGATATCCTCATCTGATAACATTTCTCCAAACCTCATAAACCTTATGAATAAACACACCATTTATTATATCCATAATGGAGTAATTTTCATTTAGTAAAATAGAAATATGTGAACTACTTCTCATTAATTCTTGGAAAAACATCAAAAAACAATGAAATTAAAAGAACAAAAATGGAATAAAATGCATATATAAGCGGTAATTTTCCACCTATTTTTTACAGATTTTGTTACAATCTTGCTATTTAGTGAAAATTCAACCAGCTATTAAGAACAGAGAAGAGATATGACAGTCAGCACCTTTAACCGCTCTTGGGCAAAAGTAATTGTGAATGCCTTATTACGTTATGGCGTGAAACATTTCTGTATCGCACCGGGTTCACGTTCAACACCTTTAACACTCGAAGCGCTTCAGTTGCAACAAGACCAACAAGCGCAATGCCACAACCATTTTGATGAGCGTGGCTTAGGCTTTTTTGCCTTAGGTATTACTAAAGCGACCAATGATCCAGTAGCGATTATTGTGACCTCAGGCACAGCGGTGGCAAACCTTTACCCTGCCGTTATCGAAGCCAGTCTCACTCATCATAAATTGATCGTACTTTCTGCTGATCGCCCACCGGAATTAATCGGCTGTGGTGCAAATCAAGCTATTCCACAACAAGGTATTTTTGCTAATTATCCGGTTGCGAGCGTTAATTTACCCAAACCGGCAGAACACTATAACGCAAACTGGTTAGTCGCAACTATCGAGCAAGCTTGTGTCACGCAAAGCCAACAAGGCGGCGTAGTACATATCAATGCGCCGTTTGCCGAACCGCTTTATGAAGCGAATGAAAGTGCAATTAGCACGCTCCCATGGTTAAAACCGATTCAAAGCTGGTTAATCAATTCACAAACAAAATGGATTAACAGTCAAACGATTCAAAGCGAAGTGTCAATGCACGAAAATTGGGATTACTGGCGTACCAAACGCGGCGTAATCGTGGTCGGTAAATTACCGGTCGAACAAGGCATCGGCATCAAAGCATGGGCGGAAACGCTCGGTTGGTGCTTACTTACCGATGTACAATCTTGCGTAGATGCAAGCTTACCGTATGCTGATATTTGGTTGTCTAATAACACGGTTCATCAACGCTTGCTACAAGCGGATATCGTGATTCAATTCGGTAGCCAAATCGTGAGTAAAAGAGTGAATAAATTCCTTGAAAAATTTAAAGGCGAGTTTTGGCAAGTGGATGAATACAGCAATTACCTCAATCCATTTGCTCATCATCAAACCCGCTTTGTGGCAAAAGCGCACCATTTCCTACGTGTGCATCCGCCGCTTCGCCAAAAACCGTGGTTATTAGAGCCGCTGGCACTTTCACAATTCTGTGCCGGTTTTATTGAGCAACAAGTCGGCGGTAGCCTAAACGAAGCTTCATTAGCACACCATATTGAAGAAGTATTGGCAACTAACGGTAATTTATTTATCGGTAACAGCCTCTTCGTGCGCTTAGTCGATGCGCTATGCAAATTACCTGAAGGTTATCCAGTTTATACCAACCGTGGTGCAAGCGGCATTGACGGTTTAATCGCAACCATGGCAGGTGTAGCAAAAGGTAGCGGTCAACCGACTGTCGGTGTGCTTGGAGATATTTCTGCATTACACGATTTGAACTCTATCGCCTTACTCAACAAAATCAATCACCCTTGCATTTTGTTTGTGATTAATAATAGCGGCGGTGCGATTTTCGATATGTTACCGGTGGAGGCTAGAGCCAAAGAACAATTCTACCGCTTATCGCATAACTACGAATTTGCATCAATTGCAACCATGTTTGGCATTGAATATATCCGCCCGTTTACTTGGGCAGATCTTAAAGCCAAACTGAAACTCGCTTATGGACGTAAAGGCGTGACTATCGTTGAAATTAAAGTGAATGATCAAGACGGTAGCAACCTTTATAAATCGTTAATCAAACAAATCTCACAAGCGGAAATTGCCTAATGCTCCACGCAACATGGCACAGTGAAACGGGTACGCCGGTGGTGTTTCTGCACGGTTTACTCGGTTCACAACAAGATTGGCAAGCGGTGTTAGACCGCTTGCAAAATTTTCCACAAATTAGACCGCTTACCGTTGATCTCCCTCTACATGGCGCAAGCGAACATATTGTCTGCCACGGCTTTACTCACGCTAGAGAACTCATCCATCAAACCATCTTGCAATATATCGGCAATCAGCCTTTTTATTTGGTCGGCTATTCGTTAGGCGGGCGTTTAGCGTTGGACTATGCGCTCAATGCCAATAATCCTCATCTCAAACATACTATTCTTGAAGGGGCAAATATCGGATTAGCGACGGATGCGGAACGCCAAGCGCGTTGGCAAAATGAGCATCAATGGGCGGAACGTTTTCGCCACGAGCCGATAGTGAAAGTATTAAATGATTGGTACCAACAAGATGTTTTTGCCAATTTAGACCAAAATAAGCGGTTCAATTTAATCGAAAAACGACAAAACAATAACGGATTAGCCATTGCGGCTATGCTAGAAGTTACCAGTCTTGCTAAACAGCCCTATTTTTTACCATCACTTTCTAAATGCGATTTAAATATCACCTTTTTGGTTGGTGAGCATGATCCCAAATTTAGAAAAATCGCATCGGAAAATCGACTCAATTATAGAATTATTCCTTGTGCCGGACATAATACACACTTAGAGACCCCACAATTTTTTACCAATTATCTGATTGAGTTAATGAAAAAGTAAAAAAGCTATCCTAGAGGATAGCTTTTAAATTAATAAGAAAATATTTATTGAGCCAAGTTATTTACTGCTTTTTTTCTGTCGCCGTAGCACCGATTACACCGCGCCATTTTTCGCTAACAGCACTTCCTGCCAGCACCTCTCCATTTTTACCGAAAATACTGCCGGAAAAATTCGCATCTGGAGTTAATTTTGTCGAATCACTATCTATTTTAGTATATAAATTGGCATTTAAAATCGTTCCATCACTATCTACTGTCGCTCCTTGAACACGGTTTATCGGTAATTTGGTACGTCCCGTTTCTCCTAATTTCCAATAATGATCACTATTACCAAAAACTTCCATTGACAACATCTTAGTCGAATCATTATAAGCCGCTTGTACGTTTGCTACTAGTTTTTCATTCGAATCTTTATAGCCATAGAACATATTTCCCGTATATTCTATAGATTTAGCCGGACGAATTTTCTCAGCATCATTCATAGATAGCAGATAATGTTCATTCAGGTTAATTTCATTCTTACTAGTATTCGCATCTTCTCTAACTTGACTCAATTGCATATACCCATAGTAACCTAACAATTTACCGGAAGAGTCTTTTAAGGTCATAATATCCTGATTTGGAATTGAATTCGTTACTTTCAGATCTTTACGATTAATTTCATTATTCAAAATAACAATACTCACTTTCTCGTGATCATCCAACCGTATATCCAATAAAGTATCTGCAACACTAAGTTCTCCCTCCGAAATATCCTTAATACCTAATTCCTTAAGAATTTCCGCATTACTTTTATTCTTAGGTTCTTCTAACTTCTGAGCATCTTTTTGTGGAGAACCTAATTTTGGATCCATTACTTGCGGTTCGTCTACTTTTGGGCTTTTCTCTTGTAGGTTATTTTCTTTCTGTTTCTCTACTTTTGGGCTTCCCATCAGTGGAGCAATACTTTTTGGTTCTTCCACTTTCGGACTATCCGCTTGCGGAGCTTCCTCTTTTTTTGGTTGCTCCGCTTTTGGGGCTGGTATATTCGTTTTAGGCGTAGGCTCCGTATTTGGTTGAGCCGATGAACCTGAAGAGCCGCCGCTACACGCGGTAATCACTAAACTCGCCACTAACGTGGTCATTAATTTTGTTGCAATATTCATTAAAAAAATTCCTTATACTTAAAACACAACAATAAACACTATAATTTACAATAAACAACTAAGAATCATAAATATAAGTAAATATAATATCAATAAATAAAATTTAAATCTCGAAAGTTTACAATTCAATCATGTTGCAATCGCTGTAAAAGCCTATCCATCGCCCGATAGCCTAGTGCTTCGGCAAGATGGATTTGTTGAATATGCGGTTCGTTAGCCAAATCGGCAATTGTGCGGGAAACTTTTAAGATCCGATGATAGGCACGCACCGAAAGTCCTAATTTTGTCAGCACATTTTCTAGAAATAGCGCATCTTTTTCAGCAAGGTGACAATCACGTTCGATTTCTTTGGTGGTTAACTTGGCATTAATTTTTCCAGCTCTCGCCATTTGTAATTCTCTTGCCAAAAATACCCGCTTGCGTACTTGCTCGGTGGTTTCGCCCCGGTTATCGCTACTTTGTAATGCGCCTTTTGGTAATAAAGGAACTTCAATCGAGAGATCGAAACGATCTAAAAACGGGCCAGATAAACGATTTAAATAACGCATCACTTGCTGCGGAGAAGTACGGTTGTGCGTGCCTTGATAATGTCCTGTCGGGCTAGGGTTCATTGCTGCAATTAATTGAAAACTGGCGGGGAATTGCACCTTAGCATTGGCTCTGGAAATAATAATCTCACCGGCTTCCAACGGCTGGCGTAATGCGTCCAATACTTTGCGTTCAAACTCCGGCAGTTCATCTAAAAAAAGCACGCCATTGTGCGCCAAACTGATTTCACCCGGTTTAGGAATAGAACCACTGTTAAATCTATAAATAAGTGGCATAATAGGCAAAAATTAGAACGGTAGAATAAGGCTTTAGCCTATTTTTTTACTCTTTAAAGATACTATTTCAAGGCGAAAACTATGCGAATAGCTTTCAAATTATTCTAAAATATATTAATAGAAGTCAAATTATTTATGAAAACAGAAAAAACCTTTAAACAGGTTCGTAAGATCAAGCCAACACGCTTTAGTATATCAGGTTATCTCCCCTTTAAAGAGGGAGTCAGCATACCTTATGAATCCACCCTTGAGCGAGATTTCCTACTTTATTTCACTTACCTGCCAACGGTTGAGGAAATCATTGCTCAACCTGCACGCATACTGTTTGTAAAAAACGGTATAACTTATCCTTACACACCTGATTACTTGATTCGTTTTAATGACGGACGACGCTCACTTTTAGTCGAAGTTAAACCGAAATCAAAATGGCAGGCACATTGGAAAGAATGGAAAGAAAAATGGAAAGCGGCAATGGCGTTCTCCAAACAGAACGATTGCATCTTCCACATCTACGATGAGGATAAAATCTACCACACGGCTTTCCTCAATATTAACTCATTACAACACTACAAAAGATTGCAATGCGATCCCGAAGATATTCAAGCGGTGCTTTCTCAAGTGGAGTTAATGGGTATGACGAACATTGATTACCTGATGGCACGCTTCTTTGGCGGTTCACTTTATCGCGGACAAGGGCTACGCATCATCTATCATTTATTGGCAAGCAAACAATTAACCTGTAACTGGTTTGAGCCAATTACCGAATTTACCGAAGTATGGAGGGAATATGACTAATTCAGCTAATTTCATTCATCCACGCCATCACCCAAAATTAACGCGTGGACGCATAATCTTAAAGAAAGGCAATATCTATATAAATCGCGAGGACGGCGAACAATATGAGCTGGTGGAATATCTTGATGAAAATGCACAAGTCCTAATCAGAAACCTTCATACACGCCAATGCAAAATTACCAGCATTTATCAGCTTGAAAACGTGAAAATTAACGAGCGTGAAGATTTATCGGTAGATTTAAGCGAAATCAGTGATGAATACTGGGGAAAAGCATTAGAACGTTATGAAATGATTAAGCCGTTATTGGAAGCAGATCAACCTATCAAGGAACGTGCAGCGGAACTGGGCGTAAGTGTGCGTAGCTTATATCGCTGGCTAAACGCGTATAACTCACTCGGCTCTATTGCAGGATTAGTCGAACGTAAGCGCGGCTGGGCGAAAGGTAATTCACGTTTAACCAAAGAGCAAGATGATTTGGTAACAATGGTGATTAATGAGTTCTACTTGCACAAACAACGCCCAACAATGGAGCAGACCATTCGTGAAGTGCAACGTGTGGCAAGTCAAAAAGGTATTCCAAGTCCTTGTCGTCGTACAATTAGTTTGCGTATTTTGAGTATTTCAGAAGAAGAAAAATTGCGTAAACGTGGGCAAAAGGAAAAAGCGAAAAATAAATTTACACCGAAGCCAAACAGTTTTCCGAATGCTGTTCGTCCTTTAAGTGTTGTTCAAATCGACCATACACCTGTCGATCTAATTATTGTAGATAACCAATATCGCAAACCGATTGGCAGACCTTATTTAACATTAGCAATGGACGTGTATAGCCGAATGATTACAGGGTACTACCTGTCACTTGATGCACCATCAGTAACATCAGTTGCAATGTGTATCGCTCGTAGTATTTTGCCTAAAGAACGTTTACTACTCGACCATAATGTAAAAGGTGAATGGTCGGTATTTGGTTATCCCGATAAGATCCACGTTGATAATGGTGCGGATTTCCGTTCATTAGATTTATCGAAGTCTTGTGAAGCTCATAGTATTGCCCTTGAGTTCCGTCCTGTTGGACGACCTGAATTTGGTGGGCATATTGAACGAGTAATCGGCACATTTATGAAAGAAGTTCACGGTTTAAGTGGAACAACTTTCTCTAACATAAAAGAGAAAGATACTTATCAATCAGAAGCCGAAGCGGTGATGACCTTAGATGAATTTGAAACGTGGTTAATCAATTACATAGTAAATGTGTATCACAAGCGCACTCATTCCGCGTTAGGTATGTCGCCAGTTCACAAATGGCGATTAGGAATTTTTGGTGATAGCAACAATGCTGGTAGTGGTTATCATCAAATGCCAGCTGATGAACAAATGTTACTACTTGATTTCTTGCCAAGTGAAAAACGAACTATTCAGCATAATGGAGTAACGATTGATGGCTTACGTTACTATGATGCTGCGTTGAATATGTATATCAACGATTCAGATGAAAATGGTAAGAGTAAGGAATTTTTATTCCGTCGTGACCCTCGTAATATCGGGAAAATTTGGTTCTACGATCCGAAATTGAAGCGTTATTTCCCTATTCCGTTTGCAGACCAATCTTTACCTGATATGAGCATTTGGGAATACAAACAGGTTCGCCAGTTCTTAAAAGATAAAGATGAAAAGCTCATTCACTCACAGCAAATTTACGATGCTTTAACTGAAATGCGTGATTTGGTTGAACAATCGGCACAACGTACGAAAAAAGCACGCCGACAGGCTCAACGGCAGAAAGTCCATGCAAAAAGTAAGGTGGTTATTCCAACCGCATTACCTGAAAGTAAGCCAACAGAACAAGTTAAACAACCTGCTTCTAACTTGCTTTTAGATGATAATTTCATGTTTGAGGAGATTGAGTAATGGAAAAGCAATATGAGTATATTCACGAAAAATTCCGTCATCTAGTGACAGCAAGCAATCAAGAACGGATTGAGTTTTTAGATGAACCACGTTGGGTTGGTTATGCCGTTGCGAATAAGATTATTGATAATCTCGTTTCTTTGATGCATAAACCCAAACGCCCTCGTATGTTCAATTTGCTTGTCATCGGGGATTCAAATAATGGAAAAACCACGTTAATACGCCATTTTTATAATTTACATGGAACGCCTTTTGTTGATTCGAAAGCTGATGGTAATTGCCCTATTATTTTAGCGGAAGCACCGCCGAGCGCGAATGAAAAGGAGCTTTATATTTCATTATTGGAGCGTTTTTATATTCCCTATCGGACAACAGATAGTGTTGCTAAATTACGTTATCAAACGATTCACTTATTCCGCGAGTTCAAAGTAAAAATGTTGATTATTGACGAGTTCCATTCCTTATTGGTTGGCACTCCACGCCAGCAACGGCAGGTAATGAATGCAATTAAGATGTTGTGTAACGAGCTGCAAATCCCGATTGTGGGTGTTGGTACGCGTGATGCCATTCGAGTGCTACATACTGACCCTCAACACGCCAGTCGTTTTGATGTCGCTGAATTGCCAACATGGAAATTAGATAAGGACTTTCAAAAGTTACTTTTCCAGTTTCAAGGTATCTTACCTTTGAAGAAATGCTCTAATCTTCAATCACCTGAACTCGCAACTCGAATCCATACGATTTCAGGCGGTAACTTAGGGAATGTGCATCGCTTATTAATCGCTTGTGCCGTTGAAGCTATAAACACTGGTAGTGAGCAAATTACGTTAGACATTATCGAGAAAAACTCATGGGTACAACCAACACAGGGCTTCCGAAAAATTATCGGATAAAATCAGGTGTTATTAGAACATCAATACAGCTAAATGAAAGCATTAGTTCGTGGTTGATTCGTGCAGCATTAGATTGTGGCACTGAGCCATTAACGTTCACGGGATTTTATTGGGATAAATTACGGTTGTGGACGTATGATTTAGACAGAGGGTTTGAACCTATTCAGCAACAAATCTATTCTGATATTTGTGCCTTATCTCTAAATGGGATGGTAAACCTAGAAACTCACTCTCTTTATTCCATATTGAAACAGATTAATGGTGAACAAACCTTAAGGAAAGGTCAGGCTAAATGGGTAATTCCGAGAAGCTCACGTAATCGCTCATATCGTAGTGGTCAGCCTTATTGTTCATGCTGTTTAGATGAAACACCATACTTACGAAATGAATGGCGTTTAGCGTGGTATTTTGGTTGTCTGAAACATCAAACATTACTTGAGACAAAATGTTATTGTTGTGGGGAACTATATCAACCGCATTTACTGTCTGCGGATAAAAGGCAACTCAATTATTGTCATCATTGTGGTGAAAAGTTAAATCATCACTCTGATTTATCAAGTAAAACGGAAATTGAAACGCTAAAAATACTAGATTTTGTTTTTACAAAAGGTATTGGTAAATGTTTTCAGAAACAAGTTAATTCTCAAGAGTATTTTGCTATTTTACGTTATTTTATTAATCTCCTTCGTCGCGGAGCAATAGTAAAATCTTCTCATGCTATTGCAAGGTTTCTTGAACAGTTAAGTATATCACAAAGTAATCTATGCCAACCTAAAACAGCATTAGCATTTGAATTGTTACCGATAGATGAACGTAAAAATCTTTTGGTGAATGCTGTAAAAATTCTTCAGTTATCTTCTGAAGCAATTATTTATGCGATTCAGCGAAGTGAGATTACACAAAAAGCCTTTGCTTTTGAAAATTACCCTTCTGAGCTTGATTTACTATTCAAGCATGCAAGAGAAGGTAGAGAAGTTAATCGAAAAACAGTAGCAAATAAGCCTACAATTAATTCTAATTTAAGTCTTAACCGTCAATGGGAACGCTTAAAACGACAATTACAAATTGCAGTATGAAAATTACCAAAATTCGTTCTCAAAACAAGAATAGTTGCTCCATTTGTGACAAAGCTCAGGTAACGCGCAAGTTCCAAGAAGAATGTTATTGTGCGAATTGCTACGCTCAATGGTTTAAGAAAAAGACTTGTAAGCGATGCGGACAACTCAAACGTATTCACAAAGAAAGTGAACATTGTCTTGAATGCGAAAAACTCACAGATTGCGTGCGTTGTGGTAAAACGGCAGGAACATTTGAAATCGGAATGGTAAGTCGCTACGGTGCGGTGTGCAGTTCCTGCACTCGTTATTTCCGAGAGGAAATTGAATGCTCAGAATGTAGCAATATGACTCGTGATAGATATCGTTCACCAGTAACGAACAAATCTGTTTGTTTACAGTGCTATCGCAGATATACTTTTGTAACTTGTAAGAATTGTCGCCGTTACCGTAAAGTCCATAACCAAGAGAAGCAATTGTGCAAGAAATGTGACGAACAGCTACTTTCAACTTGCCCGAAATGCAAAGGTGAAATGCCGTCTGGTTACGGTAATGTATGCCCTAATTGTGCAAGACGAAGTTTATTGTTCAATATGATTCGCCTGAATGGACATATCCTGCGTAATAAAGCAGTTAAAACTGCCTACAAGAAATTTATTTTTTGGTATATGCGAAAATGTGGTATTAGTGTTGCACTGTATAAAGGTGCGGATTTTATGCGATTCTTCATTGATTGTGATGAAATTTGGCAACAAATTCCTGATTATGCAGAGTTAGTTACTCACTTTAAACCAAATGGATTGCGTGCCAATCTCACCGTATTACGTTGGTTACTTGATACTAATCAGGTCACGGTTGATGAATCATTAAAAGGCGAGTTGGCTGAGATAGAACGCATACAGGCTCTATTTAATAAGTTAAAAGAATCAGTACCTTGTATTGCAAGTTACTACAAAGATTTACAGCAACGTTATGATAGCGGTAAAACATCACTTAAATCGGTACGATTAGCTTTGCAACCAGCTATCGACTTAATGAGTTCTCAAAAAGTTACAGACTATCCTACACAGGAACAGTTAAATAACTACTTGAGTGAGAAAACAGGTCAAATTGCGGCAATTACAGGCTTTATTAATCACCTGAAATCGGCATATCGTAGTGAGTTAAAGATTGACCGTAAACTCATCCAACAGATGAAAGCGAAACAGCTTAAAAAGCATTATTCGAAACGTTTAGTAGAACTCTACAAGCAAGCGGAATTAACCGCAACCGAGCAAATGGAGCTGGTTTCTGCTGTGTTATACAGTTTGCACGGTATCGAAATCAAAAAGCCAAAACCTGATGCCATTTTACTGTTAGATGGTGTGGCTTATTACCGTGACAACACGAAGGATTATTTCCTTCCACAAGACATCTATCTGCGCATAAAACCGCAGTTTTGACGAGAAAAAATGTTATTTTTGCGATCTTGCTCGAAAAATTGAAACTCATTTCTCGACAGAAATCGCTTAATTGTTAAAGTGCTGTCCAGTTATTAACAATCAAACTAATTGGATCTTATATGAATAATACAAACAATGAATCAGCTTTATCACTCAAACAACAATTTAAGCTATGGCTTGAACAACAGCAAAAAGATGATGAAATGATTGTCTTTGCAACGATCCCTCATATTTTAAGACGGTTTGATCGCCGACTTGCAATCATCAAAGGTAATCAATTTGAGAAATGTTATCTGCGTGAGTGGCGAAAACTATTTCGTCAAGATAGACTAACATAACATTAAATTTGCTCTAATATAACTTGATATTTATCTATTAACCCCAATATATGCGTCAGTTAGCTTTAATGAAACTAAAACATTTTTTTAGGTGCTAGTTTTGATGGGATAACATAATTATGAGTAAGCCAATAGGAAAATACATAAGCAAGTCTGAAGACTGGGAATTAAATCATTTTTTAAGTAAGCATGGGTATCGAGAAACAGAAGATAACCGAACACAATTGATATCAATCATTGATAAGGTTAAAGGTGAATTGGGTTTAAAAAGCTCAGAAAATCTTTCTCATGATCAAATTGATGAATATCATGAACAATCCCCAAATACCTTTTCTAAATTAGAAGAAAATAGCTCTAAGTAGGCGGACAACGTAGTTGTAATAGTCCGATACTTGGTTCAGCATCCAATTTAAGCAATGCCTTCTGAAAGCCTAAAATTTTTCAGACGGCATTTTTTTATTATGTAGCAATTGTATCAATATATTTCATTAAGCTAAGTATTTACTAAAAGCACTAAAAAATCTTCCGATAGATGATCTTTTATGCTTTTTAAATTTTTCATGCTCGTATTTTATCTGTTTATATAGTATTAGATGTTTTTTATTCAGTTTAGATAGATTTTTTATCAACTCATTGAGTTCAGCATGCTTTTCATTAAGAGCATGGAAGGATGTTTCATGATTTGAAAGCAACGTATTCCATTCAGTAATTCTATCTTGATATATTGCAAGTAAATCTCCCTCTTTTTTGTTGTTATATTCCTTTATAACCTTATATTTCAATTGCATATATTTAGTATCTATTTGACAAAGATAACTAATAAAACTAATTAACCTAATAAAGTGATTCTTGGTTTCTAAAGGTTTGTCTAAGCGGAGTAATGCATCCCATTCACTTAACATTTTATGTAATTTATCTAGCTTTTCTTTATTTGGTAAAAGCTTCCCCTTATAAATAAGGAGACCTGATGTTTCTCTATAAGTTTTCTTACTTTTGTAGAATCTTAATTTATCTTCATTGATAGAATAACCATGTTTATTAATTACACCAATAATGTCGTATTTAACTTTAGATGTAATGACTCTTCCTGAAAATGCTATATCATCCACATAGACAGTCATTGATAGATTATTTTTAACAGCAATTTCATTTAAGCAATAGAACATTGGCTCATTAATAAAATAAGCTAGATTCATACTCATTGGACTACCTAGAGGTAATTGGTCTTTATAGGTACAAAAATAAGCTAGATAATTAGCAATTTTATGAGAGCAACCTAAATTATTTCTAAAAAATTTAAAGACATCAAGCCTATTAATATTTGAATAATATGAACGTATATCTAGTGAGAAATATTGATTTTTATTAATGTGAGATGACACATGGGTTAAATAGCTTTCACCTTTTTTACCAGATTTAATAAATTCAGGCTTTTCTATTTTAGATAAAAATTTGTTCAGTTCAGAATGAAAATTATATAGTGTATCATCTGGATAGAACACCTCTCTGTGAGCTGTTTCACTTAATTTATATTGCTTATCCAGATCGATATTGGTATTCCGAAAATATCTTGAATGATATAAAAGGTGTTGAAGTTGATGAAGGTGTTTTAAACCATATAGAGGACTAGTCTGTAGAGTATGTCGTTTATGAATTGCCATAATAATCTATATTTGTTTTTATTCAGAGGGGATTTACCATATAAGTATATTGTGAATTACTGTTACTATGTTCAGCTTAAAGCCCTATCGCAAATAATAACATTGCTTACTTATGCCCCTCTGCATAAAAATGTGTGTAACTAAACCACACAAATGGGAGAGAAAATAAATCTTCATTTTACTCTCGAATATTCAGATATTTACAGGCATTTCTTTACTAAGCTCTAGTCAATAAATTAACATATCACACTGTAAACAATGCAATCACTGATACTCCGTACGCTAGTTCAGTTTTGCTGATAAACGAATATTCCTAATAATAGCGAAAATCTATTTCACAACATGTATATCATATACAAAACTAGTATGTTTTACAATACAATATAGAAGAAGGTTGTTTAAGCTCCCTTCTTTTCATGCTATTTTACATAAAATATTTTCGGGTGTTTGAACATGGATCATCTTTAATGCCATATCCAGAACAACCCCAGAATTTACCAAATTTACCCTCTCTTAATCGCATAGGGCGACCACATTTATCGCAAATCGGGAACGAGTTTTGACAATTTGGATTTTGGCAAATGCTCATGTTTGCCGTATCAACTGAAGGTGAACCACATTTTTCACAAATTCTAGGTGATGAACGGCAAACAGATCCTGATGTACAAGAATAAAAGTTACCGAATTTTCCTACTTTTAACACAAAGTACCCTGTGCTACATATAGGACACTTAAAGATTTTTCTATATTTACTTTTGAAACCATCAGAAACTATATCAAGTTTATATTGTGGTGATAATAATTCGTTAATAAATTCCGATGGGGCATTCACATCTGCAATTAAGTAACTTTCTTTTTTAGCTCGTGTTAAAGCTACATAAAAGAGACGGCGCTCTTCTGAATGGGGGTAATCATCAAGCGTTGGTAATAACGCTTCGATAACAGCTTCTTCTTTATTTTCATTCGGAAAACCTGTTTTACCTTGAAAGAATCCTAGTAAGATACAATAATCAGCTTCCAACCCTTTAGAACCATGAAAAGTCCAAAACTTCACACTTTGATCTTTAATGACATCTTTAGCTTCTTTGATTAGGTATCTGTATCTTGCAAGGACTGCAATCGATGCCTCTGGATGCTGCTCACGGATTTTTTTGTAAATCTCGAATGCTTTTAAACTGATATTGCTTTGTTTCTCCCCATTTTTCACAATGTAAGAGTCATGTAAATGAACACAGGATTCACTTACTTGAGTATGAGTTACAACATTCTTTTTGTATTGTTCAGGATTTTGCATAATAAAATGCCCTGCGGTATCAGCAATACTATTATTGTAACGATAAGTTTTCTCTAATTTACTCAGTGTATGAGAGCCAATTATCTTATTGAATTGAGTAGTTACTTCTAATTTACCACCAGAAAAACGATAAATAGACTGCCAGTCATCGCCAACAACAGTCCAGATTGGTCTAGGCCCTTTTTGGTAAATTTCTTTTAATAACTCTAAACGAGCCATTGAAATATCTTGAAATTCATCTACTAAAATATGTTTCCATTTAGGTTTAAAACTACCGTCTTTAATTAGGGATGTTGCCTGTAAAATCATATCGTCAAAATCAATTTCTTGAGCATCACTTAATTGTTTTACATAAGCATCGTGAATACGCATCAAAAATGTAGCGTATTCTTTAGCATACACAATCTTGGCGTCCGTCAGACGTTTTAAAACTTGTGCATAATTTAATCTTTCTGTACGAATAGCCTGCAAGCATTTTAAATATCTATTTTTTCCTTCTTGAAAGATACCTGATTCTTCTAACGCATCTCTTAATTCTTTATCTGTTCTAGGACGGATAGCGATGAATTGTTGTTGCATTAACTGTTCTAAACGTTTGTAGAGATTATTCTCAGTCCAATTGTAATGGTATGTTTCAAGTAAAATTGTATTATGCTCTTCATGTAGTAAACGTTTTTTCTCAATATCAGCATTGTATTTTACAGAATCAATATCAGGGCGAGTTCTACCTTCTCGATCAATACCAAAATGCTCCAAGTAAACACCATCCCCTAACCCAAAATCAGGTTTATAATCGAATCCAACCTCAATACGTCTTTTTGATACATATCTAGGTTCGTATTCATACTTAATACCATTCATAAATAGCCAGTTCGCAATAAGTAATTCTTGATAACCCCTCACGCGTTCACCTTGCAAAGTTCTATATTCATTATCTCGAATGTATCTATCGTATTCCCCTTTAGTTTTAAATTGGAATGGATCGACTGGCTGATAAGATAGTAATAGGAATAATGGCAAATTATCAGGATCTTCCTTAATGTAATTTTCTAGCCATTTAGTAAACCACAAATCTAATTTGGCTGTATCTTCTACAAATTTAGATAGGCGAACTGATTTTCCGCAACTTTTTATAATATTACGCCCTAGAGCATGAAAAGTTGATATACTTGGAGGTACAGCTAACTCTAAGTTAGCTTGTTTTGCTCGTTCTTCTAATCGTTCTGTTAATTCTGTCGCAGCATCTTTATTGTAAGCAAGGATAAGTATTTCATCACTTGTAGCTTTTCCTGAATCAATTAAATCAAGTGCTTTAGCAACCATCACTGATGTTTTTCCCGTTCCTGCGGCAGCTAAAACCATATTAATATCATTATTTCGAATAACAGAAAGTCTTTGCTGTTGTGTTAATGGGTTTGATTCAACTACATCAAAAAAATTCTTTCGAGATTTTAAAGTATTGTCTTCATAATCTCTTCTGATTTGCTCTTTATTTAGTTCATTAGATTCAAAAATAGAACAAATATAATCTAATTTCTTAAGCAAATTACTACTGAAGTGTTTATTAAAAATCTCTTTATCCTTGGAGTATCTTGCAATAATAGGTTTTAACTTATCATTTAATTGCGGTATATCAGAGTCTCTAAGAAACTGTTTTTGAGTAAGATCATCGAAATTATCAGTAATAAGCTTGAATTTATTTTCAAGATTATTGGCAATAAGACCTTCTAATTTTTCATGAAAAAGCTCAATGTTATTTTTTGACAAGAGATTAAATGAAATAGCTGTTTCATTTAATTTAAAGCTAATCACATTCCCTAGTAGGCTCTTACTAAGAGTAGGAAAATACTTTATATCTTTGATTGGATATTGATTTACATCTCCATTTTTAGATGTATATAAAATCCCATCACGCTTTAGCTCTACTTGTTTTAATTTTCCAAAAAGTTTCCCTATAAAATTAGGGGATATAATTAAATTATTCTGTTTGTTATTCATAATAGTTGTATTATTTTATTGAGCTTCCATTTCATACTCATTGCCATATTCATCAATGACAATCATCACACCATAATCGATCCATTCAGCTTCAGCCTGAACCACGTCGCCATATTCATTCACAATAATGCAATAACCATATTTCCCAGTCATATCGCAATCACCATAAGCACCTGAACCGTCTATATCCTCTACATCGTAGTTATATGTATAATTGCCAGCTATACCAGTACGATAGTTATACATATAGTGCGGGTCGTAATGTTTTTCTATATTTCCATATTGATTATTAAAGTATGGATTATTGTTATATTGGTAGCTATTAGCATAGCTAAAGCCTGATATAGCCGATAGAAGCAGGGAAATTGTTTTATTCATTATGATTCCTTTAAAACGGGCATTTACATAGTTTCTATTTTAATAATACTCGTGTAGTCAATTTGTTTATTGCGTTATACACCCAGTTACTACTTTGGGCAGTAGGGTGTCTAAACGTTGATATTTTGGTTTGATATTGATTTTGTTCTAAAATGTATTCTGTTGGTAACTGTTCTTTAAGAATAACTTCACTTAGTATTTCCGCTAATTTACTGCTTTGAATATCATTAAGACTGATGAAATCTTCGTTACTGCTTTCTTTGTAGGCGATGCCACTCATTGAAATATCGTGTGATTTTTGAGAAAAATCTATGATAAAAAATGTTTCGTTACCAAGCACCATACGAATCACAAGTGCAATTTCAGGATAAGCAAAAGCAGTATCATTTTCTAACGATAAAAATACCAAATCATCATTGTCACAAAATCCTTTATTTGGTGTAAACCAATGTACTGTTCCACGATTTAACAAAGCGAAGTCTTTTGCCATATCCCAGAGGCGATATAATTTTATATCTTTACTTTCTGCCGAATCATCTAAATAGCAAGCCGCTAATCCAACATTCCCCTCTGCACCATATCGGTCACCAAAGCCTAATTCATTAGCTTCTTTAGGTTGTATTCCTTTCGTTTGATATGGATTGTTGTTTTGATGTTGAACATCAACAGTATTGATAATTCTTTTTCGTCCTAGTTCTTCAAATCTCTTTCTGATACTTTGTGATGTTCTGTTATCAGGTTCACCATCTGTAATCTTAGTGCCGAGATATTCGGTATTAACTTCTCGTTTATATATTTTGGTAATTGGTTTTTTATTTCCATTTGAGGAAATGTTCTTTTCATTCTCTTTTTTATTGCGATATAGCACAAGTGAAATATCATCACCTTCAGGCTGGTTTATACCAATAACTTCCGCACACAATACAGCGTCACCCAATTCAATCCCACGAATTTTAAGTTGTACGGGTTGAGTGTGCCAAAACGGAATGTTGATAGAACTATGAGTTTGATGTGAGAGAAGTATCTCCTGACTAAGTTTCTTTACTTTATATGATGTGGTTGGGTCATATTTTAAGTGGTATAGAAAGATAGAATCTTTTTTTACGAAATGTTTTGGTAAAAGAACGTGTTTTTGAGAATGTAAGGACGCTTCGTTTTCGTCTAAATAAAAACGCTCTCTAACTTTATCCCAGTTGTATGTGGCTAAGATTCTCTTTATATCTGCCGACATTCCATAATGACTACAAAAAAGCTGTAATGGATGAATAATAAAATTCGTGCCTTCTTGCTGAATTTTGATTAGCTGATTTTGGTCATGTCTGTAATTATTGCAATCTGAATCGATGGTGTATAAGTTGGGTTCAAATGGGGTGTTATATCTTTGATGTTTTGTGTCATTAAAAGAGCAATAGCTGACGTTATCTCTTTCTTCGCTAATTTCTTGATTCGCTGTAATGAGATATTCGTTTAATTGTACTTGTTCTATCGCTTTGCCATTTTTCCAAACACTACCGATAGAGAAATAATGAAGAATATTGATAGGAACGATAATGTATAGCACGCTAAGTTTAGGAACATCTCCATAAGTAGGGTGAGTTAAATTTACCAGCTTAACCTTAACGTTTGCTTGAGTGTGTTTTCGATGAAAAATCAGCTTGTCATCATACCAAACAACAATATATTTATAAGAAGGAGAATACCAACTGCTACCTTGAATTGGTGGTGTAGGTCTTGGATTTAATTCTTTGTAGTTATCAGGATATTTGAGTTTGTCAAAATATTCTGAAAAATCAGGACAGAAACCGTCATAAGGTTCATCGGTGACTTCATTTTTGATAAGTTTATTTACGAATGACATAATCTATATTCTTTTCATACACTTAAAACGGATTCTTAGATTATAAATGATCTTATATATCAAGTGCCAATTATTTATATTGTTTGACTGGATTTTATATATTTAACAACCACCACCCACCAACGCTACCATAGATGCACTGTGATGTGGTGCTCGAAACGGGCGCTCTTTCCAGTTATGAAAATTCAATTCGTTTTGTACCAAACTAGTGACCGAAGCAGTTTCAATCGCTTCGTCATCACTCATTGCCGGTAATAAATCCGCCAAACGGCTGGCGAGCATCGTTTTGCCGGTACCGGGAGGCCCAAGGAAAAGTAAATTATGTTGTCCAGCAGCCGCAATCATTAGTGCTCGTTTAGCGTGCTGTTGCCCGATAATGTCGGTTAAATCACGTTTTACAAGCGGTTGAATTTCTTGCGTTTTTTGCAGAATCTGCTGAGCAATAGGTAGGCTATCTCGCTTATTCATAAAATTGACCACCTGCAATAAGGAACTGGCAAAATAGGTTTCGGCATTCGAAACTAACGAGGCTTCATTCACATTCGGGCGGGCGATAATCATCTGTCGTTTGGCTTTTTCGGCGGAAATTACTGCCGGAATCACACCGTGAACTCCTCGTAACGCACCGGTTAAAGCCAGTTCCCCCAAAAACTCAAACTGTTTTAAACGATCCGAATCCATCTGCCCAGAAGCAGCTAAGATCCCGATAGCAATCGGCAGATCAAAACGCCCACCCTCTTTAGGTAGATCCGCCGGTGCGAGGTTAATTGTGATCCGTTGCGGAGGGTACATAAAATTAGCATTCATTAACGCACTACGCACCCGATCACCCGCTTCTTTTACTGTAGTTTCCGGCAAGCCGACAATCGTTAGCCCCGGTTTTCCGTTACTCAAATGTACTTCAATCGTTACCAACGGTGCTTCCACACCAATTGATGCACGACTATAAACAATGGCTAAAGACATCTTCCCTCCTAAAAATTGTTAGGAGGGTAAAAGATAAATGTTCTACGTCACAGCAACAAAATCGCTTTTCTCGATCAGGATCGCAAAAATAAGTTTCCTCTCTATTAAATCCAAGCTAAAAATCCTAAAAGCACTAAATATAGAGTTAGTTCCGGTGATTAAAACGTTATAATATGGCATCAATATTCAGCAAATGAGGGGCAAAATGAAAACACAGGATATTATCATTATCGGTGGCGGTATGGTCGGGGCAGCGGCGGCGCTCGGCTTGGCGAAGCAAGGGTTAAATATCGCGTTAATCGAAAAAAATCCGCTTCCCTCATTTGATGCGAATGCCGCTTATGATTTACGCATTTCCGCTATCAGTATTACCTCGGTCAAACTGCTTAAAGAACTGGGCGCTTGGCAGGCGATCAGCCAAATGCGAGTTTGCCCGTATGACGGTTTGGAAACTTGGGAAATCGAAGGGTTTAATACCGCTTTTCATGCAATGGAAATCGGCTTGGATAAGCTCGGCTTTATGGTGGAAAATAATGCGATTCAGCTCGGTTTATGGCAAGCCTTAAACCAGTATCCAAACTGCCAACAAGCGGTCGGATTTTCGCAAATTTCTGCAAATTATCACGAACAATTATGGACGGTAACCGTTGATGAGCAAACATTTACCGCCCCATTGCTGATTGCTGCGGACGGCGCAAACTCACAAGTGCGTAACTGGGCGGGTATTGGGCTAACCAGCTGGCAATATCGCCAACATTGTTTGCTTGCCACAGTGAAAACCGAATTACCACAACAATCGGTTACCTGGCAACAATTCTTCCCGAGCGGCCCTCGTGCATTTTTACCTCTATCAGATCACAACGGTTGTGTCGTATGGTATGACGCACCGCAACGCATTACTCAGCTAAAACAATTGTCTTCAGAAAAACTCACCGCTGAAATTCAGCAGCATTTCCCTGCCCGTTTAGGCAAAGTGGAAGTAGTAAATGCCGCTAGTTTTCCGCTCACTCGCCAACATGCCCAACATTACGTCAAGAACGGTGTGGTGCTAATTGGCGATGCGGCGCACACGATCAATCCGCTTGCTGGGCAAGGTGTCAATCTCGGTTTTAAAGATGTGCAAGTGTTATTGGAAGTGATTGAACAAGCGGTCAAAAAAGGCGAAAACTTTGCAAATGAAGCAGTGCTTAAACGTTATGAACATAAACGTAAACCCGACAATTTATTGATGCAAACCGGTATGGATGTTTTTTATAAGGCATTCAAAACCGAGTTATTACCGGTAAAAGTTGCCCGAAATTTAGGCTTGGTACTGGCGGAAAAAATCACACCTCTCAAGAAAAAAGCGTTGCGCTATGCAATAGGTTTATAGCTTTTCATTACAAGCGGTCAAATTTTGCAAATTTTTTGCGAAATTCGACCGCTTGCTTGTTTCGTAAACACTCCAATTTATGTCGATAAGGTCACATTTTCCAGAAAAACTCGTTCAATTGATTACAAATTGTAATCGGCCTAAGCTAAAATAGCTTGGAATCTATCTATCCCTACTTATCTCTCAAGGAGAGCATCATGAAAAAAGTACTCAGTACTTTATTTGTATTGTCTGCGGCGAGCGTTGCAGTCGCTAAAGAAGTGAATATTAAATTTTTAGGCACATCGGATGTTCACGGGCGTATCGTACCTTGGAACTATGGCGCGGATATTGAGGACAAATCCGGTTCTTACGCGCAAATTTCCACCTATGTAAAAGAGGTACGCCAAAATAATAAAAATGTAGTGTTAGTCGATATCGGTGATGCGATTCAAGACAACCAAGTAGAAGTTTTTGCTAAAACGAAAAAATACTACAAAGACAACCCGGTTCCTAAAGTATTAAACGAAATGAAATACGACTATTTTATTTTAGGTAACCACGAATTTAACTTCGGTATGACCGCTTTAAATGAAATCATTAAAGACATTAATGCCAAAATATTAACTGCCAACTTCTACTACAAAAAAGACGGTAAACGTTATGTAACCGCAACCGATATTATTGAAAAAGACGGTGTAAAACTCGGTTTAATCGGTTTAACCACACCAATGTCGGCAACCTTCGAAAAAGATACCCATCACCTTGATGAGATGAAATTCAGCTCGCCAAGCGAAGAAGCGAAGACACAAATTGCCGAGTTAAAAGCGAAAGGGGTTGATGCGATTATCGTGTTAGCGCATATGGGGATTGAAAACGAAAATAATATCCCTGATACAGGCGTAGCGGATTTAGTCAATAATGTGGAAGGCATTGATGTGATTATCGCCGGTCATATGCACAAAAACGTCTCGGCGGAAACCATCAAAAATACACTGATTACCGAACCGCACCGCTACGGTACCGTAGTTTCAGAAGTGGATTTAGCCTTTGATGTCGCAGATGACGGCAAAGTGAAATTACTTTCAAAAAATGCAAAAACCGTACCGGTTAAAGCATTGGCTTCAGATCCGGCAATCGAAAAAATTTACCAACCGTATCATGACGAATTACGCCGTTTGAACAATGTGAAAATTGGCGAAACAGCACAAACTATGATTCCGCAAGGTAAAAATCACGGCGTAGCGATTGCCTTCACGCAAGATACCGGTTTATCTTCATTGATTAATGACGTGCAACAACATTACAGTAAAGCGGACGTCGTGTCTTTTGCCTTCGACCACCAAACCGTACGTTTAGACAAAGGCGATATTAAGAAAAAAGATATTATCTATAACTATCGCTATGCGGGCGGTGATGTGAGCGTTTATGAAGTAACCGGCAAACAGCTCAAGGCATATATGAACTGGTCGGCAGATTACTTCGATACAATTCAGCCGCAAGATAAAGACTACCGTATCAATGAAAAACGTGGCAAATCGAAATACGTCACGTTTGATATTTTCGGCGGCGTAAAATTCAACATTGATTTACGCAAACCAAGCGGCGAGAAAATTGTTGATCTTAGCCTTGCCAACGGCACCGCAATCACTGATGACAGCAAAATCAAACTCGGTATGAACTCATATCGCTATGAACAGCTCATCAAAAAAGGCGGCGTATGGGAAGGACAACAAATCCCGGTATTATGGGAATCTAAAGTCGCAATGGGCAGCGAAGCCGGCACCATTCAAAATATGATGATCGATTACATCTCTAACGTGAAAAAAGGCAAAGTGGAAGGCGTGTCTCACAACCGCTGGAAAATTGTCGGTTTAGAGTAATCGATACAATACAAGCGGTTAAATTCCTCAAGATTTTTGCAAAAAGTCGGAGGGATTTGACCGCTTGTTTTTTTATGCTCTACCCTCTATTCGTTCGTTTCTGGCAACGGATGTTTTAAACATCATAACTTACTAATATTTAAAGAATGATATTCCCCTCTTTAGCAAAGAGGGGCTAGGGGAGATTTGTTCTTTCATTATGATTAAGACACAACCTCCCGCCAGAAGACTGGCGCTAGCGGATATCCTAGAATTTTTGCGATCCATATCGATAAAACAAAAATAATCTCTTGAATAATCCCTCAACCTGAATAATAAACAATCATTATTAAACTTGAGAGATGTAGTGCCTAACACTACAATAAGAGACGTATAATGATTCTATCATTTAAGCATAAAGGATTATAACTCTTCTATCTTACTGGAAATACCGCTGGGATTATCGTGGCACACTAAGCAAAATTAAAAAGAATTTTAGCAAGATTAGATAGTGCCAAAACCGTGCAGGATATGAATATCCTAGGTTGGAACTTACATCCGCTGTCAGGTTCATTGAAAAATCATTAGTCGGTAAAAGTAAATGCAAATTGGCGAATTACTTTTAAATTAGAAAATGGGCATGCGGAAATCGTTGACTATCAAGATTATCACTAGGAGAACTTATGCGAATGCACGCCCCACCACACCCAGCCGAAATTTTACGTGAAGATATTTTACCTTCACTTGGATTAAGCGTAACGGAAGCCGCTAAACAACTTGGTGTAAACCGAGTAACTCTCTCACGTTTACTTCATGAAAAGTCAGGAATCAGCGCAGAAATGGCAATCCGTCTGCACGCTTGGTTAGGTGAAAATAGCCCAAGCCCGGAAAGTTGGCTCCATCAACAAGCCAATTACGATTTATGGCAAGCCCAACAAAAACCCATGCCCTTTATTCAGCAAGTATCTGTAAGTTTATAAAACATAAGCGGTTAAATTTCCCGAATTTTTTGCAAAATTATAGGAGAATTTAACCGCTTGGTTTTTTCACTTAGATTAGAAATATTTGTTAGGATATAAAAAACGTCCCTTGAGAAACTGGCATTATCGAACGCAACAAAAGCTATACCCAATTAGCTAATCGTAATCCTTCCACACGTTCAAATTCACGCAAGTTATTGGTTACTAATACGAGTCCTTCACTTCTTGCATGTGCGGCAATATGAATATCGTTCTCGCCGATGATCTTACCTTGCTTAGATAAATGTGCTTTGATATTACCAAAGTGAGTAGCCGCCTTATGCGTATAATCAAGAATCGTTAAACGAGAAAGAAAATCCTCAATTGCTGCCATATTTCGTTCCGGAAACTGGCTTTTCTCTGCACCATAATATAACTCAGCCGCTGTAATACTACTCACGCAAAGACGAGTGGAATTTAAATTAAACTTATCCAGCACTTCAATAGGTCTGCGTTTAATCACATAAATCGCAATATTAGTATCAAGCATATAAGCCAGCATTACAGTTCCTCACGTTCTGCTTGAGTGCTGATTTCACGCTCTGTCATAAAATCATCGCTTACCATTGACGAACCCAGAAAGAAGCTATCCCAACTTTGGTTAATTGGAGCCAAAATACGTTCATTGCCTACCACTCTTACAGAAAGTTTTTTTACATCACTTGCAAAACGCACTTCTGCAGGCAATCGTACCGCCTGACTACGGTTTGTCATAAATACTGATGCTTCCATTTTGTTCTCCTTTAAAACTAATATTGGTATATACCAAAAGTATATACCATAAATAAAAGCAAAAGAAGTGTTGTTTACTTAATGAAAAGTCAGAAATCAGCACAGAAATGCCAATCAACTTGTACGCTTAGTTAGGCAAAAACAGCCGAAGTCCAGAAAGCTGGCTCCACCAACAAGCCAATTATGATTTATGGCAAGCCCAACAAAAACCCATGCCCTTTATTCAGCAAGTATCTGTAAATTTATAAAACATAAGCGGTTAAATTTCCCGAATTTTTTGCAAAATCATAGGGGAATTTAACCGCTTGGTTTTTATTTTCCGGTTACTCGACCTAAAAATGATAGCGCTAGTCTCTGACTAGTGCTTGTACAAACTTTCAGTAGGATTCAAACATGGCACCCGTCAGGGGATGGGTACTATCGGATAGTCTATTCGAGTTTAAATTGACAATAAATCAATGAATAATCATCCTTAGGATTTTTTTCAATTCTCTTCCGTAGTGCAGCTGCAAATCTAGACGTATTATTCATAGTGTTATCAGAAAACCTAGGTCTAATAGACCAATCATGATGCGAACCATCAGACATAATACAAATGAAAATTTCATTATTATGATCTTTTAGTTCATTTATTGGTATAAATATTTCATCATAATTCATATCTATCTGAGTTGATATTGCAGTCGTAATAACATTTTTACCATCCATACAAGCCAACTCTTTCTTAGTATAAATTTTCTCATCTAATAGTTTCTGATGAGATGTATGATCTTTAGTTTTCTGGCGTAATTTATTACCATCCTTGATATAAAGACGACAATCACCAATATGTCCTATTTGTAATCCCTTATCATCTAAATAGGCAAATGTTAATGTTGTCGAAGCCCTTTTATACTCCGAGTCTAACTTCGAAATTCTATTTAAACTTTCTTTAAACACATTAAAAAGAAATTTAGGATCCATTATTTCTCTTAAGTAAGATATAGCTATATTAGAAGCTAATTCACCACCTAAATATCCCCCTACGCCATCTGCAATAGCAAATAAATAACCATCTCCTACTTTTACAGGAGACAGAACAGCATCTTGATTTACTTTTTTAGAATTCCTTGGAAAAGAAAAAGTACTTGTAGATAACGGTATAATCATACTATTCGCTTTCTCCTATACTGTTCACATCATTAATAATTTCTTGAACTGATGCATATCGCTTGGTAGGTCTTCTATCAGTACATTTAGTTATTATATGTTCATATCTTTCACTTAGTGTTAATTCTTCAAGAATTACTCCTATAGCATAAATATCTGAAGAAATTGTATAATTGCCACCACTTTGTATCTCTGGTGCCATATATTTAGTTGTACCAATTTGTTGTCCAATTTGAGTAAGTGGTGTTGAATCGCTATTTAAATTTTTTACTAAACCAAAATCTGAAATTTTAAATATCCCATCAGCAAATTTTAGTATATTTAACGGTTTTAGATCTCTATGTAGTAATCCTTTATTGTGCATATAATTTACACCTGATAGTATCATTTTGAAAATATTAACTTTTTCTAACTCTGATAATTTCCTGCTACCTTCTACACAATCATCACTCTGAAGAACCTCTTCCAAACTAGATTCTGCTAACTCCATGATAAACCATGGTTTTTCTGCACTTAAATCATACATACATATATGAACTATATTCGGATGGAAACAACTTGCCTGAAACTTGACTTCTCTATTAAAACGCTCTCGTAACTCTAATAACTCTTCCTTCTCAGGATTATAGCTTGGAGAAAAACACTTTCTTGCAAAAGAAGTCATACAAGTTTTTGATTTATTATAAACTTTAACTTCATGTACAACTCCAAAGGTTCCTGAACCAATCATTTTACTAGATTCAATATTATAATTACCAAACTCTTCCATTATCTGCCTTAATTATAAAGTTATAAGTTAGATAATTATAATACTTTACTAAAACAACAAAAAGCCCCCAGGACTTTCGTTCTGGAGGCTTTACTTTTTTCTATCTATCGATACGAATTACTCTTCATCACCTGCGTTTAATAACGCTGCTAGGCTTTGAGTTGCATCGTCTGCAACGAATTCGAATTCGGCTTCGATATCAGTATCGGTTGCGAATACGTTAGCCGGTGCAACTGGTGCTTCGAAAGCGACCGCTTGTTCTTGTTGGCTACGTTTTTTCGCACGTGCTTGGTGGTATGCGAAACCTGTACCAGCTGGGATTAAACGACCTACGATTACGTTCTCTTTCAAGCCACGTAATTCGTCACGTTTACCTGCCACTGCTGCTTCAGTAAGAACACGTGTTGTTTCTTGGAACGACGCTGCTGAGATAAATGACTCAGTTGCAAGCGATGCTTTGGTAATACCAAGTAATTCACGTTCGAACTCAACAAGTGGTTTGCCTTCTTCTGCACGTTTACGGTTAGCAATTTTCACGCGAGCCACTTCAACTTGTTCCCCTTCGAGGAATTCGCTGTCGTATGCGTTGGTGATAACCGCTTTACGTAACATTTGGCGAACGATAACTTCGATGTGTTTATCGTTAATTTTTACCCCTTGTAAGCGGTAAACTTCTTGTACTTCGTTTACGATGTAATCTGTTACAGCGTGAACGCCACGTAAACGTAAGATGTCGTGCGGAGTTTCTGCACCATCAGAGATTACGTCACCACGTTGTACCATTTCGCCTTCGAATACGTTGAGCTGACGCCATTTTGGAATCATTTCTTCGAATGCTTCGCCTTCCGCCGGAGTGATCACTAAACGACGTTTACCTTTAGTTTCTTTACCGAATGACACGATACCTGAAATTTCAGCAAGGATTGCTGGCTCTTTCGGTTTACGTGCTTCGAATAAGTCTGCTACGCGTGGAAGACCACCGGTAATATCTTTCGTACCCACAGATTCTTGTGGAATACGTGCTAATGCTTCACCGACTTCGATTTCTGCACCGTCATCTAAGGTTACGATTGCTTTACCCGGTAAGAAGTATTGTGCTGCAACGTCTGTGCCTGGAATTAAGATATCGTTACCTTGTGCATCTACTAAACGTAATGCTGGACGTAAATCTTTACCTGCTGTTGCACGCTCACCCACATCTTGCACCACGATAGAGGATAAACCGGTTAATTCGTCGGTTTGACGAGTAACGGTTAAGCCATCTACGATGTCGCTGAATTGGATACGACCGCTTACCTCTGAGATTACCGGCATTGTATGCGGATCCCAGTTCGCAACTACTTCACCTACTGCAACTTCTGCACCGTCGTTTTTAGAAAGCACTGCACCGTAAGGTACTTTATAGTTTTCTTTGGTACGACCGAATGTGTCGATAACGGTTAATTCTGTGTTACGTGAAGTTAATACGATTTTGCCTTCTTTGTTAGTTACAAATTTAGCGTTAGTTAACTTAATCGTACCTGCGTTTTTCACTTGGATGCTAGATTCTTTTGCTGCCGCAGAAGCCGCACCACCGATGTGGAACGTACGCATGGTTAACTGTGTACCCGGTTCACCGATTGATTGCGCTGCGATAACACCCACTGCTTCACCTTGGTTGATAAGGTGACCACGAGCAAGGTCACGACCGTAACATTTCGCACACACACCGAAGTCTGTGTTACAAGTTACCACCGAACGTACTTTGATTACGTCTACAGATTCCGCATCAATCACATCACACCATTTCTCATCGATTAAGGTGTTACGTGGAATTAATACTTCTTCCGTACCCGGTTTTAATACGTCTTCTGCCACCACACGACCTAATACACGATCACGTAATGCTTCTTTAACGTCACCACCTTCGATTAACGGCGTCATCACGATACCTTCGTGTGTACCACAGTCATCTTCAGTGATTACTAAGTCTTGTGCTACGTCTACTAAACGACGTGTTAAGTAACCTGAGTTCGCTGTTTTTAATGCGGTATCCGCAAGACCTTTACGCGCACCGTGGGTTGAAATAAAGTACTGAAGAACGTTCAGACCTTCACGGAAGTTTGCGGTAATCGGTGTTTCGATAATCGAGCCGTCCGGACGAGCCATAAGACCACGCATACCCGCTAACTGACGAATCTGAGCTGCAGAACCACGTGCACCCGAGTCAGCCATCATAAAGATACTGTTGAATGACGCTTGTTTTTCCGGGTTACCTTCACGGTTGATGACTTCTTCCGTTGAAAGGTTTTCCATCATTGCTTTTGCAACACGTTCGTTTGCAGCCGCCCAAATATCGATTACTTTGTTATAACGTTCGCCTGCAGTTACAAGACCTGAGTTAAACTGTTCTTGAATCTCTGCAACTTCTGCTTCCGCCGCGCGGATAATTTCATTTTTCTGCGCTGGAATTACCATATCATCGATACCAACTGACGCACCTGAACGAGCAGCGTATGCGAAACCGGTATACATGATTTGGTCAGCAAGAATTACAGATTCTTTTAAACCTAAACGACGGTAGCTTTCATTGATTAATTTTGAAATCGCTTTTTTACCTAACGTTTGGTTGAATACTTTAAACGGCATACCTTTCGGTGCGATCATCCATAAGATTGCGCGACCGATAGTGGTATCCACTAAGTTAGTTTCCGCAACTAACTCACCCGCTTCGTTTTTCACGTGTTCGGTAATACGAACTTTTACACGAGCGTGTAATTCAGCTTGATCGGTACGGTATGCTTTTTCCGCTTCACGTGGGTCAAGGAAGTACATCCCTTCACCTTTCGCATTTACTTTCTCACGCGTCATGTAGTAAAGACCTAATACAACGTCCTGAGAAGGTACGATAATCGGGTCACCACTTGCTGGTGAAAGTACGTTGTTAGTTGACATCATTAACGCACGAGCTTCTAACTGAGCTTCAAGTGTTAATGGTACGTGTACCGCCATTTGGTCACCATCGAAGTCCGCGTTGAACGCCGCACAAACAAGTGGGTGTAACTGGATTGCTTTACCTTCAATTAATAACGGTTCAAACGCTTGGATACCCAAACGGTGAAGTGTTGGCGCACGGTTTAATAAAATTGGGTGTTCACGAATAACTTCCGCAAGGATATCCCATACGATCGGTTCTTCGCGCTCGACCATTTTCTTCGCAGCTTTGATTGTTGAAGCAATGCCACGAGATTCTAATTTAGAGTAAATAAACGGACGGAATAATTCCAATGCCATTTTTTTCGGTAAACCACATTGGTGTAGGTGTAAGTAAGGACCTACGGTGATTACCGAACGACCTGAATAATCTACACGTTTACCTAATAAGTTCTGACGGAAACGACCTTGTTTACCCTTGATCATATCTGCAAGAGATTTTAATGGACGTTTGTTAGAACCTGTAATCGCACGACCACGACGACCGTTATCTAATAACGCATCAACAGACTCTTGTAACATACGTTTTTCGTTACGTACGATAATGTCCGGCGCTACTAAGTCTAATAAGCGTTTTAAACGGTTGTTACGGTTGATCACACGACGATATAAATCGTTCAGATCTGAAGTCGCAAAACGACCACCATCAAGTGGTACTAATGGGCGAAGATCCGGTGGAAGCACTGGTAACACAGTCAGTACCATCCACTCCGGTTTGTTACCAGATTGTTGGAATGCTTCTAATAATTTTAAGCGTTTTGTGATTTTCTTACGTTTAGTTTCAGAGTTAGTTTCTTGTAACTCTTCACGCATCATTTCACATTGGTGCTCTAAGTCCATATCGCGTAAAAGTGCTTGAATACCTTCCGCACCCATTTTCGCTTCAAACTCGTCACCCCAACGCTCTTCCGCTTCCCAATATTGTTCTTCAGTTAATAACTGATTTTTTTCTAAATCAGTCATACCCGGTTCAGTAACCACATAAGATTCGAAATAAAGTACGCGTTCAATATCACGTAACGGCATATCTAAGATTAAACCGATACGGGACGGAAGTGATTTTAAGAACCAAATGTGCGCAACCGGACACGCAAGTTCGATATGCCCCATACGGTCACGACGTACTTTAGTTTGGGTTACTTCAACGCCACATTTTTCACAAATTACACCACGGTGTTTTAAGCGTTTGTATTTACCACAAAGACATTCGTAATCTTTTACCGGTCCGAAGATACGCGCACAGAAAAGACCATCACGCTCAGGTTTAAAGGTACGATAGTTAATTGTTTCCGGTTTTTTTACTTCACCAAAAGACCAAGAACGGATTTTATCCGGTGACGCTAAACCAATTTTAATTACATCAAAATCGTCATTCGATTTCGATTGTGCTTTTAAAAACTTTACTAAGTCTTTCACTTTTTGCCCCTAGTGAGGAATTAAAGTTTTGCTTAGAACGCAGGGCTCTAAACGAGGAAATCTGGTTTTACAAGCGGTCAAATTTTGCAAAATTTTTACCAAATTCGACCGCTTGACGGTTGACGACTAGTCTTCGTCTAACTCCATATCAATACCTAAGGCACGAATCTCTTTCAACAATACGTTGAATGATTCCGGCATCCCCGGTTCCATTTGGTGTGTGCCGTCTACGATGTTTTTATACATCTTCGTACGACCGTTCACGTCATCCGATTTAACCGTTAACATTTCTTGTAAGGTGTAAGCAGCACCGTATGCTTCTAATGCCCAAACCTCCATCTCACCGAAACGCTGACCACCGAACTGCGCTTTACCACCAAGTGGTTGCTGAGTAACAAGACTATAAGAACCTGTTGAACGAGCGTGCATTTTGTCGTCAACTAAGTGGTTCAATTTGAGCATATACATATAACCTACGGTTACAGGACGCTCGAATTTCTCACCGGTACGACCGTCAAATAATGTAATCTGACCTGAAGTCGGTAAGCCACCTAATTCTAATAAGCCTTTGATTTCAGCTTCGTGCGCACCATCAAATACTGGTGTTGCAAGCGGTAAACCTTTACGTAAGTTTTCTGCTAAACGCATTACTTCTTCATCAGTAAAGGTACTTAAATCAACAACTTGTGAACCGCGACCTAAATCGTACGCTTTTTGGATATATTCACGTAATTTAGCCACTTCTTGTTGCTGTTTGATCATCTTATTAATCTGATCACCGATACCTTTCGCCGCTAAACCTAAGTGTGTTTCTAAGATCTGACCGATGTTCATACGTGAAGGTACGCCCAGCGGGTTCAATACGATCTCAACCGGTTGGCCGTTTTCATCGTACGGCATATCTTCAACTGGGTTGATTTTCGAGATAACCCCTTTATTACCGTGACGACCCGCCATTTTATCACCTGGTTGGATTTGACGACGAACCGCTAAATAAACTTTAACGACTTTTAACACGCCCGGTGCTAAATCGTCACCCTGGATGATCTTGTTGCGTTTAATTTCAAGTTTACGTTCGAACTCTTTACGTAATTCTTCGTGTTGTTCCGCAAGCTGTTCTAATTGATTTTGTTTCGCTTCGTCATCTAAGGTTTGTTCTAACCATTTCTCACGAGAAACTTTATCTAATTCAGCTTCAGATACGCCACCTTCAACTAATAAATTGCGAACGCGTGTAAATAAGCCAGCTTCTAAAATTTCTAACTCTTCAGTTAAATCTTTCTTCGCTTCTTTAAGCTGCATTTCCTCGATTTCTAATGCACGTTTATCTTTTTCAACGCCATCACGAGTAAATACTTGAACATCAATAACTGTACCTGAAGTACCGTTTGGCACACGTAATGAAGAATCTTTAACGTCAGAAGCTTTCTCACCGAAGATTGCACGTAAAAGTTTTTCTTCCGGTGTTAATTGGGTTTCGCCTTTAGGCGTTACTTTACCTACTAAGATGTCGCCGCCTTTAACTTCCGCACCAACGTAAACGATACCTGATTCATCAAGTTTGCTTAATGCAGATTCACCTACGTTTGGAATATCCGCAGTGATTTCTTCCGCACCAAGTTTAGTATCACGCGCCACACAAGATAATTCTTGGATATGGATTGTTGTGAAACGGTCTTCTTGTACCACACGCTCAGAAACTAACATTGAGTCTTCGAAGTTATAACCATTCCATGGCATGAATGCCACACGGATATTTTGACCTAATGCTAATTCACCTAAGTCTGTTGAAGGACCATCTGCTAAGATCTCACCACGTGCTACTGGTTCGCCTAAATTCACACAAGGAATTTGGTTGATACAAGTATTTTGGTTTGAACGGGTGTATTTAATTAAGTTATAGATGTCGATACCTGCTTCGCCTGGAATCGTTTCATCTTCATTTACTTTAACTACGATACGAGATGCGTCCACATATTGAACTGTACCACCACGTTTCGCCACAATCGCAACACCTGAGTCAAGTGCGATTGGTTTTTCCATACCCGTACCAACAAGTGGTTTGTCCGCACGTAATGTTGGAACTGCCTGACGTTGCATGTTCGCCCCCATTAACGCACGGTTCGCATCGTCGTGCTCAAGGAATGGAATTAACGCTGCTGCCACAGAAACAACTTGTTGTGTTGAGATATCCATATAGTGGATATCTTCCGGTTTGTATAAACCTGACTCACCGTGTTCACCACGACAAGTTACGTATGTATCAGTGAAACGGAACTCTTCATCTAAGTTAGAGTTCGCCTGAGCGATAACGTAGTTACCTTCTTCGATTGCTGATAAATACTCGATATCTTCGGTTACTTGACCGTTTACCACTTTACGGAATGGTGTTTCCAAGAAACCGTAGTTATTGGTACGTGCATACACAGAAAGTGAGTTGATCAAACCGATGTTTGGACCCTCTGGGGTTTCGATTGGACATAAACGACCATAGTGAGTCGGATGTACGTCTCGAACCTCAAAGCCTGCACGTTCACGTGTTAAACCGCCCGGACCTAATGCCGAAATACGACGTTTGTGTGTCACCTCTGAAAGCGGGTTATTTTGGTCCATAAATTGCGAAAGTTGTGAAGAACCGAAGAATTCTTTCACTGCCGCAGAAATTGGTTTCGCATTGATTAAATCTTGTGGAGTAATACCGTCTAAATCACCTAACGATAAACGTTCACGCACTGCACGTTCCACACGCACTAAACCAATACGGAATTGGTTTTCTGCCATTTCACCTACAGAACGAATACGACGGTTACCTAAGTGGTCGATATCATCCACTTCACCACGACCGTTACGAATCTCAATTAATTTTTGCATTACGCCGATAATATCATCGTTACTTAAAATGCCTGAGCCTACGCCTTCAGCAAGGTTAAGTGAACGATTGAACTTCATACGACCTACCGCAGATAAGTCATAACGATCTGCAGAGAAGAACATATTATCAAATAACGCTTCCGCTGCTTCTTTTGTTGGTGGCTCGCCCGGGCGCATCATACGATAAATTTCCACTAATGCGCTTAAACGGTCATAAGTTGGGTCGACACGTAATGTCTCAGAAATATAAGGACCGTGATCTAAGTCGTTGGTAAATAACACATCGATCTCTTTGTAACCTGCCTGCGATAATTTCGCTAACATCTCCATTGAGATTTCCATATTTGCTGGACAAACTAATTCGCCAGTTGAAAGATCGATATAATCTTTCGCTGTCACTTTACCTACGATATACTCTACCGGCACTTCGATTTGAGTAATGCCGTCTTTTTCTAAAGTACGGATATGACGCGCAGTAATACGACGACCACGTTCTACATATACTGTACCGTCTGCTTCAATATCAAATGCAGCCGTTTCACCACGTAAACGCTCTGGCACCAATGCCATTAATAATTTGTTATCTTGGATTTCAAAGGTTACTTTTTCGAAGAAAATTGAAAGAATTTCTTCTGTGGTATAGCCTAAAGCACGCAGAATAATTGTTGCCGGTAATTTACGACGACGGTCAATACGCGCGTAAAGGTTGTCTTTCGGATCGAATTCAAAGTCTAACCAAGAACCACGGTAAGGAATAATACGTGCATTATAAAGCACCTTACCTGATGAGTGGGTTTTACCTTTGTCAGAATCGAAGAATACGCCCGGACTACGGTGTAACTGAGATACGATTACACGCTCAGTACCGTTGATAACAAAAGTACCGTTGTCGGTCATTAATGGGATTTCGCCCATATACACGTTTTGTTCTTTAATGTCTTTTACCGTGCCTGCTGCCGCTTCACGATCAAAAGTCACTAAACGTAATTTTACGCGTAATGGCGCTGCATAGGTTGTACCACGAATTTGACATTCACGAACGTCAAATACCGGCTCGCCTAATTCGTAAGAAACGTATTGTAATTCAGTTGCACCATTGTTGCTCACAATTGGGAATACTGAACGGAATGCCGCTTCTAAACCTTGTTGTCCATCTGGATCTCTTTCAATAAATTTTTCAAAAGAATCAAGCTGAATTGTTAATAGATAAGGTACGTTAAGAACCTGTGGACGCTTACCAAAGCTCTTACGAATACGCTTTTTCTCGGAATATGAGTATGCCATTGTTAGATAGCCTTCTGATTTTTTTGGTTAAGATTACACAATCCGACTGTCACAGGACGAGTTGGAAGTGGCATTAATTTACGAGGTGTCATTTTCCATTTGCCTAACTTACAGTCAAAAATCACTACTATAAGCGGTCAAAATGGGCAGGAAATTTGCAAAATTTGTTGATTAAAATGACAAAATCAGCAATTGCGTTCAAGCACAAAAGGCTGACGGAGTTATAGCCGTCAGCCGGAATGCAAAAATGGTTGGCAATTATAGCAGAAATTCGCAATTTTGGTCAATCCTGTTGCAAAAAATGGGAAAATTTTGACCGCTTGCAATGATAACGCCTAATAAAAATGAAAAAGCCAACGATTTCTCGTTGGCTTTTTCTGAACTTGAAGTTCTGGAAAAGTTAAATCAAAAATTATTTGATTTCTACTTGTGCGCCAGCTTCTTCTAATTCTTTCTTAAGTGCATCAGCTTCAGCTTTAGAGATGCCTTCTTTTAATGCTGCTGGTGCCGATTCAACTAAGTCTTTAGCTTCTTTTAAGCCTAAACCAGTTGCACCACGTACTGCTTTGATTACAGCAACTTTGTTTGCACCTGCGTTAGCAAGGATTACGTCGAATTCAGTTTTCTCTTCTGCTGCCGCTGCACCTGCTGCTGGAGCTGCTGCTACTGCTGCCGCTGCTGAAACACCGAATTTTTCTTCCATCGCTGCGATTAATTCAACGATTTCTGATACTGATTTCGAAGCGATCGCTTCGATTAATTGTTCGTTAGTTAATGACATGACAATCAATTCCTAAAGTAAATAAGTTGTTAAACGAGTTAAGAAGTTTTCTGCTAAAAATTATGCAGCTTCTTGTAATTTGTCGCGAAATGCCGCAAGAGTGCGAACAAGTTTGCCTGCCGCAGCTTCTTTCATTGTGCCCATTAAACGTGCAATTGCTTCTTCGTAAGTCGGTAATGTAGCTAAGAATTCTACATCTTGTACTTTACCTTCAAAGGCTGCACCTTTAAGTTCAAACTCTTTGTTTGCTTTGGCAAATTCAGTGAACAAGCGTGCTGCTGCACCCGGGTGTTCATTTGAGAAAGCAATAAGAGTCGGACCAGTAAACGTATCTTTTAAGCACTCAAATTCAGTGCCTTCAACCGCACGGCGTAATAAAGTGTTACGCACAACACGCATTGAAACGCCCGCTTCACGAGCAGATTTACGTAATTCAGTCATTTTCTCAACTGTTACGCCACGAGAATCCGCAACAACAGCTGAAAGGGCACCTTTGGCAGCTTCGTTTACTTCAGCAACAATTGCTTGTTTGTCTTGAAGATTTAATGCCATTGGTTTTAGCTCCTGATACACTCCACTAAAGTGGAATTTACAAAAAACCTCAAAAAACTCACCGCTTGCATCGCAAGTAGCAATCTTCTGAGCCTAAGGTGTCCAGAAGCAGAAAATTCTGTCTGTTCACCATCTACGTAGGTTTTGATTAAGAATAAGAAAACTTATTCGCCTACGATCTTGGACGGGGCTTAGATAGGCTAAGCACCATCAGCTTGCTCTCGCAAGTTAAGGTCGCAAATTATACAATAATCTACGACCTTGTAAAGTTTTAACTTCTATTAGAAATTAAAGTGATGCTTGATCAACAGCAACACCAGCACCCATAGTTGTAGAGATGCTTACTTTCTTGATGAAGATACCTTTAGCTGTTGTTGGTTTAGCTTTGTTTAACGCTGCTAATAACGCAACTAAGTTATCTTTTAATTGCTCAGGTGCGAAGTCTGCTTTACCGATCGTTGTATGGATAATACCATTTTTGTCGTTACGGTAACGGATCTGACCTGATTTAGCATTTTTAACTGCTTCAGCAACGTTTGGTGTTACCGTACCCACTTTAGGGTTTGGCATTAAGCCGCGTGGACCTAATACTTGACCTAATTGACCTACAACACGCATTGCATCCGGAGAAGCGATAACAACATCAAAGTTCATTTCGCCTTTCTTAATTTGCTCTGCTAAATCTTCCATACCTACTAAATCAGCGCCTGCTGCTTTAGCTGCTTCTGCGTTCGCGCCTTGTGTGAATACTGCTACACGAGCCGTACGACCTGTACCGTGTGGTAATACTGTTGCACCACGTACGTTTTGGTCTGATTTACGAGGGTCGATACCTAAGTTCACCGCTACATCTACGCTTTCAACGAATTTAGCTGTTGCGAATTGTTTTAAAACTGCGATCGCTTCGTTGATTTCGTAAGCTTTAGTAGAATCTACGCCAGCTTTAATTGCTTTCATTTTTTTAGTCAATTTAGCCATTGTATTATTCCTCTACGATTAAGCCCATTGAGCGAGCTGTACCAGCGATTGATTTCATTTTAGTTTCGATAGTAGCACCAGTCATATCTGCTGCTTTAGTTTCAGCGATTTGACGTAATTGCTCTTGAGTTACTGTACCCACTTTATCTTTGTTCGGTTTACCTGAACCAGATTTGATACCTATAGCTTTTTTAAGTAATACTGCAGCCGGTGGAGTTTTAGTTACGAAAGTGAATGAACGGTCTGCGTAAACTGTGATAACAACAGGGATTGGTAAACCTTTTTCTAAGCTCTCAGTACGAGCGTTGAATGCTTTACAGAATTCCATGATGTTAACACCTTGTTGACCTAATGCAGGACCAACTGGTGGTGAAGGGTTAGCCATACCAGCTGCAACTTGCAACTTAACGTATGCTTGGACTTTTTTTGCCATTTTTAAGTTTCCTCTAAGTGGGTGATAACGCTATTACTAGCTCCCCGATTTACACAAAAATACGAACGCAAAATTGCGTTCGTAAATAGAGTATCAATTTTACAAAAAATGCGAATAAATTTCAAGCGGTTTTTACTATTTTAACTTAATAAAAATTATCAAAACACATCAAAAACATACCGCACTTACTGTCTGATAATTCACCACCTTTAATAAATACCAAATAAACTAAATAATAGAATCAAGACGATCGTGGCAATGATCGGCATAATGAAAGACGTTACCGCAATCTCTAAATAAGATTCTTTGTGTGTCATTCTCGTATTACTTAATAGGGTTAATACCGCACCGTTATGCGGCATCGTGTCTAATCCGCCCGATGATAAAGAAGCGATACGATGAAAGGCTTCCGATGATATTCCCATCTGTTTGGCGAGCATGAGATATTTCTCACCTAGGGCTTCTAAAGCAATCCCCATTCCACCGGAAGCTGAACCCATTGCTCCCGCTAAAATATTCGCGGCCACTGATAAGGAAATCAAAAGACTTCCCGGAATATTTAAAATCATTGAGGTTAAATGCTCAAACCCCGGTGCCATTCTGACTACGCTACCGAAGCCGACGACAGCCGCCGTATTAATAATTGCTCCGACCGCACCGTTTGCACCTTTTCCAACTGCCGGAATAAATGTATATTTTTTATCCAGATTGAGTAATGTGACTAATGCAATTCCAGCAAACAAAGCCAGAACGATATTCTTCGGATCGCCGTTTTTCAAACCAATTAATTCGGGTATAAAATTTAATACGATAATCACTGTTATTAATGGTAAGATGGCTGATTAGATAAAGTTATTTCATTGTTGTCTGTTGTTATTGATGTTTCCGGGTCAACAAAGAACTCACCGTTTTTCGCATATTTTTTCCGTCGCATTTCCAAATAAGCTACACCACCGAAAAAAAGCACTGCCGAAGCAATTAATCCCATAATAGGTGCAGCCATCGCTGTCTGTACCAAAATATTGGGTCGGAATTAAATTTTGAATTTGTGGGAAACTGGGTAAAGCGGTCATCGTGAAAGTAAAAGCACCGCAAGCAATCGTGCCGGGAATTAAACGACGTGTAATATTTGCTTCTTTAAATACCGCCAACGCAATGGGATAAACGGCAAAAACCACCACAAACAAACTTACCCCGCCATAAGTTAATAATGCACAGCCTAACACAATAGAAGCAATCGCACTTTTTGCTCCCATAATTTTAGTTAACCAAACGGCAATGGATTTTGCGCCACCGCTTACATCCATCAAATTACCAAAAATTGCACTCAATAAGAATGCTGGAAACCACGCTTTAACGAAACCGACTACCCGATCATATAACTACCTAAATAGGCATCAAGAATATCCAATCCCCCCGTTAATACCACAATTGACGCACATAAAGGAGCGATCCAAACAATCGAATACCTCTCAAAGCTAAAAACATCAGTAACGCTAGCCCGATAAAAATACCGACTAAACTTAGCATAAGATTCTCCTTTATAGGATTTTAAATTCTTTGAATAAAAAAATGCATCGCTGAACCAATCGGCGATGCATTTTAGTTAATTAACCGGCAGTCCAACCGCCGTCCATTGATAAACAAGCTCCTAAGATTGATGCTGCCGCATCGGAGCAGAGGAATTTAACAAATTCACCAATTTCGGCCGGTTCAATCAACCGTTTGACTGCGGCTTTTTGCAGCATAATTTGGCTAATCACATCCTGTTAGGAAATTTGATGATGTACGGCTTGGTCAGTGATTTGTTTATCTACCAAAGGTGTTCTGACATAAGCAGGGCAAATAGAATTTACCGTAATGCCGCAAGCTCCTCCCTCCAATGCCACCGTTTTGGCTAGTCCCGGTAAGCCGGGTTTAGCGGAAACATAGGCTGATTTAAATTCCGAGGCAACCAATCCGTGAATGGAATTTAAGTTGATGATCCGCCCCCAACGATTTTGCTTCATATAAGGCCAAACATATTTAGTTAATAAAAATGGGACGTTTAACATTAAGTTCATCATTAAATACCAACGGTCTTCCGGAAAATCTTCAATCGGTGATACTGTTTGGATACCCGCAACATTGATAAGAATATCCACATTGCTGAACTGTCCAACCGCATAATCCACCAATGCTTTACAATCCACTTGTTTAGAGAGATCGATAACCATATAGGTCGCTTGCAATTCTTCAGCACGCTGTTTTAATAATGTTTCATTAATATCTGCCATAACGACTTTAACGCCTGTTTGAGTAAGGCTTTGGCTTATCGCTAATCCAATTCCGCTGGCAGCACCCGTAACAATCGCAATTTTTTGATTTAACATCACAGTTCTCCTGTAATGAAGAGTAGTTTATATCCGCTCAACAATCATCGCAATGCCCTGACCGCCGCCAATGCAGAGTGTAGCCAGCCCGAGCTGTTTATTTTGTGCTTGTAAGCTGTGAATTAGGGTTACCAAAATTCTTGCACCGCTTGCACCAATAGGGTGTCCAAGAGCGATAGCACCGCCATTTATATTGGTTTTGCTTAAATCCAGTTGTAACTCTTTCGCCACGCCGAGAGCTTGAGCGGCAAAAGCTTCGTTGGCTTCAATCAGCTCAACCTGCTCAAGGGTTAAATCTGCTTTCGCTAGTGCTTTTCGTACTGCTGGCACAGGCCCTAACCCCATTACTTTTGGATCATTACCGCTTGCCGCATAACTGCGGATACGAGCAAGCGGTTTTAAGCCGAGAGAGTTCGCCTTGCTTTCGCTCATTAGTACTAAGGCCGCCGCACCATCATTTAAACCGGAAGCATTGCCCGCGGTAACCGTGCCATCTTTGATAAACGCAGGGCGTAGTTTGGCGAGGCTTTCTTCGGTGGTGTTAAATTTAGGGTGTTCGTCCTGTTGGAAAAGGCTTTCGCCTTGACGAGTTTTAATCACAACCGGCACGATTTCTGCCAAAAATGCCCCGGATTCGACCGCTTGTTTTGCCTTTTGCTGCGAAGATAACGCAAATTGATCCTGTTCTTCTCGGCTAAAACCGTGTTTTTGAGCGATATTTTCTGCGGTGATCCCCATATGGTAATGATTGATGGCACAAGTTAAGCCGTCTTCCACCATGGTATCTTTCAGGGTTAAATTACCCATCTTCGCTCCGCTACGCACTTTACTGTCAAGCACATAAGGAGCTTGGCTCATATTCTCCATTCCACCGACGACTACAACCTCCGCATCACCGCTGGCAATTGCTTGAGCACCAAGCACAACAGCTTTTAGCCCCGAACCGCATACTTTATTGAGCGTAAAAGAAGAAACCTCTTCACCAATTCCTGCTTTTAATGCGGCTTGACGGGCAGGGTTTTGCCCTAATCCCGCCTGTAACACATTGCCCATAATGACTTCATCGACCTGCTCAGCCAATACATTTGCTCGCTTTAAGGTTTCTTGAATCACAACAGCCCCTAAATCAACCGCACTTACTGTGGATAATCCGCCACCAAAGGTACCGATAGCCGTGCGAGCCGCACTTACAATCACAATATTTTCCATTTTTCTCTCCTTGTTTGATTTATAAGAAATAAAGACCAATGATAAAAATCGGGGCAGTGAAAATAAGTGCAGTCATACAGTAGCCCATAATGTCCCGAACACCTAAACCTGCAATCCCCAATGCCGGCAACGCCCAAAACGGTTGTGCCATATTCATCCATTGTTCACCATAGGCGATTGCCATTGCCGATTTACCTAAATCCGCCCCTAATGCTTGAGCCGCTGGGATAACAAAAGGCCCCTGAATCACCCAATGACCGCCACCGCTCGGCACAGCAAAATTGATAAAAGCGGAACTAAAGAAGGTCATTAGTGGAAAGGTTTCTTTGGTGGATACATTGATGAAAAATTCGGTTAACATACCGCCTAGCCCTGAATGTTCCATCATCAACTGAACGCCAGCATAGAACGGAAATTGAATTAAAATGCCAGCAGTGCTGCGAGTAGCATTCATAATGGCTCTCATATACGCCATTGGCGAACCGTGTAACACCAATCCGGTGAGTAAGAAAATAAGGTTGACGTTATTGATGGTGAGGTTAAATCCCTGTTTATAGAAGTGCATTGCGAGATAGCTGTAACCTAGCAGACCAATTAGATAGGCAATAAAACGGCTTTCTTCCATTTTCTCTGCCACAGTTGCCTTTTCGTCTAATTTTTTGGTACAGGACGGATCAGGCGCAAGAAGGGCAGGATCGACACTTTTGGCTTCTGAGGTTTTCGGTGTCATCATCAGGGTAATTAACGGCAAGACAAACAGCAGGGCTAAGGTAATGAAGAGATTATAATTAGAGAAGATAGTCTGGCTTGTTGGAATAATCCCCTGTGGATTATCTGCAGTCATCATAAAGTGGGCAACAGGATTATTCGGTGTGGCAGCTAACAACGGCATTGAGCCGGAAAAACCGCCACCCCACGTCATAAAGCCGATGTAAGCACAGGCAATCAGTAAGGCGTAATCCGTGCCTTTAATCCGGCGAGCCACTTCTTTGGCAAACATTGCTCCGACCACTAAACCAAACCCCCAGTTAATGATACAGGCTAAGCCGCCCATAAAAGTTACGAGCATTACCCCTTGTGCCGGTGTTTTGGCAACGGAGGCAGCTCGGTTCAGAAAGGCTTTTATTTGCGGAGAGGTCGCTAAGGCATTACCAGTTACCACAATCAACGCCATTTGCATACCAAAGCCCAGCAAATTCCAAAAACCGCTTCCCCACATATTCACTAAATCAACAGGAGTACTGTCGGTTAATCCCCATGCACAAATAAAGGTAATAAAGGTCAGTAAAACGGCAAAAATGAGCGGATCAGGTAGATATTTGCTGACAAATGCCGTCATAAAACGGGAAACTCGGCTAATCATAACAGCATTCCTTTTTGGCTGATTTTCATTTCTTTAAAATCGTCGGCAACAATAAAATCGGCTTCCGTTTTGGCTCTAATGGTGTCTAAATCCACATTAGGGGCGTGTTCTTTCAGAATTAACTGCCTATTTTCGAAGCTAAATACGGCTAATTCAGTGACAACCAATTTCACTTTATTGCGAGCAGTAAGTGGTAAGGTGCATTGTTTTAAAATTTTGGACGAACCCGATTTCGCACAATGTTCCATACCGATAATCACTTTTTTCGCACCGGTAACGAGATCCATCGCACCGCCCATTCCCGGTACCATTTTGCCCGGTACCATCCAGTTCGCCAGATTGCCTTGCTGGTCAACTTCTAAACCACCCAGTACACAAGCATCAACATGCCCGCCACGAATTAAAGCGAAAGAAACCGCACTATCAAAGAAAGCACCGCCTGCTTTAATGCCACAAGGCTGTCCACCGGCATTGACAATATTCGGATTATCATTTTCCGGATCAAACGCTGTTAAACCTAAAAAACCATTTTCTGACTGTAAGGTAATATCCACTTCATTCGGCAAATAATTTGCCACTAAGGTTGGCAAACCAATCCCCAAGTTAACCACATCTCCATTTTTTAATTCCATTGCAATGCGACGTGCGATAAGTTCTTTTACGTTCATAGTTCCTCCTACGAATTAGAAATAAGGTAGTCCACCAACATTGCCGGTGTCATAATTTGATTAGGATCGAGAGTGCCGGATTTGACGATTTGGTCCGCTTCCACAATCACAGTTTTAGCCGCCAATGCCATTAACGGATTAAAATTGCGAGCAGCACCATCATAGATAAGATTGCCGTCTTCATCGGCGATAGTAGCTTTGAGAATAGCTACATCGGCTTGAAGGGGTAATTCCAACAAATATTCAACGCCATCGAGCTCTATCTTCTGCTTGCCTTGCTCAACAACCGTGCCTACCCCCGTTGGCGTTAAAAAACCGCCTAAACCTGCACCACCAGCACGAACACGCTCGGCAAATGTACCTTGAGGAATCAGTTCAACCTCAATATCCCCTGAAATCATTTTTTTACCGGTTTCAGGGTTCGTGCCGATATGAGAGGCGTACACTTTTTTGATCCGGTTATTGACAATCAACGGACCAACTCCATTGTGAACCTGTGCGGTATCACTAGAGATTAAAGTGATATCTTTAACCGGCGTATCTAAAATTGCCTGTACAATTTTTTCCGGCGTACCAACCCCCATAAAACCGCCCGACATTATTGTCATTCCATCAAAGAAATGCGTTTTTAGTTCACTTAGCGGGATAATTTTTGACATAGCGTCCTCCAAATATAGATTATTGATTATCAATTTTTTTTATAAAAAAATACAATATATCCGATTTTATCGAGAAAAATCGAACGATGACTTATCAAGGGAGTGCGTTTATAGCCCAATAAAATTAACGAATTAGCTTGTATAATTTGTTCGTATTCTTATAATAAATTGATCGATTTACCTCAAAGTGCGGTTTTATTCATCATATTTCTAAAAAGAATAGCAAGAGAGAAAAAAGAAAAGAAATATTGATTTTTTAGATAGCCATAAATTTTATTTATAGAGATAAACTAACTTTAATTGTGGAGGGAATAATGGATATCCGCCATTTACGCTACTTTATTGCCATTGTTGAAAATCACTTTAATTTGAGCAAAACCGCTCAAAATATTTATATTTCTCAACCTGCGTTGAGTATGATGATCAGCGAGTTTGAAGAGAAAGAGGGCGTTCAACTGTTTAAACGCTCAAACGGCAAAATTGTTGGATTAACCTATGTCGGAGAAAAATATTATCTAGATGCCAAGGAGGTGATTAAACAATATAATGAAATGTATCAAAATTTACATAGTGAGCATAAGGATATAAGTGGACAAATTTCAATCGGTATTCCACCGTTAATTCTTTCAGTCGTTTTTTCAGAAGTTATGCCTAAAATGATACTGGCAAACCCCTCCATTCGTTTTATTACTCAAGAACAAGGTGCTTTTGCCTTAAAAAGTGCGTTACTTCTAGAACAAGTTGATTTAGCGGTATTGCTTTGTCCGGAAGGTATTTCCAAAAATATCATTGATTCCTTTGACATTCACCATTCTGAATTATCTGTTTTTCTCTCAGCCAATCATCCGTTGGCACAAAAAGAAAATATTGACTGGCGAGATCTCAATAAACAAAAAATGGCAATTTTTGATAAAAATTTTATGATTTCCCACCAGCTAAAAGAGAACTTTGAGCGACATAATATTCATCCGAATATCATTATTGAGTCCAGTTCTTGGGACTTTATGCTCAATTCGGTGAAATTAAATCCCGAATTACTGACTATTCTTCCTTACCCCATTGCTGAGCAATACTCTTCAACAGATTTTGTTTGCCGTAAGATGAATGCTCCAATTTTATGGCGAGTAACGCTTTGTCGCTTAAAGAAAAAGAATTATTCCAGCGTAGAGAATTATGTCTTCGATTCATTATTGAAATGGTTTAATGTGAAATAACATGCAAGTTTTGGAAGAATTCTTGCTGCATTATAGTATTTAGCTTCTTTCAGTATGAAGAGAGATGGCTGAATATTAAACGCTTATGTTAAATACCCAAATCGTTTCGGAGATTATCAACCCTCTTAAAATCAGAGGGCATTCTATCTGTTCAAAGGTTTAATAATTTTTAAATACAACAAAGTCCTTACTTATGCGAATAAGTAAGGACTTTATCAAGTTTTAGTTAGATGCTCTTTTACGTAAAGGCTACATAATACTGCTTTTTTAACGTTTAATTAATGCGCTTTCTCTACCTGACCAAACTCAAGCTCAACCGGTGTTGCACGACCAAAGATAGAAACGGAAACTTTCAAACGCCCTTTTTCGTAATCCACTTCTTCAACCGTACCGGTAAAGTCTGCAAATGGGCCTTCAGTTACACGAACATTTTCGCCCGGTTGATATTCGTTACGATGACGTGGTTTTTCAGCTGTTTCTTGAACACGGTTTAAAATACGATCCGCTTCACGTTTAGAAATCGGTGCTGGTTTATCTGCCGTACCGCCGATAAAGCCCATTACACGCGGCACACTTTTTACTAAGTGCCATGTGTCGTCATTCATTTCCATTTGCACTAATACGTAGCCTGGAAAGAATTTACGTTCAGTACGACGACGTTTACCGCCTACGTTTTCAACAACTTCTTCCGTCGGCACTAATACTTCACCGAACTGATCTTCCATTTGGTGTAATTTGATATATTCACGCAATGTCACTGCAACACGGTTTTCGAAACCTGAAAATGCTTGTAATACATACCAACGCATTTTTGTTACTTCTGTATTTTCTACTTCGCTCATCTTAGAACCTTAAATTTGTTAAAAACGTAATCAATGTAACGATAATAGAGTCGATACCCCATAATACTAATGACACCACTACACACATTGCGAGCACAATTAATGTAGTTTGGGTCGCTTCCGGGCGAGTTGGCCAAATAATTTTTCTAAGCTCTGTGCGAGATTCTTTAATAAAGCCAATCGCTTTTTGACCTTGGTTAGTCATTGCTGCAAGTACAATAGCGCCTACCACTAATCCGACAAGCAATAATACACGTACAACTAATGAAAAATGCGATGCGAAATACGCATTACCAATCGCAGCTACAGCAAGCAATGCAATAGCAACAAACCATAGTACACCATTTACACCCTTACTTTTAACGCCCTTTTCTTCGATCTGTTCAGGGGTTTTCTTTTTAATCTCAGTAGCCATATAAAACCTAAATGTTGTAAAAAAGAGAACAATTATTTTGAAAAGCGTTAGATTCTAACATTTTTAGCCTTACTTGCCACGATCTTTTATGCAAATTTATCCAAAAATTTTATTTCAAAATAATTTGCAAAGGATTCGTTCGGATAAAACACCAAAATAACTTTCACTTTCTTATCAGAATAAATGTTAGTCAGTTCACATTTTTCGTTTTTGCTCATTGCGGTGGGTAATCTTTCTATTTTATAGTCAATCCCACTTCGAATTCGCCGAAGTTATCAACAATTTTTCTTAAATGGAGGCAAACATGAAAATTATGGCAGTTTGTGGTCATGGTATCGGCAGCAGTTTTATGATGGAAATGAACATCAAAAAAGCCTTAGCCAAAATTGGGGTTGAAGCAGAAGTCGGGCATACCGACTTAGCCTCTGTCATGCCGACTGATGCAGATGTATTTGTGATGGCGAAAGATATTGCAAGCAGTAGTAACATTGCCGAAGACAAAATTATTGTCGTTAAAAATATTATTAGCGTGAATGAATTTGAAGAAAAATTAACCGCTTATTTTAATCGTGCGTGAGGTGAGTTATGGACTCAATTCTCTTTTTCATTTTAGATATATTGAAAGTGCCGTCCGTTTTAGTCGGCTTAATCGCTTTAGTCGGCTTAGTCGCTCGGAAAAAAGCGCTACCCGATATTATTAAAGGTACGGTAAAAACTATTCTTGGTTTCTTGGTATTAAGCGGCGGTGCAACCGTGTTACTCAGTTCATTAACACCGTTAGGCGGTATGTTTGAACACGCATTTAATGTACAAGGCATTATTCCGAATAACGAAGCGATTGTATCCATGGCAATCGAGAAATACGGTACCGCTACCGCACTGATTATGGCATTCGGTATGGTTGCGAACATTATCGTTGCACGCTTTACCCGCCTAAAATTTATCTTCTTAACCGGTCACCACACTTTTTATATGGCGTGTATGATCGGCGTGATTCTGACCGTAGCCGGTTTTGAAGGCATACAACTGGTGTTTGTCGGTGCATTAACCTTAGGCTTAATTATGGCGTTCTTTCCGGCAATTGCACATCGTTATATGCGTCAGGTAACCGGTAGTAATGATGTCGGCTTCGGTCATTTCGGCACCTTAGGTTATGTCTTAGCCGGCGCAATCGGGCAAGCGGTCGGAAAAAGCTCAAAATCTACCGAAGAAATGGATTTGCCGAAAAACCTCAGCTTCTTGCGTGACAGTTCGATTTCAATCTCACTCACGATGATGGTGATCTACTACGTATTAGCGATTGCCTCCGGTAGCGAATATGTTTCAACTCTCAGCGGCGGACAACACTATTTGGTTTATGCCACGATCCAAGCGATTACTTTTGCTGCCGGCGTATATGTGATTCTACAAGGGGTACGTTTAATTTTAGCGGAAATCGTACCGGCATTTACCGGCTTCTCAGAAAAATTAGTACCGGATGCCAAACCGGCATTAGATTGCCCTATTGTTTTCCCTTATGCACCGAATGCAGTATTAATCGGTTTCTTAGCCAGCTTTGCTGGCGGGGTCATCAGTTTAGCCGTATTAGGGCAATTAAATTGGGTATTGATTTTACCGGGTGTTGTGCCACACTTCTTCTGCGGTGCAACAGCAGGCGTGTTCGGTAATGCAACCGGCGGTCGCCGTGGTGCGATTATCGGTGCATTCGCACACGGTGTATTAATCACGTTCTTACCGGTGTTCTTATTACCTGTTCTCGGTTCATTAGGTTTTGTCAATACCACCTTCTCAGACGCAGATTTCGGTGGGGTCGGTATCGTATTAGGTTATATGGCACAGGTCTTCAATAAAGATATGATTACCGCCATTATTGTTGGATTATTTGCGCTATTAGTCGCTTATAACTATCTTGCTAAAAAACCAGCAAAAGATACTGAGTAACAAGCGGTCTAATTTTCATAAAAAATTGCAAAAAATGCATTTTCATGCAATTAACTATTCTTTCATTTAAAGCCGATTTTAATAAAATCGGCTCTATTTTTTGCGCTATATCATAAATTTGTGTAAATAATCGTTGGAATGCACGCAAAATAAGCTGAATAATTATCTACATTTGTTGGTTTTCCTATAATATGTTGTTTTATTTATATTGGAGGACTTATGCATAATCCTACAGCTCTACGTGAGCTAACCTTACGGGGCATGATTTTAGGGGCGCTGATCACAGTGGTGTTTACCGCTTCTAATGTTTATTTAGGACTGAAAGTAGGGATGACGTTTGCATCGTCTATTCCTGCTGCAGTGATCTCAATGGCCGTACTTAAAATGTTCAAGGGTTCAAATATCCTTGAAAACAATATGGTACAAACCCAAGCCTCATCTGCGGGTACGCTTTCTTCGGTAATTTTTGTGATTCCGGCATTATTAATGATAGGCTACTGGCAAAACTTCCCGTTTTGGCAAACCTTACTTATCTGTATTTCTGGTGGGATTTTAGGAGTTATCTTCACGGTACCATTACGTAATGTGATGGTAGTAAAAAGTGATTTACCTTATCCGGAAGGCGTTGCGGCAGCAGAAATTTTAAAAGCCGGTGATGAGTCAAATAGCAAAGATAGTGGCATAAAAGAAATCGTATCAGGTGGTCTCTTGGCTGCATTAGTGAGCTTCCTGACTAACGGTTTACGTGTAGTTGCTGACGGTGCAAGCTACTGGTTTAAGGGCGGTAATGCGGTATTCCAGTTACCGATAGGCTTCTCTTTTGCATTACTCGGTGCAGGCTATTTAGTCGGTATGATGGGCGGTATTGCTATGTTAGTCGGTACACTCTTTACTTGGGGTGTTGCGGTTCCTTACTTTACAGCGACTACACCAATGCCGGCTGATGCGGATATGATTAGCTTTGCGATGGGTTTATGGAAAAATAAAGTTCGCTTTATCGGGGTAGGAACTATCGGTATTGCGGCAATCTGGACATTGCTCGTATTGTTCAAGCCGATGTTACAAGGTATGTCACAAGCTTTCCGTGCGTTAAAAGATCCGACATTACAAAATGTGGAACGTACCGCACAAGATCTGTCACCGAAAACGATGATTTATACCGTACTCGCTAGCGTGGCGTTAATCATTATTGCATTAGTCAGCTTCTTACAACCGGTCGGTTTATCGATGGAATTAGCTTTCTTACTAGTTGTACTTTGTACGATTCTAGCGGTGGTAGTCGGCTTCTTAGTCGCAGCGGCATCCGGTTATATGGCTGGTTTGGTTGGTTCATCATCAAGTCCAATTTCAGGTATCGGTATCATCTCAATCGTGATTATCTCGCTGGTTCTGATGGCGGTGGGTAATGCGATCGGCTTAATGGGAAATGCGGACGGACAACGTTTCCTCACGGCATTAACCATTTTCACCGTATCAATCGTATTCTGTGTTTCGACTATTTCAAACGATAACCTACAAGATTTAAAAACCGGTTATCTAGTTAAAGCAACGCCATGGCGTCAGCAATTTGCGTTAATTATCGGTTGTATCGTAGGTGCATTCGTTATTACACCGGTATTGGAAATACTTTACCACGCATACGGTTTTGCCGGTGCAATACCACGTGAGGGAATGGATACGGCACAAGCACTTTCTGCACCGCAAGCTACCATTATGATGACCATTTCTAGCGGTATTTTCTCAAACAGCCTTGAATGGACTTACATTTTAGTTGGGATCGCTTTCGGGATTTCATTAATTATCGTGGATACCTTACTGAAAAAAGCCAGCGCAGGCCGTTTAGGTTTACCTACTTTAGCGGTGGGTATCGGTATTTACTTACCGCCGGTGGTAAACGTACCGTTAATTATCGGCGCATTACTTTCTTGGTTGGTTAATCGTCATATCCAACGCCATGCAAAACGTAGCGGTAAAGATGTTGAAGCGACAAGCAAAAAAGCTGAACGCTACGGTACACTTTTCGCAGCCGGTTTAATCGTTGGTGAAAGCTTAGTCGGCGTACTGTTAGCCTTTGTGATTGCAGGTTCGGTTACTTCGGGCGGTTCTGATGCACCGTTAGCGCTAAATCTCGAAAACTGGGGTGGAATGGCAGAATTACTCGGCTTAGTGCTTTTCTTGATCGGCTGTATTATTTTCGCTCTTCGTGTACTACAAGCGAAAAAATAATTTTCTATCTTTTGAATTAAACGGCATCTACAGATGCCGTTTTTTATTGTCTGACATAACCGCCACTCACCTGCTTAATTACACTCAATAATTCCAACCCCAGTAACTCGACTAATAGCTTTTCCACTTCCAATGAGGTTGCTTTCGCCAAATCGTCAATCGAAATCGGATCAAGACCGATATGCTCCACAATTTGTTGCTGACAAGCGGTCATTTCCGGCAATTTTTTTGCAATATAATTTCCCTTATTTGGCACATTGGCTTTTGCAAAAAATTGTACTTTTTCGACCGCTTGTTCCAGCTCAAACAGAGCTTGTTGTCGAGGCTGATCCGGCAGTTGATATTGAATTGCCTGTAAAATATCCTCTATCGTCTCAGTTAAAAGCGCCCCTTCTTTGATCAATTTATGACAGCCTTGTGCATACGGGTTCTGTACCGAATTGGGAAGCGCAAAAACTTCTCGTCCTTGTTCCAACGCATAACGGGCGGTAATCAGTGAGCCGCTATTTAGCGTGGCTTCCACTACTAACGTACCAAGCGATAAACCGCTGATAATCCGATTACGACGAGGGAAATTCTCGGCAAGCGGCGGTTGATTCGGGAAAAATTCCGATACTAACGCCCCGCCGCTTGCGACAATCTGATCCGCCAGTTTTTTGTGCCTTGCCGGATAGACCTGATCTAAACCGCTGCCCAACACAGCAATAGTGATACCCTGTTCCGCTACCGCTCGCTGATGACAAAAGCCGTCTATACCAATCGCTAATCCGCTGGTTACCGCTAGATGATGTTTAATCAGCTGCTCGGTAAAATAGCCCGCCCAGTATTCTCCATATGCGGAAAAATCTCGGCTACCGACAATCGCAATTTGCGGTAAGCTCAAACTACTTAGCGAACCTCGCACAAATAATACCGGCGGTGCGGTGCTGATTTGCCGTAATAAAAACGGATATTCCTCATCAAATAAGGTCAATAAACGTTGATTCGGTTGTTCCGCCCACGCCAATGCACTCTCAATCCAACGCATTTCCGGATTAAACCAGCGCTGAATTTGTTTTTCGTTCCAACCGATTTGTTGTAATTGGCGCTTGTCATATTGGCAAAATTGGGCAAAATCTACTTCGGATAACAGGCGAGCAATTCGCTGCGCACCTAATTGTGGAATTTGTAATAATTTCAGTAAATCAGTCTGTGACATTAATAAGTTCCCCAAATTAATTATGGATTATTGAAAGGAAACATAGACAAACCGCAATTAAACAGGTAATTTAGTCAGACATTCGTCTTATTTTGGCTATGTTTTTCACAAAATAGCCAATCATAAGAAAACGAGTTAATTAACCAATTTATAATTTTTTATTTTTCGATTGAGATCACAAAAAAATGTCAGTTTTAGAAGTTGTACTTTACCCGGATGAAGGGTTAGCAAAAGTGTGTGAGCCTGTCGCACAGGTGGACGATGAATTAAATCAGTTCATCGATGATATGTTTGACACGATGTACGAACACGAAGGAATCGGTCTTGCCGCACCACAAGTGGGCGTATTAAAACGTGTTATTACGATTGATATTGAAGGCGATAAAACTAACCAAGTGGTACTGATTAACCCAGAGATTCTAGAATCATGCGGCGAAACCGGTATTGAAGAAGGTTGTTTATCGATCCCCGGTCATCGTGCGTTAGTGCCACGTAAAGAAAAAGTGAAAGTAAAAGCATTAAACCGTAAAGGTGAAGAAGTGATTTACGATGCGGGCGGTTTATTCGCTATCTGTATCCAACACGAAATCGACCACCTCAACGGAGTGCTGTTCGTGGATCATATCTCTGCACTTAAACGCCAACGCATTAAAGAAAAAATGCAAAAACTCAAAAAACAAATTGAGCGTGCAAAATAATCCTATCTATTAAAAAAGCGAGCATTGTCTCGCTTTTTCTTTGTTTGCTCACAAGCGGTCTAATTTGCTGCAAAATTTGCAAATCCGTCCTAATCCACCGATAATATCCCCGTTTTTAATTTCAAAGAAGGAAAAAGCTATGATTATCGTAACAGGCGGCTTTGGTATGATCGGTAGCAATATCGTCAAAGCATTAAATGACATCGGCAGAAAAGATATTCTTGTTGTAGATAACTTAAAAAACGGCGAAAAATTCGTAAATTTAGTGGATTTAGATATTGCGGATTATTGTGATAAAGAAGATTTTATCGCATCGATCATTGCCGGCGATGATTTCGGCGATATTGATGCGGTATTCCACGAAGGTGCTTGCTCGGCGACCACCGAATGGGACGGCAAATACTTAATGCACAATAACTACGAATATTCAAAAGAGTTATTACATTTCTGTTTAGATCGCCAAATTCCGTTCTTCTACGCATCAAGTGCGGCAACTTACGGTGGTCGTTCAGATAACTTTATTGAAGAGCGTAAATTTGAACAACCGCTCAATGCTTACGGCTACTCAAAATTCCTATTTGACGAATATGTACGCCAAGTTTTACCGGAAGCGGATTCTCCGGTATGCGGTTTCAAATATTTCAATGTGTACGGACCACGTGAACAACACAAAGGCTCAATGGCAAGCGTGGCGTTCCACTTAAACAATCAAATGCTGAAAGGCGAAAACCCGAAATTATTCGAAGGCTCAGAAACCTTCTTACGTGATTTCGTGTATGTGGAAGACGTCGCGAAAGTGAATATTTGGGCGTGGCAAAACGGTATTTCCGGCATTTACAACATCGGTACCGGCAAGGCGGAATCATTCCAAACGGTGGCACAAGCGGTGATCGACTTCCATGGCAAAGGCGAAATTGAAAAAATCCCATTCCCGGACCATTTAAAATCTCGCTACCAAACCTTCACCCAAGCGGATTTAACTAAACTCCGTGCGGCAGGCTACACCGGTACATTTAAAACCGTAGCCGAAGGTACGAAAGAATATATGGCGTGGTTAAATCGTTAATATCTGCCTAACAAGCGGTTGTTTTTTGTGGTTTTCTTACCAAAAACAACCGTTTATCGATGGTTTTCCAAGCTAAACTTTTTAACCCCGGAAAACACAGATTATACTGAATTTCAGGTATACGCTGGCGCGAGTGTCCTCACTCGTGCCTTTGCTGTTTTTGGGGATATATGACACGAGTTTTTTGTACAAAATGACCGCTTTTTGATTTAGGTCTAACCGCTACCCCGTCTTGATTATAGAGTCGCCTCACTTCCAAATTTATAATTCCTACTAATTTAATCAACTATATTATTAGGAGTTTACAATGTCCGTTTCAGCTGATAAAGATTGGCGTACTGCACCGCTTGGCGAAATCATTGATTTTATTATCCCCCGTTTTCACGATACACATCGCAACCAATTACCAACCCTGATTGAATTGGCGGAAAAAGTGGAATCCGTTCACGCTGACAGTACCGACTGCCCGAAAGGTTTGGCAGAGCTTATTCGTAAAATTTATGCGGATTTAGTGAATCATATGATGAAGGAAGAACAGATCCTGTTCCCATTAATTAAAGCCGGCAGGGGCAAAATGGCGGCGGCACCGATTTCCGTGATGGAAGCTGAACACGATGAAGCCGGTAATGATGTCGAAAAAATGCAAAAACTAACTAATAACTTTACTCCGCCTGAGGATGCTTGCACATCTTGGCGTAATCTATATCAAGGCTTACAAGAATTTGCTGCCGATTTAGATGCTCACGTGGATTTGGAAAATAATAATTTATTCCCTCGTGCATTAGCCAGTGACCAGCCTTAATCGAAAACAGGCGGTTGATTTTAAAGGAAAATTTGCAAAACCCTTCCAAAAATTAACCGCTTGTATCTCATTCACAAATTAAGCCGAAGCCTTTGAAAATAGGTTAAGTACCAATACGCCAGCAATAATCATCCCCATGCCAATAAAACCTGCCAAATCCGGTTTTTGCCCGAAAGCGAAATACGCCACAATAGCGGTTAGCACGATACCGACGCCTGACCACACCGCATAAACAATACCAATCGGCAACGTTTTGGTAATTACCGACAATAAATATAACGCTACCCCAAAAGCGCCAATTGCTACCGCAGTCGGTAACGGTTTGCTAAAGCCTTCGCTCGCCTTAATGCAATTACTGCCGATTACTTCAATGACAATCGCAAAGCCTAATAAAATCCAAGAGTTCATAAATTTCTCCGAAAATAAAAGCGGTTGGATTTTGCTTATTTTTTGCAAATTTCTAGCAAAATCCAACCGCTTTTCAAATAAGTTAAATTAGATAGCACGTGTTCCTAATTGGAAAATCACCACTTCCGCTTGGCAACTGAAACGGAAATTCGCATCCAGTAAAAAACCGCCCTCTACCGCTTTAATTTCGCTAGTAATTTCACACGGCTCACTTTCCGTATCACGTGCTTTTTGGGTTAATTTCACAAGCGCTTGTTCCGCATCCGCTTGTGTTTTATACACTTTTTCAAATTTCGCATCTCGTTCACTGTTATCAATGATTGAGCCGACATCAAAAGTGTTACAACCCACACATTCAACCGGTTTATCTGATTTCATAAAAAACCCCTATAAATTTTAGTTAATCACATAAATACTTTAATACTAAACAGATTGTTAAGCAACATACTTAAATCATCATATATGAACTATAAATGTATAATATTATCCATTATGGATTAAAAAAGAACTTTATTTTATTAAAAAACTCAAATATGATTCTTTTAATATAAAATTAAACAGGAAGGGGTCATACATAATCTATGACAAATATAAATTTACTATTAGAAGAACAAATTGATGCATTAAAAACATTACAAAAACAACTATTCATGCACGAACAGGCTCAAAAGCAGCAGTTAATTGAAGGAAAGATCGAAGATTTAACCGCTTTCGGGCAGTTACTTAATCAAAAACGTAAAGCGTTAAATATTGATTTATATACCTTGGAATTACAAACCAATGTCTCATCATCAACATTAAAACGCTTATTTCAAGATCCAAGCCAAGTGAGATTTTCTACCGTGCTGCTTGTTGCTAAAACATTGGGAGTTTCACTATGCGCAGTATAAAACGTTCGGCACAAGTCTTTTTATATGATGAACCGGTCGGGCAAATTTACCAAGATGATATGGGGTTTCATTTTTCTTATTTTAAAGATTATGTCGGTATTCCGCTCTCACTAAGTTTGCCTGTTGCGCAACAACACTTTCATTCGGAACACTTGTTTCCTTATTTTGCCTCATTAATACCTGAGGGTTGGCTCAAAGCAAAATATAACGTCTTACAAAAAATCGATGAACAGGATCAATTCGGATTATTGCTCAATAATGGGGAAAATATGCTTGGTGCAATAACGATTAAACGGGAGGAATAATGCAAAATTGCAGAGTGCTACTCACACAACTTACTGATACAGAACAAAAATCAGGATATAGCCAAAAAGGATTGTACTATTTGACCGGACAATCTGACTTTATTCCGGTTTTACCGTTCAGTCGCCAAGATTTCGGTACGTTAGAGCCTCGTAAACAGCAAGGAATGAGCATTTCCGGTTATCAACCTAAACTTCAATTAGTGATTTACGAAAAACAATTTCAAAGTATTGCTCAACAAGGAAACTATATTCTAAAGCCCTCTCCCGAAGATTATCCATTTTTAGCGGAGAATGAACACGCGACTATGCGGTTGATGGCGGAGTTAGGATTTCGTGTGCCGAAAAATGGACTCATTCCATTTCAGTCTGAATCAGAAAAAACCGAATATGCCTTTGTAATTAAACGTTTTGATCGCACGAATGATAATAAGCCTATTCATCAAGAACAGTTAGATGGCGCAATGAGCGTTACGGAAAAATACGGTAAAACGGGAAGCGATAACGAGCAATATATTAGCTATGAACAAGCGGTTAAATTTATCTTACAACATACCGAAAATAATCTCGCTCAACAACAGGAGTTATTTAGACGGATTGTTTATGCATATTTGCTAGGCAATAATGATTTACACCTACGCAATTTCTCGCTGGTTTACTCCAAAACAGGGGAAGCAAACCTTGCTCCGATTTACGACTATGTTTCCGTTGTACCGTATAAAGCGATATTTGAAGGTACTATTTTAGCTTTACCCTTGCTTGCTAAAGAGGAAGGTAATAAAGAACTCGCCCACGGCTTTACTACACAACACGGCGAATATATCGGACAAGATTTTATTGAATTTGGCGAAAACATTGGGCTAAACCGAAATGTAATATTAAAAAAATTACTTCCGCAAATACTAAAAGAAAAGGCGATAGTTGAAAGTGTTTATCTGCGTTCTTTTATGCCGTTGACACACCAAGAACTCGTCTTAAAAAATTACCATCGGCGTTTACAATTACTTCAAATCATTGATGAGCCTAGCCTGTAACAAAAAGCCTTTAAGTGTATCACTTAAAGGCTTTTTCCCATTTAATTAAAAACCCGCTTGTTGTTCTAATTGCTCAACTAACGCATCGTCTAAACCAAGCGCTTCCGCGAGGTCGGCAAGGAAAACAATTTCTTTACGAGCTAAATCGGCACATACCACACGAGCGGCTAAATAAACTTGCGCCGCTAATGCCGGGTTATTACCGACTTGTGCAGCAATTTGTTGTACGGTTGCCGGTTGGTACATCGTTTGTTCAATCCATTGTTGAATTTCCGGATCTTGGCCTGCTTCGCCTAAAAGCGCTTGTCTTTCTTCATCAGAAATCGCACCGTCAGAAGCGGCAGCTGCAATCATCGCTTGTAAAATTACTTGGCTGCTTGCCTGTGAATTTTGTTCTGTTACCGCAAAATTTTCTTCACTCACCGGTGCAGCCTGCGTTTGGTTTTGCTGATATTTTTGGTAAGCCTGATAAGCAAGACTACCGATTGCTGCTAATGATCCTAATTTTGCTAAGCTTGAACCGCCGTTACGACCGAAGATCATCGAAAGAATACCGATTGCCGCTGCACCGCCGCCAATTTTTGCCACTTTATCTGTGGTAGTATTGCCGTTTATTGCATTTTTTGCTGATTCCTGTGCTACGCTTAACACTTGATTTAAAATTTTGCTGAAATCCATAGGGTTTCTTCTCCAATAAGATTGAGGGTAAATGCACTTAGCGAACTAAGTACTGATTTAGTCACCAAATTAACAAGAAGTGCTATCGCTTGCCAAGCAAATTTGCCTATCATTAAAAAAGCAAACGATCATAAATTCTGAAAATACGGCCGCTTGTTTCAATTAAAGAGAATTAAACTTCAAGTAAATCTACGATATTAATCGCTATCGGCTGACTTAATAACTCGGCAAATTTAGCGCCTGCATCAATAAAATGCGCTTGCTGAGTATGCAACGCCAAATCTTTTTGCGATTGCCATTGTTCCACAAAAGTATAAACATTCGGCTGACCTTGCACCGCACCACAGCCGTAAGAAATACAACCTTGGTCGTTAAGTGAAGCACGAATTAAGTTTTGTGCTAATGCTTCAAATTCTGCGATTTTATCCGCTTTTACATGGCATACTGCATAAACTGCGATCATAATTGCTCTCCTAAATTAAACAATATTGGACTGAGCTTTTAAAACTTGCCCAATCCGCTCAAATAAATGTTGAATGATATCCGCTTGATGTGCAAGCACTCGAATTATTAATCCGCCGTCATTTAGCTGGGATACCCCCACCAACATCTCTTTTTGCTCGGTAATCAAGGCTTGTAACTCACTCACAAGCGCCTTAATTCCTAAGGCATTTTTTGCCAAATTGATGTAGGTTAATGAACCTTGATGCGAAAAATCTTCCATTTGGCTCAATGACGTCAATGCCATTTTTGTCGGTAGCCACTGAATACGGTCGGTAACAAGCGGTCGATTTTTGTGAGAAATTCGCAAATAGGACGCAAAATGACGGAAGGCAAATCGCTCTCCGTTTAACACACGCCCAATCGCCACAATCTCGCCATAAATCAGCTCGGCCTGCTCGCCCATCTCAATTTCTGTGGTTTGCTTAAATCCGCTGTCTTTATGCAGCACCAACGGATGCGGAAGGTAAAACAAGCGGCTATTTTTGCCCAATTTTATGCACGTTTTTTGCATTGCATAATCGCTCTCATTCATTGATTGCACACGGGTAAACGCCTGCGTGTTCAACGAAAGCGCAGTACCCTCCGCCAAAGTCATCTCTATATCCAGCTGATCGCCCGCCAGTAATCCCGGCGATGACGACATCTGCATCGCATTCAAAGCATTGCGCCAATGCGAATCCAAATTCGGCAAGGTCATCACCTTAAACGGCGGCGACACAAAATATTGATCAAGCTGTGTTTTACCCTGCGAAGTAAGTTTTGTTGAAAGTAAAAGTTTGCTTTGCATTTTATTGCTCACTCTCACCCCCCCGAGGGAGAGAGTTATAGTATTTAACGAACTAAAGACGCCGGATCTTCAATATTTTTTAACAACGCGTATTTTTCGATCCAACCGATCACGCCATCAAGGTTTTCGTTTTTCATCAAGTTAGTGAAAATAAACGGCTGACCGTTACGCATACGGCGTGCATCTCGCTCCATCACGCTTAAATCCGCTCCCACAAACGGAGCAAGGTCAGTTTTGTTAATCACTAATAAATCTGAACGAGTGATACCCGGGCCACCTTTACGTGGAATTTTCTCACCTTGAGCCACGTCAATCACGAAAATGGTTACATCGGCTAAATCCGGGCTAAAAGTTGCCGACAGGTTATCACCGCCCGATTCGATAAAAATTAATTCCACTTCTGGAAAACGAGCTACCATTTCGTCCACCGCTTCAAGGTTCATTGAAGCATCTTCACGAATCGCCGTATGCGGGCAACCACCGGTTTCCACACCCATAATACGTTCAGGTGGAAGCAAACTGTTTTTAGTTAAAAACTCCGCATCTTCCTGCGTGTAAATGTCATTGGTAATTACCGCCACACTATAACGGCTTGCAATTTCACGAGTTAAACGTTCAATTAATGCGGTTTTCCCCGCACCCACAGGACCTGCAACCCCGATTTTGATATACTTACGCATTGATTTTCCTTTTCGCTACGGACGCGAAGCATCGCGTCTCTACAATAAATTTGAATAATGTGATTGGTAGGGACGCCACGCTTGGCGCCCGCCAATATTAAGACATATAAAGCCTTGTATAAAGCTGTTCGTGTTGCATTGAGCGAATGTCGCTTGCCAGTGTTGCAGAGCCTAGCCAGTCAGGATCAGGATTGAGGCTATTTTCGACTGCTTGTGCAAGCGGTGTGCGAAGTGCAAACAGGATATCTTGCCCGTCCATTTGGCTCAACGGTACCAGTTTCACGCCATTAGTAACTGCCCCTACTGCGGCATTGTAGTAGAACGCATAGAGCGTTTCGGCTTTGTCAAGATTCATCGCTTGAGCCACCACCGCAAACACGATTGGGAAATAACCCTGACAACGCTTTTCGCTGATCGCTTGTTGGAAAGCACTCAGTAATGGATGATTTTCATAACGAATAAAAATCTTCAGCAATCGCACGCCTAATTTATAACTGCCTTCACGGCTTTCTCGGGCGATTTTTGTGGACGAAAGTTCTTGATCTAACGCCAACAAGCGGTCTAAATCGTGGTTTGCCATGGCATCAAATGCTAACGATAAATATGCACCGTCATTGTAAATCCAGTTCTGCATCAGCTGAGTTTGAACATACTCTTCAAGACTTGCTCGACTGTTCACTTTGCCTTGTTGCACAAAGGTTTCCAAACCGTTTGAATGGTTAAACCCGCCGATGGGGAGCGTTGGATCAACTAAGTGCAACAACGCCCCTAACTGCCCCATACGTGCGAAATCTAATGCTTGTGCCAATTTCCGTCTCCGTGATGATGATAGCCGTGATGATCGTGCGAATGGCTATGTCCGTGAGAGTGTCCGTGTCCCTGCGCGGAATTTGCTCGCAACGCTTGGCTTAAACGGCGTTCTGCTTTTTTCGGTTCAAATCCAGCCGCTTGTAGCCATTCAAACATCGGTTTGTCGTACGGCAGCGTGACTTCATCACCATCTAAAAATAATGGCGAATGTTTATTACCGATTTCATAGCAAGCACGAGCCATCTCAGGCAAGGTTTTCGGTGAAAGCACAATCACTTCGCTTGGCACGATTTCGATTGCAATCACAAGACTATCGCTCACAAACACCACATCATCGTGTTTTAAACGTTGTCCTTCTTTTAAAAGACGAAATGCCACTTCACGTCCCGATTGGCTTTTTTTACGCAGAATATTCCGCTCACTCTCAAACCATTCAAGCGGCACATAATCAATTTTCTGGGTGGTAATTTGCCCGCTCGCTTTAAGTGCCGCCAAATTACCTAAAATTTCTTCCATTACCGGAAGGATTGGGTTAAGGATTTGCATAATTATATTTTTCATTATTTTCCTAGCACGAGCCGTGCTAGGTTCGTTAATCCAAGCCACGTTGTGGCTTGGATTAGCTAACCGCATATGGCTCGTATGCGGGATTACACGTGTGGTTTCGTTTCCGCTAACACCGTATATTTGCCATTCATTTCTTCCGCCCAAGCGGTCAAATTCGGGTGATGTTTTGCAAGATCGTAACCAAGTTTTTCGGCACGGAACTGCAACCAATCAATTAAGCAAACTGCAGTAATTGTGCCGATATTTAGCTCTGTGCCGAATGGCTCAATCGCTTTTTCAAGCTGTGGGAATGAGCGAATATTACGATCCATTAACTGTTCTTGGCGACTTGTCCACCATTCATTTTCAGGGCGAAGTAAACGTTCAGCCATAATCGGTACGGTGTTTTCTAAAATACCGTCCGCAAGGTTATGTAACGCTAATGCCGCCCAGCGTGGTTTACCACTTTCTGGGAATAATTTCGGTTGGTCGCCTTTTTGATCAAGGTATTCGCAAATCAGCTGACTACCAAACAACCAGTTTCCACAATTACGTTGTAGAGCGGGTACACGTCCAAGCGGATTGTCTTGGTTGTGTGGTGAATTTGGATCGAACGATGAGTTAATTTTTAACAGTTCGGTTTTATCTTCTAATTGTTGGTGTTTTAATGTGACTAACACTTTACGCACGAAAGGGCTAGTGGTGGAATACCAGAGTTTCATAGATTCTCCTTACAAACCTAGCACGAGTCGTACTAGGTTCATTAATCTAAGCCGCTTTGCGGCTTTTTCCAAGAGCCACAAAGTGGCTCGGATCAGCGAGCTGCATACGGCTCGTATGCAGGAATTTAGAACAAGAAATAACGCTGTGCAAGCGGCACTTTAGTCGCGGGTTCACAAGTAATATGCTCGCCGTCTACACGTACTTCATAGCGTTCCGGATCAACGGTAATTTCAGGCGTTGCATTGTTGTGAACGAGGTCCTTTTTGCCTACATCACGACAGCCTTTTACCGCTAGGGTTTCTTTCTGGATGCCGTATTGAGTTTTGATATCCACATCTACGCTGGCTTGTGAAACAAAGTAAACCGCACTTTCGGTATTCGCTTTCGCATTCGCCCCGAACATTGGGCGGTAGAATACCGGTTGTGGCGTTGGGATTGAAGCGTTCGGGTCGCCCATTTTCGCAAAGCTGATAAAGCCTTTTTTCATCACAAATTCCGGTTTTATGCCGAAAAATTGCGGTTTCCATAGTACGATGTCAGCCAGTTTACCCTCTTCAAGCGAGCCAACGTATTGGCTGATGCCGTGAGCAATCGCCGGGTTGATCGTATATTTCGCAATATAGCGTTTAATACGGAAGTTGTCGTTACCTTCATCGCCCAATGCGCCACGCTGTGCTTTCATTTTATCTGCCGTTTGCCACGTACGAGTGACTACTTCGCCGACACGTCCCATTGCTTGTGAGTCTGAACTCATAATCGAGAACACACCCATATCGTGCAGAATATCTTCCGCCGCAATTGTTTCGGGGCGGATACGACTATCTGCAAATGCGACATCTTCCGGCACACGTTTATCTAAATGGTGGCAAACCATTAGCATATCCAAATGTTCGTCAATCGTATTCACAGTAAATGGACGAGTTGGATTGGTTGAAGCTGGCAATACGTTCGGGTACATCGCCGCTTTAATAATATCCGGTGCATGACCGCCGCCGGCACCTTCGGTGTGGAAGGTGTGAATAACACGTCCGTCAATTGCCTTCATCGTATCTTCTAAGAAGCCACTTTCGTTGAGCGTATCGGTATGAATTGCCACTTGCACGTCCATCTCGTCCGCCACTTTTAACGCTGCGTCAATCACCGCCGGTGTTGCACCCCAGTCTTCGTGAATTTTTAAGCCTAACGCCCCAGCGACAATTTGTTCTTTAAGCGGTTCAAGCGTAGAACAGTTACCTTTGCCGAAAAAGCCGATATTAATCGGTAACGCTTCGCAAGCTTGGAACATTCTTTCAATATTGAATTTACCCGAAGTACAAGTGGTCGCGTGCGTGCCGTCCGCCGGGCCTGAACCACCTCCTATCATGGTGGTAATACCGTTTTCGATAGCATGTTGCGCTTGTTGCGGACAAATCCAGTGAATGTGAGTATCGATACCGCCTGCAGTCGCAATTAAATGTGCGCCGTTATGTACTTCGGTACTTGCGCCGATAATCATATTTGGCGTGACATTATCCATGGTGTCCGGATTACCCGCCTGACCAATGCCGACAATACGTCCGTCACGAATCCCGATATCCGCTTTAATAATGCCTAATTTTGCGTCAATAATCATCACATTAGTGAGGGCAAAATCCAATACGTTCGGATTATCACGGGTGGCGGTACTGGATTGTGCCATGCCGTCACGTACCGACTTACCGCCGCCGAATTTACACTCATCACCTTTAGTTAAAAAATCTTGTTCAATTGTCGCCCATAAATCGGTGTCGCCTAAACGGACTTTATCACCGACTGTTGGACCATAAGTCGCTACATACTGACTGCGTGGGATTGTTAATGCCATTTTCTTACTCCCTATAATTTGCCGTCGATTTCGTTATGGAAACCGTAAATCACTTTATTACCACCAAACTCAACCAGTTCTACCTCTTTCGCTTCACCGGGTTCAAAACGCACTGCATTGCCGGACGGCACATTTAAGCGCATACCGCGAGCCTGCAAGCGGTCGAATTTTAGGGCGTGGTTGGTTTCAAAAAAATGATAGTGCGAACCGACTTGAATCGGACGGTCACCGCTATTTACGACTTCTAATTTGACGGTTTTGCGACCCACATTCGCTTGTACATCACCGTCTGCTAATTGATATTCTCCGGGGATCATTTTTTATTCCTTATGTTATTACCCTCTCCCTCAAGAGGGAGAGAGACAGCAGAAAATTGCGTCAGGCAATTTTCTGCAGAGAGAGTGGGATACCCTCTTCCACAGAGGGAGAAGGTATCACTTGTGCTATCTAATCGGATTGTGCACTGTCACTAATTTAGTACCGTCCGGGAAAGTGGCCTCGATTTGGACTTCGTGAACCATTTCCGCAACGCCTTCCATTACATCGTCAACCGTCAGTAACGTTGCGCCGTATTGCATCACTTCCGCCACCGACACTCCGTCACGAGCGGCTTCCTGCAAGTGGCTAGCGATGTAAGCAATTGCTTCTGGATAATTTAATTTCACACCACGAGCTTTGCGCTTTGCAGCCAGCTCTCCCGCAAGAAACAACATCAGTTTTTCTTGTTCTCTTGAAGTTAAATGCATTTTGTACCTTCTTAATTTTATGAGTTATTTATAAAATCCGGTTCCCAAGAGGGGAAGAGGAAAAATTTATGGATTGAGTAATTGCACTAATTTATGTTTATCAAATGCAGCCTTATCCAATCGTTTCTTAACGATCAATAAAAGCCAGCTGGCAACGATAAATCCGATGGTATAAGTTGCCAGTCCTGTTTGAGCAACCGCATATTGAATAAGAATAGCAAGTAAAGTGCCGATAATGACATATAGAAAATGGCGTAATTGTGTGCCGGCAAAAGCACACGCCACTAAAATAGGAGAGAAGCCATAAATGCCGTTGGCAAGACTATTGTGATCGATTCCCGGTAAATGATGAGCAAATGCCGCACCTATCGCAGCTGCCGCTACACCATACATTGCTGCAATGGGTGAACTGATAGCAATCGCTAAAAAAAGTAATGTACCGGTCACCATACTGGTTCCAAAATTCACTTCTGCCCAAGCATAGAAAGGTTCTTGGATTGCATCGAGCGTGCCGGTGTAATCCGCTAAAGGAGGCGTTGTCTGGGTTAAACCGAATAAACCTAATTTGGCGATTCCCCAACAAAAGAACCAGCAGCTCAACACAAACGGAAAGGTAAATGCGACTTTATTCTTTTTCACAAATAAACGCATAATTAACGTTGCAACAATCGAAGCAACAAGACCGATGCCCCAAATTAAAGGATTAGACGCATCCACTTCCGCAAAGGTAAACATGGTGCACATAAACGCTAGACTTGCATTAAAGCCATAAAGCCCTTGGCTAATTTGCTGTGGCGGATACTTTAATATTTTAGCCGTCAGCGTACCGATAAGTGCGCCGAGAAAACAGCTTACCCCTAACGTCCAGTGACTAAAAAACATCGCAATAACAATGACCAAACCGGACAAACCATTTTCTTGCAAAAAGATTTGCCCTATCCCAGTAAGGGTAGTTTTAAGAAGCTTCATTTCATTTTCCTGTGTGTTTGCATAGGTGGCTTTGCCACTATTTTTGTAAATAAAGCGTTTTATCTGCTAACTGTCGTGTAAAGGTTTGATCGTGCGAAACCACCAACATCGGTAATTGGAGTTGTTTGAGTAAAGCGGTCAATTTCGCACAGTTTTTTGCATCTAAACCATTGGTCGGCTCATCAAGCAGTAGTAGTTTGGGTTTCATCGCAAGTACGCCGGCTAAAGCGGTAAAATTCTGTTCACCACCGGAAAGCACATTCACCGGACGATCTTTCAGATATTCAAGATCTAACATCTGAAGTTGTTCAAGCGCGATTTGATAAGCTTGTACTTGGGTGTGGCCTTGGTTTAACACACCAAAGGCAACATCATCTAATACGGTAGGGCCAAATAATTGGTCTTCTGGATTTTGAAAACAAATTCCTACTTTGCCACGAAACGGCACAAAATCTTTTTCTCGTTGGCAATGCGTGCCAAACAAATAAATATCACCGGAGTGAATCGGCAAGAAACCGAGCAATGAAAGCAGTAGTGTGGATTTTCCTACACCAATTTCCCCCTGTAAAAATACTCGTTGCTGCGGTTCAATGGCAAAACTTAGGGCATTTATGACCGCTTGTCGATTGCGAAAAACCGTCAGGTTGTTAATTTCCAATATACTCATTTTTTATTTTTATACTTAGCCGCAAATCATTTAGCGCCAAATTTAAAGCCTCGTGCTTTCAGCGCCATTTCCGTTCTTTCCGCTCGCACCATGGCATGAATAAGCAATAATGCCACGCGTTGTGAAGTGATTTTCAGGGTGAGCCAATTGCATTTCGGCTGATAGCCCCGTGCTCGCATTGCGATATCCATCTTGCGGTTTACTTCATTTAATACGGAAATATAGCGAATACTTAAAACAAAGAGATGAATTAATTTTGGCGAAAGAGGAAGCCGACTGATAGCCTGAACGAGTATGGTCTCATTCACATTTAATAGTAGTAGCCACGTTGCACATAAAATTAAATTCATCCGTAAGCTAATTAAGCTTGCCAACTCAATACCATGCGGATTCCATTGCACGGAAAATGCATCCAAACGCCAACTTAGCGTCAGCCAAATCAATAACGTAAAAATATTGAATTTTAGCCAACGGCGGACTAAAGCTTTTAATGATCGTCCATAAAAAGTTTGACTAATCAGAACACAAGGCACTAAACAAGCGGTCAGAAAAAGTAAAATATTTACCGATTTCAACCCACTGATTATTACGCCAAATACAAACAAATAAAACAGCCGCCAATGTGCTTGAAATAAATACGCCATTATGTTTCTTGTAGTGCGTTAGGATACATTTTTGCCAATGTAAATAATGTGCCGACACTCACGATACTATCGACTAAAAATATTGGTAAATGTGAGGCGATCAATAAGCCAATCAAATCCACGTAATTCTTACCGCCATCAAACGCCAATGCCGTCGCAGCAAGTAAGATTGCCCCACCGACACCAATTACACCTGCACCAATACCAGACAACATTAATTGTCGGCGGGAAAGATTTACCGCAAGTGTTCGGCGAAACATATAATGTACAAGTAACGCTGGTAGAGCCATGACGCACAAATTTACGCCCAAGACAGAAAAGCCGCCAAATGAAAACAGCAACGTTTGCAAAACCAATGCAACAAAGAAGGCGGGAAACACAGCCCAACCTAAAAACAGCCCAGCCATACCATTTAAAATTAAATGCACGCTACCAATGCCGACAGGTACGTGAATGGTTCCAGCAACAAAAAATGCGGATGCAAATAATGCCGTTAACGTTAAACGACTATAATCCAGTTTACGCAAGCCAATTGTCACTCCGACAGTCGCAATAACGGCACCAACAAGTAGTGTTGGGGCATGAAAAACGCCTTCTGATAAATGCACTTAGCTTTTTTCCTTCCTTGCTTTTAATAGTGTAACAATCCCAAATAAGCCCAAAATATAACCAATTCCGCCAACAAGATCGTGCAGATATATTTTATGTTTTAACTTCTGAATATCTTCTCGTAAAACTTCAAACTCAGCTTGCCCTAACGTACGTTTAATAACGTTATCGGCGATCCCCTCGGCACGATGCCCCTCCGCTCCTTCGACCACTACTTTAAATGAACCGTCGCCAGAAATCGGAATAGAAAAACTGCCGTAAACATCGGTTTTTGCTGTAGCAATCGGTACGGTCTCGCTCCCATCTTTCCCCAATCTAAAAACTTCCAAATAAGTTTCAGCAGCTGGCGATTGATCGGAATAAAATGATTTGCCCGAAATCTCATGTCCGTCATAAAGCGCAAATAAATGTAGGCTATGCGCTGAAACACCTAAAGAGGTTAATGCAAATAGCATTACTAATAAATATTTTAATCTCATTATTTTACTTCAAACGTCAGCATGTACTCGATTGTTCGTTCCGTATAATCCGGATGAGCAACATCCTTTTCTTCAAACTCAGCCCAAACTTTGTTATAACCGGCTACCGGCATAAATTGAGCAATCCCTTTTTCATTTGTCAGATTAAAAGGTTTATCCTCACCTAATCCAACCTTAATACCGGATACCGGTTTACCATAATGTAATACCAAAATATCCATCGCTTCACCCGCTACCGGTTTTGAAAGCGGAACAAGCTCGTATTCCAATGAATGAGATTTAAATGAATCGGCATTCCACACCAGAATCGCTTTACCCAGTTTGATTGGATTTAAGCTAAGAACGGCTGTCGGTTCTTGTGCTTTGGTTTTCTCTACATACTTACCACTCGGTAATTTCGACCAAACACCATTATTAAATTCCAAAAACACCATAGAATGACGACCAGCATTAAAATAGGCTTCACCTTGATTAAATTGAGGTTTTATGGAAGAGAGAACACCATTCTTTTGTAGTAATTGAATAGATTGGAGTTTGGTTTCAGGATAGGGTTCTGTGATTTCATGGCCAAATTTCACAACATATTCATTCGTATTTTTTGTTGGTTCTAGCCATACATTGTGAGCTTGAGCAATAGAAATCGAAAGGAATGAAATAAGCCCTAACACCCCACTTTTTAATGACATACAAGATTCTCCTTAAATATTCTTAAAATATCACCAAATCTAGTTATTTATTATAGAAAAGATTTACTTATTGCTCAAATAAATAAAATTAATCATAACCATGCAAAATATTTTAGGATGTAAAATATATGATAAAAGACATAAACTGCTAACTTTCTATATTCAAATTATTGGTATTTTTATACAATCAATTTCTCTCATTCTTTCCGATAGCAAAACAATATGTTAAATAAACTTGATGCTTTGAAATACTTCTGCACTGTAGCACAAACATTAAATTTCCGAGAGGCGGCAAATCAATTAGCGATTTCTCCGCCTGTCATAACACGGGTTATCAATGCATTGGAAAGTGAATTAGGCGAACAACTTTTCAAACGAACCACACGCAATATTACGTTAACAGATTTCGGCGAAGAATTTCTATTACACGCAAAACAGCTTTTAGCTGACAGCGAGCGGATTTTTAGTTTAGGCAAAAAGCAACAAGATGAAATGGCCGGCACGGTACGCATCACACTGCCTAAACTGCGTGACCAAGAACAAATATTATTTGAACTGCTACAGGCTCTTAAACCTTATCCGGATTTAATTATTGATTGGCGAATCGATGCCGCACGCTTAGATAATGTCAAACATCGAATAGATATCGGTATTCGAGCCAGTAAAGAGCCAGATCCAAATTTTATCGTGCGCCCATTGATGAAAATATACGATATTTTTGTCGCATCACCCGACTTTATTGCACACTGGGGAATGCCGAAAGATTTGGATGACTTACGAAAGAATTTTCCGTTCAGTAGTTTAATTAATGTAACAACAGGTCAGCCGTGGGATATTTTCATTGATGAGGATACCATTCTCGTTCCACAGAAATTAGGCTTTATCACCACAGACATTTATAGTGAATTACAAGCAGTGCTTGCTGGCAGAACAGTGGCGCATATTAGCAGCACGATTTGCAAACCATATATTGAAAATGGGCAACTTGTACAACTTTTCCCAGAACAGCAATTTGAAAAGTGGCAACTTTATTTATATCGTCCTTATCAGCCAATTACTTCACCTCGAGTGTTAAAAGTTTTTGATCTGCTAACTGAAATTATGCAAAAACGTTATAAATAAGCATAAAAAAGCGGTCGAATTTTGCAAAAAACTTGCAAGCTCCGACCGCTAAGGTGAACACTGTTCTTATATGGTTAGCTTACGCTTCCACAGCTGTTACCACAATTTTGGTGATTTGCACTTTATCGCCGTTTTGTTTCGTATCAATATCAAATTTGACATTCCAGCTGCCTGCCTGATCCCACATATCACCGAATACACGCGCAGTAACTAATAATTCATCATAACCTTTTGATTTGATTTTAGATTCTTGAATCGCACCGTATTTCATTCCGCCTTTTTGGATGTTTTTAATCCATTCTTGCTTTGTCATTGTGTCATTTTTCGCAGTGATCAATTCAAAATCATCCGCTAACAAACTTTGCAACTTAGCAAAATTAGGGTTAATCAATGCATTGTTTAATTCTTCATATACATCAATTACTCTTTCTTGTTGCTCTTGCTTTGCCTCTACATTCGCAATTACAGGTAAACTCGCAGTAATACTTAAGGAAATGCCTAAAAAAAGTGATAAAAAGATATGTTTAAACGTTAATCTCATTATTATTCCTCGAATATCATCTCTTCTCTTTTTTGTTGGAGGCGTATTATAGAGGAATAATTATTGATGATAAGATAGATTGTAGTTAATAGACTATTAACAAAAAAGTAATAATCATTTAGAGATTTTTGTGTACAACTTTAGACAAGCGGTCATTTTTTGTATGAAATTTGCAAAAAATATCAAAAAACGACCGTTTGAAGCATACTAAGGGAAGAGAATCGGTACCAATAAAGCGGTGACTAACATCGTAATGACAGTAAAAGGTAAACCGACCTTCAGAAAATCGCTAAAACGATAATTACCGAGCGAAACTACCATTGAATTGACCGGCGAGATCGGCGTCATAAATGCAGCGGAAGACGCAATCGCCACCACCATCACTAATGCTGTCGGCGGATAACCGAGCTGACGAGCCACTTCAATCGCAATTGGCGCCATCAAAATAGCTGTCGCACTGGTTGAAATAAACAAACCGACCACCGCAGTCAATGCAAATAACCCAATCAAGATGAGCGGATATGCCGTATTCGCCCCGCCGGTTAACCCAATAAATTTCTCAACCATCAATGCGACACCGCCAGTTTTCTGCATCGCTAGTGAGAACGGCATCATACCGATCACCAAAATCAAGGTCGGAAAATGAATCGATTCATAAGCCGATTTCATATCAATACAGCGAAATGCCCCTAATAACAAACAGGCAATAAAGGCGGCAATCACATTCGGCACTAATCCGCTAATCATTAAACCGATCATAATTACCAATGCTAATAAGGCATGAGGCGCTTGACTTGCAGCAGGAACAGCCTGCTTACTTTCTTTCGGCATGCCGATTAAGAAGAAATCTTTGCGAATTTGTACCATTGTAGTGATTTTCTGCCACACCCCCATCACTAGCAAAATATCACCGGATTTCACTGTTTCGGTTAGCAAGTTATTTTGTAAAATTTGCCCTTCCCGCTTAATCCCCACCACACTTAAACCAAAGTTAGAACGGAAATTTAACGCATCAACGGTTTGCCCGATGGTTTCGGTTTCCGGCATCACGCCCAATTCCGCCATACCGACCGACTTAGATTGCATTGAAAAATATTCTCCTTTTAACTCAATCGGCTGCATCCCAAATTCTTCGCAAAGTTGTGCAAAGCGAGTTTCATCTACACCAATATCCATTAACAAAATGTCTTTCTTTTGCAGCTGGTCTTTACCAAATGCCGCTAGGGTAATATGGCGGAAGTTCTTATAGCGTTGAATTGCGATAATATTAAGCTGATAAACCGAACGCAGATTCAATTCATCAATAGTTTTTCCAATAAAGTATGAACCTTCGCTTAACACTACCATTTTGGCTCGACCATTTAATTTATATTCTTCAATCAAATGCACCATGGAATCTTCATTATTTGCCGCCACCGGCACACTGCCATCATCTAACCAGCGACGTACTGCTAACATATATAAAATCCCCAGTACTAAGACTAACGTACCGATCGGGGTAAAGCTAAAGAAATGAAACCCTTCATAACCGGCTTTAACTAATTCGGCATGCGTTACCAAGTTAGGAGCGGTAGCGATTAATGTCATCATACCGCTGATTAAACCGGCAACAGCAAGCGGCATCATTAAACGACGAGGAGAAATATTTAAACTAGCACAAATCGCTAAAGTCACCGGAATAAAAATCGCCACAATACCGGTCGAGCTCATAAATGCGCCGAGCGTACCAATCGATAACATCAGCAAAGCAATCACTTTAGCTTCACTCGCCCCCGCCGCACGCAGTAACCAATCACTCATCTGATTCGCCACACCAGTTCGAGCAAGCGCATCACCAATGATATAAAGGAGTGCCAGTAAAATCACGTTTGGATCACCAAATCCGGCTAAAGCTTCTTTGGTGGTTAAAATACCACTTAAACTAAATGCCAATAGCACCATGAGTGCGATGACGTCCATACGCAATTTATTTTGAATAAATAGCACGACCGCAACAGCCAGAATCGCTAATACCCAAAACAAGGGAAGTTGCATAAAGGAAGGTAAATAATTGATGATGGTTTGCATAATTCTCTCTTATTGTAAAAAATCCGCCGAATTATACCGCTTCATGCTACTAAAAAAAGCCTGTGATCATAAAAATCACAGGCTTTTTAGCTAATGGACGCAAACTACAACGGAAATAATAACGGAACTAACCATATCGTTACGCCCATTACTAATAATGTGAACGGTACACCGACTTTCACAAAATCCATAAACCGATAACCGGCTGGCGCAATCACCATGGTGTTGACCGGCGAAGATATCGGTGTCATAAATGCCGCCGAGGATGCAATCGTAATCACCATCACAAATGCAATCGGTGAATAGCCCAATTGTTTCGCTACTTCAATTGCAATCGGCGCCATTAAGATTGCGGTTGCCGTATTCGAAATAAACAGCCCAACTAATGCAGTAAGCACAAATAAACCGCCTAACACCAAACTATAATGCGTACTTTCCCCGCCGGTAAGCGCTAAAAATTCTTCTACGATTAACGATACGCCCCCCGTTTTTTGCATGGCAGTTGAAAACGGCATCATACCGACAATTAATAACAGACTCGGAATATGAATGGAGTCATAAGCACTCTTCATATCAATACAGCGAAACTTACCGAGTAATAAGCAACAAATCAAAGCCGCCAGCACATTCGGCACCAAACCACTGATCATTAGTATCACCATTAACCCAACAGAAAACAACGCATAAGGCGCTTGGCTTGCCGCCGGTGCGATTTGTTTTCCTTCTTTCGGCATACCGAGTAAAAATAAATCCTTATTATATTTTTCAAGCGTAATGATTTTTTGCCAAACGCCCATTACTAACAGCACATCACCGGCCTTCACTGATTCGGTGAGTAGATTTTCTTGTAGAATGCGGTCTTCTCGCTTAATACCTACCACGCTTAAGCCATACGTCGAACGAAAATTTAACTGTTGTACCGTTTTACCGATACTTTCAGTTTCCGGCATCACCGCAAATTCCGCCATTCCCACCGATTTAGCGTGTGTAGAAAAATATTCGCCTTTTAATTCAATGCGCTGTAATTTGCATTCCTCACATAACATCGCAAAAGCTTCTTCATCAATGCCGATATCCATCAGTAGAATGTCTTTGGCTTGCAATTGATCGTTACCGAATGCCGCCATAATTTGTGAACGGAAATTTTTATAGCGTTGGATAGCAATCACATTCATCCGATATAACGAACGCAATTTTAGCTCGTCCATCGTCTTACCGATAAACGGCGAGTCTTCTTGCAAAATCACCATCTTGGCCCGCCCGTGCAATTGATATTCCTGAATTAAATGCGACATACTGTTATCGTCTTTAGCCAGCACTTGTACATCACCGTTATCCAACCAATGGCGAGCAATTAGCATATATAGAATACCTAATAGCAGAACAACCAAACCAATCGGTGTAAAACTAAAAAAACCAAACCCTTGGTAGCCGGCTTTAACTAATTCCGCATGCGTGACTAAGTTAGGTGCAGTGGCAATTAAGGTCATCATACCACTAATCAAGCCGGCAATACTGAGCGGCATCATCATACGCCGCGGAGAAATATTCATGCCGGCACAAATCGCCAATGCTACGGGAATAAAAATAGCAACAATGCCAGTCGAACTCATAAATGCACCCAACAACCCGATCGATAGCATCATCAAGACTAATACTTTAGTTTCGCTAGAACCCGCCACCCGCATCAGCCAATCACTAATATGATACGCAACCCCCGTACGAGACAACGATTCCCCCACTACATATAACAAAGCCAGCAAGACAATATTCGGATCACTCAAACCAGCAAAAATTTCTTGGGTAGTTAATAGACCGGTTAAGCCAAAGCCTAACATCACCAACAAGGCGACAATATCCATTCGCAATTTATTCTGAATAAATAAGCCAACCGCTATCGCAAGTAATACTAATACCCAAAATAACGGATATTGCAAAAAAGCAGGTAAATGACTAACAAAATTCTGCATACTATTCCCCTTTGCAAAATATTGTTCAAATTATACCGCTTGTGAATAAAAAAAGCCGGAGATTAATCAAATCTCCGGCTTTTCATTCAGAAAAATCATCATACTACAGTGGGCTTTCTACATTCAGCTTTTCGTTAATTTCAGTAATGGCAAGAATCAGGCTAGAGCGCATTATCCGCTCTAAACGAATCTGCTGCATTTGAAACAACATTGAGTCCTTATTCTCTCCAGCAACTTGATGTTTTAACATCTCTGCCGCTGGTGCGAAATCAATATGGTGTAGGTCTTTGGCAAACTGCACAATTGCCGGATGAGAAAAGGGTAACTCTTCCACCTCATCACTCAGATACTGTTTTAATTCGATAAACAACGTAATATCTTCAAACACCTCAGCAGAAACAACACCTAAACCGAGTAATAATTTTAGACGAACAGGTAGCTCCGCTAATGGTCCTTGATACTCAAATAAAGAATCCACCACCGATTTCAATGCAAAATCCCCTTTACGAAAAACTCGCTGAATCAGACGATCAACATTCCGGGCGAATTGATTGGTCGCCAGTGCGAGGAAACCTCGTAATGAACTCACCTCGCTTAACTGTTCGATAAAATTATCTGAATATGGCATTAGTTATATAACGCAACAATTTGATCAATCACCTCTTGGTTTGTTAAACCGGTATATTTCTCAACTGCCGCCGCTACTCCGTTATCTGCAATAAATTGTGCTAATTCGACCGCTTGCGGGTCTTCTTCATTACGATATTGTAGAGCCATTACCACACCATTGACGAGGTTTTTATGCGGTAAGCCGTATTCTAACGTGCCTAAGAGCGGTTTAATTAAACGATCGTTCGGGCTAAGTTTACGAATCGGCTCACGACCTACACGGTTTACATCATCATTTAAGTACGGATTAGCAAAACGTTTTAAGATTTTTTCGATATAAGCAGCGTGCGCTTGCGGGTCAAAACTATAACGTTTAATTAATACAGCACCGCTTTCTTCCATCGTCGCTTTTACTGCCGCTTTCACGCTGTCGATTGCAATCGCTTCTTTAATCCATTTCACACCGGCTTGTTTACCTAAATAGGCAGAAATTAAATGACCTGTATTTAAAGTGAATAATTTACGCTCAACAAACGCCATTAAGTTATCGGTTAATTCCATACCTTTAATATCCGGAATTTGACCTTTGAACTGGGTTTTATCCACAATCCATTCGCTAAACTCTTCTACCGTCACTTCTAACGGATCCGCTTCGTTTAATTCCGCCGGCGGTACGATTCTATCTACTGCCGAATCCACAAAACCGACAAATTTTTCAATTTCCGCCTGTTGAGAAGCGGTTAAATTTTCAAAGATTTTTGCTTTAAAGAAACTCGTACCACGCACCATATTTTCACAAGCAATAATATTTAACGGTTGGGTGTTACCCGCTTCTAAACGTGCTGCTAACGCTTGGGCAAATAATGGTGCAATAAAACCTAATACATTCGGGCCAACCGCAGTAGTAATCAACTCAACACTTTTCACTTGTTCGATCACTGCCGCTTCATCTTTTGAGTTGATCGCCGCAATATTTTTTACCACTTCAACACGGCTCGCATCGCCTACGATTTTTACGCCGTATTGTTTGTTTTGGTTAATTTGATCAATCTGAGTTTGATTGATGTCAGCAAAGGTGACGAAAACGCCAGAATCCGCCAATAATTTACCGATAAAGCCACGACCGATATTACCTGCACCAAAATGTAATGCGTTCATTCTATGTTCCTCTTTAATTTGTAAAATATTTGAAAAAATTGACCGCTTGCAAGCGAAAATCCCCCACTTACGTGGGGGAGCTAACTTATTCGCCTTTTAATAAGCGTAATACTTTTTGCGGATCATCGGTTAATGTGAGAATTTCCATGGTTTTCTCATCATCTAACGCATTAGTGATCGCACTTACGACTTGGATGTGTTCGTTATTACGTGCCGCGATACCGATAACTAATTTCGCCACACCGTCTTCTTCGTCAGTAAAACGCACGCCTTCACGATATTGGCAGAACACGATACCGGTTTTTAATACTTTATCTTTTGCCGCAATCGTACCATGAGGAACCGCAATACCCTCACCTAAGTAAGTTGAAACTTGTTGTTCACGTTCAAACATTGCCGGTACATAATCCGCTTCAGCAAAACCTAATTTTACAAGTTGTTCACCGGCAAATTGAATCGCCTCTTCTTTGGTACGTGCAGTTAGATTTAAGAAGATTTGATCCTCGGTCACATTTAAACCGCCTCGTTCGGTTGCCACTTGCGGCACAACTTCAACCGGAATCACTTTGTCTGTGCTGTTTGCGGTAAGTTTTGCCACTAAACCGTCATAGAAAACGCCGTCTAAGAAGTTATTAAGTGATAAATGTTGTGCGGCCGGTACTTGTTTTTGCGCACGTGCGGTTAAGTCTTTGTGGGTTACCACTAATTGAGCGTCTTGTGGTAAATCATTAATAGCTACGTTTTGTACTTCGACATTTAAACCTGCCGCTTGTACTTTTTTGCGTAACATGCTTGCACCCATTGCGCTTGAACCCATGCCCGCATCACAAGACACATAAATTTTACGTACATTGCTGAAATCACCTGCAACCGCTGCATCCGCCGCAACAGCACCGCCTTTGCTTTGTGCTTTCATTGCCGCCATTTCCGCTTGTGCGCTTTCTAACGCATCTTCAGAACCTTCATCTTTTTGCATCTTGAGTAATACAGACGCAATCACAAAAGTTACCACACATGAAAGAATCACCGAAGCAATTACCGCTAAATGCGCACCTGCCGGTGTCATTGCTAATACCGCAATGATTGACCCCGGAGAAGCCGGTGAAACTAAACCGCCGCCTAATAATGTATTGGTTAATACGCCTGTTGCACCACCCGCAATTACTGCAAGGATTAAACGAGGATTCATTAATACATACGGGAAGTAAATTTCGTGAATACCACCGAAGAAGTGAATGATTGATGCAGAACTTGCAGTATTTTTTGCAGAACCTTTACCGAATAACATATAAGCAATCAAGATACCTAAACCTGGGCCCGGATTCGCTTCAATTAAGAAGAAAATTGATTTACCTAATTCTGAAGATTCTTGAATACCAAGCGGTGAGAAGATACCGTGGTTGATTGCATTATTTAAGAATAAAATTTTCGCCGGCTCAACAATCACCGATGTTAACGCAAGTAAGTTAGCATCCACTAACGCTCTTACGCCCGCAGCTAATAAATCTGAAAGCGAAGTAACAATACCACCGATAAAGCTAAATGAAAGTAGCGCTAATAACATACCGATAATACCGGCTGAAAAGTTATTGACTAACATCTCAAAACCGCTTTTCACTTTCCCTTCGATTGCTTTATCGAATGTTTTGATTGCCCAGCCGCCAAGAGGACCAACAATCATTGCACCTAAGAACATTGGAATTTCAGAACCGACAATGATACCCATTGTAGTGATTGCACCTACAACTGCACCTCGTTCACCACCAGCTAAACGGCCACCGCTATAACCGATTAATAGCGGTAATAAATAGGTAATCATCGGGCCGACAAGTTTACCTAAACTTTCATTTGGCAACCAACCGGTAGGAATAAATAATGCGGTAATAAAACCCCATGCGATGAAAGCCCCGATATTCGGCATCACCATATTTGATAAGAAACGCCCAAAACTTTGGACTTTAACTTTAAGATTAGACATAACTGCTCCTGAACAACAGTGTAGAGAAAAAGGATTAAAATCTGTGCATAAATTAGCACCTGTTCTTAAAGTTACCAAAATGTTTCTATTGAATTTGTGAACTCGATCACATTAAATTTTTTCTTAATTTCTGAAAAGTGTGAGATAGATCACACTTATATAAATACACTTTTTAAAACTGTGATCTACATCACAACTTCAACAAACAAGCGGTCTAATTTCAGGATTTTTTTACAAGCAATTTAAATGCGTTTATTTGCAAAAAAATCCTAAAATTTAACCGCTTAAAAAAAGAAAAAAGCCTCTGAGCTTTCGCTCAAAGACTTAAGTGAAATAGATTGATTACTCAACAGTTACCGCTTTCGCAAGGTTACGAGGTTGGTCAACGTCCGTACCTTTAATTAATGCGATGTGGTATGAAAGTAATTGTAACGGCACTGTGTAGAAGATTGGTGCCGTAACTTCATCAACACGTGGTAACACGATAGTTTTGAAACCTGTTGTTTCTTCAAAGCCTGCTTCGTGATCTGCGAATACATATAATTGACCACCACGTGCACGCACTTCTTCGATATTTGATTTCACTTTTTCAAGTAAATCATTTTCCGGTGCAACTACCACTACCGGCATTTCACTGTCGATTAATGCTAACGGACCGTGTTTTAACTCACCCGCTGCATACGCCTCTGCGTGGATGTATGAAATCTCTTTTAATTTTAATGCAGACTCCATTGCAATCGGATAGTACTCACCACGACCTAAGAATAAAGTATGGTGTTTATCTGCGAAGTCTTCAGATAATTTCTCGATTGCTTTATCAAACACTAACGCACTTTCAATTTGCGCAGGTAAACGCTGTAATGCTTGAACAATGTGGTGTTCTTGCTCTTCAGATACCGTGCCTTTTAAGCGACCAATCGCTACATTTAAAAGAAGCATACAAGTTAACTGAGTCGTAAATGCTTTAGTCGATGCAACACCGATTTCAACACCCGCTTTCGTCATAAATGCGAAATCAGACTCACGAACAAGTGAAGAACTTGCTACGTTACAAATCGTCATTGCAGACATATAGCCAGATTCTTTCGCTAAACGTAATGCCGCTAATGTGTCCGCAGTTTCACCTGATTGTGAAAGCGTAATTAATAAACTATTCGGACGAGTTACGAATTTACGGTAACGGAACTCAGACGCGATTTCAACGTCACAGCTCACGCCAGCGATAGCTTCAAACCAGTAACGAGCAACCATACCCGCATTGTAAGAAGTACCACAAGCTACGATTTGCACATGTTCAACTTTTGATAAGATTTCTGCCGCATTTGGACCAATTGCATCAATTTTCACTTTACCGTTTTCGATACGACCATCTAAGGTATTCATGATTGCTACCGGTTGTTCGAAAATTTCTTTCTGCATATAGTGACGGTATGGGCCTTTGTCTGCAGCATCCGCTTCGAAGTTACCTTCGTGAATTTCACGTTCAACTTTTTGACCGTCACGGCTATAGATATCTACAGTGTGACGAGTAATTTCCGCTACATCACCTTCTTCAAGGTAAGCAAAACGACGAGTTACGCTTAATAATGCTAATGGGTCTGATGCCAAGAAGTTTTCGCCAACACCATAACCGATAACTAATGGGCTGCCAGAACGCGCAACAATTAAACGAGACGGATCATCTTGATTCATTACTACGGTACCGTATGCACCACGTAATTGAACTACTGTTTTTTGAACCGCTTCTAATAAAGAACTTGATGTACGGAGTTCCCACTCAACTAAGTGAGCGATTACTTCAGTGTCAGTTTGCGACTGGAATACATAACCACGCTCTTGTAAAACCACTTTTAATTCTTCGTAATTTTCAATGATACCGTTATGTACTACTGCAATTTTACTGCTACGATGAGGGTGAGCATTGGTTTCAGATGGCTCACCGTGAGTTGCCCAACGGGTGTGAGCAATACCTGTACCACCGATTAATGGGTTTGCAGAAATCGCATCGTCCAATGCTTTTACTTTACCTACACGACGAACAATTTGCATATTGTGTTCTTCGTTTAGAACTGCAACACCCGCAGAGTCGTAACCACGATACTCTAAGCGGTGTAAACCATCTACTAAAATGTTAGCTACGTCGCGTTGTGCTACTGCACCTACAATTCCGCACATAATATCTTTCCTATGTTAAAGTTAAAAAATAATAAATAACTGGGTAACGGGTAATAAGCGGTGATTCTGATGTGCCAATTCCATCAAAATACGACCATTGACACTGTTTATTATTTGCTCGCTTAATCACGCGCTACAATCACTTCTATACCATACGATTCGATGGTCTTTTTAATTTCCTCATCAATATCGGCATCAGTGATCAATTTATTCACGCCTTTCCACTCAAGCTCAAGATTTGGCATTTTACGCCCCATCTTTTGAGACTCAATTAAGACGATAACTTCTCGAGAAACCTCCGCCATTACTTGGCTTAAGCCTACGAGTTCATTAAATGTTGTGGTACCACGTGCTAAATCCAAACCATCTGCGCCAATAAATAGTTGGTCAAAATCGTAAGAACGTAGTACTTGCTCAGCAACTTTACCTTGAAATGAATCAGAACGTGTATCCCAAGTACCGCCGGTCATCAAAACCGTAGGCTCATTATCAAGCATGGTTAATTCGGTTGCTAATGCTAATGAGTTCGTCATAATCACTAGACCGGTTTGATACAAGGCTTTTACCATTGCTCCGGTCGTGCTACCGCTATCAATGATGATACGATTATGATCTCGAATATGTTTTACCGCTTCATTCGCAATCGCTAATTTTTGTTTTGAAAGTTGCTCGTTACTATCTTCTATCATTTCCGATGGAATTTTTACTGCTCCACCATAGCGACGTAATAACAAACCGCTTTCTTCTAAAGCGGTTAAATCCTTACGAATCGTCACTTCAGACGTTTCGAAGAAACTTGCCAATGTTTCAACACTCACCTCTCCTTGTTCTTGTACCATTTTTACAATTAGGTGGCGACGTTGTTGCGTATTTCTCTTTGACATACTTTCCTCATGAAAAGTTTCGATATTCAATATCTAAATTTCGTTTCAAAACGTCCGAATTATATTAAATAGTTTTATTTATGCAACTTTTTGTACAAAAAATAAGACCAGCTAATTTATAATCAACTGGTCTTATTTGAAGAATTATTTAATTTGACTACCGATAACGCCACCTAATGCAGCACCACCTAAGGTTGCACCGGTAGAATTTCCAATCATATTACCGGCTACCCCACCAACTGCAGCGCCAATTGCCGTATTACGTTGTGATTTAGTTAAGCCGTTACACGCTGAAACCGTTGTTGCCAATACCGCAACCGCAAGTATTTTTACCATAAATTTCATTATTAATTCCTTATTTTAAAGGTTACTACTATCACAAATTGTTTATATAAACATTTGCTTTCCATAAGACTTAATTCATATCAAAAGGTTCGAAAAACAAGACTCATCTGACCAGAATTCAAACAATAACAAGCCGAGAAACAAATGTTTCTCGGCTTGTTATTAATAGCTAATAAAAAAGCACCGAGTCTCTTGGTGCTTTTACAATAAATACGTTAATTATTTAGCCGTTTTCTTTACTTTTTTAGCTGCTGCTTTTAACGGAGAATCTTTTTTCGCTGTTTCCTTTTTAGCTTTAGTTGCTGTTTTTACCTTCGTTGTCGAAGCAGCTTTAACCGTTTTGGTTTTTCTTGGCGTTTTTGCTTTAGGCTCATCTACAAGTGTATTAATTTGTAGATCAACACTATTCTGCTTAGTCCATTCCATCGCTTTCGTTAATAAAATACATCCCATTGGGCGAGGATCACCGGTAAATAACGTATTCAAACCGTTATTTTCAATAATATGACGACGTAATTCTAAACGCTCTTGATGATTTTCCGCTAAACGCACTGCTCGTTCAACATACTCATCTACCGTATTAGCGATAAGCCACTCAGGTAAACCTAAACGTTTAAATAATCCTTCATCAATATGCTCATGCACTTCTGGTCCGGTCTTACATACACCTACTAAACCTAACGTGACCATATCGATAATACCGTTGGTATTACCGAATGGGAACGGATTTACCATCATATCGCAGTTATGCAAAATACTGAGATATTGATGATAAGGCGAATGAGGATGTGCCGTTGCCGAATCACCTAAGTAAGATTTAATAAAGCGTTCTACATACGGATGAGTTACACCGTTTGATTGACCTAAAGCAAAATGGAAATGTACTTTCACTTTAGCACGATCGCGAATTGCTCTTAATGCTTCTAAGAAATATGGGTTTAACTTCATTGTCGTTGAAGCAATACCGATATTTACGACTTCCGGATTTTCACGTAATAAATAATCTACTTTTTCAGGCGCTAATGCTGAAGGAACGTAAGGCAGCGCATCTTTTGGTAAACGTAATAACGTTTCGCTAAAGCACTCTTCCGATCCGACATAATCGTCTTCCACAATCACATATTCAATAAAGTCGGAATGGGTCGTAGCCGGATGACCTAAAGCAATCACTTGTACCGGTGCTAAACGTGTATTACTTGCAAAAATCGTTGCTAAGTCCATACCGATGCTCGGCATATAGAAGACTAGCGCGCCGTTTGTTTCACAAATTGAGCGAATAAACTCTAATTTGTCTTTCATATTATTACCATCGACCAGATGGAATTCATCGAATACGTCTCTACCCGCTTGGTCAACCGATGCATTACCTAAACCGATGAGGTGGAAATGCTCACGAGCCGCAATCATTGAAGTAGAGTGCGTACGATAAATTGAGTGTGCAGAATGGAAATGCTCAAGTAATACAACCATTACCGGCTTACCATTACGGTAACCGATTTTAGTCACATCACGATCTTGCCACCCATATTCATTTTCGATATGGCGGCGAATCACTTGATTTAATGCTTTTTTCACATCGTGTTTATTTGCAGCAATGTCATAGCTACAGTGCATATAAACATCATGCGAAATGGCACTTGGAATGTTATTTAGGTTTTGTAACTGTGCTAAACGAGCCGGGAACCATTGTAAAATCGTGCCACGTTTTGAGAATGACGCGGGCGTACCGATAAATCGAGGCGACTGTAACGCGAAGCAAAGTGAAGCACAAAGTTCCGGATCTGCATTCCACGCTGCATCAAGGTTTAAGTTCACGTTTGATTCCGGTAAATATAAAATACAGAATTTAATCAATGCCGCTTTTGTTGCTTCTAAATGAATATCTAAACTATTTTCACGGTTTGGATTACGGTTATACGTTTGTAGTACATGATCTGCATTCACATACGGAGAGCTTGCAAAAATAAGCGATAACCAACGTTGGAACGATAGAAAACGTTGTGCACCTTCTACTGAAATCTCTAAGCTCGGATCAGCAAAAAGCGTACTCACCGCATTCGCTAAGCGAGTACAAAAGTAAACTGTTTTCTCTTGTTCAAGATCTTTTAATTGAGTAGGAAATTCAAAATCAATGTCCTGAATGCCTCCAAAATTACTATCGAGTTTCGCTAAAATCTCTAATAATTCGGTACAAGACTCTTCATATTTTTTCGCCGCAACCGCAGCCTCAAATGTTGCTAAATTAGGTTTTTTGTTGTGTTCCATACGAGTTGTCCTAAAAAATTAACAAGTTCCCCAAAGGTCATATTCATCCGCATTCGTAATCGTTACAGAAATAATTTGACCGACTTTCACGTCTTTATTTGAAATATTATCGACATATACTACACCGTCAATTTCCGGTGCGTCAGCCACTGAACGGCCAATAATACCTTCTTCGTCAATTTCATCAACGATAACGGCAAGGATTTTACCCACTTTTTGTCGTAAACGAGCAGCTGAAATACGTTGCTGAACTTGCATAAAACGGTGAAAACGCTCTTCTTTTACTTCTTCCGGCACCTGATCCGCCATTTCGGTTGCTACCGCACCGTCCACCGGACTAAATTTGAAGCAACCGACACGATCCAATTGCGCCTCTTCTAAAAAATCCAATAGCATTTGGAAATCTTCTTCCGTTTCACCCGGGAAACCGACAATAAAGGTTGAGCGTAATGTTAATTCCGGGCAAATCTCACGCCATTTTTTAATGCGTTCTAATGTACGCTCAATTGATCCGGGACGTTTCATTGCCTTTAATACTTTCGGGCTTGCGTGTTGTAACGGAATATCTAAATACGGCAAAATCTTGCCTTGCGCCATTAATGGAATTAAATCATCTACGTGCGGATACGGGTACACATAATGTAGACGAACCCAAATGCCTAAAGTTCCTAACTGTTCACATAGCGTAATCAGATTATTTTTAATCGGAGCGCCATTCCAGAAAACCGTTTTGTTTTGATTTTCTTTTGACTGATCTAACGCATAAGCGGAAGTATCTTGAGAAACGATGAGTAATTCTTTCACACCTGAATCCGCAAGACGTTTCGCCTCATCTAATACCTGAACAATCGGACGGCTGTCTAAATCGCCACGCATGGACGGAATAATACAGAAGGTACAACGATGGTCACAACCTTCAGAGATTTTTAAATAGGCGTAATGCTTAGGTGTAAGTTTTACTCCTTGTGCTGGCACAAGACTGGTATAAATATTACGTTCCGGGCGCGGTACATATTTATGCACATGCTGCATCACCGCTTCATAACTATGCGGTCCGGTAATCTCTAATACTTTAGGATGCACTTCACGAATTTGGTTTTCTTTTGCGCCTAAACAGCCGGTAACAATTACTTTGCCGTTTTCTTCCAATGCTTCACCGATAGCCTCTAATGACTCTTGTACTGCGCTGTCGATAAAACCACAAGTGTTTACAATCACTAAATCCGCATTTTCATAACTTGGAATAATGTTGTAACCATCTGTACGCAACTCCGTCAAAATACGTTCGGAATCAACTAAATTTTTAGGGCAACCAAGGCTGATAAAACCAATATTTGGTGTAGTACTCATAAATTTCTCAAAAATATAATTAGGTAATCAATAAATAAAAAAGACCTACAATTAGCGTAGGCCAAAAGGCTGAATATTGTACAAAATTTACAATAGAATAGCGATAATAAGCGGTCGAATTTTTAACTTTTTTTGCAAAATTTTGTTAAATTTCGACCGCTTGTTTGCTTTCAATTAAGCAATGCTATTTAACATTGCCACCACAATTTCTGATGATTTTTCTGCCGCCAGTGGTAAAAACTCATCAAATGAAAGGTGAGATTCTTTATCTGCAACATCCGAAATCGCACGTACAATCACGAAAGGTACGTCAAATGCGTGGCAAACTTGTGCAATCGCTGCGGCTTCCATCTCAACGGCTGCAACGCTTGGGAAGTTTTGACGAATTTGCGCAATTTTTTCTGCTCCGTTCACAAATAAATCACCGCTACAAATTAAACCGGAAACCGCATTAAAACCGGCTTTTTCCGTTTCTTTAATCGCAACATTCATTAACTGTTCATTTGGAACAAATGCCGCTGGGTTAGCCGGTAATTGCCCTTTTTCATAGCCAAATGCCGTTACATCTACATCATGGTGACGTACTTCCGTTGAAATCACTATATCTCCCACATTTAATTTTGGATCTAAGCCACCTGCTGATCCCGTATTAATAATCATATCCGGCTTTGCTAATTCAAGTAATAACGTCGTGCCTACTGCAGCAGCTACTTTACCAATGCCGGATTGTAATAACGCCACACGCGTATTATTAATTTTACCGTCATAAATTTTACAACCCGCTATTTCCATTACTTTCGCTTCAACCATTAAATTACGTAAAATTTCAACTTCTTGCGCCATTGCGCCGATAATTCCGATTTTTAATTTCATTATTTTTTATCCTCTTTTTGTTCTTGTTGTAGTTTATCAATTAAGAAATCCAATACACCGTAAGTATAGTCGTCGTTATACAAAGTATTTTGTAACAAAATATATTTTCCGTTTAATACGGCAAGCGGTACATACGGTGGATTATATAAGTTAAACAATGCTCTCTCTTGTTTCATTCGTTGTTTAACTTCTTCCGAATAAAACAATTTGTTAAATGCATTCACATCTAAACCTTTTGAGGTGAGCCATTGCGTCACTGCCGCATCACTTTTAACCAAACTGACGTGATCTTTGCGCCCTACACTATCAAATAAATAAAGTTCACTCAAATCTTCTCGCCCGATTACCATAAAAGTTGCGTGCATTTGACCGGTAATTTCATAAGCCGGTGAGCGCTGTAACACGACTTTATCTTTATGTAATTAGGCATACTGTTTTAAATAGTCATTAGTATTTAAACAAATTGCACAGTCATATTTAAAGAAATATTGAATTAATATGCGTCCATCTTTAGGTTGTTCAATATTTATTGGTTTTTTATAAGAGTAATAGCCTTTCCCATCTTTAAAAAGCGGTTCGTTTTTTGCATTTTTTTGCGAATTTTCAACCGCTTATGCAGAAGAAGCAAAAACAGTTAACGCCAACACCGATATAGCTAAACCAACGCTCCACTTCACTAAATTCTTAAATAACATACTTAGTAAAATTACCTCAATATAAACTATGTGCGATTAGAATCCGAACTAATAAATAAGTTCATAGCCTAATAATGCGGTGGGGGTGTTTCTTCCGCTAATGAGGCAACATTACTTGATTGAACGCCTTGCAGCTTTTCCGCAAAGTGTCGAACTTGGGTTTGGAGCTTATCCAAAGCAAATTGATGATGAACCAACGCTTGATTCAGCTCTTCTATCGTCACTTCTTGGAAAGCAACTTTTGTTTCTAATTCAGCTATACGTTGTAAAAGATCGTGTTCTATCGTCATTTTTAATAAAAAAGGTTGCCTAATCAGGGAATACACTTTACCCTATCTATCTTTCTTTTAACAATCATTTATAAGGAAAATCTATGTTAAAAAGCAAACTTTCTGTACTTGCAGTCGCAGCGAGCGTATTTGCAACATCACAAGCGACCTTTGCAGAACAAAAAGCGGATCAAAAATTTGTAGATGAGTCTTCATACGCAGTCGGCGTATTAATGGGCAAAAACATTGAAGGTGTGGTTGCATCACAAAAAGAAATTTTCTCTTACAACCAAGATAAAATTTTAGCCGGCGTACAAGATACGATTAAAAAAACCGGTAAATTAACCGATGAAGACTTACAAAAACAATTAAAAGCACTTGATACTTATCTTGCAAGCCAAGAAAGCAAAATTGCAGCAGAAAAAAGTAAAGCAACTATCGAAGCCGGTAACAAATTCCGTGCAGAATACGAAAAAAAAGCCGGCGTGAAGAAAACCGCTTCAGGTTTACTTTATAAAATCGAAAAAACCGGTACAGGCGAATCACCAAAAGCTGAAGATACCGTGAAAGTACACTATAAAGGAACATTAACGGACGGTACGGTATTCGATAGCTCATATGATCGTGGCGAGCCGATTGAATTCCAATTAAATCAATTAATTCCGGGCTGGATTGAAGCGATTCCAATGCTGAAAAAAGGCGGCAAAATGGAAATCGTATTACCACCTCAGTTAGGATACGGTGAGCGTCAAGCAGGTAAAATTCCGGCAAGTTCAACCTTAAAATTTGAAATCGAATTATTAGATTTCAAAGCGGCTGAAGCGAAAAAATAACCCTTGAATCTAAGCGGTCTAATTTGTAGAATTTTTTGCAAATTAGACCGCTTGCTTTTTAGTTCTTTCTAAAAATTATTCCACAAAAGAAGCAAAATAAGTCCCTCAATATTATGAAAAAATTCCAAACTTTTACTGAAGAAGATCATGCGATTTTAGCGTCTTATTTTCCGATTGTTGACGGCATTGCCGCCTTAATCGGTGAACACTGTGAGATCGTATTACACTCGTTAGAATTTCTTGAAAATTCCGCAATCTATATCGCAAACGGACACAATACCGATCGAAAAATTGGTTCACCTCTTACCGATAAAGCGCTTAAATCGTTACATCAAATGAAAACAGATAGCGTATCTAAACCTTATTTTACGCGCTCTAAAGGCGGTGTATTAATGAAATCCGTCACAATTGCGATCCGTAATAGTAAACAACATGTTATCGGTTTTATCTGCATTAATATCAATTTAGATGTGCCAGCATCACAATTTTTAAGTGCTTTTATTGCACCGTTACAAGATGACGAAGACACAGCGGTTAATTTTGCGAGTTCTGTGGAAGATTTAGTTGCTCAAACTATCGAACATACGATTGAAGAAACCATGGCGGATCGTAATGTTGCTAATAATAATAAAAATCGCCATATTGTCATATCGTTATATGAGAAAGGCATTTTTGATATCAAAGATACTATCAATCAAGTGGCCGATCGATTAAATATTTCCCGCCATACCGTTTACCTTTATATCCGACAAATTAAACAGGATAATGAATAATGGATTACGTACTTGCGATAAAATCGCCAGTTTACGGCGCACAAGGGGCATATTTGGCTTATCAAGTCGCCGAAGCATTATTAGCTACAGAACATAACATTAAACAAGTATTTTTCTTTCAGGACGGTATCAGCAATGCAAATGCTTTAGTAAACCCTGCAAGTGATGAAATAAACTTATTAGAAAAATGGCAAAACCTCGCAAAATTACACGGTTTGCCCTTACACCTCTGCATTTCTGCTGCACAAAGACGAGGAGTTGTGGATCATCAAACCAGTAAAACTCAGCAAACGAATCTTGCCGAAGGTTTTATACTAGCGGGGCTTGGTGAATTTAGCCAAGCAGTACTCAAAGCAGATAGACTATTAACCTTTTAATGATGAAAAAATATAAACTTGCATTCCTTTTTACTCAACCGCCTTTTGGAACGACAATCAGTCGCGAAGGCTTAGATGCTTTACTTGCTGCCAGCGCTTTTTGTGCTGAAGATGAAATCGCTATTTGCTTTTTAAATGACGGTATATTCAATCTATTAGAACAGCAACAGCCAAATATCATCTTACAGAAAGATCATATCTCAACTTTTAAATTAATTGACCTATATGATTTGACCGAATGCTTTATTTGTGAAGAGTCTATCAACCAAAGAGCATTAAGCACTGCCGAATGGATTTTACCTAACGCAAATATCATCCCCCAAACAGAGCTGTTTGCCATTCTTGCGCAAGCTGAAAAGGTACTAACGTTCTAATAAGGAATCCCTATGCTTTATACATTTTCTAAAACACCATATGAGTTAACTGAACTAAACCAAATACTCGCTCAAATTACGGCAAATGATGCTGTAGTCTTATGGCAGGATGGTGTCTTGCTAGCAATTAAATATCCTCAACTTTTTTCACAAATATCTCATTTATTTATATTAGCCAACGATCTCAAAGCCAGAGGATTAAACACAAAATTTAAATCCATTTCACTTACCGAATTCGTCAAGGTTAGTGAAACCTTTCATCCACAGGTAGCCTTTTAAATGACAGCTACAATGCATATTGCTTTTGCAGCGGAGTAACTACGCAGAACAAATTATTACCCTAATCAAATCTATTTGCTTTTTTGATAAAGACATACACTTTTATCTCATCAATAAAGATTTTTCTGAACAATGGTTTTATTCGCTTAATCTAGAATTGAACAAAATAAATTGCTACATCACTGATATAAAAGTTGAACAGGCAAATTTTGTTCATTTAAAAACAATGTAATATGCTTCCGACACAAGTTACTACCGTTGTTTAATCCCTCAGCTAATTCCTCAAAGATAAAGTACTTTATCTTGATTGTGACATCATTACAAATGGCTCTCTGTTATCGCTATACCAGCAAGATCTGATAATTATCCGGTTGTTGCGGCACCAGACTTTCTAATTAATAGCGGATTCTTCTACCATAAGTTCTTCCCATATATAGAACACTATTTCAATGCTGGAGTACTATTATTTAATAATAAAGCATGGCGAGAAACTGCTGATATAGATCAGAGATTAGAAAATGCAATTCAGCTTTATCACCAAAGCGGTTCTGACTTAGCGGATCGGGATATTTTAAATTTAGCGCTACAGAATCAATGTTTCTCGTTAGCTAAAAATATAATTATCAATTTGCAGCAGGCGATTATTTAATTGAAAATAATCGCCTAGATATTTACGATTAAATTATGAATATCGATGATCAAGTACCTATACTTATTCATTATACAGGGCTAGCCAAACCTTGGACACCAATATGCCGAAATCAATACCATGCAGAACAACAATACTGAAGCCTTACATGGTCAGAAATTATTGAGCATCATATCAACAAATAATATCAATGCAGCTTATATAATGAAACAGCTAGAAATAATTTCTAGCCGTTTTTTATCCTAAACAAGCGGTCAAATTCCCTTGCTATTTTGCAAATGCGCTAATGGAGGTTGTTTGAATAAGCAAAAAAAGAAAGGAGAAGATGAATAAAGATAAAAATGAAGCTGGAGCTGGAGCTAAAAACAAATTCACCCCAAAAACAAAAACCCTGTGATTATCACTAACCACAGGGTTCCCTTTAATTCAATCTGGCGATGCCCTACTCTCACATGGGGAAACCCCACACTACCATCGGCGTTACAGCATTTTACTTCTGAGTTCGGGATGGATT
>NZ_KB893939.1 GCF_000374285.1 Actinobacillus capsulatus DSM 19761 | reverse complement strand
AATAATAATTTCTTCTAGATCTGTCATGGTTTTCTCCTTTTTAATAAATATAATTAATCATTAAATAGACCAATAGCTTGATTTAACCGGTTTATATAATATAACTGATGGACAATTGTTACATTTCATTGAGTGGTGTCCATTTGTGATCCCTGCAGGTTGAAGTATAGATTTCTTCTGCTGGCTGTAACAATTTGCACATAGATAATGAAATGCAGTTTCACTATTTTCATTAGTTATACCTTCGCTACTACGATATACAAAAGCTCCAGTAGGAAACTGAAATGGCACATATTGGCTTTTTTCTACTTCAAATTCGTGAGCTTTATTAATTTGCTCTTCAAGCTCTTTGTTCTCTATTTGTAATGCCCATAAATCTTTTTGTAGTGAGATAATAAGTTGTTGTAAATTAATTGCAATTTGGGTGAGCTCTACTGTTTTTACATTTGATTCTCCCAATTCTTTTAATTTGGTAATATCATCATTAAGTTTACCGACCGTATCAAAAGCGTTTTTTATTAATTTAGCTGTTTCAATAGTTTCCTTTAACATAGTATATTTTCTCCTTATTGACTTATTGCTTTGCGGTTCTAAGAGCTCACAATTATCATCAACACTTCGTTATTGCTTAATCAATATTTTTAATTACATTTTCCCATTCTTGCCGTATCAAACCCCATAGAATAGACGTCTTTTAATAGGTCGGTTAAATACTCGCATCTTTCAGCAAAAGGCATGTCGCGGATTTGCTGCATTTTTTCGCGACGGGTTTCGACAGGGAGCGTGGAAAAGGCAAGCGCTCGGGCGAAAATATCCAGCAGTAACGCCTCGGATGCCACATCAATTAACAATTGTTCTTGGTCGGTTAGGGGTTGCATGGTGTTCTCCATTGATTAGCCTACTTTACTATTTTTAAACAGCTCTTGCTGCGCCATTGCCCGAGCGGTGGTTTTAACTGCTACCTTGCCCTGATTATTCATGTTCCGGAAATCGTCTATTAGGCTTGCTTCTTCTGTTGTCAGGGTATCTGCCTCAGCATTTGGTAATTTAGAAACACCCTCAACAAACATATCTCCTTCCCCAGTCAGTAACCAATTTATATTTATGCCCATTTGTGCAAGCTTCATATAGCTTTCAGAGTTAGGCTCCCTTTCATTTCTTAAATAGTTATGCAGTGAACGATATGGTATGCCTGATTGTTCAGAAAATTTTGTTAAATTAAGGTTTAATTGTTCAATAATTGATCTAAGTCTTAAATTTATGCCCATTTGGTGAAATTTCTCCTTGACTTAAATTGCTCAATTGAGCAAAATAAGCATTATTGTAATTGATTAAATTTTTAATCCAATTTTAACACAGGAGGAACAAAAATGCAGAAACCTGCAAAAACCGCCGATGAAATAAAAGCGGAATTTCGTGCACGAGGTGAGACGTTTTCCCATTGGGCTAAATGCCATGGTTATAACGTTACACATGTATCACGCGTGCTTAACGGCACTATTAAAGCCAGTTACGGAAAAAGCCACGAAATTGCTGTAAAGCTTGGACTTAAAGTAGCTGCATAGGAGACAGTCATGAAAAGATTACTGATTAAATTCTGTACTTGGTATTTAGCGCGTGAATATAGACGACGCGAACGCAAAGACATTAAAAATCAGGCGATTTTGAATAAGTTTCGTGAACAAAATACACAACAAATCGCCGATAAACACAATATTCCAGTTAATCAAGTTAAAAGTTTACAAACCAAGATTAATTAATGAGGTGTGAATATGACTGAATTAAAAGGCACTAATAACAAAGCGACCCGTCGCGTATTAAATGTTATTTACGCCCTCAAAGGGCATTCTATTAATGGGTTAAGTAACAGCGAAATCGCCGAACGACTCAATGATACGCCGGTTAATATCACCCGTGCACTGGCAATTTTGGTTGATGAAGGCTTTGCGGAAAAACTACCAACAGGGCGATTTACGTTGAGTGTGCGTGTATTACAGGTAGCCGAGGCATATCGTCAAGAATGGGAAAAAATGCAGCAGCGTATGACCGAAATCGATCAACGTGTGCGAGCTGGCACATTTGCTTAAGAAACAAGCAAATGTTGCGACATCGCAACATTTGAATAAAAAACACAAAATTAAAAGGAATCAGAAAATGACCGAATTAACTGAAAATTCCACCGCACTTTCGACCGAGAATTATGTGCGCCACAGTATGGCAATAATGCAGAAATGGGGTAACGGCGAGGTATTTGATAAAAAGCTGTTTGTTGATCGTGGCAAACATTGTCAGCAAGCTATGACCGGACAAATGCTGGAATTCGGGCGGGTGTTAATTATTTTAAAAGAACATTTAGCCCATGGTGAATTTACGGAAACCGTTCAAACTGAATTTGGTATTACCCGCTCAACTGCCTCACGCTTTATGCAAGCAACCATTAAATTTTGTGGTGATGGCTTACAAGATACCACCCCGAAACTAGTGCAGTTAGGTAAATCCAAATTGCTCGAATTGATGGCTCAAGATGACGATGACTTAAAAGAACTTGCCGAAGGTGGCACCATTGCCAACTTAACTCTTGATGAAGTTGATCGCATGAGCGTACAGGAACTTCGCAAGGCATTACGCAATGCGAAAGCCGAAAAAGAAGCCATGGGCAAAGTGTTAGCTAATAAAGATAATAAAATTAATGAATTAGATATGGAATTGGCGAAAAAGAAAAAAGATATCGAAACCCGAAGCCCTGACCGCAAAGGTGGCGACTTACGCAAAGAAGTGTCGCAAATTGCCTACGGTGCGGAAGCTATTTTACGCGGACAGGTTCGCCCTGCTTTTGATGCCTTGCTTGAACATAGTGAAGAAAGCGGCATGGACCATACGCAATTTATGAGTGGTGTTGTGGCAGAAATTGAGCTGGCTTTGATTGAACTGAAAGATACCTATGGGCTAAATGATGTGCCATCGGCTTCGGTGGATTGGTCAGGGAAAGGCGATGAGAGTTTAGGCGATGCGTTAGATGCGATTATTGCACAGAAACAGGCTTGAGGATCACATATGGCGATTTTACCCGAAGTGTTGATGAGTATCGCCCTGGAAATCAAGTGCGCCAAAGCCAGCGGTGAAAAAATTGAGCCGATTTATCAGAAATGGGTGGAAACAACAAAATTAGCGCGCTCGACGTTAATTCGGCAATTAAAGCCTTATTTACCGCAGACTGGTCGCAAAGTGCGATCGGATAAAAACTCCACGCAGCTAACGCTTGCTGAGTTAAAAACGATTTCGGCGGCCTGGTTAGAAAATCGGCGTAATCAATATAAGAAAGAAATGTTGCCATTACAGGAGGTATTAAAAATGTTACGAGCGAATGGTGAGATTAAAGCGGAATTTGTGGATAAGACAACAGGTGAAGTGCGACCTTATTCGGAAAGTGCGGTCAATCGGGCGTTAGTGAATGCGAAATTGCACCCTGACCAATTATTAAAACCAACACCTGCTATTCAGATGCGTAGCCTGCACCCCAATCACGTTTGGCAAATCGACCCTTCTTTATGTGTATTGTATTACTTAAAACGTACACACGCAGAAAATGAAAATGGTTTGCAGGTAATGGAAGAAAAGCGGTTTTATAAAAATAAACCTGAGAATGTAGCAAAGATAGAAAGTGATCGTGTGTGGCGTTATGTGGTGACCGATCATACCAGTGGTACGATTTATGTGGAATATGTTTACGGCGGTGAAACCTCAGAAAACTTGTGTAATACCTTTATCAATGCCATGCAACGTAAACCACGCAATGACGAACCATTTTGCGGTGTGCCAAAGCTGGTAATGCTTGACCCTGGCTCGGCAAATAAGTCAGATATGATGAAACATTTGTGCTATCAGCTAGGGGTTAAGCTACAAATCAACGAGCCTGGCAATCCACGAGCGAAAGGCCAAGTAGAAAAGGCGAATGATATTGTTGAACGTCAATTTGAGAGCCGCTTACGGTTTAAATCGGTAGCCAATATTGATGAACTAAACGAACGTGCTCATGAATGGATGCGAGATTTCAACGCGAGTAAAATTCATTCACGACATAAGATGTCACGCTATAAAGCGTGGTTACATATTACTGCTGAACAGTTGGTACTTGCCCCACCACTTGCCTTATGCCGAGAGTTGATGGTGTCGAAATTGGTGGAACGTACAGTGGACGGTCAGTTGCAAGTGAAGTTTGAAGGGCTGACTTATGATGTGAGCCATGTACCAAACCTGAATGTGGGCGACAAACTACGGCTGGGCAAAAACCCATATCGTCCGAACTGCATACAGGTGGAATGCTTTGAACAGGTGTTTGATGAACATAACGAGATGAGCTTGAAACCTTACTGGTTTGTGGTTGAACCGATTGAAAAGGATAAATTTGGGTTGGATGTGAATGCGGCTGTGATTGGTGAAGCCTTTAAATCACACGCTAAAACTGAGCTTGAACGCAACCGTGAAACGGTGGAACGCTTGGCATACAGTGCAACGGATGATAACGGCGTGAAAGCAGCGAAGAAAGCCAGCAAACCGTTATTTGATGGTCGTATTGATCCATTTAAAACCATTGATGAACGTCCTGATGTGATGTTTATCCCGAAAAGAGGTCAAGAACACGAACTGACTATCAACGCCCGCCGCGTAGAGTTGCTGCCGATGTCGGTTGTGGAATTTGCCAAAAGTGGCAAAGCGCAATGGGGCGATTTATGGACGGCGGATTGTTATCAATGGGTAAGCGGCAGATATCCGCAAGGTGTGCCAAGTGAGGAAGCTGAACGTTTATTAAGTCTTGGATTTGATGATTTTAAAGCGGAGTTTGTGGCGCCGGAACCTACCACAAAATCACATTTACGGTTAATCGCCGCTTAAATGAATGAAGTTAAAGGAGCATAACAATGCTAAAGCTAAAACAGGTATTGGAAGAGAATAATATCTCTCAACGCAAGCTGGCAGGCTGGTTATCCGTATCGCCTGCAGTGATTGCCAATCTGGTTAATCACGGCTTATTGATTAAAACGGATACGGAGCAATTTAAATTCCGGCTTGAGGAAGTGCTGAAAAATCTGGGAATTTCGACCGCACTTTCCGAGCTGCTCAAACAAGTCTCCGCCACTGCGCCAACAGTGACGGAGGTGTCAACCACTAATGAAGAACCACCAACATTAATAGAGGACGATACTATGTTACTCGCAAAACAGGCTTTATTTCCAGCCACAAAACAACATTTTTCACTTTTTTCTAATCCGTTTACTGATGAAGTGCGGTCTGCCGATGAAGTTTTCAGTTCACCGGACGTGCGTTATGTGCGTGAAGCACTGTTTCAGACGGCTAAATTCGGCGGTTTTGTTGCGGTCGTCGGTGAATCCGGCGCCGGTAAATCGACACTGCGCCGTGATTTAATTGACCGTATTCACAGCGAGAACCTGCCGGTTATAGCGATTGAACCCTACATTATCGCGATGGAAGACAATGACCTTAAGGGCAAAACGCTGAAAGCTTCCCATATTGCCGAAGCAATTATTAATACCATTGCTCCACTAGAAAATGTAAAACGCTCGCCGGAAGCCCGTTTTCGCCAGTTGCATCGAGTGTTGAAGGACAGCGCACGGGCCGGCAATCAGCACATTTTGATTATCGAAGAAGCGCACAGCCTGCCAGTACCAACGCTGAAACACTTAAAACGCTTTTTTGAACTTGAAGACGGCTTTAAAAAACTGCTTTCTATTGTGTTAGTCGGTCAGCCTGAACTGAAATTAAAGTTATCCGAACGTAATTTTGAGGTGCGTGAGGTAGTGCAACGTTGTGAAGTGGTTGAGCTTGCCCCATTAGATAGTTGCTTGGAACCGTATGTGGAATGGCGCTTGAAAGCGGTTAACCGCAAGGTTAGCGATATTTTTGACCGTGATGCGCTGGAAGCGGTGCGTACTCGTCTAGTGATGATGAATAACCGTAATAAAACCCAGACCAGCCTGTTATATCCGCTTGCGGTCGGTAATCTGCTGACTGCCGCAATGAACTTAGCCGCTGAACTTGGCGCACCGTTAGTGACGGCAGATGTGGTTAAAGGAGTGTGATGATGAAAAATAATAATCAAAAACGCCAAGTGGCTTTAAATTTAGCCAATATGTCTCTGCTTGCACAATTAGATTCGGCACATAAGGCGGTAATGGCATGCGCCAGATATGGCTTAACCGTTATCGGGCTTCGTTTTAACGGCGCTATGCCGACCTTAGAAGTGCAATATAACCTAATTACGCAAAAATGGTTGGATAACCATAAAGCCATTATTTATATGCATAGCAATAATGCCAATAATCAGATGATATCTACGGCACAACGTCGGTTATGTGGTTGCCGGGTAATATTTTCTTTTCCGCGTTATCAACCAACACAATTCATACATTAAGGAGTAACAAATGAGCAAAGTAACGATTGACGGCAAAATCTACTGGCAGGATGCAAAAGGCAGCCTGACCGCCGATGAATTAGTCAAAGAAATTGATAAAGAGCGTGATGCTTTGGTACAAGAATGGATTGCGAAAGGTAAAGCATTACGTGGCGAGTTAGATAGATTTAAGACCGGTATTTTTAATGATATTCAGGCGTTTATTGAGCTATCTGCGGAAAAATACGATGCCAAACTGGGCGGGGCTAAGGGCAATGTGACGCTATTTTCTTACGATGGTAAGTATAAAATCCAGCGTGCCATTAATGACCACCTGCAATTTGACGAGCGTATTCAAGCCGCCAAAGTGCTAATTGACGAATGTTTAAATGAGTGGTCTGAAGGCTCTCGTCCTGAATTAAAAGCGTTGATTGAGCGTGCATTCAATGTAGATAAAGAAGGTAACTTAAACACTTCACGCATTCTTGGCTTACGCCGCGTGGAGATTACTGACCCGCGCTGGTTAAATGCGATGAAAGCCATTAGCGAAAGTGTGCAAATAGTCAACTCTAAAGCATATGTAAGGTTATATGAGCGTGTTGGCAATACCGACCAATATAAACCAATTTCGCTTGATATTGCGGGGGTATGAGATGACCAAAGGCGAAAAAGAAACGATTAAGTTACAGCTTAACGAAGCGATTGTCCAACTGCAACAAGCCCTGAAATATATACATCAAGAGCGATTTGTTGGTGCAAGTATCTTTGTTGGTAATGCACAGAATATCTTACCGGTAGCAAGAATGAAATTAGCGGGGAATTAAGGAGAATAAAATGAAAGTGACATTTAACCCACCAAGACCCACTTATCAAGATGAAGGTTTTGCCGAGCAAACCGTACATGATTTTATTAAACAATATTATCCGGATTCTTATCATGAAGATGCTTTAGTTGCAGAAGAATTTCAAGATGGTATCTATGAAGCATTAATTGAGGAGTTCTATTTATATGATGGCCCACAAGTTTTAATGAACATTTTAATCAGGGATTATGATTGGGAGTTTACTTCTGACGACTGGGATAAAATTCAGCATTTTAGCTTTTTTGTTAGAGATAGACTAAAAGAAAAAGAGCTGCAATGGGTTAAGGATAATGACATCAAACCACCTTTCCCGATAGGGGCAAATGTGCACCTGCCCGCGCATTATGACGAGGCTATCGGTATTATCAATCGAGTTTATGAATACGATCCAGCCAGATACTGTGTATTAACTGAAAAACAGATGGAATATAACAAAAAGATGGAGAGTCAAGGTAAATCGGAAAGACAAGGAGGCTATGTTTTAAAATTTGAAGATGTTGAATTGATTGAGAATTAAGGAGTAAGTATGGAATTTACAGGCAAGAAAGAATTTAAAGTAAGCAACGGTATTTTTGAAAGTATTCAGATTTCCGCAGTATTTGAAATTGATTTCGATTTTCCGAATGTGAAAGACAAAATCATCGAAATGTCAACGTTCTGGTCCGGGAGTCCTAATATAAACAGCTCAATTAAAGAACATCTTGAATTTATACTACCAATCGCAGCAAGCTCGTTATATCACGCAAGTCAAAATAGCTGGAGATTATCTGATGCTGAAAGCATGGATAAGTATCTGTGGAATGAAGAGGAAGGATTCGCTTATGGTCAATATGTCGGAATCAAATTAGTAGATTTTTTTCGCAGATGAGGTTAGTTCTGACATTTTTGAAGTTGAAGAAATTTAGGAGGAAATATGAGACCAGAATTTCGTTATTTTAAATGTTTGATTGACGTTGAACCAATTAAATCATTATATGCACAATGGCGTCATAAGCGTAAAAAGCGGAATGAAGAATTAAACGCCATCTTTGATACCATCCCGTTTTATGAATATTGGCATGGTGATGAAAACCGTATTTTTGGCATTATGTGTAATGCGGACAACTCGGAATTTGAGAAACTCAAAACGGACAATACTTACAAAGTTGAAAAGCTTAATAATGGCAAAGTTTGCATTACTGGGAACAAGCGAACTAAAGCTGGTAAAGCATTTAATGCTAAGATTCAGGAAATCAGAGGGATATTGCAAAAATACCCGAGCTTTAATGATTTTATGCTTAGAAATTTAAAACTGAATTGTTTGGTACTTGGGCAGCGTATGGCCTATTTATCTGCATGCGGCATAACAAGTAATCACTTTATTGCGTCTATACCGGTTAAATCCGAAGGTTATGGTGGTGATGAGTTTCCGTTAATTCCTGAATATTTAACTGAAATCAAACAGAGTGAATTTTTAATGTTACAGGGGAAATAAAATATGAGAGGAATATTATCTGAAGAGATTAAACAAAAATCCCAAGAGCTGTTGGGATACGAGCTCACACAAGATGAACTACGTTTAATGCCATATTTACAATATTGCGCAATAAATGACAAGAACATAGACCCAAGATCAGTTAACAACAAAGAACGCCGAATTTTGATGGATTGGCAAGATAAGGGCTACATCAAATCTCCTACATCCATGTTTGGGATTAGCAAGATGTTTTACGACGCAATAAGTGAGTTGCTATGGCTTGGATATATTGTAAGTGTTGAACGTGATAAGGAATAAAAATGAACATATTTATTACACACGGTAATCGCTTAATAGATTTTGCCAATCCGCAAAACAGCGATATTCACATTGACGATATTATTCACCATTTATCCATGATTCCACGCTTCGGTGGGAAATTAGATGTGCACTATTCAGTATTAGACCACAGTGTTTTCGCGGCGACGATTGCCAAAACTTTTATGAAAATGGAGGACGAGGCAGTATTTGCGGTGTTAATGCATGATGCGCAAGAAGCTTATTTGGGAGACGTTACCACTCCGTTAAAAAGTCTATTACCTGACTACAAAGCGATAGAGCATGCATTTGAGGTGGTTATTCGCACCAAATTTAAAATCAACATCAGCCCCGAAGCCGAAACAGCAGTGAAAACTGCAGATTTATTAGCTTTAAAAGCTGAAAAGCAAGTGTTTTTTGATACTTTGCCTACGCACGAGGAATACTGGAAGTTTTTGAATAAACTGCCACTTTTGCCGATTTCGGCACGAGATTATATCAATAGCAAAGAAAAGTTTAGAGAGGCTTTTAACTATTATAGTAAAGTGTTAAATCTGTAGTCATACCTAAAAATCCCAACATATTATCCAGCCTTCTCGTCAGAGAAGGCTTAGTCATATTACGGAGAAGACAAAAATGGAACAGGAAGCAAGAAGAAAACAGCTAATTCAGCTCATTCATATTGGCAAAAGCAAGTTACAAATGGATAAAGAAGTATATCGTATTTTCCTGATTAATATAGTGGACAAAGATAGCTGTACGCAGATGAATTTGGCTGAGTTAAATAAAGTGCTTGAAGCCATGAAAAAACGAGGTTTTCAAGTTACCAGCGGGCGTTTTAAATATGCAAACCACAAGCCTCCGCAAAGTTTTACCTCTGAAAGCAGTAATATCGTTAAAAAAATTCGGTCAAAATGGCTTGAAATGCATTATCAGGGTATAATTAAAAATAGCAGTGAAGCTTCATTAAATGCTTACATTGCAAAGATTGCAAAGAATAAAGACGGACAGCCGATTCCTTTTGTTACCCAGCTTGACAACGTCCAGGCTATAAGGGTTTTAGAGACACTGAAGAAATGGCAGCAACGTGAATTGGGAGGCATATAATGCGCACACAAATGGAACTGGCACGACATGAGCTCTTACGGGATATTGAAGACCAAGTGAGTGCGCTGTGTAAAAATTATAACTTAGATTCGGATATTTGCGAGCAGATTGCTGTAAACGTTGCTGATTTTCTGGCTGAACATTATGCCGGTATGGTGATTTCATTTCCGAAAGATTTTCATTATAAAATTGCTCAACGTGACCTAGATATCTACAATGAATTTACGGGTAATAATTGGTTCTTCTTGGTGAAAAAATATAATATGACCGAATCAGGTATTCGTAAGGTGATTAATCGGGTTCGTAAACGTGTTGCTAAACATCAGCAGCCCGATTTATTCGGTTAAAAAAACAGCTCCGCTGTTCTAAAAATGGAGCTGTCTTTATTATTTTATCTGCCGCCTTTCTTTTTCATATTTTGTAACACCTTTTCATTTTTCCTGTCCCAACAAGTGGGCTAAAGTTTCGTTAAGTCCCATTTATCTCACTTAGACTGTATTATTTATCTCACTATGGATCACATCAATGTGGATAAAATTTTCTGTTCTATGCTATCGGTTCATTTATCCATATATAGAAACAAAATTTTGCAGAAATTTAACCGCTTGTGTTATGGATTAATCACGTTTTTTAGTCAGTAGCCACCAAACGATACTTAAACAGATTAAACTTGGGATTAATGCACCGATAGCGACCGGTATCCATGAGAAGACGAGAGTCATATTGCCAAACACGATGTTGGATACATAGAACACGAAGCCGGCGATAATACCGATAAATAATTTGGTTCCCATTGCACTACTACGCAGTGGGCCGAAAACAAACGAGATTGCAAGTAACATCATCACTGCCATTGAAATTGGCTGATACACTTTACGCCAAAATGCAATTTGGAAGCGTTTGGAATCTTGTCCGGTTTCTTTCAAGAAACCGACATAATCGGATAAACCTGAAATAGACAGTGATTCCGGTTTGAGCGACACGATACCTAATTTACTTGGCGTGATTGTTGTTTGCCAGTCTTTATTAATTTCTTTCGCTTGTTGAATGCTGTTGTCGGCAAGCGACGAGGTTTGTACGCGCTGAAGCGTCCAATTTTCACCGTTGAAAATGGCATTATCCGCTTGAGTTACCGATTTTAACGATTTGTTTTCAAAGTGGTAAATCGATACATTATTTAATTTTCGCTCGTTTTCAATATGGCGAATATAAATAAAATCATTACCGTCTTTTGCCCAAAAACCGCCTTTAGTCGATAGCATTGAACCACCGCTTTGTGCGATGGAACGCATATTTCGGGCGTACTGTTCAGTTTGTGGAATGCCCCATTCGCTCACTAGCATCGTAAAAACGATGAGTGGAATTGCGGTTTTCATTACCGCCAAGCCGATTCTAAAACGAGAAAATCCAGAAGATTGCATAACCACCAATTCACTGCGGCTGGCAAGGTTTCCCAAGCCTAATAAGCCACCGATTAAGACAACTACTGGGATAAATTCTTTAATGTCACTTGGTAACATTAAAAGCGAATAATAAGTGGCGGTTAAAGCATCATAAGAGCCTTTACCGACATCTTTAAATTCCTCGACTAATTTGATGATAAACACCAAACCGCTCGACATGAATAGCACGGCAAAAATCATCGTAATAATGGTTTTGCCGATATAGCGCTCGAGAATATTCATACCAAATAAATTCATTTACGCCACCGCCTTATTACGACTGAAAGAATAACGAATTGCCGACATCCATTTTGTATCCCAGAAGTTCATCGCCATTGCAAGTATAAAGAATGCAATTGATACTAACGGCATTAATAATGTCGCATCTAATTTGCCCGAAGCACCGGAAGATTTGAGTGAGCTTTGTAGCAAGAAATAGATCAGATACAGCAATACTGCCGGAATGACTTTCGCAAAACGACCTTGACGAGGGTTTACGCTACTCATTGGTACGGCTAATAATGCCATGAGCGGTACGGCAAAAATCAGCGCAAAGCGCCATTGCAATTCTGCTTTAGCTTCGTTTGACGGATCGGTCATTAATTGGTTGAAATCCGCTCGTTGTACTAATTTTTCATTTGAATCCACATCTTGGTAGCCGAGATAAGCTTGGTAATTGTCAAAATGGGAAATTCTAAAATCTGCGGTATTTGCCGTACCTTCATAGCGGGTACTGTTTTCAAGGGTAAGAATTTGATCTCCATTTGGTAAACCTTGTAACTGACCTGATTCCGCAACTACTACGGAAGGGCGATTTTTCTTCTGTTGATCCGGTTGGAACACATAAATATCGTTTAATTTATTTTGTTCGTTATTAATATTTTCAATAAATAAAACGTAACCACCTGCGGTCATAAATTGACCTGCTGACAATGCTGAAAAACGTGGATTTGATTTCGCCTCTGCTAACATTTCACTTTGCTTATTGATAGCCCAAGGCGTGAGCCAAAACACGTTATATACTGCAAGAGCCGTAGTAAAAATAGACAGAAAAAGCGCTACTCGGGTTAATAAACTTTGTCCGATACCGCACGCTCGCATGACGGTAATTTCACTTTCAGTATAAAAGCGTCCTAAGGTCAGCAGTAACGCAACAAATAGTGAAAGCGGTAACATAAATTGAGCTAAGGCGGGCATTCCTAACCCTAATAAACTCAGTACTAAGTCGGTTGGTACTTTCCCGCTGACGGCAGAATTCAGCACGGTAATCAGCTGCTGACTAAAAAACATTAATAACAAAATAAATAAGATCGCCAATTGGCTTTTGAAGATCTCTTTCGTTAAATATCGACTTAAAATCACGATAGTACTCTCATTGAGATAATTTAACCGTTAATACGGTTTAACTAGAAATAAGGTAAATGATATGTTTCCGCTCATTGTCATTAGCACAAAAAAGTGCACAGACGAATGTTTGCCGAACAGGGGATATATTTGCAAAAAATGAGTGAAAATAGACCGCTTATAAAAGTCGTTAATCATACCTTTTTTGCATTAAAAAATCACGAAAGGATTTTCTTTGTCGGTAAATTAATAAGCCCCGAAGTTTGGGGCTTTAGGTCATTTATATTTTACTACTGATTTTTTTAAGAGTAATTTCTTACCATTCTTATCAGTAACTTCGATTTCTGCCGGTGACGCTCGTTCTTTATGCACGATAGCAATTAAATTATCATGTTGTGCGATATCTTCAAATTTGCCAGTGACACGTAAAGCTTTTACATTAACGTTATCAGCAAACACTAAGAAAGTCCCTAAAGGCGTAACTCGGATATTTTGTAAACCTAACTTTTCTTTACTGGCAACTTGATATTGAGGCGTTTTATTTTTTGATTTTGCAATCGCCTCTTTATTCGTCACTATATCAATAATACTTTGCAATTTCTGTGCGCTTTCACTGGTCTGTGTCGAAGTATTATTAGTTTGCGTTGTAGCCGAAGTAGTAACAGTAACTGGTGCTGATTCTTCATCAGAAGAGAAAATCGCTTCACCAATAAATTGTTCAGTGCTTTGTTTTTGAGCAACTAGTGGTTCACCACCTTTATTCGATGCGACTAAAAATAAACGAGAGCCAATTTTTTCAAAACGAATATCAGCGTTCGGTAATTGTGATTCCAATTGTTGAGTAAGAGATTTAATCGTTACTTCACCATTGTTTGGAATCGATACGAAACGAGTTGTATCTAACTCATAAGTAATAAAGCCGACTTTTAAGCGTTGCGCTAATTGTTGTAATAATTCCCCCGCTTGTCCTTCATAAGCAATACGGAGTTTTGCTTGCTCGTAGCGATTAAATAACGCATTGTCGTCTGCTAATACTGGCGCATTGACAAATAGGCATACGAGACCGGTAAGAAAAGTTTTATTCATTAATTTTTTCATCGTGAGTTCCATTTATGATTTTATGGGGTTGTTATGACAATTTTTTTGCCGATAAATTCATCATAAATAATAGATTGCTTAGTATAAAACAACAGCTTGAAAAGACAAAGGGCTTAAAAGTGCGCATAAATAAGTTTTATTCGGTGTATTTTATAAAAATTTAAGATAACTAACCCTATGAATCCTTTATGGTATTTTGAGAAAAACTATTATTTTCTTCAAAATAAGGTGATTTTTCGATGAAGTTCGCATTTCTGCGATTTTCTACTTGTAATTTATACAATAAATAGGTAGGTTACTTGTGATATGAGTAACTCAGCGTTACTTTTGGCCTTAACCGATTTGAGATAAAGAGGTAGTGATGGAATTTAGCGTAAAAAATGGTAGCGTAGAAAAACAACGTACTGCGTGTTTAGTGGTTGGCGTATATGAGCCTCGTCGTCTTTCTGCGGCGGCAGACCAATTAGATAAATTAAGTGAAGGTTATATTAGTGCTTTACTAAGACGCGGCGATTTAGAGGGTAAAGCAGGCCAAACGCTTTTGTTACATAACGTACCGAATGTTCTCGCAGATCGCGTATTGCTTGTTGGTTGCGGAAAAGAGCGAGAGTTAAATGAACGTCAATATAAGCAAATTATCCAAAAAATGGTACAAACCATTAATGAAACGGGGTCTATGGAAGCGGTTTGTTTCTTAACCGAGCTGCATGTGAAAGGTCGTTCAACCTATTGGAATGTACGTTTTGCCGTAGAAGCCATTCAGGAAAGTTTATATGCTTATAATGATTTCAAAAGCATTAAGCCTGAGGTTCGTCGAGAATTGCGTCGTGTGATTTTCAATGTGGCTAATCGTAAAGATTTATCTGATGCGGAAAGAGCACTAGAACATGGTAAAGCGGTTTCAACCGGTGTAGCTTGTGCTAAAAATGTAGCAAATTGCCCGCCAAATGTATGTAATCCGGCTTATTTAGCAGGATTAGCGAAAGGCTTGGCAGCAGATTATGATTGTATTCAAACCAGCATCCTTGATGAAGCTGAAATGGATTCATTATCAATGAATGCTTATTTAGCTGTTTCTCGTGGTTCGCAAAATCCTGCTTATTTATCCGTAATCGAATATCGTAATCACCCGAATCCGGATGCAAAACCTATTGTATTAGTGGGTAAAGGGTTGACTTTTGACTCGGGCGGTATTTCGATTAAACCATCCGATTCAATGGATGAAATGAAGTATGATATGGGCGGAGCTGCTTCGGTTTACGGTACGATGAAAGCGTTAGCGGAAATGAAATTACCACTGAATGTCATTGGTGTTTTAGCAGGTTGTGAAAATATGCCGGATGGTAATGCGTATCGACCGAGCGATATTCTGACGACGATGAATGGTTTAACCGTTGAGGTATTAAATACCGATGCGGAAGGTCGCTTAGTGTTATGCGATACGTTAACTTATGTAGAACGTTTTGAACCGGAATTAGTGATTGATGTTGCAACCTTAACAGGTGCTTGTATGATTGCGCTTGGTGCGCACAACAGTGGGTTAATGTCGACCAGTAATGTATTGGCGAACGATCTATTAAATGCGGCGGATCAAGCGGATGATAAAGCGTGGCGTCTACCGTTAGGTGAAGAATATCAAGAGCAGCTTAAATCGAATTTTGCCGATCTTGCTAATATTGGCGGACGTTTAGGCGGAGCGATTACCGCAGGGCAATTCTTATCAAACTTCACCAAAAAATATACTTGGGCGCATTTAGATATTGCCGGTACAGCTTGGAAGTCTGGTGCGGCGAAAGGTGCAACTGGCAGACCGGTTTCACTGTTAAGCCAATTCTTGATTAATAAGGCACATAATCAATAAGCGGTTGATTTTTCATAAAAATTTACAAGCCCTCAGGTAGCGATATCTGAGGGCTTTTTGTTCAATAGGAAGATGGATGTGTATTGTTATGTAAAAAGTTTGATCTAGTTTAAGTTCGTAAGCTTGTGAAGTGATTTAGTTTACATATAATGCTCGTTATCAAACATTTTGATATTTTTTATTTTCTTTTGTGTGTGTTTATGTTGTTTTTGCAATTTTATGAATAAGGAGTCCTATATGTTTTCGTTCTTAAAGGCATCTCCGCCTGCACCGAGAAAATCAGGTGAGATTGATGCGGAGTATAAAAAATTACGTTGGTAAATATTTGCCAGCGTGTTTATCGGTTATGCAGCTTATTATCTTATTCGTAAAAACTTCTCGCTTGCGATGCCGTACCTCATTTAGGAGTATGGTTTTTCTAAAGCAGAGTTAGGTACGGTTGGGGTTGCATTATCTTTAGCTTACGGTATCAGTAAATTTGTGATGGGGAACGTATCGGCTCGTTCAAACCCAAAATATTTTATTACCATTGGTTTACTCGGTTCGGCAATTGTTAGTTTAATTTTCGGTTTAGTTCCGGGTGTTTTAGCATCTATTCCAATGATGATTGTATTAGCTGCGTTAAACGGTTGATTCTAAGGCATGGGATATTCGCCAGGTGCTAAAACGATGACCAATTGGTTCTCTAAATCGGAACGTGGTAGTTGGTGGAGCTGGTGGAATGTTTCACATAATTTAGGTGCAACAGGTACGGCAACGGGGTTAACCGGTTTATTCGGTTACCTATTAGGTTCGGCAAGTGCCGGTTGGGTAATGGGTAAATTGGCGGACTTATATGGCTGGGACGGTGGCTTCTATGCACTTATTGCTTCTAGCTTCTTAGCGTTCGGTTTTATTGCAATCACTTTATTCAATAAAAAATCAGCAGAATAAGTTTATTATTTCTTATACTGATTAAAGCAAAAGGCATCGGAGAGAGCTTTGATGCCTTTATCATATTGGTACTATTCAATGCCGACCAATTTATGTGTTTGTAAACTCAATTGCCATTTGGGTTTATTGGCACGTTGATTCAAAATACCGAGTTGGGTAATGGTTTCCAGCAAATTCATTTTTCCGTTTATTTCACAGGGCGAAAGATAATAATGTTCGGCACGAATTTGTGTTTCGATTTGTTCACAAAAACCTTGTACATCGCCTTTATCCATTACGATACGGACTTCGTTGGCAAACGAAATACATTCTCTCAAGTATTTTTCTTGATACATCAGTTTCGGACTGGTAGCGATATAATCAATTTGTTTTGGGACGGTTTTTAAGCCATTCGTTTCAATCGCTAACCAATAACCTTCCGCTTTAAACACATCAAGCAATACGCTTAAATTGGCATACATCGTCGGCTCGCCACCGGTAATGATAATATTCTTGGCGGAATAAGATTTTACTCGTTCAAGAATTTTCACCACGCCCCATTTTTCGTATTCGTTATAGTTGGTATCACACCACGGGCAAGCAAGATTACATTTGCCTAAACGCACGAAAATGCAAGGTAAGCCAGTGTTGAAGCCTTCACCTTGCAGGCTTTCAAGGATTTCGACAATCGGATATTCAATATTGGGATAAATAATCGCAGTCATGATAAATCAAGTTTTTTTCCTGCAATTATCGTGAATATTCACAATATGATGTTGGCGTTTCCCAAAGGCGAATTAAACTGACCGGTAAATTGACTTTTTCCAGTTTTTCAAACATATATTTTGCCATTTCTTCCGCTGTCGTGCGGCTTGGAATTCCGTAAACTTTAGAGTTTAAATCGATTAACAGTTTGGCAACTTGGCTTTCTCTATCGCTGTTTAAATCGTAGATATAGGCGTGATCCATGGGGTCTAATATTTCACGTTTTACCACCGATTTTAAATCGGAATAATCCATCACCATGCCTCGTTTCGTTCCCTCTGCAATTAAGTCACCGTTAACTTCCACCTGAAGTTTATAAGTGTGTCCGTGTAAGTTTTGGCATTTGCCGTCGTGTCCATCGAGCATATGCGCCATATCGAAACTAAATTCTTTTGCAATTTTAAACATTTTTTTGACCGCTTGTTTTTTCTGATAAATACTCATTAAGCCCTTTTTCACGTAACACGCAGCTTGGGCAAGTGTGACAACCGCCTTCCACACCTAAATAGCAAGTATGGGTATGTTGTCTGATATAGTCGAACGCACCGAGTTTATCGGCTAATTCCCATGTCTGTTTTTTAGTAAGGTACATCAGCGGTGTGCGAATATTGAAGTTATAGTCCATCGCAAGATTGAGGGTCACATTCATCGACTTCACAAACACATCTCGACAATCAGGATAACCGCTAAAGTCGGTTTCACATACACCGGTAAAAATGGTTTGGATACCTTGTCCTTTAGCATAAATAGCGGTGTAGAGTAAAAACAGTGCGTTACGACCATCAACAAAGGTATTTGGCGTATTACCTTCTTGCTTAATTTCGCGTTCTTCCATCATTGCGTTGGAAGTGATGGCTTTGATCACGGAAATATCAATCAGCGTTTGTTTCACGCCGAGATCTTTAGCTATCCATGTGGCTTTTTCCAGTTCAATCGCATGGCGCTGACCATATTGAAAGGTAACCACTTCAACATTTTCCACGCTAAATTCTTGAATGGCTTGGAAAAGGCAAGTAGTGGAGTCTTGCCCGCCGGAAAAAATCACGACGGCTTTTGGAGTTGAATTCATTTTGTATCCTTAGTTTTGATTTCAAAGAGTGTCTTTGGCGTGGGAGGTTTTCGAACCACGAAAGAATAAGCGGTCTGAATTTGCAATTTTTTTGCAAAAAGAGACCGCTTGTCGAGAAGCTATAATAGCAGAATTTTCAATCGTTTTCTAATGCGATTTCGGATCATTGGTTTTTTGAATCACGGCTTTTAAAAGCTCTTGGGTGGATTCCTCGATCACCGCACTACTTAACGAGCCGGAATGTTCACCCCAGATAGAAAGCGAAGAACCGATAATATTCTTGGTATTTTCAACTATATTTTCTTTATTCTGCCCATCCCATAAACCGAGTTTCCAATTCTTTAATACATCTTCGGTTGCATGTTTACTGTCATGTGTAATATTGGCATTACCTTTCGGCACAAAATAAAGATAATACGAGTTATAATTTAATACTTTAAAACCGTTTTCGAGTAATTCCGGCAAGTTTACTCGAATTTTACGGCGTTCTGCAATATCTTGGCTTTCTTGAGCGTCGCCATCATAACTCCAATAAGTGATCTCTACATTTTTATTTAATTGATTTAAATTATTCTTAATTAAACCGTCATTCCAAATTCGAGTAATTTTGCCTTTGTTGTTAATAAATTGATTGAGTGTATTTACGTAAGTAATAAATTCATGATTAGTTTCTACGCTATAACCGAATTCATCACCACCAATATGAAAATGTTCGCTGGCATGGCCAAAAATATAAATCACTTCGGCAATAAGTGTTTTAATGACTTCAATGGATTCAAGATTTGTGATATCAATTTCTTCATCATTCATTTTGGATTTTAGCCTTTTGACGTAATCCTTACTGTGTTTAGCCTCAAGTAGTCGAAATATTGCCGTCATATGATTCGGCGTATCGACTTCTGGTACTAATTCGATATTTTTGCTTTTCGCATAATAAATAATATCGTTAATCTGTTTATACGTTAAAAAAGGCTTATTGGTTGTAGGATTATAATAAGTACCGTCTTTAACTATCGCATTTGCTTCCAATTGATCTAAATAAGTACTTTCTAAAGCATAATTTTCATGGTCAGAAAAGTGTAAGTGTAAGAATGTGCCTCCGGCATGATGAATTGTATCGATAAATTGTTTTATGGTTTCAACTGGATAGAAACGGCGGGCAATATCAAGCGTTAGCCCCGCTTCTTTTATTTGTGAATGATTCATTGCATTAACGGTTGATGATGAGCAGGAGGAAAGTAATCCGATAAAAATTAAAGTCAGTAATGAGATTATTTTTTTCATAGGTGTTTGCTAATTAAATAAGGGTGTATGTCTGACAATAACAATTTAAAATAATTCTTCTTATTTATAATATTGAAAATATCATTTTTTTACTTGTTCATTTGTTTAAATGATAGGCGTTTATTTTATCTGATTTCAGGTCTAAGAAAAGACTATTGTAAGGAAGAGTGCAAGGGATTTAGGTAAAACAGGTTAAAGTTTGTCTTATCGATGTAAGTTTTATGTTAATTGATTAACGCAAACGTTTGCCTTGTGGTACAATAGAGCAAATTTTTTATTTTCTGTTGAGGTTAATCGTGAGCAACACACAACTTAGCTATAAAGACGCAGGCGTTGATATTCACGCAGGCAATGAATTGGTTGAACGTATCAAAGCGGATGTTAAACGCACTCGCCGTCCGGAAGTGATGGGTGGTTTAGGAGGTTTCGGTGCATTATGTGCATTACCGACTAAATATAAAGAACCAATTTTAGTATCAGGTACTGATGGTGTAGGGACTAAGTTACGTTTAGCGATTGATTTGAACAAACACGATACTATTGGTCAAGACTTAGTGGCAATGTGTGTAAATGATTTAGTGGTACAAGGTGCAGAACCTTTGTTCTTCTTAGATTATTATGCAACCGGTAAATTAGAAGTTGATGTTGCAGCAGACGTAATTAAAGGTATCGCAGATGGCTGTGAAATTTCGGGTTGTGCATTAGTCGGTGGTGAAACCGCAGAAATGCCGGGTATGTACCACGAAGGTGACTACGATTTAGCCGGTTTTTGTGTCGGTGTTGTAGAAAAATCTGAGATTATTGACGGTTCTGCTGTTAAAGCCGGTGATGTGTTAATCGCATTAGGCTCAAGCGGCCCACACTCAAACGGTTATTCATTAATCCGTAAAGTGATTGAAGTTAGCGGTACAAATCCAGCAACAGATACTTTAGACGGTAAATTATTAAGCGAGCATTTACTCGCACCAACAAAAATCTATGTAAAATCAGTGCTTCAATTGATTAAACAAGCGGATGTGCATGCGATCGCTCACTTAACCGGCGGCGGCTTCTGGGAAAATATTCCTCGTGTGTTACCGGCAACCGTAAAAGCAGTGATCGATGAAAAGTCATGGGAATGGCCGGCAGCATTTAAATGGTTACAAGAAAAAGGTAATATCAGTCGTTATGAAATGTATCGTACCTTTAACTGTGGTGTAGGTATGGTAATTGCATTACCGGAAAAAGATGTGGAAACTGCATTAGCTGTATTAAAACAAGCGGGTGAAAACGCTTGGGTAATTGGTAAAATTGAAAACTTAGGTGATGGCTCAGAACAAGTTGAAATCATCTAATCTGCAAAAAAACTAAAAAATCAAACCGCTTGTGGCTATACTACAAGCGGTTTTTTGCACATTTTATCTAGTACACTTATTCCCTAGCTTTATGATTTAACTTATAAGTGTGCAACCAATCAATAAATTCTTTATCGGTTCGGGTTACATTTAAGCGTAAGTAGGTAGAAAAATCAGAATGTTGAGAAAATAAATATCCCGGAGCTAATAAAAATTCCTCTTTACTTGCCTCTAATGCCATCTTTGTTGTATCTAGATATGTATTAATCCATAAAAATATTCCAATATTGCCTTCTTTTGGATACTCAATACCAATCGCTTCTAATTCTTTTTTTAGATACTCATGTTTTTTAGTTAGTTTGATCTTCATTTCCTCAATATGTTTTTTATATTGAGGGTGAAGCCAAATTTTATGGATCGCTCTTTCGGTTAATTCTGTACTTGTCATATTAGATAGCATTTTTTGTTTGAGTATGGGCTGCAGAAAATTTTGTGGGACACATAAAAAACCGACTCTCCAATTTGCACCAAGTATTTTAGATACTCCCGTAACATAAAAAACACGTTCTAATTGATCTAAAGAGGCATAACGTAATGTTTTTCTGGAATCCTCTAGGTGGCTGTAAACATCATCCTCTAATAAGTAGGCATCATATTTATGTAGTAAACCTAATACTTTGTACATTATGGATGGTGAGATATTATAAGATGTAGGGTTATTTAGAATACTATTTGTAATATATAATTTGGGCTTATAGTTCTGGAAGAGGCTTTCTAACTGTTCTATATTTGGTCCATTGCTATCTCTTTGTACACTTACTACTTTAATATTTAATTGATGTAGACAGCCTAATAACCAAAACCAGCTAGGATCATCAACGATAACATAATCGCCTTCTCTCACAACTTCTCTTAATACTGTCTGTATAGCAGAAGAAACGCCGGGCATTGTAATGACCGTATTCGGGTTTATGTTTATACCTATATTATCTAATTGTGTGGAAAATAATTCTCGTAAGGGTTGGTAACCTTGAATATGCCCATATGAATAAATAAAACTATGAGCTTCTTTAGCGGATTTTCTGATTGCATTTGAAATAATCCCAGCATCAATGAGCCATTCATCCGGCAATAATCCACTTCCTGAGGCTTTATTTTTGGGAAGCTCGCTAAAGAGATGGCTCATTAGCCAGCCGGTATCATTAACATTATTAATCAAAGTAGGGGCTAAATTTATCTCAGGCAAAGAACATTGCTTTTCACAAACAAAAAATCCTGAGCCGCTTATCGATTTGATATGTCCCATTGATACTAATAAATCATACCCTTGAGCAACAGAAAACGTAGATACATCTAATTTTTGAGCTAATTGGCGAATCGAAGGAATTTTTTGCCTAGGTAAATAAATATTTCGTTCAATTTTATCTACTACCCATTCACAAACCTCTTGAACTCTTGTTTTTTTCTTCATGCGTTAGTCCATTTGAAATTGTATAGAAAAATTTCCTATACAGTTATTTTTTATATGTACTGATTGTATAGGTCATAAGTTGAATTTATTCAGTATAGTAAACAAGTATCAACAACATCTTAAAGGAAAAAATATGTATAACTTAGAAGAATATATGGGAAATACACCGTTAGTCAAAATAAAAAATATTTTTGGCGATAAATATGCAAATGTTTATGTGAAGTTGGAAGAGTTTAACCCAGCTGGAAGTATTAAGTCTAGAGTTGCTTACCAAATGATTATTGATGCGGAGAATAAAGGAAAGCTAAAACCAGGGATGGCTTTATTAGAAGCCACAGGTGGAAATACGGGGATGGGGTTAGCCTTTATTTCATCTATGAGAGGGTATGATTTAACTTTAGTTATACCGGATAACTTCAGCCAAGAGAAAATTAATGTATTAAAGCAGTATGGTGCAAAGATTATACTTTCTGATCATAAAACAGGTGTTGGATCACATATCCGTTTGGCAAATAAATTACTTGAAGAGGATAAGAGTTTTTACCATTTAGATCAATTTCATAATTTTTCTAACCCTAGAGCTCATTATTTAGGGACTGGCAAAGAAATAATTTCTCAATTAAATGGTAATATTCATTGTTTTGTCGCAGGTATAGGAAGTGGTGGCACAATAGGGGGAATCAGCAAGCGTTTAAAAGAATTTAATTCTCAAATCGCTATATATGGGGTTCAGCCGGATGGTTGCGATTATCTAAATAATAAAACGATTTCTCATAAAATAGAAGCAATTAGTGTAGGAATTGAATCTGTATTTTTTAATAAATCTATTCTAAACGGAATGATTTCTGTTCGATATGATGAGGTATTAGAATTAATATCTATATTAGCTATGAATCAGGGGATTTTTGTCGGTTTATCTTCAGGGGCAAATATTTTAGCATCGTTAAAACTCTCTCGGCAATTTCCTAAAAGTTATAATATTGTAACAGTTGCTCCTGATAGTGGTAAGAGCTATTTACCTCATTTAAGATAATTCGGAGGTGTTTATGTGTAACCTAAAAGATGAAATAGAATTAATTGTTAATCATATTTTATATGAGACTGTAGATAGTATTTTTATACGTGATTTATTTAATGTGTTAGATCGAAATTTTTTGATAAAAAAAATTCTGGATGATTTATTAGCTTTTTCTAGAAAGGACCCAGCATCTAAAGGTGAACCAAAAAATATTTTATACGGATATACATCTTATAAGGCAATATTATATTACAGAATTGCACATGCAATTTTTTTATTAACAGATTTTGAAGATTTTACTTTTCAAGAAAAAAAGTATCAATATGCATTAATGTTATCTGCAAAAGGTAAAATTTTGTCTGGGGCTGAAATTAATCCTTTTGCTAAAATAGGTGCTAGATTTATTCTTGATCATGGTATTGGAACTGTTATTGGCGAAACGGCAGAAATTGGAGATGACAACTATATTTTAGGGGGAGTGATATTGGGAGCAAGAGGAATATCAAATAATCCTAAGGAAGTTAGGCACCCTAAATTAGGTAATAATGTACAAATAGGTTCATTTGCCAGACTATTTGGGCCAATAAATATTGGTGATAACGTATTTATTGGGTCTAATTGTATGATAACAGAAGATATTCCGGCAAATCATACTGTATTACTTAAATCAGAAAACAAATTATAAGAGGATAAAATGAATCGTTATATATTATTTGTATTATTATCAATTTGTTGCTTAGCGTTAGGTGGTATTTTTGTTAAGTTAAGCCAATTTCCACCAATAACAACAGGAATGTACAGAGTATTATTTTCACTACCTATATTTTTTATGTTATCTCAATATAGTAGTAATGAATATAAAATGTGCTTATCAGAAAAAATTATTGCTATTTTTGCGGGGGCTTTTTTAGCACTAGACCTCATTTTATGGAATATTTCTTTTTCATATACAACGGTAGCAAATGCAAACTTGTTAGCAAATTTAGTTCCATTTACAGTCGTGCCTGTTTTATATTTTATTTATAAAGAGAAAGTATCAAAAGATTTTTTAATAGGTGGTGGAATTATTTTGGTCGGTATTTTTGTATTGATGAGTGGAAAAATTAATCCGACGCCTGAAAATTTCAAGGGTGATGGACTAGCAATATTAACATCTATATTTTATGGGTTGTTTATTGTTACTGTATATAAACTTAGAAGTAAAATTTCTACAATTCATTTAATGAGTTATGCAAGTATAGGATGTCTAATTGTACTTTTACCCGTGTCTTTATTATTAGAAGGCATTTATATTCCCTATACATTTAGCGATTTTTACCCCTTAATCGGTTTAGCATTATTATCCCAGATTTTAGGACAAGGAGGGCTGAGCTATTGTTTAGGAAAGATTCAGGCGAGTTACGCATCGTTGTTAGTATTAACTCAGCCGATTATTTCTGCGATATATGCTTACTTTATTTTTAATGAAAATCTTTCTGTAAAAGAAATTATCGGTGTTTTTATTGTTCTTATCGGTTTATATATAGCAAATAAGAAGTAATTTTTAAAAAAACTAAAAAATCGGACCGCTTGTGGGCTATACTACAAGCGGTCTTTTTTTCGGAAATTTTTACAATGCTTATCTTTCTCTCAATTTATTTTATCGTTATTAATTTACTCAGCTTTTATCTGATGTATGCCGATAAGCAAAAATCGGTTAACAAAGCGTGGCGTATTCCCGAGTCCAATTTATTTTTTCTCTGTTTCTCCGGAGGATTTATCGGGACTTTTCTCGCAATGAAATATATTCGCCATAAAACTAAACATTGGCAGTTTCATGCGGCAGTGATTGTTTCCACTTTGTTTTGGCTGATTGTGTTACCGGCATGTTACTACTTCCTCATTTTTAATCATTAGAATTTCTAATCCGAAACCTTAATTTATATCCTACACTCTATTAGATGAAATGTGACTTAGATCACATTTCTTTTTATGCTAAATCGTTATGATCTCCACCGGATTTAATACCTATTATTTTTTATTTTTGAGGTGAGTATATGAATAACGTACGTGTTGAAGTGGATTTATTAGGTGAAAGAGAAGTGCCTGCCGATGCTTATTGGGGAATCCACACACTAAGAGCTGTTGAGAATTTTAATATTTCAAAAAATACCATTTCAGATGTACCGGAATTTGTGCGCGGTATGGTGATGGTAAAAAAAGCAACCGCATTAGCAAATGGTGAGCTTGGAGCTATTCCGAAAAAAGTCGCGAGAGCAATTATAGAAGCTTGTGATGAGATCTTAGTAAAAGGCCGCTGTATGGATCAGTTCCCTTCTGATGTATATCAAGGCGGAGCAGGTACATCGGTAAATATGAATACCAATGAAGTAGTGGCGAATTTAGCGTTAGAATTACTCGGACATAAAAAAGGCGAATATAACGTGATTAATCCAATGGATCACGTGAACGCGAGCCAATCAACTAATGATGCTTATCCAACTGGTTTCCGTATTGCGGTCTATAACAGTATCTTACATTTAATTAAAAAAGTACGTTACCTACAAAAAGGCTTCGAAGCGAAAGCGGAAGAATTTAAAGATGTGCTAAAAATGGGGCGTACCCAATTACAAGACGCCGTGCCGATGACAGTTGGTCAAGAATTTAAAGCCTTTGCAGTATTATTGGAAGAAGAAGTACGTAATTTAAAACGTACCGCTAAATTATTGTTAGAAGTGAATTTAGGTGCTACAGCAATCGGTACCGGTTTAAATACACCGGAAGGTTATCCTGAATTAGCGGTTAAATATTTAGCAGAAGTAGCAGGTTTACCTTGTGTATTATCGGACAACTTAATTGAAGCGACTTCAGACTGTGGTGCTTATGTGATGGTTCACGGTGCATTAAAACGTACTGCAGTGAAACTTTCAAAAGTATGTAACGACTTACGTTTACTTTCATCAGGTCCACGTGCCGGTTTAAATGAAATCAATTTACCGGAATTACAAGCAGGTTCTTCAATTATGCCGGCGAAAGTAAACCCAGTTGTGCCGGAAGTAGTTAACCAAGTGTGCTTTAAAGTGATTGGTAACGATACAACAATTACCTTTGCTGCAGAAGCGGGACAGTTACAATTAAACGTAATGGAACCGGTAATCGGTCAAGCCATGTTTGAATCTATCGAGATTCTTGCCAACGCTTGTGTGAATTTACGTGATAAATGTATTGATGGTATCACGGTAAATAAAGAAATCTGTGAAAACTTCGTGTTTAACTCAATCGGTATTGTGACTTACCTCAATCCGTTTATCGGTCACCATAACGGTGATGTTGTCGGTAAAATCTGTGCAACAACCGGCAGAGGCGTACGCGAAGTGGTATTAGAACGCGCTTTACTCACTGAAGCGCAATTAGATGATATTCTTTCAGTTGAAAACTTAATGAACCCGACTTATAAAGCGGCGAAATTTACGGAAGAAGAGTAGAGTTTAGTGGTATAAATAGATAAGCGGTCGAATTTGCAAAATTTTCTGCAAATTCGACCGCTTGTTTATGGAAGATTAGTTGTTACTAATGCTTAATTGGTCATTTTGATAGTCCACCACAACAGGGCTGTTCGGTAATAATTTGCCGCTTAAGATCTGTTGTGCAAGTGGATTTTCAAGCTCTTGCTGAATTGCACGTTTGAGCGGTCTTGCGCCGAATAATGGGTCAAAACCGGCTTTGCCGATATGGTCTAATGCCGCATCAGTAACCGTTACTTCGTAACCGCGTTCCGCAAGGCGAGCGATTAAACGTTGTAATTGAATACGAGCAATCGCACGAATATGTTCTTGACCTAATGAATGGAACATAACGGTTTCATCAATACGGTTAATAAACTCTGGACGGAAATGCTGACCGACAACTTCCATCACCATCGTTTTAACAACATCATATCCTTTATAAGCATTTTCTTGGATTAAATGCGAACCTAAGTTTGATGTCATAATCACTACCGTATTGCGGAAATCTACCGTACGACCTTGACCATCGGTTAAACGACCATCATCCAACACTTGAAGCAAGATATTAAACACATCAGGGTGTGCTTTTTCCACTTCATCAAGTAGTACGACCGAATATGGACGGCGACGAACCGCTTCGGTTAAGTAACCACCCTCTTCATAACCGACATAGCCCGGAGGGGCGCCGACTAAACGAGAAACGCTGTGTTTTTCCATAAATTCTGACATGTCGATACGTACCATCGCATCAGGATCATCAAACAAGAAATTTGCTAGAGTTTTGCAAAGTTCGGTTTTACCGACCCCGGTCGGACCAAGGAATAAGAACGAACCGATCGGGCGATTCGGATCCGACAATCCGGCACGACTACGGCGAATCGCATTTGCCACCGCTTCCACCGCTTCATTTTGCCCGATGACACGGCTGTGTAACACTTCTTCCATACGCAACAGTTTTTCTTTCTCGCCTTCCATCATTTTGGAAACCGGAATACCAGTCGCTTTAGAAAGTACTTCTGCAATTTCTTCATCGGTAACTTTGGTACGAAGTAGCTGATTCTCTCCGCCTTCTTCCTCACGTTTTACCGCTTCTGCAAGTTGTTTTTCCAATGCTGGGATTTTGCCGTATTGCAATTCGGACATTTTCTCGAAGTTACTTTCACGGCGAGCTTGATCCATTTCAATACGGGCATTTTCTAACTCAGTTTTGATATGTTGCGTGCCGAGAAGAGCAGATTTTTCCGCTTTCCACACTTCTTCCAATTCAGAATATTCACGCTCACGAGCGGTCAATTCTTCATCTAATTTTGCAAGACGTTGACGGCTTGCTTCATCTTCCTCTTTTTGTAACGCTTGGCGTTCCAATTTAAGCTGAATGATACGGCGTTCAAGTTTGTCTAACGGCTCAGGTTTAGAGTCAATTTCCATACGTAAACTGGACGCCGCTTCATCAATTAAATCGATCGCTTTATCCGGTAACTGACGATCAGAAATATAGCGATGTGAAAGCGTTGCCGCTGCCACGATTGCCGGATCGGTAATTTGTACGTGGTGGTGGATTTCGTAACGTTCTTTTAAACCACGTAAAATCGCAATCGTATCTTCCACTGTCGGCTCATCAACTAACACTTTTTGAAAACGACGTTCAAGCGCCGCATCTTTTTCGATATATTGACGGTATTCATCTAGCGTAGTTGCGCCAACGCAATGCAATTCGCCACGAGCAAGAGACGGTTTGAGCAAGTTACCTGCATCCATTGCGCCGTCTGTTTTACCCGCACCGACCATAGTATGAATTTCATCAATAAATAAGATAACCTGACCTTCTTCTTTAGCTAATTCATTCAGTACCGCTTTTAAACGTTCTTCAAATTCACCACGATATTTTGCACCAGCAATCAATGCGCCCATATCAAGAGAAAGCACACGTTTATTTTTTAAACCTTCCGGCACTTCACCGTTTACAATACGCTGTGCCAAGCCTTCTACGATCGCAGTTTTACCAACGCCCGGTTCACCGATTAATACAGGGTTATTTTTAGTACGACGTTGTAAAACTTGTACCGCACGGCGGATTTCTTCATCACGCCCGATGACTGGATCTAATTTCCCGGCTTTGGCACGCTCGGTCAGATCAATCGTATATTTTTGAAGTGCTTGTCTGGTTTCTTCTGCGTTTTGATTATTCACGGTTTCTCCTCCTCGAATTTGGCTGATTGCGTTGTTTACTTTCTCTTTAGTTAAGCCAAATTGTTTTAATAATTTACCTAAATCACCATTATCATCTAGTGCGGCAAGCACGAATAATTCCGAGGAAATAAAGCTGTCGCCGAATTGTTGTGCCAATTTATCACATTGATTTAACAGGTGAATCAGCTGTTTTGACGGTTGAGTTGTACCGCCGGATACGGTCGGTAAACGGTTTAAAATCGTCTCTAATTCACTCAATATTCGTTGCGGTTGCACATTGAGTGCGGTGAATAATGGGGCGATGGAACCGTCTTGCTGTTTTACTAACGCATAAAGTAAATGTGCCGGTTCAATATAGTTATTGTCTTTTCCGATAGCTAACGATTGTGCTTCTGCAAGGGCTTCTTGCAGTTTGGTAGTAAATTTTTCGAAATTCATATTTTTACTCCTAAATTTCATTAATCTATATCGAGCAAGATTTATACTTGCTTCAACGCTTTAATAAATGGAGCTAGTCGAATTTATTTCAAGTTAAAATGTGAAAAAGATCACAAAAAAGGAATAAATACCCAGTTATAGGTATTACTTTGTGTTTTTTTTGATTTTCGTCAATAAAATTTATCGGAACTGTTCTTAAAATGTTATCAAGGTAACAGATTGGTTACCTTTTTATTTTCAATCACAACAAATTAGAGGTCAAAATGAAAAAAGTAGCGTTGGCAGTGATGTTAAGTGGGACGTTATTAGCTGGTTCAGCAGTGGCGCATCAAGCGGGTGATGTTGTTGTTCGTGCCGGTGTGGTAAGAGTAAATGCAAATTCAGAATCAACGACTAAAACGCCGATTCAAGTAGATTTAAAAGTGAAAAATAACCAACAATTAGGTTTAACCGCAACTTATATGTTTACGGATAACGTGGCGATAGAATTATTAGGTGCAACTCCGTTCTCGCATAAAATTAATGCAAACGTGCCGGCTTTAAATTTAGGTTTAGGTCGTGTAGCGATTGTTAAACAATTACCGCCAAGTTTATATGCACAATACTATTTTTTTAATGCAGATTCGACTGTGCGTCCGTATGTTGGGGCGGGTTTAAATTACACACGTTTCTTTAATGCAAAATCAACTCATGCAGCAGTAACCAATTTAGAAGTGAAAAAACACTCATTTGCGCCGGTTGCAAACCTTGGTGTGGATGTGAAATTAACCGATAAACTTTCTTTTAATGCGGCTGCATGGTACACACGTATTAAAACGACTGCAAAATTTGATGCGTTAGGTGCAAAACACGAAGTGAAATTAAAACTTGATCCGGTAGTATTATTTGCAGGTTTTGGAATCAACTTCTAATAAGAATGTGAGCAAACGGCTATTTAGTCATCTCTCTACGTAATAGTTGTTTGCCCTATTCTTGGGAGGAGGCAAGGAAGCTCTCAAATTTTGCATTGATATGTCTGCATAGGGAGTGCATAGATATATTTGAATAAATATGCAAAATTTTAATCAAAAATGACCGCTTACCAAATTGGATAGCGGTCATTCTCTTTATGCTTCATAAGCAGAAATGATGAATCAGTTTGCTAAGTAACTCTCGGGTCGGTTCGATAAATTTGGTTTCTAAAAATTCATCAGGTTGGTGAGCTTGCTCAATCGAACCCGGGCCTAAAACCAAGGTAGGGCAAAGCTGTTGGATAAATGGCGCTTCGGTACAATAGTTTACCGCATCGCATTTTTCGCCTAACAGTTTTTCAACCACTTGTACTACTTGTGCTGAATGTTCACATTCATAGCCGGGAATGCCGTCATGTAAATGGCGAATTTCAATTAGATCGCCGTATTGTTCCAACATTGGTTTCAGATTTTCATTGACCATTGCATATAAATCTTCCACCGGTAGGTTTGGTAACGGGCGCATGTCGAATTGTAATTCACAGCAGGCACAAATACGGTTAATCGCATCGCCACCGTGAATATTGCCGAAGTTCATCGTCGGATATGGCACTTTAAACAGATCATTATGATATTTTTCACGTAGCTGATTACGCATATTCATCAGATAACCGGTCGCTTGATGCATTAATTCAATTGCATTAATGCCACGATCCGGATCGCTTGAATGACCGCTTTTGCCGGTAATTCTCACCGCTTCGCCAACGTGACCTTTATGCGCTCGAATCGGTTTTAAAGAGGTCGGTTCGCCGATAATCGCACAATCAGGGCAAATATGCGTATGTTGAGCGAAGGTTCTGGCTCCAAGCATAGTGGTTTCTTCATCGGCTGTGGCTAAGATGCGTAACGGTTTAGTCAATTTACTTAAATCAATTTGGCTGACTACATCGACAATAAACGCAAAAAAGCCTTTCATATCAGCCGTGCCTAAGCCGTAGAATTTGCCGTTTTGTTCGGTTAAGACAAACGGGTTAAATGTCCATTTCCCTTCGTCAAACGGCACGGTATCGGTATGTCCGGCTAATAATAAACCGCCTTCGCCCTCACCGTAAGTGGCTAATAAATTATATTTATTACGGCTGCCTTCTACTCGGATAATCTCTGTTTTAAAGCCAAAATCGGCAAGCCAAGTTGCTAGTAATTCGATAAGTCGCTTATTAGATTGATCTTCCGCCGCTTCTAAACTGGAAATAGTCGGAATCGTAATTAAATTGCGGTAACGTTCGATGAATTTTGTGTTTGCCATAATCTTTTTCTCTTTTTTATTTGCGTTTTAACATTGCAATACCGGCGAGGATTTCCCAAATCATAATCGCATAGATGGCCACTCGTTCAAGTATTGGGGTAAGGATATTCGGGAGGAAAATCGTTATCAAAATACATAGTATTCCGATTGTACCGGCTTGTAGGGCAAATCTGCGTAACCATAACAGTTGGGGTTTTACAATATCAATACCTGCTATAAGAATTGCCAAATTTCCGAATAAATAGGTTAGACTTGCCCCTAAATTTTGTAACCCTCCGGCAGTGATTTTAGCTTGTGATGAAGGTATTAAACTCATTCCAATACTAAAGAAAGCCGCAAAAATAAGCGCTAATAACCAATATTTACGACGAGATAGCTGCACGATCACGGTAAGATATGCAATTACAAAAGCTAATCCCTGCAAGCTAAAAATCGCATTCATTACTTGCGATAACGGTGAAAAGGTATTGGTTTTTCCGTCAATAATCGTACCGAAAGGAATCAGTAACTCTAACACTGTATGTCGAATATAACTGATGAGTGATGATTCGCTAAAGAGGTTAACTACAAACTCGGCAAACAGGTAGAACACGCCCATAAATGAAAGCAGAGCGGCTAATAAAATAACGACAAAACGACCACTACCACGAATGAGTGGGTGCATAAAAAATGGATAAACGGCAACCCCAAATGATCCGTTATGAAAGAATTCCTGTAATTGACGTGAAATTTCAACGATTTTTTTTGCAAAAATTCGAAGAAAAGCGACCGCTTTTCCTGCAAAGTCTGTTTTCATGTCTGTTCCTGAATTATTGAGTGATAAGCGTGTAAATCGCTCCAACAAATAGCAGTAAAATAATAGCGAGCAATAACAGTTCCGACTTAGTCAGCTGTAATTTACCGGTATTTTTATAACGTGCGTGGAAAAATAAAAGAACGCCCGGCATATATAACACAACTGATAATAATAAGTAGTCTAACCCCGCAGCATAGACAATCCATAAACCGTAAATTGACGCCATCGCACCGGTCAGTTTGATATACCATGCTTCGTTTTGTTTCATTGCCACTTTGAATAAATAAGCGCCGACTAAAAAATAAGGCACCAAAATCATGGTGGTCGAAAGCTGAATTAGCATACTGTAGCCTTTGCCGGTAAACAAAACAAGTAACAGACTAATTTGAATCGTAATATTGGTTAACCATAAGCTGGCAATCGGTGTACCGTTAATATTAGTACGGTTTAATAATTTCGAGAATACTTTGGTTTTTGCCGCTTGGTAAGGAATTTCCGATGAAAACATCGTCCAGCTCATATAAGAAGCTAATACCGACACAATCAAGCAGAAAGTGATAATGATCTTACCGCCAGCACCCATCATTTGTTCCATTAAACCTGCCATAGACGGGTTCGGCATTTCGGCAATTACTTCACGAGGTAAGATACCAAGCGATAATACCGTAATTGACACATAGAGAACCAAGGTAATCAAAATACCTAGAATGGTAGCTAAGCCGATATCACTTTTCTTTTTCGCGTGTGCGGAAAGTACCGAAGCACCTTCCACCCCGACAAACACCCAAAGGGTGATCAGCATCGTACCTTTTACTTGTTCTAAGGTGTTTTCGCCCAATTTACTGCCGTTGAAATCTTGTACAAATTGGTCAGGTGAAAAGAACCAAATCGCTAAGCCGATAAATAAGAATAGCGGTAAAGTTTTAACAATTGTCGCAACTAAATTCACAAATGCAGCTTCTCGGATGCCTCGTGCAATCAGATGATGGACTAACCAAACAATTGCCGAAGCACCTAAAATGGAAGCAACAGTATTGCCTTGTCCAAAAATGGTATGATTTTCACTGTCAACAAAAGTCCCAAGTCCTTCAAAAGCGACGACTAAGTAGCCTACGCTGCCTATCGCAGTACAGAGCCAGTAACCCCAAGCCGATACGCCACCGACAAAATCGCCAAACCCTTCGCGAGCGTAGGTGTAAATGCCACCTTCTAACTCATGTTTAATACGAGAAAGGAAGAAGAAAGATAAGCCTAAAAAAATGATACCGATACCGGTAATTAACCAGCCGATCAATAGCGCTTGCGCACCGGCAACTTCCGCCATATTTTGCGGAAGGCTAAAAATACCGGAACCGATCATCGAGCTAAGTACTAATGCGGTTAAAGAAAAGAGACCGATTTTGCCTTTTGACATGCAATGTCCTTATAATTGTTATTCACACAAATTGCATAATTTATCATAAAAATAAAAAATCCCCTAATATTGAAACATTAGAGGATGTTATCTTTTTAGCCCCAATCAACGTTTGTGAAACTGTTATAAACCGCCCAAATAAACAAGAAGCCGATAAGCACTAATAAAATTTTCTCAAAAGTCGAGAGATTTAATGTTTTTCCTTGATGTTGATAGCGTGAGTAAAGGAATAAGCCAATGCCGGGCGTATAAAGTAATACTGATAATAATAAGTAGTCTAGACCCGCCGCATAGACAATCCATAAACCGTAAATTGATGCGATAAAACCGGTCAGTTTTATATACCACGCTGAATTTTGTTGGAATGACAGTTTCAATAAATATGCACCGATTAGAAAATAAGGTACAAGGATCATTGAAGTAGAAATAAGTAATAAAGCGTTGTAACTTTTACCGGTTAATAACACAAGGAACAAACAGAATTGCACCACAAAACCGGTAAACCAAAGTGAGTTAATCGGCACTTCATTCGCATTCAATTTATCTAAAATTTTCGGGAATGCGCCGTTTTTAGCACCACGATAAGGCACTTCTGCTGAATACATTGTCCAGCTTACATAAGAAGCAAGCACCGACACAATTAAGCAAAAAGTAATTAAAATCTTACCGCTTGAACCGATCATCGTTTCTAATAAACCTGCCATTGACGGATTAGACATCGCTGCAATGGTTTCACGCGGTAAAGTACCCAGTGAAAGCACGGTAATCGCAATGTATAAAACTAAGGCAATTAAAATACCGAAAACAGTGGCTAAACCGACATCACTTTTCTTTTTCGCATGTGCGGACAATACCGACGCACCTTCCACACCGGTAAATACCCAAAGGGTAATTAACATCGTGTTTTTAACCTGCTCCGACACACTATTATTCAATGTTGCGCCTTGCAGATCTTGGTTAAAGGTTTCGCCTCTGAAATACCAAATCGCTAAACCGATAAATAGCACGAGCGGGAACACTTTAACAAAAGTTGCAATCAAGTTTACTGTTGCCGCTTCTTTAACACCACTAGCTACCAAAGCGTGAACTAACCACACGATAATTGAAGCGCCAATAAAAGAAGTAAGCGTGTTACCTTGTCCGAAAATAATATTGGATTCCGTATCGGTAAATGAACCAATCCCTTCAAATGCCACCACTAAATAGCCGACAATCCCGATCGTTGCACACAACCAGTAACCCCAAGCGGAGAGAAAACCGACTAAATCGCCAAAGCCTTCACGTGCATAAGTATAAATACCGTCGTCTAAATCCGGACGCAAACGAGAAATAAAGAAGAAAGAAAGCCCAAGGAAAATAATTCCGATACCGGTAATGATCCAGCCGAGAATTAACGCCTCACCGCCGGCGACTGCCGCCATATTTTTCGGTAGGCTGAAAATCCCGGAACCAATCATCGAACTGAGAACCAGTGCGGTTAAAGAAAGTAACCCAATTTTTTTGTTTGACATAATTGCCCTTATTTTGATGTTGTGTTTGATACAAGCGGTTAAATTTTGCGGATTTTTTGCAAAAAAATTGCCAATTTTGACCGCTTATCCTGTTATTTTAAATGTTTCGCTAGTGTGTTGATGTATTCGATCCCAATACCGCAACAGCCACCGACAATGGTTGCGCCTTGTGCTGTCCATTTTTGCGCCCACGCAAGATAGGCTTGAGGGTCTAAATCTTTACGTACTTCGTCTAAACTATCATTGGCGGTTGCATCTTTCGGTTGTGGCGCAAACGCATTTGCATATGCACCGGTTTGGATATGTGTCGCATTTTTTTCTTTTAGAATAGATTGGGTTATTGCTAGTGCTTGCTCAATCACTTCCGGCTGGCAGCAGTTAAATAAAATCGCATCAACGCCTAATTCCACCATTTTTTCAATCGCAAGAGCTACTGGCTCGCCGGAACGTAGCTGAGGCTCCGGTGTCGGCTCATCATCAGTTAAGGTAAACGAAACCCAAAGCGGGCGCTCATCTTTTGGCAATAACGGCTTAATTGAAGTCGGTTCAATAATCGCACTTTGCGTTTCGCATAACCAAATATCAACATAAGGTGAAAGCCCGTCAATAATCGGTTGAGCAATTTCCGCAAAACGATCCGCTTGAATCAAGTCAGCACGGTAAGAGCCGAACATCGGCGGCAATGAACCGGCAATTTTTGCAGATTTTCCGCTATTTTTAACCGCTTGTTTTGCCAAACGACCGGCTAAATCGGCAAGCATTTTACCGTCTGCACTAAAGCGTTGTTCGCCAATATGGAATGGCACAACCGCATAGCTGTTGGTCGTAATCACTTCTGCGCCGTTTGCGATAAAATCTTCGTGGACTTGTTGCACGGCAGACGGTTTTTCATAAAGGGATAAAGCCGACCATTCCGGCTGTTTAAAAGGTGCGTTTAAACGCATTAACTCACGGCTCATACCGCCGTCTAAAATTGTGGTTGCCATATTTTGCCTTATAAAATCATTTAGAAGTAAAGTTGAAAAATAGTTTGCCTTAGATGTTTAAAAAATATATTATAGACGTCTAGATGGAAAAACTTCCAAAAGAATTTAATATAAGCGGTCGGATTTTGCAAATATTTTGTGATTTTTGACCGCTTGTAAATTTTAGTGAGGGAGCAAAGCTCCTGCCTATATAAAGGTATGACCAAAGGATAATTACAATGGCGATTAATTTATTTACTTCAGAATCAGTATCAGAAGGACATCCGGATAAAATTGCAGACCAAATCTCGGATGCGGTGTTAGATGAAATTTTAAAACAAGACCCGAAAGCACGTGTGGCTTGTGAAACTTATGTAAAAACCGGTATGGCGTTAGTTGGCGGTGAAATCACTACGTCTGCATGGGTGGATATCGAAAACTTAACCCGTCAAGTGATCTGCGACATCGGCTATACCCATTCTGATATGGGCTTTGATGCGCATTCTTGTGCGGTATTAAATGCGATTGGTAAACAATCGCCGGATATTAACCAAGGTGTTGACCGTGCGGATCCGTTAGAGCAAGGGGCGGGCGACCAAGGGATTATGTTCGGCTATGCGACCAACGAAACGGACGTGCTAATGCCAGCACCGATCACCTACGCTCACCGCCTAATGGAACAGCAAGCGAAAGTGCGTAAATCGGGCAAACTCGACTGGCTACGCCCTGATGCGAAAAGCCAGCTCACTTTCATCTATGAAGATAACAAAATCAAGGGCATTGATGCGGTAGTGCTTTCCACCCAGCACGCCGAACACGTGGATCAAAAAACCGTGTTTGAGGGTGTGATGGAAGAGATCATCAAGCCGATTTTACCAAGCGAATGGTTGAGCCAAAACACCAAATACTTCATCAACCCAACGGGGCGTTTTGTGATCGGTGGGCCAATGGGCGACTGCGGTTTGACGGGGCGTAAAATCATCGTGGATACCTACGGTGGTGCGGCTCGTCACGGCGGAGGGGCGTTCTCGGGTAAAGATCCGTCCAAAGTAGATCGCTCGGCGGCTTATGCGGCGCGCTATGTGGCGAAAAATATCGTGGCGGCAGGCTTGGCGGATCGTTGTGAAATCCAGCTCTCGTACGCCATCGGGGTCGCCGATCCAACCTCCATTATGGTGGAAACTTTCGGCACCGGCAAAGTGAGCAATGAAGTGTTGGTGCGTTTGGTGCGTGAACATTTCGACCTCCGTCCTTACGGCTTGATCCAAATGTTAGATTTAATCCGCCCAATCTACCGTGAAACGGCGGCTTACGGTCACTTCGGACGTGAATATTTCCCGTGGGAAAAAACCGACAAAGCCGAAGCATTGAGAGTCAGCCTCTAACCCCTTGCCATAAAAAACGATCCTCTTGAGGATCGTTTTTTATGGCTGTCCTTGCAAAACATTTACCCTTCTACCGTTTGTTTAGCTTATCGCTTCCTCTCCGCAATTTCGACCACCACGGGTTTGAAATCGTCTTTGTCGAGTAGGTGTTACTCTCTCGCACTCACGGTCAGCCGGCAAACTCGGCTACGCTCGGCAAAGAAATGGCGAACGTGGCGTATCGCTTAAAACGCCAATATCAACAACTGCAACAGCTTGAAATTCTTGGCAAAATTAACGGAGCGGTAGGCAATTATAACGCCCATTTTTCAGCTTACCCAGAGATCGACTGGCACACATTTAGCCAAGAATTTGTGACTTCGTTGGGCGTGAATTGGAATCCGTTTACCACCCAAATAGAATCGTACGACTACATCGCCGAATTTTTCGATTGTGTTGCCCGTTTCAATACGATTTTGATCGACTTCGACCGTGATTTGTGGGGCTAATCGCCCTTAACCACTTCAAGCAACGCACCATCGCTGGTGGAAATTTACGCACGGACGGGGGGATTATCGGCGAGGCGACTGTCAATTTTATCAGTCAGTTCCGCCTTGATTTCAGCATTCTTGGCATTAGTGCCATCGACCAAGACGGCTCAATGCTTGACTACGATTATCACGAGGTGCAAGTCAAACGAGCGTTAATGGAAAGTGCCAGACGCGTCTGTTTAGTGACCGATCATTCCAAATTTAGCCGCCGTGCGATTGTACGTTTAGGCGACATTCGAGAGGTCGATGATCTATTTACGGATAGCCCTTTGCCGTTAGAATTACAACAACATTTAGCCACGTCTAACGTGAATTTACATATTTGTGCATAATTGATGACCACTTTTTTTCAACGCCATTTTTCCAAGCCGAAACTGCTCGCCTACGCCCAACTAATGCGACTGGACAAGCCGATCGGCACGCTACTGCTACTGCACCCGACCCTCTGGGCGTTGTTTGTGGCGGCGAAAGGCTTACCACCGTTGCCGATTCTCATCGTGTTTGTGCTGGGCGTGATTGTTATGCGTTCGGCAGGTTGCGTGATTAACGACTACGCCGATCGCCACATTGACGGCAACGTAAAACGCACCGCAAACCGACCGCTTGCCACGGGGCGAGCCACCCCCAACGAGGCGAAAGCCCTGTTTGCGGTGCTGATTTTGATCGCCTTTGTGCTGGTGCTACAACTCAACGCCTACACCATCGGCTTATCCTTTATCGCCGTTGGCTTGGCGGTAGTTTACCCTTTTATGAAACGCTTTACCCACCTGCCACAAGTGGTACTCGGCATGGCGTTCGGCTGGTTGAGCCCAATGGCATTCGGCGCGATTTCGCAAAGTTTACCCACAGAGGCGTGGCTACTTTTCTTCGCCAATCTCGCGTGGACGGTCGCCTACGATACCCAATATGTGATGGTTGATCGTGATGACGATCTGCGGGTCGGGGTCAAATCCACCGCTATCTTGTTCGCCCAATACGACAACAAAATCATCGCCTTGCTACAACTTATCGCCTTGATTTTATTAGTGATTTTAGGCATTACAAGCGGTTATCATCTCGGCTACTTTTGCACCCTCGCCCTCACTGCCACCCTCTTTATCTATCAGTGCAAACTGGTCAAAGATCGCCGCCGAGAAGATTGTTTCAAAGCCTTCCTCAACAACCACTATGTCGGCTTAGGCGTGCTGATCGCCATTTTGATCGCCATCTTTTATTAAAAAAACCCCTCGTACATCATACGAGGGGCTAGGATTATTTTTTTCCTTTCACGATAGCGTCTGTCCATTCAAACAATTCGTCTAAATCGTAATCGCCGGAATGTGGTACGCCCCACGGAATGGCGTAATCGACATTTTTCCCCTGCATTTTGAGCTTGGTCGCTAAGATCGCTGAAATGGCGTGCGAGGTGTCGCGGTCGGCTGATCCTACGCGAATCCGCCAATGTTGCGCCATTTTCGGGTTGTTGAGGTAGCTCATCGGGTTGAGCATTTTGATGATCTTTGCCTCTGCCATTTGGGCGTTTGCCACTTGGCTGTTCTGCATTGAGAACGGGGTGAAGTGCTTGTTGTTGGTGGTTTTATCGCCAAAGAGATTGTTCTCGCCAGCGCTCAAATCAAGGGCATCAAACGCAGGGGGCGATTTCATTCGTTTTGCTGAATGGATATAGCCCTGCCAATCGACTTGATCCACCTTGCCATCTTTGAATTTGAGCCAAGGGTAAGCGGTCAGATCCGTGCCATTTTTTACCGCTTGATTGGCGGATTGGGCGATCAGGCTCGCCATATAGGTTTTAAAAGAGCCGTCGCCGTTGGCGTCAAGGGTGAGGGCGTTGCCTTGTTCATCTTTCAGATTGAGGCTGTTGAGATAGGCAGGGAACGCCTGTTTGAGCTGGTCGGAAAGGCGGATTTGCTCGGCGGTGAGCGAACCTTCCAACATCGGCATTGCCGGGGAACGCTCGTTGAAGGTGCGTGCGTTGAGCTGGCTCATATCCATACGGCGATACTCGTTCAAGCCGTTAAATTCCCACTCGTAGGCGGTATCGGCATTTTCAAGGTTGGCGATGGGGCAGTAGGACGACACAGCAAAAATCGCATCGCTGGCGTCCGCCGCCCCAAGGGCGTTGAGTTCGTCTGCATAGTCGGCGTGATCGCCGCTCGCCCCCAATAACGCCGAGACCGCCCCACCCGCGCTAGTGCCGTTTGAGATAATTTTGTTGGCATCGCCTGCCATCAACGCATCATTGGCGTGCAGATAACGCACCGCCGATTTCAGATCGACAATCACCGCGGGAGCTTTGCCGGTGTAGTTGCCGTCCGTGCCGAGCGTTCGCCCCCTAGCCCCCACACTGGCGACCACATAACCTTTGGCGAGGGCGTGGATAATCGCATTCGGCTTGCCGTCTCGTCCCACTTGTGGCACGGCGGCCATCGCAGGCATATAGCCCCCGACCGCATTTGGCAGGAAAATCGGAGCGGTTTCCGCGGTGTAGCCGTTGATTTCGCCTTGATTGAAATAAGCCTCTGGCACATAGAAATTGAGGGTTTGGTATTCTGCCTCAACTGGATTTTTCACATAAACGATCTTCTCAAAGGCACGGAATTTGATGGTTTGCCCGTTGAAATCAGCGGTCAATTCACGGTAGTTTTTGCCGTTAAAATTAAGATCAAACTGACCGCTTGCAGCACCATTATTGCTGATTTGATTGGCAAAAGGCAGATCCGCCAACGGATTTTTGCCACTTGGCGGAGCAGAAAACGCCGGCACCGCAAGGGCGGAAAGTAAAAAAGTCGTCAAAATGTTACGTTTCATTGGTGTTCCTCTTAAATCAATAACCACAATCAAGACAGGGAAATTTTACCAAAGTTCAAAAGGAAAAAACAAGCGGTGCGATTCGGCAAAAATTTTGTAAAATTACACCGCTTTTTTATTATTTATAAGTAGTGGAAAAGGGGGCGGCGGAATGTTCGATAGCCATATTCATTTAGACCAACTTGAAGCAAACCAAATAGAACAGATAGTTAGTGATCCTTTGCTGCAAGTCGTATTGGCGGTCAGTACCGATTTGATGAGTGCGGAAACGTTATTAGCATTAAAACAAAAGTTTCCGAACATCCAAATTGCGGCAGGATTTCATCCTGAACAGGTATTAATTGATGATAAACAGCAACAAGCGTTATTTGATTGGATCGTAAAAAATCGAGCAAATTTGACCGCTATCGGTGAAGTGGGATTACCGCATTATCTAAAACGACAGAATCCTAAGCTGGATTATCGGCCCTATCTTGCCTTATTGGAACAATTTATTGCATTAAGCAAGCAGTTAAATTTACCGTTAAATTTGCATATCATACATGATGATGTGGCGATAATGCTGGATTTGCTGGAAAAATACCAAATTCAACATGCTCATTTCCATTGGTTTAAAACCGATGATGATTCACTTGAACGTTTTCTTCGTACCCCTTATTTCGCCAGTGTTACACCGGATATTTTATGGAATCCGAAAACGCAAAAAATTGCAAAAAAATTACCGCTTGATCGCTTACTGATTGAAACCGATGGCCCATGGCAACACGAAAGTTTAGAAAATGCGAGTATTTCACAGCAATTAAAAGCAATATTGACGCAATTAGCGAAATTAAGAGCAGAGTCAGAATGTATGATTCGCTCTCAAATTAGGCGGAATTATCAGAGGTTATATGGGGTAGTATAAGAAAACGTAATATATACAGTACAGAAAAACGGTGCAGTTTTTGCAAAAAATGGGTACATGGGAAATTTAAGATTATCAATTCATTCTGAAGAGCATTTATGGCTTAGGGAATTATTCCTAAAATGCTGTCAAGAGCTTGGATTAACTCAACGAACATTAGGCGAAAAAATGGGCGTTCTTTACTCATTTATTGGAAAAGTAGAAACGGGCGATCGTAGATTAGATATTTTTGAGTTTATAGCTTATTGCAAAGGGTTAGAGTTAGATCCGGTAGAAGTACTAATAGAAATAGAGCAAAAGTTTGGCTGTGCAAGAGTAAAAAATAAATAAAGTAAAAACGGAGCATTTTATAAATTTAAAATGCTCCGTTTTTATTAGCTTTGAGTAAACCTTACTTTTTATTTGCCTTTAGCATCGCCATTAGGTTGGCGATATTGGCTGAGGTTTTTTCGACTTTTTGTTCCTCAGTCATTTTCGGTTTTTCACTTTCCCAAACTAAATCATCTTGTGGTAATTCAAGTAAGAAGCGGCTTGGTTCTGGTTTGATAATTTCACCGTACTGGCGACGTTCTTTACAGAGTGAAAACGTTAGCGTTTGTTGGGCTCGAGTAATGCCTACATAGGCAAGACGGCGTTCTTCCTCGACATTATCCTCATCCAGACTAGTTTGATGCGGCAGAATACCTTCTTCCATACCGACTAAGAAAACGTTCGGAAATTCCAAGCCTTTTGAAGCGTGTAGCGTCATTAGTTGCACTTGATCCGCTTCATCATCGTCTTCACCACGTTCTAACATATCGCGCAACGTCAGGCGGTTTACTACTTGCACCAGCGTCATCGGCTCTTCGATTTCATCGCCTTCCAGCATACCTTGCACCCATTCAAATAATGTTTGCACGTTACGGCTTTGCATTTCCGCCGCTTTCGGCGAAGTAGCTGCTTCATACAAATAGGCTTCGTATTGAATTTTTGCCAATAAATCTTTTACCGCTTCAATCGGATCAGAACGTTCCGCTTGGTCGGCAATTTCGACAATCCAACGGGCAAAATCCTGCAGTGCTTGATAGGGCTTGGGTGTCAGACGTTGAATCAGTTCAAAATCAAAAATCGCTTCAAACAAACTTACCTGTTTCTCATTGGCAAGTAAACCCAATTTTTCCAGCGTTACCGCACCAATTTCTCGTTTTGGCGTATTAACGATACGTAAAAACGCCGCATCATCGTCTTGATTAACCACTAAACGCAAGTAAGCCATCATATCTTTAATTTCGGCACGGGCGAAAAATGACATTCCGCCGGAAATTTTGTAGGGGATACGGTTTTGCATCAGCGATTTTTCCAACAAGCGAGATTGATGATTACCACGATATAAAATCGCATAATCTTTGTATTTAGTTTTGTTGGAAAAACGATGGGCAATCAATTCCCCGACAATACGTTCCGCTTCGTGCTCTTCATTTTTGGCTTCGATAACATTTAATTTTTCGCCTTCGCCTAAATTCGAAAATAAGCGTTTTTGGAAAATATGATCGTTGTTATCAATCAAAATATTGGCGCAGTGCAAAATGCGTTGGCTGGAACGGTAATTTTGTTCCAGTTTAATTACTTTCAAATCAAAATCTTCACGTAAACGTTGCATATTTTCCGGTTTTGCGCCACGCCACGAATAGATCGATTGGTCATCATCACCTACAACAGTGAAATTTGCTTCATTACCTACTAATAATTTGATCAACTCGTATTGGCTAGTATTGGTATCTTGGTATTCATCCACCAGTAAATAACGGACTTTCTGCTGCCAACGGGCTTTTGCCTCTGGAAATTGGTGGAACAGTAATACTGGCTGCATAATCAAATCATCAAAATCAAGTGCATTGTAGGCTTTTAACTGATTTTGGTAGAGCTGATAAAAATGTGAAAACACACGTTCACGCTCATCTCGCACGCGCGTTAATACCATTTCGGGCGAAAGGAGATCGTTTTTCCAGTTGGAAATGGTAGAAATTAACGCTTTAAGTAAATCTTTATCTTCTGCGACATTTTCCGGTAATAAATGTTTGAGTAAAGCAAGTTGGTCATGTTCGTCAAACAACGTCATACCTGATTTGAAACCCAGTAATTTGTACTCACGTTTTAAAATTTCAAAACCGAGGGTGTGGAAGGTTGAAATGGTTAGCCCTTTGCTGTTTTCTTTACCAATGGAATGGGCAACACGCTCACGCATTTCTCGTGCCGCTTTGTTGGTAAAGGTTACCGCCGCGATTTTTTTTGGCGAGTAACCGCAGTGAGCAATCAGATAGGCGATTTTATTAATAATGACACGCGTTTTGCCCGAGCCTGCACCGGCTAACACAAGGCAAGCACCTGTTACATATTCCACCGCTTGTTGTTGTTGATCATTTAATTTCATTTTATCTACTTTTATCTACTTTATTTTCAGCCATTTTTTAAACCGCAATATTCTAGCCGAAAGACAACAAGCGGTCGAATTTCTTTAAAATTTTATTAAATCTGCAGACGAGTAGCTAATGGTGCGGCAAGAAAATTATTGGCAATAAGGTGGTGTTTTGTGCAGTAGTTAACCCCGTGAACTGATAAATTGAAACCACAATATTTAGCGAAATTTTCTGAAGCAACCGTTTGCAAAAAAATTTTGAAATTTGACCGCTTGTTAAGCGTTTTTTGTCCAAAATAAATTCCTTAAAAATCAAATTTTTGCTTTTAAAATTGAGCTGTTCGCTATATCATTAACAGTTAGTTTTTAGCGTATAGTTACGCACACTCGCCCTGAAAATAATTCAGATTTTGCATTTTAATTTTATGCCCTAGGGGGAATACAAAAGTAGATGGAAAAGTTAGAACAAAAACCAATCATCGAACTACGCAATGTTACGAAAAGCTACGGTAGCAAAACGATTCTTAAAGATTTAAATTTAACCATTAATGATGGTGAATTTTTGACTATTTTAGGTCCTTCAGGTTGTGGTAAGACAACAGCATTACGTTTAATAGCGGGCTTTGAAGACTTGACTGAAGGTTCGATCATTCTTGATGGTCAAGATGTGTCTAACGTTCCTGCTGAACAACGCCCTGTAAATACGGTTTTCCAAAGCTATGCGTTATTCCCGCATATGACGATTTTTGAAAACGTTGCTTTCGGTTTACGTATGCAAAAAGTGCCAAATGACCAAATCAAACCGCGTGTAATGGAAGCATTACGTATGGTACGTTTGGAAGACCGTGCGGAGCAAAAACCAGCTCAGCTTTCAGGCGGTCAGCAACAACGTATTGCCATCGCGCGTGCGGTAGTGAATAAGCCGAAAGTTTTATTGTTGGATGAATCGCTTTCTGCACTTGACTATAAACTGCGTAAAGAAATGCAGAACGAGCTAAAAGCATTACAACGCCAATTAGGCATTACCTTTATTTTCGTTACACACGATCAAGAAGAAGCATTAACGATGTCTGATCGTATTATCGTAATGAATGGCGGTAAGATTGCGCAGGACGGTACGCCTCGTGAAATCTACGAAGAGCCGAGCAATTTATTCGTGGCTCGTTTTATCGGTGAAATCAACGTATTTGACGCAACCGTAATTGAGCGTGTTGACGCTCGCAATGTTAAAGCAAATGTAGAAGGTCGTATTTGTAATATTAAAGTTGAAGATATGGATGTGATGCCAAATCAACAATTAAAAGTGCTTTTACGTCCGGAAGATATCGTTATTGAAGAATTAGACGAAGACGAAAGCTCAAAAGCGATTATCGGTCATATTATTGATCGTAACTATAAAGGTATGACGCTAGAGTCAAGCGTACAGTTAGATCACAACGGCATGAACGTATTAGTAAGCGAATTCTTCAATGAAGATGATCCAAATATCGATCACGAAGTCGGTCAGAAAGTGGCATTAACATGGCACGAAGGCTGGGAGGTTGTACTCAATAATGAAGATTGCTAGTAACAAATTCCAAGCTGGAACAGTTTCAGTTATCTTCGGTTGGTTGTTACTTTTTGTACTTGTACCGAACTTATTGGTTCTGTTAATCAGTTTTCTTACTGAAAATCGCCAAAGTGCATACTTTGTTGATTTCGTATTTAGTCTGGATGCATATAAACAGTTGTTCAATGATACTTATGCAACGGTATTGTGGAACTCATTTAAAATGTCTGCGATTGCAACATTTTTCTGTTTAATTATCGGTTATCCGTTTGCGTTTATTATCGCGAAGATGCCAGCGAAGTTGCGTCCAATTCTATTGTTTTTAGTTGTATTGCCATTCTGGACAAACTCGCTGATCCGTATCTACGGTATTAAAATTTTCTTAGGCGTGAAGGGCGTATTAAACGAAATATTATTGGCAATCGGTTTAATTGACGAACCGCTTCGTTTATTAAACTCTGAATTGGCGATTATTATCGGTTTAGTGTATATCTTGTTACCGTTTATGATTTTACCGCTTTATTCTTCAATTGAGAAAATTGACGGTCGTTTATTAGAAGCGGCAAAAGATTTAGGTGCGAATGCGTTCCAACGTTTTGTGCGTGTAACGATTCCGCTGACAATGCCGGGGATTGTAGCAGGTTGTTTATTAGTATTATTACCTGCAATGGGAATGTTCTATGTTGCCGACTTATTAGGTGGCGGTAAAACACCATTAATCGGTAACATTATTAAGAGCTTATTCTTAAATACCAATCAGTTCGCATTAGGTTCGGCAGTAAGTATTGCACTTACCGTGTTAATGGCATTAATGCTATATGTTTATTATCGTGCAAATAAATTATTAAATAAAAAGGTGGAGCTTGAATAATGAAAAAGACATTAAGAAACTTTTTTATGTTCGTGGTGTTTGCCTACCTTTATATTCCGATTATTATTTTGGTAGTAAACTCATTTAATGCAGACCGTTACGGATTACAATGGAAAGGATTCAGTTGGAACTGGTATGAGCGTTTATTTGCAAATGATACGTTGGTTCACGCAACTATGAATTCATTGACGATTGCATTTTTTGCCGCAACGTTTTCAACTATTTTAGGTGCGTTAACTTCTATTGCGCTATACCGCTATAAATTCCGTGGTAAGCAAATGGTCGGCGGTTTGCTGTTTATCGTCATGATGTCACCGGATATCGTAATGGCAGTTTCATTATTAGTGCTATTTATGATTTTAGGTGTGCAGCTTGGTTTTATTTCGTTATTAATTGCGCATATTACTTTCTGTTTGCCTTATGTGGTGATTACTATTTCATCTCGTTTAAGTGATTTTGACGGTAAGATGTTGGAAGCTGCGAAGGATTTAGGCGCAAGTGAAGTAACGATTTTGCGTAAAATTATTTTACCGCTTGCATTACCGTCTATTATTTCCGGTTGGTTATTAAGCTTTACTATTTCGTTAGATGACGTAGTGGTTTCATCATTCGTTACCAGCCCAAGCTATGAAGTATTACCGTTAAAAATCTTCTCGCTGGTGAAAACCGGTGTGACGCCGGAAGTAAATGCATTAGCAACGATTATGATTATTTTCTCACTGACATTGGTGGTATTAAGCCAATTAGTGGTAAGAAAAAAAGCGTAATTTAATTTGATTAAAAATGGCTCGCTGATTAGCGGGCTATTTTTTTGCAAAAAATTAGCCAAAATAGACCGCTTGTTAGCCTGTTATTCTATACAGTTTTCTGTTATGCTAAGGCAAATTTTTTAGTTTGGAATAAAATCAATGATCGGAAGATTACAGGGAAAAATTATTGAAAAACAACCGCCTGAAATGGTAATTGACGTGCAGGGTGTTGGATATGAAGTGCTATTGCCGATGACGAGCTTTTACAGCTTGCCACAAGTAGGTGAAGAAGCCGCAATCTTTACGCATTTAGTGGTACGTGAAGATGCGCATTTATTATTTGGCTTTGCACAAAAGCAAGATAGAACTTTATTTCGTGAATTGATTAAAACCAACGGTGTTGGACCTAAATTAGCACTTGCAATTTTATCAGCAATGTCGGTTTCACAATTTGCGAATGCGGTAGAGCATGAAGAATTAGCCAAGTTAACCAAAATTCCTGGCATTGGGCGTAAGACAGCCGAGCGTCTATTAGTAGAGCTCAAAGGCAAATTCAAAGGTGTGGCGCAAAGTGATTTCTTTGAAGAACATTCGGTTGAAACGATTGTTGCAACACATTCGCATGCTCCTGCAGATGAAGCCCGTGATGCTTTAGTGGCGTTAGGCTATAAACTTGCTGATGCCGAGAAGATGATTAAGAAAGTGAATAAAGTGGGCGCAACCAGCGAACAATTAATTCGTGAGGCTTTAAAAGCCTCTCTTTAAAAAGTAAAAATACCTTAAATGATTGAAGCAGATAGAATAATTAGTGCCTCGCCGAGGCGTGAGGAAGAAGTCATCGATCGTGCGATTCGCCCTAAATTATTGGCGGATTATGTCGGTCAGCCGTCTGTACGAGAGCAGATGGAGATCTTTATTAAAGCGGCAAAATTGCGTGATGAGGCGTTAGATCATTTGTTGATTTTTGGTCCGCCGGGGTTGGGTAAAACCACCTTAGCCAATATCGTTGCCAATGAAATGGGGGTGAATATCCGCACAACTTCCGGGCCGGTGCTAGAGAAAGCGGGCGATTTGGCGGCAATGTTGACCAATTTAGAACCTTATGACGTATTATTTATTGATGAGATCCACCGCTTATCGCCGGCAATTGAAGAAGTGCTTTATCCGGCAATGGAAGATTATCAGTTAGATATTATGATTGGCGAAGGGCCGGCAGCGCGTTCGATTAAGCTGGATTTACCGCCGTTTACCTTAGTGGGGGCAACCACCCGTGCCGGCTCGCTAACATCTCCGTTACGCGACCGTTTTGGAATTGTACAGCGTTTAGAGTTTTACTCGGTGGATGATTTAACCTCAATCGTAAAACGTAGTGCTGATTACTTAAACTTAAATTTATCACCGGACGGCGCTTATGAAGTGGCTCGCCGTTCACGTGGTACACCTCGAATTGCCAACCGTTTATTACGCCGTGTGCGAGATTATGCCGATGTGCGTAATAATGGTGTGATTACTTCCGATATCGCCAAACAAGCGTTGGCGATGCTTGATGTAGATTCCGAAGGCTTTGACTTTATGGACATCAAATTACTACAAGCGATTGTCGAGCGCTTTGACGGAGGCCCGGTCGGCTTAGATAATTTAGCTGCAGCGATAGGTGAAGAGCGAGATACGATTGAAGACGTACTGGAGCCTTATTTAATTCAGCAAGGTTTTTTACAGCGAACGCCGAGAGGGCGTATTGCCACCAGCCGAACTTATGCGCATTTAGGTATCGCTAAGCTTGATTAAATTAAATTTAGACAAGCGGTCGAATTTCACCAAGATTTTGCAAAATGTTTTTGCAATTTTTTCGGAAAATTTGACCGCTTGTTGTTTATTTATGCTTCATCCGTATTTACAAAATGTACTATTTCAGTTACTAATTAGCTATTCTTAATTAAAAGGGAGGATTGCTAATGCTGAAATTTATTATTAGGCGCATATTGGAAGCCATTCCAACACTTTTCATTCTAATTACCTTCTCATTCTTTCTTATGCGGCTTGCTCCGGGAAGTCCGTTTACTTCTGAAAAAGCTTACCCGCCTGAAGTGATGGCTAATATTGAAGCGAAATATCACCTGAATGAACCGCTTTATAGACAATATTTTATCTATATGGATAATCTTGCCCATGGCGATTTTGGTCCCTCTTTTAAATATAAAGATCAGTCGGTTAATGATTTAATTGCTTCAGCATTTCCCGTTTCGATTAAATTAGGCGTAGTCGCATTTATTTTTGCGGTGATTATCGGCTTAACTGCCGGTATTGTGGCGGCATTAAAGCAAAATAGTAAATGGGATTACATCGTGATGGGATTTGCCATGACCGGGGTAATTATGCCGAGTTTCGTATTTGCGCCGCTGCTGGTTTTATTTTTTGCGATTCACTTACAATGGCTTCCGGCAGGTGGCTGGAACGGCGGTCAACTCTATTATATGGTGCTACCGGTACTTTCGCTTACCATTGGCTATGTTGCCGGACTTGCCCGTATTACTCGTGGTTCAATGATAGAAATTCTCCATTCAAATTATATTCGCACGGCAAAAGCCAAAGGCGTGCCAATGTGGAAAATCATTTTTAAACACGCCTTAAAACCCGCATTAATTCCTGTCATTACTTATCTTGCGCCCGCCTTTATCGGCATTATTACCGGTTCAATGGTGATTGAAAGTGTCTTCGGCTTGCCGGGATTAGGTCAGCTATTTGTAAATGGAGCTTTAAATCGAGACTATTCTTTAGTGTTGAGCTTAACCATATTGGTTGGCACTTTAACCATTTTATTTAATGCGATCGTAGATATTTTATATGCGGTGATTGACCCGAAAATTCGTGATAGCTAGGAAGGAAATATGCAAATAGATAAAAACCAAAACTTTTCGGAAAATCTCGCTTCAGTTAATACAGCAATGGTATTGGAAGGGCGCAGCTTATGGCAAGATGCTCGTCGCCGTTTTTTTCGTAATAAGGCAGCAGTTGCTAGCTTATTTATGTTGCTGTTAATCGTGCTATTTATCACTTTTGTACCAATGCTAATGCCGTTTAGTTACGAAGATACCGATTGGAATATGATGAGTACCGCACCGGATGTTAAATCCTTGCATTATTTTGGCACAGACGCTTCAGGGCGAGATCTGATGGTGCGTGTCGCTATGGGCGGCAGAATATCGTTGATGGTCGGCATTGCCGGCGCTTTGGTGGCTGTAATTATCGGTACTATTTACGGCGCTATTTCAGGCTATGTAGGCGGCAAAGTAGATAGCGTAATGATGCGTTTTCTTGAAATTTTAAGCTCATTTCCGTTTATGTTCTTCGTCATTTTATTGGTGACTTTATTTGGGCAAAATATTTTCTTAATTTTTGTGGCAATCGGTATGATTGCTTGGCTAGGGCTAGCTCGTATCGTACGAGGGCAAACATTAGCGCTTAAAAATAAAGAATTTATTGAAGCGGCAATTGTGTGCGGTGTTTCTCGCCGTCAGATTATTTGGCGTCACATTATTCCGAATGTACTTGGCTTAGTGGTGGTGTACGCTTCGCTGGAAGTGCCTTCACTGATTTTATTCGAATCATTTTTAAGTTTCTTAGGGCTGGGTACTCAAGAACCAATGAGTAGTTGGGGCTCATTGCTAAGCGATGGAGCCGCTCAGATGGAAACTTCTCCTTGGTTGCTCGGATTTCCGGCTTTTTTCCTTTGCTTAACGTTATTTTGTTTCAATTTTATTGGCGATGGTCTGCGTGACGCATTAGATCCAAAAGATAAATAAAAACAGGAGTGAAGGATGAAATTATTAGAAGTTAAAAATTTAGACGTATATTTAAAAGCGGAAGATCGTTTTTCACATACGGTGCGTTCCGTGTCTTTTTCGCTGGAAAAAGGGCAGACTCTTGCCATTGTCGGTGAGTCTGGTTCCGGTAAATCGGTCACCTCGATGTCAATTATGCAATTATTGCCGAAAAATATTGTGCAATATGGCAAACATTCTCAAATTATATTTGAAGATAAGGATATTTTGACGCTTACGGAAGCCGAAATGCAAGCAATACGAGGCGATCGTATCGGGATGATTTTCCAAGAGCCAATGACTTCTTTAAATCCCTATATGCCGATTGGTGAACAAGTTGCAGAAGCGGTGATGACACATACGCCGAATATGATCAAACAAAAGGCGGAAGCGTTGACCTTGGCGGCATTACAGAAAGTAAAAATTCCAAATGCGGAAAAGAAATTAAAGTGTTATCCGCACGAGTTTTCCGGTGGGCAGTTACAACGCATTATGATTGCGATGGCAATTATTAATAAACCGGATTTATTGATTGCTGATGAGCCGACTACTGCATTGGATGTCACGACACAGGCGGAAATTTTGGATTTAATGCTGGAATTACAAGCCGAAATGGGCATGGCGATTATCCTCATTTCGCACGATTTGCGTTTAGTGCAAAAATACAGTGATGATGTTTGTGTAATGAAATCCGGTGAAATTGTGGAACGTGGTAAAACCGCCGATGTTTTTGCACAACCAAAGCATCCTTATACGATGGAGCTTTTAACGCCTATTCCGAGTCATTTCAAAAACACGCAAAGTGAACCGGCTAAATTGTTGATTAATGCAAAAAATATCGAAGTCGATTATGTGTTACAGCGCTCTTTCTGGGGAAAAACGAAGAAAGTGTTTAATGCGGTAAAAGATATTTCGTTCCAGCTAAATGTGGGAGAAACGCTTGGCATTGTCGGAGAATCCGGCTCGGGAAAATCTACATTAGGGCGAGCGATCATGCAAATTCTGGATTATCAGGGCAAAGTTGAATTTGACGGTCAAGTGATTTCTGCCTTATCAAAAAGTGATCGCCAATCTTTAAAACGAAATATGCAAATGGTGTTCCAAGATCCATTTAATTCTCTTTCTCCACGCTTAACGGTAGGTGAAATTATCGGAGAAGGGTTAGCGGTTCATTATCCGCAGATGACGAAAGCGGAACGCAGAGAAAAAGTGCAAAAAATGTTAGAAGAGGTGAATTTAAGCCCCGCGATGATCAATCGTTACCCTCATGAATTCTCAGGGGGACAGCGGCAACGCATCGCAATTGCCCGCGCGATTATTTTAGAACCTAAATTCGTGTTATTAGATGAACCGACTTCCGCACTGGATCGTTCTACACAGTTAACCGTGGTTGAATTGCTTAATCGTTTACAACAAAAATATGGTTTAAGTTACCTATTTATCAGCCATGATCTTGCGGTCGTACGAGCGTTAAGTGACAAAGTAATCGTGATGAGTAAAGGTGAAGTGGTGGAAAGCGGCAGCGCTCAACAAATTTTTGAGCAACCAAAACATGCTTACACGCAACGTTTAATTGAAGCTTCTCATTTAGCCTAGGCTGGCTAGAGAGATAATACAAGCGGTTAAATTTCCTGAAAATTTCGGTATTATGTAGCAAATGCACAAATCAGTTTGTAGGAGTGGATCGATGTGTCCGCCCTTGATAGACAATATTCCTTATTGATTTTTCTTGGGCGAACACATCGGTTCGCCCCTACGTTTCATTTATCAATAATTTTGTGCAACAGCTACATAATACTGGAAAATTTTGCAAAAAACTTAGGAAATTTAACCGCTTGTTTATGATGTTTAAGCGATACGGGTAAATTTCAATAGCATTGCGGAAGCTGGGTCAATAATCGGTAAGCCTAAACCGACTTTTGCCAGCCATTCACTGTTAATGACAACTTTTTCACCGTTTAATGCTTTTACCATCCATTCCGGTAATTTTTTCATCAAATGACCAAACTTTCCTTCGGCAAAGTTACGAGGTAAATCCAGAATTTCTACTTGATAATTGCCTTGTTTGAGATATGGCAGACGTAGCGATTCTTGACGTAAGTAATCGAGCATTGCAAGTTGGCTGATTAAAATCACCGCTTGTGAGCTATCTTGAGCCACAACACCGTTAACTAAACAAGCCGGATCTTGGCGGTCTAGACGGAATGCTGTGCCGCTATGTAATATCTCTCGCAAGGATTTATGTAACGCGATATATTTGGCAAAATTTTTGCGTTCTTCTTCGCCTTCTTTCACTGGATCTAACTCCACGCCCATATGACCGAATAAGGCGGTTAAACCGCGGAAATTTGCATCTAATTTGCGGTATGTGGTGTGGCAATGGAAGCCGCCGATATGTGCGCCCATAATTTCAGGCGGATAGAAGTAACTAAAACCACGTTGGATTGTTTGGCGTTCGAGTGCATCGTTATCATCGGAAGTCCAAAAACGTTGTGAGCGTTTTAACACCTCGTAATCGATACGACCGCCGCCGGAAGAGCAAGCTTCAAATTCAACATTCGGATATTTTTCACAAAGCACATCGCACAAGCGATAGAAGGCTTCGGTTTGTTTGGTTACCGCGGCTTTGCCTTGGTGAGCGCCTTGTACGATACGACGGTTCATATCCCATTTTACGTAATCAATATCGTGATTACCGAGCAACCAATCCATTCGTTCTACTAAATAGTCAAACACTTCCGGATTGCAAAGGTCTAGTATAAATTGATTGCGTTCGGCAGGCTGATCGTAACCTTCGACCGCTAATAACCAATCGGGGTGTTGTTGGTAAAGTTTGGTTGGTTTGTTGATCATTTCTAACTCAACCCAAATCCCGAATTGCATACCGAGAGCTTTTACCGCTTTGACCACTGGTGTTAAACCGTTTGGATATTTGCGTTCGTCTAAATACCAATCGCCTAAACCGCCGAAATCATCATCACGTCCAATAAACCAACCGTCATCAATAATAAAACGTTCTACGCCCATTTCTGCGGCAGCTTTTGCCATGGCGATAATATGTTCCGGTTTGTGGTCGAAGTAAACGCCTTCCCAAATATTGAGGTGTACCGGACGAGTTTTACCTTGAGGGAAATGCAGAATATTTTCACGTACGTATTGGTGGAATTGCTGGCTCATACCGTTTAAGCCTTGGTTAGAGGCGGTTGCATAAACCCAAGGGGTCGCAATCTCTTCATCTTGTGCTAGTGTGATTTCCCCCGGAAAGTACAAAGCTTCCAATTGCACGCTACGTCTGCCTCGAATATCAATATCGGCACGAATACGGTGGTTTCCGCTCCAAGCCAAATGGAAGCCCCACACATCGCCTTTTTGTTCTTTATAGCCTTCTTTACCGACAATCAAAATTGGCGGATATTCGTGAGAAGTTCGACCTACACGATTTTCCTGAATAAAACCGCCATGTTTGAGGCCTTGGCGATTCGGTTGGAATTCTCTTACCCAGCGACCGTAGAACGTACAGACTTCATCGGCAAATTCAGGCAATGGAAGTGTCACGGCAAGGCGGTTTACGTTATAAGGAACGGCTTTTAAATTACGTAATTTATTCCGTGTTTTTAATACGGAAGTCGCTTTGTCTAATACAAATTCGCTACTAAATTCTAAACCGGCAATTTCATCCGTTTGGTGGATAATCAAGTAGTCATTTTGTTGTTCAATTTTACTTAATTTGAACACCGGCATTGAGTCTAAACCATTGCGATGACCTTCAACGGAAGACGATTCAAAATAGCCACGTCCGTTTTCCGCCACAAGTGAAACCGGCACGTCAATATCTAAACCACCGTTTGTTACACCTGAATAGCTGAGCCAAGCATTGGTCGGCTCAAATTGCGCTAATTTTTCTCCCCAATAGAGAATTTGAGGATTATCTGAAGCATTAATGATCAGATCGTTTTGGTTGCTGGATAATCGAATGATGTTGTTCATATTAAATTCCTTATTTGCAAAATTTGAGAGACATTTATTCACTGCCGTTGGCAAAACCAATGTTCAAAAAGCTCTGCTTTTTGTAACCGCTTGTTAAGCGCCTCTGGTATTGCGTTTGTGTAATTGATAGCGTTCTTGCATATTCATTTTGCCGGTTAAGGTGAAAATGGAGAGAAGGGTAAAGCCTAATGCCACACAGCCTAAAATAAAGTAAGTATCTTGATAACCGAATTTGTCATACCAACCTCCAACGGCAGAAGAAGCAAGCATATTTCCGACTTGTTTGATGAATTGGCAGGCGACCATATAGATAGTGGCAGAGAAGTGAACTTCAAACACGTTACTGATATATTTGAATAAGCCAACTAGATAGAACGGTACTTCAAACATATGTAGCATTTTGAGTACCACAACGTGCCATGCTTCCGTTGCGTATGAAGAACCGATAATACGAATTGTCATAATAAAACCGGCAACCAATAGGGCATTTTTAGCCCCCATACGGTTGATAACCAGTGGTACAAAGAACATGATTGCTGCATTTAAAAATTCGCCCATAGTGGTGACATAACCAAATACCTCAATCCCTTCTTCTTTAGAATTGAAGAACGTATTAAAGAAGTTACCGAATTGTTGGTCGAAAATATCATAGGTACAAGCTACACCGACAACATAAGCAAGTAATGCCCAGAAGCGAGGAAGTTTAAAGAGTTTGAATGCTTGTTTAAGACTTACTGGGTTTGTGTTTGCCCCAAGTTGTGCCATTACGGAAGCAGTCGAATTTTGCTCCGGTTTTGCAAGTGCCACTAACACGAGTAACACGACCGCACCGGCTGAGCCGAGCCAGAAAACGGAATCCGGATCTTTACTATATAAAATACCTGCAATCGAAGCACAGATCCCCCAGCCCATCATACCGAACATACGTGCACGTCCGTATTCAAAGTTACTTTGACGGCTGACACGTTCTACATAAGCTTCGGATGCGCCGGCACCACCGGAGAATACAAATCCCATATAAATACCGCCAACGATAGCGCCCATCCAAATATTAGTTTTAAGCATTGGAGCGAAGATATAAATAAAGAATGGCGCATAGAAGAGAAGGGCAATCGCAACTGCCCAAAGCATATGTTTTTTGACGCCGAGTTTGTCGGTCACATAGCCGAAAATCGGTTGGAAACAGAGAGCAAAGAATGACATTGCAGCGAATACGATACCTCGTTCTTCACCGGTTAATCCGTTTATATCACCTAGCCAAATTCCTAAGAATGGATAGCAGGTCGCCATAATAAAGAAATAGGTAAAGAAGTAACCGCTGAATACGAAATAGTTACGGTTTCCCCAGTAATAAGCTTTATTTTGTGATTGTGCTTGCATAATAAAACACCTTCTATTGTTGATTTGATATGCAAAAATGTTAACGTTATCATTTTGTTTTGCAAGAGGAGAATATTTGAAATTGTGATTTAAATCACAATTTTTAACGTTAACATTTTAAATTTGTGAGCAAGATCACAGCTATTTTTGAATAATTCTTTAGGGAGAATTGATTCGCTAAAAGATACGGGGTAAAGTGCATAGTGACTGATAAATGCATTTTAATTATCTATTTCTCTTTTTTGTTTACTATTAATATTTTTATGGCTTCCCTAAAAGATGTGGCAAGGTTGGCGGGCGTATCGCTAATGACGGTTTCTAGAGCGATTAATAACCCCGAACAACTTTCTGAAAAAACACGCAAAGCAGTACAAAATGCGATTGAGCAATTAAATTATGTTCCGAATATTGCTGCGCAGAAAATTCGTGGTGTGAGTGAAAATACAATAGGTGTTTTATCGTTTAGCACCGCAACAACGCCGTTTTCGGTCGAGATTTTACTTGCGATTGAAAAAACCGTACGTCAGTACGGTTGGAATTCGTTTGTGATCAATACCTTTGAAGATGATGAGCAAGATGTTGAAAAAGCCGTTGAGTTATTGCTTTCTCATCGTCCGACAGCCATTATCATTACCCGTCACGGGCTAAAAAAAATTAAGATTCCGAAACGTTTGGCATCATTACCGATTGTACTGGCAAACTGTGTAACGGATGATTTGCAAGTAGCGAGCTATATTCCCAATGATTTTCAAGGGCAAGCCGATGTGACGCGTTTATTGCTAGAGAAAGGTTATAAAAAGCCGCTTTGTTTATATATTCCGCATAATGCGATTGCAGCGAAAGAGCGACAAAAGGGCTTTCAAGCGGTCTGGTTTTCACAAAAAAATGCAAATGTACCGACCGAATTTTTTATGAATGAAAGCGATGACTATTTAGAAGGTGCGGATCGACTTAAAGATATTTTGGCATCAGATTCCGAACATTTTGACTATGATGTGATTGTGTGTGGAAATGATCGGATTGCGATGCTTGCTTATCAGCTATTACTCGCGCGTGGATTACGTATTCCGCAAGATGTTGCGGTTGTCGGCTATGACAATATGGTCGGAGTGGCTCATCTGTTTTTACCATCGCTCACCACGGTACAATTACCTCATTACCAGATGGGGGAACAAGCGGCACTGCACTTAATCGAAGGGCGAAAAACCAATAAAGTTCAGCCGATTGATTGTCCGCTCATTGTGAGAGAATCGTGCTAACATAAAGAAATAAGCGGTCGGATTTTGCCAAAAATTTGGCATTATGTAGCAGTTTCACAAAGTTCACTTAACTAAAATCCTTGTAATTTCTACTCATTACAAGGATTTTTTATTTATAAGCGGTGTTGATTTTAGTAGAATTTGTTTGACATTTATTTTCAAAGGATCATCATAATGACAGCACAGCACAGCACAGCACAGCACAGCACAGCCTTGCACAACTTATTACTAAATTGCAAGACATTTTTCAAATCAATCAACCTGATTTAGATTTCGGTATTTACCGTATCCTCAATTCTCGCCAAACGCAAATTAACGAATTTCTACAAAAAACGTTACCAGCCAAAATCAATGCTGCATTGAACGGCAATTTTGAACAAGCAAACAGCGTTTACAACCATCTCTACACTTTCTTTTCACGCTATTACGACCAAGGCGATTTTATTAGCCAACGCCGTTACAAAGGCGACACCTACGCCATTCCCTACGCAGGCGAAGAAGTGATTTTGCACTGGGCGAATAAGGACCAGTATTACACCAAATCGAGCGAAAATTTTAGTAATTACGCTTTTGCATTGGAAAATGGCAAAAAAGTGCAATTCCGCCTAGTGGAAGCTGATACGGCAAAAGATAATCGCAAAGATAACGATCAAACCCGAGTATTTGCCTTAATTGAGCCGAAAATCAACACTGAATTAGACGAAAATGGCGATGAAATTCAAATGGATATTCTGCCGATTGAAGAGAATGGCGATTTACTCACGATTCGTTTTGAATACAAAGCGGTAAATAAAAAAGAAAAGCAAGCGGATTACATCACGCAAGCGGTGGAAAAAATCCAAAATATTGCGATTTCTGACGAATTTAAAGGTATTTTTGACCCAATGCCAACAGAGAAAAATAAAAATCGTACGTTGTTAGAAAAATACCTTACCGACTACACTACTAAAAATACCGCCGATTATTTTATTCACAAAAATCTCGGCAAGTTTTTAAATCAAGAGTTGGATTTTTATATTAAAAATGAAGTGATGAACTTGGATAATATTCAAGACAGCACCGATTTTTCGCATATTGAGCAAAACTTACAAACCATCAAAACTCTAAAAACAGTAGCAAAAGAAATCATCGCCTTTTTAGCCCAATTAGAAGATTTCCAAAAGAAATTGTGGCTGAAAAAGAAATTTGTCGCAGGTTGCCATTATTTGATCACGCTCGATCACTTAAATGAAGAACAAGTGCAGACGGCATTAAATAATCCAAAACAAACCGCCCAATGGCAAGCTCTAGTTAACGTGGAGACAAGCGGTCTAAATGTGGCAGAAATTTGCAAAAATTACCCGCACTTGGTGGTGGATACCTCTTTATTTGAACCGAAATTCCAAGCCGAAGTATTGGGTGAAATTGAGCATTTGGACGACAAAACTAACGGCTTGCTAATCCATTCCGATAACTTCCAAGCCCTGAATTTATTGCAGGAAAGATATAAAGAACAGGTGAAATGTATTTATATTGATCCGCCGTATAATACGGAAGATGACCGTGAAAAAGGCGATTTTTTATATAAAGATAGTTTTGAAAAATCAACTTGGATTGCTATGTTTGAAAATCGTTTAATGTTAGGTAAACCGCTTTTAAGTCAAGAAGGTTTGCTTGCTTGCCATATGGACGAACACGAACATTTATCTTTGGAATACTTAATTCAGCAGGAATTTTCCGATGGCGATATGGGTAAACTGGTTTGGGATAAACGAAATCCAAAAGGCGATGCCAAAGGTTTATCTGCTCAACACGAATATATTCATTTTGCAGTAAAAAACACCAATTATCTAAACGAAGAAGAGGCTTTTGTTAGAAATAAAGCAAATGCAGAAGCCATGCTTGATAAAGTAGAAAAACTAATTAAAAAACATGGAATTACCGAAAAAGCAAGAAAAGAGTATAAGGAATGGTTAAAAGAAAATAAAGATAAATTATCAGGTGGAGAAAAGGCTTATAATCAAATTGATGAAAATGGCGATATTTTTCAATCGGTTTCTATGGCTTGGCCAAATAAGAAAAAAGCCCCCGATGAATACTTTATCCCATTGATACACCCTATTACTCAAAATCCTTGTCCTGTACCTGCTCGTGGCTGGCGTAACCCGCCTGAAACCATGAAAAAACTATTAGAAAAAGATTTAATATTATTTGGAGAAGATGAAACCACTCAACCAAGAAGAAAATATCTTTTAAAGGAAAATCTAACAGAAAATGTATCATCACTTTATTATATGGGGAGTAGTGATGATGAATTATTTAAGCATATGAATTTTGAATTTGACAATCCAAAACCAATTCAAGCGAGTAAATATTTTTTATCTATTACCGCCAGACCGAAAAGCTCTTTAATCCTAGACTACTTCGCAGGCTCTGGCACAACCGCCCACGCTGTGATTAACCTAAACCGTGAAGATGGCGGTAATCGCAAATATATCTTGGTGGAGCAGGGCGAGTATTTTGATAGCGTGCTAAAACCACGAGTACAAAAAGTGATTTTCGCCAAAGAATGGAAAGACGGCAAACCGCAAGTGGAGAATGGGGCGTTTGGTGGCGTATCGCAAATTGTCAAAGTGTTAAAACTGGAAAGCTACGAAGACACGCTCAACAATTTGGCATTGCGTAAACCTGCGCAAGATTTGGCGGATATGGGCTTATCAGAGACGGTTCAAAATGACTATTTGCTGAATTATATGCTTGACGTGGAAAGCCGAGGTTCGTTGCTCAATACGCAACATTTCGCCAAACCGTTTGATTATCAGCTCAACATTGCCACCACGTCTGCGGGAGCGTATGAGGCGAAAACCATTGATTTGGTGGAAACCTTTAACTATTTGATTGGGTTGAGGGTGGACGAAATTGATGATCAGCGTGAAAAACGTGGTTGGGTTACCGTCAAAGGTCAGTTAGCAAACGGCGACAATGCTTTAATTATTTGGCGTGATTGCGAGAAAGTCGGCTACGAAGCGTTGAATGATTTTATCCGAAAAAATGCTTACGGACTGGAAGATAAAGCTGAATATAGCTCGGAAACCTTTAAGGTGGTCTATATCAATGGCGATCACAATGTGCCAACCGTCTTTGCCGACAGCGATGAGAGTGTGAAAACGCTTAAGGTGCGGTCGATTGAAGCGGAATTTTTGAGCAGAATGTTTGGGGAATGATAAAAATGAAACGCACTTTCCATGATAATTTAATTTTAAACCGCTATTTATTGTCGCTATTTCATCAAGACAACTTTGAAAATTTTAAACAACGCTTAGGTGATGGCCGCTTTGAAGGCATTGATAATGATGGGCAGACAAAATTTTTCCACGAACTGACAGGTGGGCAATTATTTCAAACCGATTTTATTTCAGTAAATGATTTACGCCGTTATGATTTAAATATCGTCAAACATTGGCAACAAATCACTGAAAATCGTAATAAAGATGAAGGGCATATTTTAAAACTAAAATACTTCCAATATCTTTCACTATTGTTTACCGAAATTTATTTGGATTTTTATTTTAATCGCCCGAATGAATTATTAAATCAATTAAATGAACAGCTTGTTTTACTGAAAGAGAATGATAGCAATTTTCCTGATTTTGATTTGTATGAATTAAGCGATTTAAATAAATTGGCGTTTTGGAATGCCACTGGTAGCGGTAAAACCTTGTTAATGCACGTCAATATTTTGCAATATCAGCATTATCAAAAAAATAGCGATTTGATCGTATTTGTGATTACCCCAAATGAGGGGCTTTCGCAGCAGCACTTGGCGGAATTTACCGCTTCAAATTTGCCTGCCAATCTGTTTGATAAAAATAAACGGTTCGAAGATACAGGTTTGTTTAACGATATTCAGATTATAGACATCAACAAACTGGCGGATAAAGAGGGAGAACTGACGGTAGCGGTTGATCGCTTTTTGGAGTTAAACAAATTGGTCTTGGTGGACGAAGGACATCGCGGTTCATCGGGCGATCAGTGGCTGGCTCGCCGCCAAAAATTGATTGGCGATGGCTTTGCGTTTGAGTATTCCGCCACCTTTGGACAAGCCGTGAAAGATGGCAAAACAGCGAAAGATTGTCTGTTTGATATTCAGAAAAAAATCGGTAAAGCAAACGGTATTACCAAAAAAGCCGAGCAACAAAAAATTCCGACCAGTTTTGCGGATAAACAAGAAGCCAAGCAAAAAGCGGTGTTTGAAACCTACGCCAAGTGTGTGCTGTTTGACTATTCCTATAAATTCTTCTATGCCGATGGTTATGGTAAAGAGTTTTCTATTTTAAATATGAAAGCGGAAGATTATGGCGTTGCCGATAATGACCGCAAGTATTTTGTGGCAAGTTTGCTGTCGTTTTATCAGCAGTTACATCTTTTTGCAAAAAATCAGAAAAAATTGATCGCTTACAATCTGCATAAACCGCTATGGGTGTTTGTCGGTAATACGGTAAATGCCGAAAACAGCGATATTTGGACGGTGGTGGAGCAGTTAGCCTATTTCTTAGATGGCAAAAATCGTCCGCAAATTTTAGCGTGGCTTAATGATTTGCTATGTGATAAACCGTTGCTTTTGGACAGTAAAGGTAACGCCATTTTCCGCCATCGCTTTTTGCCATTGGCAAGTTTTAAAGGTGATTTAAATGCCCTTTACGCTGATATTCTGAAAACCTTATTTAACACTGAAAGTGCGGCTCATCTCTATTTGCATAACCTTAAAAAAGCCTCAGGCGAAGTGGCATTAAAAGTCGGCAATAGTGATTATTTTGCCTTGATTAACGTGGGCGACAGCAGCGAACTACTCAAAAGTGCGGTGGAATTAGACAATGTTTCAGTGCAACAAGACGAATTTTCAGACAGCTTGTTTGGCTCCATCAATCAAGACCGTTCAACGCTCAATTTGCTGATTGGTTCTCGCAAATTTACCGAAGGTTGGTCAAGTTGGCGAGTTTCGACAATGGGCTTGCTGAATATGGGCAAGGGCGAAGGCTCACAAATTATCCAGCTTTTCGGGCGTGGCGTGCGTTTGAAAGGGCGTGATTTTTCGCTACGCAGAACGCCAGTCAAGCAAATGCCAAAAGGCTTGGGGCTGGATAAATTAGAAACGCTCAATATTTTCGGGATTAAAGCTGATTATATGGCGAAATTCCGTGAATACTTGGAAGATGAAGGCATTCAATCGCCAGATGAAGTGTTGCAGTTGGATTTCCCCGTGCAGAAAAAATTGCCGACCAATGTGGCGTTGAAAACTTTGCGTTTAAAAGATGGCTATAAAGACAATCAAAAAATGGGTTTTAAACGCCAAGAAATGGTGCAACTTTATGAATTGCCTGTATTTGCCCAAGGAAAAATCAAGCCGATTTTAGCGGTGTTGGATCTGTATCCGAGATTGGAAGCGTTGAGTTCCAAAGCGGTTCGTCAAAGTGTGAATGACGAACGTCAAAGCAATAAATTTAAGCGAGAGATTTTTGCTTTATTCGATTGGGACAAACTCTATTTAGATTTACAGCAATACAAAATGGAACGCACTTGGTCGAATTTACGTGTTAGTCGTGATGGGTTGCGTAAATTTGTGGAAAGTCGAGATGATTGGTATTTGCTCTATGTGCCAGATTCAGCGATGGAAATTCGTTCATTTGCTGATGTAAAAAATCAGCAGGATATTTTGTTTCAGCTATTAAAAGAATATACCGACCAATTTTATCGTCGTTTGAAAACCGCCTATGAGCAGCAATTTATGGAAACCGCGATAGTTACCGAAGAAAACGGTTCGTTCTTTGATGAATACAAAATGCTGTTTGGCGAAGATGAAAATGTACCTTATGAGCGTGAACAAGCGGTCAAAAAAATCGAAGAATTAGCGGATCTGATTCGAGAGAAAAAATTGAACAGGCGATGAATTGGCAATCACCACTCTCTGAATTTAAGGCGATTTGTTTTAACAGCCACTTGTTTTATCCATTATTTTCCTTTGATAAATCCACTGGTTTGCCGATAAAAATTTCACCGCTTCCCCTTGCCGTAGAAAGTGAAATGCGGTTCATTGATGATTTAATGCAAGCGGAAAAATCAGGTGAATTGGCAAAATGGCTAGATGGTAAATCGCTCTACTTAATACGAAATGCCGACCGAAAAGATAAAGGTTTGGGCTTTGCTTTGGCAGGCAATTTCTATCCTGATTTTCTGCTGTGGGTGGTAGATCACCAAAACGGTAAGCAATGGCTGAATTTTGTTGATCCGAAAGGTGTTCGTCAGATGGATTTGCACGATCCAAAATTTGGACTTTACCAAGAAGTGAAAGAATTAGAAGCGAAAATTGCTGATCCGAATTTGGTGCTCAATAGCTTTATTCTGTCGATTACGAAATTGCAAGATTGGGTGAATATGACCTTAACGGCAGAAGAACTTGCCGAGCGACATATTTTGTTTATGGAAAATCACTATTTACAGCAGATGTTCGAGAAAATGCAATGATGAATATGACCCCTTATCACGCCCGTTATTTTGCCAATGAAATCACTTGCCGCCGCACGGACGACAACCGTTTGTCTCAATCGTTGTTTGATGCCAAAGTGGATTTAAACCCACATCAAATTGATGCGGCATTGTTTGCGTTAAAAAATCCGTTGCAAGAGGGCGTAATGCTTGCCGATGAAGTGGGCTTGGGTAAAACCATTGAAGCCGGTTTGGTGCTTTGTCAAAAATGGGCAGAACGCAAACGCAATTTGCTGATTGTCTGTCCTGCGATTTTGCGTAAACAGTGGGCGAATGAGCTGGCGGAGAAGTTTGGTTTGCCAACGATGGTGGTGGATAAAACCGTTGTTAATCAAGCGATGAAAAAGACAAGCGGTGGAAAATTGTTTAATTTTTGCAAGGAACAAATCGGCAACAGAGTGCTGATTGTTTCGCACCAATTTGCCACAAAGGAACAAGCCACTTTCAAACAGTTTGATTGGGATTTTGTGGTGATTGATGAAGCTCACAAAATGCGTAATACTCACAAAGCTGATAATAAAATGGGGCAAGCGATGCGGAAAGCCTTTGGCGGTAGGAAAAAATTACTACTAACCGCAACGCCTTTGCAAAATAGCCTGATGGAGTTGTATGGGTTATCCACTTTGCTCGATGAGCATATTTTTGGTGATCGTAAATTTTTCCAAAAAGAATTTGTTCGCCGAGGCAATATCGCTGAACTTAAAGCGAGAATGGCGAGTTTTGTCAAACGTACGCTACGCAAAAACGTGTTGGAATATGTGCGTTATACTGAACGTAAGACCATTACCCAAGAATTTATGCCAACAATAGCCGAGTTTGCTCTCTATGAAAAAATCTCTGAATTTTTACGCAAAGAAAGCAGTTATGCCTTACCCAAACGGCATAAACATTTAACGGCTTTGATTTTGCGGAAACTATTAGCTTCTAGTCCGCAAGCAGTGCTGGGTACGTTAAAGGCGATTTTGACAAGACTTCAACATTTACAACAATCAGGGCAAAATCAAGATGAGCCATTAAGCGAAATTGAAGCATTATTTGATGGCGAAGAATTGACCGAAGAAGATATTGAAGCCGATGAAGCAGAAGAAACAGAAACGTTTGCTGACGATGAATTAAATCAATCCGCGTTACAGGCGGAAATCACCGAAATTGAAGGCTTTATTCGTTTGGCAGAAGGCTTGCAACAAGATAGCAAAATTCTCGCTTTATTGACCGCGCTTCAAACGGGTTTTGCCGAGATGGACAAATTGGGGGCAAGCTAAAAAGCGATTATTTTCACTGAATCCGTCCGCACACAAAAATATCTGTTTGATTTTTTAACCCAAAATGGCTATGCCGATAATGTGGTGCTGTTTAGTGGCACGAATAATGATCCAAACTCCGTGGCAATTTATCAAGATTGGCTTGCTCGCTATCAAGGTACGGCGAAAATCACAGGCTCGGTAGAAGTGGATAAACGTTCGGCATTGATTGAGCATTTCAAAGAAAAGGCTCAAATTATGATTGCCACCGAAGCGGCTAGCGAAGGGGTAAACCTGCAATTTTGCTCGCTGTTGATTAACTATGATTTACCTTGGAATCCGCAACGCGTGGAGCAACGGATCGGACGTTGCCACCGTTATGGGCAAAAATTTGATGTGGTGGTGATCAATTTCCTAAACAAACGCAATCTTGCTGATCAACGTGTCTTAGAACTGCTCACGGAAAAATTTAAGCTATTCCAAGGGGTGTTAGGCGCATCTGATGAAGTGTTGGGACGGATTGAGTCTGGCGTAGATATTGAAAATCAAATTGCGAATATTTATGCCACTTGTCGGACGGAGAACGAAATCCAGACAGCATTTGATCTGTTACAAGCACAATTTGCCGAGGAAATTGAAGGACGGGTGCAAGAAACTAAAAATGCGTTGGTGACGAGCTTTGACCAATCGGTACTAGAACGTCTGAAAGTGATGACTGAAGACCGTTTAAACGCAATGGAACAGTGGTTTTGGGGCGTAACGCAATTTGCTTTAAACGGTCAGGCGCAGTTTAATCAAACAGATTGGTATTTTTTACTCGAAAAAGCACCGCTTGGTGGCGTGCCACTCGGACGATATTTATTACCACGCAAAACACGCACAACGACTTTGCAAGGCTATGAATATCGCTTAAATCAACCACTTGGACAATGGTGTATCAATGAAGCGCTCAATGCTTATACGCCAAATGCCACATTGGTTTTTGATTATGCGAATTTTCCAGAAAAAATCAGTTTGTTGGAACAGTATCAAGGCAAATCTGGCTGGTTACGCTTAGATAAAATTAGCGTGGAATCAAATGCGGAAAATCAAGAGTCGTTAGTTTTTACCGTGTGCGATGAGCAAGGTAATGTGCTAGATAAAGAATTTGCACAAAAACTCTTTTCTCTTTCAGCCGATTTGCAAAATGCTATTAAAAAATCACCGCTTGTTTTTGCAGATTTAGTGAAAGAGCAGATTGACAAGGAAAAAGCTCGTATTAAGTCGGAAAATGATGCGTTGTTAAAAGCCGAGAGTGTGCGGATTAACGCTTGGGCAAAAGATCAAATGCAAGTAGCTGAAGAGTTAATTAGCGAATTCAAAGAGGCAATGCGTAACAAAGAAAAAGAATTGGTGCTGGCAGATGATATTGAACAGCAAATTCAGTTACAAGAAGATATTGTAAAACTCCGCAAACAGCTTCGCAAAGCCCGTAATGAATTGGACGATGTGCAAGATGAAATTGCCAGACAAGAATTGCAACTGTTGAAAGAGCTGAAAGGAAAAATCCATCAAACGATGGAGGAGCGTTTAGTATTTGAGATTTATTGGCAGATTCGATAAATGGACGGAAGTCAATTTGGTTATAGAAGCTAAAGGTGTGGTAAACGTGGATCTTTTCGGGAACAGTTGCTTTACCTTTTATAAGGCAAAGTGGATTAGTTTCACCTGTGCCTGCAATTGAATATTTTGTGTAATAAATAAAAAATGCCCTTAACCTTGATTTTAGGATTAAGGACATCAGAAATCTTACAGCGATTGAAATTACTTTTTAGGTTTTGTGTAGTTGCTACAGAACTTCAAAAAATTTGCTAAATTCGACCGCTTGCTATTTGAATAAAATCAATTATTTAAATTGGTGAATTGCGTTAGCAATTTCGTTATCGTTGTAGATCGCTTTGATCACATCATCATACGCTTGGCCTAGCACTTTTTTGATGTCATCGTTATCTGTAGTTAGTGCCGCACCTTCATAGCCACGTGTTGCATTAAAGTTTTTGCTAAAGTTACCTTTTGCACCTTGTACAGCTACTTCGACCCCCACCTCTGCATTCACTTTATACAATAAGTTGCCTTGTTCTACCGTAGCAAAGAATTTTCGAATGTTCACGATAACATTTGCATTTGCCGCACCTTGTACCAATTGGAAACCTTTTGCATTTAAGTCTTGTTGCATGGCTTGTTGGAACATTAATCCAACTTCCGGGCTTGAAGTTAAACGAGTTACTTGGCCGTTTTTGGTATAGCTTGCCACTTCACGAGAAGTACGTAAATCTTGTGTCATCACACTCACCGCAGCAGTTTGGTTATTCGTGTTAAAGGTCGCCGTTGGGCTAGGCGTGGTGAAATTTAATACGCTTGATTGAGATTGGCAGCCGGTAAGTACTGCTGCTGCAAGTGTAGTGACGATAAGTAATGCTTTTTTAGATAATGTCATAAGAAATCCTTTTAATTGATGATTAGTATTTGATAATAGATAATGAGGTAAAAGCATTTATTAGGCAATTTACCTACAAATAAGTTTTTTAATTATCCATTATCAAATACTAATTATCAATTCATAAGGAATAAAAATGTCGGTTGAACGAACGATTCAGCAAAAATTAACGGAACAATTTTCACCACAATTCTTACAGATTGAAAATGAAAGCTATATGCATAACTCAGGACGTGGGGCGGAGTCTCATTTTAAAGTAACGTTAGTGTCGGAACATTTTGCGGCACAACGGGTTGTGGCTCGTCATCGAGCGGTTTATAGTTGTTTAGCGTATGAGTTGGAAAATGGTGTTCACGCATTAGCATTACATCTTTTTACGCCGCAAGAATGGGCGAATGCTAACGGGGTAGTGCCTAAATCGCCGAACTGTTTAGGAGTCGGACAATAAGTATAATGAGGAATTGGTAATTATTTCATTTCATAAAGAAAATACTTGATTGGAGTTCGAAAAATCGGTATAGTTCCTAACATCTTTCATATGTACTTTTTGTGCATTTTAGTGAATCGGTGAGATGTCCGAGTGGTTGAAGGAGCACGCCTGGAAAGCGTGTATATGCGAAAGTGTATCGGGGGTTCGAATCCCCCTCTCACCGCCATTACTAATGCGAAAGATTCCTTACTGTTTTCATAGATATTTCCTTGGTTAAGTTAAAGTAAGTAATAATTACTTTTTTCCTTATTTAGGTTCAATCCCCATAACTAACGTTGTGGGGATTTTTTTATATTATTGCCTTAAATTTAACCCAAAATAAAAGCCCGCTTGGTGAGCGGGCGTTTAGAATTAATTTGCATCAAATTATTTCACCTTGTGTAAGGTGTAGGGATGATTTGCGGTTTTAGCCGGATTGCCATTGGCATCACATACTTCAACTTGTGTTTTGCTGACTTTAAAAGCTAATGAGCCGGAATCTTTTTCTAAACGAATTACGTCACGTTTACCTTGTTCCCAAGTATAGGTACCTTTATCTTTGAATGGATATTCTTTGCCGGCTTTTACGTAAACGGTATTGTATTGGTAGCTATTGTTAGCGTCTAAGATAAGCTCTGCTTGAATTTTCTCACAATCTGCACAAGGTAATTCACCTTGGAATGTGCCCGTAACGGATTGTTGTGGTAAGAGTGAACAAGCTCCTAATACTGCACTGAATGCAACTAACGCAATTTTTTTCATTCCAGTTTCCTTCTATTTAAATGTGTCTAAAACTCGGATTCACTTTAAACTGAAGCTCAGTTACATTTGGAAAATCAGAGTGAATTAATTGTAATAAATGTGAACTTTGTAACTGTAAGCCTTGTCGTACAGTCGCATTTTGCACTTCGAATACAAGTTGATTATCAACTAAATTCACAATACGGTAAAGCCCATGGTACTGTTCTGGTAATAATTTTTGTACTTTTTGATGCAAATCATTTAATTGATTGGCTCGTTGGACAATCCGACTAAGGCTTGAGTTCTGCAAAATTTCAGTGATATTTTTTATTGCTGAATTTTTCATCTTTCCGGACTATTACCCCCTTGATTTTACGTTATTTGACCCAATTAACTGCCCATTCTACTGGAATTTATCGTATAATTAATATAATTTTTAGTATTTAAAACAAATGTTGATGAGTTTATTTAAGCATTTTCACAAGACGCCTTTTTGGTCGCAATTAGTTTTTGGGCTGGTTGCGATTTTTGCGTTACCTGAAATTCATGTAATGGTAAAAAGTGAAAGCGAGCAAGAAACGGTTATCAATCAGTATTTTTCTCCTTGTGTTGCTTGTTCTGACGAACAAGAGTCACAGTCTTTATTTATCGCAGATCTTAAACAAGAGCTTGTGGACATTCCGACACAAGCGGTTGTTTTTTGTGAATTTTTTACCAAATCTTACCGCTTTGATGGTGATGATAACCATCCTATTCGAGCCGGCCCAATCGTCTAATCTATAAAATTAATTCATCATAAGTGGACGGAGTCAAAGATTGCTTCCGTAAAGCTATGCCACTTTTCGTATCAATATAATTAGATTAGGACAACACAATGATTTCAAAAATTATCACTTCAATTTTCGGTTCAAGCAACGATCGCACGTTAAAACGTTTAAGAAAACGTGTTGCGCAAATTAATAAACTTGAACCGGCATTTGAAAAATTAACTGATGCGGAATTACAAGCTAAAACCGCGGAATTTAAACAACGTTTAGCTGATGGTGCAAGCCTTGACAGCTTATTGCACGAAGCGTTTGCAACTGTGCGTGAGGCAAGCCGCCGTGTGATGGGAATGCGTCATTTTGATGTGCAATTAATCGGCGGTATGGTATTAACTAACCGTAATATCGCAGAGATGCGTACCGGTGAAGGTAAAACGTTAACCGCAACACTACCTTGTTACTTAAATGCGTTAACCGGTAAAGGCGTACACGTTGTAACCGTGAACGATTATCTTGCACGCCGTGATGCGGAAACAAATCGCCCGTTATTTGAATTTTTAGGTTTAACCGTTGCAGTGAATGTGCCGGGTCTTCCGAATGAAGTAAAACGTGAAGCGTATAAAGCGGATATTACCTACTCAACTAATAGTGAGTTAGGTTTCGACTACTTACGTGATAACCTTGCGCACGCAAAAGAAGACCGTTTCCAACGTGAATTACACTATGCGTTAGTGGATGAAGTGGACTCAATCTTAATTGATGAAGCACGTACGCCGTTAATTATTTCAGGTCCGGCGGAAGATGCGACCCAAATCTATCAAGCGATTGATACGATTATTCCGCATTTGATTCAGCAAGATAAAGAAGACACTGAAGAATATACCGGTGAAGGTGATTTCACCTTAGATCTGAAAAATAAACAGGCGTATTTAACTGAGCGTGGTATGGTGAAAGTAGAAGGCATTTTGACCGAAATGGGCTTAATGCAAGAAGGCGAAACACTTTATCATCCGGCTCGTATCTCTTTATTACATCATGTTTATGCAGCATTACGTGCGCATAAATTATTTGAATTAGATGTAGATTACATCGTAAAAGATGGTGAAGTTGTGATTATTGACGAACACACCGGTCGTACAATGGCGGGACGCCGTTGGTCTGATGGTTTGCACCAGGCGATTGAAGCAAAAGAAAAAGTCAATATCCAAGGTGAAAACCAAACTGTTGCGTCTATCACTTACCAAAACTATTTCCGTTTATACGAAAAATTAGCCGGTATGACCGGTACGGCGGATACGGAAGCATTTGAATTCCAACAAATTTACGGTTTGGATACGGTAGTTATTCCAACCAATAAACCGGTTATTCGTGATGACCGTACCGACTTAATGTTTAAGAGCGAACCGGAGAAATTTGCGGCAATTATCAATGATATTAAAGACTGTATGGCTCGCCAACAACCGGTGTTAGTCGGTACGGCATCTGTTGAAAAATCAGAACTTTTGTCGGCAGAATTAACCAAAGCCGGTATTGCTCATAACGTATTAAATGCAAAATTCCATGCCCAAGAAGCGGAAATCGTGGCGGAAGCTGGGGCACCGGGTGCAGTGACCATTGCAACCAATATGGCGGGTCGTGGTACGGATATCGTGTTAGGCGGTAACTGGAAAGCGGAAGTGGCGAAGTTAGAAAATCCGACCGAAGAGCAAATCGAAGCGATTAAAGCGGCTTGGAAAGAGCGCTATGACATCGTAATGAAAGCGGGCGGTTTACATATTATCGGTACTGAACGTCACGAATCTCGCCGTATCGATAACCAGTTACGTGGTCGTTCCGGTCGTCAGGGTGACCCAGGTTCATCGCGTTTCTATCTGTCTTTAGACGATGCGCTAATGCGTATTTACCTGAATGAAGGTAAATTAAATATGATGCGTAAAGCCTTCTCCGAAGATGGTGAGGCGATGGAGTCAAAATTACTGACTAAAGTGATCGCATCGGCACAAGCGAAAGTGGAAGCGCATAACTTCGACGGTCGTAAAAACTTATTACAGTACGATGATGTTGCGAACGAACAACGTAAAGCGATTTACGAACAACGTAATTACTTGCTTGAAACCGATGATATTTCAGCAATGATCAACACTGTTCGTGAAGACGTGTTCAATAATGTGATTAGCCAATATATTCCACCGCAATCCATTGAAGAAATGTGGGATGTTGCCGGCTTAGAAGAAGCGTTAAAACGTCAATTCGGTATGGAATTGCCTATCCAACATTGGTTAGAGCAAGAAAATGACTTACACGAAGAGACATTGCGTGAGCGCATTATTGATATTGCGAAACAAGAGTACCAAACGAAAGAAGAGAAAGTTGGCTCGGAAGTGATGCGTAACTTCGAAAAAGGAGTAATGTTACAAAACTTAGATGAGCTTTGGAAAGAGCATCTTTCGGCAATGGACTACTTACGCAAAGGTATTCACTTACGTGGCTATGCACAAAAAGATCCGAAACAAGAGTATAAAAAAGAATCATTTGAAATGTTTACTAATATGCTCGATTTGTTGAAATCTAATGTGATTAGCGTGTTAAGCCGTATTCAAGTGCGTAGTCAAGAAGAGATTGAAGAGGCTCAACGCCAGCAAGACGCAATAGCTGAAGCGGAAGCTGCGCATTATCAAGCGGCGACCGAAGAACAAATGCAAAATGCTCAAGTAGGTGCTGCTGCAGAATCGCTGACAGATGAGCAATTAGCGAATTTGAATATCGGTCGAAATGATCCTTGCCCTTGCGGTTCTGGCAAAAAATACAAACATTGTCACGGCAGTAAAGCAAGATATGCATAATTAATATAAGCGGTCGTTTTTTCTAAATTTTTGCAAAATTTTCTGAAAAAATGACCGCTTTTTTCTTTGTCTTTTTTATGAATTCAGACTTAATTTCTATTCAGCAAGGTTCTGAACAAGAACGTTTCTCTTATATTTATCAACAACAGCAACAGGCGAGCAATCCTTTAGAATTACTTGCCGTGTTAAAGTTGTACGATGATTTTTTAGGAGATTTCCCTCAGTCCATTCTCGCTTACCACAATCGTTCCGATGTATTAAAGCACTTAGGCTTTTATGATTTAGCACTCAAAGATGCGGAGAAAACACTTGAGCTTGCACCGGATTTTGCTATGGCATGGTGTAATAAAGCGTTTATTTTAAATACTTTAGGGCGTTATGAAGAAGGTTGGAAAGCTTATGAATGGCGCTGGAAAACCGATGTGGAAACCTTTCAAGACACAGGGTGGCCGATTCCTCGTTGGCAAGGTGAGGATATTGGTCAAGCCAAGCTTCTAGTTTATGCAGAACAAGGCTTTGGCGATAATATTCAATTTGTGCGTTATGCCTTAGAAGCGAAAAAACGAGGCTTGAATATTGTGGTGGTCAATCATCAGCCGTTAGAAAATTTGCTGAATGCCAATTTAGCGCAATATGGAATTGCCACATCAAAAAATGGTGAGGCGATTGGCGGACTGAAATATTATGTTTCAATGATGAGCCTACCGCATTATTTCGGTACAAGATTGGATAATATTCCTTATACGGAAGGTTATCTATTGCCCGAAACCGATCACTTTATAAAATGGCAACAGAAAATAAGTGCTTGCGATTCCGCTAAAAGACTTAAAATTGGCGTGGTATGGGCAGGCTCGCCTAAACATCACCGCAATGCGATACGAAGTTTGCAATTTGAACAGTTCTTACCGTTATTTGAATTTGATGCGGAATTTCATTGCTTGCAAAAAGTAGTGAATGAGGCCGATTACAAGCGGTCGGAAAAGCTCAAAAATTTGCATTTTTGGCAAGATGATTTAACGGATTTTTCCGATACGGCGGCATTGATTGCTCAACTTGATTTAGTGATTAGTGTAGATACTTCAGTGGCACATTTAGCGGCGGCGATGGGCAAACCGACTTGGATTTTAATCAGCTATCATCCCGATTTTCGTTGGTTATTGGCAAGAGAGGATAGTCCGTGGTATCAGAGTGTACGTCTATTCCGTCAGGGCTTTGATTTTGACTGGCAACCGGTGATCATTAGAGTACAACAGCAATTGGAACAACAATATGGCTGAAATGACGTTTGAACAATATCTCGCTTTATTGGTAGAAGAGCAGGACAGTGCTGCGACACCATTTGAATGGCTGGTGATTTTAAGAAAATACGATGAGATTATCCGTTTATTGTCGGATAAAGCGGTGCTATATCACAATCGTTGCACGGTCTTACAAAACTTGGGACTTTACCAATTAGCGTTAAAAGATGCGAATAAAGCAGTCGAACTTGCGCCAAATTATGCTATTGCTTGGTGTAATAAAGCGATGTTACATAACTTGTTAGGTGATTATCCGCAAGGCTGGCAAGCTTACGAATGGCGTTGGCAAACCGGTTTGCCTGCTTTTGAACCGCTGGAAATTAATATTCCGCAATGGCGAGGAGAAAATATCGGTGATGCTAAAATCCTGTTTCACGTGGAGCAGGGATTTGGCGATAACATTCAGTTTGTGCGTTATGCCTTGGAAATGAAACGTCAAGGCTTAAATGTGGTGGTACTTAATCATAGTGGCATTGAAAATTTACTCAATTATAATTTGGCGCAATACGGTATTGAAACAATGCAAAACGGCGGACAAATTACGGGGCTGGCATACCACTTACCGATGTTAAGTGCGCCTTTAGTGCTTGGTAGCACGCTTGAAAATATTCCTTATTCAAGCGGTTACTTACAAGCGCAACCGGAGTTTCTTGCAAAATGGCATACAAAAATAACCGCTTGTAGTACGCTAAAACGCTTGAAAATCGGTGTGGTTTGGTCAGGATCGACAAAACATAATCGAAACGCTTCTCGCAGTTTGCCTTTTGAGCTGTTTTCACAGTTATTTGCGTTAGATGCTGATTTCCATTGTTTGCAAAAAGAGCTAAACGAAGCGGATAATAAGCGGTCTGATTTATTCGAAAATTTGCATATTTGGCAGCGAGATATTGACGATTTCTCTGATACTGCGGCGCTAATCGCCCAAATGGATCTTGTGATCAGCGTTGATACGTCTGTCGCCCATTTGGCTGCTGCAATGGGCAAACCGACGTGGATTATGCTGAGTTATCACCCTGATTTTCGCTGGTTGTTGGCACGACAAGATAGCCCATGGTATGACAGTGTGAAACTTTTTCGCCAAGAGGCTAGTCTTACTTGGCAATCTGTGATAAAAAATATCCAACAACAATTACAACAAGTTCTCAAGGAAAATACATGAATAAGCCCACAATCCAAGTCGCTGCAGGCATTATCCGCAATGAATTTGGACAGATTTATTTAACCCAAAGGCTCGAAGGGCAAGATTTTGCGCAAGCGTTGGAATTTCCCGGCGGTAAAGTGGATATGGGAGAAACGCCGGAAGAGGCATTAAAACGTGAGTTGGAAGAAGAAATTGGGATTCACGTATTAAGTGCTTTCCCTTATGAATCGTTCCGTTTTGATTATCCGACCAAAGTGATTGAGTTTTTCTTCTATTTAGTGGAAGAATGGGTTGGTGAACCGTTTGGGCGTGAAGGGCAAGAAGGATTTTGGGTCGCTCAGGCGGATTTGGATGAGAGCGAATTTCCGCTGGCAAATAACCGTTTAGTTCAACGCTTAAAATTAGAAAGCTAATGAAAAAGAGCATTTCATTCGAGAGGCTCTTTTTTTGCTTAAAAATCAGCCGAAAGTAGTTATTTTTGCATAAAATTTTGTAAAAGTAACTTGAAAGCGGAGAATTTGTCCCAATGTTAGTTATCGCTGCACGCAATTCTGCGTGTGAAATTTTTACAGATTAATAGAAGGAAACAGACAATGGCTCTTCGTCCATTACACGATAAAGTAATTTTAAAACGTGAAGAAGTAGAAACACGTTCGGCAGGCGGTATCGTTTTAACCGGCTCAGCGGCAACAAAATCTACTCGCGGTAAAGTAATTGCAGTTGGTACAGGTCGTTTGTTAGATAATGGTTCTGTACAAGCATTAGCGGTAAAAGTTGGTGATGTTGTTATCTTCAACGAAGGTTATGGTGTGAAATCAGAAAAAATTGACGGTGAAGAAGTGTTAATTCTTTCTGAAAACGATATTTTAGCAATCGTAGAGTAGTGATAAGCGGTCAGTTTTCACTAATTTTTTGCAAATTGAATAAATAATTTATAGGAAGAAAAAATGGCAGCAAAAGACGTTAAATTCGGTAATGACGCACGCATTAAAATGCTTAAAGGCGTGAATATTTTAGCAGATGCGGTAAAAGTAACTTTAGGTCCTAAAGGCCGTAACGTTGTGTTAGATAAAGCATACGGTGCGCCGACAATCACTAAAGACGGTGTGTCAGTAGCACGTGAGATCGAATTAGAAGATAAATTCGAAAATATGGGCGCACAAATGGTAAAAGAAGTGGCGTCAAAAGCAAATGATGCAGCCGGTGACGGTACGACAACCGCGACTGTTCTTGCGCAAGCAATCGTAAACGAAGGCTTAAAAGCAGTAGCGGCAGGTATGAATCCGATGGATTTAAAACGTGGTATCGATAAAGCAGTTGTTGCTGTAGTGGAAGAACTAAAAGCCATTTCTAAACCGTGCGAAACTTCAAAAGAGATTGAGCAAGTAGGTACTATTTCGGCCAACTCTGATGAAACCGTGGGCAAATTAATTGCACAAGCAATGGAAAAAGTGGGTAAAGAAGGCGTTATCACTGTTGAAGACGGCACAGGTTTAGATGATGCGTTAGATGTGGTAGAAGGTATGCAATTTGACCGTGGTTACCTTTCTCCATACTTTATCAACAAACCGGAAGCAGGTACGGTTGAATTAGAAAACCCATATATCATTTTAGTTGATAAAAAAATCAGCAACATTCGTGAAATCTTACCGGTATTAGAAGCAGTCGCAAAAGCAGGTAAACCGTTATTAATTGTTGCGGAAGATATTGAAGGTGAAGCGTTAGCAACATTAGTTGTAAATACAATGCGTGGTATCGTGAAAGTGGCTGCAGTAAAAGCACCGGGCTTTGGCGATCGTCGTAAAGCAATGTTACAAGATATTGCAATCTTAACCGCAGGTACTGTGATTTCAGAAGAAATCGGTATGGAACTTGAGAAAGCGACACTTGAAGAATTAGGTCAGGCAAAACGTGTTGTGATCACCAAAGATAATACAACCATTATTGACGGTATCGGTGATGAAGCACAAATCAAAGCACGTGTAGCACAAATTCGCCAACAAATTGAAGATTCAACATCAGATTACGATAAAGAGAAACTTCAAGAGCGTGTTGCAAAATTAGCCGGCGGTGTTGCGGTAATTAAAGTAGGTGCGGCAACCGAAGTTGCGATGAAAGAGAAAAAAGATCGTGTTGATGATGCGTTACACGCAACTCGTGCGGCAGTTGAAGAAGGTATCGTACCGGGAGGTGGTGTTGCATTAGTGCGTGCTGCTTCTAAAGTGGCTGCAACCTTAACAGGAGATAACGAAGAGCAAAATGTCGGTATTAAACTTGCGCTTCGTGCGATGGAAGCGCCACTTCGCCAAATCGTTACTAACGCAGGCGAAGAAGCGTCAGTTGTTGCTCGTAATGTGAAAGACGGTAACGGTAACTACGGTTACAATGCCGGTACGGAACAATACGGCGATATGCTTGAAATGGGTATTTTAGATCCGACTAAAGTAACTCGTTCAGCATTACAATTCGCAGCGTCTATCGCAGGTTTAATGATTACTACAGAATGTATGATCACCGATTTGCCGAAAGATGAAAAGTTAGATCCGGCAGCTGCAATGGGCGGCATGGGCGGTATGGGCGGAATGATGTAATTCATCCCTCCAGCTGACATAAAAAAACTCTGGGAAATTTTCCCAGAGTTTTTTTACGCCTTACAAGCGGTCAAATTTTCTGATTTTTTTACAAATTAAAAGCAATAAAAAACCGAGCATCTTTTTAGTAATCAATGCTCGGGTAAATAATTCAGGGCTAAACGATTAATGTTTTTGTTTCAGTGTGTTTAAAGCAGTTAAACCTTTATTACAACTTTTTTGTTGCATTTCAGTTTCCATTTTTAGGATTTGTTGTCTTGTAGAAGATAACTTACTTTTCATTTTAGCAACTTGGGTATGTGTACCGGGTTGTTTTTCCGCATCGGAAACAAGTTTATCTGCAACACTAAACATTCTTTGGCATTGTGTTGGCAATCTTTGATTGACAGAAGGTCTTGCCATAGAAAGTGAAGAAGTTTTCACCTCTGCCATCGCTGTTTGTGCTGTGAATGCCAGTATGAAGCTAGCGAAAGTTGAAATAAGAACTTTTTTTAACATTATGGTTTTACCTTTTTCAATTATAGTTAAAAACTATCGTTTGGCGCATAGTTCGGATTTTTTCGATTATAACAAACAAGAAATAAAAGTCATTATTAAATAGCAAATTTTTTGGATCTTTTCGATCATTTTATTTGACCAATATCAAAACTAATCATAAAAGTGTAGAAAGACATACTCCATAAAAGGTAGGGATGCTAAGGAAAAGTTATAAAAATATGAGTGAAAATAATCTAACTTTTAACATTGTTTCAAAGTTTTGGCTAGAAATGTGATCGATGTAACAAATCGACTATTTTTAATTTATTAAATTCAAGGTAGAATGGAATGTAGATTTTAAAAAAGCATATACCTATTTGTGGTTATATGGTTGTTTTAGGTCAAAATTTTGTTGGGGTGATTATTCGTATTCAGAATAATCTATAAATAAATTTTATTATACTTTATAAGAGGTCTGAGATGTTAGACGTTGTTGAACTCTCGCGCTTGCAGTTTGCTTTAACTGCACTCTATCACTTCTTATTTGTGCCGTTAACATTAGGTCTTTCTTTCGTTCTCGTTGTAATGGAAACACTTTATGTAACGACAGGAAAAGAAGTCTATAAAGATATGACTAAATTCTGGGGTAAGTTATTCGGTATTAACTTTGCCCTTGGCGTAACAACTGGTATTACGATGGAATTCCAGTTTGGTATGAACTGGTCATATTATTCTCACTATGTGGGCGATATCTTTGGTGCTCCATTAGCAATTGAAGGCTTAATGGCGTTCTTCTTAGAGTCAACTTTCATTGGTTTATTCTTCTTCGGTTGGGATCGTTTATCAAAAGGTAAACATTTACTTGCGACTTATGCGGTTGCGTTCGGTTCTAACTTCTCAGCGTTATGGATCCTTGTTGCGAATGGTTGGATGCAGAATCCGGTTGGTTCTGAATTTAACTTCGAAACAATGCGAATGGAACTTGTAAGTTTCTCTGATCTCGTATTAAACCCTGTGACACAATCTAAATTCTTACATACGGTAACAGCAGGTTATACTTGTGGTGCGGTATTTGTATTAGGTATTAGTGCTTACTATATCTTAAAAGGTCAGGATCTCGGTTTTGCAAAACGTTCATTCTCAGTAGGCGCAAGCTTTGGTTTAATGGCGATTCTTGCCGTATTAATTATGGGTGATGAATCAGGTTACGAAATCGGTAAAGCACAACCTACTAAATTAGCGGCAATGGAAGGTGAGTTTGAAACTCAACCTGCCCCAGCGGCATGGAATGCATTTGTAATTCCTAATACTGCTGAAATGAAAAATGAATTCTCAATTCATATTCCATATATGGCAGGTATTATTGCAACACGTTCTTTTGATACTGAAATTAAAGGTTTAAAAGATATTCGTGCAATCAACGAACAACGTGTTCGTACCGGTATTCAAGCATATGCGTTACTCGAAAAATTACGTGCGGGTAACTATACTGCAGAAGAAAAAGAAGCATTCAAAGCAGTACAAAAAGACTTAGGTTTCGGTTTATTACTTAAACAATATACACCGAATGTAGTTGATGCAACTGAAGAGCAAATCCAAAAAGCTGCGGCGAGCACCATTCCTAATGTTGGTCCAACATTCTGGGCATTCCGAGTAATGATGGTTTCTGGTGGTTTGATGCTTCTATTAATTGGTTTCGCATTCTTCCAAAACGTACGTGGTACCGTTGGCAAAAACCGTTTATTCTTAAGAGCAATGTTATGGAGTATTCCTCTTCCATGGATTGCAATTGAGTCCGGTTGGTTCTTAGCAGAGTATGGTCGTCAACCTTGGGCAATTTATGAAGTATTACCGACAGGCGTATCTAATTCTGCATTAACGACGACAGATCTTTGGATCTCAATCGGTTTACTTTGCGGCTTATATACTATCTTCCTCGTGGTTGAGATGTATTTAATGTTTAAATATAGCAGACTTGGTCCAAGTGCATTAAAGACTGGTCGTTATCATTTTGAACAATCTACAAAATAATAGGAGTGTACAATGATCGATTATGAAATTCTCCGCTTTATTTGGTGGATTCTGATTGTCGTATTGCTAATCGGCTTTGCGATTACAGACGGTTTTGATATGGGCGTATTAACATTATTACCGGTGGTTGGTAAAAGTAATGTTGAACGTCGAGTAATGATTAATACTATTGCTCCTCACTGGGATGGTAACCAAGTATGGTTATTAACAGCCGGTGGTGCGATCTTTGCGGCATGGCCTACGGTTTATGCGACATCATTCTCCGGTTTCTATTTAGCGATGATTCTAGTGCTAGCGGCGTTATTTTTCCGTCCGGTAGGTTTTGAATATCGTGCTAAAGTAGATAGCCAGAAATGGCGTAATGCTTGGGACTGGGGTTTATTTGTCGGTGGTTTTGTTCCGTCATTAATTTTCGGTGTCGCATTCGGTAATTTATTACAAGGCGCACCATTCGAATTTAATAACCTTAACCAAGTAGTATATACAGGTTCATTCTTCGGTTTATTAAATCCGTTCGCATTATTATGTGGTGTAGTAAGCTTAATGATGTTAACTACACAAGGTGCGACATGGTTACAAATGAAAACGACCGGTGATTTACGTAACCGTGCGAGAGCAACCGCTCAAGTTACTGCGGCAGTCGTATTAGTTGCGTTTGTATTAGCAGGTGTTTGGTTATCGTTTAAAGATGGCTTTGTGATCACAAGCGATTTAGACCACAATGCACAATCATTCTTAACTAATAAAACTGTAGCGGTTGAAAGTGCAGCATGGTTCAGAAATTTTGCTGAGATGCCGGTATTATGGGTTGTTCCTGCATTAGCGGTATTAGGTGCATTGTTAACGATTGTTACTTCTAAAGTGAATCGTTCCGGCTTAGCATTCTTCTCATCATCAATTATGCTTGTTGGGGTTATTGTTACTGCAGCTGTATCTATGTTCCCATTTATTATGCCGTCAATTTCTCACCCAGAAATGAGCTTAACGGTTTGGGATTCAACAGCAAGTCAATATACATTAACAGTAATGTTAGTTGTTGCGTGTATCTTTGTGCCTTTAGTATTAGCTTATACTATTTGGTCATACATCAAAATGTATGGTCGCTTAGATGCTAAATACTTAGAAGATAACAAAGCAAGTGCATACTAAGGAGATAAACAGATGTTTTATGTAACTTGGGTATTAGGCGTTTTACTTGCGATTCTTTTTGCAACGGTAATTACTGTTAGCATTGAGAAAACAGGCAAATTTGACGAATAGGATTATAGTGAATGATTCATTCGCTCTATAATTTAACAAGAAAGGGCTGGCTAAAGGCCCTTTCTTTTATTCTTGCCGGTGTGCTATTTGCAATGATATTGCTGAATGCTAATCTATTTGCCCAGCATTTTGGTGGGCATATCCCTTATTTAGCGATATTAGCCTTCTATGGCATGGCCATTTTGTGGATTCATGGAATTGGCTTTGAAATTCAAAGTGCGATTTGGCGTCTAGTCTTTTTACCTATAACAGGCTATTTAATTGTCATTAGTTCATTGAGTTATTTAATTTCATTAAGATAGGCGTAAGATTTCTTACGCTTTTTTATTAATTTTTTTATAAAAAAATATTTTCATTTCCCTATTGCACAACCATTTTTCTCTCTCTAAAATAGCACGCAATTTACGCCTAATTTTTGGGCGTTTTTCATTTTGACGAATATTGGAATGCAAATGAATTTCCCGATTAGAGTTTATTATGAAGATACGGATGCCGGAGGCGTGGTTTACCATGCAAATTACATCTGTTTTTTTGAGCGTGCACGCACAGAGTATTTACGCCAAGTAGGTTTCTCTCAGCAACAATTATTGGCCGGCTCATTTGCTTTTGTCGTAAAAAAATTAGAAATTGATTATAAAATTCCTGCTCGTTTAGATGATTTACTCAGGGTCGAAACAGTCGTAACTGAGTTAAAAAAAGCAACGATTGTATTTCAACAACAATTATGGCGTGATGATATTTGTTTAAGTGAAGCAAAAGTCACCGTTGCAAGTGTTGATTTAACAAAAATGAAGCCTGTGGGGATCCCTGATGATATACGTCAGGCACTACAAGCGGTCTAATTTTTTAAACAAATTACTTATTCGGAGTTCTATTAAATGGAAACTGATTTTAACCTTGTTTCGCTGTTTATGCAGGCAAGTATCGTTGTTAAGATTGTTATTTTAATCTTAATCATGTTCTCAATTTTATCTTGGGCTGTCATTATTCAACGTAGCCGTATTTTAACAGCGGCAAAGAAAGATGCGTTAGCGTTTGAAAATAAATTCTGGTCAGGTGAAGATTTACATCGCTTACATGAAGGTTTAGAAAATCGTCGTAATGGCTTGACCGGTTCAGAGCAAATTTTCTATGCTGGTTTTAAAGAGTATATGCGTTTACAGCAAGTAAACTCGGATGCGCCTGAAGCGACCATGAAAGGTTCTAGCCGAGCGATGAACTTAGCGTTAAACCGTGAAATTGAAAATTTAGAAAGCTACATTCCATTTTTAGGAACAGTAGGTTCAATCAGTCCTTATATCGGTTTATTCGGTACGGTATGGGGGATTATGCACTCATTTATGGGCTTAAGTGCAGTAAAACAGGCAACCTTACAATCAGTTGCTCCGGGTATTGCGGAAGCTTTGATTGCAACAGCAATCGGATTATTCGCTGCAATTCCAGCAGTTATGGCATACAATCGTTTAAGTTTACGTGTAAATAAACTAGAACAAGATTATGCTAATTTTATTGATGAATTTACTACTATTTTACATCGCCAAGCGTTTTCTAAAAAATAAGCGAGTAGTAAAAAATTCACGAGATCTGACCGCTTAATATGGTCAGATCTTTTATTCACTAATGTATAAGAGGAAAATATGTCTTACCGTCGTAAACGTAATGACATTAAATCTGAAATCAATATTGTGCCATTTTTGGACGTATTGCTTGTACTATTACTTATCTTTATGGCAACCGCACCGGTTATCAGCCAAAGCGTTGAGGTTAATTTACCAGAAGATAAACATAGTCAATCGGTATCTAATGAAGATAAAACTCCCGTCATTTTGCAAGTTGCGGATGTCGGTCTATATAAATTAAAAATTGACGGTAACTTTGTACAAGGGAGTAGCGGACAGGAAGCGTTAGGTGAGCAAGAAGTTGTTGCGTATGCCGGTGAAGCATTCCAGAAAGATCCGAATACTCTTTTCCTTGTGGCGGCAGAGAAAGATATTCCTTATGAAGAAGTTATTAAAGGAATTGTTCTTTTAAAAGATGCGGGTATTAAAAATGCTGGGTTAATGACCCAAGGCAAATAGTAATAAGGATAACGTGTGAAATCTAAAGACGACAGACTAGAACTGGCGGTTATAGTTTCAGTCCTATTACATGCATTGTTGATTGGATTGCTTCTACTTGGTTCATTTTTTACCAAGACTACGCTAGAAGAAGCAGCCGGCGGTAGCGGTGGTACAGGTGAAGAGTTTGAAGCTGTTATGGTTGATACTGGGCAGGTTGCTGCCGAGTACGGACTCTTAAAATCAGACAAAAAAGGCAGTGCACAGCCGAAGGTGGCGGAACAAGAAAAACCAAAACATGAAGAAGTAGTAGAAGAACCGACGCCTCAAGAAATTGCTGAAGAACAGGCAAAAGAGCAGCAACGTGTTGCAATGATTGAAGAACGCAAAAAACAAGAAGAGCAACGTGAAGAGGAACAGCGCCAAAAAGCTGAGCAGCAACGTCAGCAAGAGCAGCTTAAAAAAGAGCAAGCGGAAGAAGCTACTCGTAAAAAAGCAGCGGAGGCTGCTCGCTTAAGAGCTGAAGCAGAGGCTAGAAACTTAGAAGCGGCAGCAAAAGCAGCTGAGGAAGAGAAGAAAGCAAAAGAAGCTCAGAAAAAAGCTGAACAGCAGAAAAAACTTGAAGAGCAAAAACAGGCCGAGAAAGAAGCAAAATTAAAAGCGGAAAAAGAGGCGAAACTAAAAGCGGAAAAAGAAGCCAAAGTTAAAGCAGAGAAAGAAGCTAAAGAAAAAGCTGAAAAGGAAGCGAAACTAAAAGCGGAGAAAGAAGCTAAGGCTAAAGCAGAAAAAGAAGCTAAAGCGAAAGCAGCCGCAGAAGCGAAGGTTAAAGCGGATGTAGCAGCCAAAGCAGCTCAAGCCAAAAATAATAAAGCCCTTGATGATTTCTTAAGTGGTGGAGATATTGGTGGTGGTTCGAGTAAAGGCGGTAATAAAAATACTGCGGGTTCACAAGGTAATGGTAACTCGAAAGGTATCAGTGATGGAAAAGGCGTAGCTGATACAGGTTATGAACAGCTAATTAAGAAAAAATTGGCGCGAACCTATCGTGTTGATCCAAGCTTTAGTGGGCGAGAATGCCAAGTGAAAATTTCGATTGATCCGGCAGGTAATATCACAAGCCATCAGGTATTATCCGGTCCGGATGATATTTGTCGAGCGGCAGTAGCTGCAATTACCTCGGCAAGAAATGTTCCGAGAGCTCCAAATGAAGAGATTTATAATAAATATAAATCTCCAATTATTAAGTTTGGTTTAAAAGTTTTATAACAACCAAGAGGTTAACAATGAAATTAAAATCTCGTTTTACGAGTGTTATCACTGTCATCGCCCTCTTTTTTAGCAATGCAGTAACGGCTGAATCAGATGTGGTGATTTCTGTTGATGAAGGTGTAAGTATGGCGCAACCTATTGCAGTTGTTCCATTTAAAGCGAATGGTGGTGTACCTGCGGATATAGGACAAATCATTTCGGACGATTTACGTAATAGCGGTAAGTTTACACCGATTGAACAAGCGAAGTTACCGGCTCAACCGGGTTCAGTTGCAGAAGTTAATTCGCAACAATGGACGGATATTGGTGTTGATAGCGTGGTTGTAGGGCAAGTGACACCTACCGGTGGTGGTTATAACGTTGCTTATCAATTAGTTGATACATTAAGTAATCCGGCAGCAGTTTTAGCGCAAGGTTCATTTAATGTACCGGCAGCACAAATTCGTCAAGGTGCGCATACGGTAAGTGACCAGGTATTTGAAAAAATTACGCAAATTCGTGGTGCTTTCAGAACAAAAATTGCGTACGTTGTACAACGTGGTGTATCGTCTTACGAATTACGTGTTTCAGATTATGACGGTTATAATGCCTTCACTGTTGTGAAAAGTAGAGAACCGTTAATGTCGCCGGAATGGTCTCCGGACGGTAGCCGTTTAGCTTATGTAACGTTTGAAAATAAAAAAGCACAGGTTGTTGTGCATGATTTACGTTCAGGTTCTCGTCGTGTTGTAGCGGCATTACGTGGGCATAACGGTGCACCGGCATTTTCTCCGGATGGTTCTCGTATTGCATTCGCATCGAACCAAGACGGTGAGTTAGACATTTATGTTGTTAGTGCAAATGGTGGTAAACCATCAAAATTAACTGCTAATGCAGGTAATAATACAGAACCAAGTTGGTCTCCGGATGGAAGTACGATTTACTTCACTTCAGACCGTGCTGGTTCTCCGCAAGTGTATAGAATGAGTTCATCAGGTGGCGGCGCGAGCCCAATGGGTGGAAGCGGTAGCTATAACGCTAAAGTTTCATCTGATGGTAAGAATTTAATCATGATTGCTGGTGATAAGGTTGTGAAACGCGATCTCACTTCGGGTGGCACGGAAGTATTGAGTTCAACTTTCTTAGATGAGAGTCCAAGTATTTCGCCAAATGGTATTATGGTTATTTATAGCTCTACCAAAGGTACGAGCAAAGTGCTACAATTGGTGTCCGCAGATGGCCGTTTCAAAGCTAACTTGCCGGGAGCAGGTGGACAATTTAAGTTTCCTGCTTGGTCACCGTATTTGACTAAATAATAAAATTCTTTTTAGGAGCAACAAATGAAAAAACTAGCTAAAGTATTGATGATTGCGGCACCAGCATTCGTATTAGCAGCTTGCAGCAGCTCATCAGACAACGCTAACGCAAATGCTAACGCAAACGCAGGTCAATTCGGCGGTATGACTGCTGAAGACTTACAAACTCGTTACAACACTGTATACTTCGGTTTCGACAGCTATGCAGTTGAAGGTGAGTACCAACAACTTTTAGATGCACATGCTGCATACTTAACATCAGCAAACGGTAAAGTAACAGTTGCTGGTCACGCTGACGAACGTGGTACTCCAGAGTACAACATCGCGTTAGGTCAACGTCGTGCAGACGCAGTTAAAAACTACTTAGCAACTAAAGGTGCTAACCAAGTTTCAACTGTTTCTTACGGTGAAGAAAAACCAGCTGTGTTAGGTCACACTGAAGCTGACTACGCTAAAAACCGTCGTGCAGTATTAGAATACTGATTTGTAGCCTAATTACTAAAGACAAAAATAAGGCCCTGATTTTTCAGGGCTTTATTCATCATGCGATGACAAGCGGTCTTATTTCATTTCTTTTTTACAAAACTGAAAGTTTTTGTAACTTATTATTTAGCCCTTCCTCTTTGTTTTTTTAGATTTAATCCCCATAATTACTTTTCACTCTGAAATAATTATCCGTATATGAATAATATTCTCTCGAAAGATAATTAGTTCTGTAAGATAAAGATTTAATTCTATTTTAAGTATTTTAAGCTAAAATAACTGCTTAACGATATTCGTCTGGGAATTAAACAAGGACAACAAATGCAATTTATCGGAAAAATTATTGGATTCTTCTTCGGCTATCAAATCTTTCATAGCTTTTTTGGTGGACTATTAGGGGCTTTTATCGGTCATCTTGCGGATAAGAAGCTTTATGAATTAGGTTCGGTTCGCTCAACCATTTTTGGCAAAAACTTAACACGTCAATCACTTTTCACTCAGACGACATTTGCCGTATTAGGACATATTGCGAAAGCAAAAGGGCGTGTAACGGAAGATGATATTCATTTGGCTCGTCAGTTAATGAGTCGCCTAAAATTAGATGCTAATGCCCAACAACTTGCACAACAAGCGTTTACCTTAGGTAAAGAGGCTGATTTCCCGTTACGCCAAGTTATTCAGGAATTCAGAGAAGCTTGTGGTCAGCGTGCAGATTTATTACGCTTTTTTGTAGAAGTTCAGATGCAGGCGGCCCTACATGATGGACAATTGGATGCCAATGAACAGCAAATTCTATTTACGATTGCCGAAACTATGGGAATGAGTCGTTTCCAATTTGAGCGTATGATTGCGATGGTTATGGCTGCACAGCAATTTAGAAACGGTGGCTTTTATCAAGAGCAATATCAGCAAGGTGGTGATTATCAGCAATCGCAAGGCGGATATGGTGGCTATCGACAAACGAATAGTAGTGCGCCGAGCATTGATGCTGCTTATAAAGTTTTAGGTGTTACCGCAAATGATGATCAAACTGCTGTAAAACGTGCTTACCGTAAATTGATGAACGAACATCATCCGGATAAGCTGGCGGCAAAAGGTCTACCGGATGAGATGATGGAATTAGCGAAAGAGAAAGCTCAACAAATTCAAGCCGCTTACGATTTAATCTGTAAAGTAAAAGGATGGAAATAATGGAACAGCGCTCACATATTATTCCGCTGTTTTTAGTGATTGTGATTACTGCAATTGCGATATGGTCAGGGATCACTCCGTCAGATCGGGCGGTCTGCTATGCGGAAGTGATACCAATTTTTGTGGTATTTGGGCTACTGATTTTTACATACTCTAAATTTCAATTTAGCGGTTTAGCCTATATCTTAATGTCCTTATGGATGATTATGCACTTAATCGGTGCCAAATATACCTTTGCCAATGTGCCTTTTGACTGGGCGAATCAGTTTCTCACTCCGATTTTAGGCGAAGATCGTAATCATTTTGATAGAGTGGCACACTACATTATCGGCTTTTATAGTTTCCCGATGGCGGAATGGTTATTACGTCGCCGTAAATGCGGATTAGGTGTTGCAATATTCTTTTCGTTATTCTTTATTATGGCGGTTGCCGCAAGTTATGAGATTATCGAATGGCAATATGCGGTAGTTGAAGGCGGTAATGCAGGCATCGAGTTTTTGGGCTCGCAAGGCGACATTTGGGACGCACAAAAAGATATGTTAGCCGATACTTTAGGGGCAATTACCGCGCTTATTATTTATCTGATTGCCCGTCCAGACCTGCGGATTCGTTCCCATTTTTACGAATAGCATTAACCATTTCAAGCGGTCATTTTTGGTAAAAATTTTGCAAAAATTGACCGCTTTCTTTTTGAATCGAATAAGCAAAAAATTGAATGATGAATACGATACCCAAAGTTATTTTAGCGCCGATGCAAGGCGTATTAGATCCCTTTGTTCGCAAATTACTGACGGCAGTAAATGATTACGATCTGTGCATTTCAGAATTTGTGCGAGTGGTGGATCAAAAATTGCCGAAGAAAGCATTTTATCGTCTTGCACCTGAATTGTTGCAGGGAGGTTTAACCGATTCTGGTACGCCTGTGCGAGTGCAGTTATTAGGACAACATCCGCAATGGTTGGCAGAAAATGCACAGTTGGCGATTGAGTTGGGATCGCATGGGGTGGATTTGAATTGCGGTTGTCCGTCTAAAACGGTAAACGGCAGTAATGGCGGGGCATCATTGCTAAAAGATCCGGATTTGATTTACCGTGCAACCAAAGCAATGCGAGAAGCTGTTCCACAAAATCAAATCGTCTCGGTAAAAGTGCGTTTAGGTTGGGATTCAGCGGATCAATGTTTTGAAATTGCCGATGCGGTGGCACAAGGTAGTGCAAATGAAATTACCGTACACGGTCGTACCAAACAAGATGGTTATCGAGCGGAACGCATTAATTGGCAGGCAATCGGCGAAATTCGAAAACGTCTTTCGATTCCTGTGATTGCTAATGGTGAAATTTGGGATTTTGAATCTGCAAAAAATTGTCAAAATACGACCGCTTGTTCGAGTTTAATGATCGGGCGAGGCGCATTAAACACGCCGAACCTTAGCCGAGTGGTGAAATTTAATCAGCCTAAAATGTCATGGCACGAGGTGCTGCAATTACTGTTTCAATATGTAAATATGGAAAATGAGCATGACTCGGGCTTTTATCATGTTGCACGAATCAAACAGTGGCTACATTATTTAGATAAGGAATATCCGGAAGCCAAAGATTTGTTCCAAATACTCAAAACGGAGCACGGCTATGACGGTCTAAAAGGGCATATTGAACGAGTGGTAAATCAAGAGATTTAACAATAGGGTTTTAACCACGGAAACCACAGAATACACGGAAAAGGCTGTGAGTGTATTCTGTGGTTAATTGAAAAGAGAAAACAATGAAGAAACAAATATTTAGTGAGCAAGAAGTCACAACAGAACAGCAATTTGTGGCGAAACAGGAGTTTGAGGCTTCGGAAGATGTTCAAATTGAAGAGGAATATCAAGAGGTTGAAGCGAAATTAATTGTTGAAGAAAGCCTAAAGCCGTCGCGTTTTTGGGTAAGAGTATTACTGTTTGCGTTGGGGGTATTTAGCATTGCCGTGATTGCACAAAGTGTACAATGGTTGATTGACACCTTCCAAGCTCGTCAATGGATTTATTTTGCTTTTGCCATTGTGTTCGCCTTAATCAGTTTAACCGGTGTGGTTGCGATTATCGGCGAATGGCGGAAGTTAGTTTTTTTACGTCATCATCAGCAACAACAGCAAGTAAGCGAACAATTACTTTTAGAAGAACTTTCAACGACAAGCGGTGAAAAAGCGGTGAATTTTTGCAATGAGGTTGTGGCGAATTTAAAAAATGTGCCAAGCGTACAACATTCGCAACAACGTTGGCAAAGCCAATTAAATGAGGCTTACAATGCAAAAGAAGTGCTTTACCTATTTAGTGAAACGGTGCTCACACCGCTTGATAAGCAAGTGAAAAAAATGATTTCAAAAAGTGCGACTGAAAATGCGGTGATTGTGGCGGTTAGCCCGTTAGCCGTTGTGGATGTGTTGATGGTCGCTTGGCGAAATATTGCATTGGTCAATAAAATTAGCAAAACCTACGGTATGCAATTAGGTTATTTCAGCCGTTTGAAATTATTCAAAATGGTATTAACTAACATGGTATTTGCCGGTGCAACTGAAGTGGTGAGCGATGTTGGTATGGAATTCTTCTCACAGAATTTAACTGCTAAACTTTCACTGCGTGCCGCACAGGGCATTGGTGTAGGTTTGCTCACTGCAAGATTAGGCATTAAAGCGATGGAATTTTGTCGTCCGGTTGCTTTCCAAGCGGGCGAAAAACCGAAACTTTCTGCAATTCGCCAACAATTATTAACTTCGGTTAAAAACACGATTTTTGCGAAAGCAGAAGAAAAAGTGAGTGAGAAGGTATAGATATTTCGTGGCTTAGTGTTTTAATCGCCACGGAATACACGGAGAACACAGAAAAGAAAACAAGCGGTGGGATTTTTAAAAAAGCCGGTATAATGTGGCAGTTGCATAAAATTGTTGATAAATGAAACGTAGGGGCGAATCGATGTGTTCGCCCAAAAAAATCAATGAGATTTGTATATCACGGGCGGACACCTCGGTCCGCCCCTACAAACTGAATTCTGTTTAACCTAGCAAGGCTTTGCCGTGCTAGGATTTCAGCAATGCGCCAAGGAAGCAGAATTAGCTGAGCAATTCCTCAAGCTGTTCTTGGCAGTCCAGCCATTCCATTTCAATTTCTTCAACGGCTTTTTTCGCTTCGATTTGCTTCGCGAGTGCTTCGGTAAGTTGCGCTTTATTTTCCGCTTCATAGATCTCGCTTGAAGCCAGTAGTGCTTCGAGCTGATTTAGCTTTTCACTCGCTTTTTCAAGATCTTTCTCTAACTGTGTGATCTTTTTGCGTAATGGTGCGGTTTGTTGGCGTAATTCTGCTTCTAAACGCTTCTGTTCCTTACGATTTGCGGCGCTATTATCTGCTTTTTCCTCTGCACAAGCGGTCGAATTTCCTGAATTTTTTGCAGCTTCAAGCGCATTTTGTTCGTTTAGCCATTTTTGGTAATCATTCAGATCGCCTTTGAATTCTTCCACTTTTTTATCATGCACCAGATAAAATTCATTCACCGTACTACGCAATAAATGGCGATCGTGTGACACCACCACTAGTGAGCCTTCATAATAAGTGAGCGCATCGGTTAGCGCTTGACGCATTTCCAGATCTAAATGGTTGGTCGGTTCGTCCAACAACAGTAAATTTGGGCGTTGCCATACGATTAACGCTAACACCAAACGGGCTTTTTCCCCGCCGGAAAACGAGCCGACGTTTTGTTTCACTTTATCGCCTTTAAAATCAAAACCGCCTAAATAATTACGTACTTCTTGTTCGGTTAGTTCCGGTGCAATTTTCTGCAAATGCCATAACGGGCTTTCATCAAAGCGTAACGTATCCATTTGATATTGTGCGAAATAACCTAATTGCACACCTTTGGCTAATTGAATATGTCCGGTTTGCGGTGCTAATTCGCCGGCGAGTAATTTAATTAGCGTTGATTTACCCGCGCCGTTGCGACCGAGTAAACCGATACGTGAGCCGGGCACTAAATTCAGTTTAACCGATTCTAAAATGGTCTTGTCACCGTAACCTGCGCTGGCTTTTTCCATCATTAATAACGGGCTTGGTAATGCAAGCGGCGGACGGAATTCAAATTCAAACGGGCTATCCGCATAAGCCGGCGCAATCAGTTCCATTTTTTCCAATGCTTTGATACGGCTTTGTGCCTGCTTCGCTTTGGTTGCTTTGGCTTTAAAACGGTCGATAAAGCTTTGTAAATGAGCAACTTTACGCTGTTGCTGTGCGTAAGCGGCATTTTGTTGCGAGATTTTGGTCGCACGCTGAATTTCAAACGAGGTGTAGTTACCGGTGTAATCATTCAATTGCTGATTTTCGATATGAATCACGCGATCAATTATCGGATCAAGAAAATCTCGGTCATGGGAAATTAGCAATAGCGTACCACGATAATTGGTCAGCCATTTTTCCAGCCAGATCACCGCATCTAAATCCAAGTGGTTAGTTGGTTCATCAAGTAACAGCAAATCAGAACGGCAGATCAGCGCTTGCGCTAAATTCAAACGCATACGCCAACCGCCCGAGAATGATTTTACCGGTAAAGCAAGTTGTTCGTTAGCGAAGCCCAAACCGTTTAACAACGTTGCTGCTCGGGCTTGAATTGTCCATGCGTCAATTGTATCCAGTTGAGTGTGAATGAGAGCAATTTGATTGCCGTTATTTTCTTGATTGGCTTTTTCTAGTTGGCTCATTAAACCGGTATATTCGCGATCGCCTTGGATCACATAATCCAATGCGGAAATTTCAAGCGCCGGTGTTTCTTGATTTACCCAAGAAATCGCCCAGTTTTTCGGCAGAGAAACATCGCCGCCTTCCAGTTGTAATTCGCCTTTCACTAAAGCGAAAAGTGAAGATTTACCACAACCGTTTTTACCGACCAGTCCAACTTTTTGACCGGTATGAATGGTGACGGAGGTATTTTCTAAAAGGACGGATTGTCCACGTTTTAAGATAAGATCGGTGAAAAAAATCATTATAAATGCTTGGTTTATGTTAAAATTTTACCGATATTCTAACATAAATAGAGGAAGCTATGTTTGATTCATTAGCCGTGCAATTTGTTGTATTGTGGGCGGTAATTGACCCTATCGGTTCAATTCCAGTGTATTTGGCGAAAACGATCGGTTTACCAATCGAAGATCGCCGTAAAATTGCACGTAATGCGGTGGTGATTTCTGCTGGTATTTTAATGTTTTTCTTAGTCGGCGGACAGATGTTGCTGGAAGCAATGCAGATTCCGCTATCGGCATTCCAAGCCGCCGGTGGCTTAGTATTATTACTGTTTGCGTTAACAATGATTTTTGGTGAGAGTAAACCGGAACAAGAAATGAAAATAAAAGCCCGTATTAGTGAGCTGGCGGTTTACCCTTTAGCAGTGCCATCTATTGCTTCGCCGGGAGCGATGATGGCAATTGTATTACTTACGGATAACCACCGTTTTAGTATTACTGATCAAGTGGTTACGGCAGGTATTATGCTGTCGGTATTGGCGATTACCTACTTATTTTTACTGGCGGCAAATCGCATTCAACACTTTATTGGTAATGCGGGAGCGGCGATCATTAGCCGTGTAATGGGCTTAATTTTAGCGTCAGTTGCGATTAATAATTTATTAGTCGGTGTGCGAGATTTCTTTATTCAAGTGAGTTAAATAACTGAGGATTTTATGGCATTACGTACTTTGTCGGAAGCATTACAAGAGATGCTAAACCGCTTACCGACAGCATCAAAAACAGAAACATTAACACTGGCAGAGTGTGCGAATCGTATTTTAGCAGAAGATATTTTTTCCCCGATTAATGTACCAAGTTTCGATAATTCGGCAATGGACGGCTACGCGTTTCGTTTAGCGGATCTTGCACAATTCGAACGTTTAACCGTTGCTGGTAAATCTTTTGCTGGCAATCCGTTTACCGGAGAAGTAAAAGCCGGTGAATGTGTTCGCATTATGACTGGTGCGGTGGTGCCGGCAGATTGTGATGTGGTGGTGATGCAAGAAGAAACGGAAGCAGAAACCCTAGCAAGCGGTCAAATTTTAGTGAAATTTTGCAAAACGCCGAAGCTTGGGCAAAACATTCGCCGAATCGGTGAAGACGTAAAACAAGGCGCATTGGTGTTAGCGAAAGGCAGTTTATTAAACGTAACCACTTTGCCGTTATTAGCTTCGTTAGGTATTGCGCAAGTGTCGGTATTTAGCCGTTTAAAAGTCGCGATTCTTTCCACAGGTGATGAATTAACTTCGGTCGGTCAGCCGCTAGAACAAGGCAAAATTTATGATACGAACCGTTTTGCGGTGCGTTTAATGTTAGAAAAGTTAAATTGTGAGATTTTAGATTTTGGCATTTTAGCGGACGATCCGGCCATATTCGAACAAATGTTCAATCAAGCGCAACAGCAAGCGGACGTATTAATTACCAGCGGCGGTGTGTCAGTTGGTGAAGCGGATTTCACCAAAGATGTGTTAGAAAAACTGGGCGAAATCTGCTTTTGGAAAATTGCGATGAAACCGGGCAAATCGTTCGCTTTCGGTAAATTGCAACACGCTTGGTTCTTCGGTTTACCGGGTAATCCGGTTTCCGCTTTAGTCACCTTTTACCAATTAGTGCAACCGGCGTTAGCCAAATTAGCCGGTGTGAATGCGGAGCGTATTGCAAATCTTACCCAAAATTTAACCGCTATTGTAGATACGAATTTGAAGAAAGCGGTGGGTCGCCAAGATTTCCAACGTGGTTTCTATTATGTGAATGGACAGGGCGAAGTAGCAGTGCGTTCGGTCGGCCCGCAAGGCTCGCATATTTTCAGTGCTTTTTATGAAAGTAATTGCTTTATTGTATTAGAAACAGAACGAGGCAATGTAAATGCCGGTGAAAAAGTGACGATTCAGCCGTTTAATAGTTTATTGAGATAGTGAGTGAATATGGAACTTAGCGATCAGGAAATGTTGCGCTATAACCGTCAAATTATTTTAAAAAGAGTTGATTTTGACGGACAAGAAAAGTTAAAAGTAAGCTGCGTATTGATTGTCGGGCTTGGCGGTTTGGGCTGTAGTGCTGCGCAATATTTGGCTTCTGCCGGTGTCGGGCATTTGATCTTGGTTGATTTTGATGAGGTCTCATTATCCAATTTACAGCGTCAAATTTTGCATACGGATGCCAATATCGGTCAGCCGAAAGTAGAGTCGGCAAAAGCGCGTTTAAGCCAAATCAATCCGCATATTCAGCTTGAGGCGATTAATAAACAATGTAGCGATGCCGAATTTGCCGAGTTGATTGAGCGAGTGGATTTAGTTGTGGACTGCACCGATAACGTTACGGTTCGAAATCAGCTTAATTTGCAATGTTTTGCCCAAAAACGACCGCTTGTTTCCGGCTCGGCAATTCGCTTTGAAGGTCAAATTTCGGTATTTACTTATGCGGAAGATGAGCCTTGTTACAATTGTTTAAGTCAATTATTTGGTGACAGCACTTTAAGTTGTGTAGAAGCCGGTGTGATTGCGCCGATCGTTGGTGTGGTTGGGAGCTTACAAGCATTGGAGGCAATAAAATTATTGCTGAACATCGGTAAAAGTTTAGCTGGAAGATTATTGATGATTGATGGCTTACATTTTTCGGTAAGAGAAATGAAGCTACCGAAACTTAAAAATTGTGAAATTTGTTGTGAATAGGTCGCTAAAATTCAAGAATTGCAAAGAATTGACAAGTTAGGTTATAGCGTTTGACGCTAAAACGGTTTAGCGCTATTATTTTTTACCGAAATGTTCCTCCTTAGTTCAGTCGGTAGAACGGTGGACTGTTAATCCATATGTCGCAGGTTCGAGTCCCGCAGGAGGAGCCAACTAATTTCCTTTAGTTTTGCTTTTGTTCTTGTTTTATTTGTCTCCTTTTATAAAACAGTGATTCATACCTCCAGAATTAGAACAAAAGAATTTGCCCCGTAGGTTTTCTATGGGGTTTCTTTTTTTCTATATCTTGTCAAAACAATTCCTATTTCTTCAAGATTATCATCACAGAATATCCTAAGTATAAATCAACCTAATTTCGGTTTATGCTGTGATAATGTGTTCATTATTTAGTAAATAACGAGATAGATTCCAAATGTCCGGTATGTGGGAACATATCGATCATTGCCGCTTTTTGCAGTTTATAACCGGCTTGAATTAGTTTTTCCGCATCTCGCACTAATGTGGCGGGGTTGCAGGAAACATAGACAATCGTTTCGGGATTCAATGCGGCTAAGTGATCCAAGCAGAAAAATGCGCCGTTACGCGCCGGATCTAATAAAACTTTGTTAAACGGCTCACTTGCCCACGCTTTATCGGCAAAAGGTTCGCCTAGGTTGGTTTGGTAAAATTCTACGTTTTTTAGACCGCTTGTAGCTTGATTCTGCTTGGCTTGTTCAACCATCGTTTCAACGCCTTCTACACCCACAACAAAGCCGGCGTGTTTGGCAATTGGCAAGGTGAAGTTGCCCATACCACAGAATAAATCCAATACTCTATCTTGCGCAGAAAGATTGAGCCATTCCAGCGCTTTATCCACCATTTTTTCATTTAGGTTGCCATTCACTTGAATAAAATCACGAATCGAAAAGCCCAATTTTATACCATGAATTTGGTAGTACGGTGCTTCGCCATTTAGTTGAACGATATCATTTTCAGCGGCCATAACAAACAATGAAAGTGAATATTTTTCGGCAAATTGTTGCAAATTTTGGCTATCTTGCGGATGGAATTGTCCTACGTTACGTACCAACATCGCAATCGTATTATTCGCTTGAACCAGTTCAATATGTCCAAGTGTTTTTTTATTCTTCCACGTGCTAAATAGAACTTGTAGCGGTTTGATAAGCTGAGAAAGCGATTCCACCAACACTTCACACTGTTCAAGCGGTATGATTTGGTTTGAATTTTGCATTTTAAAACCAATCACTAACTGATTATTTTGTAACGCAATACTGAGTTTTGCTCGGCGACGATAGCCCTTATCGTTACCGACGATCATCGGTTGAAAATTAATCGGCTGTGATTGCAGTTTTTGTAAGCGTTGAAAGAGTGCCTGCTGTTTTGATTCACGCTGTAAATCTAGCGGAATGTGCTGCATTTGGCAGCCACCACATTTGCCGTAGAGAGTACAACTCGGCTGTTGGCGTTCGGCGGATTGCTTTAAAATTTTAACCGCTTTCGCCCGTCCGTATTGACGTTTTTCTTCCAACACTTGGATTTCAACTTGTTCGTTAGGTAAGGCGTTTTCGATAAACCAAGTTTTACCGCCTATTTTCGCCACGCCTAAACCTTGGTAGTCCAAAGATTGAATACTAACCGGCGGATAAGCGGTTATTTTCGCTGATTTTTTTGCTTGCTGTTTTGCAGCTTTTTCAGAGTAGAACAGTGCCATTTTTAGTGTAAAATCAAATTCGTAAAGTCAGTTATTATATATGAAAAAGAGGGAAAGATGATTTCGAATGTTTGGACCGAACGCTTTTTGGAGGATAAAAAACGGGAACAAGACCACCGTTCACCGTTTCAGCGAGATCGTGCGAGAATTTTGCATTCCGAAGCCTTTCGTTGCCTACAAGCTAAAACACAGATTCACGCAGTTGGTGAAGATGATTTTTATCGTACACGTCTGACTCACTCGCTTGAAGTCGCGCAGATCGGTAGTAGTATCCGTGCCAAATTATTACGAGAGAAACAAGCCTTTCAAACGGTCGTTTCTGATCAAAAATTTGCAAATTTAGCCGAAAATTTGACCGCTTTATTGCCGTCTCGCAGTTTGATTGAATCACTTTGTTTTGCACATGACATTGGACACCCACCATTCGGACACGGCGGCGAAATGGCACTCAATTATAAAATGCGTGAATATGGCGGTTTTGAAGGCAATGCCCAGTCGTTTCGGATTGTGACTCAACTTGAACCCTATACGCCGCAACACGGTATGAATCTCACTCGCAGAACCTTGTTAGGTATTATTAAATATCCTGCACTGCTTGAAGAAACCGAACCGCAAGCTCGTCCGCAATTTGCCGAGTCACCTTATATCAACTTACATCAATTCAAAACCTGTAAGGGCATATTTAGCGATGATCAAACCTTTTTCGATTGGGTGTTAGCACCGTTAAGCGAGCAAGATCGTAAATTATTGCGTATGATAAGTTTCAGTAAGGATCCGCTTGAACCGCATAAAACTAAATATAAATCGCTGGATTGCAGCATTATGGAACTTGCCGATGATATTGCATACGGCGTACACGATTTGGAAGATGCGATTGCCGGCGGTATGGTCACGCCACAATCGTGGCAGCAGGCACAGCAACAGCTGGAACAGTGTGCTTCCGGTTGGATTCAAACGATTTTACCGACCCTTAGCCAGAAATTATTTTCACAACATCGTTATGAACGGAAAGATGTAATCGGTGCTTTAGTTAATTATTTTGTGACTAACGTCCAATGGCGTGAGCAAGCGGGCTTTGATGAGCCATTATTACGTTTTAATGCTTATTTACCGGATGATGTGAAATGTGTGTTAGAAATTTTAAAATGCTTTGTGTATCAATATGTGATTTGTGATGTAAAAACGCAAAGGGTGGAGTATAAAGGTCAGCGTATTTTAATGGCGTTGTACGATATGCTAAGTACCGATCCGGAGCGTTTATTGCCACAAAATGTCGCTTTACGTTGGCAACAGGCTGAAGTGGCAAAACGCCCTCGTGTGATTTGCGATTATCTAGCTAGTATGTCGGATGGACAAGCGTTCAAACTTTACCAAAGTTTATAAAAACTTGAAGAACTAAGCGGCTATTTATTCGTCTTATGTGCATCCAAAATGGAGTATTACAATTTTTCATCTTTATTACGGAAGGACAATTATGAAAATGTTATCGAAAGCAACTTTATTAGCAATGACATTAGGCTTATTTACTGCAACGGCATTTGCCACAGATATTCCCCGTGAAATTTATCGCCCGAATGGTAAATTAGTAAAAGCGGATCGCCAAGGTAATGGCGAATATGAAGTGGAATATCGCTTACGTGGTAACGATGTGCGTGTAATTGCTAAAAATGCGATTTCACATGCAAAACGTCATGATTTCCGAGTAACAGAAGCTGAAATTGAAAGAGATGATGCGGATCTTAAATTTGAGCGTGGCGATCAAGAGCTTGATATTCAAATTAAAGATCATAACCGTATTGAATATAAAGCGGATTTAGACTTAGATAAAAACTAATCCGGTATGTTTTTAAAGAAACCGTTTGCTAGTTGCAAGCGGTTTTTTTATGCCCAAAATTTGTAAAATTCTTTATAAATCAGACCGCTTTGAGTCGTTAAATTTGGTAGAATAAATAGGAATTTATAGATAGGAGAAATAACCCCAAAATGTTCGTAGTAGGTCAGCGCTGGATCAGCGAGTCAGAAAATAATTTAGGTTTAGGTATCGTTACAGCAAGTGATAATCGTACTGTCACTATTCAATTCCCTGCCGCTGAGGAAGAGCGTATTTATGCGCTTTCAGTTGCGCCTTTAACACGTGTGCAATTTCAAAAAGGCGATCGTATCAATAGTGTAGAGGGATGGCAGTTAGATGTTGAAGAGGTTGTTGAAAACCAAGGCTTTATTATCTATTTAGGTAAGCGAGCGGATTCCGGTGAAGAAGCGGTATTGCCTGAAATGCAGTTAGACCATAAAGTAAACTTCAGCAAGCCGCAAGACCGCTTATTTTCAGCACAAATTGACCGTTCCGACCGTTTTGCTTTACGTTATCGAGCATTACAGCACCAACAAGCTCAATTTCAATCGCCATTACGAGGAATGCGAGGTATTCGTGCGAGCTTAATTCCGCACCAATTACATATCGCTAAAGAAGTCGGACAGCGTGTTGCGCCTCGTGTGTTATTAGCAGATGAAGTCGGTTTAGGTAAAACCATTGAAGCGGGGATGATTTTACAGCAACAATTTTTCTCCGGCAGAGTGGAACGTGTATTAGTGCTTGTACCGGAAAGCTTGCAACATCAGTGGTTGGTTGAAATGTTACGTCGTTTCAACCTGAAATTCTCATTATTTGATGAAGAACGTTGTACCGATTTTGATAAAGCGGATGAAGACGGCAATGATGTCAGCGAAAATCCGTTTGATAGTGAAGCGTTAGTGATAGCTTCAATCAACTGGTTAGAAAGTTCACCGAATCGAGCTAAACAAGTATTGGCAAGCAATTGGGATATGCTCATCGTGGATGAAGCACACCACTTAGAATGGTCGGAAAACGATCTAAGTGTCGGCTATCAATTTGTTGAGCGTTTATCAAAACAAACCCCGGCTGTATTACTTCTAACTGCAACGCCGGAGCAATTAGGGCAAGAAAGTCACTTTGCCCGTTTGGCATTATTGGATGTGGATCGTTTCTATGATTACAACCGCTTTGTTGCCGAACAAAAAGATTACAAACCGGTAGCGGATGCAGTAGCAAGCTTATTGAATGACAAGCCGTTGAGCGATGACGAGCAAAATAGCATTGCAGAATTACTCAGTGAGCAAGATACCGAACCGATGTTTAAAGTGATCAATAGCGAAAAATCGAAAGAAAATGACCGCTTGCAAGTGCGTCAAGAATTGATTCGTGAACTGATTGACCGCCACGGTACAAGCCGAGTGTTATTCCGTAATACGCGTCAGGGCGTGAAAGGTTTCCCACATCGTGTTTATCATCAAATTACCTTGGAAATGCCGAGCCAATATACCAATGCGTTAAAAATGATGGGTATGATGGGCGGTGTAACCAAAGATGATCAGCTTTATCCGGAACGTTTATTCCAACGTATGAATCCAGCGGCAAAATGGGCGGATTTTGACCCTCGTATCGAATGGTTGATTACTTTCCTGAAAAATCACCGTGACGAGAAAATCTTAGTAATTTGTAAGCAAGCGGATACGGCAATTGCGCTTGAGCAAATTCTACGTGAACGTGAGGCTATTCGCTCAGCGGTGTTCCATGAAAAAATGTCGATTGTAGAACGAGACAGAGCTTCCGCTTATTTTGCACAAATGGAAGAGGGCGCTCAGGTCTTGATTAGTTCAAATATCGGCTCGGAAGGACGTAACTTCCAATTTGCGAGCAATTTAGTGCTGTTCAATTTACCGGATAATCCGGACTTATTGGAACAAAGTATCGGACGTTTAGACCGCATCGGTCAGAAAAATGACATTCAGATTTACGTACCATGTTTTGAAAATTCAATGCAAATGGTATTAGCGACTTGGTATCATCAAGGTTTGAATGCGTTTGAAGAAACTTGTCCGATGGGCGCTGCATTATTCCGTGAATTTGGTGAAGAGTTGGAAACTTTCCTGAAGAACCCGCAAGCGGTCGGATTGGACGAGTTTCTTGCAAAAACCTTTAAGCGCCAGCAACAGTTGAAAGTGGAATTAGAGCAAGGTCGAGATCGTTTGCTTGAGCTAAATTCAAATGGCGGTGAAGCAGCACAGGAACTCGCTGAAGCGATTGCGAAAGAAGATAATAATCCGCACTTAGTTAATTTTGCGTTGAGCTTATTTGATGTTATCGGCTTAGAACAGGAAGATTTAGGCGAGCAATCTATCGTGATTAGTCCGACCGGTCATATGCTTGTGCCGGATTTTCCGGGTATTGCAGAAGACGGTACGACAGTGACCTTTGATCGTCAGCTTGCACTAATGCGAGAAGACGTTGAGTTTTTAACTTGGGATCACCCAATGATTCGTAACGGTATTGACTTGATTACTTCCGGCGATATCGGTAAATCGGCAATTTCGTTACTGATTAATAAAAACTTACCGGCAGGTACTTTATTGCTTGAAGCAATCTATATGGTGGAAACACAAGCGCCGAAAGGCTTAAATTTAACGCGTTTCCTGCCGCCGACACCAGTGCGTATCTTATTAGATAATAAAGGTAACGATATGGCGGCTCAGGTGTCGTTTGCAGGGCTTGAGAAGCAGTTAAAACCGGTGAATAAACAAATGGCAAATAAAATTGCGAAAATGGCGCAAGCGGATATTAAGAAATTAATTAGTATCAGCGAGCAAAAAATTGCAGCCAAATTACCGGAATTAATTGAAAAAGCCAGCCAAGAAGCGGATAGTACCTTAAGTGCGGAATTGCACCGTTTGACCTCGTTACAAGCGGTGAATAAAAATATTCGTGCTGATGAAATTGATGCACTGGAAAAACAACGTGTCGAATCGCTTAATCAAATTGCATTAGCGAATTGGCGTTTAGACAGCTTACGTGTCATTGTAAGTAATAAAGAATAGAGTATTTATCACGGAATAGACGGAAACACGGCAAGCGTGAATTTGCAGAAAAAGCTTCAAAATTCACCGCTTGTTTCTTATATTCGTCCATTCCGTGTTTTTTATGGTAACAAAAATGGCATTAATTGAATATCATCCTCCGCTTGAACCGTTTTTAACGGAGGTTTATCGTGATAATCATATTTTAGTGATTAATAAACCAAGCGGTTTGCTTTCCGTACCGGGCAATCGTCCGGAGTATTATGACAGTGCAATGACTCGTATACAGCAGAAATACGGCTTTACCGAACCTGCACACCGTTTGGATATGGCAACCAGCGGCATTCTGTTATTCGCTCTCAGTAAAGCGGCGGAGAAAGAGTTAAAGCGTCAATTTCGTGAACGAGAGCCGAAAAAGCATTATATCGCTTTGCTTTGGGGCAAATTAGGCGAAAAAGTCGGTGATACCGGCGAAATGAATTTTCCACTGATTTGTGACTGGGAAAATCGCCCTCGTCAGAAAATTTGCTACGAACGAGGCAAAAAGGCGATTACGCATTATGAAGTATTGGCACATTTACCGAATAATACCACTCGAGTGAAGCTTACCCCGATTACCGGTCGTTCACATCAGCTAAGAGTGCATTCGCTTGCGTTAGGACATCCAATTCTCGGTGATAAATTTTATGCTAACCCGTTAGCTAAAAGTTTAGCGCCTAGATTGTGTTTACATGCAGAAAGTTTAACCATTACGCACCCGATTACCGGCGAAGTGATGATTTTTAGTGCTACTGCAGAATTTTAAGTAAGTTTTTATTTAAATAACTTTGCTTTAGTGTAAATTAACGTTATTATGTAACTGTTTTAGGCAAGTTAGCCCTTGTCATGAAACAGGCTATCATCAGATGGCTTAGAAAATTTTATTCATTCCTAATATTGGCTAGTTCTTCGGAACTAGCTTTTTTGCTTTTAATGCTGAATATTAAGTTAGTGTATGTTTTTATTTTTTAATATAGGAATGTAAGAAAGTGTTTTTAAACTGAACATTGTTCAGTTATACATTTTGTTTAAGAAAATAAGTTTTTAAACGAAAGATGAAAAATAATTTATCTTTCGTTTAAAAATAGCTTGTAATTTATTTTATTTGGAATAAAATATATTTCGTAACTTCGGCAATACCACATAATTGCAGAGGGGACAGTCGTTAAATAACTAAGAAAATTTTATTCATTATATTATCTTATTGGCTAGGCTAATCACCTAGCCCTTTTTTTATTTTAAATTCTATTATTAATAAATAATTATTAAAATATTTCAAATTTATATTAAAATATATTATATAAATTTTATCTAGTTATTAATGTTATATAATATTCCCAATTGAAATATTGACCAGGGTCGATTTTTCTGCCGGGGGAAACGTCATTATGACCGACAATACGCTCAGGTGTGATGGCCGGATACGCCGCTATAATTTCCTTGGTTAGACCTGCGAGTGATTGATACTGCTGTTCTGTAAAAGGCTGGTTGTTACTCCCTTCTAATTCAATACCTATTGAATATTCATTACATTTATCTCGTCCGTTAAATTCGGATAATCCTGCATGCCATGCCATATCATTAAAATTCACATATTGGGTAATTCCCCCCTTGCGATTAATTAAACAATGTGCAGAAACACGTAGATCTTTTATTTCTTCAAAATAAGGATGAATGGTCGGATCTAGATTTCCTTGAAAAAATTGGTCGATAAAATTACTACCGAATTCTTCCGGTGGTAGACTAATATAATGAATCACGAGGAGTGAAATATCATTTTCTTTAGGTCTTTGATTAAAATGAGGGGATGGAACTTGTCGTTGGTGAATTAATTTTCCGTTTTGAATAGTAAGATTCATATTCTGCCTTATGTTTATTCTGGTGTTAAGCGTGATGAAATGGAAGCGTGAAAAAATTATTGAACAATAGTTCATGAAAATATTGTTTTCACATAAAATGTTACGCAACGTAATGTAAAATTACGATGACATTTCTGTGTTTCTATGTTATTCCGTGTTAAAATTGATGAATTAACTTATTGAAATAAAGAGAGAATTATGCTTAGTTATCGACATAGTTTCCACGCAGGTAACCACGCCGATGTAGTGAAACATATTGTTCAACTTTTGATTTTACAATCATTAAAACAGAAAGATAAAGGCTTTCTTTATCTTGATACTCATTCCGGTGTTGGGCGTTATAGTTTATTGAGTGCAGAGTCGGAGAAAACCGGAGAGTACTTAGAGGGCGTAGCCCGTTTATGGGAGCGTACAGATTTACCGGAAGAAGTGGCTTTATACATTAACGAACTGAAAAAAATTAATAAAGGCGATAAATTACGTTACTACGCTGGTTCGCCGTTATTGGCGGTTAACCAGTTACGTCCGCAGGATCGTGCAATTTTAACTGAGTTACATCCGAACGATTTTCCGTTGTTACGTCAAGAATTTGCTAAGAAAGAGAATGTAGTGGCTAAGCGTGAAAACGGGTTTCAGCAATTAAAATCGGCATTACCGCCGAAAGAACGTCGCGGTTTTGTCTTAATCGATCCGCCATATGAATTAAAAGAAGATTATGAGTTGGTAGTGAAAGCGATTGAGGAAGGCTATAAACGTTTTGTAACAGGTATTTATGCGATTTGGTATCCAGTTGTATTACGTCAGCATACTAAACGTATTATGCGTGGTTTAGCTGATACCGGTATCCGCAAAATTTTACAAATTGAATTAGCAGTGCGTCCGGATTCGGATCAACGTGGTATGACCGCAAGCGGTATGATTGTAATTAACCCGCCTTGGCAATTAGAAAGTCAGATGAAAAAAGTGCTGCCGTATCTTGCAGAAGTTTTAGTTCCTGAAAGAACTGCTTCGTGGACAGTGAGTTGGATCACGCCGGAATAATTTGAGTAGCCACAGATAACATAAATAAACGGAAGTTTCCGTGAAAATCCGTGTTATCTGTGGTTTTTTTATATAAGGAAACAACATGGAACAATATAAACACGATTTTATTGAATTTGCATTAGGCCGTAATGTTTTAAAATTCGGTGAATTTACTCTGAAATCAGGTAGAAAAAGCCCTTACTTTTTTAATGCGGGCTTATTCAACACTGGCAGAGATCTTGCCAAACTCGGTGAGTTTTACGCGCAAGCGATCCAAACAAGCGGTCTGAATTTTGATGTACTTTTCGGACCCGCTTATAAAGGTATCCCAATTGCAACCACGGTTGCAGTTGCGTTAGTAAATCAATTTAATGTGGATAAACCTTGCTGCTTTAACCGTAAAGAAGCGAAAGATCACGGCGAGGGCGGTAATCTTATCGGTTCGCCACTGAAAGGCAGAATTTTATTAGTTGATGATGTGATTACCGCCGGCACGGCAATTCGTGAATCAATGGAAATCATCAATGCCAACAAGGCGGAATTAGCCGGTGTATTGATTGCCTTAAATCGTAAAGAAAAAGGCAAAGGCGAGCTTTCTGCGATTCAGGAGGTGGAGCGTGATTATGGTTGCCAAGTTTTTTCAATTGTTGATTTTGATGATTTAATTCAATTTATTGAAAAATCTGAACAATATGCGCCATATTTAACTTCGATGTGCGCTTATCGCAAGCAGTATGGTGTGTAAATGTTGAAATTAATTATGAATTAATTTCATGAAAAATCGAAAAATTTTCACATTAATTTGAGTCATTTTCCTTGAGTAACATATGTCGTTCGCTTAGGATAATGGCAAAGCACAACATTAATGGAGTACCCTAATTATGATAGCAAAAAATTTGCCTTTTCATGCAGATACAGTAGGTTCATACTTAAGAACGGATGCGTGGAAAAAAGCACATGCGGATTACAAAGCCAGCAAAATTTCGCTTGAAGCGCGTGACGCAATTGTTGAAGAAGAAGTAAAAAAATTAGTCCAAGAGCAGTTAGACGCGGGCATTCAAGTGGTAACAGACGGCGAATTCCATCGCTCTTGGTGGCATATTGATTTCTTAGAGAACTTAAACGGTATTGAAGGTTATGTGCCTGAAAAAGCTTACGCATTTAAAGGTGTAGAAGTGCGTCCTTATAACACTCGTTGTTGCGGTAAAGTATCTTGGAATCCAAACCACCCATTCCTTGAACATTTCAAAAAATTTAATGCGATTGTCGCAGGCAGAGCAGTAGCAAAATTCACCATTCCAAGTCCGAACCAATTAATGTATCCGGCACAATGGGATCACGGTATCTACGCAACCCGTGAAGAATTTGCTAAAGATGTTCAGCAAGCTTATAAAGAGGCGATTAAGGCATTCTATGATGCAGGTTGCCGTTATTTACAAATTGATGACGTGTATTGGGGATCGCTCTGCAACAACTATCAACAACCGACCTTTGAAGCGGATAAAGCGCAAGCGGTTGCGAATATTCAAGCGATTTTAGCGGATAAACCGGCAGATTTAACTGTTACCACTCACGTTTGCCGTGGTAACTATAAATCGTCTTATTTATTAGAAGGCGCTTATGACCCAATCGCAGACGGCTTATTCGGTCAAACCAATTATGACGGTTACTTCTTAGAGTATGATGATGAACGTTCAGGTGGTTTTGAACCATTAAAACATTTTGCGAACAATAAAGGCCGTGTAGTGTTAGGTTTAGTGAGCTCAAAATTCCCGGAATTAGAAGACAAAGAAGCGATTAAGGCACGTATTGCCGAAGCGGCGAAATATGTACCGCTTGAGCAACTTTGTTTAAGTCCGCAATGTGGTTTCGCTTCAACTGAAGAGGGCAATGTGATGACTGAAGCGCAGCAATGGGCGAAAGTACGTCACGTGGAAGAAATTGCGAAAGAAGTGTGGGGCGAAGATTAATTCTTTATTTGCAACTTTTTAAGTAAAAATGGCCGCTTGTTAGATATGCAAGCGGTCATTTTTTATGATTTTTTTGCAAGTTATACCCAGCCAAGCTGGCGTAAGATCAGCAAACCAAAACTAGAAGTAAACATTGAGCCAACAGTGGTAATACCGATTAAATTAGCCGTAGAAACAGCATCGCCGCCGTAATTACGAATCATCGCATAAGTGGCGGCGGCAGTCGGTGCCGAAGTGCTAAGAAAGACGATACCGAGTTCCATTGGTGATAAGTCAAATACCCATTTACCTAAACTGAATAGGAAAACAGGGGCGACGAATAAGCGAATGCTCGCAGAAAGTAAAACTAAACGGTTAGTTGTACTGTCTTCGCCCTTTTTAAATTTGCGTAGCTGTTTAAAATCAATACTTGCGCCGGTACAAATGAGCGCAAGTGGCAAGGTGAGCCCGCCAATAGCTTGCCCGGTTTTAAGTAATGGGGTAGGTAATTCCAGTTTGAGTTCGTTGAAGATAAGCCCAAGTACCAAACCAATAATCAATGGATTTTTCAAAATGGAAATAAATAATTTGCAGAGCTTAGGTTTGCCGTCACTAAATGCTTTAGTCAGAGTGATAACTGCTAATGTATTGAATAAAATCACAGAGACAGCCACGTAAATCGAAGCAGAGGCCACCGCCTCGTTGCCATAAGCATTCATAATCAATGCCAAACCAAGAATTGCAATGTTGCTACGGAATGTCCCTTGAGTGAAAACGGCACGAAACGGTTTGTCTGCAATATATTTCCCAACCCACCATTCGGCAACAAGGTAGATTGTCAGTGTGCCGATAATCGCGGTCAGAATTAGCGGAATATTTGCCGCATAATTTAATTCGCCTTTTTGCATATTCAAAAAGAGCAAGGTAGGAATCGCAAAATTAAACAGACTTTTCGATGCCATATTACAAAAATGATCATCAATATATTTTTTGCGGCGCAACAATATACCGGCAAACATTAATAGAATGGTCGGCAAAGTCGTGCTAACACTGAATTGAAGAGCTTCTAAGAACATAGAGATTCCTCGCTAAAACAAACAAGCGGTTAAATTTGCAAAATTTTTTACAAATTTAACCGCTTTGCAATTAAAGCCCTGCTTTAAGACTGGCTTCAATAAATTTGTCTAAGTCACCGTCAAGTACCGCTTGGGTATTGCGATTTTCAACGCCGGTACGCAAATCTTTGATACGAGAGTCATCTAATACGTATGAACGAATTTGGCTGCCCCAGCCGATATCCGATTTACTTTCTTCCATCGCTTGTTTTTCCGCATTCTTCTTCATCATTTCCATCTCGTATAATTTCGCTTTCAGCTGCTTCATACATTGATCTTTGTTTTGGTGTTGCGAACGACCGTTCTGACATTGCACCACAATACCGGATGGAATATGAGTAATACGCACCGCCGATTCGGTTTTATTGACGTGCTGACCACCCGCACCGGACGCACGGTATACATCAATACGTAAATCCGCCGGATTGATCTCGATATCAATATCGTCATCAATTTCCGGATAAACGAAGGCAGCCGCAAATGAAGTATGGCGGCGGTTATTCGAATCAAATGGCGATTTACGCACCAAACGGTGAATACCGGTTTCAGTACGTAGCCAACCGAACGCATATTCACCGGTGATTTTCACGGTAGCTGATTTTAAACCGGCAACATCACCATCCGACACCTCGATTAACTCGGTTTTAAAGCCTTTGCTTTCCGCCCAACGTAAATACATACGCAGTAACATTTCCGTCCAGTCTTGTGCTTCCGTACCGCCTGAGCCGGCTTGTAAATCGACATAACAATCAGCCGCATCGTGCTGACCGCTAAACATTCGTTGGAATTCAAGTTTCGCTAATTTTTCTTCTAATTCGTTTGCTTCAGCTTGTGCTTCGTTAAATGTATCCTCGTCTTCCGCTTCTACGGCTAATTCGATTAAGCCTTCAACATCTTCCACACCTTGATCTAGCGTACGAATGGTATTGACCACCATTTCTAACGCCGAGCGTTCTTTACCTAACGCTTGGGCTTTTTCCGGCGTATTCCAAATTTCCGGTTGTTCTAATTCGGCATTGACTTCTTCTAAACGCTCGACTTTGGCATCAAAGTCAAAGATACCCCCGAAGTACGTTAGTACGCTCGGTTAAATCGGCTAATTGAGTTTTAATTGGATTCAGTTCAAACATTATTTTTCCCTCTTTTAAAATTGACCGAGAATTATAGCGCAAGCGGTCATTTTTTTGGGGATTTTTGCAAAAAATTGCGCAGATTTGGCCGCTTGTTATTCTTTCTTCAACATATGCATAATCAATCTAATTAAAGTTTCTTTCTGTTTCGGATCGGATTCGGCAACTAATAACGTGAGAGCAGCAAGTCCGGTATCATTAATAATCGGGATATTATTTTGCTTAGACAGACGTTGATTTCTATGCAGAAAATCGACGAATAAGAAAGCACCACTTCGTTTATTGCCATCTGCAAACGGGTGATTTTTTACAATGAAATAGAGTAAATGAGCCGCTTTTGCTTCGTACTCGGATAAGCTGGTTCACCGAATACAGTTTGTTCAAGATTGCCTAAAATGGAGGATAGCCCGTTATCACGCTCAAGCCCGAATAAATTTGACGCTTCACCTCAAACCATTAATTGTCGTTTTAATTCTCTTAATGCTAGCTTCGCTTGTTGAATAGTCGGTAATTGCCCTCCGGCTTGAACTTTGGGTTCGATTAGCAAACCCTCATTATATTGTTGCAACCATAAAAACGTATGAGTATAACGGCTGACAATATCAACCAAACCTCGCCCGCTTTCGATTGTTAGTTCTGAAGAATTTGCTGTTTTTTGAATTAAAGCTAAGGCTTGTTCTAATTCATAGGCATTTTGTCGCAAACGTTTTTGATTAATGGCGTAGTCTTTCGTTAAATAATCTGTTAAACGAGTGGTCGCCCAAATGCGAAATTGAGTAGCAGCTCGGGACTTAATTCGATAGCCAACAGAGATTATGGCATCTAAATTGTAATGTTTAACTTGGCGTTTAACTTGTCTTTTCCCTTCTTGTCGAACTATTAAGAAATCCTTAATAGTTCGATTTTCATTAAGTTCTCTTTCTTCAAAAATGTTCTATAAGTGAATATTTATGTTATTGATAGTTGTTTCAAAAATCTTCGCCATTTGAGCTTGCGAAAGCCAAACGGTTTCATTTTCAAAATAAACTTCAACTTGAGTTGAACCGTCTTTTGCTTGGTAAATTTCTATGGGGTTAGTCATAATTTTCTCCTTTTTATTGATTTAATTACCTTAGCGGAATAAGAGGAGAAATATTCGAGCAGTTTTGCGATGTAGATCGAAGATTTACAAAAAATTGGCACGGGAACAGGAGAGGGCAATTATTCACTTTGGCTGAATATCTGCCTTCTCTTTTAGATTTTTGCAAAAAATTGCTCAAATCTGACCGCTTGTTGGCGTACAATAGCGACATCCTGAGATAGATTACGAGGTATAACATGGCGGAAGAACCGATTCGTTTGACGCAATACAGTCACGGTGCGGGTTGAGGCTGTAAAATTTCTCCTAAGGTGTTAGGGACAATTTTACAAAGTCAGCTGGAAAAATTTGTTGATCCGAATTTATTAGTGGGTAATGAGACCGCCGATGATGCCGCTGTGTATGACATCGGTAATGGCGTTGGTATTATCAGTACCACAGACTTTTTTATGCCGATTGTGGACGAACCGTTTGATTTTGGACGTATTGCCGCAGCAAATGCGTTGAGTGATGTGTTTGCGATGGGCGGTAAGCCGATTATGGCGATTGCGATTTTGGGTTTCCCGATAAATAAATTACCGGCAGAAGTCGCACAAAAAATTGTGGAAGGCGGACGTTTTGCTTGTCAGCAGGCCGGTATTGCTTTAGCCGGCGGTCATTCGATTGATTCGCCTGAGCCGATTTTCGGGCTAGCGGTGACCGGTATGGTGAGTACCGAACAGGTGAAAAAGAATGCTTCGGCAGAAGTCGGTTGCGAGCTGTTTTTAACTAAACCACTCGGTATCGGTGTGCTGACAACTGCTGAGAAAAAAGGTTTATTAAAAGTGGAACATCAGAATTTAGCGCGTGATGTGATGTGTCAGATCAATTTGATTGGCGCACAATTTTCACAATTAGCAGATGTGACGGCAATGACGGATGTAACCGGCTTTGGCTTATTGGGGCATTTAAGTGAAATCTGCCAAGGTTCGAATGTACGTGCCGAAGTGAATTTTGCTGAAATCCATACGCTTGACGGTGTGAAAGAGTATATTGCTCAAGGTGCTGTACCGGGCGGAACGAACCGTAACTTTGATAGCTATGGACATTTGATTTCTACGATGACCGATGAGCAAAAAGCAATTTTATGTGATCCACAAACTTCCGGCGGTTTGTTGATTGCGGTGCGTCCGCAAGCGGTCGAAAATGTGCGACAAATTGCAAAACAGGCAGATGTGCCTTTATTTAGGGTTGGGTGTTTACTTGATGCGGACAATACAAAGTCGTTAATTGAGGTTATTTAAGCGGAAAAGCGAGGAGTGAATATGCATAAACCAAATATCACCTTAGCCTGTGTGGTGCATTGCAAAGGTAAATTCTTATTTGTGGAAGAAATTGAATACGGTAAGCGTACCTTAAACCAACCGGCAGGACATTTAGAAGCAAATGAAACATTGTTGGAAGGGGCAAGTAGAGAGTTATTTGAAGAAACAGGGATTCGTGCTGAGATTCAACGTTTAATCAAAATTTATCAATGGCACGCTCCTCGTTCGCAAGCCGATTATTTACGTTTTGTATTTGCAGTTGAGTTGGATGATTTTGTGCCGATTTCGCCGCAAGATAGCGATATTACTCAAGGCTTTTGGTTGAGTTTAGAGGAATTTAAGTATTTTATTCAGCAAGAAGGTCAATGTGAACGTAATCCGTTAGTTAGCCAGTCAATCGAAGATTATTTGAGCGGTGAAAGCTATCCGCTTGATGTGTTGCGTGTGTTCGAATAAGAGGTGGGGATGGTCGAGCAATTTCAATTTGATGTGGTTATTGTCGGTGGGGCGGTGACCGGTTCTGTGTTGGCATTGGCGTTAAGCAGCTTGTCGCAGCATAAAATGCGGATTGCGATCGTTGAAAAACAGTTGCATGATTATACGCAACAAGGCGGTTTTGATGCACGTAGCATTGCATTAGCACAAGGCAGTTTGCAAAAATTTGCCCAAATTCGACCGCTTGTTGGTGGGGAACTTGCCGAACAAATTCAGCAAATTGCAACGCCAATCCAGCAGATTCAGGTGTCGGATCTCGGACATTTCGGTAAAACGACATTAAAAGCGAGCGAACTGAATTTAGCACAATTAGGCGTAGTGGTTGAGCTTGCCAAATTAGGCAAAAATCTGACCGCTTGTATTGAGCGACAGCCGAATATCCGTTGCTTTTGCCCGAATCAAATTGCTCATTTCGAACGTTCACAAACTGAGGTTTTGCTCACGTTACAAAACGGCGAACATATTAGAACACAGCTGATAATTGCTGCAGATGGGATTCAATCCCACATTGCTCAGCAGTGTGGTGTTGAAACAGAGCTATTGAAGGATTATCAACAATCTGCATTGATTGCGAATGTCGAAATCAGCGAACCGCATCAAGGACAGGCTTTTGAACGTTTTACGACACAAGGTCCATTAGCATTATTGCCGTTAAGTGATAATCGAATGTCATTAGTGTGGTGCGTGAAACAAGTTGAAGATTTGATGGAGCTTTCCGATGATGAATTTCTTTCACAATTACAGCAGCAATTCGGTTGGAAATTAGGACGATTTTTGCGAGTCAGCAAGCGATTTGTTTACCCGCTCACTTCGCAAAAAGCACAGTCGCATATTCATCATCGCTTGGCGATTGTAGGTAATGCCGCGCAGTTGTTGCACCCGGTTGCGGGACAGGGCTTTAATCTTGGAATGCGAGATCTGTTTACCCTCACACAACTATTAGCCAAAGCCTTTGCGCAAGGTAAAGATTTAGGCGAGTTCGTATTGCTTAATCAATTTGAACAATTGAGAAAGCAAGATCAAGCAGAGATTATTTCTCTAACAAGCGGTTTGATTTCACTGTTTTCTTGCGATTTATTACCGCTACTAGCGGTCAGAAATTTAGGATTATTTGCTATTTCTCATAGCAAGTTATTGCGAGAAAATATTGCGAATAAAGCGTTAGGCTGGCAATAAAAGTAAAAGGACGCATTATGATCTGACCCCAAAAAGTTAGACGGTTTAATTTAAGGACTGAGTTCTCTGTATTGTACAGGACTGAGTCCTTTTAATTTAACTTGAATACGCTCATTGTTGTAATAATGAATGTACTCATGAATCACTTTTCAAGCTGTTCGAAGGTTTCAAATCGCTTATCAAAGTAACATTCCGTCTTCAGCCGCCCAAAGAAACTTTCCATTGCTCCATTATCCAAGCAATTCCCTTTTCTCGACATACTTTGTCTAATATGATGTTTCTTCAGCATTTCTTGATAGCCTGCCATCTG
>NZ_KB893938.1 GCF_000374285.1 Actinobacillus capsulatus DSM 19761 | reverse complement strand
TGCACCATTTTCTCCAACATTGGCTGCACCGCCTGACGGGTAAAAAAATCGCTATTTACCGTCCACCACATCATTAACACCGTTTCTGCATCTTCGCCTGTCAGATTCTGTACCCATTCAAGCGGTTTACCCACCGAAATACTGACTAAATGCAGTATCTCTTGGTAATGTTCTGCAATAAGGTTCATTAAACCATCTAAACCAAACTCCGCTTCAGCTTTGCTTAACGTGCTGCGCAATGCCGTAACAAATGGCATAAACAACGTACGGTGCTGTAATTGCTGGATGAGTGAATATTCTTTGATTTCGATTTCTTCGCCCGCAATAGTGATTTTCTCATTCGGGAACAACACATTTAATTCATCTTGTTTTTGCATAATCAAGCCTTGGTATTTTTAAAGCCCCTGTTCTCAGGGGCAAAGGAAAAATTTATTGATTAATTTTAACAATACGACCGAAACGACCTAATAAGTCATCGCCTTTTTTATGGGTATCAGCAAGTACTTTCGCTTTAGCACTCAAAGCGTCTAAAGCATTATCGTTATTAATCAGATTTAATGCGTCCGTCGGGTTAAAATTGATTTTATACAGTTCAACTAATACCCATTCGTTTTGTTCCGCCATATTGACGCCTTCGTAACGTAGGCATAAATCTTTCGGATTGCCTGTTAACATTGCTACATTTTGCACCTCACCGTATTTATAAGCGACGGTTTCGGTATTACCAGTATGCGCGGTTAAAAATTCGACCGCACCAAAAATGCTATCGACAAAAAAGTCCGTTCCTTCAGTCATATTGTCAATTTTGACCTCGCTGACATTGGCGTAAGCTAACGCAATACGGTCACCGACTTTAATCTCTGCCGGTAATTTTTCGCCGGTTACCGTACCTTCAGCAATTTTGCCGGCGTTACCGAGTAATAATAAAGAAAGATTATCAACGCTTAATTCATGAAATTTGACTGATACTTCACCCGATTTACCGGTAATGATTTTTCGTACCTCTTGGCGATTGCCAGAGTACGACTCTTTGTGAGTAAAATCCTCAACGGTAAGTGATACACTAAGCTCTGAGACATCACCCACCCAGCGTTGTGCGCCAATAGCGCCACCAGGTAAACGTTCGGCAAGGTAGACTTTACCCTGACCGTAGCTATATGTTTCGTTACGCATTTGCCTTCTCCTCTTGTTGCGTTTTTTGTGATTTACGGGCAGCGTCAGCCGGTTTGCCTACCCCCATATTGATGATGAATTGTGCGGTAGATTGGTTTAGTTCCAAAGTATCACCAGCTTGATATTGTTTGCCGCCGTGTGTATGTGCCGCAGTCAAAATAATTTTCACTTGTGCCATTATTTATTAACTCCCGTAATTTGGCATAGGTGCTTTAAAGTACATACCGTACACCGCAACCCCCATACCGCTTTGAGTGTCCGACCATAGGTTTTGTACGCTTAACAACTCAAAGGTACCGCTTGGCTCAAGTCGATAGCGGTGTAATCCCGCGCTTAATTGCTCAACCAGTTGATAGATACCGATATTGTCTTCGCGGTCGCCGTCTAGTACATTGGCGACGATGTATATTGCCCAGCGAGCTTGTACAATACGCGGGTTTTCGCTTGGCATATGCCCAAGCCACGCAATATATGCGGCGGGCGGATTACTGACGATACGAGCCACCGCCGAATCATCCCAGTGCCCCGGGTGCGTAGTTACTTCGTTTAAGGCGTTGCCGCAAAGTGCTCTAATTCGCGCTTGTAACGCATCACTGGTTTTAGCAATATTGCTCATCAGATAAACCCTTTTGACTTATCTCGCGCCCAAATTGAAGGTGATGACTGAATGGTAATGATATTGTCACTCTCTATTGCATTACCGTCCTCACTAACACCGAGTGAAATCGTACCGTTTGCCACTTTTTCTAAGTACTTGATAGTATCTTCATAGTCGCAGCGCGCTTGCTTAGTAGCGATATTTTTCTCCAAGAAATAGCGGGCGATATAGCAGCAATGACGTTCCAACACTGCAGGCACACTTTTTAGAGGGAGGGTATAACGACCTGCTAAATAGCTATCAATTGTCTGCGACGCATCTTGCAGTGCTTCGATGACTTTTTGACTGTCTACGCCGTCAGCAAGCGTGTTAAAGACTTTATCGCCGTAGCGTTTAACTAAACTTTCCGGTGTCGCGTAAAGCATTATTCGTTATCCTTCGGTGCTAGAGCATTTTCAAGTAACGCAATCAGTTCGTCTTTTTTTGCAGACTTTGCAAACTCAACGTTTAATTCCGTTAATTTCGCTTTTAGTTGATCTACAGTTAAATCGGCTGGTAATAGACTTTCTGAAAGCTGTTTACTTTGTGTAGATGAAGTCTTACTATCTTCAGATAACCCTTTGTTATCTTTTTCACCGCTTGCGGGTTCGGCTTTTTTAACCACCAGACGTGGGTCGGCTTGGAGTTGTGCAAGCTGACTTTCGGTAATGCCTTCAATTTTGCTTTCACCGGCTGCAAGGCTGAGACCAGCACGGCGATAACCGTGTTTAATTTTGTTCGACACCACAACATCGTATAACGAAGTAGATTTTTCCATTTCATTTAAATCCTCTTTAAATCGGGTTTAAAGTGCGGTCAAATTTGCAAAAAACTCACAAAATCCGACCGCTTGAGATTAGAGATAATCAGCAACAATCAGCTCTAAACGACCTTTAAATTCATTGTCTACCGTTGCACCGTTTTCGACACGGAATTCACGTTCTAAAAGCTGAACAGCTTCTTTTTCAAGTGATGGTGGTACAACTAACACAGTCGGCTTAATGCCTAAACGGTGATCTCCATCGCCGCGTACAGCACGCATTGCACCAATGGCTTTCCATAAGTTTTCAGGAGTAAGCTTTCCTTTCACTGCGTGAGCCTGTTGCCAGAATCCATAACCGACATTACAACGGCTATCCACACCATAGGTGTAAACGTCCTCCTCAAATACTTTTTGAGCATTTGCATCTGTCATTTGTGCTGGTCTAGGTGGTTGGCGTTCTTGGAAAATAATCGGTTTTAATGCACGAGATGTATCTAACAAATACCATGCATTTTCTTCCGTAACCCCTGTACCATCATCTGTAATATTGCTTACAGATACTGGACTTGTGCCATCTACATTTGCACCGACAGGGTGATCAGTATCGAAGAAATACTGACCGTCATAACATGCTGTACTAAAACCTGCCTTCAATGCACCGAATACAAGCTCATCAGGTTGCGTACCGGCTGCTAACCCCAAATCTTCAATAAGCGGGCTATACACGCCTTCGTTATCGTCTTCTACATCCGTGCGTTTAATTGACACCCCGTTTGCAAAAGATTTATTTTCAATTGAATAACCGTGACTTTGGATTGCGGTAATCGTACGTTTACCAACCCATTCTGTCAGTTTCGGCATTTGCCCCAACCACGCATAGGAATTACTTGCCGTGCGTGATTTCACCACAGTTGCAATCTTGGTATATTGGCTAGGCGCTTTTGCCAAGCCATCTTTAAAGTTTTTAGCAAAGCCTACAAATAAGGCTTTTACAATTTCAGGAGTGACATTCTTAGCCATTAGTTATCTTCCATTTCTTCTTTTTGTTTCAAAAAGTCCGCTTCGCTAAGACCTAAGCGTTGCGCCATTTCTTTTTCAACCGCACTTAACACCGCAACCCCTTTTTCGGTTTTCTCCACAGTTGTGGTTTGCGTTTGTTGTGCGGACAACACGGCAATTTGTGGGCGTTGCTCTAACATTGCAGATAATTCCGCCACGCCTTTTTGTTTGCCAAATTGTTTTAAATAATCCACTTCCGCTTCAATCACACGCCCTTCATTACGTGCTTTTGTCACCATCGTGTCGATTTCGGTATCTGTCGATTTCGCAGATAACACCGCTAATTGCTGTACGGTTGCATCATAGGCTGCTTTCGGCACATATTTGCTTAAATCCACATCGTTAATTTGAGCGCTTAACGTCGCAACTTGAGTTTCCGCTGTCGCTTTCGCGCTAGTAATGCCATCTAGTGCAGTAATAGCGGCTTGTGCGTGCTCGTCGGTAATGTCCGCCTCATCCGATACAGTGACACCGAGCTTACCAAGTAACTGTTTTACCAGACTCATTGATTTCTCCTTAGTTGGGGTTGATTGTTCAATTCTTGCCGACAACACCGCTAATCGCTTCATGCCGGTTACACCGGGGTCGTTTGTTAATGCTGCCATTCTTAGTTCGAGCGGTTCGCCGTTTTGGTCGTACGGGAATACTGCACTCAAAAACGCAAACTCGCCGTTTTTAATATGCTGATAAGCTTTCGGCGTCCAGCGAGGCTTAATAAACAAGCCTTGTCGTTCGTCATCATCAAACCAGTGCATTTCATCGGCATTAAACCAGCCTGCAGCTAATACTGCGCCGGCACCTTGTTTGGCTTTCAAAATGCTTTCGTGCTCGTAATCAATCAGCACGTCTTGCTTTAACGCACGTACCCGTTCAATCAAGCGTTGTGCAATTGCCGCATTAATAAACCAGTGCGCAACATCAAAAGGACGTCCGTCACGTGCCTGAAATTGACCTTTTGGCAAAAGTTGTTGCCAGCCGTCAGGCGTGGTGCGATTGATTTGTGCCGTTAATACGGCAAGAGGGTGTTTTGTCGTGTTCATGGCGCCATTATGCGCCGGTTGGGCTATTGGATGGGTTTGTGGTACATCACAACAAACTACCGATTTTACGGTGGTAATTTGTTGTGATGTTAGATATGAGGTAGAAATAAATAATAAGTAGCGTTCAAAAGGCGTTTAAAGGCGTTTAATTGCGTTTAAAAAAATAAGTCGGCACGACTTATCGGCTCAATGGATTTTATTCACGCCATGCGTGTTTTATTGCGTTTTTTAAAATACCTTTGATCTCGTCGATACCGTCTTCGGAAATGCCTAAAAATGGGCGGGCGGACATTTTATCGGTACCGAGCTGATGATAAATACCGTAAGACTCAGATACACCGACTGCGGCAAAGTCATCGCCATAGTCAATATTCAAGCTTGCAATAAGTAAGCCTGTGCGATGTAGTATCTTACCATCATATCCTTTTGCATAACGACTTTTTTTGTATACAGGGTCGAGCGTTTCCCATTTCTCGCCGGTTGGTGAGCGTTCGTTTTCAAAGGCATCTTCAGCATCTTCACGCAGTACATTTGCCATTTTACGCGTTATACCGTCGGCTTTGCCAAGTTGTACTAATTTAGCAAATGCGCCTTGCACAATACGCATATCTTTTTCGTTAAACTTTATGTCGAGTTCCACTTGACATACTCCTTAAAATCGTTTTAAATTTAATCAATCTTAATTAAGTGCCGTGTGGCGAAATGGTAACGCGGCATCATTTATAATGATGTATATCGTGGGTTCAACCCCCACCACGGCACTTAGTACCTAATTAAGGCACACCTTTTATCACTATATATTGCCCGCCTTTAATAGCACTTAACACATCTTCATAGTTTTCGACTTTATATGCATTGATAACTGCGTCCACTTGTTCTTTTGGTTTTAGTCGCTTGATATTAAAAGTTGGGTCAACCACAACTTTAATTTTACGATCTGCCGTAAAGTAGATTAGATTATTGTGACCTTCGCTTTTATCTAATACAACAAGACTCCCTTGCGCAATAACACGCGATAAGGAAGCGTATTCATCACTGGTTAATCCAATTCCACCGGATTGGTGCTTTGGACTGTTAGCATGTGCAAGACTACGTTCTGTCATCACTAGTAAGCGTTGTGATGATTTTTCGCCGCCTGATAACTGCGCTACTTTATCGGCAATATCTTCGCTGATAATCCCCGCCGAGATGTAACGGTTACTTGCACCGTGTTTGCCGAGATTCGTGTATACCCAATTCTCAAATGCTTTATGCCGCGCTTCGCTATTATTAATAGCCTGTATTGTTTGGCTACGTAAATCACGATTTTTTGCATCTAAAATTTTACGCACTAACGCCACATCACTGCCAAGCGCACTTTTGCCGACATTATGGCTCCAGCCGGGGTCAGTCTTTATCGTACCTTTGTCTGTCGTCAAATGATAGATTTTTGCGTGCGTTTCTTCGCCGGTCGCTTTATCAATGCCGGCAAGCGCCCAACTTTGCTTGATCTTGCCGTTAGATTGGCTGACTTCAAGCCCTTGTTTTTTAAGCCGTCTCTCGCTTAATGCGCGCACTCGACAGCGACAATGCCAACCGTTAGGCGGATACATCACCTCCCAAATCGGATCGTCATAGCGATAGACTTTCTCGTGCAACGCCAAATGGCTTGCACGGGTGCGACTATCTTTAATCGCTAGATATTGCCAATAAGGTTGTTCGTCAGAATTGGCGAGTTGTTCGGCGTAGCGTGCAGCATGATAAGCGGTAATTTTATTGGTACGCAAAATCGTTTTTAAGCGACGTGGGCTGCCAAGCTGTATAATTTGTTCAGTGCCGTTTAAATTTGATATTTTCGTTTTTCCCCACCAGCCTAAGGCTTCCAACTTTGGACGTAGATCGTTGATATATTCGCGCTCCGGTATACCTTTTTCTATCGCCTCTACGGTTGCCGTGCGAATTGTCTCTAAAATATCCATACGAGTGACTTTCGCGACAGTAAATGCGCGAGCATGCGCATCTTCTAACGCTTCCTGCCAATTCCAAGTAATAGCGTATCCTTTAGCTTTAATATAATCGACCGCAACTTTAGGCTCCATGTGTAAAAGTGCACGCATATTAAGATCATTGGTTGGCATATAGGCGTCCTATTAAGTCACTCACAAAAATTGCACGAGTTAGCATTTTTTCCAGCTCCTCATCGTCCAAATCATCATAAAGTTCGGTAAGTCGTTCTTGCGCAAATTCATAGCCGCCGGTTCTGATGGCATCTACAATTGGCTTTAACATCGGGTCGATAACTGATTCGTATTCTTGCGCCGTCGGTTCTAACTGGTCAATCATATCATCTGGGTCACGACGGATAGCATGAATATTAAGCGCACTTAATACCGCATTGTTCTCTTCCGGTTTCGGTTTATCCGTTTCTAGCGGTTTAAGCGTATCTCGACTTAAAATTGCTTCGTTGTCGCTGGCAATCGGGATTTGTACTTTGTCATGGCCCATTGCACCGGGATTTTAAAGCCGATGTCGACCAGTTTATTTAAGCCTTCGCTAAAGCGGTTAATGTCTTCGATTTCGGATAAATCAAACTCAAATTTAGGTATACGGCGCGCATTATTAAATGATTTCGCGTTAAGTGCGTAAAGCGGATAGACTAAATCGCGCGTAAGTGTGGCTTGTAGCCGTTTTAAATCGCTGTCGCGTAATTCTTGGCGAACCTCGTCGTGCACTTTGCCGAGAGCGTTTGTTGAGCTTTGACCGTCGGCTTGAGAGGTGAGCGTACCGCCTAAAATAGCTTTAGACATGGATTTTTCCGCCCACTCAATCATGGTCATAAAGGCTTTACTATCGCCTTCCGCCGCTTTTTCAAATTCTATTTCCATGCCACGGGGGATAATGCCACCAGCATTGTGACCGATACTCATCACTGCACGGAGTAATGTTTGTTTTTCGTTATTGGTTGCGCCTTCCGGGTATTTACCAAGGCGTAATGGCAAGCCGTAAATTTCTAAAAATTCAGCGAAATCACGCGCCGAATAATTTTTATAAATAAACGGAAAAATCAAGGTACGCACAAGTCCGGTGCGTGATAAGTAGCCGGTTTTCGCTTTAGCGATATGAGTAATCCAGCCGAATTTTGCTAATGCAATGCCGTCTACTGAGCCGTCGCGTAAACGTAGCGTATTGCGAGCGTGAACTGGTGTCATAAACCATGCTGGGTCACGCCATTGCACGTTGCGAATTAATTTTAACCCGCCAACTAAATTCGGTTCCCATTCGATTTCTTGACAAGCGAAACCCTTTAAAATAGCGTCGGATGCGTCAAAAATACAATCGTCTAGCCATACTGCATCGCGCAGGATTTCCTCTAACATTTCGGCGTCGCGTTGTTCTGCGCGACTCGCATTCGGCGGTGGTTGGATTTGCCAATCTACTGTTAATAATGCGGCTCGGCGTTTGCCGAGTTCCGATTGTAAATGCGCATCTTTCTCTTCCATATCTTCGGCAAGTTCGCTTTGTGCGACTAAATCGCCGAGTTCAGCAGCTCGCATAATACTTGCCGCTTTATTGGGAGTCAGTCCGCTTGCTGGATGATCGCTTACATGATTTTTTAAGTATCCCAGACGCGCCTCATTCTCTGTTTGCGGTGTATCGTCAAACACAAACGGATTGCCGTGAATGTCAACAATCTTGCTTTTCATAAAAAGTCCTTAAATATTATCCCAATCCGAGCCAAACGCAGCAGTTAAGTCTTCCATTTCGCTGTTTGAGTAATTAAAACTATAGCCGTTCGGCGTATCCGTATGTTTTGCAGGCAGCGGGATAAAATCAATTTCACCACCGGTCATATAACTTGCTCTAACAGCCATACAGTACGCTACTGCAGAGTCGCCATGACGTTTACCGCTTTTACCTTGTGAGCGTGATTTGTCAATTTTCGGCACACCGTTGATCACCACAATGTGCCCTTGGTCTAGAATAGTTTCCTCATCCTTTGGAATACGGATAAGGTCAGATTCATATAAAGCTTTATATTTAGGCATCCATTCACGGTACCATTTATCATTAAGTTGTACGGTTTCTACCATAGACGAACCGTAACGCAACAAGGCACTTTCGGCTAAATAGCCACCGTTGCCCGTTGCATCAAAGGCTGCGCCGATAAAACGGGGGAGCTTCGACAATACAAACAGCATAATTTGCTTTTGTTGGTCGTAAGGGCAGTTGCGGATTTCAAGGGTTAATTCAATATGGCGAGCGGTATTAGGCAAACAGGCACAAACACTAAATACACTTAAGTCGCCACTTCTTGCAAAGTCCACACCAAAACTGTGTCGGTAGTCTTTGTTTAGGCTTTCAAGCTGTGGCAATACGTCTTTTAATAACCATTCTGCGGTCATCACTTCACGTTCAGTTTCTGAATACGTGATAAATTTGTCATCACATTCAAAGCGTAAAATGACTTTGCTTTCATCGGCTGCACGATCAATTAAAGGACGAGGGATGTAGCCACCGGAACTACGTTTCGGCACGCAGTAATATTCTTCTAGAGCGTCTTCTTCAGAAGCTGTATTTTTTAATAAATCCGCTTATATAGACCATCTGCGCACGCATCATCAATTGTGATAGTATGTACAGAGTAGTCTTTTCTGCCAGCTCGACTATCAAGAATAAGTTGATTAAATAAATTATCTACTCCGTTGTGCGTTGAGATAATCCTGACTTTAGAACCCCACATAGTTAAAGCAAGAGCCGCTTTAATCAAAGCAGCTAAATCATCGTGGAAGGCAGCTTCATCAATCACAACAATGCCTTGCATACCACGTAAATTTGATGGTCGGCTAGATAATGCTTTAACCTTAAAACCTGATGCAAAATGAATTACAAAAGTGAGAATATCTTTCCCTTCTTTTTCATCAGTTAATACTTCTTCTTGTGTTTCGCTTGCAGCATAATTAAATGCTTTTGACCACATTGCAGCCGCATCAATGTATTCTCGTGCCATCTCTTTATTTGAGCCCACATAAAAAACATTATCGCCCCCATCTCTACGCATTGTACTAGAGACTAAAGCATTGTCAGCGGCTTCTGCCCACGTTAATCCACATCGCCGAGTTTTCTCAGCTATTTTTAGTTGACTATTGTCTGCAATCCATTTTTTTTGATAAAAAAGTAATAATTCTTTCGGATCAAATAAATGAAGATTATCTAAAAAGTCTTGACATTCTTTCGATAATTCATTTAAGGGGCGTTCATTCATTAATGTCATAATGCGATGCCTAAAATTTGTTCCTTAATCGTTTTGACTGTTTCTGCTGATAACCCAGCTTGTACCACAACTTTCTCAGCTGTTTCAGCCGCCTGCTGGGCAACTTCTTTACGGACTTTGCGTTCGCGTTCTTCAGATATGCTTTGAGCTTGTTCAATACGATTCGCAATCAAAGCAAGCTGATTCAAAAATTTAGGGTCTTTCGCTACTTTTTCATCAGCAGTAATGGTTAAATCAAATGCCATGGTTTTAACAGCTTCCATTAGTAGCTTACCAATATCTGACTGTGGTGCTTCGCCGAGTTGCTTTGTCCATACTTCAGCGACTTCACGTGCTTGACGAATTTTTGTCCCCATTTTTTCCATACGGGAAGCATAGCGGTTTAGTCCAGTTTTGCTTAGTTGCATTTCATTTGGTAAACCACAGTCAATAATCAGATTATTGATTTCTTCTAATATTTCAGCCTGTGAGAATTGTTTGTCTCGTAACATTGCTGCTAGCTGTGTCTTAATATTCGGTGGCAACAAATCAACTTTGCTGGCACGTCCACGTGTTGTTTTATCGCTCATTTAAACGCTCCTTAAATTTTGTTTAAAAACCGTTTAAATTTTTGGACGTGGGCGTTTTACACCGTCCACAAAAGCACGTCCCTGTGACACATCTAAACCACGTTGAGTAATGGTTGCGACCATATAGCCATCTTGTAAACGTTGCACTTTCACCAGACCTTGTTCTTCCAGCCAGTTCAAATGATTACGCACTAAATCACGGCTAATATCATGACCGTACAAGTCTAAGCAATCGCTAATAATCGATTCGTTTGCGTCATAACCTGCGTCCGCAAGAGAGCGCAAAATAACTAAGCGTTGGTCTTGCGTTAATAAATCTTTTAACATTCTTACTATTCCTTTAATTTAGCCTCTAGTAAAAGTCCAAGCTGATGACTGACTGCATCCATCTGACGGCTTGTTGCTTTGGTGTCGCCTTTAACATCAGTCACTAATGTTTTTAAACGTTCCACATCAACCGCCGTGGGTAAGTTTTCTACTTGTTTTTCCAGCATAGCAATACGGCTGTCGTGATTTTTAGCCACTTCTAGCAACTGTCCAATATCGTTTTTTTTCGCATATTTACTGTCAAGTTTCAGCCAAAATGCTCCAGCGACCACAGCGGCAACGGTGGAAATGACACCGAAATTGGCTCGTACAAATTCAAATAAATCATTCATCATCGTCCTGACTCCCAATCCTCTTGGCAACTAATGCAGCGATGAGCCGTAGGCTCTGCACGCAAACGAGCTACTGGAATCGGTAAACCGCATTCGCTACATTGACGCCCGGCTTGTGCGATAGCGTCAATTTCGTCATCTGATAACTCTGTCTCTAAATGCGGTGCGAGTTGCATTTCTAAAATCTGTTCTTCACATTCAGAAATGCGATCTAATAAATCTGGCATTACTCATCCTTTTGTTCTGCGTCTTTACAGATTTGGCGATAGGTGGTGTTATGCACTAAAATTTGTGCTAACGTTTCGGTCGTATCTTTACGGCTTGCTTTAATGACTGAAAAGCCCGCACAAGACGTATTAGTCACGTAAGTCACCGTCGGTGTGCAAGCGGTCAATAACCCCGTCACGGCTAGTGCTACTAATGTTTTCTTCATTTTGCTTTCTCACTTCAAAATTCTTTACTTTGGTTTCAGCTACCGCTTTAGCAGCTTTTAACTGTTCATTTTTCTGCAATAGCGCTTGATTTTTCTTTTTTTCTCGGCTGACTTGTACGCTTTTAAATACGCCCCAGCCTCCAAGTAATGCTACTGCTGATACAATAGCGGCAAGTTGAGTTGTAAACATTATTCTTCCTCCGAACGAGAACGTTTAAATGCGCTCACTGCGCCTTTCGTTGCGGCTGTGCCAACACATGCAAATAAAAACGTGCTAAACAGCTCGGGAACATAAGGCTTATCCATATATACGCAATAAATCATGATGATCAGGCTTGCTAAAAAGCCGAAAAATTGGATTGTTGCAGTCGTTGATAAGCGACCATCTCCGTTTGAAATCAAATCTTTCATGCTGTTTTAATCCTTATATAAGTGTTCTAAATTCACGACTTGCTCAGAATCAAGCCAAGACCATACGTCAAAACACGGGCAGTCTTTTAGCCATTCGTTTTTAGTGATCTTGCCATCGTTATTTAAGTCTGGAGATAAGTCACGATGACCATAGATTTTTGCTTTTGGATGCTTGGCTTCTAGTTCACGTAACAGCTTATGTAATGATTGCCACTGTGCTTCAGTATATTCAGCGTGATTTTTACCACTTGCACTAATGCCACCGATTAAACAGATACCAACAGAATTGCTGTTATGACCTTTTACGTGAGCGCCGATTTCGCCGACTTGACGACCTGTTTCAATAGAACCATCAATATCAATTACAAAGTGATAGCCAATATGTTTGAGATGAGCGTTAAAATTTTTTACCGCTACTGCTGAACGCTTATAGCCACGTTCTTTATGCCAGCTATCAATGACTTGAGCAGATGTTTTGTCTGCTTGTTTTAGTGATTTACCGTTCTGCGTTGCAGAGCAATGCACAACGATTTTGAAAATAGGTAAGGACATAAAAAAAACTCCCTTTAACAATTTAAAGGGAGTGTAAATCAATAAGGAGATAGGTTGGGTTTGTGGTGTATCAAACAAAAACTAATAAGACAACTCAGGCTGGAGTCGTTTTTTAATCAGTTTCCGCTGTTTACGGATAATCGCATAAATATGTGGTTCGGACAAGTTAAATCGTTTACTTAATTCCGGCATATTTTTACCGTTAAACTGATCAAAAATTGTATAATCACGTAATGCTTCTTTTAATCGATCACCACGCGGCAGATAGATAGCCTGCCCGCCTAAATAATGGGACATAACAAGCACGATCTTTTCGATGGTTTTATCATCAAAGCTTTTGCCTTGACGACGCAGTTCCGTCTTAATGACCGAGACTAAATCAGCAAGCACGCTTCCCCAATACTTACTTAATTCATCGTCAGGGATATTATCCAATTTATCAAACAACTGTCCGACTAGTTCGTGGTCGTCGGCAAATAAGTCTTGTTGATTGTCGTTCATTTTGTCATTCTCCCTTGCCATTTTTTCAGCATTTCGAGTAGTTGCGTTGCCTCTCGGTTATCTAAACTTTGTACATTAAGCTTAATTAATGCATGCTTTTGTCTTACTTGACCTTTAAACAATGATTTGTGCATAAATTTATTGAGTGCTTGCTCCGAGCCATCTTTGATAATGCCGCTTTTGTACATATCAATCCACACAGCACGGATTTTGTGCGCAATGTTAGATTTTACTCTGGCATTTTCTGTCACCGGTGACAGTCCTTTTTTCGGTTGTACTTTAAAGCCCTTCTTTTTCATGTGGTCGTACACCCGCATTAATTCGGCAATACCCATTTGACGGCAGCTGGTTTTACCGGTTAACTTTTCGAGCATAATTCGGTAGCTCGACTCATCCATCATAAGCTTTGTTTTCGCGACGTGGATGAGCTGAATGAGCTTAGGTCTTGTTAGGTTTAATTTCGACATGTACACCTCTTAACATTTGCTTGATTTGCTTAATATGATGCTCTGCTATTTGCGGGTCGATTTGCTGTTCGATTTTTAACGACTCCGGTACCACTCGACGCGGTAGTGCTTCAAACAATTCTTTTGGTGTTGGAAACCATTCACAGGTTTGCGCTAGTCTAATAAATGCCTCGTTAAATCTCGGTTCGTCTATTGCTTGCACAAACCGTTTTTTATAAGTGATCACCCTAAACCATGCTTCCATCGTGTGAGCGATTTCGTCTTCCTTCGGCGCATTTTTAAGTTTAAGCAACACCAACATGCTAAAGCCGTTAGCAATCGTCTTTTTTAACCATTGTTCGCCCATGCTTGTATCCCTTTTATCGTACTCAACGTTTTGCTGTGCGTCGGCGTTTTAGCCATGATTTGTCCTGCCGCTTGACCTTGCCAACAGCTGATCACTTCAAATAAATAGCCGTGATTCTTCATCGGCAGTTTTAAGTGATGACGGTTTGCCAGCATACTGTTTATCGCATAAATCCATGCATCAATCGGCGCAGGGTAGACCTTACCATCGCGTTTGATTTGTTGTGCCTGCACACAAGGTAGTAATTCGTTTAAAATCGCTGCCACACGGTCAAAACTCAGTGCTGACTTAGCCGGACGGAAATAGTCCCAAATAGCCGATTAACGCTTTACCTAGTTCACCGTTAAACGATAACGCAAGGCTAACTGCTTCGCTGGCTTTATCATGTGCAATAAGCGCGTCAAGCGAGTTAACCGCTCCACACACGGGACATTTACATTTCATGTTTAAACCTCGTTTAAAATCCATTATTCAGCCCACTTAATGGTGGTTAAATGGGCTGTAAATAAGCTTACTTGATAGGTGGTTTTGGCAAGGGTTGCCAGTGAGTTACTTTGTAACATTCACCGTTTTCGCTGTAAAAACGATTCCCATGTATCATATAGCCGATAAATTGATGCGGGATATCGTCTTGCTCTTCCAATCCATACAATAAACAATCGCCTGTTTTCTCAAAAAACTCATAAATAGGATTAATTTCTGGTAGCGAATCTTTAACTGATATCCAGTTATTATTTTTCTTGATTCGTATTCTTTCAACAAGATGCTTTTCTGCTTCCATTAATGTTATTTACAGATCCTCATTTTTTTGTTCTACATCTTTAATACCAAATAGTCCACAAGATGGCTCATACCATTCTTTAATTACCGAATGATGTTCGTGGTGTTCAACTGTTCTTCTTTTCACACCAATACAACGGTAACGATCTTTGGCTCCTTTACTTCGGCTTTTACGTTCAACAACGTCGCCACCACAGTTTGGACATCTAATCATTCTTCATCCTCATTTTCCCAATCTTCTTCCTCGTAAAGATCACTCAATGTTTTATTAATTGCTTTTTGCATACGTACTTTATAAGTCTCTTTACTATTTAAAAAAGCTAATTGCATTGAGGTTATTAATTCTTCATAACGTTCTAAAATATCAAAGCTATTTCCATTAAAATCCACTCTTGCAATACGTCCACCAAGCACGTCTGTTTTTGCATTAATCTCAACTTGGTTTAAGCCATTTTCATCTTTGAAAATTACTTCTAAGCAGATTTTGTATTCTTGTTCGATCATATTACCCCTTATTCAGTTCGCCAATCTTCTTCCGGCATTAAGTCTGTTACATCTTCTTTTGCCCACATATTTAAATAACGGCGAAAACCATAGGTTCTTGGGCGTTTTGCCGAGTAAACTCGATTCACTTCAAGATCTTGTTCTGTTAGTTTTTTAATCACTAAATACCTCCTAGTTAATCACTTTTTGAATTTCATTAAATCGCTGTTTAGATTCTTGTGTTGTAATCTTCGCTTTGAGTTCAAACGCTAATTTTCTGCCGTTATCCCAAAGTACGCCAGCGCCTTTAAAATCGCCTTCGTAAACGTACTTCATCGCTTCTTCAAAAAGCTCAATACAGTTCGCCATTTCTTGGCGAAGGTCTTGATTTTCTGTGATTGTCATTTTATTTCTCCTGTTTAAAACACATTATTAAGCCCCCTTTAAATTTGGTTTAAAGAGGCTTTAAATATGCTTTAAGCTGCCGCTACATCTAATGCAATCGGCACATATTTGCCATCTTGGTTTCGTTTATAAAAACGCACATAATCTTTACTACCGACGACTTGTACACTATCTGAAATAGCAGTCATTGCTTGATTCCAACGTTCATCATCAATTTCTACACGGCGGAGTGATAAAATCTTAGCGGTTGATAGGTTGCCTTCTTTATTCACTTCAAACGCATCTTCAATTAATGCTTTTAGCTCTGGCTTTGCCCCCTCTGACCAGTCGTGCAAACATTCATCAATCAAGGCTTTAGCTGCGTGGATACGTTCATCAAAGCGGATATGGTCTTGCACGGCTAACTGCATTTTGTACTCGCCATCATAAGTAAATAGGCTTACGTTGCCTTTCGCCCCACCGATTTTTACACCGTATTTTTCTGCCGAAAGGCTGATAAACGCACCAACATCATCAAATACTGAACGCTTAAATTTTGCTAATGCCGTGCTTTGCTCAATCGCTTTTTGTGCAAAATTACGCACTAATTCATCACGCACTTTATCGACTTCTTTTACTAAATTGTCCGGCTTTAAATTACCGTTTGCGTCTTTCCAATAAAGCTCGCCACCGATTTCTACTTTGCTCATTTCTAACTCCTAATGTTTTAATTTCGGGCAAGTGTAAGGGTAATGTTCTGCATTGATTTTCGGGGTAATGCTACCTTCTTTATGTCCGCTATAAACTAAGTAGATAACGCCATCAATACAAACCTCCCTAATTTGGTTGTAGTTATAAAACTTTAGACCGTTTTCTAATTGTCCAGATTTCTCACAACTAGCTAAACACATCACACTAATCAATATTGCTGCCATTTTTCGCATTTTTACCTCCCAGATACTCTAATGCTTCAATAAATTCACCAGCTTCAACCGTGTTATCAAACACTCGCCCTGATTTTGTTAACACAAAGTAATAACGGTTGGATTTGTCGATTGTTTGCATTTTTACGCACCAGTCGCCAGCATCCGTGGTATCAATAACTGCGTATTCTTTGCCATCTTCGACTTCTTCCCAAAGTAGCGGTGGTACTACGGCATAACTGCCGACTAATACGCTGCCTTGTTCGTTACTTGCTCTCATATTTAACTCCTATTATTAAGGTTGATTAATTTAAATAGCTGCGCCAAATCACTTTAATGCCTTCAACTATCATCTGATATTCAGCAAAATAGACACCGTCATTACCGTGCAAATACGCAATGGCTTGACCGGTTCTTTGCAGCTTTTCCGTATACATGTTCGCCTGTACACGCACACGCGGTTTAATTTTGTTAAAGTCGATACTTAATACGTATAGCCCCATTTTATTTAGTTCGGCTATGCATTTTTGCGTTTGGGATAAGTAGCCGAGCGCAATATTGTTACAACCGCCGTACACCGGGTGGGATTTTGCTTTTTGCATTAGTTCACTCCTTTCATTTGTGCTTGAGCCTGTAAAATCAGCTCTAAGGTAATTAAAGTGCCTTGCCCTTTGGCTGTCATGCCTGCAAGGCGTAAATATTGGGTTAAAGCACGTAAGCCGCCTGCTTTACCGCCGATGTCATAAAGCACGGTCATTAAATCTTTGTCGGTAATATCTAAGCCCCACGCCTGTGCAATCGCTTTAATATCACCTTTTGTACTGGCTTTAATCGGAGTGTTATTGCCTAATCGGTTCCATAACCGTGCATATTCGTGCGCTTGATTAACACCGCCTTGCATTTTGGTGTACACTTTGTCATTGCCGATTAAAGCAAAACCGATATCGGCTTTTTCTTGCAAATAACGTAATTCTTCAATGGCGTCATAAGTCAAATGATCGCTTTCATCTACAATGATTAATCCTTCTGTTCCTTTTATTTTTTCGTAAATCAGGCGACTTAGGGTATCTTTACGACGAGGGGCATCTTTAATACCCAGTTCTAATGCTAATTCATATAAGAATGCACTAAGACCAGCTCGGCTTGGGCTAATGGTCACCATCCACACATTTTGGTAACGCTTGGTATATTCTTGACAGGCTTTGGTTTTGCCTACACCGCTTGCGCCATAAATCGGTACGATGGTTTTACAGATTCGCGCTGCATCTAGAGCAAAAAACACTCGCTTCGCTGTCGGCATTTCAATAAAATGCGGGGCTTCTACAAATACTTTTTCTTTCTTCTCACACGTAGCAAGCCAGTTCTGTAAAGCATTTTCAACATTCTCCACCGTGCCGGCATATGTGCCTTTTAAATAAGTACTTAACGCCGCAGTCGAAATGCCGGACTGTGCAGCGATTTCACGCTGGGTGTAAATTTGGTTGTCTAAAAGTTGTTTGATTTGGTTGATTAATGTCATAATAAGGTGTCCTTTTTCTTTTGATCAAATGTGCGGTTTAACCACTCCAACATCTCTTCAAAGGTTGGTACTTGCCAACCTTCTTTTTTCCCTCTTGCGACAAGACGCTGGTAACATTCTTCAGCGGTTGGTTGGCTTTTTCGTAAATAATCGTGCATAAAATAGCAATACACATTGGCTTGGATTGGCTGTAATGTCTTCATTTTTAATACTCCTTAAAGTAGGATTTATGGCGATTTAAAGCCCTTTTGCTTTCTTCATTCTTGCCAGCTCGGTTTGCCAGCCTTGCTCAAACTCGCTAAGTTCATCGTCTTCAAGTAAGGTTTCAGGCTGGAGAGCATTGTTGCCACTAACCAACTGCCCCCAGCTAAACTCGATTTTTTCCATCGGTGCCACAAAATCCGCTTCCGGTTCGTCAAACTGTTTGCGATATTGTGTCATTTGGTGGTCGTTAAGTTTCTCGTGATTTTCCACCATATTTTTCGCAATACGGCGGTTTTGAGTTTCTAATCGGCGTTGGATACGTGCGCCTTCTTCACTGTCAAAGGCGGTTTTCTCTACACATTCTGCATCGCATAAATACACGCCGTTTAGGTCGTAGATATGGACGGTGCCGTGCAGGTTGTCCGGGTCATAGCGCACAATCACGCTGCCGACGTTGCCGCCAATTAATGCCGGCGCTTCGTAAATATTTTTTTGGTTGTTCAACGTATAACCGGCTTTTAGGGTAAATCTGCCGTGTTTATCTACTTTGGTGCTTTCGCCTAACATCATCAATTGGCGTAACTGTTCGTCGGTAGCAAACACTTGAGCAGTTTGCGCATAATCCCGCTCCCATAGCTGATTTGCGCTATAAATACCTTGCCCGAGTTCGGTTTCACGGTCGGCTTTATCGTTCCACAGGCGCACGCCTTGCTCTAAAATCTCTAAAAAGAGGGCTTTTGATACGCCTTTTTTAAATTGATAATCTTCGGTTTTCTCTGTGACCGACCAACCGGTAAAATACTTCTCTAGGCGTACATCGCCGTCAACATAAGCCGGCAAGCTATCCCGTTTAAAGGCACGCTCTATCGGTTTTGCTCGCCCGTTGCCGCGACCTTTAAACACTAAAGTACGAATCACCTTTATCCCTAGTCGGTCAAACATGCCGTCAATCACAATACCGTCTTGCTTTTGTTTACCGCGCTTGCGTTGCTGCGTGGTTTGCTTATCGGATGCGGCTCGGGTGTTATCCATTAAGATTTTCTTCGGGATGCCGTATTGTTTAATCATTCTTAATGTCGCTTGGCGAATTTGGTCGCCGTTTTCACTATCATCCGTGCAGTAAGCCAAAATGCGGCGGGTACGGACGTCTTGCCAAAACCAAGTTTTAGGGCGGATAGGGCGGCTGCTGTCTTCATACCAATCCACGAAGACGTTGTGCTGATAGCCATCGCCGTTGACGATTTCGTAAGCGTCCAAATGTTCAACGGTGCGAATTTGCGGTGCCGTCAGTTCCCTTAACTCGTGTTCACCTCCACGTGCGAGGGCAAGTTCGGCTGCGGTAAACTCCCGTTTAAGTTTGCGCTTGAACGTTTGTAAACTTGGGATGTCCCAGCCGTTTTCTTCGGCGGCAAGCGTCAATCGGTAATAACATGCGCTAAATTTAGGCTGGCTTTTACGTAAGTAATCTTTCAAAAAGAACTGCCACGCTAACTCCGGCACTTCTGCAAATCGGCTTTCCACCTCCAGTCCGGAGCGGTCGAGCAACATCGGCAGCCAATCCCGTTGTGGGAAGTTTTTCACTTTATACCACCAGCGTTTTAAACTGCCTTTGCTGATTTTTTCCGCCGTTTGCTCACTATTTTCAGCGTAAAACTCAACGACTTTGTCCATTGCGATCATCAGTGGTGCGCCGTTTTCAATCAGCCGAGCCAACTTCAACACCGCATTAAACCGCCGTTCCGCCCGTTTTTCCTGCTCAAAAGTCGCAGAGGACATGACGTTCCATGCGCTTTCACTCATTTGGGCTTGAGCAGTAGTTTTGTCTTCTGCTTTGTTCTCTGATTGAGTTTTCAATAGAATCTCGGCTTGGACTTCTTGAGGCAGAGAGGTGAAGGCGTATTCGTATCCAACTCCCCTTTTTCCTGCCACTTGGCGTTTTTCCCAGTTTTCAATCCTTGCCCTTTTATTTATTCCTTGAGGTGTATTAGGTAGACCGCCAAACTCAATAAGTTCTTGAGGGGAAAACCATTTATTCATATTCCCTTTCTCCCTAATCTGAGTAACGAGACGGCCATATTTCTTGTGGTTGAACACCTATAAAATCAGCAATGATTTTTTCACCTTTTGGATATTTTCTATCTAATGCGTTTCCCAATGTCCTAGGATGTAATCCAGCATCAATAGAGAGCTGTGCTAAAGTCCCACCTTTTTCCCTAATTGCGGCAACAATGAAAGCACGATGCATATCTTTTTTACTCTTTCTCATTATGTGATACCCTTACTTATTAAATTAAATCTCAAGAGTTACTCTTTAGAAACTAAACGCTTAAATTTTTAGAAACTCAAGCAGTTTCTGAAAAATTTTTAAAGAATTTCTCAAAGGTGTTTTATATCAATCAGTTAAATTAATTTATTTTTAGAAACTTCAAGTTTCTTAAAAGGTGATTTATGGGAAACTCAAAAGAATGGTTTTCAGCAGGTGAGTTATTAGGAATTGGTGAATTGCCAACTTCACCACAAGGGGTTAATAAAAAAGCCCGATCAGAGAACTGGAAAAAACGAAAAAAAGCAGGGGTTCAAGGAAATGCTGTTGAATACTATGTCGGCGATATGCCGGAAAACGTGCAAAGGGCATTGGGGTTTAAACCGACACAAAAAGAAACAGCACAAGAACCCTCATTAGAAAGTCAAGTGAATGAAAGGCTCAAAACCATAGATAAAATTATGGCGGCAGTAAGCACGCTTGAGCAAAAAGTAAAAGAGTTAGAAGAACCAACGCTAGACAGCCTGCCTGATACACTAGACAATGCGGAGAAGCGGCTTATACGCTGGTTTAGGCAATGTAATAAGGATAGACAAGCAATGTTACTTTCATCTGCGGAAGTGTTAGCTGATATGACTTTAAATGAACAAAAAGAGAGCGAGGAGCCATCTAAGGCTCGTGAAGTAGCTTAATGTTTTTCGGATAAAACCAAACTAGGGCAAAAAAAGCTATTTTTTTGCCCTACAGGTCTGTGGTCTAATGATAGGTCTGTTTTTTCCTTACCTCAAATCTTTTTCTTGATATTTCTCAAAAAAATTGCTTTTATTTAATAAATTTAAACGTTTTTAAACAGCTGTTAAACACTGTTTTTAATTTCTCATTTTATGTGGTTAAAATTGGATTTTTCACCAAAATTTTCCCATTCTATTTGTTCTTTTCTTTTTCTATATAAAAAGAGGCTGATATTCAATCAACCCCCATTCCATAAGGTTTTGACCCGCTTAATTCAATTTATTACAACATAGTTCCTGATTTCTCATTCTTAGTGGTTGGGTTCAGTCAGTTATATTACGCTGTTATACACCAATCGTATTAAATGATTGGCTGATTGCGTTACAGCAAGAGCGATTGGTACATCCCGCATTAGGTTTATGCTCTGCGATATTGTATATTACAAATTGCCCGAATCAACTGATTCATTGCCATTTTCAACAAGAGCAAAGGGGCGAATCTCCTCGTTTTGTTAAAATTCAACAGGACTTAATAACAGGTAAAGAAATAACGTCCACGGAAGCGCTTCAATTTATCCCGTCGAATGAGAATAAAGTGGAAAGCCAATGGCTGATTACCGAAAGACAAAAGAGTGGCTTATCTCGAGCAAGAGTAAATTATTGGATACATCGCCTTTGCCAAGTGTGGTTACCTCATCTAAACATAAGAAATAGTAATGATTGGATTGAGGGATATAAACAAATAGAAAGATTGGTCAATCTCTCTTTTCAATCTAACGTGACAACAGCGCATTTAATCGAAACATTCGTTAATTTATATTTTGAACATCATCATGGTTGGAAACGGAGTGAAACTAAAATGCTAGAGATTTTAAACAATAACCGAAGTGAGCATGAGAAGTTAGAGAATATAGCGAATGTTTTAATTGAAAATGAAAGGTAAATACAGTCATTGTATGGAATTTAAGAGGAAAATAGTTAATGGGGTTATTTAAATTAAGCAAGGGTCGAATAACACTTCTACTCTTTTTGGCGTTAATGGGTTATGGAGTTTATTGGTATTTTTTTGAAAGTTCATTTTACGTAGGTGAACCCGATTACAGTAAAACGCAATGGCGAACGTTTTACGGTAAAAAGACCCCGGGTTATTTACCTGAATATTGGACGACCTATTTTACCGATAAGAGAGCCCCGAATTGCCAAGAATCATTCAACATAACCTTTGAAGGTGAGCCAGTGGCAAGAAAGCAATATCGGGAATTTGTTGCGGAAGAGCAAGATGACGGAAAAACATATGTTATTCGCTATCCAGATAATTATTGGATAGGAAACTGTGAATACCGTAGTTATAGTGGACAGTTTTATGTGGAAGAGAAAAGTGATGATCCGAGATTAAGACAGGAACCGTACAACAATAAAAATCAATATTATCGATTTACGTTAATTCGAGGTGGGAAGATAGCAGATTTTTCTTTACGCCATGATAGCTATTTAGAAGAGAGAAGTCCTGACAGAGAATCAAAGACTTATCTTAACCAACCTAACTATGATGTGTTTTGTTTTAAGTGGTTATCTACGAGTATGGTAGATCAAAGCAAAGATAAATATGGAGTGAGTTGTGAATCTTATGAAAATCCTAAGAAGCATACCTTTAAGCCATTTGTTTTTTATACCCCAACTTATTGGAAAGAACATCCTGATATTGAGCTGAACTTAAAAATAAGTAATAAAACTTATTGCTGGGTAACATTAGAAGGAGAACAGCAATGCAGGGAGAGTCAAAATGCTACTTTGCCGAAAAGTCGTTTTGACTGGAAAATAAAAAAAGAGTGGTTTGAAGATTTTTATAATGAACAACCAAATAGTGATATTCCCTAAACTAGGAGAGTAAAAATGAATCATCTATGGAAAAATGTTCCGGTAATGAATGATTGCCGCAAAGTAGAGCATACATTATGGTTAAAATATACGGACAAATATAACTATATCAATGCCTATAATTTAGGCTATTTAGCTAAATTAGCCTATAGTCGGGTTGTTTTAGATAATACCAAACCTGCTAATTTAGATTTTCAACATTTTATAGATAAAGCTAGAGAGACGTTTAGAGATTGTGAAACACCTGATTTAAATAAAGTCAAACTCACTCAAATCAAAAATGAAAAAGGTGAAATCAGTTCGGGATTAATTCCGTTTATTACCCTAGTTGAGCCTGAAAAAGGTATTCAAGAGGATGAAACTGGATATGTTGAGGATAAAAGTGTCAGTGTGTCGGCTTTATTTTATATGGATGAAACCAGTGCGGTGATTGCGGTACGTGGCACGCAAGAAAGCAAAGATATTGGGATTGATGCCGATGCACTACAGGTTAAACCAGCGCATAATATCAAAGGAGAAGTGCATCAAGGTTTTTATCAGCAGGCTAATGCAATTATAAAAAATGAAAATTTTGATAGATTTATGAAACAATTTAAAGCCCAAAATAAAGACCTCTACATCACAGGACACAGTCTAGGCGGAGCGGTTGCCACGATTTTAAGTGCCTATTTGGTTGAACAGGGATTTAGACCTTTGCTTTATACTTTCGGCTCGCCACGGGTGGGTAATACTACGTTTGTGAAATATTACAACAATAAATTTACTCACTTTCGCCACGTCAATGATTTTGATGTAGTGCCAGTACTACCAGGTAGGGTGCTTGACGGCAATATTGATAAAATCATTAAGAATGCTATAAAAGCAGGATTAAAAGGGGAAGCAAGCCCTTTAATGGCAGGCGTGATGTCGATTTTCAATTGGCAAGGTGACAGTTACACTCATCACGGTAATTTATGCCAAATTATCGGTGACGGTGATGTAAAGATAATGTTGCCGTTTTCGTTACACGAAATCAGCCAGCTAAGAATGGCAGATATGAATGAAGAGCAGTTTAAGAAAAAAGAAGACAGGGTGCATTTAACCAAGCTAAATATTAGTTATCACAGTATGGATACCTATCTTTCTAATTTAGAACAAATTATCAAAGACCTTTATCATTTCTATAAAGTAGATAATCGTTGTAAGAGAGAAACTATCGAAAACTGTGCAGCCCATTCGTTACATTATTTTATACAGAGAAGTAAGACGAAATTAAATAATCGAATTAATGCATTGCAGGGGAAAATAGATAAAATAAATCAAGAAGTACAAGCTATTATAAAGAAAACGGGACATACTATTCCTCTTCCCACAAGTACTTTTAGAATACAGGAAAAGGAAATTAAATTATGCAGAGAGTTATTAAAGAAATTAGAACAAATAGAAAAAATTAAAATTGACCAATATGAACTTTATTCTCTGTATGTAGGACACCCAGATGTAGCCAAACAGTTAAATAGATTAGTGGGGGTGAAATAGATGATAAGCCCGTGTATAAAATTATTTTTCACTCAATAGACAAGCGGTGTGATTTGATGAAAGTTTTGCAAATTTTTCATTAAATCACACCGCTTGTTGATTTCTTAGCATTTACCGAGCTTCCTATCGGCAAATTATTTAAAAACCATGACGGATGTTGAAACGGCATTATCGTCACCGATTGCAGTTAAAGCGGGAGAAGAGCTAGGTTTAATGGGCGAATATAATCAAGCAGGGGAAAGCCAGCAAAAGTTACTTCATCTTGAAGTATTTAGCTATGATGATATAGAGGCATTCAGAACCAAAGTGTAAATGTTCTGAAACAAATTTCACATCATTAGTATGATCAACACAATTAATGACAGCTTTCAATGGAGGGAGGGTGAACCCAAAATTTGCAAAAGTCTGCAAATCTTGATACATCCCAATCGTGCCGCGAATAAATTCTTTTGCAGACAAAATATGTGGAAGGATAGGGCAAAAAAGAACATCCGCAGCTAATACAGACATATCTACGGTAATATCGCGAGTACCACGAGTATCTACAATGACTACATCGTATCCATCAATTTTACTTAGAAGTAAGCTAAAGCGAAGTGCACCATCTGGCGAATCTCGTAGCATAGGACTAATTTTATTTGATGGGTCGTTTGACTGAATCAAGTCAAGGTTAGGAATTTGTGTTTTGGAAATAATATGTGATGGTTCTACATCTCTAAAATGTAGAAATTCATAAGTACCACCAGGAGCCTGATAATCCAATGCATAATAAGAACTTAATGTCGGTTGGGTATCAGTATCAATGAGAAGAGTTTTTAAGCCATGTTCAGCGCAAAATGCACCAATATTTGCTGCATTTGTACTTTTTGCTGAGCCGCCTTTAGTTGAAGCTACAGTAATAACAAAGGGCTTATTTGAAGCGTTTTGTAATAAATTCATAATTTACTCACTTAACAAAGAAATTAACGTTAAGGAGTATTGGCTTTAAAAGGAAGGGTTTTAGGTATGGTGCCTGAGGTCGGACTCGAACCGACATGGTTATTCACCGGCGGATTTTGAATCCGCTACGTCTACCAATTTCGTCACTCAGGCTAAGAGTGGTTTTCTAGATTTTACCAAATTTTTTAGTGGTTCTACGCAAAGGATTTTGAACCCGCTGCGTCTACCAATTTCGCCACCCAGGCAAGGATGAATTCAGTGAATTTCTCAGAACTGAGAACGGATAGGATTATAGGGAAATTAGTCCGCTTATGCAAGGGATAAAAACGTATAAAACATTGTTTGCATTAAAAAGCAACACTTATTTTAACTTGAAAAACGAAGTTATTCACACAACTTGTGGATAACTTCGTGAACAACAATGCACTAGAACAAATAACACTTTGATTTGGCAAAGAAAATATTAATTAGAATAATGTAGATTATATTTTAATCAATTAATTTTAATGATTTCACTCACAATTTCACCTTGCGAAAGTTTGGTGGTGATTTGAGTTCCTATCTCAAGGTTTTTGGTTGAACGAAGAATTTTACCCTGTGATATTTGGGTTACAGAGTAGCCTCTCGCCAAAATTTTTAGCGGGCTTAAACCATCTATTTTTGTACAAAGCTCTTGGAATTTCTGCTGTTCTTTTGCTAATTTCTTTTCAATCGCAAACTGAAGTCGTTGTGCTAATTGTGCATACTGCTGATTTTTCTTTTCTATATAGTATGGCAACGGATTACGTTTCACTTGTTCAGTAACATGTTTCCACTGGTTTTGTTTGCGGATTAATGTTTGTGCTATCGCTTGAATTAGGCGATAGTTTACTTGTTTTAATTGTACTTGCTGCTGTTTTAACTGACGCTGTGGGTGCCGATTGGTTAAACGTAGCAACAATTGTGCGAGTTTCTGTTTTTCGGTTAAATAAGTTTTGTGTATTGCATTTTCTAAGCGATAACTAAATTGGGCTAATCGTTGCTGCTGCATTTGTACCTGACGAGCAGGATGTTGAGCATTTAAACGTAGTTTTAAACGCTCGAAATGTGCTTGTTTATCTGTCCACAAGCGGTCAAAAGCAAGACTTAATTTGTCAAATTGATGTTGTAGTTGGCGGATTAACTCTTGTTGATCTCGGCTAACCAATTCTGCTGCAGCAGAGGGGGTAGGTGCTCTTAGATCCGCAACAAAATCGGCAATCGTCACATCGGTTTCGTGACCTACCGCACTAATAACCGGAATATCCGAACGGAAAATAGCATGAGCGACCGCTTCTTCGTTAAAACACCATAAATCTTCTAGCGAACCGCCACCTCGTCCAACAATTAATACATCACATTCTCGGCGCCGATTAGCTAAATCAATCGTATTTACAATATCTTGTGTCGCTTCTTTACCTTGTACTAGAGTCGGATAAATAATGATCGCCAAGCTCGGATCACGGCGTTTTAGAATATTTAGAATATCCTGTAATGCTGCACCGCTTGAAGAAGTAATAATGCCGACCCGTTTGGCAAAAGGCGGAATGGCTTTTTTCTTTTCTTGTGCAAAAAGCCCTTCGGCAGCCAGTTTCATTTTTAGTTGTTCAAATTGTTGTTGTAACAAGCCGCCACCGGCAGGTTGCATACTTTCAATAATGATTTGATAGTCACCGCGAGGCTCATATAAACTAACGCTGGCACGCACCAGTACTTGCATACCGTTTTGCGGGCGAAAAGTGACTCGTTGGTTTTTCATTCTGAACATCGCACCACGCACTTGAGCATTTTCGTCTTTAAGCGTGAGATACCAATGTCCGGAAACTGGTTGGCTAAAATTGGAAATTTCACCGGTAAGCCAAACTTGTCCTAATTCCATTTCAAGTAAATTGCGTACAGAGTAGTTAAGTTGTGTGATGGTAAGAATATTGTTCATATCTAGAAAGCTGCCAAGGATTTTGGGAAAGTCTACTGGTAAAAGAAGATAAGGTGCAAGCGGTAAATTTTCATTTATTTTTTGCAGATACAAAAAAGCCCCCGATATTATCGGGGGCTAGGAATCCTGGTTGCGGGGGCCGGATTTGAACCGACGACCTTCGGGTTATGAGCCCGACGAGCTACCAAGCTGCTCCACCCCGCGTCTGTATGCGGTCTATAATACTCGTTTTTAGCATCATTGCAAGCATAATTTATCGAAATTAGTTTGTTTGACTGAATTTGAAACAGAAATAGCATAAAATATCGTAAATTAAGGCTGTGTAAAGGATAAAAATTTAGTATCGTTTTAACGGGAATTTTGATACGCTAACCTCTTTTCTATTAATCTGTTATCAATCATTACTTAAGGTTTTTTATGAATTGGAAAGCATATAAAACGTGGGCAAAAGTAACAGCGGTTGCACTTTTGGTTGCAAGCTGTTCTTCAGATAATGTAAACAAAGGGCAGCGTGGGCAGCGTGCTTATCAAGCCGAATACGCAAGGTTTGGTGCGGTATATAAAGGTCGTCAATATATTCCGCATAATTTTGTCAGCACACCGAAGGTAGAGGCAAATGGATCTATTGTTAATTTCCAAGACTTCTTAAAACAGCTAAATAATGTACGTGCGTATGCCGGCGGTATTACCGGTCGTTATGCAGGCACTTATGGCAAAGTTTCCTCATGGATCGCTTCGGGCGGTAAAGTATCGGATTTAGCCCGTTATAATATTCATGCGTTACAAATGCGTGGTGAAGATGGTTTTCAAAACGTGCTAATGACCGGCTACTATTCTCCCGTTATTCACGCACGCCGTACACCTCAGGGTAAATATCAACACCCAATTTATGCGATGCCAAGCCAAAAACGCTTCACTCGTTCACAAATTTATGACGGCGCATTGGAAGGCAAAGGTTTAGAACTTGCTTACAGCGATTCAATGTTAGATAACTTCTTACTTGGCGTGCAGGGTAGCGGTTATGTTGATTTCGGTGACGGTCGTTTAAATTATTTCGCTTATGCAGGTCAAAACGGCTTTAAATATACAAGTGTTGGTCGTTTGTTAGTTGAAGATGGTGAGATTCCAAAAGAGAAAATGTCTATTCAAGCAATTCGTGAATGGGGAGAGCGTAATCCGCATCGTGTACAAGGTTTATTAGAACGTAACCCGTCTTATGTTTTCTTTAAAAATGACCCGACCGGTCAAGTAAAAGGTTCGGCAGGTGTACCATTAGTCGCATTAGCATCGGTGGCTTCGGATAAAAGCCTTGTGCCGTCAGGCAGCGTGTTATTGGTTGAAACGCCGTTAATCGATCATGCCGGTAACTGGACTGGCAAACACGAATTACGTTTAATGGTGGCATTAGATGTCGGTGGTGCGGTAAAAGGTCATCACTTTGACTTATACCAAGGTATTGGTGATGAAGCAGGCCATAAAGCCGGTTTGATGAAACACTACGGACGTGTTTGGGTATTAAACTAATCTCTCATTGTAACAAGCGGTTGATTTTTGCAAAAAATTTGCAAATTTTGACCGCTTATTAGCTTTTAGATATAGCCTCCGCAACTGCTACAACACTAGTCCTCTTTATTTACTGCTTGATAAGAATAGCGAATAATCTCTTCCTCTAATCGCCCATCTTGTTTGATAAAACAATCACTTCACTATTCAATATTTTCCACAATCCAATCGTCTTCATCCAAGCCTTCTAAATAAAGCTCATCATCCAGAACCATATAGTTATAAATCCCTTTTGTGACCATATCTTCATCTTGACATTCTTTCGGAAGAATGAGTTCTCTGCCGTTATAATGAATGATCCAATGACCCAAACACATAACTTGTTGTTTACGGCTCCAAGCGACAGTAAAAGGGTTCGACATAATTTATACTCCATTCGTTTTTTAAAATTTTAAAACTGACGAAAATAGGGGGATATACAAAAAATGGGGTAAATTGGAACGAGTTTGATTTAGTTCAAAAGAATAAAGCCTCAGCAATGTGAGGCTTTAGCAGCTAGGTATATGTGTTAGGCATTGGCTAAAATCACCGCACGTTTCGGTGCAGGATAGCCTTCAATGGTTTTACTATGATCATTTGGATCGAGGAAATCGACCAAACTCTCATTCTCTAACCAATCGGTTTTGCGTTGTTCTTCCTGTGTAGTAACAGCTTGATCAACACAACGGACATTTTTAAAACCAACCTTTTCTAACCAATTAATTAGGCAAGCTACCGATGGAATAAAATAAACATTTTTCATTTTGGCATAGCGATCGGCAGGCACAAGACAAGTATTCACATCGCCATCAATTACTAACGTTTCCAACACCAATTCACCGCCTTTCACCAGTTGTGCTTTAAGCTGTGAAAGATGATCTAACGGTGATTTACGATGATAAAGTACCCCCATTGAGAAAACCGTATCAAAAGCGGCTAACGGTTGCATTTGCTCAATTCCAAGCGGAATTAGATTTGCTCGGCGGTCATTACCGAGTAACTTACGCACCACTTCAAATTGGCAAAGGAATAATTCGGTTGGGTCAATTCCTACCACCATTTTTGCGCCTTCGCCAATCATACGCCACATATGGTAACCACTACCACAACCAACATCTAAAATGGTACGGTCTTTCAGTGGGGCAAGGTGTGGAAGGACACGATCCCATTTGAAATCGGAACGCCACTCGGTATCAATATGAATCCCATGCAAATGATAAGGACCTTTACGCCAAGGCATCAGCTGTTTTAAATGATGAGTAAGCCGTTTGGTTTCGCCAACGGAAAGCGGAATGTGCGGAATAGATTCCACTTTATCTTTCAAATTAATACAAGCGGTTGAATTCGGCATAAAATCGACAATTTTTGCCCACTTTGCATAATCACTATGCGTAGTTTTTTCCCATTGTTTTAATTGTAAAGGCAAAGTTTCCAGCCAAGCGGAAAGAGGAGTTGTAGCGATTTGTTGATAAAAAGGACGAAAGTCAATCATAGAAATTTTTGTGTCATTAAAATAAAGCCGACATTCTAGCAAAATTTGCAAAAAAATCTAAAAATTTAACCGCTTACTCTTTGTTTAAAAGAATTTGTAGAATAAGCTTTTGAATTTTTTCAAAGGGACATCATAATGTCTAATAGCACAGCCTTGCCAACTTTTCGCTTAAAGATCAATAACTTTCTCAATTAAAAGCGCTTGTGTCTGAAATTTTTAGCGAGGGCAAAATTGATTTTGATAAGTTTCAACAGATTTTCTCTGACAACATTTCTACCGAACCTGACCGCTATCATCTCAATTACAAATACTAACACAAAAAACACTCACACCTTGTATAGAAGAGAGTGCGAATTTCGAACAAATGCAAAATATCTTTATTGAAGGCGAAAATCTTGAAGTATAGAAAGCCTTACAAAAATCCTATTTCAATTCGATCAAAATGATCTACATCGCCTCACCTTATAACACAGGTAATGACTTCGTTTACAACGATAATTTCGCCCAAAGCCAAGCTGACTATCAAGCTCAAACTGGCGAAGCAGGCGAAGATGGTTTGTTCAAAAAGCCTTTCGCAAAAATGCCAAAGAGAATGGGCATTTCCATAGCAACTGGCTGAATATGATGCTCTCTCGTTTGCATCTTGCCTGAAATCTACTCAAAGATGACAGCGTGATTTTATCACCCATTGATGAAGTGATTGGTTCTTGATGCCTAAGCAGTTGCTGGAAACCTTGCCGTGGCGTGAATATCCTGAGTTGCTACCGTCACCGCTGAAAACAGCGGAGGAATTAGCCGAAGAACAGGCGCAAATGGTACGTAATGCGTAGCGATTAAAAGAAATTTTAAGAGGTAAACGATGAGAAAACGATTATTGCAGCTGGTGTATATTGCTAAAAGTTAGTTGAAGTAAGCTATTCAGATTTAGTAAAACTGGTCCAAATACTGCAGTAAAAAGGTGCAAAAATTCTCTTGCCGAATGGCACTTCAGCACTTTCAGCTTTGCAGCGAAATTTATGGGCAGTGTGGAAAACGGGCGTGAAGGAAAGTACGTCAGCAGCGTTGAATGCGTATGTGAAGCGGTATTATGCTGAGGTCGATTGGTGTGAGCTGGATGGTGAGCAGACGGCTTCGATAATTGAGCAGCTTAAACAGTGGAAAAAACGAGTAGGTAAATGATGATAGATACCAAATTTGATAATAATGACTTTCAAACCAAAACCTCCGCTTTATTGGCAGATATTTGTAAAATATACGGTAACGGCGGTGCGTGAGTGCTTTCCTGATATTGATACTGATGGTATGATTGTAGCGTTGAAAACAGGGTATAGCTGAGGTGGATGGAATGTGTATGTGCCGAAATCAATGTCACTTTTCACCTGTGAGCGCGAGAAGCAAATTTTCAACGAGTTCACCGGTAATAATCACACCCATCTTGCCAAAAATACAGGCTTTCTTTGCCGTAGATTTACAAAACTGTGAAACGTGTGCAGAAAGAAGAAATTGCAAAAAGACAGTTTGATATGTTCGCCCAATACCTAAAAACAAACCCAGTGGTCGTAAAAAGTCGCTGGGTTTTCTTTTTTCTGTATGTGTGAAGAAGCCTTTATCATTTTTACTCACGACATTTAACGCGCCTAAGATCGTAGTGGCTAAATCCGGTTGATTTTCAAGTAAATTTCCTGTAGTAACGCCATCTTGATTAAATTGTAATGTTGCATTATTTGGTGCGGTACCGAGAATTTTTTGTTTACCGTTAAAATCTAATTTACCTTCAGCAAGCGCAGCAAAATCTGCTTTACTGTTAACTAATTTGTAATCGGTTTTGCCTGCTACTAAATTTTCCCAAGTTTCTTTACCGCCAACAAAACGGAAGTCCTTTTCAGATTTAGGTTGAATAGCTTTACCATTTTGATCGAAATAAGGGTGACCTGCGCCCATAATGACGGATGCTCGTCCGGATTTAACCGCTTCTTGAGCGATCTCAGCGTAATTATTGCGGTTTACATTATGTGATAAGAATTCTGTCGGTGTCGCGTGACTCCATTGTACTGAGCGGATTACCCCGAGCGAACGGCCTGATTCCACTACATCTTCACCAATATTTTTAATACGCGTGTCGTTATTCGACCAGTTAATCGCATTGTTATAGGTTTTTTGTCCGCTAGCGAGCGTAGTAGCTGCTGCAGCGCTGTCGGTAAAGTCGGTTTGAGCATATTCGTATCCGCTGAAATGGCTGGTGTAGTTAGTGAGATTACCTTTGTGCTGATAAGCGGATTTATCTTTGTTCCAAAGACTTTTCGGATCGAATTTAACTGAGTTTTTAAGTAAATGGGTCGGTTTGGTGGAAGTGTTTAGCGGGTAAGTTGAAGCAAATAATTCCACATCAAATTTATCATAAACTTCTTTACCTAATGCACCATGGCGAAAATGACTTGCCGCTTTCCAAGTATTAATGCCAGTACCATCACTGATCAATAAAATCACATTTTTTGCAGAGTTAGGTGATACTTGTTCTGCTTGTGCAACAGCACTTGCTGCAATAAAAACAAAAGCGATTTTTGATAGCTTCATAAAAACTCCTTAAGGTTGCTATATAATTCGGCACGAAGTTTACTGAGGAAATATGACAATTTGAGAAATGGGGGCAGATACAGATCTTGTCCAACCTATTGCTTTTTAAAAAGAAAAATCAGACAATTTTGCCTAATAAAAGCAGAATGATGTTAGAGAAAAGAACTTTGAGAGTATTTTTAGCGGAAAAACCAAGTTTAGCAAGGGCAATCGCAGATGTGTTGCCTAAGCCACATACCCGTGGAGACGGTTATATTCAATGTGGCGAAAACGATGTGGTAACTTGGTGTATCGGTCATTTATTAGAACAAGCAGAACCGGATGCTTATGATGAGCGTTTTAAAATGTGGCGTATGGAACATTTACCGATTATTCCGCAACAATGGAAATTAGTGCCGAAAAAAGAAACATTGAAGCAGCTACAAGTGGTCGAAAAATTGGTAAAAAAAGCAGATGTATTGGTAAATGCTGGCGATCCGGATAGAGAAGGGCAGCTACTCGTTGATGAAGTGTTTAGCTACTTGAATATTGCGCCAGAAAAACGTAATCAGATTCAACGTTGTTTGGTTAGCGATCTCAACCCGAGTGCAGTAAAAAAAGCGATTGATAAATTGCAAAATAATCGTGATTTTATACCGCTTGCAACTTCTGCCTTGGCACGTGCAAGAGCTGATTGGTTATATGGCATTAATATGACACGTGCTTATACCTTACAAGGCCGTTGGGCAGGTTATCAGGGTGTATTATCGGTCGGACGTGTGCAAACTCCAGTGTTAGGTTTGATTGTGCGCCGAGATCTGGAAATTGAACATTTCGTACCGAAAGACTATTTTGAAGTATTAGCCCATATTATTGTACCGGAAACCCAAGAACGTTTTACCGCACAATGGCAACCAAGTAAGGCTTGTGAAGATTACCAAGATGAAGATGGTCGTGTGTTATCCAAAAGTTTGGCGGAAAATGTGGTTAAACGCATTACCGACCAAGCCGCATTGGTAATGGACTATCAAGATAAAATTGAAACTGAAACCGCTCCATTACCTTATTCATTATCGGTGTTACAAATTGATGCGGCACGTCGTTATGGGCTGTCGGCACAGGCGGTGTTGGATATTTGTCAGAAACTATACGAAACGCATAAGTTGATTACTTATCCCCGTTCGGATAACCGTTATCTACCGAATGAACATTATGCCGAGCGTTTTAAAGTGATGGCGGCAATTGCACATCATCTGAATGAGTATAAAGAAAAACCAGAGGTAGTTGATCCTGAAATTCGTAATCGCTGTTGGAATGATAAAAAGGTTGAAGCGCACCACGCAATTATCCCGACAGCTCGTCAAGGCTCGGTACAACTAACAGAAAACGAAAAGCGTATTTATCAATTGATTGCCCGTCAATACTTAATGCAATTTTGTCCAGATGCAGAATATCGCAAAGGTAAAATTATGTTGGAGATCGCTGGTGGAACCTTTAGTGCGCAAGCTCGAAATTTAATTATTGCTGGTTGGAAAGCATTACTAGGCAAAGAAGACAGTGACGAAGTATTAGAGCCGTTGTTGCCAGTTGTAAAAAAAGGGCAGCAATTACACTGTGAAAAAGGCGAGATTGTCAGTAAAAAAACTCAGCCGCCTCGCTATTTTACCGATGCAAGTTTATTATCAGCCATGACCGGTATTGCGCGTTTTGTACAAGACAAACAGCTTAAAAGAGTATTGCGTGAAACAGATGGTTTAGGGACAGAAGCCACACGTGCCGGTATCATCGAATTGCTGTTCAAACGGGGGTTTTTAGTTAAAAAAGGACGTAATATTCATAGTACAGAAGCTGGGAGAATTTTAATTAGTGCGTTGCCGGATGAAGCAACTCAGCCGGATATGACCGCACATTGGGAAATGCAATTGACGGACATTAGTAAAAAGCAAGCGAGTTATCAGCAATTTATGGTTGAGTTAACGAGCAAGCTGCCGGAGCTGTTGCACACGGAAAAACAGAAATTGCAAAATTTGAGTCGAATTCAACCACCTGTATCTTATCGCAAGCGGTCAAATTTTAAGAAAAATTCACAAGCTGCTGAAAAATAAGGCAAATGTATAATTGAAATAAAAAAATCGCTTGCAAGAAGTTTGCTAGATCTATATTATGTACACCATCGCAAGTTGATTTTAATCTTAAAATCTTAAATTTATCGCGGAAAAATAGAGAGTTTAAATGTTAAACGTACTAACAATTATTTATCTCGTTGTTGCAATTGCATTAATTGGATTTATTTTAATGCAACAAGGTAAAGGTGCTGATGCAGGCGCTTCTTTTGGGTCAGGTGCTGCTGGAACAGTTTTTGGTTCAGCAGGTTCAGCAAATTTCTTATCAAGAACAACAGCGATTTTAGCAATTATCTTTTTTAGCATTAGCTTACTTATCGGTAATTTAAATTCACATCAAGTGGTGCCAAAAAGTCAATTTGAAGATTTAAGTGGTGTTCATCAAAAAATAGAGCAGCCTGCAAAAGTAGAAACCCAAAATAACGATATTCCTTAATAATTTTGGAATAGAATGAAAAGCTCTGGTGGTGGAATTGGTAGACACGCTATCTTGAGGGGGTAGTGTCCATAGGATGTGCGAGTTCGAGTCTCGCCCAGAGCACCAAATATAAGAGCCTAATCGAAAGATTAGGTCTCTTTATATCCTAAAAGAATAGCCTGTTTATTACAGGCTATTTTGGTTTATAGGTATATTGTAATTTTTTAAATCGATTGATTATCTTCTACTTTCTCAACTAATTTCTCACCTTTGCCAGTAAGAGCAAATAAAATACATAATAAACCTAAAGTAAATGCAGCCCAGCCGAAAATGATGGCATTCCATCCTTCCGCCACATAGCTAATTGCCGCACAGCTTATCGTTAATAAAGCCGTTATAAATGTTCGCATTACAGCTCCGATACATTTGTTATTTTTATAAATAGTTAAATAAGACCTAAGGAGTATAGAGTTACTCCACAAAAGATTCAGCATTAAATTATGATCGTTTAATAACTGATCAGACGCCCTTGAAAGGGCGCACCATTATAACGATTTTTTGAGAATGCACAATTAAAAGTACACAAAAGTAGCAAATATAATCAGATTTATCTTCTCTCTCTGAGAGAGAATGTACGATAAAGGTAAGGAATGACTTGTTCTAAACAAGAAAATTCTTATATAATATCAAGTTCATTATGTTAGGATAATTAAAGGACTGAGAATGAAGAAAAAAGCAATGCAGGCAGTGGGTTTCGGACTTTTTTGTGCGTTTTTAATTCTCTATATTGCTCCTTTAGTCAATAATAAGATTCACGCTATAGGGCAATCAAATATTGCTATTGCCAGTTATCATGATGCGGTGAAGTTAGCCTCTCCAGCTGTAGTTAACGTATACAATCGTTCCCCAAGCCAAAATGGCGAAAATTTCGAGGTGAAAAATTTAGGTTCAGGTGTAATTATGACCGCTGATGGTTATATTTTGACAAACAAGCATGTTATTCAAAATGCGGCGCAAATCATTGTCGCATTACAAACAGGTAAAATTTACGATGCAGTCTTGGTCGGAGACGATACGCTCACCGATTTGGCTGTGCTGAAAATTAAAGCGGAGAATTTGCCGACAATTCCTCAGAATGACGAACGTCCGATTCGTATTGGTGATATAGTGTTTGCAATAGGTAATCCATTTAACTTAGGTCAGAGTATTACACAGGGCATTATCAGTGCGACAGGACGTAATGCTTTAACTGACAGTGGGCGTCAGAACTTTATTCAAACGGATGCTTCGGTAAATCGAGGTAATTCAGGTGGTGCATTGATAAATTCAGCCGGTGAATTAGTTGGAATCAATACCTTAAGTCTGGGAAAAACCAGTGATGAATTAGCGGAAGGATTAAATTTTGCTATCCCAATCAATTTGGCAAAGCAAATTATGGATAAAATTATCAAAGATGGTCGGGTTATTCGAGGTTACTTTGGTGTAAATAGTTCGCTTTATTCTGCTGCTAGTCAGGAAAAGACTAAAGGGGTGTTAATTACCGGCGTTGCGGAAAATGGCCCCGCGGCGCAAGCGGGGATTGAAGAGAATGATCGTATCTTGAAAGTGGGAGATATGGATGCAGAGTCGCCAACCCAAATGATGGATTTACTTGCAAATATGAAACCGGGTACGCAAGTTAAAGTACAAATTTTACGTAACGGACAGGTTATGGAAGTAAATGTAATTATCGGTGAATTCCCAGAATTATAATGTTTTTGTCACTTTAGGTAGGAACAAAGAATGAGCAATTTTATTATTACTGTTGATGGTCCTAGTGGTGCTGGCAAAGGTACATTATGTCATGCATTAGCAGACAAATTAGGGCTTGATTTTTTAGATTCAGGCGCAATTTATCGAATTACCGCATTAGCAGCATTAAAAGCGGGTATTGCATTAGATGATGAAGAACGTCTAGCTGAAGTAAGTCGTCACCTCAATGTAAAGTTTATTCCTGAAAATGGCGAGATCAAAGTTATATTAGACGGTGAGAATGTAGGTGATCAAATTCGTACTGCTGAAGCTGGACAAAATGCTTCAAAAGTAGCGGTTTTCCCCAAAGTACGAGATGCTTTATTACAACGTCAGCGTGATTTCAGTTCTCCGAACGGTTTAATTGCGGATGGGCGAGATATGGGGACAGTAGTATTCCCTGAAGCCCAAGTAAAGTTATTTCTTGATGCAAGTGCTGAAGAACGCACAAAAAGACGTGTAAAACAGTTGCAAGAAAAGGGATTTAATGCTAACTTTGACAAGATTTTAGTCGAGATTAAAGAGCGAGACTTTCGCGATAGAAATCGCTCGGTTGCGCCTTTAGTTCCGGCTAAAGATGCGTTATTGTTGGATTCGACAAATCTGTCGATTGAAGAGGTAATTGCTCAGGCAATAGAGTATATTGCGAAATTCAGAACAATTTAATGTTTATTTTGCTAAACATAGGATGTGTTTGGTGATTATTACTAACCCCATTTAACAGGATGTTAGATGGATGTTCATTTTTATTTAAGAAGAAAATTATGTCAGAAAATTTTGCTCAACTACTTGAAGAATTCCTAGCAACAGAAGCTCGTTTAGGTTCTGTCGTTAAAGGTACTGTTGTAGCTATCCAAAAAGGCTATGTAATCGTTGATACAGGTTTCAAATCTGAATCATCAATTCCAGCTGAAGAATTCACAAATGCTCAAGGCGAACTTGAAGTTCAAATTGGCGACCAAGTAGACGTGGTTCTTAAAGCAGTTGAAGATGGCTTCGGTGAAACAGTAGTTTCTCGTGGTGATGCAAAACGTAACGAGGCTTGGATTGCTTTAGAGAAAGCATTTGAGGAACAAGCTACAGTTATCGGTTTTGTTAACGGTAAAGTAAAAGGCGGTTTTACTGTTGAATTAAACGGTGTTCGTGCATTCTTACCAGGTTCGTTAGTTGATACTCGTCCAGTTCGTGATTCTTTAAACTTAGAAGGTAAAGAATTAGAATTCAAAGTAATCAAACTTGACCAAAAACGTAACAACGTAGTTGTTTCTCGTCGTGCTGTAATTGAATCAGAAAGTAATCAAGATCGTGATGAAGTATTAGCGAACTTAGTTGAAGGTTCTGTAGTTAAAGGTACAGTTAAAAACTTAACTGACTACGGTGCATTCGTTGATTTAGGTGGTGTTGACGGCTTATTACACATCACTGATATGGCTTGGAAACGTGTTAAACACCCAAGCGAAGTTGTTAATGTAGGCGATGAAGTAACTGTCAAAGTATTAAAATTTGACAAAGACCGTACTCGTGTATCATTGGGCTTAAAACAATTAGGTCAAGATCCATGGGCTGCAATCGCTCAAAACCACCCAGTAAACAGCAAATTAACTGGTAAAGTAACTAACTTAACAGACTACGGTTGTTTCGTTGAAATTTTAGATGGCGTTGAAGGTTTAGTTCATGTTTCAGAAATGGATTGGACAAACAAAAACATCCATCCATCTAAAGTTGTTAGCGTAGGTGATGTAGTTGAAGTAATGGTACTTGAAATTGATGAAGAACGTCGTCGTATCTCATTAGGTTTAAAACAATGTAAGGAAAACCCCTGGGAACACTTCGCAGCAACTCACAACAAAAACGATAAAGTGACAGGTAAAATCAAATCTATCACTGATTTCGGTATCTTCATCGGTCTTGAAGGTGGTATCGATGGTTTAGTTCACTTATCTGACATTTCTTGGAATGTTTCAGGTGAAGAAGCTGTTCGTAACTACAAAAAAGGCGACGAAGTAGAAGCAGTTGTATTACAAGTTGATGCAGTGAAAGAGCGTATTTCTCTAGGTATCAAACAATTAGAATCAGATCCGTTCACAAACTTCGTAGACAGCACTAAAAAAGGTGCTATCGTGACTGGTAAAGTTGTAGAAGTTGATGCTAAAGGTGTTAAAGTCGAGTTAGAAGGTGGCGTGGAAGCGTTCATTCGTGCTAACGAAGCAGCTCGTGATCGTATTGAAGATATCACAACAGTAATTTCTGTTGGTGATTCAATTGAAGCGAAATACACTGGTGTTGATCGTAAATCTCGTGTTGTTAATTTATCTGTTCGTGCGAAAGATGAAGCTGAAGAATCAGCAGCAATCGCTCAAGTGAACAAACAACAAGAAGTTGAGATGCCAAACGCAATGGCAGCTGCTTTCCAAGCAGCTAAAGGCGAATAATTAGCGTCTTTCTAATTGAAAGCGGGTATGTGAAAGCATATCCGCTTTGATTTAAATAATCAGGAGAAACTATGACGAAATCAGAACTTATTGACAATTTAGTATCACTTAATCCGACATTACAAGTAAAATCTGTAGAAGATGGCGTAAAAGAGCTTTTAGAGCAAATTATGTTGTCTTTAGAACAGGGTGAACGAGTTGAAGTAAGAGGATTTGGTAGTTTTTCTTTACATTATCGCCAGCCTCGCCTAGGTCGTAACCCTAAAACAGGTGAAAGTGTTAAATTAGATGCGAAATATGTTCCTCATTTTAAAGCGGGAAAAGATTTGAAAGAGCGTGTTGATTTAGCATAAATAGTTATGGTGTAACTATTTGGTTTACCTATCTAAATAGAGGAAAGAGACGATGAAATATATTTTAGGTATTTTAATTACCTTAGCCGTAATTATGGTTGCGGTAACCATTGGTGCAAATAACGATCAATTGATCACTTTCAATTATGTTCTTGCGCAGAGCGAATTACGTTTATCTAGCCTCGTTGCTATTTTATTTGGTTTTGGCTTAATTTTAGGTTGGTTAATTACGGGTGTATTCTATTTGCGTCTTAAATTACAAAATATTGCACTCAATCGGCGAGTGAAAAGACAGGCGCAGCAAATTACAGAATTAACGACCACTACGCCAAAGGCTGAGTAATGCTTGAACTACTGTTCCTTTTACTGCCGATTGCCGCTCTTTATGGGTGGTATATGGGACAAAGAAGTGCAAAAAAGGATCAAGAATCTATCAATAATAAATTTTCCCGTGATTATGTTACGGGGCTGAATTTTCTTTTATCTAATCAGCAGGAAAAGGCGGTTGATCTTTTTCTGTCGATGCTCCAAAAACAAGAATCTGAAAATCAGATTACTACCGAATCTCAATTTGAAGCTGAACTTACACTCGGGAATTTATTTCGTTCCCGTGGTGAGGTTGATCGTGCTTTACGTATTCATCAAGCTCTTGATGCGAGTCCACATTATTCTATAGAACAGAAATTACTTGCTAAGCAGCAGCTAGCTAAAGACTTTATGGCTGCCGGTTTTTATGATCGTGCTGAAAATTACTATATTTTATTACTTGATGAACCTGAGTTTGCTGTTAATTCGTTAACACAATTAATGGTGATTTATCAGAAAACTAAAGAATGGAAGAAAGCGATCAATGTTTCCGAAAAATTGTTAAAAATTGAGCCGGATACAGATAAAGTGCCATTAGCGCACTATTATTGTGAATATGCTCAAACGATAAAAATGGAAAATGTTGAAGAGCATTTAAATGCTTTAAATAAAGCGTTGGAGTATTATCCGCTTTGTGCGAGAGCCTCTATTTTGTTAGGCGATTATTACTTAGAGCAATATCAGTTCAAACGTGCCTTGATGCATTTTGAACACCTTCTTTTACAAGATCCAAATTATATTAGTGAAGTTTTACAGAAAATTAAGGCTTGTTATATTGCACTTGATGACTTGGTTAATTATGAGCTGTTTCTTATCCGAGCGAATCAAATTAAACATAATAGCAGTGTAGATATCGCATTAACCGAGTTTATTGAGCAGAAAGATGGGATAACGGCAGCGTACTCAAAGCTTTATCAACAATTGAGCCAATATCCTAATATGTTAACCTTTCATCGATTTATTCATTATCAAATTAATGAAGCGGAAGACGGAAGAGCGAAGGATAGTTTAGTGCTTTTACACAACATGGTCGGTGAGCGCATTAAAAAGGGTTTCCAGTACCGTTGTTTGAACTGTGGCTACCAAAGTTATCGCCTTAGTTGGTATTGTCCTTCTTGTCGCCAATGGGAACAAATTAAACCGATTCACAGTATTTATTGATACATAAACACGCAAGTATATTTATAAACTGAAAATTGAGGAGTCCAATATGGATAATAAAATTATTGTTGCCTTAGACTATGAAACAGAGCATGAAGCATTAAGCTTTGTGGATCAGGTCGATCCATCTCTTTGCCGTTTAAAAGTGGGTAAAGAGATGTTTACTACTTTAGGGACAAATTTTGTTAAACAATTACATGAGCGTAAATTTGATGTTTTCCTCGATTTAAAATATCACGACATTCCAAATACTGTGGCGCGTGCGGTGCGTTCTGCGGCTGATTTAGGCGTGTGGATGGTCGACTTACACGCTTCTGGCGGTTTAACCATGATGGAAGAAGCGAAAAAAATTTTAGAGCCATACGGTAAAGATGCACCGTTATTAATTGCGGTAACGGTATTAACCAGTATGGAGGATTTAGATTTGTTACAAATCGGGATTAATGCGTCACCGATGGAACAAGTTATTCGCTTAGCGCATCTTGCACAACGTGCCGGTTTAGACGGTGTGGTTTGTTCTCCGCAAGAAGTAGAAGTGCTGCGTACGCATTGTGGCAAAGACTTCAAACTAGTGACACCGGGTATTCGTCCGGAAGGTTCGGATTTTGGAGATCAGCGTCGAGTAATGACACCAAAACAGGCAATTGATACCGGCTCGGATTATTTAGTGATTGGTCGACCGATTACCCAAGCTCAAGACCCATTAGCAGTGTTAAAATCAATTAATGCTTCTATTCGTTAATTGATAATTGATTGTGTAAGGTGGGCTGTACGTCCACCTTTTTTATTTTAAGTGGTCAAATTTTTAGGATTTTTTACGAATGACATTAGTATATTCAACAGAAATCGGACGTATTATACCTGAGAAAGTAAAAGCGGAGCGTCCGAAAGGTGATGGTATTGTGCGTATTCAGCGTCAAACTAGCGGCAGAAAAGGTAAGGGCGTGTGTGTGATCAGCGGATTAGATTTGGATGATGTTGAACTCAAATTATTAGCGGCAGAACTGAAAAAACGCAGTGGTGTTGGTGGCTCAGTAAAAGATGGATTGATTGAGATTCAAGGCGATAATCGAGATTTACTGAAACAAATTTTGGAACAAAAAGGCTTCAAAGTAAAATTTGCCGGTGGTTAATCATTGTTATAAAAGCGGTTGAATTTTACTCATTTTTTGTAAAATTTTAGCCAAATTCAACCGCTTGTTTTCTTAGAAAACTAGACTTTTTCTCTTTCCCAAATGGTTTTTTTTGCGAAAACCAATTTATTCCCAGTGTGTTTGATCATCTCAAAGCGAATTTCCCATACATCACTCGGTTTTAAGTGGGCGATTGGATGGCGAGTATAATAGCAATCTAAAGCCTCTTGGCGAGCTGTTGAATCAATTAAACAGGTGCAATGCGCTGAGAACTGAACACCTTCAATGCCGGTAAGTGTTTCAACTTGAGCGGCAATTGTGCCTACAATATGTGAGTTTTCTTGCATCAACAGACCGTGGCGAGTGTTTTTATTGGTAAGAATGATTAAGCGAACTTGTTCGCTATCGAAAGCATAAAAACAGTTTGCCGCCCAAAAGTCATTTTCACCATAGACAGCAAAACTCACAACATGATTTTGGTAGATAAAGTGGCTGATATGGGAGGGAAGTTTCTGTATCATATATTCTTTTAGAATATCCTGCTAGAATAGTAGGATATTGCGTCTATTATTAAGCTACAAACATTTGCCAAAAATAAGAGAAAGGCATCACTAAAATCAGTGCCGGCAGCATATTGGCAACGGCAAAATGTTTGATACCGCAGATACGTAAGCCGGTTGCGAGCATAATAAAGCCGCCGGCAGTTGAGAAGTCGGCGAGCATATTTGGTGTAGTGAGTGGCATAATCAAGCTGGCTAATAATGCTAAGCTAACTTGCACGAGAATCAATGGCACGGCAATGCTTGAAACCGCATAACCCAAAGTAGCGGCAAAAATGCCGGCAGTGAAGAAATCTAAGATCGCTTTAATAAACAATACGGATGGGTCGCCGGTCATGCCTTCTTTCATTGAGCCGAATACGCCCATACCGCTGGCACAGAACAAAATTAAAATCGCCACAAATTGATTTAAGAATTCTTGGTGTGAAACACCGGATGGAGGGAAAATTTTATCCACCATACCTCGCATTTTGCCGGCTAAGCTACCGATACCTTTTTCTAAACAAATTAACTCACCGATAATTGTTCCAACAATTAATGCCAATATCACGGCAGACATATTTTTTGCGCCGATAATCAACATAATTCCCAAGCCCATTGAGCAAAGCCCAAATAGCGGAGGTAAGTTACTTTTCACTCGCTCTGGTAATTTTGCACCTAAAAATGCACCGATAAGTCCACCGATTAATACGGCGGCACCATTGACATAAGGGCCTACGAGCATTCTTACTCCTTATTGTTGGTTTCGCCCCAGCGAGGCATTGGTAAATTGAAATCAAATAGATCTAATGCTTTAGAAACACTGTGTGTTACCAGCTCATCTATTGTAGTTGGATTTTGATAGAAAGCGGGTACCGGCGGGAAAATGATGCCGCCCATTTCTGTGACTCGGCGCATATTATCAATATGAGCTAAGTTAAATGGGGTTTCTCGTACCATTAGCACCAATTTACGGCGTTCTTTTAATACGACATCTGCCGCTCGAGTTAAAAGATTATCGCTAAAGCCGAGCGCAATCGCTGAAAGTGTACGAATTGAGCAGGGGGCGACCAACATACCGAGGGTTTTAAAAGAACCGCTGGCAATACTTGCGCCGACATTGTGAATAGAGTGTACTTGTGAAGCTAAATCTAGCAGCTGTTCCCGCTCAATATTCGTTTCTAATGAACGAGTCATTTCTGCCCCTTTAGTGAGTACTAAATGGGTTTCCACATCAAGCGATTTAAGTAATTCAAGTGCTTTATAGCCGTATTGAAAGCCGCTTGCACCACTAATACCAATAATAATTCGTTGTTTCATAAGTAACTAAAAAAGCGGTCGAATTTTGCAAAAAAGTTGCAAATTTTGACCGCTTATAAGATTAGCGTAAGGTCGCTACCAACATGGTTAACATAAAGCTTACCACGGCTAAGATAAAGTTCTTAAGCGAGAACGGTTGTGATTTTTTAAATGCCTTCGCACTGAACACGATATAAAGCACTAAAAACGCAATTTTAGGGATAAGCCATTGCATTTCATTTAAAGCATAAATACCGTTCGAAAGTAAAATCACTAACAGGATGATACCCGAAACAAGTAATAGCGTATCAATAAGGTGTGGTGCAATACGTAAAATTTTATATTGGCGCCACTCCACCATTTTTGACGCCAGTACGCCACGTGTCAGTAACAAGAGCAAACTGATATAGGCAAAGCCTACATGGGCTAATACTAATTGAGGAAAAAATCCCATAATCACTCCCAGATTAAATAAAAAAATAAGCAGTCAAAATTGCAAATTATTCTGCAATTTCAGTTTTTAAATATTGGAAAATCTCACGATAGTTTTTAGCCGGTTTATTCGCCTCACGTTCTTTTTGCGCACTACGAATCAAGTTGCGTAAATGCTGGCGATCTAATTGCGGATACTCGTTCAGTAAATGATTTAAAGACGCATCGCCCATATTGACTAGTTGATCACGCACTAATTCCAGCTTGTGTAGTAACGCTTGCTGTTGGTTATGGCGATTTTTTACTTTATCCAACGCTTCTTGGATCGGCTCCGGATCACGATTACGCAATAATTTACCGATAAACTGAATTTGGCGGCGGCGAGCTTCCAGTTTGAAGCTCTGCGCTTGACGAATAGCGTCTTTCAAATCTTCGTCAAGTGGAATTTTTTCGAGGTTTTGCGGGGTTAATTCAATTAATTCCGCCCCGAGTTTTTTTAGATGTTCTGAATCTCGTTTAATTTCGCTTTTACTCACCCAGATGATTTCTTCTTCCTCATCCGTCCAATCAATTGTATTTTTGCTACGTTTTTTAGCCATTGTTATTCCTTCAATCGTAAAAATACCGTATTCTAACAGAAATTTAAGGTAGAATATACGCATCGTCCTTAGCCATTTTTAATTATCAATTTTAAGTTAACAAATCATGTCATTAACAACAAAACAAGATCTCCAAAAACAAGAGCAAGAACTTCGTCAAGCGGTTGAATTTGCCCTTAATTTTGCAAAAAAATCAGGAGCAGAAGCGGAAGTCGGGGTAACAAAAGTTGCCGGACTTTCGGTTTCAACCCGTTTAGAACAAACAGAGAATATCGAATTTAATAATGACGGTTCGCTCGGCATTTCGGTATATGTCGGAAAGCGTAAGGGCAATGCGTCAACTTCGGATTTACAATCGCAATCGATTCAACGCGCGGTCGAATCTGCATTAGCGATCGCAAAATATACTTCGGAAGATGAGTGCGCCGGTTTAGCTGATGAAGAGATGATGGCATTTGATGCGCCAGATTTAGAACTTTATCACCAAGCGGATATTTCGGTAGAACAAGCGGTTGAATTGGCCTTAGAAGCGGAACACCATGCTTTAAATGCAGATGAGAAAATTGTGAATAGTGAAGGAGCAACCTTTAATTCACATAGTGGTGTACGCGTGTATGGTAACACGCACGGTATGTTGCAAAGCTATCTTTCAAGTCGCTATTCGCTTTCTTGTAGTGTGATTTCTGCCTATGAAGATCAATTGGAACGTGATTATGAATACACGATTTCACGCGAATTTGACAAATTGCAATCACCGGAATGGGTCGGTCGTCAGGCGGCGTTTAAAGCGGTTGATCGTTTGAATCCGCAAAAGATCAAAACTTGTGAAGTACCCGTGATTTTCTACAATGATGTAGCAACCGGTTTAATCGGGCACTTAGCCGGTGCAATTAGTGGTGGCGCTTTATATCGTAAATCAAGTTTCTTATTAGATAAGTTAGGTACACAAATTTTACCAAGTTGGTTTGCAATCTCTGAACGTCCTCATTTATTACGTCAGTTAGCTTCATCCGCTTTTGACAGTGAAGGGGTTATTACGCAAGATAGAGAAATTATTACTGATGGCGTATTGCAAACTTATCTGATGACCAGCTATTCGGCACGTAAGATGGGCTTAAAAACGACCGGACATGCAGGCGGTATTCATAACTGGTTAGTCAAACCAAACCGAATAGGCGGTTTGGACACACTTCTAAAAGAGATGGGAACCGGTTTATTGGTGACTGAATTTTTGGGCTCAGCAATTAATGCGGTAACCGGCGAGTATTCACGTGGTGCTGCTGGTTTTTGGGTGGAAAACGGCGAGATTCATTATCCAGTGGCAGAAATTACCATTGCCGGTCAGTTACAAGAAATGTATAAAAACTTAGTCGCAGTTGCTGATGATATTGAGCATCGCTCAAATATTCAAACGGGCTCAATTTTATTAGATAAGATGAAGATTTCCGGTGAATAAAATTTACACCGTTTGAGAATAATTCTTATTGACATTAACAAGGCTGTTACTTAAAATAGACTCTGTTACATTTTAGGGTAATGTAACACTGCTAAATAACTTTATCGTCATCTGAAGTTATAAAGCAATTAGGGTAAAAGTAAATTCGTTAGGTCAAAATGGCTAGTCCGTAAGGGCTAGCTATTTTTTTATGTTAAATTTTGCAAAACATTGGCTAAATTTGACCGCTTGTATTGTAAGCAAAAGAAAAGGCGAACTCTTGTTCGCCTTGTAAAAAGTTATAAACAGTTCTTATCGCCACGAGAAAGACTAATAACGCCTGAGCGTACAATCTCAACTACGGTCGTTTCTTGTTTTACCGCTTCAATAAAGGCATTCAGTTTTTCACTGGTACCAGATAATTGAATGGTATAGAGCTTCGGCGTAATATCCACGATTTGTCCCCGGAAAATATCTGCCATACGCTTTAATTCGTCACGAGCTGAACCTGTCGCTCTCACTTTCAACAATAACACTTCACGTTCAATGTGCTCGGTAGGACTTAAATTTGATACTTTGAACACATCAATCAGTTTATGTAATTGTTTTTCGATTTGCTCAAGCACGTTTTCATCTCCTTGAGCCACAATCGTCATACGAGAAAGTGTTTCGTCATCAGTCGGTGCAACGGTTAAACTTTCGATATTAAACCCACGTTGAGAAAAAAGACCTACCACACGGGATAATGCACCTGATTCGTTTTCGAGTAATACTGATAATGTTCTACGCATCTGTTCGCTCCGTTTTGCTTAAAATCATCTCATTCATTGCACCGCCACGAATTTGCATTGGGTAAACGTGTTCGGTTTCATCTACTTTTACATCAACAAACACTAATTTGTCTTTAATTGCAAAGGCTTGAGTGAGTTTTTCTTCTAATTCACTCGGGTGATCAATCGTAATACCGATATGACCGTAAGCTTCAGCTAATTTTGCGAAATCAGGTAATGAATTCATATAAACTTGTGAATGTCGACCTGAATAAATCAAGTCTTGCCACTGTTTTACCATACCTAAGAAGCGGTTATTTAAACTCACAATCACAACCGGTGTGCCATATTGTTTTGCGGTTGAGAGTTCTTGGATATTCATTTGGATTGAACCGTCACCGGTGACACATACCACGGTGGCTTCCGGATGGGCAAATTTTACACCGATTGCAGCTGGTAAACCGAATCCCATTGTGCCGGCACCGCCTGAATTAATCCAACGGCGAGGTTGCTCAAACGGGTAGTGAAGAGCTGCGAACATTTGGTGTTGACCGACATCCGAAGCAACATAGGCATCACCTTTGGTGATTTGATGAATTAATCGGATCACTTGCTGCGGCTTGATTACATCTTTGCTTTCTTCAAAACTGAGGCATTGGCGTGCTTTCCATTCATTGATTTGTTGCCACCAAGCGGTCAAATCCGCTTGATTTTTTGCAAGATTTTCTTCTTCCAACAAGCTGAGGAATTCTTCTAATATATTTTTCGCACTACCTACGATCGGAATATAAGCCGGTACGGTTTTTGAAATAGAAGCCGGATCGATATCAACGTGAATGACTTTTGCATTCGGGCAATATTTCGCCAGATTATTCGTGGTACGGTCATCAAAACGTACACCGATCCCGAGAATTAAATCACTTTCGTGCATTGCGTTATTCGCTTCATAAGTACCGTGCATACCCAACATTCCTAAGAATTGTTTATTCGAAGCTGGGAAAGCGCCTAATCCCATTAATGAACTGGTAACCGGCAAGTTTAATTTCGTTGCAAAATCGGTCAGTTGTGTTGCACATTCTGCAGAAATAACTCCACCCCCGATATATAACACCGGTTTTTTAGCCACTAATAGGGCTTTTAATGCCTTTTTAATTTGCCCTTTATGACCTTGTACGGTCGGGTTATATGAACGTAATGAAACCTCTTTCGGATATTCATAGGTAAATTTATTTGCCGGATTAACCATATCTTTTGGAATATCAATTAATACCGGGCCAGGGCGGCCGGTTGACGCAATATAAAAGGCTTTTTTGATGGTCGACGGAATATCTTCCGGATTCTTGATCATAAAGCTATGTTTCACCACAGGGCGTGAAATGCCTAGCATATCGCATTCTTGGAATGCATCACTACCGATTAAACCGGAAGGTACCTGACCGGTTAAGATCACAAGCGGTACAGAGTCTGCGTAAGCGGTGGCAATGCCGGTAATCGCATTGGTTGCTCCGGGGCCGGATGTTACTAACACACAACCGACTTTACCGGTTGAACGGGCATAGCCATCAGCCATGTGTACCGCAGCTTGCTCATGGCGTACGAGAACGTGATTGATATTATCAAGCGTATGAATGGCATCATAAATATCTAATACCGAGCCACCCGGATAGCCGAAAACGTATTCTACGCCTTCGTCTTTCAAGGATTGAACAACCATTTCTGCTCCGGAAAGTTTTTTCATTGAATCCTCCAACGATTTTTTAAGTGAAATATTGTGTTTGCTCTATATGTAAATGGATTTTGCTAAAAAATAAAATGTTTGTCTAGAGGTGAGAAAGTGTTCTAAAAGGTGGTTGATTGGTTTAATATGCTATATATTTAAAATATTTAGGATTTTATAAAATAAAAAGGCGATTTTTTCTAAAAAAAGATATTTTTAACCAAATTTTATAAAATGAGGAGAATTAAATCTTTTTTGTGAAGATAAGTAAAAATACTCAGAATAGGTAGGAAAGAAAAATAGTGTGAATATGCCACACTATTTCAAACATTTTAATCAAAGTAAGCGTTTTCGAGTTGAGCCGCTTGTTCAGGTTGTTCATTTGCAATCATTTCTTCCACCTCGGTGGTAAGTTTGGCAATCGCATTGCGGTAGGTAATTTCAAGAGTTTCTGTACTCGTTGCCATCACGCCTTGATCATTTAAGAAACCATCGTTGACATCATATACCCAGCCGTGAATCGACAGTTTCTTACCTCGACTCCACGCCGCTGTAACAATTGAGCTGCGTCCTAAATTGTAAACTTGTTCGGCAACATTTAAACGGGTCAGCATATTGGCGCGTTGTTCAGAAGGAAGATTACCGAGCAAATAGCTGTGTTTGAACCAGAGATCACGAATGTGCAAGAGCCAGTTGCTAATTAAACCATAATCTTCAACCGTTCCCATCGCCGCTTTAATACCGCCGCAATTGGTATGCCCGCAAATGATGATATGCTTGATATCTAATACATCGACAGCATACTGTACGACAGAAAGGCAATTTAGATCGGTATGAATAACTAAGTTTGCTACATTACGGTGAACGAAGAGTTCCCCTGGGCCTAAGCCGGTTAATTTTTCAGCGGGAACACGGCTGTCTGAACATCCTATCCAAAGATAGGTCGGTTTTTGATGTTCGGCAAGCTGTTTAAAGTAATCTGATTGCTCATCTTTCATCTTAGTTGCCCAAGCATGATTGTTGGCAAACAGTTGTTCGATTTGTTTCATCATGTTCCTTAATATTGTTATCAAATTGTTAGACATTCTAGCATAAAGCTGTTCAAAATAAAAAAGCGGTTGAATTTACAAGATTTTTTGCTACTGTGAGAAATAAAATTCTTATCGAGCACACTAGAAAATATTATGAGCTCAGCACTTCAGCTTTTTTTAGCTGATATAAAAAATGCCCGAATATTAGATTAGCGAGCAAGATCTCATTGAATTTTGTGAAAGCTTAGTAGTACAGACGTTTCCCCTTCCTTGACTGTTATTTCTGTTTATTTGAGGAAACAGGCTTTTACAACGTTTACCTGAGTTTTGTGTTATAACAGTCCTTTGATGCTGAAGCTTGTTATCTTAATTTTGTGCAAGGAAACTCGCTTCTTTTTAGCATTGTGGTCGGTTTGATTTATAATAAAGCCGAGCAAATTCCAGAAGAACTAGCTGCTCACAAAGCTAGAAAACCATGGTATCGATGGGAAGATTTGGTATATTGGAAGAAGTGGTGGCAGTAGTTGCTTTTGCTTCCGATGATGCTATATTTGTAACTAGTTCGGATTATGCGTTAGAGAGCGGTATAAATGCTTCCTTGAGTTCACAAGCGGTCATTTTCTCCCAAATTTCTGCAATTATTTCAAGGATAATTTCAGTGAAAAAACGACTGCGTGTAGATATAGCAACCAGCTAATGGATAGACGTGATGTGAACTGGGCATTTTTCGATCCGCCAGCACTTTATGCTGTGGATCGAACAAAATTATGTATGCTTAAAACGGTAATTTAAGCGATATTTTCGTCGCTGATTTAGCCTGTGCGTTTGGCAGATGAGATATAAAATAAAGCGTATTTTCAGCATGTTGCCGTTGTGGAAGATTGTTAGTTTTTAAAAGCCACGTCACGTTAATATTAATAAAAGGTGATTTCTAGCTATAAAATAAAAAATCCTCGTGGTTGAAAATTCACGAGAATTGTAATAAAACCTTTGTTATTGCGTTATTCTACAACTGTAATTTTGGACGCTGATGCACCACGTTCACCTTTAATGAGTTCAAATTGTACTTTTTGTCCAACTTTGAGTGAACGATATCCTTCACTCTGAATTTCTGAAAAATGGACAAAAATATCACCTTCAAAAGATTCACAAGTAATAAAACCAAAACCTTTTGTATTGTTGAACCATTTCACGATGCCAATTTCCATAATAATCTCCTGTCCTATGGCGTTAATAATACACCGTAAATTTTAGTCAAAAATGTTATTGGAGCAACGTGCAATTTTCAAAAATTAGCACTAGATCACAAAATTTCTTAAAACACGGAAGTTTCTAGTTTTAATGCGCCTTTTTCGACCACAATCGCTTTACCAAATTTTTTCACTAACGCTTCTTTGGCTTTGCTTTCATCTAAGGTATAAACCGGTGTGTTATTCAGAATATTTGCTAGTCCGTCCATTAGCATCGGCAGAAAAATTTGTAGGTCATCTTGATATTTTTCAGGTGTAGCAGAGTAGCTCAGTAAACGAATATCCTTTAAATATAAAGCACCTTTTTCTGCATCGTAGAAAGGTGTGGTGTCCATATTCAGATAGAGTTTAGCATCATATTTTTTGCCTTTAGCTTGCAAGATGCCGTCAATGATGCCGGAAACTGCGACTTTTTTCTCATCCGTTTGTCCGATTTGGGTGGTAAGGTTGTAAAGGCGATAGTCTAATTGAAAGAGCCCCGTAATTCCGACTCTATCCTTTAACGGAATTTTTTCCGCTAAACGCGTTTCGAGATATTGGTTAATTTCTTGTTCGTTGATACTGAATGCATGTACATTACTGATAAGCGATAGCAGTAATAATGTACCGGTGAGTAAAAGTTTAAACGCTTTTTTCATTATACTTCCTTCTGTCCAAGATAGCTTATTCTAGTTTTGTTAAGCAAAAAAGAGTAGAATAACGCTCTTTTAGTTTGGATCGGACTATAACAATTCCGTTCAATGAAGGAAACAAAATGATTAAAAAAATTATCATTTGCCTCTGTGCTTTTGCTTTAGCTAGTTGTGCTGTCGGTGGTAGTGCGAGTGTTGGTGGTGGTTCAAATGGTGTGGGTGCGGGTTTCAGTTTAGGGACAGGAATCCGCTTTTAGTTTGCAGATAATAAGCGGAATATGACCGCTTGTTAGTGTGTTTATAGACTGTTTATCTATAAGGAATGTTTATGAAATATGAATTAAAAACAACCAGCGGCAATGCACGCCGTGGCCGTTTGACATTTTCTCGTCCGAAAGGCGAGTATGTGGTCGAAACACCAGCATTTATGCCGGTTGGTACATACGGTACGGTAAAAGGAATGACACCGGAAGAGGTGGTGGCAACCGGTGCGCAAATTTTATTAGGTAATACTTTCCATCTGTGGCTACGCCCAGGGCAAGAAGTGATGAAATCACACGGTGATTTACATGACTTTATGCAATGGCATGGTCCGATTTTAACCGATTCAGGTGGTTTCCAAGTATTTAGCTTAGGCAAATTACGTAAAATTAAAGAGGACGGCGTAACTTTCCAAAACCCGATTAGCGGTGAGAAAATTTTCCTTTCGCCGGAAAAATCAATGGAAATTCAATACGATCTCGGTTCGGATATCGTAATGATCTTTGATGAATGTACCCCGTATCCAGCAACGTTTGATTACGCTAAAAACTCAATGGAAATGTCATTGCGTTGGGCAAAACGTAGTCGTGATCGTTTTGACGAGTTACAAAATCCACGTGCGTTATTCGGCATCGTACAAGGCGGTACTTACGAAGAATTGCGCAAGATCTCAGTTGAAGGTTTAGTCAATATCGGTTTTGACGGTTATGCGGTCGGCGGTTTAGCGGTGGGCGAACCGAAAGAAGAAATGCATCGTATCCTTGAATTTACAACACCGTTATTGCCACAAGATAAACCTCGTTATTTAATGGGCGTAGGTAAGCCAGAAGATTTAGTTGAAGGTGTACGTCGTGGTATCGATATGTTCGACTGCGTAATGCCAACGCGTAATGCACGTAATGGTCATTTATTTGTCAGCAACGGTATTGTGAAAATTCGTAATGCAAAATATAAAACCGATACAACACTATTAGATCCGGAATGTGATTGCTACACCTGCAAAAACTATACGAAAGCGTATTTATATCACTTAGATAAATGCGGTGAAATTTTAGGTGCGCGTTTAAATACTATTCATAACTTACGCTATTATCAACGCTTAATGGCACAGATTCGTCAAGCGATTGAAGAAGATTGTTTTGATGATTTTGTGGTTGAATTTTATGCCAAAATCGGCAAAGAAGTTCCACCATTACAATCAGAAGTGAATAAATAATTTTACATTGGTTATGGCACAAGTTTAGACTTGTACCTTTTTCTCACTTATTTATTGCATAGAGGTAATTATGCAACAGCTTGAACCACAGCAATTTGCGAGTTGGTCTGAACCAATTGAGATGTTATACGCTTGTCATAGCAAGGTAAAGCGTTTTTGCAAACAGTTACACATTTTGCCGGAATATTTGGCAAAAAATGGGGTTAACCAAGCAGTTAAAAATGATGTACAGCAGATTCTCAACTATTTCAATCTTTCCGCTCCGTTGCACCATGAAGATGAAGAGTGTGATTTTTTCCCAGCATTGCTTCAAGTTCAACCGCAAGCACAAGCAGAAGTTGATGAGCTGGAAAGTCAACACGAGTTATTACATCATAATTGGGCATTACTTTCTGTACAATTAGAAGCGTTAGTCGCAGGTGAGCGAAACGAAATTGATCCGGAACTTATTGCACGTTTTATTGCAGAATATGAGGTTCACATTGCGATTGAAGAGCCGCTTTTTGAATTAGGGCGTTCTCACTTAGCACAATTGGAACTGGAAAAAATGGGCAAAATTATGGCAGCACGTAGAAAAGCATCACCATAAATAACGGCATTTCCCTATTAATGAATGTATATCAATTAGATTTAACTGCATATAGCTGCCCCATGCCCTTATTAATGGCAAAAAAAGCGTTAGCGAGTTTACCCGTCCATAGTACATTAGTGATTTGTATAAATTTAGCGAGTAATCAGGATGACTTTAAGCTGCTGTGTGAACAATATGGATATCAGTGGCTAGGTTATCAGAATGGGGATATAAGGCGGGTTATCATAATAAAAAAATAAGCGGTCTATTTTTGTAAAAGTTTTACCAAAAGAAACCGCTTGTTTATTTAATAACTCATCACTTTTATGACCAGCCGTTATTACGTCTACGGCGAGGCAGAATAAATGGAATAAATAGACCGAGTAATAAACCCGCTGCTAATACAGAACCACCATAGATGAACCATTGAATAACAATTTCACGCTTCTCAGAATCATGCATTGTTTCTAAGTCGCGATTTTTATTCTTCAATACTTCCAATTCACGTTTAAGTTGTGCATTTTGATCAAGTAATTCACTACTTTGCTGCTCAGCTTGTTGACTACGACGTTGCATTTCAACGGTACGTTGTTGCCAATCGCTGTCAATCTTACCTAATTTGGTGCTTAAATCCTTCACTTGTTGCTGTAGTTGAGGGATTAAATCTTTTGGACTTGCTGTTTGAGAAATTTCTGAAGCAAGTACCCAGCCTTCACGATTTTTGCTATCACGAATAAGAACAAAGCGATCTTTACGGCCTAACACCGTTACTTTTTCTCCTGCTTGAATAGCACCTGAGATTTTATATTGATCACCAGCTCCTTTACGCATATAAGTACTGAGGTTTTCAGTAATATAATCTGCCGAAAAAGCAGGAAGAGAGGTTCCGAGTAATAAACAAGCGAGTAGGGTCGACTTTCGTTTTAGCATAATCGATGTTCCTTTTAGTCAGTAAAAAGGAAAAACACACTAATGTACTTTTCCCAGAGTTAAAAAATTAATAGAAAATCGCTAATAAAATTTCATAAATCGCAATAGCGATAATTGCGCCAGCAGGTAATGTGATTACCCATGAAGCAACAATATTGCGAATAATACCTAAGTTTAATGCCGCAATACCTCGTGCAAAACCAACACCTAAGATTGCACCAACGATGGTTTGCGTTGTTGAAATCGGTAAACCGGTACCAGAAGCGATAACTACAGTGGTCGCACAAGCAAATTCAGCAGAGAAGCCACGGCTTGGCGTTAAATCAGTAATACCGGTACCCATAGTACCCATGACTTTGTAACCCATGATAAGCATACCGGCAGCAATACCTGCAGCACCTAAAGGAAGAATCCAAGGTGCTAATGCCGCTTTGCCGCTTACCATATCGCCGCTTTCTACGATTGATACCACTGCTGAAAGAGGACCTACCGCATTTGCTACATCATTTGAACCGTGTGCGAATGCCATTGAACAAGCGGTTAGTAGCATTAAGATACTAAATACTTTTTCTACACCACCGAATGCCGCACCCTGAGCACGTTTTGCAAATGCTTCGCTACGGAAGTAGAAGTAACAAGTGATAACGGCAATCGCAGCGATAACTGAAGAGATTAACATGGTTTCTGTAGTAGTTAGATGTAAACCAACGTGCTTCAGACCTTTAGTCATTGTAACGATACTTAAAATAAAAGCAGTTAATGCCATATAGAAAGGACCGTATTTTTGTGCATTTTTCATTGGCTCAGCCGTATCGAAGATCAATTTCTGTGTACTGGTGAAAACCCAGTAAGCAACGATACCGGCAATAACTGGTGTAATAAACCAGCTACCTACGATTCCACCTAATTGTGCCCACTGCACGGCATCACTACCTACTGTTAAGCAACCGAAACCGATAATTGCACCAATGATAGCGTGTGTTGTTGAAACTGGCCAACCCATTTTGGATGCGATTAATAACCAAAAACCGGCAGCAAAAAGCGCAGACATCATGCCTAATACCAAGACATCAGGTTTGTCAGCGAAAAGTGAAACGTCAATAATACCGCTTTTAATCGTTTCGGTTACTTCGCCACCTGCAAGATAAGCACCGGCAAATTCAAATATCATTGCAATAATAATTGCTTGACGTGCAGTGATCGTACCAGAGCCTACTGATGTTCCCATTGCATTAGATACGTCATTGGCACCAATACCAAAAGCCATAAAAAAACCAAAAAGGGCAGTAATAATGACTAACGTAGAGCCATATTCTTGAAGTAATTCCATTAGAATCTCCTTAATATTATGCTTTGGCCAGCATTAGCTCGATACGCGATCCTACACGTTGAGCTTGGTCAGCTAAAATGCTAACTCGTTCAATACATTTATATAAAAACATTACATCAATCGGGTTAAGATCATTTTCAACAGTTCTTAATGTACGGCGCAATACGATTTGAAGCTGATCGGTATCGTCTTCAATTTGATCTAGTTCTAAAATCATATTGTTTACAAATTTTAGTTCACGACCGCGAAAGCCTGTCTCCAATAGTTCGTCTAATTCAGCAAGTACTTTGCGAACTTGGCGAGTGGAATCAAGACTACGAGAAAGAAACTGCTTGAAAGGTTCTTGCATCGGCTCAGGAATCACTAATTGACGGCCGATGATACGGCCAGAAATATCTCTTGAGTAATTTGCTACTTTATCTAATTGAGTCACTAACTCTAACAAGTCGGTTCGTTCTACCGGTAAGAATAAACCGCGAGGAAGTTTTAAACGGATTTCACGTTTTAAAGCATCTGCACGACGCTCTAAATCGATAATTTGCTCACGTACTTCAGCTGCCTTTTCCCAATCTTTTTGGAAAGTTGCTGCAAAGAACGGTTCGAGAAGTTCACTACATTCAGTCACTTTTACAGACAGTTTTTGTAGTGGTTTAAGTGGCGATTGTGCGAATAAACCTAAAATGTTATTCATTGCCATAGGGATATCTCCATTGTGATTAAATTTACTCAATTTTATACAAGACAAAGTCTCTTTTATTTTACTTTATACAAGCTAAAAGATCACTGGAAAATAGAAAAATAAGCGGTCTAATTTGTAAGATTTTTTACCAATTAAACCGCTTGAAATATATTTATTAAAATTTAATCAATTAAATATGGTGAATAACTAAGCGTTTGCCATTATGTTCAAGGACTTCCGCATCCAGATTAAATACAGTTTTTAAATTTTCTGGCGTAATAATTTCCTCCGGTGAACCGGTCATAATAATCTCACCGTTCTTCATTGCCACAATAGTATCGGCATAAGCTGCTGCCATATTGATATCATGTACAACCATTATTGTAGTCAGTTGTAATTCATCGGTGAGTTTACGTAGTAAGCGCATTAATTCTCTTGCATGAAACATGTCCAAATTATTTAATGGCTCATCAAGTAAAACATGCTGCGTTTGTTGGCAGAATGTCATTGCAATTAAAGCTCTTTGGCGTTGACCTCCAGAGAGTTCGTTTAAAAAGCGATCTTTAAATTGCTCAAGTTCGAAACGTTGTAACGCTTTTTCGATAATTTGCTTATCTTGTTCTCTGATTTTTCCTTGATGATGCGGATAACGACCGAACATTAATAAATCTCGTACAGTAATACGGCTATGGATGACATTATCTTGCGTTAAAATAGCAAGATGTTGTGCAATTTTACGCGAATCTGTTTCCATAATATTGTAATTATTTAACCAAATTTGACCGCTTTGTATATTTTGCAATCGGGCAATTAGGGACAGTAGGGTAGATTTACCCGCGCCGTTTGCACCGATAAGAGCGGTAATACCACCATTAGGAATATGTAAATTAATATTATTTAAAATAGTCGTATTGCCAATTTTATGAGAAAGATTTTTAATATCGATCATCGTTATTTCTTCTGTTGTTTCAAAATCAAATAAATAAATACTATACCGCCGAAAAACTCGATGACTACGCTAAGTACCCCTTGCATTCCTAGCAGTTGTTCGAACACAGCTTGCCCTAACACTAATGTTGTTGCAGAGATAAAGAATATCATCGGGATACGTACACTGTGTGCGATCACAGGACTAAGTGCATTAACGATCGCACATACTAATAAGCCTAAAAATAGGATTGGGCCGACTAACGCGGTAGAAACTGATACCAACAATGCACAGCAGATCAGCAGTTGGAGAGAAAATGTATGGTAATTGATCCCTAAATTGATCGCACAATCTCGTCCCAGCAGCAGAACATCAAGTTTATGACGTTGCTGCCAAATCCATAAACTACTAAGTATAGCAATGATTACGCCAATCCACAGTAATGTCAGATTGACACTATTAAAGCTGGCAAAAGATGAGCCTTGTGCAACGGCGAATTCTTCGGGGTCGATCATCCGTTGTAGCAAGTTATTCAGACTTCTGAACAACACACCAAAAATCACACCGACTAGAATCATTCGGGTTAGATCATTATGTTCTTTAGTGAGCGTTTTAAATAATAGAAGTGAGCCGCATAACATCAGTATGCTTTCGAAAGCAAACTTATTCGCAATATCTAATTGTGTAAAGCCAATACCGCCAAAGATAAAGATCAATATGGTTTGCGTAAGCAAATAAAGCGAATCAAATCCTAGAATGCTTGGCGTGAGAATCGGGTTATTTGTCAATGTTTGGAATAACAATGTTGATATACCGATCGTATAAGCAATTGTTAAAAGCAACAAAAGCTTTTTCCCTCTGAACGGCAAGATAAAATCCCAATTACCATTAGCATTAAACGTCATAAAAAATAACGTACTTGCAGCTAAGATAAGTCCTAATAGAATAAGTAAAGATGTAGATTTACGCATGACGCTTCCCTCTAAATAAGAAATAGAGGAATACGACAGTACCGCAAATACCGAAGATGGTGGAAATTGGTACTTCATAAGGAGTATTAATAATTCTGCCAATGATGTCACAAACTAAAACGAGATTTGCACCCAGTAATACCACGGTGGGGAGGTTTTTACGTAAGTGGTCACTGGCTAAACGAGAGACAATATTCGGTACGACTAAACCGATAAAGGGAATTTGCCCGATGGTTACTACGACAACAGCGGTAATAAGTGCAACAGTAATTAAGGAAAACCATATCATTCGGCGATAATTAATACCGAGGTTAGTGCTAATATTTTGCCCTAGACCAGTGATACTTAATTGATCCGCTGTAATATAAATGACAACAGCGAGCACAGAGGTAAGCCATAACAATTCATAACGACCAGCTAAAACGCCAGAAAAATCACCGGAAAACCAAATGGATAACAGCTGTAGTGAATCAGTCTTGTAAGCAATGAAGGTGGTAATCGCTTCAATAATATTGCCAAATACAATTCCTACGAGCGGAACCATTAGTTTTTGGTGGGGTGGAAGATTGCGTAGTAGGAGCATAAAAATTCCCATACCAATCAATGCACAACAAGTGGCAAAAGACATTTTTGCAACAAGCGGTGCAGCAGGAAAAATAAGGCTGATAGCTAATACGCCAAATGCAGCACTTTGGCTAGCACCGATCATGCTTGGTTCAATAAAACGGTTTTTTAATACAATTTGTAATACCATGCCAGCAATACTCAAGGTTGCACCGACTAAAATAATGGCAAGGGTACGAGGAAGACGACTGATAAAAAACAGTTGTGTTTGTTCCGGGTCAGATAATAAAGCCGACCAATGAAAATCGGCAACCCCCACAGACATACTCAGAAGACTGAGAATTAAAAGCGAAAAAAAACTAAATTGAGTAAGCGAAAACATAGGCTAGTAAAAATTATCGCCCTCACATGAATGAGGGCGTGGTGAATTTATTTAGAAAATGCTTTTTTTATATTGATTAAATCGGTACGCATTTGCTCAATACCACCAGCAGCTAAATAGGCCGCACTGCTTAAATAAACAATTTGCCCGTTTTTCCAGGCTTTAGTTTGGTGCACAAGTTCATTATCTAAAATTTCTTGTGCTGTTTTACCTTCTTCACCAATAGCAGCCGTGCGGTCAAGAACAAATAACCAGTCAGGATTGATTTTTTGTAAAAATTCGTGCGAAATTGGTTCACCATGGTTTGTGCCTTTTTTATGTACATCGGCTTTTGCAAGTGGAATACCAAGTGCTGAGTGTACCCAACCTAAACGCCCTTTGTCACCAAATGCTGACATTTTTCCACCGTTAACAATGATAATCAAGCCGTTACCTTTACCTTTAACTGCGGCTTGAGTTTCTTTTAATAACGTTTCAATTTCAGTTTTATATTCGTTAGCTTTATCTTGCTTAGCAAATAATTTGCCTAAGCTGTCTAGATTTGCTAAACCGGCTTCAATTGTATTCAATTTAGGATTTGGCGTTAAATCAATGGCATTTGCAACCGTTTTCACATCATCTAATTTTTTGGCAGAGCGAGTAGCAACAATGATTAAATCTGGTTTTAAGCTGTTTAATGTTTCTAGATTAGGTTCAAAAACCGTACCGATATTGGTTGCTTGCGCTACTGCAGGTTTTAAGTATGGTAATGTTTTAGCAACATCAGGCGCACCAGCTACTTTGATTCCTAAATGTTGTAAAATATCAATGGTTGCTGCATCAAAAACTGCGACTTTGTGAGGCGTTTGTGTAAAGGTGACTTCTCCGCGAGCGGTTGGAATTGTCACATCTTTTGCAAATGCTGAGGTAGTTAATGCGGCTGCAAGAGTTAAAGTAAAGAATGCTTTTTTTAACATAGATCCTTCCTGTTTAAAAGTAGAGCTGTAAGTGAAAATTATTCTCAATGATTTTAACTGTATTTTCAATGATGTAAAGAGACTTTCATCAATAATCTGCTTGAATTTGATTAAAAATTGCAAATTTCAATTTAGATGAATTTCCGTTAAACTAATCTTTTATATCATTTGTCACGTAGAGTTTTAATAAAATGGCTGAGTACACTCCATCAAACAAAGAAAACGCAAGAGATAAACAAATCGAGCAAATTGCTATTTCACCTCATTCTATTGAGGCAGAGCAGGCAGTATTAGGTGGTATTATGCTAAGCAATGACCATTGGGATAATGTTGTCGAGCGTGTACAACCGACAGATTTTTATAACTATGCGCATCGGACTATTTTTGAGCAAATGGTGGAGTTGGTGCGTAATAATCAGCCGATTGATATCATCACCTTAGACCAAGCCTTAAAAGATAAAGGGGTACTACAGGACGTTGGTGGCTTCGCTTATTTAGCCGAACTCTCCAAAAATACTCCAAGTGCAGCCAATATTCTTGCTTATGCAGATATTGTGCGTGACCGTTCCGATTTGCGTGGTGTGATTACGGCAGGTAATCAAATTGCTGAGATGGCATATCATACGAAAGGCAGAAATGCGAAAGAAGTCTTAGATGAAGCGGAACGTATCGTATTTGAAATTGCCGAAAAACGTAATACCAGCAATGAAGGCCCGCAAAAAATTGATGACATCTTAATTAACACGCTTGCTCGTATTGAGATGCTTTCAAAAAACCGTAGCAATGGCGGGGTAACGGGGGTTTCAACTGGTTTCATCGATTTAAACAAAAAAACTGCAGGTTTGCAGCCATCGGATTTAATTATCGTTGCGGCACGTCCGTCTATGGGTAAAACCACTTTTGCAATGAACTTATGCGAAAATGCCTCGTTAGTAGATGTGGAAGATCCGAATGATTTAGATGAATACGGTAATCCTCGTAAAAAACCGGCAAAACCAGTATTGATTTTCAGCCTTGAAATGCCGGCAGACCAAATTATGATGCGTATGCTTGCTTCGCTTTCTCGCGTAGATCAAACCAAGATTCGAACCGGACAGATTCATGACGATGAAGATTGGGCGAAAATATCCAGCACGATGGCAATTTTGCAAGAGCGCAAAAATATCTATATCGATGATAGCTCAGGCTTAACACCGACAGAATTACGTTCGCGTGCAAGACGAGTGTATCGTGAGAATGGCGGGTTAAGTATGATCATGGTGGATTATTTGCAGTTAATGCGTGCGCCGGCGTTTTCTGATAACCGAACCCTTGAAATTGCAGAGATTTCCCGTTCTTTGAAAGCGTTAGCGAAAGAATTACAAGTGCCGGTGGTGGCGCTTTCGCAGTTAAACCGAAGCTTGGAACAACGTGCTGATAAACGTCCGGTAAACTCGGACTTACGTGAATCCGGCTCTATTGAGCAAGATGCAGACTTAATTATGTTTATTTATCGTGATGAGGTGTATAACGATAATTCTGATTTAAAAGGGATTGCCGAAATTATTATCGGTAAGCAGCGTAATGGTCCGATTGGACGAGTTCGTTTAACTTTCCAAGGTCAATATTCAAGATTTGATAACTATACAGGCGGAGCCTATGACGATGAGTACTAATCTTTGTGCAATTTATAAAAGCCCGAAAAGAGAAGAAATGTTTCTTTATGTGGCAAAACGCGATCAATTTGATAGCGTACCGGAGGAATTACGCCAAATGTTTGGTAAGCCACAATTTGTGATGCTATTTAATTTAAATGGTGAAAAGCAACTCAAGCGGTCAAAAAACGAAGAAGTTTTGCAAGCGATTCAAACACAAGGCTTTTTCTTACAAATGCCACCGCCACCAGAGAATTTGTTAAAAACATTTCTTGAACAAAATAGAGGAGAAACGTAATGCGTTGTCCGTTTTGTGCTGCAGAAGATACAAAAGTTGTTGATTCACGTTTAGCTGCAGATGGTTACCAAATTCGCCGTCGTCGTGAATGTATTAGCTGCAAAGAGCGTTTTACGACTTTTGAATCGGCTGAATTGGTTGTGCCTTATATTGTGAAAAATAACGGTAACCGAGTGCCGTTTGATGTGAATAAGTTACGAGTCAGTCTAAGCCGTGCGTTAGAAAAGCGTCCGGTAAGTGCCGATGATCTTGAACAAGCAATCAGCAAAATTATTATTCAGCTACAATCGACCGGCGAACGAGAAGTCCCAAGTAAATTGGTGGGGAATCTCGCGATGGATGCCTTAAAACAGTTGGATAAAGTCGCTTATATTCGCTTTGCTTCGGTTTACCTTAGCTTTGATGATATTGAAGAGTTTACCCAAGAAATTGAAAAACTCAGAGAGTAATAAAAATGCCACAATATTTGTTGTGGCATTTTTTATGGCATGAGTACAAGCGGTCGAATTTGTAAAAAATTTTGCAAATTTAACCGCTTGTTTAGTTGGGATTATTCGAATAAACCTGCGTGCAGTGAACGAACCACTTCATCCGCTTCTTCATTTTTCACGAGAGTACATACGTTATTTGTGCTTGCACCGTAGCTAATTAAACGGATATTGAAGTTTTCAATCGTATGGAATAATTGTTTCGCCACACCTGCTTGGGTATGTAAGTTGTTACCGATAATCGCAACAAGCGCTAGATCGTTTTCCACTTGTACGTGGCAATAAGCGTTTAATTCATCCAGAAGCTCTTTGGATAACATATCTGCGCCTGATGATGCCGAACCGGTTTTATCTAAAGTTAATGCAACGCTTACTTCAGATGTTGTAATCACATCTACTGAAATTTTGTGTTTTGCAAGAATTGCAAACACGTTAGCTAAAAAGCCTTGAGCGTGGAGCATTGAAAGGCTAGAAAGCGTTAATAAAGTTTGGTTACGACGTAACGCAATTGCACGGAAAGTCGGGCGAGGTTGTGGATCACGCGTTACCCAAGTACCGCCTTGTTCCGGCGCTTTGCTTGAACCGACATATACCGGAATGTTGCTACGCACAGCCGGTAATAAAGTTGCAGGGTGTAATACTTTAGCTCCAAAAGTTGCCATTTCCGCCGCTTCATTAAAGGCCATCGTATCAATGCGTTGTGCATTTGGTACGACACGTGGGTCAGTTGTGTAAATACCCGGTACGTCCGTCCAAATTAAAACATCATTGGCATTTAGTACTTCCGCTAATAATGCTGCTGAGTAGTCTGAACCGCCACGACCTAGTGTGGTTGTTTTACCTTCATCATCTCGACCGATAAAGCCTTGGGTGATCACGACGTTACCTGCAGCGATTAATGGCTTAATTACTTCGTCAGATTGTTGTTGAGTCTTCTCATCATTTGGTACAGCCTTGCCATAATTACTATTTGTTGCTACAACGTCACGCACGTCCACCCATACTGCCGGGAAATTACGTTCTTTTAATAATTGAGTGAAAATTTTGGTCGACATTATTTCACCGTGACAAATTAATTCATCGGTTAAAGCATTAGATGTCGCAAGGCTTGCAGATTCCGCTAATGCGCTGATATGTTGTAATAATTCGTCGATTTCAGCAGAAATTTCGCTTTGGTTTTGTAATTTTTCAATAATGTTATATTGAATTGTACGCACTGCATTTAAAATTTCGTCACGGCGTTCTTTTTCGCAACCGTTTGCCAATTCTATTAAATAATTAGTTACGCCCGCAGATGCAGAAAGTACCACAACACGTGTATTAGCGTCCGCTGTTACGATGTTTGCACAAGAAGTCATTGCTTCAAAATTAGCTACGCTAGTGCCACCAAATTTAGCAACCGAAAGATGAGACATAATAAGAATTTCCTATAAATCAAAAAATAATAGATGACGTTGTGTAGTGGATATTCGAAAGGAAATTTGAGTAGATTAGGCGGTTTGATTTAGGAACCAATTAATCAGAGCACTCCATTTAAACTTGTGTTAAATGACAGCTGATAGGATTCAACCTGACTCAGCCGATGTTCATTCCAGTCTAGTGAATTCACACCTCGGCAAGCACTCCCATCATTTAATCCTCAAACGGCCCTAGTTGCCTTGGATTAAACTGCCTGAGTGTTGCGCCTCTCCCGCAATGAATAAATTCATTACTTCTTTTCAATTCTGAAAAGCCTGTATAGAAATACCTTTTTATTAAAGTGGTGTCAAATGATATTTATTGCGAATGGAAGGAATGATTAAGGAATGGGCTAATTTAAGGATTATTTCAGATAAAAATAAAAGAGGTCAGATCTTTAAACTTAATTTGTAAAAACTTAAGTGGATCTGACCGCTTTCGGGGAGATTAATTATTTCTCGTCTTTTACCAGAGCAGCACTTTTATGTGCAGCCATTTTTTGACGAATTTCACGGCGTTGTTTTGATAGTTCCGCATTGCGAATCATGTAATCATCAACACGATTTTCGTAGTCGTCACGCATATTAGCGATAATTGCTCGGATCTCTTCAACGGTCATTGAATCATTGATGTATTGATTTAAGTTATCTAATAACAATACACGTTTTTGGTTATCACGGATTTTACGATCATTATCCGCTGTTTCACGATGTAATTTATTTTTTAAACGATAAAGATGAACATAATCCAACATATCTTGGAATGCTTGTTTTTTTACATCAGCCATTTGAGAGTCCTCTTGGTTAGTGAAAATAAATCTGTATAAATCCTAGACCTTTTAAACAAATTCGTCAAAATGTTTCTCAAGGGTTTGTTTATTTGCATAAATAAACATCAAATTTTTTAAAATAATGAAGAATTTGTCGATAGATTTGTATTAAAAGTGATAAAATCTTGATATTTATTCGCACGGTTTATAAGGATATTTTATGTCATCTTCAATGCAATCGCCAGTTAAACAGTCTGTGCCTAGAGAATTTGCCGCTATTGATTTGGGCTCGAACAGCTTTCATATGATTGTTGCGCGCATTGTAAATGGCTCGATCCAAATACTTTCGCGTTTGAAACGTCGAGTGCGTTTGGCGGACGGTTTAGATGAACACCGAATCTTGAGCCAAGAGGCTATTACGAGAGGCGTGGAATGTTTAGCGTTATTTGCAGACCGTTTACAAGGTTTTTCGGTGGAAAATGTGAAAGTGGTCGGAACTTATACCTTGCGCCGGGCGATCAATAACGATGAGTTTTTAAAACAAGCGGCGCAAGTGTTTCCTTACCCGATTCAAATTATTTCCGGGCAAGAAGAAGCACGTTTGATCTATTCCGGTGTGAGTCATACTCAGCCGGAAAAAGGCCGAAAATTAGTGGTTGATATTGGCGGCGGCTCAACGGAAATGACGATCGGTGATGATTTCACTCCATTAAGAGCGGAAAGCCGTCATATGGGTTGTGTAAGCTTCGCTAACAGCTTTTTCCCTCATGGCGAACTGACGATTGAGCGCTTTGATAATGCTTACCAAACAGCGATGGAGAAAATTGAAGATCTTGCGTGGGAATATCGTCAGTTAGGCTGGCAGAATGTGCTGGGATCTTCGGGTACGATTAAAACCGTACAAAAAGTGTTGATTGCCAACGGGTATCGAGACGGGTTAATTACGGAAGAAAGATTGCAAAATTTAATCGATATTTGCTTGCAATTTAATTCATTAAACGAGATCCACTTAAAAGGTTTAATTGAAGAACGAGCGGATGTACTGATTCCAGGTTTAGCGATTTTATTAGCGCTATTTCATACCTTTAGAATTGAATCGATGCGTTATTCAAACGGGGCGATTCGTGAAGGCGTTATGTATAGCTTAGAAAAGAGCTTCCAAGTTAGGGATATTCGCCAAAGAACGGCAGAAGCACTGGCAGAGCAATTTAACATTGATCAACAACAAGCCAATAGAGTGGAACACACGGCACTGATGCTATTTGAGCAAGTTAAAAGTTGGCGCAATCGCCGCCAAGTTGCCGAGCTATGTAGTATATTGAAATGGGCGAGTTTACTGCATGAAATCGGTATCGTGATTAATCATAATAGTGTACATCGTCATTCCGCTTATATTATTGCACATAGCGATTTACCGGGTTTTGATTCTGAGCAACAGTATTTATTGGCGATGTTGATGCGTTTTCATCTAAAGAGCTTCAAACGGAGTGAAATTCGCAGTACTAACCGCTATCAACACCGAGATATTATGACATTATTGCGTTTATTTCGTCTGGCGGTATTGCTTAATCGCCCTCGCCAAGCGACGGTAGAACCGAAATCGGTGAAATTAACGATCAATAATAATGAGTGGTTATTGCAGTTTGAACCCGGCTTTTTGACTCAAAACCCGCTGATTTTAGCTGAGCTGGAAGAAGAACAAAAATGCTTGATACAGCTTGATTTAGTATTAAAAACAGAATAAAAATATGATGAAGGCATAGACATAATAGGGTCTATGCCTTCATTTTTATAAAATTTGATCTAGTTCTCATTTTCTTATTTTCCCGCTTGTTATTTAGCGGATAAATCTTTACTCTATACATACTGGAGTATATCTTCATTTATGGAGTGGCTGTTGAACCAAAGCAGCATTGATAAATTTATTATTGTAAGGGAGCGATATGTTATTAGGTGATTTATCTCAAGCGGACTACGCTAAATCGTTACCGCCTGTATTTGTGCGTTTATGCGAAAAATTGAAGACGTTGGATTTAGTTAATCTTCCGCTAGGTTGGCAAGATCTTGAAGAGGGCGTTCGAATGAACGTGATGGAATTTGAAACCAGTCCGGCTGAAGAAAAGAAAGCGGAAATGCACCGCAAATTTATCGATATTCAATTATTAATTTCCGGCGAAGAAATGATTGAGTATGGCTTAGGCGAACCTAATTTAGCGAAATTTGATGAGTATCGTGACGAAGACGATTATCAGTTAACGGATGCGATTGAGCATAAAAATGAGCTTGTATTACAGCCAAATATGTTTGCCATCTTTTTACCTTATGAACCGCATAAACCGGGCAATGCAGTAAATGGTCAAAATAAATTATTGAAAAAATTAGTTGTTAAAGTCCCTGTCAGTTATTTGTAGGAGGCAGTTATGTCTGCTCGAGGAAAAATATTAGATACTATCGGCGCATTACAAACCAGTTTAACTAAAACAGAGAAGAAAATTGCTTCGGCGATTTTGGCTCAACCGGAGATCCTCAGTCAGAATTCATTATCTGAAGTGGCAAAGCAACTAGATGTTGGTGAAGCGACATTTATCCGATTTTGTCGTACTTTAGGTTTTAAAGGCTATACCGATTTTAAATTGGATTTAGCTATTGAATTGGCGACCCAAGAAAAGCAAAGTAACTCAATTTTTGATACGGATGTTTCGGAAACCGATACGCCGAAAGAAATTGCGATTAAATTGCAAAGTAGCTTGAACAATGTGATTGCCGAAACGATCAATCTACTTGATTTTCAAGAATTAGAAAATGTGGTGAAAGAATTGCAAGAAGCGCATCGCATTTTCTTGTTCGGGGTGGGTTCTTCGGGGTTAACCGCAGAAGATGCAAAACATAAATTGATGCGTATCGGCTTACAGACTGATGCGGTAACCAATAATCACTTTATGTATATGCAAGCCTCATTATTGCGTGAAGGTGATGTGGTGATTGGGATTAGCCATTCGGGTTATTCAGATGAGGTAATTAGTTCGTTGCGTATTGCGCGTAAAAATAATGCGAAAACCGTGGCGATTACTCACCATATTCGTTCACCCATTACCAATGTTGCCGATTATGTATTGATTAACGGCAATCGCCAAGGACATATGCAGGGCGATTCTATCGGCACTAAAATGTCACAATTGTTCGTGTTAGATCTTATCTACGCTTTATTAGTTAAAGCAGAGCCGGAAAAATCAATTCAACAAAAACAAAAAACTTTAGATGTGATTTTGGAACAACGTGTTCACGGCCGATAATTTTTGTTTTATAAGCGGTTAAATTTGCAGAATTTTTTGCAAATTTGACCGCTTTATTTTTTTATCTAAAAAAGTGCTTTCAAAATGACGAATGTTTTCGCTAGAATGATCGAATCCGTTTTAAAGAAACATAAGAGGCAAACACAATGACACAAGTTTATAATTTCAGTGCAGGTCCGGCAATGATGCCAAAAGCCGTGTTAGAACAAGCGCAACAAGAATTGTTAAATTGGCAAAACCAAGGTACTTCGGTAATGGAGGTTAGCCATCGCGGTAAGTTTTTTATGGAACTTGCAACGCAATCTGAGCAAGATTTTCGTGAGATTTATAACATTCCGCAAAATTATAAAATTCTGTTTTTGCAAGGCGGCGCACGTGGGCAATTTGCTGCGGTGCCAATGAACTTAATTGGTGCAAAGGGTAAAGCTCTTTATCTAAATAGCGGTCATTGGTCGGGGATGGCGGCAAAAGAAGCGCGTAATTTCTGTAAAATCGATGAAATTAATATCGTTGAAAAAGATAAAAATGGCGTGATTGCGGTAACCCGTACCGATTTTAGTGATATTGCCGAAAAGTATGATTATGTTCATTATTGCACAAATGAAACGATAACCGGTGTGCAAATTAAACAGATCCCAAATGTGGGTAATGCAGTGTTAGTGGCAGATATGTCGTCTGATATTCTTTCAACGCAAATTGATATCAGCAAATTCGGCTTAATTTACGCAGGTGCGCAAAAAAATCTGGGGCCGGCAGGTATTACGATTGTGATTGTACGTGAAGATCTGATTGGTAAAGCTCGCACGGCAACCCCTTCAATTTGGAATTACGAAACGCAAGTGAATGCTGATTCGATGATTAATACACCGCCTACATTCGCTTGGTATTTATGTTCACTAGTATTTAAACATTTAATTAAAGAGGGCGGTTTAAGTGAGGTTGAAAAACGTAATTCAGCAAAAGCTGAATTGCTCTATAACTACTTGAACAACAGTTCTTTCTATCGCAATTATATTGCGGAAGCGAATCGCTCGGTAATGAATGTGACATTTAGTACAGATAATGATGAATTAAATGCAAAATTTGTAGCAGAAGCGACCGCTTGTGGCTTGCATGCCTTAAAAGGACACAAAGTGTTAGGTGGTATGCGTGCCTCTATCTATAATGCGATGCCGATTGAAGGTGTAGAAGCATTAATCCAATTTATGGATAAATTTGCAAAAGAAAATGCATAATCTTTAAAAAATTACTGAGGCTATCCGATCGGATAGCCTTTTTTATACGGATATGATTTTACGGCAGCGAGCTGAAGAATTAACCATGTATTAATATCTTTCCATCTGTAACGTATTTTTTACTAGCAAAGATTAAAATTCTCTAATACAATCCAACAACAACTCAATAAAAATAATGTTACAGAGGTAAAAATGCAATTTCTCAACATCGCCAATCAGGGCGTGAAATTCCTTTCTCCTTACCAAGCAGGTAAACCGATTGAAGAATTGGAACGTGAGCTTGGTATCAGCAATATCATTAAACTAGCTTCCAATGAAAACCCGTTCGGATTTCCGGAAAGTGCAAAACAAGCGATTATTAATCAATTAAATGATCTTACTCGTTATCCGGATGCAAACGGCTTTGAATTAAAAGCGGCAATTTCAAAAAAATTCGGCGTACAAGCGAATCAAATTACCTTAGGTAACGGTTCAAATGATTTATTGGAGTTATTTGCACATACCTTTGCCGGTGAACAAGATGAAATTATTTATTCTCAATACGCATTTATCGTTTATCCATTAGTCACTAAAGCGATTAATGCAGTGGCTCGTGAAATTCCGGCAAAAAATTGGGGACACGATTTAGAGGCGTTTCTTGCTGCAATCAATGAAAAGACCAAATTGATTTTTATTGCCAATCCGAATAATCCGACCGGCAATTTCTTAACCGAAGCGGAAATTGATGCTTTCTTAGCAAAAGTACCGGCAAATGTGATTGTGGTATTAGATGAAGCATACACCGAATTTACAGATGCTTCCGAGCGTGTTGATTCATTCGGTTTATTGGCAAAATATCCGAATTTAATTGTTTCTCGTTCACTTTCCAAAGCTTATGGACTTGCCGGATTACGTATTGGTTATGCCGTATCTAATGCTGAAATTGCGGATTTACTCAACCGCGTACGCCAACCATTTAACTGTAACAGCCTTGCATTGGCCTCAGCGATTGCGATGATGAATGACGATGCTTTTGTGGAAAAAGTCGCGGAAAATAATCGCCAAGAAATGCAACGTTACGAAACATTCTGCCAAGCACAAGGATTGGACTATATTCCTTCCAAAGGCAACTTTATAACGATTGATTTCAAACGTCCGGCAGCACCGATTTATGAAGCTTTATTGTGTGAAGGCGTAATTGTTCGTCCGATTGCAGGTTATGGTATGCCGAATCATTTACGTATCAGTATCGGTTTACCGCAAGAAAATGACCGCTTGTTTGCCGCATTAGTAAAAGTATTAGGCTAATTTAAGAGAATACAGATGGAAAAAATTACATTAGCACCGATCAGCCGTGTTGAAGGCGAGATTAATTTACCCGGCTCAAAAAGCCTTTCAAATCGAGCGTTATTATTAGCTGCTTTAGCGAAAGGTACGACTAAAGTTACCAATTTATTAGACAGTGATGATATTCGCCATATGTTAAATGCTTTAAAGGCATTAGGCGTGAATTATTCATTATCGGAAGATAAGACCGTTTGTACTGTTGAAGGAATTGGCGGCGCATTTAATTGGCAAAATGGGTTATCGTTATTTTTAGGTAATGCAGGTACGGCAATGCGCCCGTTAACCGCTGCGTTGTGTTTAAAAGGTGCGGCTGAAGCGGAAGTTATTCTAACCGGCGAACCTCGTATGAAAGAACGCCCGATTAAACACTTGGTTGATGCCCTTCGCCAAGTGGGTGCAAGCGTTCAATATTTGGAAAATGAAGGTTATCCGCCGCTAGCTATCCGAAACAGTGGCCTAAAAGGCGGAAAAGTACAAATTGACGGTTCGATTTCCAGCCAATTTTTAACCGCTTTACTGATGGCGGCACCGCTTGCTGAAGGCGATATGGAAATTGAAATTATCGGTGAACTGGTATCAAAACCATATATTGATATTACTTTAGCGATGATGAAAGATTTCGGGGTAAATGTTGAGAACCAAAATTATCAGACCTTTGTGGTAAAAGGTAACCAAAGCTACATTTCGCCGGAGAAATACTTAGTGGAAGGTGACGCGTCATCCGCTTCTTATTTCTTAGCTGCTGGAGCAATTAAAGGTAAAGTGAAGGTAACCGGTATTGGTAAAAATTCGATCCAAGGTGACCGCTTGTTTGCTAATGTGTTGGAAGCAATGGGGGCTAAAATTACTTGGGGTGACGATTTTATCCAAGCGGAGCAAGGCGAGCTTAAAGGTGTAGATATGGATATGAATCATATTCCTGATGCAGCGATGACGATTGCGACTACCGCATTATTTGCTGAAGGGGAAACGGTGATTCGCAATATTTATAACTGGCGTGTCAAAGAAACCGATCGTTTAGCGGCGATGGCAACCGAATTGCACAAAGTAGGTGCAATAGTTGAGGAAGGTAAAGATTTTATTCGTATTCAACCTTTGCCACTCACGCAATTCCAACATGCAGAAATTGCCACTTATAATGATCACCGTATGGCGATGTGTTTCTCGTTGATTGCCTTGTCCGATACACCGGTGACGATTTTAGATCCGAAATGTACGGCGAAAACGTTCCCGACCTATTTCAATGAATTTGAGAAGTTGTCGGAAAGAACATAAAAAGCGATAATAAGCGGTTAAATTTGTAAAAAAATTTGCAAATTTAACCGCTTTTTTATGTGTAAATATAAGTGTTAATTCAATTAAATTGCATAAATATTCATTTCGATATACATTTGTCAGAAACAAAAAATAATGAGGAAGTTATGCGTAACACAGAATTAGTTCAATGGTTTAGACAATCCACGCCTTACGTAAATATGCACAGAGAGAAAACCTTTGTGATTATGTTAGACGGTAATGCGATTGCTCACCCGAATTTTATTAATATTACCAACGATATTGGATTGCTCCATAGCTTAGGCATCAAACTGGTCATCGTGTTTGGTGCTCGTTGCCAAATTGATGAACTACTGGCAAAAAATCAAATAGGTTCTGCTTATCATAATAATATTCGTATAACCGATAGCAAAACATTAGAAGTGGTGAAGCAAGCGGTTGGCGGATTGCATTATGATATTTTTTCTCGTTTGTCGCTGCGTTTACCGAATTCACCGGTATTGAATGTGGTGAGTAGCAATGCAGTATTGGCGCAGCCACTTGGTGTGATTGATGGTGTGGATTACGGTTTAAGCGGCAAGATTCGCCGAATTAATATCGAAGGGATTGAGCAGCAATTAGCACAGGATTCGATAGTGGTTATCGGCCCGATTGCCCCTTCAGTGACAGGTGAAATGTTTAATTTGCCGTTTGAGGAGATTGCAACGCAAATTACAATTAAGTTAAAAGCAGATAAGTTAATCGGCTTTTGTGATCAGCGAGGGATCTTAGATTCGGAAGGTAATGTGTTATCGGATTTACATCCACGTGAAGCTAAACGTTATTTAACGCAATTTATTGAATCCGGGCAATATCACAATTCTGCCGCTCGCTTTTTACAAGCGGCAATTGAAGCCTGCCATGCTGGCATTAAACGTTCGCATTTGCTGAGTTATAAAGAAGACGGTTCATTACTTCAAGAGTTATTCTCTCGTGACGGTATCGGTACGCAGTTATCGGAAGAGAGTTCGGAAAATATTCGTTTGGCTACTTCATTTGATATTCCGAGTTTGTTAAATCTGATTCGACCGCTTGAGGAACAGGGTATTTTAGTAAAACGTTCACGTGAACAGCTGGAAATGGAGATTAGTCATTATACGATTATTGAACGTGACGGTATTGTGATTGCCTGTGCGGCACTGAATCACTATCCGGAAGAAAAAATGGCGGAAATGGCGTGTGTGGCGGTGCATCCTGATTATCGAGATTCATCAAGAGGTGATGTGTTATTAGAGGCGATTAAACGTAGAGCTTATAAATTACAGGTCGAGAAATTGTTTGTATTAACCACTCGCACAACACAGTGGTTCCAAGAGCGAGGCTTTGTGGTATCTGGTACGGAAGATTTACCGAAAGAGAAACGAGAACATTACAATTACCAAAGAATGTCAAAGATTTTGATTTTAGATCTTAATCAATAAGCGATTAAATCTATCACCAATATAATGAAAGTGCGAGAGTTCTTCTCATGCCATTTTATCTCCTCAAAAATGGCAAAGGCACGAGTGAAGGCACTTGCGCCGGCAGGTGTAGATAGCCTCAATTTTGCAAAAAATTATATAAATATGACCGCTTGTTACTTCATTAAATATTGTTGTCTTTCTTGCATTAATTTACTAAGAAATTCAATTAATACTTTTACCTTTGGTGATAAGTAGCGGCGATGCGGATATAAAAGACTAATATCAATCGGATGTTGTTTGTACTGGGGCAAGATCTCGACTAATTGACCAGCACTTAGTTCTTCTTTGGCTAAAAAGAGCGGTAAATTGACAATACCTTGTCCGGCTTTTGCCATTTGTAGCAGTGCATAACCATTATTTGACATGATATGCGGCGTGGGCTTGAATTTTATTTTTTGATCATTCTCTTCAAATAGCCATTGTTGATGGTTTTCATAGAGTAAGCAAGTATGGTGCGCCAGATGTTCCAGCCTTTCGGGTGTGCCGTGTGTGGCTAAATATTCTGGTGATGCAAGCAAAACTAGCTCTGATTGCGCAATACGTTTTGCAACAATTGAACTGTCTTCAAGCAAACCGATTCTTAATACTAAGTCATAGCCTTCTGCGACAACATCAACACGGCGATCACTAAATTCAATATTAAGCTGAATATTGGGATAAGTAGCGATAAATTGACCTAAATAAGGTGCAACAAAGCGCGAACCGAAGTCCATCGGCAGGGAAATTGTGATTTTTCCTTGTAATGTAGAGGTAATATTGCTTACACTATTCTCCGCATCTTTTAATTCGTTCAGAATTGGCAGACAGCGCTGGTAATAAAGTAACCCTGCTTCTGTTGGGGTAATCTTACGAGTTGTACGGTGAAGTAATCTTACATTAAGATGCTCTTCAAGCTGAGCAATAAGTTTGCTTGCCATTGCCAACGAAATTTGTTCAAGCTGAGCGGCTTGAGTGAAACTTTGTGTTTCTATCACTCGGCAAAAAAGATTAATTGCGTTGAGTTTATCCATAATTTCTTTCTCTAGATATTGTCTTTTACTATTAGGCTTGCTATTGTCGGCATATTTTGGTTCAAGTAGCACCAAATATCAACCAGAAAGAAATAAACTATAATATATTTCTTTAATTATTTACATTTTAGGTAGTTATTAATGGGAAAATCATTGGTTATTGTGGAGTCGCCAGCGAAAGCTAAGACGATCAATAAATATTTAGGTAGTGATTATGTAGTGAAATCAAGTGTCGGTCATATTCGTGATTTACCTAAAAGCGGTAGTGAAAGCGAAAAAAACGAGAAAGTAAAACCGATTTCCACCAAAGGCATGACTGCAGAACAAAAAGCAAAATTAAAAGCAGAAAAAGATCGTGCCGCATTAGTTAAGCGTATGGGCATTGATCCTTACCATGACTGGAAAGCGAATTATCAAGTGCTACCGGATAAAGAAAAAGTCGTATCCGAATTAAAGTCCTTAGCAAAAAAAGCTGATCATATTTATCTCGCAACCGACTTGGATAGAGAAGGGGAGGCGATTGCTTGGCATTTACGAGAAGTTATTGGAGGCGATGAGGCTCGTTTCAGCCGAGTAGTGTTTAATGAAATCACCAAAAATGCGATTCAAAAAGCGTTTGAGAAGCCGGATCATTTAAATTTAGACCGTGTAAATGCTCAACAAACACGCCGCTTTTTAGATCGTGTGGTTGGCTTTATGGTATCGCCGTTACTTTGGAAAAAAGTGGCGCGAGGCTTATCTGCAGGGCGTGTACAGTCGGTTGCGGTTAAACTTTTAGTTGAACGTGAACGAGAAATTAAAGCATTCCAACCGGAAGAATATTGGGAGATCTTAGCCAATACGTTGACGGCTAAAGGGAAATTACCGCTAGATTTAATTGGCTATAAAGGTAAAAAATTCTCGGCAAAAAATCAAAAACAAGCAGATGAAGCGGTAAAAGCATTACAAGGTAGTGAATTTATTGTTTCAGAAATTGATAAAAAGCCGACTTCCTCGAAAGCCAGTCCGCCATTTATTACTTCGACATTACAACAAACGGCAAGTACCCGTTTGGGCTTTAGTGTGAAGAAAACTATGATGTTGGCGCAGCGCTTATATGAAGCGGGTTATATTACTTATATGCGTACCGATTCAACCAATTTAAGCCAAGACGCATTAGCGATGGCGCGTGGTTATATTGAAAATCAATTTGGGGTCGAGTACCTACCGGCTAAACCGAATTTCTATTCAAGTAAAGAAGGTGCACAAGAAGCACATGAAGCGATTCGCCCGTCAGATGTAAATGTGAAAATGTCTGATTTAAAAGGTATGGAAAAAGATGCCGGGCGTCTTTATGAACTTATTTGGCGTCGTTTCTTAGCTTGCCAGATGACACCAGCTCGTTATGATTCAACCAGCCTTACTGTTACGGCAGGCGACTATGAATTAAAAGCGAAAGGGCGTGTATTACGTTTTGACGGTTGGACGAAAGCGTTACCGATACAAGGCAAAACCGCTGAAGATCAAGTGTTACCGGAAGTCGCACTCAATGAAAAATTAATGTTAGAAGAAGTGCTACCTAGCCAGCACTTTACTAAACCGCCGGCACGTTTCTCTGAGGCGGCATTAGTCAAAGAATTGGAAAAACGTGGTATCGGCCGTCCGTCCACTTACGCCGCGATTATTTCGACTATTCAAGAGCGTGGTTACGTGCGTACTGAAAATCACCGTTTCTATGCAGAAAAAATGGGTGAAATCGTCACCGATCGTTTAGATGAATCATTTAGCGATCTAATGAATTACGACTTTACCGCCAATATGGAAGAAACGCTCGACCAAATTGCGGAAGGTAATAAAAATTGGAAGGAAGCGCTCAATAATTTCTTCAAGGATTTCTCGGAGCAGCTTACCAAAGCCGAATTAGACGATCTGGAAGGCGGAATGAAGCCGAATAGTCTTGTGCCAACGGAAATTGGCTGTCCGACTTGCGCAAGAAAAATGGCAATTCGCACCGCTTCTACCGGTGTATTCTTAGGCTGTACCGGTTATGCATTACCGCCGAAAGAACGTTGTAAAACCACAATGAATTTGATTCCGGAAGCGGAATTACTCAATGTGTTGGATGAAGAATCAGAAGCGAAAGCATTATTAGCCCGTAAACGTTGTCCGAAATGTGATTCGGCAATGGATAGCTATGTGATTGATCCGCAACGTAAATTACATATTTGTGGTAATAATCCGAATTGCGACGGATATGTGTTAGAACAAGGGACATTCAAAATTAAAGGCTATGATGGTCCGATTGTTGAGTGTGATAAATGCGGTGCAGATATGCATCTCAAACTTGGTCGTTTCGGTAAATATATGGGCTGTACTGCTTGCGATAACACCCGTAAGATTCTGAAAAACGGTGAAGTGGCTCCGCCTCGTGAAGAGCCGACTCATTTCCCGGAGCTCAAATGTGAGAAATCGGATGCGTATTTTGTGTTACGTGATGGCGCAAGCGGTGTATTTATGTCAGCACATAATTTCCCGAAATCACGTGAAACACGTGCGCCGAAAGTTGCCGAATTAGCACAATACCGTGATCGTTTGCCGGAAAAATTACAATATCTTGCTGATGCTCCTCAGCAAGATCCGGAAGGGAATGAAGCGATTATCCGCTTTAGCCGTAAAGAAAAACGTCAATATGTGACTTCTGAAAAAGACGGTAAGGCGACTAAATGGATCGTGGATTACGTGGATGGCAAATGGCTAGAACGTAAAAAATAAAATCTCTTAAACAAAAAAACACCGAACAAACGGTGTTTTTTTATAGCGATTTGCAACTAATTAGCGTGCGTATCGCAAGTAACTGGCAAGCAGGCTACGCAAGTTTTCCAACCATTCTTTTTTACCTTGAATACTCTCAAATTGTTGCCAGAGATTGGCTAACACGCCGTGATTGCGAGGATCTTGCCAGTAAAGGCGCGTTAGGCTGACATAACTTGCTGCCAGCGAACGTTGCGCTAATGCGAAACCTTCTATATTACGCCAATCTTGTTCGTTCATTTGCAGTCGCACAAGCGGTCGAATTGGCAAAATATTTTGCAATTCTGCATAAAAAGGCTGTAGCGCTAAATCTCGCTCAAATTGGGCAGTAGCTTGTTGTACAAATTGTTGACCTTGTTCCGAAATCGGGTAGAGCATCATTGCGCTGTGATAGCCGCTACTGGCTTCTTTAGTCGGGGTAATTTGCACTAACTGGAAACCACATTGTTGCCAAAAATGCAACAGATGTTCCGTGAGTCCGAAGCTGACCGAAATATAGTCTACAAGCGGTCGATTTTGCCGAATTTTTTGCAAAATAAAGTCAGAAATTAACCGCTTGCCAATCCCTTGCTTTTGCAATTCAGATTGCACCGCAATACGAGAGATTCGTACCGAACGTAGCTGACAGGCTTCGAGTAAGTTGCCTTGGAAACAAAGGTATTGTGCGACTAAATTGCCTTGTGGGCGGCGTTCTCCTCGCCAAATGGCTTCGGCTAATTCAGGTTCCAAACCACCTTCTGGTACAGCCCAAATACCACCGACTAAACGCTGATGCTCAGAGCGAGAATGTAGTAACTGATCTTGTGCATCAAATAATCGGCGTAAATCGCTCGGTGTCGTTTTGTAATGCGCTTCCGCCAGTAAATGATAAAATTCAGCATATTGATTGACTTCGCTTGGTGGCGACATAATCAATAATTCATCAATAAATTGTTCCAACGGATCATGTTCGTCCCAACGTAGCGGCTTACTCAGTTGCCATTCTCGATACGGCTTTGTGAGCTGTTGAGGGAGTTTCAGGCTAAAGCCTCGCCCAGTACCTTCATAATTATGTGTGGTAGTGGTTAACACCACTTTATCGAAGTAAGTACAGAGTTGATGTAACATCGGCAATGGTAAACTTGCTGCTTCATCAATAAATAGCCAACTCTTTGCTGCAATTTGGTTTGCCGAGATTTTTTGTAATAGATGATCGGGGGCAAAAAAAGGAATATGCTGCGCAGCAGACTTCCAAAAACTGGGTAAGACTGAGTGACTTCTTGCGGTAATTAGTACCGATTCCGTTTGGGCTAACTGCTGAGCTAATTTACCTGCAATGGTCGATTTGCCTCGCCCACGAGGTGCGGTAATCAAGTGAATAGCTGACGAATCAAGCGGTAATTTTTCAAAGATTTCTTGTTGCTGTAGCGTAAGATGTTCTGTAGTTGAGCTTTGATTTAGTGATGGTGGCAGACTAAAATCGGTTTGTTGCATCGTTTGAAATTGGAAACCGAATTTTTGTGCTAATACCTTAAAGTAGCGATAGAAATTCGGTGTGGTAATCACTTTACCGCTATTCCAACGTTGCGAATCAAAATCAAATTGCTGCTCAAGCGTATCCCAGTTTGGGCAAATGAGGTAGAGTGTGCCTTGTGCCTGAATCGTACCGGCAATAATCGCAAATGCGTCTAAGTTAAGACACACACCGCCTTCGGCGCGCATATCATAAATGGCATAGGGGTGTTCTTGCCCTAAATACTGTTTGGCTTGAGAGATATTGCCACTATGAATAACAATGCCTCCGTCAAGCGGAGGCATTTCAGCTAAAATCACCAGTTTACGCATTATTCTTCAATCACTTTTTCTGAAATATACGGATCTTCAAAACCTAAACTTTGCATAATCTCGGTTTCTAAGCCTTCCATTTCTTCCGCTTCCGCATCTTCAATATGATCATAACCGAGTAAGTGTAGCGTGCCGTGAATCGCTAAATGTGCCCAGTGCGATTCTAGTGAAATTTGTTGTTCTTGTGCTTCTTGTTCCACCACCTGACGACAAATAATCAAATCACCTAATAGTGGTAATTCAATGCCTTCTGGCACTTCAAATGGAAACGAAAGTACATTGGTCGGTTTGTCTTTATCACGATAAGTTAAATTTAACTCGTGGCTTTCCGCTTCATCCACGATACGAATCGTGATTTCCGTTTCAGGGAAATCTTCAGTTTGCGCTTCGTGCGCTAACGCACGTTGCACCCATTGGGTAAATTGTGCTAAAGACGGAAGATTTTCACTATTTTCAGCAGCAATTTGTAAATCAATAATTGGTGTTGTCATAAATTCTCAATATATAAAAAACGGAATGTTGTCGAATATTATAAACCTTCCGACACATTCCGTGAATCTAAGGGCGTGATTTATTGCCATTTATCCGCTTCAAGTTGGTCGCTTTCTCTGCCTTCTATCCAGCGGTCACCGTCTTGTGTGGTTTCACGTTTCCAAAACGGCGCACGGGTTTTAAGGTAATCCATGATAAATTCGTTAGCATGATAAGCATCGCCTCGGTGAGCGGAACTTACCCCAACCAACACAATTTCATCACCGGTATGAAGTTGCCCAATACGATGAATTACCGCTACACGTTGTAAATCCCAGCGGCTACGTGCCTCATCTACGATTTCTTGGAGTGCTTTTTTAGTCATTGCAGGGTAATGTTCCAGGTATAAACCTGACACATTATCACCTAAATTCATTTCTCGTACTTTGCCGACAAAAAGCGTGGTTGCTCCCACGCTATGATGCTCGCTTAGCCAGCGGTAAATCGCATTTTGATCAAAGGTTTCTTGTTGTACTTCGATTAATGTAGCGTGCATTTAGCCTCCTGTCACCGGTGGGAAGAATGCTACTTCATCGCCATCTTTGATTGCACTTTCCAACGGTGAAATGCTTTGGTTAATTGCCACTAATAACTTGCCTTTTTCTAATGCTAATTGCCATTTTTTACCTTGCTGGCTTAAATGTTCACGTAGCTGTTCGGCAGTTTCAAACTCAGCAGGAACGGTTAAAGCGTCAACGCCAACCAATTCGCGTACCTGTGCAAAAAATAAAACGTTAATCATATTTATCCCTAAATGTAATTCTTATTTCGCATTAAATTCGCCCGATTTACCGCCACTTTTGTGTAGTAAACGAACATTTTCAATTACCATATCTTTTTGCACCGCTTTGCACATATCGTAAATCGTGAGTGCAGCCACGCTGGCAGCAGTTAGCGCTTCCATTTCTACGCCGGTTTTACCGGTTAATTTACATAATGATTCGATTCGTACTTGATTGGTTTCCGGTAGGGCTTCAAGTTGCACTTCAACTTTTGAAAGGAGAAGTGGGTGACAAAGTGGAATGAGTTCCCACGTTCTTTTTGCCGCTTGAATACCTGCTATACGAGCAGTAGCAAATACATCACCTTTGTGATGGTTGCCGGAAATGATCATTTGTAATGTTTCGGTATTCATTGAAACGAATGCTTCGGCACGTGCAACACGGACAGTTTCTTGTTTCATCGAAACATCAACCATATTGGCTTCGCCGTTGGTGTTTATGTGAGTAAATTGAGTCATAAGAGTATCTTTTTAATTTTAAAGTATTTTGCAATAAATAAAGTAAAAATGACCGCTTGGGTTCCCTTCTGAACCGCCTGAGCGTGTTGCAATTTATAGGAACATTTTTCTTGAGCCGTAGGCGAATCTAAAATGTTCCGTTAAGCAAATTTCAACTAAGTAAAGAACAGCGGTGAAGTAGGGTTGCCTTTCTTTTGGTTACTTTTCTTTGGCAACGCAAAGAAAAGTAACAGAGAAACTAGCCGCCGATTGAGGCAAGATTATTCCGAACGCCGCTATTACCGATATGCAAATAATGATGTTCCCGCTTACCTTGTAATGCGGCTTTTAAACGTGCTTCCAATTGCGCTTGTTGGGTATCTTCCGAGAGTAAATCTCGCAAATTGATTCCTTCCTCACCGAATAAGCAGAGGTGTAATTTACCGAGTGCCGAAACACGTAGGCGATTGCAGCTGGCGCAGAAGTTTTTTTCATACGGCATAATCAAACCGATTTCGCCTTGGTAATCAGGGTGTGAAAGCACTTTTGCCGGACCGTCCGATAATGCTTTTGGCTGTAATTGCCAGCCTTCTTGTAACAAGCATTGCATCACCGACTGTCCGGATAAATGTTGCGCTTTGAAAAAACTGTCCATTTCACCGGTTTCCATCAGTTCAATAAAACGCATTTGAATCGGTTTATCTTTAATCCAAGCGAGGAATTTATCCAATTCCGAAGCAGTATATTGTTTCATTAACACCGCGTTTACTTTGATTTTGCGGTAGCCGATTTCAAATGCTCTATCAATGCCTTTTAGGATCGATTGTAGCTTATTTTCACCGGTGATTAACTGGAATTGGCGTGTGTCAAGGCTATCTACACTGACGTTAATATCGGTAATACCGGCTTGCTGCCATAAATCGATATCACGTTCCATGCGGTAGCCATTGGTAGTTAATGCCACTTTTTTAATGCCATTGGTTTGCGAAATGGTATGAGTAATTTCTAAAAAGTCTTTACGTAAAGTTGGTTCACCACCAGTAATACGCACTTTTTGCGTACCGAGATCGGCAAAAGTACGCACAATGCGCTGAATTTCAGACACGCTCAAAAATTGCTGCTTGTGGGAAGGCGGTTTATAGCCGTCTGGCAGACAATAATTACAGCGAAAATTGCAGACATCAGTCACGGATAAACGTAAATAAACATATTGTCGTTCGAAGCGATCAATAAGCTGAGAAACATTATCCGATCCAATGTTTTTAATTGGAATGGATTGCATTGGACACCTTTCTAAACACGAGAGGAACAACAATTTCTTGAAATTCCCTTGAATTAGCTACGTATAAGCTAATTACAGGCATTGCTACCATATTCTTACAGACAAGCGGTTAAATTTAACAAAAAATTTGCAAAACAAATCAGATAAGAAGTTAGGCTCACAAGCTCGGAGTCTGTTGATAAATATAAGTTATTGTAGAGGTCGGAGAGGTTTTTCGCAATAGTTAGAAAGTGGTATCGCATTCAGATGGCTAAATTTACATACAAAGCTGACCAAAATTGATTTGGCGCAAGTTAATCATTTGGAGACATGGTAATCTTCGCCCTACTCCTAAAGGAGTATTTTTTATTTATAAGTTGTGTGGGGTAAAAATGTCCAAATTTAAATTATCGCTAGTAAGTGGAGTGTTATGTGTTGTTTTAGGTGCTGCAGCATTGTTTGGCGTACAGTCAGTAATGAAAGCGACCAGTTCTACTGAGTTTTGCGTAAGTTGTCACTCTATGAGTCATCCGCAAGCGGAATGGGAAGGTAGTGTCCATTTTTCTAACCGAAAAGGGATTCGCGCCGAATGTTCCGATTGTCATGTTCCTCAAGACGGTTTGCATTATGTAAAAGCTAAAGTTGTTGCATTAAAAGATGTGTGGCATACCTTTGTAACCAATAAATTACCGGATCAAGAAGCCTATGAAGCGAATCGTTTAGAGATGGCGCAGCGTGTTTGGGCGGAAATGAAAGAAACGGATTCGGCAACTTGCCGTAGCTGCCATAGTTTTGATGCGATGATCATCAGTGAACAAAAAGAAACAGCGCAAAAAATGCACAATTTAGCGCAAGAAACCAACCAAACCTGTATTGACTGCCATAAAGGTATTGCACACTTTATGCCGGAAATGCAAGTAGATAACAGTGCGGCATTAGGTGAATTAACCAAACAAGCCGGACAATTTAGTGCGAGTGACAAAACATTGTATAACTTAGCGATGGCTCCGTCACAAGTCGCACAAGGCGGTGAAATTCGTTTATTACCGTTTGCAGAAGTCTCAAAATGGAAAGAATCCGGAGATAAAGTATCAGGTACGATTAAAGGCTGGCAACAAGTGGGGGCGGAAAGCATCATTTATATGGGGCTAGGTCAACGTATCATGGTGGGCTTAGTGGCAGATGAAGCGAAAGACAAATTAACCGTCCATCAAACTGTACATGATGATGTAACTAATTCAGATTGGAAAGATGTGAGCGCTGAAGTGACATTACCAAAAACAGCGTTAACAGCCGATATTCAAGCGCTTAATCGTTTTGGTGACAATTTAAATCAAACCCATTGTAGCGGTTGCCATGCACCGATCGGCGCAGATCATTATACGGCAAACCAATGGATCGGTGTAGTGAATTCAATGAAAGACCGTACTTCAATGACAGCAGATGATGTACGTGCGGTAACGATCTATCTACAACGTAACGCAAAAGATATTGCAGGTAGTTCACACTAATTTTATTTAACTTACAGAATACCGAGCTTGTATACCTAAGTCTTAGATAAGGTGTGCAAGCCTGTGGCAAGCGGTCAAAATTCACAAAATTTTTGCAAAATCAGACCGCTTACCACACCGGATAGTAAAGAAATGCGCTATCCCCTCGTGTTTAGAAAGGTGTCAAATTTAACTTAACTTTCAGAGGGTTATGTAGATGAAAACTCAAGAAAAAATTAATGCAAGTCGTCGTGGTTTTATTAAAAACACCTCTCTCGGTCTTGCAGGGGCATCTTTAGCGGGCGCTGGTGTAAATGCCTTAATTTCAACGGAAGCGGCAGCGGCAGAAATGCAAACTGTGATGACAGCGGCACACTGGGGGGCATTAGGTGTTGTTGTTGAAAACGGTAAAGTGGTTAAATCCGGCCCTGCGATGCCTTCGTCAATCGAGAATGAACTACAAACGGTTGTACCTGATCAAGTGCACGGTGAAACTCGTGTTAAATACCCAATGGTACGTAAAGGTTATTTAGAAGGTAATAAAGATACGACTTTACGTGGTCGTGATGAGTGGGTGCGTGTTTCTTGGGATAAAGCGTTTGAATTAGTTGCAAACGAAATGAAACGTGTGCGTGACGCACATGGTCCAAGTGCAATTTTCGGTGGTTCTTACGGTTGGTATAGTTCTGGTTCGTTACACGCTGCTCGCACATTATTACAACGTTATTTAAATATTACCGGCGGTTTTGTCGGCGTGAAAGGTGACTATTCAACCGGTGCGGCACAAGTGATTATGCCGCACGTATTAGGTACGATCGAAGTGTATGAACAGCAAACCAGCTGGGAAGTTGTTTTAGAAAGCACGGATGTTATTGTGTTATGGTCGGCGAACCCGTTAAATACATTACGTCTTGCTTGGACTTCAACCGATCAACAAGGTTTGGAATACTTTAAGAAATTCAAAGAAAGCGGCAAACGTATTATCTGTATTGACCCGGTAAGAAGCGAAAGTTGCGAATATTTAGGTGCGGAATGGATTCCGGTTCATACAGGTACTGATGTGGCATTAATGCTAGGTATGGCACATACTTTAGTAACTGAGGATAAACACGATAAAGAATTCCTCAAAAAGTACACTAAAGGTTATGAACAATTTGAGAAATATTTGCTAGGTACGGAAGATAAACAGCCGAAAGATGCGGAATGGGCAAGTAAAATCTGTGGCGTACCGGCAGAGACGATCAAAAAACTGGTATTAGAACTACAAAGTAAACGCACGATGCTAATGGCTGGTTGGGGTATTCAACGTCAACGCCACGGAGAGCAAGGTCACTGGATGTTAGTTACATTGGCGTCAATGCTGGGTCAAATCGGTTTACCGGGCGGCGGTTTCGGTTTTAGCTACCACTATTCAAACGGTGGTGCGCCGACTGCAACCGGTGGTATTTTAGGTTCAATTTCTGCTAATCCGGCTACGGAAGCGGGTGCAAAAACGTGGTTAGACGAAACCTCTAAATTCTCTTTCCCTCTTGCTCGCATTTCCGATGCGTTATTGAATCCGGGTAAAACAATTGACTATAACGGCACGCAAGTGACTTATCCGGATATTAAAGTGATTTGGTGGTCAGGCGGTAACCCGTTTACCCATCACCAAGACACCAATACCTTAGTTAAAGCATGGCAAAAACCGGACAGTGTATTTGTCACCGAATGTCACTGGACACCAACCGCACGTATGGCGGATATTGTTTTACCGGCAACCACAAGTTATGAACGTAATGACTTAACCATGTCGGGCGATTATTCAATGATGAATATTTTCCCAATGAAGCAAATTGTTCCGCCACAATTTGAAGCGAAAAATGACTACGATATTTTCGCAGAGCTTTCAAAACGTGCTGGTAAAGAACAAGAATTTACCGAAGGTAAATCGGAAATGGATTGGTTAAAAGGTTTCTATCAAACTGCATTTGATGCGGCACGTAAAAACCGTGTATTAATGCCTAAATTTGAACAGTTCTGGGCGGATAACAAGCCGATTACCTTTAAAGCGACTGAAAAAGCGAAAAAATGGGTACGTTATGAAGAATTCCGTAACGATCCGTTACTTAATCCATTAGGTACACCATCAGGCAAAATTGAGATTTTCTCAGACGTGGTGGCGAAAATGAATTACGATGACTGTAAAGGTCACCCGACTTGGATGGAACACGAAGAGTTCGCCGGTAATGCAACCGCAGAAGCACCGCTTGCATTAGTGACGCCACACTCAAAATATCGTTTACACAGCCAATTAGCTTACAGCTCATTACGCAAACTTTATGCAGTAAATGATCGTGAGCCGGTATTAATTAATACCGAAGATGCTGCCGCGCGTGGTATCGCAAACGGTGATATCGTGCGTATTTTCAATAAACGCGGTCAAGTGTTAGCGGGCGCAGTGGTAACAGACGGTATCATTAAAGGCACTGTCGCTTTACACGAAGGGGCTTGGTATGATCCGATGGATCTCGGTAAATCGGAACAACCGCTTTGTAAAAATGGTAACCCAAATGTGCTCACTCGTGATGAAGGTACCTCAAAATTAGCGCAAGGTAACTCACCGAATACGGCAACAGTACAAGTAGAGAAATTTACTGGCGTTGCACCGGAAGTAATGGTATTTAAAGAACCAAAATATACACAAGCATAGTGTTATAGAATAAGTAAACAAAACGCACTAAAGTGAAAGGCTCTAGTGCGTTTTTTATTTATACGATAATCAGTAAAAACAAGCGGTCATTTTCTCAAAATTTTTTGCAAAAAATTGCTTAAAATCGACCGCTTAGCCAGATTACCCTCCCGAGGTGACAGAATAACTGTTATAGTTAGCAAACATTTTAAGGAGAAATGATGAAAAATAAATTTATCTTATTTGCGGCAATCAGTGGTTTTTTCTGTATTGCTTTTGGTGCTTTCGCTTCGCACGGCTTGGCAAAAACATTAGATGCAAAAGCGTTAAGTTGGATTGATACTGGTCTTCAATATCAAATGTTTCATACATTAGCGCTATTGGCTTTAGGTCTGTTCCAATTGGTAAATTCCGCTCAAAATCCGCCCGCTTGCAGAGCGAAAGCCTTGAATATTATCGGTGGGAGTTGGATATTAGGTATTTTGTTATTTAGCGGTAGTTTGTACGCTTTGTCATTATTCGGTCAGCGATTGTTTGTGTGGAGTACACCGCTTGGCGGCGTATTTTTTATGATCGGTTGGGCAGCATTAATCTTTGTGAGTTTATGTGCTAAAAAAACCGCCTAATCGGTTAGAATAGGCGGAAAACATGGTTTTTTGTTTTATGGTGTCAGGTATTGACTTGCCAACGCAATCAAGGCTAGAATGATTCCGACATCAATTTTGATTGACAATTGCAATTTACCTTCGTTACAGGTTAATTTAAATTGCATTTTATAATTCCTGTCTAATGAGTTAATCAAAAGCAGGTCAAACGCAAAATCCCTGTTCCCGCAGGGATTTTTGCATTCTCCCTGCCACCTATTGTTTTCACATCACTGTAAAAACAATACCTGTTATTATATCCATGTTGTGTTTTTAATCAATTACTTGTTTTTCCTATCAAAATAGTGCGTAAAACGCTATACTAATTACATTTTTCACCAATTAGAAAACCTATGAATAAACTAGCATTATATTGTCGGGCGGGCTTTGAAAAAGAGACTGCCGGTGAGGTTACCGATAAAGCGGCACAACTTGGTGTGTTTGGCTTTGTGAATTTAAAAGAAAATAGTGGTTATATCATTTTTGAATGTTATCAAGCTGGTGATGCAGATCGCTTAGCCAGAGAATTAAAATTTGAACAATTGATTTTTGCTCGTCAAATGATTGTAGTCGGCGATATGCTACAAGATCTGCCTGTTGAAGATCGCATTTTACCGATTTTAGCCCAATACCAAGCGCTAAATCCTCGCCATAGTTCAGATATTTTTGTTGAAACACCGGATACTAACGAAGCAAAAGAATTACTGACCTTTTGTCGTAAATTTACCGTGCCACTCCGTAATAGCCTGAAAAAGCAAGGTTGGCTAACCAAATCGGATCGCGCAAAAGGCAGTATCAGCTTACATATTTTATTTGTTCGTCCGAGCTGTTGCTATGTCGGTTATGCCTATAACGCTAATAAATCGCCGTTTTTTATGGGAATTCCTCGTTTGAAATTCCCAGTGGGAGCCCCAAGCCGTTCGACCTTAAAATTAGAAGAAGCGATCCTCACTTTTATTCCGGAAGCGGAAGAGAAAAAACGTTTTACCGATGAAATGACCGGTGTGGATTTAGGGGCTTGCCCGGGCGGTTGGACCTATCAACTAGTTAAACGTGGTGTATTCGTGTATGCGGTGGATCACGGCAAAATGGCAGCAAGTTTGCATGAAACCGGACGTATTGAGCATTGTCCTGAAGATGGTTTCAAATTCCAACCGCCTAAACGTAAAACCATTGACTGGTTGGTGTGCGATATGGTGGAACAGCCAATGCGGATAAGCAAATTAATCGGTAAATGGTTAATTAACGGTTGGTGTCGAGAAACGATTTTCAACTTAAAATTACCGATGAAAAAACGTTATCAAGAAGTGCAATTATGTTTAGCGTATCTTGAAGAAGAACTCGAGAAACAAGGTTTTTGGTTTAAGATTCAGGCAAAACATCTTTATCACGATAGAGAAGAAATCACCGTACATATTGCGGTAATGGGACGTAAACCCCAATAAGCAAAATCAACATAAATAAGCGGTAAAATTTTCACAAAATTTTGCAAATTTATGGCAAAATCAGACCGCTTATTTTAATAAGAACAAGACGTTATAGAGGTAGACACAATGACATTAAAAATCGGAATCGTCGGTGCCGGCGGTCGTATGGGACGCAATCTGATTACTGCGGTACAAAATGCGGAAGGCGTGGAGTTAGGTGCGGCATTTGAACGTAAAGGCTCAAGTTTAGTCGGTTCGGACGCTGGTGAAGTGGCGGGCATTGGTGCAACAGGGGTAAAAATTAGCGATGAGTTAAGCCAAAATACCAATTTTGACGTATTAATTGATTTTACTCGCCCGGAAGGCACGCTCGAGCATATTAAATTTTGTGTGGTAAACGGCAAAAAAATGGTGATTGGTACGACCGGTTTTGATGATGCAGGTAAACAAGCGATTCAAGCGGCGGCAGAGCAAATTTCGATTGTGTTTGCCTCAAACTATAGCGTAGGTGTGAACCTTGTATTCAAATTATTAGAAAAAGCCACAAAAGTGATGGGCGATTATTGCGATATCGAAGTGATTGAAGCTCACCACCGTCATAAAGTGGACGCACCGTCTGGTACGGCACTTTCAATGGGCGAACATATCGCTAAAACGCTTGGACGTGATCTTAAAACACACGGTGTATTTGTTCGAGAAGGTATTACCAGCGAACGTAAACGTGATGAGATCGGTTTTGCAACCATTCGTGCCGGTGATGTGGTCGGCGAACACTCAGTATGGTTTGCTGATGAAGGCGAACGTGTTGAAATTGCCCATAAAGCTTCAAGCCGAATGACTTTCGCCAACGGTGCAGTGCGTGCTGCTAAATGGTTGAATACAAAAGAAAATGGTCTGTTTGATATGACGGATGTTTTGGACCTGAATAATTTATAGTTCGGATTGAATGTAGGGATGCACCGAGTGCGTTTAAAATGAATAATGAAAGGAATGAAAAATGACCAAATACAACAACATTGAAACCACGTTAGTACAGTTAGGTAACCGTACTGATCCTCGTACGGGTGCGGTAGCAACACCTATTATTTTATCGACCGCTTATGGTCGTGATGGTTTAGGTGAATCAACAGGTTGGGATTACACCCGTACTAAAAACCCGACCCGTGCCGTGTTAGAGCAAGGTATTGCAGATTTAGAAGGCGGTGATGCTGGTTTTGCAATGGCATCAGGTATGGCAGCAATTCAGTTAGTGATGTCGCTTTTCAAAGCACCGGATGAATGGATTATTTCAAGCGATGTATATGGCGGTTCTTATCGTTTATTCGATTTTAGCCATAAACACCATAATACGGTAAAACCGGTTTATGTAAATACTGCGGATTTGGCGGCGATTGAAGCGGCAATTACACCAAACACCAAAGCGATTTTTGTGGAAACGCCGTCAAACCCGTTAATGGAAGAGTGTGATGTTGATGCCATTTCTAAAATTGCGAAAAAACATAACTTAATGTTAATTGTGGATAATACTTTCTTAACTCCGATTTTATTCCGTCCGATCGAACACGGTGCGGATATTGTTATTCATAGCGCAACGAAATACCTTTCTGGTCATAACGATGTGTTAGCCGGTTTAATCGTTGCAAAAGATTCGGAAGCAACCAAAAACGAAGCGGGTCAAAATCTTTCGGAACGCTTATTCTACTTCCAAAACTGTGCCGGCGCGGTGCTTTCGCCGTTTGATTCTTATCTTGCGGTGCGTGGCTTAAAAACCCTTGCGTTACGTATGGAACGCCACCAGTCAAATGCGACCGAATTAGCGAAATTCTTAAGCGAACAGCCTGAGATTGATAGCGTACTTTATTCAGGTAAGAGCGGTATGCTTTCATTCCGTTTACAAAAAGAAGAGTGGGTGCCGAAATTCTTAAAAGCGATCAATTTGATTACCTTTGCGGAGAGCTTAGGCGGTACGGAAAGCTTTATCACTTACCCGTCAACTCAAACGCATATGGATATTCCGGAAGCGGAGCGTATTGCACGTGGTATCACCAATAACTTATTGCGTTTCTCAGTTGGCTTGGAACACGTTGAAGACCTAAAAGCGGATTTACGCCAAGCATTCGAGCAATTAAAATAAGTAAATTGGCATAACATTTTGGTATTATACCAAATTTACTTTGATTTTAGTATTAATTGTCATTATCATTACCCTCTATCTTTATTAAGAGAGCTTAAACATTATGAAAAAACATCACGTTGAAACCCTTATTTCTCGCGAAGAAGTTCAATCTCGTATTATGGAACTTGCTAAAGAAATTAATCATCACTATGCACACTCACATTGCGAGAATTTGGTTGTGGTAGGGTTATTACGTGGCTCATTTATGTTTATGGCGGATTTAGTGCGTTTAATTGATGTACCGGTTGAAGTTGATTTTATGACTGCATCCAGCTATGGTTCAGGTACGGAATCAAGCCGTGATGTTAAGATCTTAAAAGATCTTGATGGTGAAATTCACGGTAAAGACGTTTTAATTGTTGAAGATATTATTGATACCGGTTTTACCTTAAGCAAAGTGCGCGATATATTGAACTTACGTGACCCTCGTTCGCTGGCAATTTGTACTTTGCTCGATAAACCTTCACGTCGTGAAGTGGATGTACCGGTTGAATGGGTCGGTTTTGCAATTCCGGATGAATTCGTAGTTGGATATGGCATTGACTATGCTCAAAAATATCGCAATCTTGATTTTATCGGCAAAGTTGTGATGGACGAATAAACCATCAAAATAATATAACTAACCGCTTGCAGGAAACTTCAAGCGGTTTTTTGTGCCTAACTTGCTTAAGTAAAGAAAAAAGGGGAAGAAATAATGTGGAAAAAAACAGTTTTAGCTTTATTGGTTGCAGCTTCAGTAAATATAACTGTTGCAGCAAAGCCTAAAGCAAAAGTATACAGTGAAACAGAGGTCGTTCAACTACAAGCTGGACTGGAAAAATTAACTGACAAATGGCAAAAAGAGCAACAAGACGTAGCGGAACTCGTTAAGCAAAGAGCTTATTTTGAGCAATTAGAAGCAATTTTAAAAGCGGCACAAACAAAGAAAACATTAACGCCGAATGCATTACAGTTAAGTAATGTGTTACTCAAGGCATTAGCCGGCTATCCGCTGGAAATGGAAGCGGAATGGGAATTGCTGAAGACTAAGCTTGCAGTTAAGCAAATTTCAGAACAAGAAATGGCAGCGTTCTCCGAAAAATATCCGAATTCGATTTATCAGAAACGCTTAAATCAGCTCACATTTGAACAATTATATCAAGCGTCAAAATGGGCCGAGTTACTTGAGTATGCAAAGAAAGTGACTCCGGAGGGTAATGAAAATCAGTGTCGAGTCTTTTCGGCTCATTACCAACTATTTGCTAACCAAGCACAGCTCAATCCAGAAGCTGAACAGGCTGCAAAAGCAAACGTTTCAGCGAATACGGCAGCCAATAATGTCATGACGGATTTACTCGGACAGTTTGAAAAGTTTTGGCTAAAAACGGCAGAATTACCACAAAGTTGTGTGGATCTTGAGGCTTATTGGCGTGATCAAGGTGGTAAAACAGCGGAAAACATTCGTTTAAAAGCGGTTGAATTATTTAAACAAAATGCAGCTAAAGGCTTAGAAACTTTGAGTTTAAATACTCAAGATTCAGACCTTGCTTTATGGCTTAGCGAAGTAAGCAAATTACAGAGTAACGTAAATTATTTGCAAAATTTTATCCGAAATCAACCGCTTACCGAACATAATAAAGCATTAGTTATGCTTACTTTTCCTAAGCTATTGAAATCATTAGCCGAAGATATGCTGTCTCCAAATTTTGCGCCTTATCAAACTTGGGCAGAAAAATGGCAACTGACACCGGCAGAACTAAAAGAATGGAAAACGACTTTTATCAGCCGCTTTTTTGATAACCAATCCGGCGAATGGCAAATTTGGCGTGATAATGAGCTTCAAACATTAAAAGCGGATAATCTAACCGAGCGACGCCTACGTATGGCGCTATGGAAAAAAGAGAAGTTAGATACGTGGCTCGTGTTATTATCGGATGAGGCTAAACAAAAAGCAGAATGGCGGTATTGGTTAGCAAAAACAGAAAAAGATCCACAAAAGCGTACTCAACAGTTTACAAGTTTGGCGAAAGAGCGTGGTTTTTATCCGATGTTAGCCGCTCAGCAATTAGATACGAGGTATCAGTTTAATCAGCCTGAAGTTAAATCGTTAACAGATGAGCAGATAGCGCAATTTACCCCACAATTTATGCGTATTAAAGAATGGCGTGCGCTTAATCGTTTCGAATCCGCTAGAGGATTATGGGTTGAATGGCTGAAGACTCTATCGTTTGAAGAGCAATTAGGCCTAAGTGAATATGCTAAACAGCAAGAATGGTATGATTTAGCCGTTGAAGCTACAATTCAGGCAAAAGCATGGGATTATATCGATCTACGTCTACCGAATGCTTATGCACAATGGTTTGATTTAAATCTTACTGAAAAAGGCGTGTCTAAAAGTTTTGCGATGGCAATTGCTCGCCAAGAAAGTGCTTGGAACAACCAAGCTAAGTCACACGTAAATGCGATGGGGCTAATGCAGATGTTACCGAGTACAGCAGCATTAACGGCGAAAAATATGGGATTGCCGTTTGGGAACGATAAAGATTTGTTTGATCCGCTTAGAAATATTATGTTAGGTACAGCGCATTTAAATGAGTTAAATGTGAAGTATCCGAATAATCGCATTTTGATTGCTGCGGCTTATAACGCAGGTGCAAGTCGAGTAGATAAATGGTTAGCACGTAGTAGCGGCACGTTAGCAATGGATGAATTTATTGCTTCGATTCCGTTTTATGAAACAAGAGGATATGTGCAAAATGTAGTAACTTATGATTATTACTATCAAATGTTACAGGGTAAAACAAGCAAACAAATGTTTTATAAAGAGGAATGGCAGAAGCAGTATTAATCAGCTGATTAATCTCTTATTCCAATAAAATAAGCGGTTAAATTCTCAGAAGATTTTTTGCAAAAAATCCGAAGAATTTAACCGCTTGTTTATATATGAAGCTGTTAGTTTAATGAAAACTCTTTACTGGTTGATTCGTATTTAATGCCAGAATTCGAGCCTTCCGCACCGTTAAAATAAATGTTTTTAGATTGTGAACAAGCACTGATCACTAAAATGCTTGCCACTAAGAAGATAACTTTTTTCATATCTGTCCTCGAGTATGTAAAAAAGCGGTCATATTTGACTGCTTATCATTAAAATTAAGCTGTAAAACCTTCTTTTAAACTTACAGTTAAGTTAAATACTAAGTTTTCAGCCGAACCGTCTTTACTGTCTAAACAGTAATAGCCTTCACGTTCAAATTGGTAGCCTTGTTCCGCTTTCGCATTACCTAGGCTTTGTTCTACGAAACCATGTTTGATTACTAATGATTCCGGATTTAATACTGTATTAATATCGTCTTCTGCACCTGGGTTAGCTACCGTGAATAAACGGTTGTAAATACGGAATTCAGCCGGTTTATTATCTTCCGCTGATACCCAGTGTATTACGCCTTTTACTTTACGACCGTCTGCCGGATTTTTACCTAAAGTTTCCGGATCGTAAGTACAGAAAATGGTAGTGATTTTACCGTTTTCGTCTTTTTCTACTCGCTTAGCTTTAATTACATAAGCATTACGTAAGCGCACTTCTTTGCCTAATACTAAACGTTTGTATTGCTTGTTTGCTTCTTCACGGAAGTCCGCTTCATCGATATAAAGTTCACGAGTAAACGATAAATCACGCTCGCCCAATTCCGGACGATTCGGATGATTCGGTGCTTTTAAGATTTCTTTATCACCAAAGTTTTCAATCACAACACGAACAGGGTTGATTACTGCCATTGCACGTGGTGCGTTTTCGTTTAAATCTTCACGAATACAGGCTTCAAGTGCAGAGTATTCGACTACGTTATCTTGTTTGGTTACACCGATACGGCGACAGAATTCACGTAATGAAGCCGGTGTATAACCACGACGACGTAAACCTGAAATAGTCGGCATACGAGGGTCATTCCAACCGTCCACCGTACCATCTGTCACTAATTTCAATAACTTACGTTTAGAAGTGAGAGTGCCTTCTAAGTTTAAACGAGAAAATTCGTATTGGTGCGGTAGTGGATGCTCGATAGAAATATTTTCAAGTACCCAATCGTATAAACGGCGGTTATCTTGGAATTCAAGCGTACATAACGAGTGAGTAATGCGCTCAATCGCATCCGAAATACAGTGTGTAAAATCGTACATCGGATAGATGCACCATTTATCACCAGTTTGGTGATGGTGAGCAAATTTGACACGGTAGATTACCGGGTCACGCATTACGATAAACGGTGATGCCATATCAATTTTGGCGCGTAAACACGCTTTACCTTCTTCAAACTCACCATTTTTCATTTTTTCAAATAACGCTAAGTTTTCTTCCACGCTACGGTCACGGTACGGGCTGTTTTTGCCCGGCTCGGTTAATGTGCCGCGATATTCACGCATTTCATCCGGCGAAAGTTCGTCAACATAAGCTAAACCTTTGTTGATTAACTCAATTGCGTAGCCATAAAGTTGATCAAAATAGTCAGATGCATAACGTGGTTCACCTTCCCATTTAAAACCTAACCATTCTACGTCTTGTTTGATTGAATCAACGTATTCAACATCTTCTTTTACCGGGTTGGTATCATCAAAACGAAGGTTACATAGGCCTTTATATTCTTGGGCAATACCGAAGTTTAAGCAGATTGATTTTGCGTGACCGATATGTAAATAACCGTTCGGCTCAGGTGGGAAACGAGTGTAAACGTTATTGTGTTTACCGCTTTTTAAATCTTCATCAATAATATGAGTAATAAAATTCGCACGGGTTTCCGGCGCATTTTCTAAAATTTCTTCTGTCATCATTGTTCTCTGTTGCCTTTAAATAAAAATAACAGGGTATTCTACACTGTATTGTGAGCTTCATAAAGCAGCAAACGGCGAGAAATAAAAAAGCGGTCGAATTGTTTGCAAAATTTGCAAGAAATTCGACCGCTTGTACTCTTATCAGAGATTATTTTACACGTGAAACGTATTCGCCTGAACGAGTGTCAACACGGATTACTTCACCTATTTGTACGAATAATGGTACACGAACAACCGCCCCTGTGCTTAATGTAGCCGGTTTACCACCAGTACCTGCTGTATCACCTTTTAAGCCCGGATCTGTTTCAACTACTTCTAATTCAACGAAGTTTGGTGGAGTTACAGAAATTGCAGAACCGTTCCATAATGTGATGATACATTCAGCCTGGTCAACTAACCATTTGTCGTTATCGCCTAATGCTTTTTGGTCTACAGAGATTTGTTCGAATGTTTCCGGGTGCATAAAGTACCAGAAATCTTCATCTTTATATGAGTAAGTGTAGTTGTAATCTACAACGTCCGCCGCTTCAACAGAAGTACCTGATTTGAAGTTAATCTCTAATACTTTACCAGAGATTAATTTGCGGATTTTAGTACGGGTAAATGCTTGACCTTTACCCGGTTTAACGAATTCGTTTTCAACGATTACACAAGGTTCGCCATCTTGGATGAATTTTAAACCCGGTTTGAAATCATTAGTGCTGTAACTAGCCATTGTTTCCTCAATTATTTAACAATAAATTAACAAAAGTTGAAAACCCACTATTGGATTTGTCAAAAAGACCCATATAATACAGTAATTAGCGAAAGATCTCTAAAAGTTTTTACGCTATACTTCAAAAATCGTATGAATAAGGGAAACTCAATGAAAAAAGTTATTACTCTTTCTGCAATCATTGCTTTATCTATTGCAACAGTTGCGGAAGCAAAGCGTGGTGGTTCATCTCGTTCGGTAACAGGTAAACCGATTGCGGCACAAAAAACACAATCTATTCATTCAAATACGCAAAGAGATGCGACATTCGATAATACGCAAAACCGTGCGATCCCGAATCAACAGCCTCAAGCAAATGGTGGAAACCGTTTAGCGAGCTTTGCAACCGGTGCGGCAGCAGGTTATGTATTAAGTGAAATGCTTGCACCGACTCCAGCTCAAGCTCAAACACAGCAAGCAGCGGCGCCAGCGCAACCACAAGCGGTTGAAAATGCAAAAAATATTGCAAATAGTGTACCGACTACAGTGGCAACGTTTAAGAGCATTGGTGGTCAAGTTGATCCGTTTTTAGTGGAGAAAACCGATGGTTACCGCCGTTATTGTATTTCTGGCGTGCAATATTTAATTGCAGCACAAGGTAGTCCATCTGCACCTGTTGTAATGGTTAATCCAAATGGTTCACCACTTGCGTGTAATTTAGTACAATAATTTCTTATTTTGCGGAGGGGCGTAGCATTACGCCCTTTTTGTTTTTCTATCAATATTAGGGCGTACGTAGCACGCCTCTACGAATTATGCAACTAGTCCAAATTGAATCTTCCAACCCCCAATGGCTTATTGATTTAGCACAAGCATTCAATGATCCTATCGCTTTATTAGAACATCTAGAGCTTAATCCGAAAGAGTTTGAAACGGCGATAACGGCACGTAAATTATTCGCGTTGCGTGTTCCTCGTCCGTTTGTAGAAAAAATGCGAAAAGGTGATAAAAATGATCCGCTTTTTTTACAGGCAATGTCAGCGGCGGAAGAGTTTTTACAGGTGGAAGGCTTTGTGAAAGATCCGTTGGAAGAGCAATATAGCCCCGCACCGAATATTTTGCATAAGTACCATAATCGTTTGCTGTTTATGATTAAGAACAGTTGTGCGATCAATTGCCGTTATTGTTTCCGCCGTCATTTCCCTTATGATGAAGTAAAAAGCGGTAAAGCGGTTTGGCAGCAGGGATTGGACTATATTGCGGCGCATACGGAATTAGAAGAAGTTATTTTCTCTGGCGGCGATCCGTTAATGGCAAAAGACAGCGAATTGGATTGGTTGATTTCCGCTTTGGAACAGCTTCCGCATATCAAAACCTTACGTATTCATACCCGTTTGCCGGTAGTGATTCCAAGTCGTATCACCGAGCAATTATGTGACCGATTATCAAAATCTCGTTTAAAAGTTGTGATAGTGACCCATATCAATCATCCTAATGAAGTAGATGAGGTTTTAGCTGAAAGGCTCAATCAATTGCGCCAAGCAAATGTTGTGTTACTCAATCAATCCGTTTTATTGAAAGGGGTGAATGATAATGCACAAACATTGAAAGCATTAAGTGATAAATTATTTGATAGCGGTGTATTGCCGTATTATTTACATTTGTTGGATAGAGTGGAAGGCGCAAGCCATTTCTTTATCGAAGATCGACACGCAGCGGAAATTTATAAAGAATTGCAACGCATTAGTTCGGGTTATTTAGTACCGAAATTGGCCAGAGAAATTGCGAGAGAACCCAATAAAACCTTGATGGGGTAGATAGCGATACGGCATAAACAAGCGGTTAAATTTTGCTGATTTTTTGCAAATTTTGACTGCTTATATGCAAAAGGGCGAATAAGATTATTCGCCCTTTTTTGTTAGTTTCGATTAGAAATTCGCATTACGTGGTGCACGTGGGAACGGAATTACTTCACGAATATTTTGTAAACCGGTTACATAAACGATTAAACGTTCAAAACCTAAGCCGAAACCGGAGTGTGGAACTGTACCGTATTTACGTAAATCACGATACCACCAGTAATCTTCCGGATTTAAGCCCATTTCAACCATACGAGCGTCTAATACGTCTAAACGTTCTTCACGTTGTGAACCACCGATAATTTCACCAATTCCCGGCGCTAATACATCCATTGCAGCTACAGTTTTACCGTCATCGTTTAAACGCATATAGAATGCTTTAATGTCTTTCGGATAGTTTTTCACAACCACCGGTGATTTGAAATATTCTTCCGCTAAGAAGCGCTCATGTTCAGAAGAAAGATCGATACCCCAAGAAACCGGGAATTCGAATTCTTTACCTGATTTTAATAAGATTTCAATCGCATCGGTGTAATCAACTTGTGCGAATGGTGAAGCGATAAAGTTTTCTAAGCGAGTAATAACATCTTTATCAATGTGTTTTGCGAAGAATTGCATATCGTCTTTACGCTCTTCAAGTACCGCTTTAAATACATATTTGAGCATATCTTCCGCTAATTTTGCATTGTCCGCTAAGGTTGCGAATGCAAATTCAGGCTCAACCATCCAGAACTCCGCTAAGTGGCGAGTGGTATTTGAGTTTTCTGCACGGAATGTCGGACCAAACGTATAAACTTTGCTTAATGCACAAGCGTAAGTTTCGCCGTTTAACTGACCTGATACGGTTAAGAAAGACTCTTTACCAAAGAAGTCTTGGCTAAAATCGACTTTACCTTCCTCTGTGCGTGGTAAGTTTTCTAAATCTAATGTTGAAACACGGAACATTTCGCCCGCACCTTCAGTATCTGATGCTGTGATAAGCGGTGTAGCAACCCAGTAGAAACCTTGCTCATTAAAGAAACGGTGAATCGCCTGAGCTAAACAGTGACGAACACGTGCTACCGCACCGATTAAGTTAGTGCGAGGGCGTAAGTGTGCCACTTCACGTAAATATTCGATAGAGTGACGTTTTGCCGCCATCGGATAAGTGTCCGGATCTTCAACCCACCCCACCACTTCTACGTGCGTTGCGTGTAATTCAACTGCTTGACCTTCTGCCGGAGATTCAACCACTTTACCGGTTACGATAACGGAACAACCTGCGGTTAAACGTAAAACTTCATCATTATAATTTGCTAAATCGTTATTAATGATCGCTTGGATCGGATCAAAACAAGAACCGTCATAAACGGCTAAAAATGATAAACCTGCTTTTGAGTCACGGCGGGTACGTACCCAACCACGCACCGCAACTTCTTCGCCTACCGCAACTTTGCCCGATAGGATTTCCGAAACTGTTGGAAATTTAGACATTGAATACCTCAATTTTTATTGTGAGTTTTATAGAACATAATCATTCGGTATTTTACAAGAATAAGTAAGGAAATAAAGGAAATTGTCGATTTTTTTATATTTTCCATTGCTAGAACAAGAATTTGCTAAAAATGCTTGCTGTATTTATTCAGATTGTAATTTATTGATGCTTAAAAATAAGGCAACGTGAGAAAAAATTTAAAGAATCCACCACATTATGAGACAAAGTATAGATTTTACACAGGAGAGGTGGTGATAACTTATTGATATATAAAAAGAATAAAATAAATTCAAAAAAAATTAAAATTTTTTAATATTTTTATGAACTTTCTGAAATCCGTCCAGTCATACTTAACGCTAACTGAACAGAATTTATGTAAGTTTTTTTCATTTCCTTAGGTAAGACCTCCCCCGGCATCGCTTTCTTGGTGTCGGGTTTTTTTATGCTCGCAATTCTCGCATTTGTAAAATTTCCTGCAAATTTAACCGCTTAGCTATGTTACAATATGGCTAATTTTTCCTAAATTTGAAGCGATCAATGAATAAGAATCTTACTTTTTTCTTTTATGATTACGAAAGTTTCGGTGTGAGTCCGGCGCTAGATCGTCCGGCACAGTTTGCTGGTATTCGTACCGATAGTGATTTTAATATCATCGGTGAGCCGGTGATGTTCTATTGCAAGCAAACACCAGATTATTTACCTTCGCCCGAAGCTGTGATGGTAACCGGCATTACTCCGCAACAGTGTAACGCTGAAGGTGTGCCGGAACCGGAATTTGCTGCACGTATTCATGCTGAATTCAGCCAGCCGAACACTTGCATTTTAGGTTATAATAATATTCGTTATGATGATGAAATGACCCGTTATACCTTTTTCCGCAATTTCTTTGACCCGTATGAATATAGTTGGAAAAACGGCAATTCACGCTGGGATCTATTAGATCTTGTTCGAGCTTGTTACGCCCTACGCCCGGACGGAATTGAATGGGTAACAGATGAAAACGGTGTGCCGAATTTCAAATTAGAGAATCTCACCAAAGCTAACGGCATTGCTCATGAAAATGCACACGATGCAATGGCGGACGTTTATGCCACCATTGCGATGGCAAAATTAATTAAACAGAAACAGCCGAAACTTTTCCAATTTTTCTTTGAAAATCGTGGTAAGAAAGAAATCGAGAAAATGATTGATACCGGTGAAATGACCCCGTTAGTACACGTTTCCGGTATGTTTGGTAACGCACGTGGCAATACCGCATGGATTGCGCCGATTGCATGGCATCCAACCAATCAAAATAAAGTGTTATGTTGTGATTTATCAGGGGATGTTAGCGTATTATTGACAGATTCGGCGGAAGAATTACGTACCCGCTTATACACTAAAAAAGAAGAGTTAGCTGAAGATGTTGCACCCGTACCATTAAAAGGTGTGCATATCAATCGTTGCCCTATTATTGCACCAGCAAAAGTGTTGTTGCCAGAAAATGCGGCTCGCTTAGGCATTGATCGCGAGCGTTGTTTAGAAAATCTGAAATTACTGAAAGCGAATAAAAGTTTAGTACGTGAAAAAGTCACCGAAATTTTTATGGAAGAGCGTAGTTTCGAACCTTCAACTAATGTAGAAACCACGCTGTATGATGGATTTTTCTCGCCGGCAGATAAAAATAATATGGCGATCTTACGTACGTTACTTCCGCAAGAATTGGCGCATCACGGCTTACAATTTGCCGATGAACGAGTAGAGGCGTTATTATTTCAGTATCGGGCCAAACATTATCCCGAAACATTGAGTCGAGCCGAGCAAATTAAATGGCAGAAATATTGTCATCAGCAGATAGATGCCAAATCGGCACAATTTGCCGAAGCGATTGATAACTTATTCCAAATTTATCACGATAATCCGGAAAAGGTAAAATTATTAGAAAATTTGGCCGCTTACGCGGCACAAGTTGCTGAATTTCAAGTGATTAAACACACCGCTAATGCACAGAGTGATGAACAGCTGGTTTCAGCCTTAAATCAAGTGGCAGAACAAGGTGTGGATAAAGTAGCGAAGTTGGAAATGCTCAAAGCACTGATTAAATAAGTTGGAGAGAATGGTTATGCAACAACCTTTAGAACATCACCCATTTCAACCGGTGTTACCGGAATCTGCTACAGTAGTGATGATGGGGACTTTTCCACCAACAGGTGAAAAACGCTGTATGGAATTTCATTACCCAAATTTTCAAAACGATATGTGGCGTATTATGGGCGCTGTTTTCTACGATGATACTGACTATTTCCGTGTCGGTGATGAGAAACGTTTTGATCCCATAAAAATCGAAGCGTTTTTACGAGAAAAGGGTATTGCGTTGTGTTCCTCAGCGCAAACGGCAATCCGCTTAAAGGGTAACGCTTCGGATAAGGATCTAAAAATCGTTGCTCCGGTAGATATGACGCAATTGTTAAAAACGTTACCCCATGTAAAATGGATTTTTACCACCGGTGGTTTGGCAACAGATACACTACTCGGTTTATTAAGTGAGAAAACTAAAGCACCGAAAACGAACGAATGGATTAATTATCCGTATTGTGAAGAGCGTGAACTTTTCCTTTACCGTTTACCTTCCACATCTCGGGCTTATCCATTGAGTTTAGCCAAGAAAATCGAGGCGTATCGACAATTTTTTATTCAAGCAGGACTACTTTAACACATGAAATATGATTTACATTCACACAGTACCATATCGGACGGTATGTTTAGTCCGACCGAGCTGGTTCAGCGTGCGTTAGAGCAACAAATCGAAATGCTTGCTTTAACCGATCACGATACTGTAGCAGGGATCCAAGAAGCAAAACACGCAGCACAAGGGCAGCCGATTCGCTTTATTGCCGGCGTAGAAATTTCTATCGTTTGGGAGGGCAAAAGCATTCACCTTGCCGCTTTAAACGTGGATGAGACGCATCCTGCATTAGTGGCATTGTTAGATAAGCAAGCGTTACTTCGTGAGCAAAGAGCGGTCGAAATCGGCGAAAAACTTGCAAAAGCCGGTATTCCAAATGCTTATGAAGAGGCAAAGGCGTTAGCAAGCGGAGAGGTAACTCGCGCACATTACGGGCGTTTTTTACACGAAAACGGTCATGTACGAAATATTGAACACGCCTTTAAAAAATATCTCGGTGGTGGTAAATCGGCTTACGTTAAGCCAATGTGGTGTAGTTTGGAAGAGGCGATTGAAGTAACGCATCAAGCGGGCGGCGTTATTTGTATTGCTCATCCGTTACGTTATAAATTAACTGGACGTTGGATTCGCCGTTTAATCGCTGACTTTAAATTATTCAGGGGTGACGGTATTGAGGTTGCCGGTTGCGGACAAACGCCTGACCAACGTCAATTGATCGCACGTTGGGCAAAAGAGTTTGATTTATACGCTTCGGTCGGATCGGATTTTCATTACCCGACCAGTTGGATTGAACTTGGCAGAGGTCTAACACTGCCGGCAGATTGCAAACCAATTTGGGATTTGTTTTAGGAAAAAGGGCGTGTTAAACGCCCTTTGCTTTATCTGAAATTATTGTACTTTAAATTGGCTAAATTCAGCCATTACCTCGCCGAGTGCTGCCACTCGTTGTTCAATTTTAGCCATATTCGGTTTTTCAGCGGTGATTGCAATCCGCATTAAGCCAAGTGTACGCTCAAATTTGCCATAGTGAGTTAAACTCATTTCACGCACTGGTTTTTCATATTTTGCCCAATTCTTACCAAAATGACGTGCCGCTATTCTGATTTGCTTAATATCTTTGGTTTGCACTGCAAGTTGCAAATTTTGATAAAGTGGTGTCATTTGTTTAACGAAAGTTTGATGTTTAGCCTCATAGTCCACTGGGTTTTGTTCTTTTTCAAAACGATATAGATGTTTAGCGACATTTTCCAAGTGAGCTAGATCCGTAGTTTTAATTGCTTGGTTTAAAGCGTCCGTTACGTCTTTGCTCGCTTCCGAATCTACTTGAAACTGATTAAATGCTTGCTGTAAAGCGGTTAAATTTTGCTGAGATTTTGCAATTTCACCTTTTTTAAGTTCTGCCATTGCTTCGGAAAGCTGCACAAATAACGAGCTAACATCCACTTTCGCTAACGTTACTGAACTCGCAAAGAATAAAGGAATGATGATCAATTTTTTAAATGCCATTTGCTATTCCTTAGAGTAAATCAAACAAGGCTTTGCCTAGATAGTCGTTTTCGTCTTTTACGCCAGCAAAACAGGCAAATAAGCCACTACCGATATGGGTAATATATTCGTTCATTTTATCGAGATTGCCCAAGGCGTTTTGTACTTTAATAAATTGAGCGGGGCTTTGTTGGAACGAAATAAACAGTAAGCCCGAGTCAAATTGCCCTTTATCATCAATACCGCTGGCGTAAGAGAACGAACGTCTGAGCATTTTTACTCCCGTTTTATGGGCAAGATGTGTATGAGAAATTTCCGGTATGACCGGATTACCTTTGTCGTCTTTTTTCGCCAGATCGAATTTTTCAAATTCGTGCTTATAGCCGAGAGCTGCACCAGAATCGCGATAACGACCGAAGGTTTCTTCCTGTGATTTTAAATGCGTGCGATCCCAGGTTTCTAAGAACATTTTGATACGGCGAACCGCTAAATAGGAACCGCCTTTTAGCCACCCGTCCTGTATCCAGACCACATTGTCCTGATCTTTTAAACTTTCGGCATTTGCCGTACCATCTTTAAATGCAAATAAGTTACGCGGCGTTTCATTATTTAAAAATGAGTTAAAGCCCATTTGCGACCATTTCATTTTGACTTCACCACGAGCCGCTCGCACTAAATTACGCACTGCATGGAAGGTAACTTGAGGATCATCGGCACAGGCTTGAATACATATATCGCCACCGCTAAATTCGGCTTGTAATTGGTCGCGAGGGAAGTGCGGTAAATCTTGTAATTCGGTCGGCTTATGTTTTTCAATACCTAACTTTTTAAAGAAAGCGGCACTGACGCCAAAAGTGAGTGTAAGATGTTGTGGATCTAAGCTATCCGCTTCACCGGTATCCGCAGGCGGAACATAGGCATTATTGCTATAGGGTTTTACATTTTTACCTTGTGTCAAATTACGGCTATAACTTGTCCAAGTCTGAAAAATCGCTTTCACTTTTGCAATATCGGTCGTATCTAAATCTAAGACGAGGAAATAGATATGTTTTTGTGCAGGGGTGACGATACCGGCTTGATGTTGACCGTAAAAAAGATATTGATTCTGTGCGTGTGAGCTAAGTTGTTGTGATTCTAAAGCAAAAGTAGGAGCGGACAATAAGCCTGCTCCTACCAATGCGGTATTTTTTAGAAAATCACGGCGAGAATGTGTGTCTGCCATAATTTATTCCTACCTTATTTCTCTAATAGAACGCCTAATTGGGCTAATGGTTCGCCCAGTTGGTTTACCGCTTCGGCTAGTGCTTTAACATCCGCTTTTGACAGAGTGTTATAAGCTACGTAATCGTAACCGTTTTTCGCTTTATTGTGTTTTGCCAGTAAAGTATTAACCGCAGCAAAGCGAGCGGTAATTTCCGCTGAAAGTTTCGCATCCGTTTTATCTAATTGCGGTTTAAAGATTTCATAGATTTTTTCTGCCCCTTCAATATTGGCTTTGAAATCGTAAAGGTCGGTTTTAGAGAAAATTTCTTCCTCACCGGTTACTTTAGTGGTGGATACTTCATTTAATAAATCTACTGCACCGGTGATCATTAATTCAGGCGTAACTTCTGCTGTTGGAATTTTGGCTCGTAGTTCTTTAACGTCTTTTAACAGTTGTTCTGCAGCAGCTTTTGTACCTTGAGTGGTATTTTTCTCCCATAACACTTTTTCAATTTTATGGAAACCGGACCAATCTTTTTCTGTTTTGCCTTCTTCGGTTAAATCGGCAAGACGTGCATCAATGCGAGGATCTAAATCACCAAAACTTTCGGCAATTGGTTCGGAACGTTCAAAATACATTCGTGCAAGTGGGTAAATTTGCTTTGCTTTTTCCACATCTCCTTGGTTTAAGTAATCGACAAACTTTTCCGTATCCGCTACTAATTGATCAATCTGTTCAACCACAAATTGCTTATATGTTGCGGTTTCTTTCGTTAAATCTAAAGCAAAAGATTGAGTTGTGAGTAGTAAACCTGAAAGTAAAGCTGCTAATTTTGTTAACTGCATAAAAATATCCTTTTAGCTAAATATAATGTGGTAACTATATTCTTATTAATAATCATTATCAAATTAATACTGGTGATTTTGTGAACCAATTCACATTTTTATTGCAAATTTTCTTAAAAAATTCACCGCTTGCTTATGTTAAAATAACGATAAATTTTCTTGGATAGGATGTTATATGAGCAAGCAAGGCAAACCTTTTATTTTACACAGCCCATTTAAACCTTCAGGCGATCAGCCGTCAGCGATTGCCAAATTGACCGAAGGGTTAAATGACGGATTGGCGCATCAAACTCTACTTGGGGTAACCGGTTCGGGTAAAACCTTTACCATTGCCAATGTTATCGCCCAACTTAATCGCCCAGCGATGTTGCTTGCGCCGAACAAAACGCTTGCCGCCCAGCTGTATGCCGAAATGAAAGCATTCTTCCCTGAAAATGCGGTGGAATACTTCGTGTCTTACTACGATTATTACCAACCGGAAGCCTATGTGCCGAGTAGCGATACCTTTATCGAAAAAGATGCCTCAATCAACGAACAAATCGAACAAATGCGACTCTCGGCAACCAAATCTTTCCTTGAACGTCGCGATACGATTGTAGTTGCTTCGGTTTCCGCTATTTACGGCTTAGGGGACGTGGATGCCTATATGCAAATGATGTTGCATTTGCAAGTGGGAGCGATTATTGATCAACGTGAGATCCTCTTTCGTCTTGCCGAATTGCAATACACTCGTAATGACCAAGCATTTCAGCGTTCGACTTTCCGTGTACGTGGCGAAGTGATTGATATTTTTCCGGCTGAATCGGATGAAATTGCATTACGTGTCGAGTTGTTTGATGATGAAATCGAAAGCCTCTCATTATTCGATCCGCTTACTGGGCATAGTTTGGGTAAAGTACCTCGCTACACCATTTATCCAAAAACTCACTACGTTACCCCTCGTGAACGTATTTTGAATGCGATTGAAGAAATCAAGCAAGAGCTGGTGGAACGCCGTGAGTATTTCATCAAAGAAAATAAATTGCTGGAAGAACAACGCATTACTCAACGTACGCAATTTGATATCGAAATGATGAATGAGCTGGGCTATTGCTCGGGCATTGAAAATTATTCACGCTACTTGTCAGGCAGAAAAGAGGGCGAACCACCACCGACCTTGTTTGATTATATGCCAGCGGATGGTTTGTTGATTATTGACGAAAGCCACGTGACCGTACCACAAATTGGCGGTATGTATCGAGGCGATCGGGCGAGAAAAGAAACGCTGGTGCAATACGGCTTCCGTTTGCCATCTGCATTGGATAACCGCCCGTTACGCTTTGAAGAATTTGAACATCTTGCGCCACAAACGATTTATGTATCAGCAACACCGGGTAATTACGAACTAGAAAAATCCAATGGCGATGTGGTGGATCAGGTGGTTCGTCCAACGGGCTTATTAGATCCGATCATCGAAGTTCGCCCAGTCGCTACGCAGGTTGATGATGTGTTATCTGAAATTCATAAACGAGTGGCGCTAGATGAACGTGTGCTAATTACTACGCTAACCAAAAAAATGGCGGAAGATTTAACCGATTATCTCGATGAACACGGCGTGCGTGTGCGTTACTTGCATAGTGATATTGATACAGTAGAGCGGGTAGAAATTATTCACGACTTGCGGATGGGCATGTTTGACGTATTGGTCGGCATCAACTTATTACGTGAGGGCTTGGATATGCCGGAAGTGTCGCTAGTGGCGATTTTAGATGCAGATAAAGAAGGCTTTTTGCGTTCCGAACGTTCATTAATTCAGACCATCGGACGTGCCGCTCGTAACCTTAACGGCAAAGCGATTCTTTACGGCGACCACATTACCAACTCTATGCAAAAAGCGATTACCGAAACTGAACGCCGCCGAGAAAAACAACAAAAATACAACGAAGAACACGGTATTACCCCACAAGCTCTCAATAAGAAAGTAGGCGAATTGCTCGACATTGGACAAACCGACAAGCCGAAACGAGGTAAACAAGCGGTTAAAATCGAAGAAAAATCTGCAAATACCTACAAACCAAAATCCCGCAAAGAGCTGGAAAAAGAACTCAAACAACTTGAACAACAAATGCGAGATTTCGCTAAGGATTTAGAGTTTGAAAAAGCGGCGGCAGTAAGGGATAAAATTGGGCAATTGAGGGCGGTTTTGCTTGAGATATAGAAAATCTTTAGGGGCTGTTCTAGTTATCTAGGACTGCCCCAAAAATTTTGTTGACTATGCCTAATTTTCTTTTAATTCGCCCCAAGCTCTGAAAATAATCTCTTTGCCGGCCTGTAAAGCTAAAAATGCCAAAATAAAAGCCACAATTAAATCAGGATATTTTGACTGAAAAAAATAAACCGCTATACCAGCCAAAATAACCGCTACATTACCAATCGCATCATTGCGAGAACAGAGCCAAACGCCACGCATATTGCTATCTCCATCACGAAAATTCAACAGAATCAATAATGCCATTAAATTCACCAATAACGCCAATATACCAACCACACTCATTTCACTATAACTGGGCATTTCTCCATAAAACATACGGTAAATGGTTGTAATTAAAATAAATACGCCAAATCCACTCATTGTTAAGCCTTTAATTAAAGACGCTTTGGCACGATAGCTTAATGCCATTGGCAACACAATTAAGCTAATCATATAGTTAGCACTATCGCCCAAAAAATCCAAACTGTCCGACAACAGCGAAGTTGAACCTGATTTGAACCCCATTACGACTTCCACAAAAAACATCGTCAAATTCATCGCAAACACAATCCACAAGGCTTTTTTGTACTTGGGGGATTGATGAATGGGCTGATTTGAATCACAACAATTTTGGCACGCCATTTTTTACTCCTATTTTAAGATGAAATTTGCTACATTATAAACTCCGTAGTTATTACAGGGTCAAGCTAAAATGTCAAAATTTATTAAAATAAAACAAGCCAGTGAGCAAACAGGCGTGCATTTGGAAACTATTCGTTATTATGAAAAACAGGGCTTAATCGCCCCCATACATCAACAAAATGGCTATCGTGTGTTTGATGAACAAACACTTGCTCAATTATGCTTTATCAAAGCCTGTCGCAATATCGGTTTTTCTTTAAAAGACATTAAGGTTTTATTGGCATTTCAAAAAAAACCTAATCATCAATGTGATGGTGTTGATGAATTAACCAGAAGGCATTTATCATATATCAATGAACAAATTAAACAGTTACAAGGAGTTAAATCATTTTTGGAACAAATTATTGGTTGTCGAAATGAAAAGATTGAAAATTGCCAAATTATTCAAAGTATTAAAGATAAAGAATAAAATTTGCAAGAAATCAGACCGCTTGCTTGTGTTAGAATAAATACACATTTGAAGAGGAGAATAGTATGGATCTTGCCTACCTAGCCGAATTGCCGAGAGAAGAATTTGTTGAGCGTAGAAATCGAGTGTTTGAGCAAATGCAGGATAATTCTGCGTTGGTGGTGTTTACCGAAACCGAGAAACGCCGCAATAGCGATTGCGATTATTTGTTCCGTCCGGATAGTTATTTCTGGTATTTAACCGGTTTTGCCGAGCCGAAATCAGCGTTGTTGCTGATTAAAAAAGCGGGCAAAAATGAGAGCGTGATTTTTGTGCGTAAAAAGGATCCGCTAATGGAAACGTGGAACGGTCGCCGTTTGGGTATTGAAAAAGCGCCTGAAACCTTGAACGTGGATTTGGCGTTTGATATTGAGGATATTTCTCGTATTTTTGCAGGAAAAATGCAAAATTTGACCGCTTGTTACTATGCGAAAGGCTTACAGGAATGGGGCGATAGCATAGTGACGGAGCAGTTTTCCGAAGTGATTGACTGGCAGCCGATGTTGTCGGAAATGCGTTTGATTAAATCAACAGCGGAAATTTCTCTCATTCAGCAAGCATGTCATATTTCAGGCTTAGCACATATTCGTGCGATGAAGCAAACTCGCCCCAATCGTTATGAATTGGAAATTGAGGGCGAAATCCAGCACGAATTTACCCGCTTTGGGGCGAGATTTCCTGCTTATAATTCGATTGTAGCAAGCGGTGAAAATGCCTGTATTTTGCACTACAATGAAAATGATCAGGTACTAAAAGACGGCGATTTATTGCTGATTGATGCCGGGGCGGAATTTGCTCACTATGCCGGCGATATTACCCGTACCTTCCCAATTAACGGTAAGTTCTCCGAACCTCAGCGAGAAATTTATCAACTGGTGCTAGACGCAATGAAAGAAGCAGCTAAATGGCTAGTGCCACAAAGTTCGATTAAAATTGCTAATGAAAAAGCGGTGCAGGTGCTGACTGACGGTTTGGTTCGCTTAGGGATTTTGAAGGGCGAAGTGGAGCAGTTAATCACTGAGAAAGCCTATCGTCAATTTTATATGCACGGTTTAGGGCATTGGCTTGGTTTAGATGTTCACGATGTGGGCAATTATGGTACGGAGCGAGATCGACCGCTTGAAATCGGCATGGTGCTAACCCTTGAACCGGGTCTATATATTTCAAGTGAAGCGGACGTGCCGGAGCAATATAAAGGCATTGGCGTGCGAATTGAGGATAACTTATTGATTACCGAATATGGCAATAAAAATCTGACAAGCGGCTGCCCGAAAGAAATTGCTGATATTGAAGCGATTATGAATGTTCAATAGATAGGAAAGATTAAATAATCACAGAACGGAATACACAGAAATTTTTCGTATGACGTGAGAACTGTGGTTTTTTATTAACTAAAAGCATGAATACATAAAAATAACCACGAAATACATAAATTCATAGAATAAATTTTCCGTGTATTCAGTGTAGTCCGTGGTTTTACAAAATAGTGATTAAAGCACTTTTACAATCGCTTCACAAAGTACGTCAATGTTTTGGTCGGTGATACCTGCAACATTGATACGGCCGGAACGTACCACATAGATTGCGAACTCTTCACGTAAGCGATCCACTTGTTCCGGTGTTAAACCACTAAATGAGAACATACCGTTTTGTTGTGCGATAAAGTCGAAATCTTGTTTTGCACCCTTCTCTTTTAATAATTGCACCATACGGTTACGCATATCTTTAATACGATCACGCATTTCATCTAATTCCGCTACCCATTTCGCACGTAACACTTCATCACCTAATACACGAGCAACCGCATTTGCACCGTGTGATGCCGGGTTAGAGTAGAGCACACGAATAATTGATTTAATTTGGGTGAAGGCTTTATTTGCCACTTCGGCATTTTCTGCAACAATCGTGAATGCACCAACACGTTCATTATATAAGCCAAAGTTTTTCGAGTATGAACTTGCGATTAATAATTCTTTGTGGTTTTTCACAAACGCACGTAAGCCGTATGCGTCTTGATCTAAACCGTTGCCGAAGCCTTGGTAAGCAAAGTCAAATAACGGTAACCAGCCTTTTTCCGCAGAAAGTTTCGCTAATGCGTCCCACTGTTCAGGAGTTGGGTCGATGCCGGTCGGGTTATGGCAGCAGCCATGTAATAACACCACATCGCCGGCTTCCGCTTGGCTTAAATCGGCAAGTAAATTATCCCAATCTAAACCGTGCGTATCTTTATTGTAATAACGATAGCCTTTCACATTTAAACCGACCGCTTCTGCAATTGCATTATGGTTTGGCCAAGTTGGGTTTGAAATCCAGATATTTTTTGCTGACGTTTGGCGTTTGATAAATTCTGCCGCAATACGTAACGCGCCCGTACCACCCAAACTTTGTGCGGTTTTTGCACGACCTGATGCGATAATTTCTGCCCCTTTACCGAATAAAAGTTCTTGTGTATAAGCGTTAAATGCTTGTACACCGTCAATCGTAAGGTAGTTTTTATTCGTTTCTTGTTCTAACAATAACGCTTCGGCTTTTTTAACTGCTTTCACGATAGGCGTTTTACCTTCCGCATTCATATAAACACCGATACCAAGATTGATTTTCCCCGCACGTTGTTCCGCTTTAAACGCTTCACCTAAACCTAAGATTGGATCTGCCGGAGCAGCCTGAATATGGTTGAACATTGACATATGATTCCTCTATAAAGTTGTGTTTGAAATTAGAAATACTTATACAGTCCATTAGCTATTTTAGCAATAGAAAAGCGGTCTGTTTTCCTAAATTTTTTGCAAATTTCAGAAGAAAACAGACCGCTTGCACTTATTTGAGTTTATTAATCGCCCAATCTAACCCCGAATGGAAATCGTCGGTTAAATGCGGACGAAGCTGTTCGAGTAATTGAATCAACTGAGTTTGTTCCGGATGACATAAATTAATATGTCCGACTTTACGACCGGCACGTACTTCTTTACCATACCAATGTAATTGTGAGAACGGTACTTCCAGCCACGCGTTATTGTGTTCAATACCAATCAGATTCACCATCACACTAGGTGCAATTTGTTTGAGTTGCGGTGTTGGCAAGTCAAGCAATGCGCGTAAATGCAATTCAAACTGGTTGATTGAGCAACCTAATTGCGTCCAATGTCCGCTGTTATGTACACGAGGAGCAAGTTCATTAATTAATAATTTCTCTCCCACCACAAAACATTCCATTGCCATTACGCCGATATAATCTAAGTCTTGCATAATCGTGCCGAGCATTTGTTCCGCTTGGGTTTGATAAGTTTGTTGATTCGGTAAATTCACATTACAAACGGAGTAACGCAAGATGCCGTTTTGTTGCAAGTTATGATTAATCGGATAAAAACGGGTGGAGCCGTCACGGAAACGCGCACCGACAATTGAAATCTCGCCGTCAAACGGAATAAATTTTTCCGCAATGACTTCACCGAACAGATCCGGTGTGATTTGGTCAATGCTGTCTTGTGTCACAATCCATTGACCTCTGCCGTCATAGCCGCCGGTACGACGTTTTACCACCACTTTTTCGCCTACATTGCTGAATACGCTTTGCCATTGCTCGGCAGATTCCAATAATTGCCATGGCGAAGTGGAAAGCTGAAGTTTGTCTAACAGTGATTTTTGCGTGAAACGATCCGCCGTTGTGCCGAATACGTTTAAATTGACAAAATTTTTATGATTGCCGAGTAATTGTGTGAGTGGCGTTTCTGCCCAACGCTCGATTTCTGCGGTAATGATACTGTTTTGTTCAAGTTCAAAAACTGGCGCATCAAAAGCAAGCGGTTTTACTTCAATATCAAGTGGTGCGCCGGCATAGCGTAACATTCTGCCGAGCTGACCGTTACCAAGCACATAAACTGGAGGATAAATGGCACTTTTTTGCATTTTTTATGATTCCGTTTGACAAGCTCAAGGTCTGATTTGCAATTTTTTCGGCAAATTTGACCGCTTGTTCAGCAGTCTGACTTTGAACTTTTTCATTAATAAAAAGATTAAAAATATTCGGAGAGCGGTTTATTCAAACTTTGATTTAATAACACCAATAATTTAATGCGGGCTTTTTGACCACTTAAACCGGTAGTAAAAATCACGTTTTGTTGTTTAAGTTGTTTGCCGCCGCCTAAATAGTCATACACATCTTGGGTTACGCCATTAAAGGCACGAGAAACTAATACAACAGGAATATCAGCGCGTAATAACGCATCTAAACCAGCTAAACAGCTTGGCGGCAAATTACCTGCACCGAGCGCCTCAATCACGACACCGTCACAGCCGTGGAGGGCTAATTGTTCTAATAAGAAACTATCCATTCCGGCGTAGCTCTTGACGAGCTGCACGTTGGTACGTGTAATTGTTTGAGCTGGGAAGCGTTCATATTCGATTAATTGTTGGAAATATAACACGCGGTTTTTCGCAATTAATCCGCAAGGACCGAATGTTGGCGTTTGGAATGTCGCTACGTTGGTCGTATGCGTTTTAGTCACAAATTTAGCGTTATGAATTTCATCATTCATAACCACTAATACGCCTTTGCCTTGGCTTTCCGGACAAAGTGCAACCAAAATCGCACTTTGTAAGTTAATTAAACCGTCTGAACCTAATTCGTTGCTTGAACGCATAGCACCGGTAATTGCGACCGGCACGTTTACATCAAGGGCTAAATCAAGAAAATAAGCGGTTTCTTCTAACGTATCCGTACCGTGGGTAATTACGATACCATCATAGAGTTCTTCATTTACCGCTTTTTCAATACGTGCTTTCAATAGTAACCAATGTTGTAGCGTAATATGCGGTGAAGGCACATTAAGCACCGATTCTTGGCTAAGCTGAGCAGGGTGGTTTAAACGTTCTAACGCGGTAAGTAGCGGATTTTTTTCGGAAGGTGAAACTTTGCCGTCTTCACCTTCGCTCATGGAAATTGTACCGCCTGTATGTAGGATTAAAAGTTTCTTTGTCATGAGAAATAGATTAATTACGTGGATCTGGATTATCTAATACCAATTGCGTTTGTTCATTGCGGAATACGTGTAATTTTTTCGCTAATTCAGGATCAAAAGCTGCTAAAATTTGCATGGCTAATAAACCTGCATTGGCTGCTCCCGCAGGGCCAATCGCAAGGGTACCGACTGGAATACCTTTCGGCATTTGAACAATAGAATATAAACTATCTACACCACTTAGCATCGAACTTTTTACCGGAACACCTAACACTGGTACGATAGTTTTTGCCGCAATCATACCCGGCAAGTGCGCCGCACCGCCTGCACCTGCGATAATCACCTTATAACCGTTTTGTTCCGCACTTTCCGCAAATGAGAAAAGTTTATCCGGTGTGCGGTGTGCCGAAACCACTTCGACATGATAAGCAAGATTAAATTGATCTAAGATTTGTGTTGCTTCCGACATGGTCGCCCAGTCGCTTTTTGAACCCATAACAATCGCAATTTCAGGTTTTTGTGACATAGCTGTTCCTTTAGAAATGAATGGAGGAAATATTATTTTAAGTATAACACGCCAGGCAAACGATTGCTTGCGAAATTACGCTATACACTAACTGAAAATAATCTGAACAATGTAAAGAATTATTCACAAATCACAATTTAGCGCTATTAAATGGAAGATGAAATGTGTTACTATATACGACCATTTTTTTCAAATTCATGTAGTTAGTTGCAATCAGAATCGGAGATAGAATATATATGACGAGTAGTGCGAATAAACGTTCAGTAATGACCCTTTTTTCAGATAAAAATGATGTATACAGTCATCAAGTACGTATTGTATTAGCGGAAAAAGGCGTTCCTTACGAGATTGAAAATATTGGTTCCGATACGATTTCTGAAGATTTAATGGAAGTAAATCCTTACGGTAACGTACCCACATTAGTTGATCGTGATTTAGTGTTATTCAATTCACGTATCATTATGGAGTATCTGGACGAACGTTTTCCTCATCCACCGTTAATGCCTGTATATCCGGTATTACGTGGTAAATGTCGCTTAACTATGCACCGTATTGAGCAAGATTGGTATTCACTGATTAATATCGTGAATAAAGACCCTGCCTCAAAGGAGGCAAAAAAAGCTTTACTTCAATTACGTGATGAAATGTTAGCTTTAGGTCCGGTATTTGCAGCAACGCCTTATTTCATGAATGAAGAGTTTAGTTTAGTGGATTGCTATGTTGCACCATTGCTTTGGAAAATGCACAACTTAGGTGTTGAGTTTACTGGTGCTGGTAGTAAAGCTATCAAAGCATATATGACTCGAGTTTTCCAACGTGAAAGTTTTGTACAATCAATTGGTGGGGCAGCGCCTAAACACTTAATGGATGAAAAAGACTAATGAAACCTTTACGCCCTTATCTTTATCATGCTTATTACAGCTGGATTATTGATAATGACAATACGCCATACTTGCTAGTCAATACGGATTATCCGGATGTAGATGTGCCAACAGAATTTATTCGTGACGGTAAGATTATCTTAAATATTGCACCTCGTTCTATTGGACAATATGTTGTAACCGATGAAGCAATTCGTTTTAATGCGCGCTTCCAAGGAATGTTACGAGACGTATATATTCCACTTGGTGCATTAGAAGCGATTTATGCACAAGAGACGGGTGATGGTGTCATGTTCCAAGATGAGTCTTATTATAGTGAACAAGCCTACCATGAACGTAATACGGTTTTACATGAAGAAGTAAAGCCTAAAGTTGTGAAGAAAAAGGCAACCCATTTAAAACTCGTCAAATAATTTATTTTTTACTTTATTAAGCGGTTAAATTTCAGCAAACTTTTGCAAGTTTTGAGAGAAATTTGACCGTTTGTTTTTTATTAAAAGAGTTACTAGAGTTTATCGAATGTAATAAAAAAAAGCTACCGTTGAATGATCTGACCCCAAAAAGTTAGACTGTTTAATTTAAGGACTGAGTTCTGTATTGTACAGGGCTGAGTCCTTTTAATTTCACTTGAATACGCTCATTGTTGTAATAATGAATGTACGCATGAATCACTTTCTCAAGCTGTTCGAAGGTTTCAAATCGCTTACCAAAGTAACATTCCGTTTTCAGTCGCCCAAAGAAACTTTCCATTGCTCCATTATCCAAGCAATTCCCTTTTCTCGACATACTTTGTCTAATATTATGTTTCCTCAGCATGTCTTGATAGCCTGCCATCTGATATTGCCAGCCTTGGTCGGAATGTAAAATCGGTTTAGCATCCTGAGGCAGTTTTGTTACCGCTTGCTTTATCATTCGCATGACTTGCTCAAAGTTCGGGCTTCTTGCTAAATCATAAGTCAGAATTTCACCATGAAATAAGTCCTTAATCGGCGATAAATAGAGCTTGCACATTTAAACTCGGTAATATCCGTGACTAATTTTTCATTTGGCGCCGTTGCGTGAAAATCCTGTTGCAATACATTCTCGGCAATTTCACCTACTTCACCTTTATAAGAACGATATTTCTTCTGCTTACATTTTCCTTTTAAATCAAGCTGTTGCATTATCCTTTGAACTCGCTTATGGTTAATCGCATCAAAGAAATCGCGTAACTTTAACGTAATACGACGATAGCCATAATTGCCATCATTATCCTGATAAATCTCAACCACTTTCTGCCTCATCACTGCATTTTTATCAACTTTAGGCGGTAAGTGATAAAAGAACGTACTGCGTTTTAAACCTATCAAAGGGAGGAGGATGTCTAAGGGGAAATCTTCCCGCAACGTGTTCACGATGGCTGCTTTTGCCGCATTTTTTGTTGGTTGTATTCCCGCAACTTTTTTAGGTAAGCATTCTCCGCTTCCAGCTCTAAAATACGAT
>NZ_KB893937.1 GCF_000374285.1 Actinobacillus capsulatus DSM 19761 | reverse complement strand
AAATAATCTGCCACTTCCCTAACACCCATACGGTTATCTAAAACATGTTGAATGACATGAAACTTAAAAGAAGATGTGTAATGTTTACCCATAACAAAATCTGCACCTTTAATTAGTTGGTTGGTTTGTCCAACTTTTAGGGGGCAGATCAACAAGCGGTCTTTTTTACTTAAAATTTGTAAAAAGAAACCCCAAAGCACAAAACTTTGGGGTTTAATTTAAACTCAGATTAAATATCTAACTGAGCATATAACGCATTGCTTTCGATAAAGTCGCGACGAGGTTCAACTTCATCGCCCATTAGGGTATTAAACAATTTGTCTGCCGCAATCGCATCAGTGATATTCACTTGTAACATCTTACGAGCAACTGGATCCATTGTGGTTTCCCATAATTGTTCCGGATTCATCTCACCTAATCCTTTATAACGTTGAATAGTTAAGCCTTTACGTGATTCACGTACTAACCAATCTAATGCTTCAGCAAAGCTGCTCACTTCTTGACGGCGTTCGCCACGTATTACATAAGCACTTGGTGATAATAAGTCATTTAACTCGTTGCCTAATGCGGTAATTTTTGCGTATTCGTTACTGCTGATAAAATTAAAGTCAAGACGATAAGTCGTATCCATACCGTGAGTAGTTACCACAATTTCCGGCTCATACACTTGACGCTCGGTATTGAAGAAAACTTCACTACGATAGAAACTACCGCCGGTTTCTTTTTCCATTAATTTCGCTACAAATTGCTCGCTCCAAGCGGTCACTTTTGCCTGATCTTTTGCAAATTCAGCCGAAAGTGCCGGGCTATAAATTAATTCGTTTAATAACGCAACTGGATAACGGCAACTTAAGCGATCAAATAATTTTTGCACACCATTATATTGTGAAATGAGGTTTTCGAGCGCAACACCACTTAATGCTGGCGCACCTTCGCTCACAAATAAACCTGCGCCTTCTAAAGCGATATCAATTTCATATTGCGACATTTCATCATTATCTTGAATATAACGCTCTTGTTTGCCTTTCTTCACTTTATAAAGTGGCGGCTGAGCGATATAAATATAACCGTTCTCAATTAATTCCGGCATTTGACGGTAGAAGAAGGTTAATAATAACGTACGAATATGCGCACCATCCACGTCCGCATCAGTCATGATAATAATTTTGTGATAACGCAATTTCTCAATATTGTAATCATCACGACCAATACCAGTACCCAATGCGGTAATTAGGGTTGCCACTTCTTGCGAAGAAAGCATTTTATCGAAACGTGCTTTTTCAACGTTTAAAATCTTACCTTTTAACGGTAGAATTGCTTGGTTTTTACGATCACGACCTTGTTTTGCCGAGCCACCCGCAGAGTCACCCTCCACTAAGTAAAGTTCTGACAACGCAGGATCTTTTTCTTGGCAGTCCGCTAATTTACCCGGTAAGCCACCTAAATCTAACGCACCTTTACGACGTGTCATTTCACGTGCTTTACGGGCTGCTTCACGTGCACGTGCCGCATCAATAATTTTGGTTACGATATTTTTCGCATCATCCGGGTTTTCCGCTAAGAACTCCGCTAACGCTTCGTTCATTGAACTTTCCACCGCACCACGCACTTCCGATGACACTAACTTATCTTTAGTTTGTGATGAGAATTTCGGATCCGGCACTTTTACTGAAATCACCGCCACTAAGCCTTCACGAGCATCATCACCTGACGCATCAATGTTCGCATCTGCTTTCTTCACCACACCACTGTTATCCATATAGTTTTTTAACGCACGGGTTAATGCACCACGGAAACCGGCTAGGTGCGTGCCACCATCACGTTGTGGAATATTATTGGTAAAGCAGTAAACATTTTCGTTATAACTGTCGTTCCACTGTAATGATACTTCAACACCAATGCCATCTTTCTCGGTTGAAAGATAAAACGGCGTGTTATGAATATGGGTTTTACCTTCGTTTAAATATTCCACATAGGCTTTAATACCACCTTCATATTTAAAGTGTTCCTCTTTGCCGTCACGCTCATCCACTAAACGGATTGATACACCAGAATTTAAGAAAGAAAGTTCACGCAAACGTTTTGAAAGAATTTTATATTCAAATTCAGTTTTATTTTTGAAAATATCTAGGCTTGGCCAGAAACGGACAGAAGTACCGGTTTTTTCCGTATTACCGATGACAGCTAATGGGGCATCAGGCTCACCTAGACTATAAAATTGCTCGTGGACGTGCCCTTCACGGCGAATCGTGAGTTGTAATTTTGAAGAGAGTGCATTTACTACCGATACCCCCACACCGTGTAAACCTCCTGATACTTTATAGGAGTTATCATCAAATTTACCGCCGGCGTGCAATACCGTCATAATCACTTCCGCTGCAGATACGCCTTCTTCCGGATGAATACCGACCGGAATACCGCGACCATCATCTTGTACAGAAACCGAATTATCTGAATGAATGGTTACAATAATATCTTTACAGTGTCCTGCTAACGCTTCATCGATCGCATTATCTACAACCTCAAACACCATATGGTGTAAACCTGTACCATCATCGGTATCACCGATATACATACCCGGACGTTTACGTACCGCATCTAAGCCTCGTAAGACTTTAATGCTCGAAGAATCATAACTATTTGTTTGATTTTGTTCAGACATTCGTTATTCCTATACTTTATGAAATGGGAAAAGGCTCTATTTTTCTTATCAAAAAATTTAAAGCCAAAAAATTGTGAAGATTATAGCAGAAAAATGCGGAAAAGTATTGAAAACAAGCGGTTAAAAAACGGGAAAAATTTGTAAACGAGAGGAAATAAAACACGAAATGAATAAACGTAAAAGCGGCAAAATTTTCTGGTAAAAAGATCTGAAAATTTAACCACTTGTCTCTTATAAGCTAAATTAAGCGTAGATACCGACTAAAATAGCAAAAAATACGCCCAATCCAAAGTAATGATTATTTAAGAATGCTTTGAAGCACTGCTCTCTTACTCGCTGTTTAGTCAGCCAACATTGATAGCTAAACAAACTTGCACTTAGCGCTAACACAACAAAATAGCCCCAATGATATTCGCTGACCCAGCCAAAAATGACGAGCAACACTAACGTAATAAATTGCAATAAGGCAATGATTTTATTGTCGTATTGGGCAAATAAAATCGCGGTAGATTTTACTCCGATACGCAGATCATCATCACGATCAACCATCGCATATTGCGTATCATAAGCCACTGTCCAAAAAATATTGGCAAAAAATAACAGCCAACATTCTAACGGAAGCGATTCACTTACCGCACCATATGCCATCGGGATTGCCCAACCGAACGCCATTCCTAACACGACTTGCGGTAAATGGGTAAAGCGTTTCATAAACGGATAAATAATCGCTAACGCAACCGCTACGAATGATAACAAGAAAGTATATCGGTTAAGCAATAAATCCAAAACGAAGGCGATACACAATAACAAAACAAACAGTATTTTGGCTTCCGTTGTGGTCACAAGTCCAGTCGCAAGCGGACGCTGAGAGGTACGTTTTACTTCACCGTCAATATGGCGGTCGGCATAATCATTAATCACACAGCCTGCCGCACGCATAACGATTACGCCTAATACAAAAATCACTAGCACAGACAAGGGTGGAACACCGCCGGCTGCGGCAAATAACGCCCATAATGTCGGGTGAAGTAAAAGTAAAGTACCGATTGGCTTATCAAAACGCATTAACTGCGCATATGCCAGCCATTTATGCCGAGAAAAATGTTGTTGAAAAAATGTCGTCATTAATTACCGCAGATTTGTACTGCCACTTTGGTTGATACTAATCGTTGCTGCAATTCTAACGGTAATGGCAAATCTGTAAACAAATAATTTACTTCGGTAATATCGCCTAGGCGAACAATTGCACTACGACTGAATTTTGAATGATCGGTTACCAAAATTACTTGGCGCGAACTCTGCATCAAGGCACGTTTTACTTGTACTTCATGATAATCATAATCCAACATAGAACCGTCACTATCAATCGCACTAATGCCTAAAATGCCAAAATCTAAACGGAATTGGCTAATAAAATTCACGGTCGCTTCACCAATTAAGCCACCATCAGTCCGTAAATTACCTCCGGCTACCGTGATATGGAAATCTTCTTTCTGCATTAAAATATGCGCAGCATTAAGGTTATTGGTCACAATACGTAAATTTTGGTGGGACAACAACGCATAAGCTACCGCTTCAGAGGTGGTACCGATATCTAGAAATAAGGAAGCACCGTTCGGGATCATTGCCGCCACATAGCGTGCAATTTCATTTTTTTGTTCCGAGAAAAACTGCTTACGTTCGCTATAATCGCTATTTTCACTATTAGACGGCATTCCGGCACCACCATGATGGCGGCGAATCAAATTCTTTTCGGCCAATTCATTTAAGTCACGGCGAATCGTTTGAGAGCTGACATTTAATTGAGCAACTAACTCTTCTGTGCTGACATAACCCAACTGATTAACTAGTTCAATAATTTTATTGTGGCGAATAGATTGTTTCATTTGCTTATTCCTCCGCAAAGTTTTTTAAAAAAATGACCGCTTACAAGCGGTCATTTTCAACTCAGATTTTACAATTTCTCAACAAGTTCTACCGCATAACCGATGTAGCTTGCAGGCGTCATTTCTTTTAAGCGGGCTTTTTCTTCTGCCGGAATCTCAAGTTTCTCAATAAACTCACGCATTGTGGCTTCATCTACACGCTTACCACGAGTTAATTCTTTGAGTTTCTCGTATGGTTTTTCGATACCATAACGGCGCATTACGGTTTGAATCGGCTCTGCTAATACTTCCCAGTTTCGATTTAACTCATCACGTAAATGCTGCTCGTTAACTTCTAACTTACTTACGCCTTTTAACGTTGCCGCATAAGCAATTAAGCAGTAGCCTAAACCCACGCCCAAGTTACGTAATACAGTTGAGTCAGTTAAGTCACGCTGCCAACGAGAAATCGGTAGTTTTTGACCTAAATGATTCATTACCGCATTCGCTAAGCCAAGATTGCCTTCCGAGTTTTCAAAGTCGATCGGGTTCACTTTGTGCGGCATGGTTGATGAACCGATTTCGCCAACAATCGTGCGTTGTTTGAAGTGATTTAATGCGATATAACCCCACATATCACGGTCAAAATCGATCACGATCGTATTAAAACGTGCCACGCAATCAAAGAATTCTGCGATGTAATCGTGCGGTTCAATTTGTGTGGTGTATGGGTTCCAAGTTATACCTAAAGATTCAACAAACTCTTGGCTGAACGTATGCCAATCTACATCCGGATAGGCGGATAAATGTGCATTATAGTTACCTACCGCACCATTGATTTTCGCTAAAATCTCTAAGTTTTCAAGTTGTTTATATTGGCGTTTTAAACGGTACGCCACGTTTGCCATTTCTTTACCGATGGTTGTCGGGCTTGCCGGCTGACCGTGGGTACGAGAAAGTAACGGAACATGCTGATAACGTTTTGCTAATTCCACTACCGCATCAATCACTTTTTTCCATTCTGGCAATAATACTTCTTCACGTGCCGTTTTTAACATTAATGCGTGTGAAGTATTGTTAATGTCTTCCGAGGTACAAGCGAAGTGGATAAATTCATTTACTGCTTGTAATTCAGGTAACGCTTCACATTTTTCTTTTAAGAAATACTCCACTGCTTTTACGTCGTGGTTCGTAGTACGTTCAATCGTTTTGATGCGGTTTGCATCTTCAATTGAGAAATTTGCGACGATCTGACCTAAGTAATCGTTTGCTTTTTCAGAAAAAGCTGGAACTTCTTTGATTTGTGCCTGAGAAGCCAATTTTTGTAACCAACGAACCTCTACCGTTACACGGAATTTTAGTAATCCGAATTCACTAAAAATCGGGCGTAATGCGGCTGCTTTGTCTTGGTAACGACCATCAATTGGGGATAATGCTGTTAAAGCGGTAAGTTCCATTGTTTTCTCCAAATAAGTAAATGTTCGGAACAGGTTCTCCATTACGGAGAACTTGTTTAAATACTTTTGTAAAACTGTTGTGTTTGATTAAGAATCTTTCTACGAAAAAATAAAAATTGCCAGCGAGTTCCGCCTACTTGTTGCCATAAGATACCGGCACGAATACCGGCTAATAGACTTGCTCTGATTTTTTGCTGAATATCCGGACGCACCAGATAATCTTGTAAACCTAATACGTGAATTTTTGAACCGAGTGGGCTAATCACATCGCTGTAAATCGCAGCTAAATTCGCAATCATTTGATCTGCCATAATATCATTTTCATAGAGCGGTAATTGACGTTCAATTTGCTGTAAACGCTCTGCCAATTTGGCTTTGGCTTCAGGATTTTTATTTAGCTTTTGACTCAAGGCGAGTACGTTAATCCAATAACGACCAATTTCGGTATCCAATTTGCCGTTTGGACTGCCCATTTGCGCTTGAGCCGTTTCCAAACCGGTTTTTAAATGGCTAAGTTGATCGCCAAATACCGCTAATGTAGATTCCGGCTGAGTGACGAGTAGGCTTTTAATAGAATGGTTAAAAACATCTCGATCCGCACTGCCCCGATGAGCAAATTGTTGAACCAAGCTAACTGCTTGACAAACACCGGCGAAAGCAAGCGTGATATCGTGATAATTTGTAGACATAATAGACAATTATTTAAACCAAACAAAATTGGTCCTTAATATAACATTTTTTACATCTGTTTTGAATGGCAAAGCGCAATTATCTTGCTGAAAATAAAAAAGGAAATTTACGTAAGATTTCCTTTGTATCAATAACTTAGGTAATTTTCACAAATTCCGCTTTAAAGTGTCCAATCGGTTGAGCTACCACCTCATACCAATCAAGCTGAAAATAGTGCCAATACATTGAACGATAATACAAATGCGGCACATCATGCCACGGTTTTACTTCACCAGTAAAATGGAAAACGAGAGGTTCTCCCTCTGTAATTTTCGGGTTATACATATGCATACACTGATAGTTATATACCATAGGTATCGCTTGCCATCGCTGACCAACCACCGCATTTAAAACATCTTGATCGCCAAAGCGTAACTGCGCTTGATGTTGTAAAGTGAACTCAATTAATTTTGCTTCCATTCCCTTCCAATACTGCGCATTAATATACAAAACGCCTGCGTTAAAGTAAGTACCTTGCCTAAACGGGTGATTCGGCAAGTTCATCACATAAGGATCTTGGATAGCAAGCAACATATTTTGCGAAAATGCTTCGATTTCAAACGGCTCGCCTAAATAGCCGTTCACAATCGTATCTGAATCTAAATATAGCCATTTATCGCCGCTACCATAAGGGAAAAGACGCTCAATGTAATAACGCAAATAGGTACTGTTCGAAATATAATCATTACCTTTGAACGCTTGCAACATCTCCGCCGAAACATTTGCCAGTGTTACTTTAATTCCTCTCGCGCCCACAATTTGGTTTAGCTGTGCTACCCAATCTTGAGAAATCTGATTTGCGTGCAACACAAAAATATTAATATTTCGGTGATGTGCAACCAGTGATTTTATCGTCACCTCCGCATGTACTAAATAATTGCTGTCCGTTGCAAGTACAATATTCATATATTACCTTAAATAAATCGCCCGTTATCAATGTAATAGAGCTTATCAAATTTATCTAGGCCATGTAGACGGTGTGTAATCATCAATAACGTTCGATTTTGGCAATGAGTTAAAATGAGTGCCAAAATTTGTTGTTCGGTTTCTCGATCTACCCCTTCGGTTGGCTCGTCTAATAGCACAATTTCGGCCTGACTTACCAATAAACGTGCTAAGCCTAAACGACGTTGTTCACCGCCGGAAAGCGGTCGCCCCCCCTCACCTAGCCATAAATCCAAACCCTGTTCATCTAATAAATGACTTAATCCAACTTGCTCCAACACATTAGCTAACTGAGGATCTGTTGCTTGAGCATTACCAAGTAACAAGTTATCACGTAAACTGCTGTTAAAAATATGAACTCGCTGACTGAGTGTCACAATATGCTGACGCAAGCTTGATTCCGCATAATCCGCAATGTTGCAAGAATTTAACCAAATTTGACCGCTTGTTGGGTCATAATTGCGATTAATCAGTTGGAAAATCGTACTCTTACCACTGCCGGTTTTACCTAAAATCGCCACTTTTTGTCCGGCACAGATCTCAAATGAGATATTCTTCAACACCGGTTCAACACGATTAGGATAAGCAAAAGTTACCACATCAAATTGAACAAGCGGTTGATTTTGCGCCGTTTTTTGCCAATCACTTTTGCTGCCGAAATTTACCAACGGTTGCTGCTCGGTAATTTCATTTAAGCGTTCCGCTGCGGTAATCACTTGCCCTAAATGTAAAAATGCCAAGCCAATCGGCATTAAAATCTCTGCCGACGCTATCACACAAAATACCACAAGTGAAATTAACGCTTCGGGATAATCGGCAGAAGGGACATTAATTGCTGTAGAAGCCAAATAAATCACCAAACAAACCAATATGCCGTTCGCAAAGGTCAATAAAGCATTGGATAGACCGGTTAACTGGCTTTCCTTACTCTGTGCATTTAGCCACTCTTTTTCCGTTTGATTCAGTTTATTACTTGCTTGAGCTACTACACCGAATAATAAAAACTCAGCGTGCATTTGGATCCATTCAATAAACTGGCTGCGATAGTTTGCTCGAGCTTGAATTACTTTTGCCCCTGATTTACGCCCTAAACGATAAAACAATGCTGGGAAAATCACCAATAAAGCGGTTAACGCCCCACAAATAATGAGCGCAAGCAACGGCGATACAAAAGATAAACCGATACCCATAAATGCAATGAGCATAACTGCACTGACAAATGGGGAAATCAGATTTAAATACAGCGTATCCAAAGTATCGACATCCGCCACCAAGCGATTGAGTAACTCGCTGTTTCTAAAACGATTTAAACCGCTTGGGCTCAGCGGAATCAATTTACGGAATACGGTAACACGTAAATTTGCTAATACGCGAAATGTGGCATCATGGGTGACTAAACGTTCAAAATAACGAGAAACAGTACGCCCAATCGCCAAACCTCTTACCCCCGATGACGGATAAAAGAAATTAAACACGATTGCCGAACCGGCTAAAAAAGATGCCGATAAAAACCAACCGGATAAACTTAATAAACCAATGCTAGCGGTTAAGCTGGTAATGGCTAACACAATACCTAGTAGCAAATGCCCCCAATGGGTACGATAAAGAGAAAGAAAAGGAAAAATTGATTTCATGTATCACCCATTAGTGTTGTTGTAATTCTGCAAAATAACCTTCTTTTTCGACCACTTCAAAGCAACCTTTTTGCACGATTTCACCTTGTTTCATCACCCAAATTTCATCACATTGTTTGAGATCTTCAATCCGGTGCGTGATCATCAAGGTGGTTTGTGTTTGGCTCAAATGCTGTAATGCGTTCAATACTTGTTGCTCCGATTGCATATCTAAACTGGCGGTCGGTTCATCCAACAGAAGTAACTCATAATCTCGCAATAATGCACGTGCAATTGCAATACGTTGAGCCTGTCCGCCGGAAATCCCAGCATTCGCATCTTGAACTTGGCTATCTAAGCCTAGACGGTAAACAAACTCATCCGATTTTGATAAAGCTAACGCTTGTTCGAGTTGTGTTTCCGTTGCATTCGGATTACCCAATAAAATATTTTCTTTCAGCGATCCTTTAATCAACTGCGGATTCTGTCCAACCCATGCGAGTTTTTGGCGATATTGCGCTAAATTGAGCTCACGCAATTCCACACCGTTTACTGTGACCGAACCTTGATAAGGTAAGAAACCTAATAGCATATTCATCAACGAAGTCTTGCCTGCACCACTTTGTCCAACTAAAGCAATATATTGGCGAGCAGTAAGGATAAAGTTTAACGGTTTGGTTAACGCTTTACCTTGTGATGAAAGAATGACACAATCTTTTGCAAGGATTTCAAGCGGTCGATTTGGTAAATCTTTTTGCAAATCGGTTTGCGCTTGCGTTACTTGTTGATTTAAAAAGGTTTCTATCCCATCTGCCGCACCAATTGCCGCTGCCTTATCATGGTAAAACACACCTAACTCACGCAGCGGTTGATAAAATTCCGGTGCTAACATTAAACAGAAGAAACCGATAAATAGACTTACACCCGTTCCGTAATAGCCGAAATCCAATTCACCTAAATAGATAAAACCGAAATAAACCGCCATAACCGCAATAGAAATTGCAGTAAAAAACTCTAATACTGCTGAAGACAGAAATGCCATTTTCAGTACATCCATCGTACTTAAACGAAACTCTTCGGTACTTTGATAAATTTGTTCGGTTTGCTTTTCCGCTTGGCCAAATAAACGAATCGTTTCTAGGCCTCTTAGCTTATCTAAAAACTGACCGCTTATACGAGAAAGCACACCAATATTGCGTTGGTTCGCCTCCACCGCTTTAATGCCGGCTAACGCCATAAAAACTGGTAACAACGGTAAGGTTGCAAATAAAATAGCCCCTGCCGCCCAGTTAATCGGGAATACAAAACAGAGAATAATCATCGGCACTAACAACGATAAAAATTGCTGCGGCAGATAACGCGCGTAGAAATTATGTAAATTCTCCACTTGCTCTAACATTAATGTCGCCCAACTTCCCGCCGGATTTTGTTGCATACTCATCGGCCCGATTTCAGCGAGTTTCGCCATAATCTGTTCACGTAAATGTAAACGCAATGTTTGTCCTGCCTTAAACCCGGTACGCTCACGCAACCAAATCAGCAATGCACGCCCGCTAAAACAGGCAAATAATAAGCCAAGTTCAAATAAGAAAGTTTGTGGGCTTTGATGTTCAATAATCATTTTATGCAACATCGTTGCTAATAATGCCATTTGTCCGATCATCAATACCGCACTCAAGCTTCCAAGCAAGACATTAAGATACATCCACTTTTTAATAATCTTTTGCTGCCCTCGAAGCCATTTTTGCAACTGCTTTTGTCGTTGTTTTTCCATGTTTGATCAATTTCTGTTTAATTTAGATAACGCTTTGAATTAAATTGAATTTTAGCACGTTATCCGCCATTATTGGGCAGAATTTATAGAAAAAATAAGCGGTCTCTTTTGCAAAAAATTCACAAAATAGACCGCTTGTTTACAAGTATTGATGAAAATTATTTAAACATTTCATCAAATTCAAAGCGATACATCAAATCCACCGCTTGATTCACGCTTGAAACCCATTGTAAATAAAGCCTTGGCGCCAAATTATAACGTAGGGTTAATTCGGTAAGCGCAGCAAAAATACCAACACCATATTTCACTTTAAATTTAGGCGTTAAACTCGCACTCACTTCCACTTTCGTGTTATCACCAATACCGGCAGTTGTCACGTTTAAATCATTCAGACCAAAGGTGTTGCCTACTGCGCCAACCGTTTTACTGCTTTTCGATAAACTCATACCGATTAACGCCGCCGCCATAGAGTTACTTGAACCGCTATCGCCGCTATTGTCGAGCGATCGACCGGTTAACACATACGAAAGCGCTTCATTCTGTGACATAGACGGCTCGGAAAACACTTTGACTTCAGGGCTATCGGCTAAACCAATCACTTTTACCCCGGCAGTAACACTTGGGTCTTCCATCGCTTCAGGGTTACGAATCGCTTCAATATTTAGCGTAGGCTGTGACGGCAATCCTGCAAAACTGATCACCCCTTTACGAATCAGTAGATCCTGTCCAAATGACGCATAGCGACCGTTTTTCAAGTTTACTTGCCCGTATAAGCCTAATCCTTGTTTCCCCTGACGTACTGCAATTGTGCCATTGATATGGCTTTTCAAACCATAAGCATTAATACTAACGTCATTACCGATGTTGATATTAATATTTGCTTTAATCGCCATACCGCTGGCAGTTTTTTGCGGAATTTGGCGTTGAGCTAATGGCACTTTTTGCTTAACCGAACCGTCCATAATCACTTCGTCGCTACTCACGCTCACCGCACTTTCCGGTAAAGATTCAACCGCAATTCGCGCCCAAGGAATATCAATATTACCGCCTAAAATGAGTTCTCTCGGCGTTGCTGTAACTTCAATATTCGGACTAAATTCTACTTTTGCCATATTCGGCACATTCACTCGGAAGCGGTTCGCTTGCGCATGTACTCTGGTTTTCCATGCATCTAAACGGCGCCAATCGGCATCACCGTCCAAACGCAATTCACTTTCCGTAGTTTGTACTCGGCCAGCAAGCGTTGAGGTTGCGCCGTGGAAATTCAGCGCTAAATGCCCACCGGTGACATCAAACGGCATTGCATTCGCTTTGGCACGCAACTCTGTGAGATTTAGCGTACCATTCAATAATGGGGCGGTTACTGCTCCTCCTACTGTCAAACGTGCATTAATATTACCGTCAACTGACTCACCGCCGGTTAATAACGGTTTGATCAATCTAAGCGTTAGTTGATCAATATGAATATTGCCAGATAGTTTACGGCTATTCGCCGCATCATTTATTAGAAGATCTGTCGTAAGTCGACCATTATTTTCTATCTTAATATCAGTTTTCAGCTTTAAATTATTATCGGCTAAATTCGCATTCACTTTAACTGGGCTTAATGTAAGCGGGAAACTGTTACCGCCTTCTAGTTTTTGTACCAATTTCAATGCATTAGAATCCAGTTCTACATTAACTTGCGGTTGTTTGTTTTTAAACCAAGCCGCATCTCCTTTAGCATTTACCACGCCTGATAATTGGGTATTTTTATCCAAAAATTCCTGAATCGCCGCTAAATTAAATTGCTTAATTTCAAATGGCACTTTGCCTTCTTGACCGGCATTAAACGCTTGCGGGAAACACAAATTAATTTTCGGATTATGCCAACAATGCGCAGAAACATTCGCATTAATTTGCTTGTTATCGTAACTGACATTCACTGCTTGGTTGGTTTTGAACAAGCCAAACTCTTTGCTATCAATCGCAACTTGGCTTAATTGACCTCGCCAAACTTGTTGCAAGCGGTCAAATTTTCCAGAAAGTTGCAAATCCGCACCAATAGGATTCCCTTTCGCATTCAGTTTTAAACTATGGTTAGCCTCGTTACCGCTCGCAACTAAGCTTGCATTTTCAACTTTTACATCACCGTACGCCAGCTGTGCTAGGCTGATATCCACATTACCTTGAATTGTTTTTTCCGTGGTTACCTTACCTTTTGCGATTAAGTTTTGCAGATTGAGCTGATCATAACTTAGACTTTTAGCAGTTAAATCCAGGTCTAAGTTAGGCTCAGCAACTTTGCCGGTCAACTTCACATTTCCTTGAATATTTGCCGCCAATTTAGGCAATAAACCGGTTAAATTCGGCGCATTAATTTGCGCAGAAAAATCCGACTTATCACTTAAGATCCCTTTAAGCGCAATATTATTTTCGCCATAAATCAGCGTTGCGGAAGGTACATCTAATAAGGTTTTATTATTTGATTTAATCTCACCGTTGAGCTGTAAATTTTTTTGCAACAGCATACCGTTTAAATCTAAATTCGAAACTTCAACATGCCAATCCAAACCGTTTTCACCTCGCCCCGCATAGCCTTTCGACTGTAAACCGCCGGAAAGCACTGCCGCCCATTCCGGCGCAAGCGATTTGGTATTGATCGTATCCAGATCCGTTTTCGCATCCCATGCAACACCGTTTTCCCAATTCACGTTTCCGCTTAAATTGGCTTTCCCCTCTAAAGCATTCAGCGCAAGTTGCTCAATATTAAATTGGGTAATTTCGCCCTGCCCTTTTAAATGCGCACGGCTCGCCGGAATGCCCATCCCTGTCGCACTCACTTGCGTATCTAACTGATAATTGAGTACATCGCCGCGAAGCAATAGATCTATTTTCTCTAATTTCAGAGGTTCTTGACCCTTTTCCGGTATAAATGGATAAGAAACCGCATCACTGGTTAAATGCAGATTCAATGGTGTTTTCGGCTTGGCAAGCTGAACTTCACCCTTTAAATTTGCTTTCACTGCACCATTTGTTTGAATATCCAGTGATGTTTTACCAAACAATTCACCTTTTAGCTCCGCTTTTACTTGGCTAGCAGGAATTTTTAGATCCGCCAATAATGGTGAATCCGCATTTAATGACCACTTCAGCGGATAATTTTCTGCGAGTATCAGTAAACCGTTACCGCTTACATTGCCTCGATCACTTTTAAGCAATAATTGCGATAATTCGACCGATTGTTGATCCACCTTCGCTTGCAATAACAACGATTCCACCTTCACAATAGACTGAGGTGTAACGAACTTTCCGTCTTTATCTTTTACTTTCTGTTCAATGTGAATATTTTTGGCTTCCAATTGCGGAATTGCCGCATCTAAAGGCAATCTAATCGGTGCTTGTTTGGTCAATAACGGCTGCGCTAATTTCGCTTTAATTTCCGCCCAGTCAATGCTAGAAGCGGTCTGTTTTTCTGATTTTTTTGCAATTTCTTGTGCTTTTTCGACCGCTTGTTCCGCACTTGCCGGTGCAAGTGAAAGGGTTAAACCGTCCAATTCGGTCGGCACTAAATTCACTGCTCTGCCTTTACCTGAAATGCCTGAATGGAAATGAGTTAAGCCAATATCCATTTCATCAACTTTGACTTGGATATTATCTAAAGCGAGCTTTTTAGCCGACACGCCTAACGGTAAATTCAATTCGGTAAAAGGCTCGCTGTCCTTATCCGCTTGAGAAGGCGGTAATTTTGCCGTATCAATTACAACGGTAATGTCTTTTAATGCGAGATTTTCAAGGCAGGCTTCTCGTGTTAAGAAACAGCGAAAGCCAATATGCAAATCCGCTTGCCCGACAGAGACATCCACGCCATCCATTACAAATTTAGTATCGGATAAGGTTAACCCATCTTGTAAACTACCTTTTACATTACCGATAGTTAATTGTTCCAGCCATTTATCGGCTAATTCAAAAACTGTACGTTGTCCCTTTCCTGTCATTAAAAATAACAAAGGAATTAAAATCAGCCATAACAAACCACAACCGACATAACGTAGCCAGCGCCATTTATTTTTTTTAATTGTTATTTGTGTTTGTTGTTCCGATTGAACACGTTCTACTTGTTGCTTATGCTGTTCACTCATGGTTATCACCACTTACCTAATACAAATAAAGCGGATAAGTTTATCCGCTTGAAAATTTCTTATAGTTCTGAGCCTAAACCGATATAAAACTGAACACCTTTTTCATTATTCGGCGCTCTCACTGGCGTTGCTAAATCGAATTTAATCGCACCAATTGGTGAGGCCCAACGCACACCAATCCCCGCACCGGAATGCAGATCTTTTGCTTTAAATTTATTTGAAGCTAAGCCCGTATCATAAAAAATTGCACCCCACCAATCCGGATAAAGCTGATATTGATATTCAACCGTTGCCGTAGCAAGGTGAGAAGCTCCAAGTAACTTACCATTTTGCGGATCTCGCGGCGAAATATCCTTATAGCCAAATCCGCGTACACTCATATCGCCACCGGCAAAATAACGTAATGCTGGAGGAATGCGAGTGAAATCCTTTGAATGAATATGACCGACTTCACCCCGTAAGAAGAAACGGTGATGATCAAAATAAGTTCTTATCCAAGCGCTCGATGCCTTCCAACTATAGAAATTCACATCTGAGACTAATGCTTTTGCTCCCCAGTTAACCGTCAATTTTTGACTATCGCCCCAAAGTGGAAAACGGTTACCATCCGAACGAGTACGGTTTAATGAAGCAGTCGGATAAACTAACAACGTACGATGAGACTCATTCGCTTGTGTAAATGAGTCATAACGCGCTTTTACACCGGCAGAAAAAGACCAGCCAGTTTCATGCGTCCAAAAGCGCTGAAAGCCTAACGTTGCGGCGGTTGATTTAGTATCATTTTGATCTTCGTTTTCTAATGTACTGGAAAACTGATAATAATAATGAAGCGGATCTTCCCTTAACGGAATATTATAACCGAACTCAAAACGTTGCTCCGGCGCAGAAATATAGGTACGAGATTCTATGCTGTGTCCACGACTATTCAACCATGGTTTCTTCCAGTTTAACTGAAAACGAGGACCTACATCAGTGGCAAAACCGATACCGACTTCAACATCATTTTTCTTTTTAGGCTGAAATAACACATTTAAATCAACGACTTTTTCCTTTTCGTTCAGATGTGGTTCAACTAAAACCGAGGTAAACCAATCACTCGACGAATAATCCGAAGTCATTTGAGACAGATCATTAGCATAATAATGCTCACCAGATTTTACTTTTAGAATATTACGCAAATATTCTTCTTTAATTTGATTATCCGTAAACGTAATTGCACCGTAACGATAGCGCTTACCGCTGTCGTAACCTAAACGCCAATCCGCCGAATGTTCTCTCGGATAAATTTCTAAACGGTGATACAGCCAATGTCCGTCAAAATAACCTTTTTTAAAAGCTAAACTTTCAAGATTACTTTTAAACCCATCATATTGCTCATGATCTAAATCTGTCCCTTTTTTCGGTGCAGACTCAATTAATTTCGTAAACTCTTCATCTTTACCGGCTTCGCCATTAATACGAACATCCGTTTCATCAATCTTTACTTTTTGACTATCAAGCCCAACATTTAAGGTAAGTAAAGGTTTCTGACTCACACGAGGGGTTTGAATAAATTGGTATTGAGTATTGTAATAACCTTTGGCTCTCAATGCTTTATCTACTGCGGTTTGCACAAGATATTGATGTCGCTCGGATCCATCCGCATATTCTTTTGCAACTTGTCCGAGATAGACTTTTACATTAGCCCAAGCATCATTATCTTTTTTCTCTATCCCCGTGACTTCAAGATCAACTAACGCTTCCGCTTTTGGCGAAGTTTCCGCCTGCTCTTGTTGTTCAGAAATTTCCGGCTGCTCAACTGAGAGATCCTCTCCAGCTGATTGCTGTTCAAGCTCTTCCGCTAAAGCAAATTGAGTAAAGGCAAGCAAGTAGCTTGTCGTTAATAGACCTAATTTAAAATTCACATCGTTATCCTAATAAATACTCAAAACATTTAATCTTTCGGAATGCCTCTTAGCAGCGGAACAGCATTAAATGGTGCGATCGAAGTTGGTGCCGGAGGATTATCAAATACCATAATCAATGTTCTTTCCGGTACTACCATTTCATTTCGCCACAAGCTTCCCATGCTCACAAGTTGAATATCTTGAGGTAAATTAGCAATTCCTTGCTCAAGAACAGCAACGCTATTTTTTCTTGGGTGTCCAATTAAAATCGCACTACCGTGCTTACGAGCATATTCAATCGCGGCATTAAATTGGCGCTGGACATCACTTAGCGCATCACGGTCATCTAAAAATAAATTTCGTTCTAATGCTTTTACACCGTATTCCCTTGCCACTTTAGCCGCCACACTCGGGCCGGTTTTACTATCTAAAAAGAACAACCGTTGCTGCTCCATCACTTTCATCAAATGACTCATCGTAGTTCTGTCTGCCGTTGCCCCACTGCCCATATGGTTATTAAGTCCAATTGCATAAGGCACTTGATCGCGTGCTGCTTGAATCAATTGAGCGACTTTTGCTTCACTGGTACCAATCATCAATGCGCCCGACTCTATCGGTTGCTGCTTATTTTTCGGCTCCATCGGTAAATGAATCAGTACATCTCGTTTTTGCTCATAAGCTTTCTTTGCTCTCGCTGTTGCGTAAGGTGCGACAGGAATAATGGCAACGCTCACTTCTTTCGGCAATGCATAAATCGCATTATCTTCTTTCATTCGATAACCGATATCATCAATCACAATCGCTAACTTTCCTGCGTGGGCAAGCGGTGTAATTAGCAGTAAACTTTGCAAAAAAACCGCTAAAATAGACCACTTATTTCCAAATAAATTCCACATTATTTCACCCAACCCATTGGATTTTTCGGATTTCCTTTGCGGCGAATTTCAAAATACAGCGCAGAGCGATTTTGCCCCCCCGAATTACCCACGCTGGCAATTTGCTGTCCGGCTGAAACACGGCTGCCTTTACGCACCGAAACAGATTGGTTATAGCCGTATAACGACATGTCGCCGTTACCGTGATCAACTACTACAACTTGACCATAACCTTGTAGCCAGTCGGCTAAAATTACACGTCCACCGGCAATGGCTCGCACCGGCGAACCTGCACTTGCCGCAATAACTACACCATGCCAAATAACTTCGCCCATTTGACGGGAACCAAAGCCATTCACCACTTTGCCCGCTACTGGCATATTGAACTGCTTATTCGGCGCACCTAAACCGCTACCGGCTCTAACTTGTTGTTTTTCTTGCTCTGTCGCTTTACGCTTCTCTTCACTATTTTTTTTCTGTTCCAGCTTGGCAATCTCTTGTTTTTCTTGTTGCGCTAACTCCGCCGCGGCTTTGGCTAACTGGTTACGCAACGCCGATTCATTATTCTTTAATGATTCCAAACGACTTTCATCTTGCTCTAATATTTTATCAATTGAACGTAGTGTTATTTCACGTTCGTTTTGAACCTTTTTTAAATCCTTTTCTTGCTTCTTCTGTTCGGTCAACTGCATTTGCTGACCTTTTTGCTGCCCTTTTAATTCATCACGGCGTGCTTTAAGCTCTTCTTGGGTACGCCGTAATTCATTAATCGTATCGATACGCACTTGATTAATATGCTCATAATAAGCCCCCATTCTGTCAGCATTTTTTGCTTGTTCAGACATCAAACGCTCCAATACAGACGGATGGATTCCCGAACGGTACGCCGAATCAAGCTGTTCTTTGAGTTTCTCTTTTTGCTCTTTCTCTTGCTTTTCTAATCTTTGAATTTCTTGTTCTGTACGCTTAATCGCCTGGCGAGTTTCCGTCAGTGACATTTCCGTTTCTTTTAACTTATCAAGCACTTTACCCATCTCAACTTCTTGTTTTTTTAAGGTAGATTGCAGTACGTTACGCTTTTGGCGCTGTTCATTGATTTTACTTTGTTGCTGCTTAATTTTTTGCTGAATACTTGACAATTCCGTTGCCATCGCAGACGGAAGAGAAAAAGAAGCTATCCCTAAAAGGGTGAATGTTAAATAAAGAAGTCGAAGCACTTTCACAAAAATATACCTTATCAAGAAACAAGATTAGATTACAAAATGACTTATTCTAATAAAATATTTGAGTAAAATCAGCTTTTCTCTTGCTTTTATAAAAAGAAACCGACTAACTATTTCAAAGCAGAGAGATTTTTGCTATAAATATGGTATTTTCAAATCAACTTAAAAACATAGGAGTCTTTATGGAATTAGTATTTATTCGCCACGGTTTCAGTGAGTGGAATGCTAAAAACTTATTTACAGGTTGGCGTGATGTTAACTTAACAGAGCGTGGTATTGAAGAAGCAAAAGCAGCAGGTCAAAAATTAAAAGCAGCTGGTTACGAATTCGATATCGCTTTCACTTCTGTTTTAACTCGTGCAATCAAAACTTGTAACATCGTATTAGAAGAGTCTAATCAATTATGGATTCCACAAGTTAAAAACTGGCGTTTAAACGAACGTCACTACGGTGCATTACAAGGTTTAGACAAAAAAGCGACTGCCGAACAATACGGTGACGAACAAGTTCACATTTGGCGTCGTTCTTACGACATTTCTCCACCGGATTTAAACGCGGCAGATCCAAATTCTGCACATAACGATCGTCGTTATGCTCACTTACCAAAAGATGTGATTCCAAATGCTGAAAACCTCAAAATCACTTTAGAACGTGTTTTACCATTCTGGGAAGATCAAATTGCGCCAGCATTGTTATCTGGTAAACGTGTACTTGTAACTGCACATGGTAACTCTCTTCGTGCATTAGCAAAACACATAATCGGTATTTCTGATGAAGAAATCATGGATTTCGAAATCCCTACCGGTCAACCATTAGTATTAAAATTAGATGACAAATTAAATTTCGTAGAAAAATTCTACTTATAATTTGATCTGTTACTTAAAGCAAAAAAACGCTTGAAGCTAAAACTTCGAGCGTTTTTTTACAAAAAATTACTAAGATTTAACCGCTTACTAAGCAAAAATCTGCTTAGCCAACTGGAAAGCATAGATTACTAGACTAATTGCAATTGCATACATAATCACACCGGTAATAAAATCTAGAATTTGCCACGTTCTACGTTTTTCAAAATAAGGCGAAAGAAAACCGGCACCATACCCCACGCCGAAAAACCATAATAAAGAACAACTTAGCGCTCCAGTAAGAAATTCCATTTTACCGGAAAAATCCAAGTTTCCACCGATTCCACCTAAAATCACCACCGTATCAATATAAACATGCGGATTTAAAAAAGTAATCGCAAAAGTAATCATTAAAGCTTTTTTCAAACTTGTCGCATTTTCATTACTTGCTTTTAACGCTTCACTACTCTTAAAAATACTAATAAACGAACGACTACCATAGGTAAATAGAAAAAATGCCCCGAGTAATGCAATGACTAAGCTTAAAGTAGGCAAATTTGCCACGATAGAACCTAACCCCAACACACCTAATGTCATTAAAAATACATCACCTAAAAAGCAAAGTGAAGCCACCCCAAAAACATGTTGCTTTAGGATTCCTTGTTTAAGTAGAAAAGCATTTTGTGCACCAATTGATACAATCAGCCCAAAACAAACAATGAATCCTTGAATAAAAATTTCCATGTTCTCCTCAAATTAAGTCAATATGCGGTCAATTATACACAAATATTTGCAAAAATACGGTATAATCTCTCGAATTTTTTGTCCCTTTCTTAACGACTAGTATTTAGGATCCGATTATGTCTGAAACAATTGAAAACCAAGCTTGCATTGTCATTGCAATTGCCGGTGCTTCCGCTTCCGGTAAAAGCCTTATTGCATCAACTATCTATAAAGAATTAAAAGAAGAATTAGGTTCGGATGACATCGGTATTATTTCTGAAGATGCATATTATAAAGATCAAACGCACTTAACCATGGATGAGCGTATCAAAACCAACTATGACCATCCTAATTCAATGGATCATCATTTACTGGTAGAACATTTACGCCAACTGAAGCAAGGTAACGCGATTGAAATTCCGGAATACGACTACGCAGAACATAACCGTAAAACAACAACTAAACATTTTGCGCCGAAAAAAATCATTATTTTAGAAGGCATTTTGCTGTTAACTGACGAAGAAATTCGTAACGAAATCAACGTTTCTATTTTCGTGGATGCACCGTTAGATATTTGTTTTATTCGCCGTTTACAGCGTGATTTGGTGGAACGCGGTCGTTCAATGGAATCAGTAATTACCCAATACCGTAAAACCGTGCGTCCAATGTTCTTACAATTTATTGAGCCATCAAAACAGTATGCTGATATTATCGTACCGAAAGGCGGTAAAAACCGTATTGCGATCAATATATTAAAAGCGCAAATTAAACAATTATTGGCGGTAAAAAAATAGGATAAACAATTATGCGTTTATGTGACACAGATATAGAACGTTATTTAGATGAAGGCAAAATTGCGATTGAGCCTCGTCCGTCAAATGAGAAAATCTCAGGGGCAACCGTTGATGTTCGCTTAGGTAATTCATTCCGTGTATTTCGTGAACACGCCACGCCTTATATTGATTTAAGCGGACCTCGTGAACAAGTCACCGCCCAGCTTAATAAAGTGATGAGCAATGAAATTATTATCGCTGACGGCGATGCATTTTTCCTGCACCCGGGCGAACTCGCACTTGCAACAACATTAGAGTCTGTAACATTACCTGATGATATCGTCGGTTGGTTAGACGGTCGCTCTTCTTTAGCTCGCTTAGGTTTGATGGTACACGTAACGGCACACCGAATCGATCCGGGTTGGCACGGTAAAATCGTGTTAGAATTTTTCAATGCCGGTAAATTACCGCTTGCTTTACGTCCTAATATGGCAATCGGTGCATTAAGTTTTGAAGTGCTAAGCGACCATGCGGCAAAACCTTATAATGCCCGTAAAGACGCAAAATATAAAAATCAGCAAAGTGCAGTTTCCAGCCGTATCAATCAAGACGATTAATCAAACAAGCGGTCGATTTTTCCCATTTTTAAGCATAGTAGTCCTATTTCCTACTATGCTTAAAATTACATTCTTTGTATCACTGCATATCAAAAAATGACAACACGTCCTTAATATTTTGCTGTTCAATATCGGGGTTAATAGCATCTGCACCTTGAATAATATGCTCAAACATTCCAACCGAAATATAAGCAAATAATGTTCCTTGAAATTCCAGCTCCGCTATTGTGCGATCAAACTTAGTTTGTGACACGCTGATATATTTGTTTTTGACTAAATTGAAAAAATCTCTTTTTAAGCTGACACGTTGTGTATCCACTTGCCAAAGCAATCGGAATGTAGAACGATGTTCATTGATAAGAGGTACCGCTATAGAAGCAAATTCTTTGATCGGCGCACTAAATCGTTGTTCTAACAAAGGTAAAATTATCGTTTCTTTAAGCTGTCCGATGATTTGTTCAATCAGTTTTTCTTTGTTGAGATAATGCTTATAAAACGTGGAACGATTCACTTCGGCAATATCTAAAATATCTTGTACCGTAATTTCTTCGTATGCTTTTGTTTCCAACAATTTTAGGAAAGCAGTTTGAATCAATATTCGAGTACGCTTAATACGAGGATCTTCTTTTCTCATTTTTTCTCCAAGTTACTTAAGCAATAAATTAGCGACTTTTGTAGATTTAAGCAATATTATATTAATTATTATTGATTGCAGACAAGCGGTCATTTTTTTAGAATTTTTTGTATATTTTTAAACAAGAGAAATTCTATGAAAAAATTAGTCATTATCATTTTAATTGCTGCCACATTAGCCGGAACTTATTTTTTACAAAAAAATTGGCATACCAATAATGTGTTGCAAGGCATCGCCAGTGTTAATGGACGCTTAGAAATAGAACGTCTTGATATTGCTTCGCTTTATGCGGGACGCATAGAAGAAATTTATATACAAGAAGGACAAGATGTAACTCAAAATCAACCGCTTGTTCGTATTTCCTCCAGCCTATCGCAAAGCCAAGTTAATTCTGCCCAAGCACAAATTGCGGCTGCCGAAGCCTCTGTGAATAATGCTCAAGCACAAAAACGTCAAGCAACGGAAGCAGTCAGCCGTGCAAATGCAGAAATTACCGCCCAACAGCAAAAAGCCAATGTCGCTAAATTAGAATTAAATAATGCAAAAAATTTGCATCGTGATAATTTAACTTCAAGCAACGAATTAGAACGTCGTCAAGCTAATTATAAAGCGGCTCTTGCCGCTGTCGAAATAGCGAAGGCGGCTAAAGCGGAAGCTCAAGCTGTAATCACACAAGCGCAAGCTACCATCTCACAAGCTGAAGCTACCATCTCACAAGCTGAAGCTACGGTAAATCAAGCAAAAGCATTCGCTGAACAAGCCGATTCACAAAACGATGATATGTTAATCAGAGCGCCGTTAGACGGTCGTATTGAATATAAAATCGCTACGTTGGGTTCTGTAGTTGGCATTGGTGGAAAAGTAGTTAGCTTACTCGATACTTCAACCATTTACCTCAATCTATTTCTACCCGCTCATCAATCCAATTTAGTCCGCTTAAATGATGAAGCCCGCATTAAAATTGACGGATCTGATTTTGTCTTTCCCGCCAAAGTGGTCTTTGTCGCTTCAGAAGCGCAATTCACGCCGAAATCGGTAGAAACCAGTGAGGAGCGAAGCAAGTTAATGTTTAAAATCAAATTGCAAATTCCAACAGATATTGCTAAACAATACAAAAATTTGCTCAAAGGCGGAATGACTGCAATGGGTTATGTCAAATATGATGCGCAAGCAAGTTGGTCGGACGATTTAGCTATTAAACTGCCAAGCGATGAATAAATTATGCAACCGAAAGCTATTGCTCTACGCCTAGAAAATGTCAGCCATGTTTACAGCAAAAAAGCGGCTCTTGAGCAGATTTCTTTTGAACTGGAAAAAGGTACAACCGTTGGGTTAATCGGTCCTGACGGCGTAGGCAAATCCACTCTCTTATCACTCATTGCAGGTGTAAAAATCCTGCAACAGGGAGCTATTACCGTCTTTGGTCAAAATATCGCTAACCACGCTGAGCGTGAAGCTCTTACTCACAAAATCGCCTTTATGCCGCAAGGTTTAGGGAAAAATCTCTATCTTACATTGTCGATTTACGATAATGTAGATTTTCACGCCCGTCTCTTCGGGCTTTCTGCCTTGCAAAGACGAGCTAAAATTCAACGTTTACTTAAAGCGACTGGCTTATTACCCTTTGCTGATCGTCCCGCGGGAAAATTATCGGGCGGAATGAAGCAAAAGCTTAGCTTATGTTGTGCTTTAGTACACAATCCGGATTTACTGATTTTAGATGAACCGACTACCGGAGTTGATCCGCTTTCTCGCCGCCAATTTTGGCAATTAGTGGAAGAATTACGTACCGAATCACCTGAAATGACGGCAATTGTTGCAACCGCTTATATTGATGAAGCTGAAAATTTTGCACAAGTTTTAGCAATGGATAACGGCAAAGTTATTGCCCATAAACCTACTCAACAACTGATTGCAGAAATGCAAGCGAAAAATCTTGAGCAGGCATATATCAAATTATTACCGCCTGAAAAACGAGGAGCGGAAAACGGCATTAAAATTCCGCCATTCCAATATTTGCCGAATGATCCTCCTGCCATTATTGCTAAAAATTTAACCAAAAAATTCGGTAATTTTACTTCTGTAGATAATGTCAGCTTTGAAATTGCCAAAGGTGAAATCTTTGGCTTCCTCGGTTCAAACGGTTGCGGCAAATCCACTACAATGAAAATGCTAACCGGCTTACTAGAGCCAACTGAAGGAGAAGCGACATTATTAGGTCAGCCTATCAATGCCGATGATATTAATACTCGTAAACGAGTAGGCTATATGTCACAAGCCTTTTCGTTGTATGAAGAATTGAGTATCAAAGAAAATCTTGCATTACATGCTAAACTTTATCAACTGCCAAAAGCTGAATGGTCAAACAGAATCCAAGCGGCATTAACGCAATTTGATTTATTAGATACGGCGGAATATACGCCGGCCGATTTACCTCTGGGGATTCGCCAGCGATTACAACTCGCTGCCGCCTGCTTACACAAACCCGAAGTATTGATTTTAGATGAACCTACATCCGGGGTAGATCCTGCCGCTCGCGATATGTTTTGGTCCTATCTGATTAAACTTTCACGTGAAGATCACATCACCATTTTCGTCACCACCCATTTTATGAATGAAGCGACGCGTTGCGATCGGATTTCTCTTATGCACCGAGGCAAAGTTTTAGCGGTTGGTTTGCCTGAAGAGTTACGCCTTGAAAAGCAATCCGCCACATTAGAACAAGCCTTCATTAAATATTTAGAAGAGCAGGCGGACGACATTACAATGCCAGCCGAATCTAAGGAAGTGCAAGAAGCTCCGGAAGAACCGATACAAGCGATCAAATTTTGGCAAAAATTTACCCATTATTTTTCTGTTATTACAACCTTTGCTTTACGAGAAAGTAAAGAACTACTCCGAGATAAAATCCGCTTATCGTTTGCATTACTCGGACCGCTGATTATGCTGTTGGCAATGGGTTCCAGTATTTCCTTTGATATTAATCCGTTAAAAATGGCAGTATTAGATCACGATAATAGTTCGGAAAGCCGTAAATTGATTGAAAGTTTTCGGGGATCACGTTATTTCATTTTGCAAGGGAATTTATATTCGATCGATGAAATTAGTTCCGTCCTACAAGCGGGTAAAGTACGTGTTGTTTTAGAAATTCCGGCGCATTTTGGACGGAATCTACTTCGCCAACAACAACCGGAACTGGGCTTGTTTATTGATGGAGCCTTTCCTTCCACCGCAGAAAATCTAAAAGGTTCGGCCACCAGCATTATCTCACAATATGTGAGAGATATGCAAAAACAAACGGGTTTTAATATCACGCAAAATAATCTGATTGAACCAAGAATGGTCTATAACCAAGATTTCAAAAGTATTTTTGCAATGACACCGGGAATTATTATGTTAGCAATGGTAATGATCCCGACAATGATGACCGCACTAAGTGTGGTGCGTGAAAAAGAGATTGGTTCTATTATGAATCTATACGGTTCGCCGGCTTCGCCTTTTCAGTTTTTACTAGGTAAACAGCTACCTTATATCGTTTTAGCCTTTGTAAGCTATTTAGTGCTGGTGCTAACTGCAATAATAGTATTTGGGGTTCCGATTAAAGGCTCAATTCCGGCAATGTTTTTGGGCGTATTGTTAGGTATTTGTGCCTCTACCAGTTTTGGTTTGCTCGTTTCAAGTTTTGTGAAATCGCAAGTCGCTGCGATCTTTGTGGCAGCAATTGTATCCATGATCCCATCGGTCAATTTTTCCGGTGTAATGTATCCTGTTTCACGGCTGGATGACAGTATTCAACTGGTTTCCAAAATTTTTCCGGGAGCATGGTTTCAACAAATCAGCTTAGGTGGTTTTACTAAAGGATTAAGTTTTGCTCAATTTGAGCAGAGCTATTTAGCTTTAGCCCTAATTTATATCGTTTACCTCACACTTGCCACTTTAGCATTGAAAAAACAGGAAAAGTAATATGTTACGTTGGTTTAAAAATGTGGCATTTCTTTCAGCCAAAGAATTTAAAAGCCTCTTTAGTGATAAAGTCTTGGTGGCTATGATTATCTATATGTTTTCCGCCGCTATATTGACTATCGCCAAGCAAGGTATGACAGATGTCAAAAACGGTTCTGTTGCGATTGTCGATTATGACCACTCTACGCTTTCTTATCGCTTGCAAGATGCTCTGATTCCTCCCTACTTCAAAACCGTTGAAGAGATAAAAGCCGACCAAGTCGAATATCTAATGGATAATGGTAAATTTACGTTTATAGTCGAAATGCCAGCTAATTTTCAACGCGACATCTCAAGCGGTAAATTACCACACTTACAGCTTTTAGTAGATGCCACCGCAATGACACAGGCAAATATCGGTTCTTCCTATATTACTCAGATTTTTAACCGAGAAATTCAGCAATTTCTTGGCATCAGTAGGTTACAAGCCCCCATAAATGTGGTTGCTAATGTTTTATATAACCCCAACCATTCAAGCGAATGGTTTATGGGAACGGTACAAATTGTCGGTAATTTAACACTTTTAACCCTGCTTTTAGCCGGCTCAGCAGTGATTCGAGAGCGGGAACGAGGTACGCTAGAACATTTATTGGTAATGCCCGTGCGTGCAAGTGAAATTATGACGGCTAAAATCCTTGCCAATGGTTTGGTATTATTAGTAACTGCCAGCCTTTCTTTAAAAATCGTAGTAGCAGGCATATTAGGTACTCCACTAGTAAATCAGCAAATTGCTATTTTCATCTTAGGAGCAGCAATTTTTCTATTTTCCATTGCCTCATTAGGTATCTTACTCGCTGTTTTTGCGCCGACAATGCCGCAATTCGGACTGCTCTGTATGCCGATTTACTTAGTTCTCTATTTATTATCAGGCTCAATGTCGCCACTGGAAAATATGCCTCAGCTTGCACAAAAGCTAACCCAACTTTCTCCCGTCACCATGCTTGGTGCTTACGCTCAAGACGTGCTATTTCGCGGTGCGGGTCTTGATATGGTGTGGCACTATTTAGCTAAAATGGCAATGGTAGGAACTCTCTTTTTAAGCTTTGCCCTCTATCAATTTAAATCAATGCTCTCCAAACAAGGATAACGATATAGGAACAACTATGAAGATTGAAAAATATGCTACTTTTACAATTTTTTGCTTAATTTTGACCGCTTGCCAAACCCAAGATGCAGTAAAATTGCAATCTACTATTGAATTGCCTACACAATTCGAATACGTCAATACGACTAATAAGATGCCAGATATCCGCCAATGGTGGCAAAACTGGCAAAATCCGCAACTCACCGCATTAATTGAACAAGGACTGCAACAAAATTTAGATATTAAACTTGCTCAAGCTCGCCTTGCCGAAGCACAATCTTATGTAGGCTATAGACAAGCCGACCAAGGCATTAATATTGGTGCGGGCGGTTCAACAGGTGCCGGCGTTAGTGATATAAATTTAGATAGAATTAATCCCGACCGTAAAAAAATATCCGATATTTATGGCGGTATTAATTTATCTTGGGAACTTGATTTCTTCGGTAAAAAACAAAGTGAAACGGATAAAGCAACCTCACTTGCATTGGCACAACAAGAACAAATTTATGCAGCTCAAATGCTGATTACCGGTGAAATTGCCAACAACTATTTTCGTGTAATTGCCACCGAAAAGCAGAATAATAATCTCACGCAACAACTTACTGCCCTGCAATTACTTAAACGTTATATCCAAGGACGATTTAGCGCAGGTCAAGCCACTGCTTATGAACTGAATGAAATTGACGGACAAATCAGTGCAATACAAGCCAAACAAGCGACATTATCCGCACAAGCGGACGAATTTCAGCGAAATATCGCTATTTTAATCGGTAAAGCTCCACAAGGTTTCCGTTTACAGAAAAAACGTAATGCTTTAATTAAAATACCGAATATGCCAAGTGGTACACAACCTAGTAGCTTGCTCGATCATCGTCCGGATTTACGTGCAGCAAAGCAACAAGTGCAAGCACAAGTGGCGAATTTAGCCAGCAAACAAGCGGATCTTTACCCCCGTTTTGATATTACTTTTCAAGGTCAAGGCGGCTATTTAAAACTAGATCAAGACTTAGGTAATATATCGTCTTTAGCCGGATTGGCAACTCTTGGGGTAAAATTGCCTATTTTTACCAATGGTAGAATCGCCGCTAATATTAAAGCCGCAGAAGCAAGTTTAAAAGCCGCTTTAATTCAATATGACAAAACGCTTTTAGCCGCTTTAGCCGAAGTGGATTCCGCCTATCAACAACAATATGCGTTAAACAATCAAAATCACTTCTTACAAAAGTATTACCAACAAGCCAATAAGCAAGCGGTTGATTCGGAAAAGTTATTTAAATATGGAGATAAAACGTTAGATGTGGTACTTCGTACTAAAATTGCTGCATATAGTGCACAAGAAAAGTTGATTCAATCGCAACTCTCACAAGCACAAAATTTGATTCGCTTATATAAATCGATTGGGGGTGGTTGGTAGAATCTATAACATTTCGAACGGAGCAATAAATACAAAACAAAAAAGAGATCCGAAGATCTCTTTTTTATGTCGCTAGATTAGCTATTTAGTGCTCTTAAAATGTCATCCACACGCTCTTTCGCATCACCAAATAACATTTGCGTATTTTCTTTGAAGAATAGTGGGTTTTGTACGCCTGCATAACCAACCGCCATTGAGCGTTTAAATACGATAACGTTTTGTGCTTTCCACACTTCTAATACCGGCATACCTGCGATTGGACTTGACGGATCATCTAATGCCGCTGGGTTTACCGTGTCATTTGCACCGATAACCAATACGACATCGGTTTCTTCGAAATCATCATTGATTTCGTCCATTTCAAGCACCACATCGTAAGGCACTTTCGCCTCCGCAAGTAATACGTTCATATGACCCGGTAAACGGCCCGCAACAGGGTGAATACCAAAACGCACATTAACGCCTTTCTCACGTAATTTGGCAGTAATTTCTGCAACCGGATATTGTGCTTGTGCTACCGCCATACCATATCCCGGAGTGATAATCACAGAACTTGCATTTTTCAGCATTTCCGCGACTTCTTCTGCGGTTGTTTCACGGTGTTCACCTTGTTCTTCATCACCTGAACTTGCTTTAACTTCTGTTCCGAAGCCGCCTGCAATCACACTGATAAATGAGCGGTTCATCGCTTTACACATAATGTAAGAAAGAATCGCACCTGATGACCCCACTAACGCACCGGTTACAATTAATAAGTCATTGCTTAACATGAAACCGGCTGCCGCTGCCGCCCAACCTGAATATGAGTTCAGCATTGAAACCACTACTGGCATATCCGCACCACCGATAGATGATACTAAGTGCCAGCCGAATACTAATGCGATTGCAGTCATAATCAACACAGGGAAAATATTGTGCGGATTATTTAAGAATACCACCATTAACAATGCTGAAACGATTAATGCTGCTAAGTTCCATTTGTGTTTATGCGGAATATTTAATGCAGTCGAAGACACTTTACGACCGAATAATTTACCGCTTAATTTACCGAATGCCACTAATGAACCTGAGAAGGTTACCGCACCGATAAAGATACCAAGGAACACTTCAACATTATGAATATTAGCCAGCGTTGCTTGTTCTGCGTGGAATGCTGCTAATGCGACTTCATCTAAATTTGCTGGCGGAATCGCATCAACGTGCAAACCGTAGCTGTTAAAACCGACTAATACCGCAGCTAAACCTACAAAGCTGTGCAGAATCGCCACTAATTCCGGCATTTCCGTCATTTCAACTTTTAACGCTTTTTTGACACCGATAAAGCCACCGATTGCCATCGCGATTAAAATCCAAAGCGTACCCTGTGATTGCGGACCAAAGATAGTTGCCACTAACGCAATCACCATACCGACAATACCGTACCAACAACCTGCTTTTGCCGTTTCGTGTTTAGAAAGTCCAGCTAAACTCATAATAAAGAGAATTGCAGCAATAATATATGCAGCTGTTACAAATCCAAAAGACATGAGTTTCTCCTTAACCTTTTCTAAACATTGCAAGCATACGTTGCGTGACTTTGAAACCACCAAAGATATTAATGCTTGCCACTAAAATCGCAATAAACGCAAGAATATCCACGAAGAAATTACCGGTCGGCTGCGCAATTTGTAATACCGCACCCACAATGATAATGCCCGAAACCGCATTGGTTACCGCCATTAACGGCGTATGTAATGCGTGGCTGACGTTCCAAACCACATAATAACCCACCACACAGGCTAAGACGAATACGGTGAAGTGTGATAAGAATGCCGCCGGCGCTACAGACGCTAACCATAAGAATAACGCCCCGGCACCTGCCATTATGCCGTATTTAATACGTGGATCGGTCGGTTTTTCTTCTTTTTTCTCAACCGGTGCCGCAGCCGCTTGTTTTTGCGGTTGAGCCGAAACTTGAATCGGTGGTGCTGGCCAAGTTAATTCGCCGTCACGAACTACGGTTACGCCACGTAATACCACATCTTCAAAATTGATATCGATTTGACCGTCTTTATTCGGTGCAAGTAACTTGAGTAAGTTAACTAAGTTTGTACCGTAAAGTTGTGAAGATTGCGTTGGTAAACGTGCTGGGAAATCCATATAACCAATCACTTTTACTTGATTCTCGGTGACAACAACTTCGCCTGCTTTAGTGTAATCGCAGTTACCGCCGGTTGCCGCCGCTAAATCGACAATCACTGAGCCCGGTTTCATTGAATCAACCATTTCTTTAGTGATTAAACGAGGTGCTGCTTTACCCGGAATCGCTGCTGTAGTGATAATAATATCGACTTCTTTTGCTTGTTCAGCATAAAGTTCCATTGCACGACGGTTAAACTCTTCTGACATTACTTTCGCATAACCGTCACCTGAGCCGCCTTCTTCTTCAAAATTGATTTCTAAGAAGTCAGCGCCCATAGATTTAACTTGTTCTTTTACTTCCGGACGAGAGTCAAACGCACGAACAATCGCACCTAAGCTGTTTGCCGCACCGATTGCCGCTAAACCGGCAACACCCGCACCGATAACCAACACTTTCGCAGGCGGTACTTTACCTGCCGCAGTAATTTGACCGGTAAAGAAGCTACCAAACGCATTTGCCGCTTCAATAACCGCACGATAGCCGGAAATATTTGCCATTGAACTCAATGCATCAAGCGCTTGCGCACGCGAAATACGAGGCACCGCATCCATTGCTAATACATTGATTTTCTTAGCTTGCAATTTTTCCATTAATTGTGGATTTTGCGCAGGCCAAATGAAACTCACTAGCGTTGCGCCTTCTTTAATAAGGGCAATTTCAGCATCGGTTGGCGCATTCACTTTAAAAATAATATCTGAATTCCAAACCTCTTGTTGCGTGCCAACAGCCGCACCTGCGTTTACAAATGCGTTGTCCTCAAAACTCGCTTTAAAACCTGCATCGTGTTCAACGAGCACATCAAAGCCGAGCTTTTTGATCTGTTCAACGGTTTTTGGCGTTGCCGCCACACGTGTTTCACCGTCTAACAGCTCTCTTGGTACACCAATAAGCATAAAGACTCCTGTATGGTTGATGTTTATATATTGTGCTAAAAATAGCCTATTTCGAAAAAATAAGACTAGGCGTAATGTACCATTAAATAAGTAGAATTTGTAAAAAAATTACGCCTCATAAATCAATTAATTGCAAATTCTCAGTTTGCGACAAATCTGCTAAAATCTAGCATAACAAAAATGTAATAAATAGAACCAGAATGAATAGCTTAGACCAAATTCAAATTATCCTGATCGAAACTTCCCTCCCCGCCAATATTGGCTCTGCCGCTCGTGCGATGAAAACCATGGGGCTAACAAATTTACGTTTAGTTGCTCCGCTTAACCCGATTGACGAACAAGCTCAAGCTCTCGCTGCCGGTGCAAAAGATGTGTTGGATAACGCCCAAATTTTCCACTCGTTTGAACAAGCGGTTGCAGATTGCCAATTAGTAATCGGCACCAGTGCTCGATTACGTCATCTACAAAATACTCTTATTGAGCCGAGAGATTGCGGTAAATTAGCGGTTGAACGTGCCGAAAGAGGTAAAGTGGCGATTGTATTTGGTCGGGAACGAGTCGGATTAACTAACGAAGAATTACTAAAATGCCATTATCATTTAAATTTTCCGACCAATCCTGACTATGGTTCGTTAAATTTAGCAATGGCAGTACAGCTGGCAAGTTACGAAATACGAATGGCGTGGTTGGAATTGCAAAAAAATCCGCAAATTCGACCGCTTGTTGAGGAAAAAGATTATCCGAATACTGAAGCTTTGGAATATTTCTTTAATCATACTGAGCGACTTTATAAACAATTAGGCTTTATTCGCAATGATGCGGTAATGCTCAAGCTCCGTCGCTTATACCAACGAGCAGAACTTGAAACTAACGAGTTGAATTTATTAAGAGGAATGTTGACTTCCGTTGAGAAGCAAATAGAAAAATAAAAAAAGCTCCAAAATATCTTTATCAATCTTTTGGAGCATTTTCTTATTGTCTTGCCATTCTTAAGTTTTGCGGAACAGACTCAAAATTTGAACGGAACGGATTAATATCCAAACCGCCTCGGCGGGTATAACGTGCATACACCGTCAGTTTTTCCGGTTGTGCAAATTGCATAAGGTCGGTAAAAATACGTTCTACGCATTGCTCGTGGAACTCGTTATGTTCACGGAATGACACTAAATAGCGTAATAATTTTTCTCGATTTAATTTTTTACCGACATAGTGAATTTGTACACTGCCCCAATCCGGCTGTGAGGTAATCAAACAGTTTGATTTCAACAAATGGCTAACCAAGGTTTCTTCAACTATCTCACCTTCTGCCACGCATGCTAAATGTTCGTTAGAAAATTCGTAACTGTCAAGTTGAATATCCTGCTCATCAATGCACTCACCGGCAAAATCTACAATCGGTTGCTGGGTGTAGGTAGATAATTTGTAAACTTTTACCGAAACTTGACCGCTTGCACATTGACTTAAATCTTTCACCAATGTTTGTTCCACTTGTTCCAGTGAGGCAAATTTAGTTTGGTTAAAGCTGTTTAAATAAAGTTTAAAACTTTTTGACTCGATTAAATTTTCACTGCGAAAGTCAATCGCCACATCGGCAATCGCCACTTGCGGTAAACCGTTTTCGTTTAACCAAGACAATTCATAACAGGTCCAAACATCCGCACCACGATCAAACGGTTGTTGCTCGGTAATCCCCAAACCGTCACGGTTTAATTTACGGGGAACAGGTTGCAAAAGCGTAGGATCATATTCGCTTTTATATTCGGTTTTTTGCCCTAATTTCAGGGCAGATAATGATTTATCGTTGTAATTCATCTTTTTAAACTTTTGATTCTATAAAATAATTAATACATTGAAGTGATTACTTAATATAACGGACTAAATCCACTAAGCTGTCTAATACCAAATCGGCTTTCGCTTCGCCTTCTGCGGTAACGGGTTTACCGGTACGCACCAACACTTTGGTTTTCACGCCGGCAGCTTCAGCGGCTAACAGATCTTCCAATTTGTCGCCAACCATATACGATTGTGCTGGATCAATATTTAAATCGGCAATCGCTTGAGTAAACATTCCAGCTTTCGGTTTGCGACAATCGCAGTCTTCTTTATATTCGCCTTTGCCTTCCGGGTGATGCGGACAATAGTAGATACCGTCTAACACAACCCCGTAATCTTCATCCAGCGACCAATCCATCCATTCCGTTAATTGATTAAATTGCTCTTCACTGAAATAGCCGCGCGCAATACCGGATTGATTGGTGACCAATACCAATAGATAACCTTTATCTTGTAGCTGCTTTAACGCCTTGCCGACACCCTCAATAAATTGAAAATCGTCAATTTGATGTACATAACCGTGATCAATATTGATCGTACCGTCACGATCTAAAAATATCGCTTTATTCGCCATCATTTCGTTCCTTTTACAAAATCGACCACCATTTGATGATGCTCACCGGTTTTGAATTTATCGAATATCTGTTCGATCACGCCCTGTTCATTCACTAAAAAACTGATGCGGTGAATGCCGTCATAGGTTCTGCCCATAAATTTTTTCTCACCCCACACACCGAATGCTTCGGCAACTTGGTGATCCGCATCAGACAATAGCGTGAAATTCAGTGCTTTTTTCTCGACAAATTGCGCTAATTTTTTCGGTAAGTCCGGGCTAATACCTAACACCACTACATTTAATTCCTCTAATTCCGACTTACTGTCACGCAAACCGCAAGCTTGTGTGGTACAGCCTGGGGTTAAGGCTTTCGGATAAAAATAAACCAGCACTTTTTTACCAACAAATTGGCTAAGCGAAACCGGTTGTTCGTGCTGATCTAACAAAGTAAATTGAGGCGCTTTATCGCCTGCTTTAAGTGTATTCATTGCAAAAATTCCTAAAAAAAGACCGCTTGTATTCTACTACAAGCGGTCAAATCTTTGAATTTTTTTGCAAAAGCTATTCCAAAAATCCTTCCAATAATTCATTTAAAAACAGCTTACCGTGCTGGGTAATTTGCCAATGTTCTTCGGTTTCCGTGATGTAATTTTTACTTAATGCCCAATCCATAGTAGATCGCACAATTTCACGATCTAGTCCCGTATAAAACTCAAATTCTTGTTTCGGAGTCGCTTCCAATAAGCGGAAACGATTCATAAAAAATTCAAACGGACGATCATCAAGCTCAATCAAATCTTGGCTATAGCGATATTCGCCTCGCATATAGCCCTTCGGATGCTTGATTTTGCTGAAGCGGTAAATTTCGCCGGTCGGATAACTAATCTTACCGTGCGCCCCACAACCAATCGCCAAATAGTCGCCAAAACGCCAATAATTGAGGTTATGGCGACATTGATAACCTTTTTTCGCATACGCCGAGGTTTCATACTGCTCATAGCCGGCGGCGGTGAGTAACTGATGACCTTGCTCGAAAATATCCCATAATTCGTCATCGTCCGGTAAAGTCGGTTGGCGATAATAAAACATCGTGTTCGGCTCAATGGTTAATTGATACCACGATAAATGTGGTGGTGCGAGCGCAATCCCCTGTCGTAAATCGTCCAGTGCTTGTGCCACCGATTGATTCGGTAAACCGTGCATTAAATCAATATTAAAACTTTGCAAACCGGATTTTGCAGAATTTTGTGCAAAAATGACCGCTTGTTTCGCTTCATTTGAATCATGAATTCGCCCAAGTTTGAGCAGTTTTTCCGGCTCGAAACTTTGGATCCCCATTGAAATACGTGTTACACCGCCCTGTGCATAGCCGAGAAAACGTTCCGCTTCTGCCGTACCGGGATTTGCCTCTAGGGTAATTTCGATATGCTCTTCAAACGGAATACGCTTTTCGACTTCTGCCAACAGATAAGCAATCCCCTCTGCCGAAAACAGACTTGGTGTGCCGCCGCCAATAAAAATCGAATGAATTTTGCGATCACCGATTGCCGCCTGATAAGCGGTCAAATCTTGCGACAAATCTGCAAGTAAATGTTGAATATATTCCGCTTCCGGAATCACACCTTTCTGCGCATGTGAATTGAAATCGCAGTACGGACATTTTTGTACGCACCACGGAATATGGATATAAAGACTTAATGGAGGAAGGGCTAAATTCACGTTCTAACTACTATCATTAAATAAAAATGATGATAACGAAAACTCTTCACGCTGAAAAGCAAAGTTTTCTGTGAGAGAGATCACAAATCTAATATTCTTACCTTTACCGTCGGAACTAAACTGTTATGATTAATTTAATCCATTTTTACAAGTAAATTTGATAAATTCACTTCACAAAAATTTGTAAAAAAGAATTTCCGTGATCGTTCGGAGAAAAGTTTTACCGAATAATTTAATTATCCTATTACTAACGAGGTGTTTTATGGCTTCTCATTTTGATTATAGTGAATCTCGCCGCCATTTTATGAAACTCATGGCTAGAGTTGGAGCCGGTTTTGCGTTTTCCGGTACATTAGGCACTTTTTCAAATAGCGCTTTTGCTGCTACAGGTAAAAGTATTGAAGCGGGAATCGCTTATCCGATTTCTACCGGATTCGATCCTCTCACATCAAGTGGTGCATCATCATTAGCGGCTAACTTACATATTTTCGAAGGCTTAGTGGATTTACATCCGGCAACTCGCCAGCCTTATTTAGCTTTAGCGGCAAAAGAACCTGAACAAAAAGATGAGGTAACTTATCATATTACTTTACGTGAAGGTGCAACTTTCCACGATGGTAAACCAGTCACCACCGAAGATGTAGTTTACTCTTTCGAGCGTGTGTTAGATCCGGCTAAAGCCTCTCTGTTCGCCCAATTTATTCCGTTTATCACTTCGGTAAAAGCGCTTGACGATAATGTGGTTGAATTCAAATTAAAATATCCGTTTGCTTTATTTAAAGAACGTTTAACCATTGTCAAAATCGTACCGAAACATATCGTAGAAGCCGGTCAATCTGCATTTGATGCCAAACCTATCGGCTCAGGCCCTTATAAATTTGTTTCCGCAACCAAAGACGATCGCATTGTTTTTGAAGCCAATACCGCTTATAACGGTATTTATCCGGCTAAAGTAGATAAAATGACATGGTTCTTATTATCAGACGATGCTGCTCGTGTGACCGCACAAGAATCCGGACGCGTACAAGCAATTGAATCCGTCCCATATCTTGATGCTGAACGTTTAAAACGCAAAGGCAAAGTGGAATCGGTGCAATCATTCGGATTACTGTTCTTAATGTTTAACTGTGAAAAAGCACCGTTTGATAATCCGAAAGTACGCCAAGCGTTACATTATGGCTTAGATACACAAAAATTAATCGATATTGTGTTCTTAGGTAATGCGAAAGCGGCAAGTTCTTATGTCCAAGACACCCATCCTGATTATGTAAAAGCCGCCAGCCAATATGATTTTGATAAAGCGAAAGCCGAAGCGCTTCTAGCTGAAGCCGGTATAACATCATTAACCTTCGAATTACTGGCAACCGACCACGCTTGGGTGAAAGAATGCGCGCCACTTATTCTTGAGTCTTGGAACGCATTAAAAGGCGTAAAAGTTAGTTTGAAACACCTACAATCCGGTGCGCTTTATGGTGCTCATGTGGATAAAGGTGCATTTGAAGTGGTTATTGCACCGGGCGATCCGTCTGTGTTTGGTAACGACTTAGATTTATTACTCAGCTGGTGGTACCGTGGTGATGTTTGGCCGAAACGCCGTTTCCGTTGGGCGAATACACCGGAATATGCCGAAGTGCAAAAATTACTTGATGAAGCTGTCCGCGCTAAAACGCCACTTGATGCAAAAGCCGCATGGGAAAAAGCAATCAATATTATTGCACAACAAGTGCCGCTTTACCCGATTGTACACCGTAAATTACCGACCGCATGGAGCGATAAATCTCTCACCGGTTTCCAACCGTTACCGACCACGGGCTTATCATTCCTTGGCGTAGAACGTAAATAACACTGACTTATTGCGGCAACGGATGTTGCCGCCTTCCTCTTAGATTTAAGCGATTGGTAAAAAAATGCTTAAATTTAACCGCTTGTACCCTTTCTAATAAAAACGGAGAATAAAATGGAAATTGTACTTCGCCTTTTACTGCGCCGTTTAATGGCATTGCCTATCATGATTTTAGGTGTTACCGCCTTAGTTTTTTTAGTCTTACAATTCACACCCGGTGATCCTGCCACAGTTGCCTTAGGTGAAAGTGCAACCGAAGCTGCCAAAGAGATCTATCGAGAACAACACGGTTTAAATGATCCGGTGATTGTTCAATATTTCCGTTTTCTCGGGAATTTGTTAGTACTGGATTTCGGTATGACTACGCCACCGGAACAGCCGATTATTGATATGATTGCCAAAGCATTTCCGCTCACGCTACAGCTCACTTTTATCGGGGTATTTTTAGCGGCAATCGTCTCTTTTTCTTTAGGTATTCTTGCCGCACTTTATCGTGATCGTTGGATAGACCAAGTAATTCGCCTAGTTTCGGTTGCTGCGGTTGCCACACCGTCTTTCTGGCTTGGTATCTTATTGATTCAATACTTTTCTTTAAAACTGGATTGGTTACCGTCCGGCGGTTTTGTATCGTTCAGTGAGGATCCGAACGAATATTTCCGTTCGATGATTTTACCGTCACTTGCGCTTGCCGTGCCGGTTTGTGCTTCATTAATTCGAGTCGTGCGTACCACGATGGTGGAAGAAATGGATAAAGATTACGTGCGTACCGCAATTGGTAACGGTGTGCCTTACTCGACCGTGATTCGTCACAATGTCTTACGAAACGCATTAATCACTCCGGTGACCGTACTTGGTTTACGAGTTGGCTATTTACTCGGCGGTGCGGTAGTGATTGAACAAATCTTCGATCTTCCAGGTATGGGTAAACTTATCTTTAACGGTATCGTGAACCACGACTTACACTTAGTGCAAGGAGTGGTGCTTACTATCGCCTTTACCTTCGTATTAGTTAATATCATTGTTGATATTCTCTATTTACTCATCAATCCAAAAATTCGGAGTCTATAATGTTTCGTCAAGGATTTGCCGCTCGACTAGCTAACGGTGGCGCTAGATTTAGAGCATTATCAACCAGTTCAAAAATTGCATTGATTTTCATTTTATTTGTGGCTTGCATTGCGATTTTAGCCCCGATTGTTGCCCCGTATGATCCATTACAAACCCTTCGACCAGTACAAGCACCAAGCGGTGACTATCTATTCGGTACCGATCGTTTAGGGCGTGATATTTTCTCCCGTATGGTTTGGGGGGCGAGAACTTCACTCTTTATCGGTTTAGGCGCGGTAGGTGTCGCCATCTTGTTTGGTGGGATTTTAGGTGCAACCGCCGCAACCGCAGACAAATTCGGTAACGAAGTGATCATGCGTTTAATGGATATTTTAATGGCATTCCCGGGTATTGCGCTTGCCGCAGTATTACTTGCGACCTTTGGTAACTCTGTTCCGGTGATTATCATTACGATAGCGGTCGTTTATACGCCGCAACTTGCAAGGGTGGTACGTGCGAATGTCATATCCCAATGGGAAGAAGATTACGTGCGTGCCGAACGCGTGTTAGGCGGCAGCCGTACTTATATTTTAGTTAAACACGTTGTACGTAATACTGCCGCCCCGGTGTTAGTGTTTGCCACAGTAATGGTGGCGGATGCGATCGTATTTGAAGCTTCACTTTCATTCTTAGGTGCCGGCGTACAACCGCCGTTCCCGTCTTGGGGCAATATTTTATCGGAAGGACGTAACCTTGTTTTAAGTGGCTTCTGGTGGGCGACAACTTTTGCCGGTATTATGATTCTACTCACAGTATTAGCTCTCAATATCTTAGCGGAAGGTTTAACCGATGCGTTAGTTAACCCAAAACTAAAAAGCTCACCAAAAACCAAAGAAGATGTCGCAAAACCGCTTTCAACCGATGTACAAGAAGCAATGGCGGAAACGCTCGCACTAAAACGTTATTTGCTGAAGCTACATGAAAAAGAAACAACTCGCACCGATCGCATGCAATTAAATCCGAATGCGAAACCGATTTTACAAGTGAAAAATTTATCAATTCGCTTCCCAAATCGTTACGGTGAAATTCCGCTGGTTGATAACATCAGCTTTACCGTACATGAAGACGAAACCATGGGCTTAGTCGGTGAATCTGGTTGCGGTAAATCAATTACCGCCTTCTCTATCATGGGGCTATTGCCAAAAACTGCTCAAATTACCGGTGAAATATTATTTACCGATCGTAGCGGTAAACAGCACGATTTACTAAAATCGGAACAGCTCAATGCGTTAAGAGGTCACGAAATTTCAATGATTTACCAAGATGCGTTAAGTGCGCTTAACCCGTCTATGCGAATCAAAGACCAAATGGCACAGCTGATTAGCCGGGGTGGAAAACAAAGCGCAGAAACCTTATTACAATGGGTAAAACTCGATCCGGAAAAAACACTTAACCGTTATCCGCACGAGCTTTCAGGCGGACAGCGCCAACGTGTATTGATTGCAATGGCGCTCGCTCGTGAGCCTAAATTATTAATCGCCGATGAACCGACCACTGCGCTCGATGTTGTAGTACAAGCCGAAGTGATCAAACTCTTAAATGAATTACGTGAAAAACTCGGTTTTGCGATGGTGTTCGTCAGCCACGATCTCGCACTCGTTGCACAAATGGCACACCACATCACGGTCATGTATGCCGGTCAAGTGGTTGAAGCCGCACCGACTACACCGCTTTTAGCCAATCCGACTCACGAATATACCCGTGGATTACTTGGCTCGGTTCTTTCAACCGAATTACGTGCCGAACGCTTATATCAAATTCCGGGTAGCGTACCGTCACCATTCGACTTTGCGAAAAGTGACCGTTTCGCCAGCCGTTCATTACGTCCGGAAGCGGATCCGGAGCAACATTTACAACTGGTTGCCACCGATGATCACCCGCAACATTTTTGGGCATCACATTTAGCAACACAAGAAAAACGCGTGGAGAGATAAAACATGAGTATGAAAGTGTTAAAAGAACAACCGATTCTTGAATTATCCGATATTGTGATGCAATTTGCTTCTCGAGACGGGACTTTGTTTAATCCGAAAAAATTCACGGCGGTAGATAATGTCAGTTTATCGATCTATGCCGGGGAAACGGTCGGATTAGTCGGTCAATCTGGCTGCGGTAAATCAACCTTAGCCAGTATTATGATCGGTTTGCAAAAACCGACTTCCGGCACGGTCAAATTTAACGGCTTACAAATGAAATACGGCAGCACCGAGGCCCGTAAACAGTTTGGTCGCCAAGTTTCGGTAATTTTCCAAGATCCGGCAACTGCTCTCAATCCTCGTATGCGTGTATTGGATATTTTAAAAGATCCGATGGATATTCATAACGTATTGCAACCGCAGGAACGGGAAAAACGGGTTTACGAATTACTTTCCCGAGTCGGTTTACCTCGTTCCGCTGCTTTAGTCGAGCCGACACGTTTATCCGGCGGTCAAAAACAACGAGTTGCCATCGCCAGAGCTTTAGCACTCAGCCCGAAACTGATTGTTGCCGATGAACCGACCTCTGCACTTGACGTATCGGTGCGGGCACAAGTATTAAATTTACTTGCTGATCTAAAAAAAGAGCTGAACCTTGCAATGGTGTTTATCTCACACGATTTACAAACCGTACATCAAGTTTCGGATCGCATTGTGGTAATGAACGGCGGCAAAGTGGTGGAAACTGGCAGTTCAAGCGAAGTATTCAATTCACCGAAAGAGGAATACACTCGTACGCTGATTAATGCTGCACCGTCATTATTGTAATTTATGCTACATTCAGGGCAGGTTTATTCTGCCCTTTTATCTATATCCATTATGCAATCAATTCAAATTACTCAAACGATTTATACTGATTTACTTATTGTCGGTTCAGGTATCGCTGGGCTTGCGGCGGCAGTCGAAGCGGAACGACTTGGGCTGAAAACGACGTTAATCAGCAAAACGCCTATTGGTTCAGGCGCAAGTTTCTTTCCGTTAAAAGCCACACTGGGCATTCAAGTGACCGGTGAAAATGACTCGGAAAAATTCCGACTGGATATTGAACGTGTCGGCAAAAACAGAACTAATCCGAAAGTAGTCAAAGCCTATATTGAAAATTCACCCCAAGCGATTGAATTACTTGAACAAATCGGCTTTAAACCTTGGCTACGCAAAGACAATCGCCCAGCCTGTTTCGCCGAGTATCCCCGCCCTATTTATCTAATCAATCATTGGCGGGAAGCTGCTCAACGGGCGAAACAAATTCTTGATAGCCAATCCACTAAAGTTTATGAACAAGCAACATTACTGCATATTGTTACCGAACAAAATCAAGTGCAAGGTGTGGCGTTTAGCCTAAATACAAGCGGTCAAATTTGCTATATTTTTTGCAAAACCAGCCAAATCATTTTAGCAAGTGGCGGCATTGCCAGCTTGTATAAAGACAATCTTTATCCGGCGTATATTATCGGCTCAACGCATTCCATCGCTCACCAAGCCGGTGCAAAATTGACCAATCTCGCCTTTATTCAATTTATCCCCTCGTTTGTCGAACCGAAATACAAAGTGTTATTTGGCGAACATACGCTGAAATACGTCACAAAAATCACCGATGAAAATGGGCAAGATCTGTTTTCTCATCTGACTCAAATACAATTTCAACAAATGATGTTAGCCCGTAGCCATTATGCGCCGTTTAGTGTGGATTTCACTTGTGTCGAATTTGATTTGGTGATGATGAAGCATTTATTGGCTAACCCGCAGCAAAAAGGCATTTACCTGCACTATAGCCCTGAGCTTTATCAAGATAAGCAAGAGTTTTATACGGTTTATCTTAACTGGTTACGTCAAGAAGTGGGGATAGATTTGGTTAAAGATAAAATTGCGATTACGCCATTTGCACATAGCTGTAACGGCGGAGTTGAAATTGATGAGTACGGTGAATCTTGTGTCGCCGGGCTGTTTGCGATTGGAGAAATCGCCCATTGTATTGAGGGAGCAAACCGCTTAGGTGGTAATTCGGTCGGCGGTGGGTTGGTATTCGCCACACGGGCGGTGGCGCAAGCGGTCAAAAATTTGCAAAAAATCTCCAAAATTCAACCGCTTGTACCTACGGAAACCTATCGTTTACTCGCAGAGAAAGCACTTAATCGGTTAAACAACCCCACAGGAGATAATGCACTGCTTGCCAGCGAGCTACTCAAACAAATTCGTGAACAAATGGCCCGTTTTGCTAATGTGTATCGCACCAAAGCAAACTTGACCTTATTGCAGAATGAGTTGCAACAGCTTGAACAGCGCTTTAATCCGATTACTCATCATCAGCAACAAGGCATCGAAATCTTTTATGCGCTAAAAACCGCACAGCTTGTGGTTTTGCAAATGCTAAAAGAACCGAATAGTTTAGGCGCACATTACTTAGCCGATGAGCAGTAAAATAAAGGGCAAGATAACAATCTTGCCCTTCTGACAATCCATTTAGCGATTATTTGCCCCAAACTTCTTCACTGATTTCACGAATAAAGTTCAGTTTTGCCCATTGCTGTTCTTCCGTCAGAATATTACCTTCTTCAGTTGATGCAAAGCCACATTGTGGACTTAGACAAAGCTGATTAATGTCCACATATTGTGCCGCTTCTTGGATACGCGCAATCACTTCATCACGATTTTCTAATTCGCCGTTTTTTGAAGTAATTAAACCTAAAACCACTTGCTGATCTTTGATAAAGCGTAACTGTTTGAAATCGCCCGAACGATCAGAATCGTACTCTAAGAAGAAACCGTCAATGCGGCATGTGCCAAATAAGGTTTCCGCCACCGGCTCATAACCGCCTGCCGAGAACCAGGTTGAACGGAAGTTACCACGGCAAATATGCATCGTAATTGCAATATCATCCGCCGGTTTTGCATCAATGATTTTATTAACCATATATACATAATATTTGGCAATTTGGTCTAAATCTAAACCACGTGCTTTATAGGCTGCACGTTTGTCCTCGGCACAAAATTCACCCCAGCTAGTATCATCTAATTGTAAATTGCGGCAACCTAATTTATAGAACACGTTCATCGCTTTAATATACGCATCGGCAATATCGTCTAACAATAGCTGGTTGTTATTTTCATAACGTGCAATCGGCTGATAATCTTCCGCACGTACATTGGTAATCAAATGTAACATTGAAGGTGATGGGATAGTAAATTTCACTTCCGTCTCACCGGCAATTTTTTGTAACGAACGGAAATGTTCTACAAACGGGTGCGATTCCGAAAAATCCACTTTATCAACAATTTTAATCGTTTTCGGGCGTACGCTGTGGTGTTTAAATTGTACCGAGAACTTCTCTGCGTCCACTTCCTGAATACCGTCTAATGCGGCTAAAAAATCCATATGCCAGAACGTACGGCGAAATTCGCCGTCAGTTACCGCGTGTAATCCTACTGCTTTTTGATGTTCAACTAATTTTGCAATTTCCGTATCTTCTACTTGAGTTAAATCCGCACAGGAAATATCACCGCAAGAACATTGCTGACGAGCTTGTTTAATCGAATCCGTACGTAAGAAACTACCGACAATATCAAAACGGTAAGGTGCAGAAGTACGTTGCGTTGCCGTAGGGAATAATTGAGACATTGTGTTTCCTTGTAATCATTAAAATATAAATTTCACTGAATTCTAACAAATTTTATTTTTTAATCATCTGAAAAAATTTTGAAATCATCATGAATAATATTCACATTAAGCTTAATGTGTCGTGACCTAACAAGCGGTCAAATTTGCATAAAAATTTGCAAATCGTCCTTTGATTATTCCACTAATGTGACGGAATAAAACGTAGTGTAGCCAAACGGGCTTTGCACAAAGCCTTGCACACGCTTGCTGACCGGCACATAGTTAATTGCATGAGCAATCGGAATTATCAGTGTATTTTGTTGGAAAATTTCGACCGCTTGTTGATACAACTACGTACGTTCAGCGGTATTTTGCGTTTGTACCGCTTTGTGTAAAAAAGTCCTCATTCAAACTCATTTCGCGAACATAGAATATTTTTAGATGAATTTGAAATAACAAAACCCTCATTCTTATAACCAAATCACTATATTCCTCACAAGTTTGTAAATTTACTATTTTTCACCATTTTGGGATAAAAAATAAAAAACGCATCAAACCCTATATAACCGATATAATTTAGAATCATTCACTAAATAATTAAAAAATAATCACATAACTCTCTACCTAAAAATAAAGTTTTAGCCAGATCACAAAATTGACATTTTTTACTTGTTTCTTATATCCAGAAGATTATGATCCAACAAAATTTTTATAATTCTGTAAATAGGAGAGTTTTATGGCTACGCCATCTAATCGTTTTTCCCTCACTTGGGTACTAAATCTTTTTGGCACAGCTGTTGGTGCAGGAGTTTTATTTTTACCGATCAACGCTGGTATGAGCGGTTTTTACCCATTAATTATCATGACCTTATTGGTTGGGCCAATGACTTACCTCGCACACCGAGGACTTGCTCGTTTTGTACTTTCTTCAAGTAAACCGGGAAGTGATATTACCAATGTAGTTCGTGAGCATTTTGGAGAAAATGCCGGCAAATTTATTACCTTGCTTTACTTCTTTGCAATCTTCCCGATTCTATTAATTTATGGCGTGGGTATCACCAATACAGTCGGCTCATTTATTGAAAACCAATTACATATGACTGTACCGCCTCGTGCATTACTATCCGGTGTATTAATTGCGGTAATGATTAGCGTGATGCTGCTTAGCGAACAAGCGATGTTAAAAATCACCACTTACTTAGTTTACCCATTAGTATTAATCCTATTCGGTTTATCTATTTACTTGATTCCGGAATGGAACGGTGCGGCATTACAACAAATGCCAAGCACAGGTGATTTCTTAACGACATTATGGTTAACGATTCCGGTATTAGTGTTTGCCTTTAACCATTCACCGGCAATTTCATCATTTGCGCTTTCACAGCAAAAACACTATCAAGATCCGCAAAAAACTGAAGTTGAATCAAGCAAAGTATTACGTTCAACCGCAATGATCTTAGTGTTATTCGTTATGTTCTTCGTTTTCAGTTGTGTATTAACACTAACACCTGAAGAATTAGCACAAGCAAAAGCACAAAATATTTCAATTTTATCTTACCTAGCAAATAAATTCGATAACCCGATTATTTCTTACTTTGGACCTTTCGTAGCATTCTTAGCTATCGGTAGCTCTTTCTTTGGTCACTATTTAGGCGCACGTGAAGGTTTAGAAGGTTTAGTGAATCAGTTACGTGATAAACCAATTGAATCAGCAAGATTCAAAAAAATCACTGCGGTTGTTTTCTTTATCACGTTATGGATTGTCGCAACAATCAACCCAAGTATTCTTGGTTTCATTGAAAGCTTAGGCGGTCCGATTATTGCAATGATTCTGTTTATTATGCCAGTGTATGCAATTTATACCGTACCGACATTAGCTAAATATAAAGGTAGCATCAGCAATATTTTTATTGCGGTAATGGGTACAATCGCTATTTCAGCAATAGTGTACGGATTACTATAATCTCTGTATAATTCGCCCTTTCGAATTTTAAGGCAACAAACCTGATTTTCTCTATGCGTTTGTTGCCTCCCTCTTTTTAACATTGTGTTGTGATTTTATGATTAGTGTATTTGATATTTTTAAAGTGGGTATCGGCCCTTCAAGCTCCCATACTGTAGGCCCAATGAAAGCGGCTAAACAATTTATTGATGAATTGTTGGCTCGCAAACTTTTGGCCAAAACCGACCGCTTGCAAGCCGATATTTATGGTTCTCTAGCCCTTACAGGTCGAGGTCATAGTACCGATATTGCGGTGGTAATAGGCTTAATGGGTTATTTACCCGATAATGTGGATATTGAACGAATTGAAACGGTTATCGAACAAGTGAAGCAAGAAAGCAAATTAGTTGTTGCTGAAGCTGTATCTGAAATGGCAAAAACCATCACATTCGATTTCTATAAAGATATGCCTTTTCATTACGATTTCTTACCTCGTCATGAAAATGGAATGATTTTAAAAGCCTTCGAAGGTGAAACATTATTATTCGAGAAAACTTTCTATTCTATCGGTGGCGGTTTTATCGTTGATGATGAGAACTTTGATAGCCAAGCCAACGATACTGTAGCTGTGCCGTTCCCTTATAAAAATGCAGAAGACTTACTCAAGCACTGTAAAGAACAAGGTTTACCGCTTTCGAGTTTAGTGTGGAAAAACGAAGCGGCCCTACGTCCGAAGCAAGAAATCTCAGATTATCTTGCAAAAATTTGGAAAACGATGGAAGACTGTATCCAACACGGTTTACACACGGAAGGTTTATTACCCGGTCCATTAAAAGTAGTACGCCGCGCGCCATCTTTACGCAGAACATTAGAAGCAACCGGCAAATTTAATACTGACCCAATGCAAATTATTGACTGGGTAAATATGTTTGCGCTTGCGGTGAATGAAGAAAATGCGGCAGGCGGACGTGTTGTCACTGCACCGACTAACGGTGCTTGCGGTATTGTGCCGGCAGTATTAGCTTACTATCAGCAATTTATCGCACCGCTTAATCAAGAAACGATTGAGCGCTATTTATTAGCTTGTAGCGTTGTCGGTACACTGTACAAAATGAATGCGTCTATTTCCGGTGCGGAAGTGGGTTGCCAGGGCGAAGTTGGCGTAGCTTGTTCGATGGCAGCTGCCGGTTTAACCGAAATTATGGGCGGAAGTCCGGATCAGGTTTGTATCGCTGCCGAAATCGCAATGGAACACAACCTCGGCTTAACCTGTGACCCTGTTGGCGGACAAGTACAAGTTCCTTGTATCGAACGTAATGCGATTGCTTCGGTTAAGGCGATCAACGCTAGTCGTATGGCTTTACGCTTAACATCGCAGCCTCGCGTAACTTTAGATAAAGTGATCGAAACGATGTATGAAACCGGTAAAGATATGAACGCTAAATACCGTGAAACTTCAACCGGCGGTTTAGCGATTAAAATTTTACCTTGCGATTAAGCATTGTATTTGACAACAAGTGATTAACCACTTATGATTTGAAGAACTGAGCGGTTCAACCGCTCAGTTGAGTTATTTCTTATTAGTAGGCTGGGGAGCTCAAGACTAACAAGAAAATAACTAGGATAATGTATTTAAACATTTGGTTATCCTCTTCAAAGTTGGTGGGATTAAAGGTCGCCACCAGCTCGTTTTAGCTTTATTGCTAAAACACGTAAATTATAGTAAAGACTGTATGTTTTTACAACCAACAAAAAAACCTCGAATAATGATATTCGAGGTTTTGTTTTTTTAACTATTCTACTTTTGAGCCTTTCAACAATTTTCGTATCCAAGTACGATTTGGGCTAAGTGCATGCCAAATATCTTCGCTAATTGGTAACGGCTCATGACAAATCAGGCTCGCTAACAGCTCGCCTAATAACGGTGCAGTAGTTAAACCTCGAGAAGCTAGGCCGTTCACCAGATATAAATTTGCAAAATTTTCCGCATTTTCGACCGCTTGTTTACGGCGTAGTTGATTATACAAATTCTGATATTGTACTTTTTGAGCGCTAAAATTCGGCATTTGTCCAACCATCGGCACACGATCTCGCAGTGCTGCTCTCACCCCTTGTTTAGCTAAATTTTGTGAAAGATCGATATTGTTCGTCCAATCACAAGCGGTCAAATTTTGCTGAAGTTTTGCGACATTCTCGTGATGTTCTTCCGGTGAAAAATGTGTTTCGGCATTATCACGCACATGGCTGGCACCGATACAATGGGTATTCGCTTTAGAAGCAGGTGTTAAATAACCGTCATAACACACCACACATTTTAGTTGCTGCAAAGCCGGTGTGGTCGGAATCTGGCTGACTTGCCCACGTACCGGATACAGCGGAATCCCCTGAGCTTGCTGAAATTGCGTAAGTGTATGCCCGTTTGCCAACACTAAAATCTGATGACCAAACGTTTCGCCATTGTGTTGCCACTGCCACTTCCCTTCACTAAATTGCGGATCTTTCACGTCGTGATTTAGCACAATCTGTAATCCTTTCGTTTGTAAATAAGCAAACGTACCTTGTACAAACTGTATCGGCGATAACCAACCGCTTTGTGGCATAAATGCACCGCCATTCGGCACTTTAAGCCCGATTTTTTCGCTTAACTCAGCCGCATTACATAGCCTAAACAAACTTTCATCATCAGTTTGCCGAGCCATTTTTTCCAATTTTTTCACCGTCTTATCGTTATAGGCATATAACACCACACCGGTTAAGGCGTGTTCAAACTCAACAAGCGGTTCAATTTGTGCCAAACGTTGCAACGCATAATCGAAACAATGCACATAAAAACGGATATTACGTTCGTCATCGTCACTGAGTTGCGGGTAAATCGCGCCTTGCAAATTTCCGGAAGCATTTTGTGCTAGCGCACTGTCTTTGCAATAAAGCGTGACTTTTTTTCCTCTTTCAAGCAGTGATAATGCAACAAACAAGCTGGCTACACCACCACCGACAATCGCAATATCGTCTGCTTCTGTTTGCGGCTTGCTATAAAAATACGGGTAATTTACCAGTGCCGTTTCGCTTTGTTGCGGTTTTTCACCCCACAGCATTTCTCGTTTTTTGCCAAAACCTTTACGTTTTTTGACCTCAAATCCGACCGCTTGTAAGCCCTTTCTTACTGCACTTGCAGCAGTAAAGGTCGCAAAACTACCGCCATTTTTCGTTAAACGGAACATTTGGCGATAAAGCGTTTTATTCCACATTTCCGGATTTTTATCCGGTGAAAAACCGTCTAAAAACCACGCATCAATTCGATTGCTATATAAATCGCCTAATTGCGGTAAGTTCTCCAACATATCGCCGAACCATACATCAAGATAGATTTGCTCGAAATGATAACGCTGACAACCGGCTTGGCGAGGTTGCCAACAAGCAGTCATTTTCTGCGAAAGTTTTGCAAATTGCGGGTAATTTTTATGAATGGTCGCTAATTGCTCGGAAGTAAGAGGAAATTTTTCAAACGAAATAAAATATAAACGTTTGAGTTTGCTATTGGGGAACTCACTTAAAAACTGCTGAAATTTATCGGCAACTGCTAAAAAATTAAGCCCGGTACCAAAACCGGTTTCGGCAATCACAAAAGATTCACTCGTATGAGTTTGCCATTTTTGCCAAAGCTGGTTACCTTCTTGGAAAACATAATAACTTTCTTCAAGACCGTCTTGGGTGGAGAAGTAAATATCGTCAAATTGTTCGGAAACGGGGGTATTATTTGAATTGAAAGAAAGAGATGCAAAAGTGAGTTTGTTCATAACATTTACCACAAAATAAACAGAAAGCACGGAAGTTACTGATAATATTCTGTGCTTTCCGTGCTTTTCTGCAGTAACAGATTAGAAGATGTTGTAAGCGAAAACTACGATCATACCTAATGCTGCTACAACAGTCATCATTGAATAACCTAAAGTACCCATTTCGTCCTCTCTTTGTTAAACATTATTGATCAAAGTTTATCACACTTCTTAGGCTTTGAGAATTTTCTCTGCACAAGCGGTCATTTTTGCTAAATCTTTTACGCCTTTATGCTGCTCTACACCAGAATTGAGATCGACACCTAAACAACCTTGCGCGAGTGCCTGCTCGATATTTTCAGCTGAAATGCCACCGGCAAGCATTGCTTTTTGTTTTAATTCGTTCGGAATGAGCTGCCAGTTAAATGTTTTACCGGTACCTCCCTGTTGCGTACCATTTTTGCTATCAAGGATATAACGTGCCACGAGCGGATTATCGTGATATTCAACTGTTTCCGCTTGAACATCTATCGAAATTGCCTGCCAGATTTGCGTTTTTCCGGCTAATTTTGCTGAGAGCTCAGCAATATAGGCTTCATCTTCTGAGCCGTGTAGCTGAACCGCATATAACTCAAGCTGTTTTGCGATTTTTTCGACAAATTCGACCGCTTGATTTTGGAATACGCCGACATAATGTAATGGCGCATTCACCACTAATTCTTGCGCTTGACGTAACGATAACTGACGAGGCGAATTTTCAGCAAAAATTAATCCACCATATAAAAAGCCGTTTTCATACACCGCTTTTACATCTTGTGTACGGGTTAAACCACACACTTTATTTTCACCGAAAATAACAGAACGTACCGCATTATTTAAATCCGTACTACCCATCAAACTGCTACCGATCAAAAATGCGTGTGCAAACGGCTTAATTGCTTTTACCTGTGAATGATCATAAATACCTGATTCTGAAATCAAACGGACATCTGCCGGAATTTGATCCTGATATTTTTCTACCAAACGCACAATGCGATTCATATCCACCGTCAGCGTATGCAAATCACGGTTATTCACGCCAATCACTTTTGCACCCAATGCTAACGCTCGCTCAAATTCTTCATCCGTACTAGTTTCGGTTAAAACCCCCATCCCTAAAGAGTGAGCTAAATCCGCCAATCTGCGATAAGTTTCGTCATCAACTACCGATAACATCAGCAAAATTGCATCCGCATTCGAATAACGAGCCAAATACACCTGATACGGCGAAATCATAAAATCTTTGCATAAGATTGGTTGCATTGTTTGGCGTTTGACCTGATCGATATAACGAAAATCGCCCTGAAAATATTGCTCATCAGTTAGCACAGAAATGACGGAAGCGTAATGTTTATAGACCTGCGCAATCGCATCCAAATCAAACTCGGCACGAATCAGTCCTTTGGAAGGTGAAGCCTTTTTACACTCTAAAATATATGCAGGCACTTGGTGCGAAGCTGTCGCTAATGCCGCATAAAAATTGCGATCAGCAGTAACAATTTGCTGTTGGAATTGTGAAAGTGGAAAAGTTTTTTGTTTGTTTTCGACCCAAACAGCTTTATCTTGTACGATTTTTTGCAGAATAGTTGGCTGATTTTGCATATTTTCTCTTTTTATTATGAATTGGTGGATAACACAGATAATGCTAGAATACGGCACTTATTTTTATTTATCAATAAATTCACTATGCTTATTACCAAACTTCATAAAATGCGTACTTTGCTTGATAAGCATCGTCCTCTCAATATTGCTGTAATGAAAAACATTCAAGCGGATTTAATGCTGAAATATAATCAGCAATCCAATGCGATAGAAGGAAATACATTAGATATATTTGAAACTCGCGTGTTACTTGAAAGTGGCATTACCGCTAACGGAAAGCCTTTTAAGGATCATTTAGATATTATTAATCACCAAGAGGCGATTGGTTACTTAATCGATCTCGTAAAAGAAAATGCACCGCTGACAGAAGTGACAATAAAAAATTTCCACTATTTGTTACTACAAAAAACCGATAATGCACGAGAAGCCGGACAATACCGTAATGTACCAGTCGTCATTAATGGCGCGGAACATCAACCTCCACAACCTTTTTTAGTTCATCCGCAAATGGAAGAATTAATGCGTTGGAACCAAGAAAACCTCAATATATTAGAACCTATTGAACGCATTGCGATGCTACATAACAAATTTGTGGCAATTCACCCTTTTATTGATGGTAATGGACGTACTGGACGTTTATTGATGAATTTAGAATTAATGAAAGCAGGTTTCCAAGTGACGATTTTAAAAGCTGAGAATCGAGCTGACTATTATCGTGCATTGGCGTTAGGTGATTTAGGCAATTATCAACCGATCACGGAGTTTATTGCGAAAGCCGTTTATGAAACAATGGAACGCACCTTAAACCTTATTTACCCGAACTGGATTAACGAACTCAATTAAATATGAAAACCAAAGTTAGACAACATTTAACCGATTTAGAAATTGCGTTGCGTACGCACAAGCAATGGGATGCGGTTGCGCCGAGCTTGGAAGACTTAGCGAACGATCAGCCGTTTTGTATCGGAACGCTTAGCCCGACTCAATGGTTACAATGGATTTTTATTCCTCGTATGCACGCGCTTTTAGATGCTGGTGCAGATTTACCACGCAACTTTTCAATTACGCCTTACTTGGAAGAAGCCCTAAAAGACGAAAGCTATTTACAAGCGATTCATCAGCCAGTGTTATTGATTGAATTATTATTAAAGGACTAAATGGAACTGGAAATTTTATACCGTGATGATGAACTGATTGCTATCAACAAACCGGCTGGAATGTTAGTTCACCGATCATGGCTGGATAAACACGAAACGCAGTTTGCAATGCAAACGTTACGTGATCAAATCGGTCAGCACGTCTTCCCGATTCATCGCTTAGATCGCCCGACTTCCGGTGTGTTATTGTTTGCATTAAATAGTGAAATGACTCGCCTAATGAGTGAACAATTTGAACAGCACCAAATGGAAAAAGGCTATTTAGCAGTGGTGCGGGGCTATCTGCTCGACAAAGGCGAGATCGATTATCCATTAAAAGTAATTCTAGACAAAATTGCCGATAAGTTTTCTCAGCCGAAAGAAGCCCAACAAGCGGTCACTTTTTACCAAAATCTTGCAAGTGTCGAAATGCCTTATCCGGCAGGTAAACACCAAACGGCACGTTACAGTTTGGTTGAATTATTACCGAAAACGGGACGTAAGCACCAACTACGCCGCCATATGAAGCATTTATTTCATCCGATTATGGGCGATACCAAATACGGTGACTTGCACCAAAATCGTACTTTAACCGAGAAAACCGGTTGTGACCGATTAATGCTACATTCGCATTTTTTGAAATTTACACATCCGAAAACAGCGCAAAAAATCGAAATTTTTGCACCGCTTGATGAACAATGGCAACGTTTGTTTATGCAATTCAATTGGCAATTTAGCCATTTTTATTAGACATTAAGGATTCTATATGGATAATGCTCTACTTTCTTTAACCCATGAACAGCAACAAGCTGCTGTGGAACAAATTCAAGAACTGATGGCGCAAGGCGTAAGCAGTGGCAAAGCGATTCAAATTATTGCCAATCGTTTAAGAGAAGCTCATCAGAAAAATACATCGGAGAACAATTCATGAAAAAATTATTTGCACTTGCACTCACAGCAATGAGCGTTTCAAGCTATGCAGAAACCAAACCGGCGGTTAACACTCAACCAATGCTGAGAATGCAAGTGTTGGATATGAGCAGCAACGTACCAAGCCCGGTAGCGAACAATCAGCTTTCACTCAGCAAAAAACACCAACTCTGTTGGGTTGCATTTAATATGCCGTTTAAAGCGTCTAACCAAGTGATTGAAGTTTTACAAGCCCCTTCAACCTTAAAAGTAACGTCTGAAGACGGTAATGTGGTCTCGACATCCGATCAACAAACCCACCGTATTACCACATTATTAAAAGGTTCGAATAACGAACGCTTAGATAAATGTTGGAGCTTTGAAAAGACTGACCCGACAGGGAAATATAGCTTAACAATTCAAGTGAATGATGTAGTATTCCCTCCACAACCGTTTGAAGTTGTAAAATAAACCAAACGCCACTCAATGTAGTGGCATTTTTTAGTTTTTTGATAAACGTTGTTCGATTTTTGCTAGATTCTCTTCAAAATAGGCTTTGCTTGTTAAATATTGCTGCGCTTCTGCCCAACTGTTCAGTGGCAAACCCGCTAATTGCTTAAAGTAATCTAATACTTCTAAATCTTGTTCAACGGTACGAATATAATCCGCTAATTGTTGCAGTAATGCCTCACCGGAACTATTCTCGATCGCTTTGCTAATTTGTTGCTTAAATTTAACCACTTGTCCAACTAAATAGCCTCGTTGCGCTTTACTTAAATTACTAAACCACATACCGTCTTTACGTGGCATTTGCTTTAATAACAACAAGATATCATTTAGGTTACCGCTTTTAAGTTCCAACTCCAATTCACAAATCGTTTCCTCACCAAAACCATTTTTTATCATGCCTTGATCCAATGCCACTTCAATTTGCGATTGATTGCACTTAATTAGCCATTTACGGCGAGTAAAATCGGTACTAAAAGTTGGCGAAAGTTGCTGCGCAATCTGTTCCGCTTGTGAGATTTGCAAATTAAAGTGCGAATTTAACCGCTTGAAATCCGGCTGATAGCTTTCCAACGGTAAGTTATATTCAGGGCGCATATGCAACCCATCGACAACTTCACCCTTCGTTTTTAAAGTCATCTCGTACTTTTGATTATGGTTACGCACTCGCAACCCCATTTTTTGCTGGGCAAAAAACTGTTCCGGCGTATCAAAATAAGTGTTCCCTAATATATCGGTCGCTTGCGACAAAACATTCTGTTGTGTAAACCAATCCGCTAATGCTTCCACATTCTCCGCTTTTAACATGATTTTTAGCTCGATTTCATTTTCCATTAAAGTATCCCGTTTATTTAGTTGTATAATTCGTTTTATTTTAACAATTTACAGCGTATTCGAGAAATGTTTAACAAAATCCAAAGCAAACTGCATAAATTTGTGCAACGTGGTTTAGATAATCATCTTCGCCTTGCCGTGACCGGTTTAAGCCGTAGCGGCAAAACTGCCTTTATTACCAGTTTTGTCGATCAGCTATTGCATATCAATAAAGACAGCCATGCGCACGTCAACTTATTTGGAGCGGCTCGCAACGGGCAAATCCTTTCGGTAAAGCGAGTTGAACAGGGCGACTTGACTATTCCCCGTTTTGAATACGATAAAAACCGTCAATGTTTAGAAAACGATCCGCCGGTATGGGCGCCTTCCACCACCGGTATCAGTGAAATTCGTTTAGCGATCCGTTACCAACGCCAAGACGGTTTAATCAAACATTTAAAAGAAACCGGTACGCTCTACTTGGATATTTTCGATTATCCGGGCGAGTGGCTGTTGGACTTACCGCTACTCTCGCAATCTTTCAAACAATGGTCACAAGCTCAGCAATTAGTGCATAAAGGAAAACGTGCGGAACTGGCACAGCCTTGGTTACAAGCGGTCAAAAAATTAGATCTTTTTGCTAAAGCAGACGAAAACCAACTTGCCGAATTAAGCGAAATTTACACTGCTTATTTGTTGGAATGTAAACAAGCCGGTATGCAATATATTCAGCCGGGACGATTTGTCTTACCGACTGAAAATTCAAAGGGTGCACCGGTTTTTCAATTCTTCCCGTTATTAGATTTAAGTGAAGCGGATTGGGAAAAACTCGAGAACTCGTCGGCAAACAGCACGTTCCAAATGCTTAAAAAACGTTACAATCAATATCAACAAAAGATTGTTAAACCGTTTTATGAAGACTATTTTTCACAATTCGACCGCCAAGTGATTCTTGCCGATTGCTTAACGCCGTTAAACTACGGCTTAGAGGCATTTTTAGAAATGAAAATCGGCTTGCAACAATTATTCAAGCATTTTCATTACGGCAACCGTTCGCTGTTTCGTCGTCTGTTTTCATCCAATATCGATAAGCTATTATTTGTCGCAACCAAAGCGGATCATATCACCAGCGATCAACTGCCAAATTTAGAAAGCTTAATGCGTCAGTTAGTGCAAGAAGGCGGACGACACGCCGCTTTTGACGGTATTGAAACCGGCTATCACGCCATTTCGGCAATTCGAGCGACCGCTCCGGTGGTGGTTACCCAAAACGGTACGCAAATTAAAGCGATTCGAGGCATTCGTTCAACCGATAAAAAACAAGTGACGCTTTACCCCGGCACGGTACCAAGCCGTTTACCCGATGCAAATTATTGGCAATTTAACCGCTTTGAGTTCGATCAGTTTGAACCGAAACCGCTCGCCTACGGTGAACCGATTCCGCATTTACGTATGGATGCGGTGTTACAATTCTTATTGGCGGATATGTTGGAATAACAATGGCAAGCGGTCATTTTTGCAAAATTTTTCGCAAATTTAACCGCTTGTTGCTTGATTTTAAACGGTTACTGTTCACTGTTAGGCGGCTTTGCGGTAGAATCTTATAAATTTTTCTCAATCTTTTTAAATTATGGCAAAAAAACCAAAAGTAGCTTCGAATACGATTGCACTAAATAAACGTGCTCGTCATGAATATTTTATCGAAGAAGAAATTGAAGCCGGCTTAGAATTACAAGGCTGGGAAGTAAAATCGCTGCGTGCCGGTAAGGCGAATATCGGTGACAGTTACGTGACATTTCGTAACGGCGAAGCATTTCTGTTCGGTGCAACCATTACCCCATTGAATATGGCTTCCACTCACATTGTTTGTGACCCGACTCGTACCCGCAAATTGTTATTGAATAAACGTGAACTGGATTCGCTATTCGGTAAAGTAAATCGAGATGGCATGACAGTTGTGGCATTATCGCTCTACTGGAAAAATGCGTGGGCGAAAGTGAAAGTCGGCGTGGCAAAAGGTAAAAAACTCCACGATAAACGTGAAGACATTAAAGACCGTGAATGGCAAGTAGCAAAACAGCGTATTATGAAAAACGCAAATCGTGGCTAATTTCAAAACTACGGATAACAGCAAGCACGGAACAAGCGGTCAAATTTGACCCGTTTTTTACATCGCCGAGCCATCTGTGCCGTCCGTAGTCACAATTAAAAATTAAGGAATAAAAAATGATCGACCAAAATCTTCTTCGTACTAATTTAGACGATGTTGCAAATGCACTTAAAGTTAAACGCGGTTTTACCCTTGATGTAGAGCGTGTGAAAACATTGGAAGAACAACGCAAAACACTTCAAGTAAAAACCGAAACTCTACAAGCGGAACGTAATGCCCGTTCGAAAAATATCGGTGCGGCAAAAGCACGTGGCGAAGATATTTCTGCATTATTAGCGGAAGTAGATAATATGGGTAACGAATTAAACGAAGCGAAAGTCGCTTTAGACCAAGTAGAAGCGGAAATTCGTGAGTTACTCTTATCTGTGCCGAACTTACCGGCTGACGAAGTGCCGTTAGGTAAAGACGACACGGAAAACTTAGAAGTGTCACGTTGGGGCGAACCTCGTCAATTTGACTTTGAAGTAAAAGATCACGTGGCATTAGGCGAAGCGTTAAACGGTTTAGATTTTGCTGCCGGCGTAAAATTAACGGCTAGTCGTTTTGTGGTAATGAAAGGCAAGCTTGCTCGTTTACACCGTGCCTTATCGCAATTTATGTTAGATCTTCACACTGAACAACACGGCTATGTAGAAACGAACGTGCCATTCTTAGTCAACCACGACACGCTGTTCGGCACCGGTCAATTACCAAAATTCGGCGAAGATTTATTCCATACTCAACCATTAACAGGTCAAGATCCTAATGAAACACAACATCCGTTCAGCTTAATTCCAACAGCAGAAGTACCGGTAACTAACTTAGTACGTGACGAAATTATTGATGAAGACAGCTTACCGTTACGTTATACGGCACACACGCCGTGTTTCCGTTCTGAAGCAGGTTCTTACGGTCGTGATACACGTGGTTTAATCCGTATGCACCAATTTGAAAAAGTAGAAATGGTACAAATCGTTGCACCGGAAAAATCAATGGAAGCATTAGAAGAATTAACCGGTCACGCTGAAAAAGTATTACAACTTTTAGGCTTACCATACCGTAAAGTTCTACTTTGCACCGGCGATATGGGCTTCGGTTCGGCGAAAACTTACGATTTAGAAGTTTGGCTACCGGCACAAAACACTTACCGTGAAATTTCTTCTTGTTCAAATATGTGGGATTTCCAAGCTCGCCGTATGTCTGCACGTTACAAAGCAAAAGGCGATAAAAAAACTCGCTTAGTCCACACCTTAAACGGTTCAGGTTTAGCGGTTGGTCGTACTTTAGTTGCAGTACTTGAAAACTATCAAAATGCTGACGGTTCGATCACTGTTCCAGAAGTATTACGTCCATATATGGGCGGCGTGGAAGTGATTACGGCTTAATCGCTCTACTGAAATAAACACAAGCGGTCTGAATTTGTTAATTTTTTGCAAATTCAGACCGCTTATTTTTTTATCGCTACATTAGCTAAAAATAACGTTGCTAAAATCATACCGGGTGCGGTACGTTTTACCATTTCGACCGGACTAACCATAGCCAATCCTGCACAAACAATCGTCACTCCGGCAATCGGTGACATCGTACGACCGATAGCACCGGCAATTGCTGCCGCCATCCCTAAATTCACGTGGGTATAACCCAATTCCATTGCGTGTGGTGTTACAGCCGTATTAAATGCGATCGCTGCTGCGTCTCCCGAGCCAGTAACAATCCCCATTAGGAACGGACCGATAGTTGCTCCCCAACGCACAAATTCATTTGAATGTTTAAGGAATTCAATCGCTGAATCCACCGCACCGGTTGCTTTTAAGCCGGAGACAAACACACTTGCGGCAATAATAATACCGAGAACATTAGCATACGAATTACCCATACCGTTGAAAAATTCTTCGGTAATTTTAACCGGTGAAATACGGGTTACAATAATCGCATAAATCGCACCGATTAACATCGCTTGCGGTACGCCCATTTGTGCCCATTCTAAGCCCGGCGCTTTTTGTAATTCGGTACCGCCGATAACCAGAATAATTAACGGTAATAACGGTGCGAGCGCATATAACGGATTAACGCCGCTAAATTTAGTTTCTGCATTTTGGTGTTCAGCTAAATAGGCTTTACGGTGTTCCTCACCGTAATCTTTCAAAATAATTGCCATGACCGTTAAAGCAATCGCACCGATAGCACCGGCAATCGTTGTGTAAGGAGCGTGGGCTAAATTCACTTCGGTAATGGTTAAATTTGACATTTCACTTAACATTGCCGAATGGGAAGAACCAGGGCTCATCATCGAACCGAATGTACCGGCTAAAATTGCCGCACCGGCGGTTGCTGGTCGAATATTTGCACTTTTTAATACCGGAATTAAGGTTGCCCCTACCGCAGCCGCACAACCTGCTGCAGAAGGAATTGCAATATTGATAAAGAAAGTCAGAATCGTTGCAATCGGAATCAAAAAGAATTTCAAACCGCTTAACGGTTTAGTAAGCAAATGAACTAAATGCGTGTCGCATTGCGTATATTTCATCACATAAGCAAAACCCATACTGGAACAAATCGCCATAATCAGACCACTTGAAGTCATTGATTTAGCAAAGGCGTCTAATGCCCCCATCGGATTAAGCGTCACTACTGACATCAATAAACCGATACCAATTAATACCGTTCGGGTTTCATATTTTTTAATTAGCAGATAAATCGTTGCTAAGATACCTATCACAGCAACAAAAGGTTTTAACTCATCCATAAAAATTCCTTAGTAAATAAATGTTGAATGTACACTATGCGTTGTTAATTGCATATTTTTGCTAAAACAGAGAATATTTTGTGCTCCCAGTACGGTCGCTTGTTCTCCTTGAATGTGTAAGGCCGTACCCTCCGGCAGTGCATAAACCTGAGCTTGTGGGTTAACGATCAAAAATTCTTCCAAACGCTCTTCTCGACTTTCGCCATTATGTCCTTGCATTTTGCCGGAAATAAAATGTGGATTAATTTGATGTGGAAAGAGATTTAACGCATTAAAAGACGGTGAGTAAGTAATCGGCATATCATTAGTGGTCATAATCGAACTACCAGCAACATTTGCACCGGCACTCTAGCTGAAATAAGACGCTCCGCTATTTACTTTGGTTCGGATAGCATCCAGTAAATTATGTTCATACATTTGCTTCAATAAGCAGAAAGTATTACCGCCGCCAATCGAAATCACATCTGCTTGTTCGATAATTTGGCTCAATGCACCGATACGATTTCAACCTCTAAAGCTTGTAATGCGTTTTTTACGGTCATTTCATATCCATCAAAAGAACGGCATACGCCTGCACAAGACACAAAAGCTACTTTCTTGCCTTTATAGTCCTAAAAATTGTGCTAACCAAGGCAAAGTATGCACTAAATAAGCTGTATCTTTATATTTTGAACCGCTCATCAATAACATATTTCTTCATAATGATGCTTCTATTGTTAACTCTAAACCTTATTATCTTGTGATAGAAATAAAAATCAAAAATAAGATATTGTTTTTTGATACTCGTCACAAAATAAGTTGGGATTTCGTTCTGTAAACAATATTTTTCACAAAAACACACCACCAAAAAAGTTCTGTAAAGTTATATAAATTAATTGATTTAAATCAATATTTATAATATAAAAACGGGATAGACTTTTAACGCTGTCAAGGCGGAGGTCTTACCTTAAGAAGTGCGATAACTTTTAATTTATACCTCCTGCGCCAAAAACTGAGAAATCCCGACTTAATAAATATAATTATTTCCGTTTTTTTGGCGCTTACTTTATTTTTTAGCTTATATAGGAATTAATAATGCTTTCATTTTTTTTGTTTGTCGGAACATTTTGGTACGCTTGGTACTATATTTCTAAATTATTGCAAACAAAAGGAAAAAATAAACTTATTAGCCATTCTTGCGGTGGTCTATTCGGTTTAGTTATGGCAAGCATGTCATTGTTTACCTATGGCCCCGAAAAAGTCGAGTCGGAAAACCCCAAAATTTTACCAACAGTGCCTCGAACTACGGTTTATACACCGACATCAGCACAATCTCTTATTCAGGAAAATCCTACTCAAGCTTATTTAAGTAATAGCTTAGTAACACCATTACCAAAAGCGGAATCAACGGAAGATGAAGCTCATATCACAATCCGTTCCTCTTATTCTCCACAACATCTTGAACAAATTAATAAAGAACAGTCCGTTTCTCGCTTGGTGGCGCATAGTTCAGGGAAAACCAAGGAACTTTCTAAATCTCCTAAGAATACCCATGTCATAGAAAACCAAAATCAAAGTATGAAGAAAGTCGTTCGAAATGAACAACCTTCTTTAAAATCATTGAAAAAATCCCAAAATGAGGAGTTATCTTTCCAATGTAGTAATAGTAAACGTCGTTGTGAACAGATGGATAACTGCGCAAAAGCCAAATACCATTTACGTCATTGCGGGGTGAAAAGTTTAGATAGAGACCGCGATAGAGTACCTTGTGAAAGCTTATGCGGTTAACGAGTTCTCGCTATATAGCAGTAATTGGGAACTTTTCTCATTAATTTGTTGTTATTAAAAATATAAATATCGTACATTTTCTATGCTGGTACAAGTCCTTACCTCTATCTAACGCTTATGTCACCTTTATGAAGATGCTATTCTGCTCACCTATTACTTATGGGAAATTTCAATGTGTTAGTTCTTGATTTTATGTTTTTAGGCGCCCTCGGTTATTGCGCTTATTTAGCGATAAGCAATTAAATAATTTCTGCTTTCGAATGTTTTGCCAAGCGCAGAATATTACGGACTCAAAAATTGATAAGATAATGCCTTTTTGGTTTTCCAAAAGAGCATTGTTTTTATACAAACTTGCAAAAAATCCCTAAAATCCTACCGCTTTCCATTCAAAAAAAGGCATTTTTACGGTATGCTAGATACAATTTTTTTCGATAAGTTTTAAAGGTCAAAATTTATGCAACAACAATATAACCCAAGTGCAATTGAGCCGAAAGTTCAACAATACTGGGCTGAAAATAAGGTGTTTAAAGCCGTTAAAGATGTAACCAAAGAGAAATACTATTGCCTTTCAATGTTGCCGTATCCATCAGGCAAATTACATATGGGTCACGTGCGTAACTATACGATCGGCGATGTGGTTTCTCGTTATCAGCGAATGATCGGCAAAAATGTGTTGCAACCAATGGGTTGGGACGCATTCGGTCTGCCAGCGGAAGGGGCGGCGGTCAAAAATAATACCGCACCAGCCAAATGGACTTATGAAAACATTGAGTATATGAAAGGTCAGCTCAAAATGTTGGGCTTTTCTTACGATTGGGATCGTGAGGTGACGACTTGCCGTCCAGAATACTACAAATGGGAGCAGTGGTTCTTCACCGAGTTGTACAAAAAGGGCTTGGTCTATAAAAAAACCTCAACAGTGAACTGGTGTCCGAACGATGAAACGGTGTTGGCGAACGAGCAAGTCCACGAGGGCTGCTGCTGGCGTTGCGATACCCCTGTGGAACAACGTGAAATTCCGCAATGGTTTATCAAAATTACCGATTATGCCGAGCAGTTGCTCAATAGCCTTGACGATTTACCGCAATGGCCAGACCAAGTGAAAACAATGCAACGGAACTGGATCGGACGTTCTGAGGGGGTGGAAATCACCTTTAAAATCGCGGGTTCAAATGCGACTTTGCCCGTTTACACGACCCGTCCAGATACCTTCTTTGGCGTGAGTTATGTGGCGGTAGCGGCGGCTCACCCGTTGGCGACAATGGCGGCGGAAAATAATCCTGAACTGGCTAAATTTATTCAAGAGGCGAAAAATACCAAAGTGGCCGAGGCAGAACTCGCCACAATGGAAAAGAAAGGAATGGCGACTGGTTTGTTCGCGATTCACCCTTTAACGGGCGAAGAAGTGCCAGTGTGGGTGGCAAATTTCGTGCTAATGCACTACGGCACGGGGGCGGTAATGGCCGTGCCAGCCCACGATGAGCGTGATTTTGAATTTGCTCAAAAATACGGCTTGCAAATTAAGCAAGTTATCGCACCGCTTGATGGGGCGGAATGGGATTTCTCAAAAGCGGCGTTTACCGAACACGGTAAGTTGATCCACTCGGGCGAATTTGACGGTTTAGGCTTTGATGAGGCGTTTAACGGTATCGCCAACAAGCTCGAACAAATGGGCGTGGGGAAACGTCAAGTCAACTTCCGCTTGCGTGACTGGGGCGTTTCTCGCCAACGTTATTGGGGCGCGCCAATCCCAATGATGACGACCGAGGACGGCGAAGTAGTAACCGTGCCGTTGGCGGATCTACCGGTGATTTTACCCGAAGATGTGGTGATGAACGGCGTACAAAGCCCGATCAAAGCCGATCCAGAATGGGCGAAAACGACTTACAACGGCAAGCCTGCCATGCGTGAAACCGATACCTTCGACACCTTTATGGAATCTTCGTGGTATTACGCGCGCTACACCTGCCCACAATTCAACGAGGGAATGCTCGACAGCGATGAGGCGAATTATTGGTTGCCAGTCGATCAATACATCGGCGGTATCGAACACGCCACAATGCACTTGCTCTATTTCCGTTTCTTCCACAAATTGATGAGAGATGCTGGCTTAGTCAATAGCGATGAGCCTGCGACTAAATTATTGTGTCAAGGAATGGTGTTGGCGGACGCGTTCTACTACACCAGCCCAACCAATGAGCGTATTTGGGTCAGCCCAACCCAAGTTACCTTAGAGCGTGACGACAAAGGGCGTATCATTAAAGCGACCGATCCTGAGGGACGTGAGTTGGTGCATACGGGTATGACCAAAATGTCCAAATCGAAAAATAACGGGATCGACCCGCAAGAAATGGTCGAAAAATACGGTGCGGACACCGTGCGTCTGTTTATGATGTTCGCCTCGCCAGCGGAAATGACCCTCGAATGGCAAGAATCGGGCGTGGAAGGGGCAAAACGTTTCTTAGGGCGTGTGTGGAATTTGGTGTACGAATACCGCAAAGATCCTGCAAAAGTTTCGCTCGATCCGACCGCTTTAAGCAAAGCACAAAAAGAACTTCGCCGTGATGTGCATAAAACCATCGCCAAAGTGAGCGATGACATTGGTCGCCGTCAAACCTTCAACACGGCGATTGCGGCGATTATGGAATTGATGAACAAGCTCACCAAAGCCAGCCTCGAAAGCGACCAAGACAAAGCGGTGATGGCGGAGGCGTTGAGTGCGGTGGTGCGTATGCTCTACCCGATCACGCCACACATCTGCTTTGAGTTGTGGCAAGCGTTAGGCAATGAAAACTCGATTGACTTCGCCCCTTGGGTTGAGGCGGACGAAACCGCAATGGTGGAAGACGAAAAACTCGTGGTGGTGCAAGTCAACGGCAAGGTGCGTGGTAAAGTAACCGTGCCAGCAACGGCGAGCGAGGACGAAGTCAAAGCGATTGCGAAAGCGGATGCAAACGTAGCGAAATTCTTAGAAGGCGTAGAAATCGTGAAAGAAATCTATGTACCGTATAAAATGTTAAGTTTTGCAGTAAAAGCCTAATAGCATAGGGGCGAACTGTATTCGCCCTTTATTTGTAGATTATGATGGAAAAGGGCGTACCCAGTACCTCCTACAAACGAATTTAAATGGGAGTTCCCAATGTTAAAAAAACTCACGCTGTTAGCAATTCTCGGTTTAACCGCTTGCAGTTGGCACTTCAAAAACAATGAAGTTCTGCCGCAAGATTTGCGTATACTGACATTTGAAAGTGCTGATCAGCATAGCGATATGTCACGTACATTACGCCATCAGTTACAGCTTAATGATGTGAAATTAGTTTCTGCTACAGAAGGCGTCGCTAAATTACGTCTTGTTGGTGCTTCAAGCAGCAGTAAAGTCGTTTCAGTGTTTAAACAAGCACGTGAAGCGGAAAAATTACTAACGTTAAATGTACAAGCAATCGTGGATGTACCGAAAAAAGGTGCATATCCGTTAGAGGTTTCCGTTCACCGTACTTTCTTTGATGACTCTCGTGCTGCATTGGCAAAATCGGCTGAGCAAGAAATGATTATGAAAGATATGTATGAGCAAGCTTCTCGCCAACTTATCATCAAAATGGCTGGCTTACATAAAGAATTAAATCAAGCTAAATAATTCATTAACCACAGATAACACGGATTTCACGCAAGCAAGCGGTTAAATTCTTGCGCTTTTTTGCAAACCGGCAATCCGTGTTTATCCGTGTAATCCGTGGTTTTCAATATGCAAAAAGTTTTCCCTGAAGCACTTCCTAACGTTTTATCAAAAAGTCTCTCCCCTTTCTATCTACTGACAGGTAACGATCTTCTACTAACTAACGAAAGTAAAGATCACATCGTACAATCTGCTCGTTTAGCAGATTTCGATGAAAAACAAGAAGTTAGCATTGCAAATGACACTAGATGGGAAGATCTTTTTGAGGCGGCACAATCAAACGGTTTGTTCTTTAACCGCCAAATTATTATTATCAACCTGCCGGAAATGCCAACTGCAGCACAAATGAAGAATGTCGCCGAGTTATGCCGTTTTAGCCATCCGGATCTATTGTTGGTTCTCTGCTTGCCGAAATTCAGTAAGGCAATGGAAAAACAAGCATGGTTTAGCCAAATTGAAGCGCAAACTGTGCAAGTCAATTGCCAAACACCGGAAATTGCAAAATTACCAAACTGGCTTTTACAACGAGCCAAAGCGATGGAACTACAGATTGAGCCGAAAGCCATTCAATTGCTCTGTTATAGCTATGAAGGAAATTTATTGGCGCTAAAACAAGCATTACAGATGCTGCAACTCCGTTTTAACGACGGAAAAATTTCACTGGCTCGTGCTAAAGAAGTAGTAGAACAATCTGCACAATTTTCACCGTTTCAATGGATTGATGCGTTATTAGAAGGAAAAATTGCCCGTTCGGAACGCATTTTAAAGCACCTACAAAATGAGGAAGTTCAACCGGTTGTCTTGTTACGTATTATTCAAAAAGAGCTACTGGTGCTACTGGAAATAACCCGCTCTCCGCAACCGGTACAAAATAGCAATCAACCATTATATATGGGTAATTTACGTGCAGAATTTGACCGTTTGAAGGTCTGGCAAAATCGCCGTCCTTTTTATCAAACGGTCGTGCGGCGCTTAACTTATAAAAAGCTATATCAACTTATTCAATGCTTGGCGGAATTGGAAAAGCAAGTAAAACAAGACTTTAGTGATGAAATTTGGTTGGAGTTAGAACGCTTTTCAGCCTATTTTGAATAGAGGAATAAAAACGGAAGCTACTACAAGCAGTTAAATTTTATGATAAATTTGCAATAGCTTCCGTCATCGTTATTAGTTAGTAATGCCCTTCTAAATCCGAAGTCATTACATCATTCTCAACTGCAACGATACGCTTTTCTTCACTAGCCCATTCACCCAAATCGATCAATTGACAACGTTCGCTACAAAACGGGCGATATTTACTTTCTGCCTTCCAAATCACGTCTTGATGACAAGTCGGACAATTTACGATAGTTTCTGACATTTGTTTTCCTTCTGTTGAGCTAAACCTAAATAGGATTGGTGTAACATTGCGACTCGTGTTTTTATAACTTCGAGACCTTGTTCCAGCAGTAAATTATTTTCAATCACATCGTCCGCATACCGTAAACGCTCTTCTCGGCTCACTTGTGATGCCATAATGCTTTTAATTGTTTCAACATTACTTTGATCTCGCTTGGTTGCACGTTCCAGCTGAATAGCAGGCTCTACATCAATAACCAATACTCGGTCACAAAATTCAGTGAGGTTATTTTCAATCAGTAACGGTACCACAAATAATAGATAAGGAGCTGAACACGCTTGAATTTGGCATAACATTTCTTGACGAATGGCAGGATGTAATAAGTTATTTAACCATATTTTTTCTTGTTCTTGATGAAAGATAATTTGGCGTAACTTAGCACGATCCAATTCCCCCTGAGAAGTTAAAATCTCATTGCCAAAATGCTCGGCAATTTTGCTCAATAGTGGAGAACCTTTTTCAACCACTTGGCGTGCAATAATATCTGCATCAATTAATGGTACACCGAGTTCAGCAAATAAGTTTGCAACTGTCGTTTTACCACTTCCAATTCCGCCGGTTAAACCAACTACATAGGTCATTTGTGATTCCCATACTAACAATTAGACATAAATTCTATCAATAATTAGTACGAAAGTCGAAAAGCTAATAAAAGGAATAAAGGGTAATTTTGCTAAATTATGCTTCATTATAGCTTGATAGCCAAAATAATAAATACAACCGGAAACACAAGCCAATAAGATTAACTTCAACATATCATCAATATTAAACAAAGGAGAAATTGAGCTAATCACTAAGCTATCACCTATACCAAATGCTTCTTTCTTCCAGAGCCACAACATCCCATAATGCAGACAGATAAAAAATAATAAACAGCTCAGTAAAGTATCAATATGTGCCGTAACTGGATCATAGGCAAGCACTAAAACAAACAGTACTGCGACATAACGAATATCGGTCAAATAGTAACAATAATCCAACACACTCAAAAATAGCAAAATCATCAATAAAAATGCGAGTATTGTTGAAGGAATATGAAATGCAAGTAATGGAAAAATCCAGAAGAAATAATTAGACCAATCACTTTGTTTGGGCTGCAATTGTGAATGCTGCTTAAAATAATCATAACTGTGTATAGGAGGCAGTAAACTACTGTATTCTTGATAAACTTGTTGATTAATATGATTAGCAAATAATTTGACTGATCGTTTACACCAAAATGCAAATAAGAATGCAATCATAGTCGCAAAAAATTGATTAAATTTGACTGCTTCCATTACACGAGTCCCCCCAAATCAAAAATCGGCAAATAGAGCCCAATTAAAACCGTGCCAATAATAATCCCCATAAGTAGCATTAAAATCGGCTCCAGTAATTGTGAAAGCAAATCTATTTGATAATCTAATTTCAGCTGATAAATATCGCTAATATGTGTACACATCGCTGCTAAATTAGCACTTTTCTCTCCTATCGTTATCATTTGTACCACTTGCGAAGTGAAGATAGCCGGATTTAGTCCTTCCGAAAATTTATACCCTTGTTTTAATAAAGATAACGTCAACTTTATTTGTTGCTGTAAAAACCGATCATGCATTCTCTCGGATAAAAAAGCGTTTAAGGCAACCTCTAAATGCAGATGAGCACTTAACATTAACGCAAGATTCTGGCTAAAGAAGATAATTCTTGTGTAACGAGTAACTTGATTAAAAAAAGGAATATAGGACAAAAGACGCATCTGACAAGCGGTCAAATTTCCGAATTTTTTTACAAAAAAGAGCAACACCCCAGCGACTACTATACTACTACAGCATAGGAATACCCCATCTTGTCGTAGAAACGCAGAGAGAGAAAACAATAATGACGTTAGCCATGGTAAATTTTGCGCTTTATCCATATATAAGTCGGCAAATTGAGGCACAATGAATACTAACAGCCCTAGAGTCAATACACATGAAATGACTAACACAATCAGCGGATAAAACATAATTTTTCTAACTTTTTTCGTTAATTTTTCGGACTGGCTACGTGTTTTAGCAAGATTATCCAAAACAGTACCTAATTTACCACTTTGTTCACCAATACGAATTAATTGGATTTCTTGCTTAGAAAAATAACGCCCTAATTTCGCTAAACTTGCAGAAAAACTATATCCGGATGTCACAGCAGCATTCAAAGCAAGTAGCCACTGATATAATTTAATATTCGTACAATTTTCCTGCTGCATCATTAACGCTTGTTTAAAAGGAATGGAAGCGTTAATCAATAATGCTAATTGCGTAATAAATTGAGTAATTTCATCTGCTTTAGGATGTCGAGCAAAAGTAAAATTGCGTTGAATATGAATATCTTGATAACCTTTTGCCAAGAGCTTTTGTTCTGCCTCAGCATGATTTTGGGCTAATAAAATACCGCTTTGTTTTTGTTGGAAACGATTCTTCGCTTTCCAGTGAAATTCAAAAATACTAACCATCACCTAACACCCGCTTTACTTCGTCTACTGTTGTTATGTTAGCCGCTAACTTTTGTTCGGCACTGGCTCGTAAGCTGTCATAATCCAAATAAGCGGTTGATTTTTCAAAAAATTTACCTTGTTTCGCAAGTAATTGGTAAATTCCCGTTCGCCCTTTATAACCGTGATAACAGTTATCACATCCTTTTCCGCCACATTGCGGACAACGTTTACGTAATAAACGCTGTGCGATAATCAGTTGCAACGAATTCTTAATCTCATACTCTTTAATCCCTAATTGTAGTAAACGCTCAATCGCAGACGGCGCATCATTCGTATGTAAAGTAGAAAGCACTAAATGTCCTGTTTGCGCTGCTCTTAATGCAATTTCGGCACTTTCCCGATCACGGATTTCACCCAACATAATAATGTCCGGATCCTGACGTAAAAATGTTCTGAGTAATTGACTAAAATCCAATTGAATAGCACGATTTACTTGAGTTTGGATAATCCCTTCTATCTCAATTTCAACCGGGTCTTCTGCCGTCAGAATATGCCGTTCGCTATTATTTAAATAATTTAACGCACTATATAACGTAATACTTTTACCACTGCCCGTTGGTCCTGTCACTAGAATCAGTCCTTGTGGCTGATGTAGTGCCGTAAGTAGTAATTGCTTTTGTTCCAGTGAAAAACCTAATTCCAAAAAATCGAAATGAGTAGGTTTATTCTTTTGTAAACGTAAAACGATTTTTTCACCAAAGCTCGTAGGTAAACTGGATACACGAAAATCTAATGTTTCAGCAGCTACCGTCTTAAAATTAAATTGGCCGTCTTGTGGTAAACGTGTTTCGCTAATATCTAATTTAGCTAGCAATTTAAGCCTCGTGATAATGCGATTAGCTAAGCTAAACGATAAACTTTTATAGATATGCAATACTCCATCAATACGTAATCTAATCAGTAGTTTTTCTTTTTGTGGCTCAAAATGAATATCCGAAGCATTTTGCTTTAAGCAAAATTTAAATAAATTATCTAAAATCTGAATAATAGGATCATTTTGATTGAGTAGTTCTAAATTATCCGGAGATTGATAATTTAACTCGGTTTCTTCATATACGGATTGTTGTTCAGGTGAAAGTTGATTAAGTAAGTACTTCAATTCATCGGAGGAAATCAAAACAGGTTCAATTGTTTTATGCGCAATAAATGCAAAAATTTCACAAGCACTTAAATTATTCATATCATCAATTGCAAGCCATAACGTATCGTCATTCTCTTGAATCGGAATGGCTAAATAACGCAACAAAATATGTTTTTCATCACAATTTTTTTGCCATAACGATTCCGAAATTTCAAATAGCTGCTGGCTGTTCATATCACAAACCGAATACTGCATTTGATTTCCTCCTTATACCGTTATTCCGAACAAAACGCGGCAGGGAATAAACTTTTATCTTCTCCTGAACAAGTCGTTTTCCAAGTTAACGTTTTATTTGAATAATCCGGTGTAAGTGTATAGCCGTATCCTGCTACACTTCCCTTACCATTCACAGTTATGACTCCGGAAGCTACCGAGACAGAAGCTAAATACTTAGAATTTTTAAGATCATCACCATTCTTAATGCCATTCGTTCCGCTAGAACAACTTTTTGTCTCGCCGGTGTTATAAATACAAATTTCTACATCCGTTTTATATGCAGAAGATGCCGCTAACAGTTCGGATAATGCTGCTTTTTTGGTGTAATTGTTATAAGAAGGAATGGCTACCGTTGCTAAAATTGCAATGATTGCAATCACAATCATTAATTCAATCAGGGTAAATGCCTGTTGTATCGGTTTAATTATGTGTTTCATCTATAAGTTCCTTTTTTGTCCACGCTTATTGCGCTCTATTAGTTTGCAAGCTGTTTTAAATCTATGCGATAACCGAACTTCAATTTCTCGATCCGGATCGCAAAAACAAATTCTCACCTGTTTATTTACTCAGTGTTTTTTGCTATGATTTTATCGGTTTAAATCAGATAGAGGTCAAAATGGCAAAAGCACCGAAAACGGCTTACGTATGTAACGATTGCGGCGCAGAATATTCTCGCTGGATGGGACAATGCAAAGAGTGCAAAGCATGGAACACAATTAGTGAAGTTCGCTTAATCTCTAGTAAAGAATCAAGCAAAAATGACCGATTCAGCGGTTATGCCGGAGAAACATCAGGCAAGGTACAAACACTTTCCGAAATCAGCTTACAAGAAGTGCCTCGTTTTAGTAGTGGGTTTAATGAGCTTGATCGTGTACTCGGCGGTGGAGTGGTTCCCGGTTCTGCTATTCTCATTGGGGGACATCCCGGCGCGGGAAAATCGACACTATTACTGCAAGTGATGTGCGGCTTATCAAAAATGCTACCGACGCTCTATGTCACCGGTGAAGAATCATTACAACAGGTTGCAATGCGTGCTAATCGTTTAGGGCTACCAACTGATAATCTGAAAATGCTTTCGGAAACATCTGTCGAACATATTTGCAATATTGCTGACCAAGAAAAACCTAAATTAATGGTAATTGACTCTATTCAAGTGATGCATTTATCCGATATTCAATCCTCGCCGGGTTCTGTTGCTCAAGTACGAGAATGCGCATCATTTCTTACCCGATATGCGAAAACACGCCAAGTGGCAATTATTATGGTCGGTCACGTTACCAAAGACGGTACGCTTGCCGGCCCAAAAGTGTTGGAACACGCTATTGATGCCTCATTATTGCTAGAAGGTGAATCTGATTCACGTTTCAGAACATTACGAAGCCAAAAAAACCGATTCGGCGCGGTAAATGAACTTGGTGTGTTTGCTATGACTGAACAAGGTTTACGAGAAGTTAAAAATCCATCCGCTATTTTTTTAAGCCGTAGTGATGAATTGGTTTCAGGCAGTTCTGTTATGGTTCTTTGGGAAGGGACTCGTCCGTTATTAGTTGAAATTCAAGCGCTTGTTGATCATTCAATGCTTGCAAATCCACGTCGTGTGGCTGTCGGTTTAGATCATAATCGCTTATCGCTCTTACTTGCTGTACTCCACCGCCATGGTGGGCTACAAATGTCTGACCAAGATGTTTTTGTTAACGTTGTTGGGGGCGTAAAAGTCACAGAGACCAGTGCCGATCTTGCTTTAATTTTGGCCTTGATCTCAAGTTTTAGAAATCGCCCGTTACCACAGGACTTAGTAATTTTTGGTGAAGTAGGGCTTGCTGGCGAAATTCGTCCGGTGCCAAGCGGCCAAGAACGTATTAGCGAAGCGGCAAAACACGGTTTTAAACGTGCGATTGTACCGTTTGGTAATATGCCGAAAAAGCCGATAAAAGATATGGAAGTGATTGGGGTTAAAAAATTAAGTGATGCGCTAGATGCACTTGGTAATTTATAATCTCGTTAATTTAAATTTAGCTACGATATAAAAACTTTCATTCAATAGGAATCTTATTTATGGCAATGCGAATCACATTATCACAACAAGCCGCTCCTGAGCAGTGGGGCAAAAATGCAATTCTGTCTGCCAATGAACAAGGTATGACAATTCACCTGCAAAAAGATCCGTTAACGACTATTCAATGTGCTGCCCGTAAAATTAAAAATCAAGGCATTTTGAATGCTGTGCTTACCGGTCTTGATTGGGGCTTAGAAGAGTGTTGGGCATTCCATCAAGGTTTTATCAGTGTCCGCAATACCGGAACAGTAAGTTACCCCGACTTAGCCGAACAACAAGCGGAATTTGATGCGCGTGTGTACTGCTCTAGCTTTACACGCTCTTTGATTAACGAATCTTCCGAAACGCTTACCCCTGAGCGTTTAGCTCAAAAAGCGGCGGAGTTTATTGGCAAACAAGCCGAGCAATATCTTGGTAAAAATGCAGTATCCGCTGAAATTATTAGTGGTGAAGCGTTAAAACAACAGGGCTATCATGGTATTTGGACGGTAGGTAAAGGCTCGGCAAATAAACCGGCATTGCTCAAATTAGATTTCAATCCAATCGGTGATATTAATGCACCGGTGCTTGCTTGTTTAGTTGGTAAAGGGATTACCTTCGATACTGGCGGTTATAGCATTAAGCCGAGTGACTCAATGAGTACGATGCGTACCGATATGGGCGGTGCGGCCTTATTGACCGGTGCATTAGGTTTTGCGATCAGTCGAGGCTTAACACAACGTGTAAAACTCTACCTATGCTGTGCAGAAAATATGGTAAGCAGTACTGCATTTAAATTAGGCGATATTATCAAATATCGCAACGGTGTTAGTGCAGAAGTCCTTAATACTGATGCGGAAGGCCGCTTAGTATTAGCAGATGGTCTAATTGAAGCAAGTGAGCAAAATGCGAAATTTATCATTGATGCGGCAACCTTAACCGGTGCTGCAAAAGTTGCGGTCGGCAATGACTATCATTCGGTACTTTCTATGGATGATGAATTAACTGCTCACTTATTTAATGCAGCAAAAGCGGAAAACGAACCGTTCTGGCGTTTACCATTTGAATCATTTCATCGTTCACAAATTTCATCTTCGTTTGCCGATATTGCCAATATCGGATCGGTGCCGGTCGTTGCCGGTGCAAGTACCGCAACTGCATTTTTATCGTACTTTGTTAAAGATTACGCACGAAATTGGTTACATATTGATGCTTCTGCGACTTTTCGTAAAACAGCAAGTGATTTATGGGCAGCCGGCGCGACCGGTTTAGGTATGAAAACCCTAGCGAATCTGCTTTTATCTCAATAAGCCTTTAGTAAAATTTCCGGAAAATTTAACCACTTGTTCCGCTAACGTTAGCGCAAAACAAGCGGTTTTATTTTGCTTTGTGTATAATATTACGAATTAACTTCTATTTTGCCATTTAGGAACAAATATGAATTACTTAGTGAGCGCAAACGAAACTCTCAGCCTTTATACCCAAGCAATTAACCAGCTTAATCAGCGTTTAGACAGCACATTTAATCAAGCAATTGAAATGATTTTAAATTGCGAAGGGCGTGTCGTGGTTGCGGGTATCGGTAAATCCGGCTTAGTCGGACAAAAAATGGTGGCAACTTTTGCTTCAACCGGTACACCAAGTTTTTATTTGCATCCGACCGAAGCATTTCATGGCGATTTAGGGATGTTAAAACCGATTGATATTGTCATTTTGATCTCCAATAGCGGCGAAACGGACGATGTCATTAAATTATTACCAAGCCTAAAAAGTTTTGGCAACAAAATTATTGCGATGACCGGCAATCCGAATTCAACGCTCGCTCAACACGCTAATTTAATTCTCAATATCTGTGTTGAACGAGAGGCCTGCCCAAATAATCTTGCCCCAACTACATCGACACTAGTGACTATGGCGCTAGGCGATGCGCTGGCGATTGCATTAATTAACGCACGTGATTTTAAAGCGGAAGATTTTGCCCGTTTCCATCCGGGCGGTAGCTTAGGACGTAAATTACTCAATCGAGTGAAAGATGTGATGCAAACTAAGTTGCCGATCGCACAACCAAATGCGGATTTCAGCACGATTTTAAGTGTGATGAATGAAGGCAGAATGGGGGTTGCACTGATTATGCAAAATGAAGACTTACATGGCATTATTACTGATGGTGACATTCGTCGTGCGCTCGCTCAATTCGGCGCAGGGAGTCTGACGAAAACAGCGGCACAAATTATGTCTAAAAATCCGAAAACCATTTCGGACAATACTTATTTAGCAAAAGCGGAAGAAATGATGAAAGAATTGCATATCCATTCGCTTATTGCGCTAAATGACGAAGGCAAAGTGTCCGGTATTATGGAATTCTCAAGCTAAGGAGCTTTTGTGGCAAAATCAAATTATATTACACGTGGCGGGTGGCAACTCTTAGATCAAGAACTTAAATTCTTGTGGAAAGATGAACGCCCGAAAGTAACGCAAGCGGTATCGGAAGCCGCAGCTTTAGGTGATCGAAGCGAGAATGCCGAATATATTTATGGTAAACGCCGGTTACGTGAAATTGATCACCGAGTTCGTTTTTTATCCAAACGTTTAGAAGTGTTACAAATCGTGGATTATCATCCGAAACAAGAAGGCAAAGTGTTTTTTGGCGCTTGGGTTGAGCTTGAAAATGAGCAAGGTGAAACTAAGCAATATCGGATTGTCGGTTGTGATGAATTTGATCCGGCTAAGAATTGGATTTCCATTGATTCGCCGGTAGCCCGAGCGTTAATCGGTAAGGAAGTGGATGATGAAATTAAGGTGGATACGCCACTTGGCAAAAGCTTGCTATATATCAACAAAATCTGGTACGAGAAAGAAGGTCTTTACTAGACATAAAATATAAGCGGTCGTTTTTAACGGGAAATTTGCAAAATTTCAGTCAAAAACGACCGCTTGTTTTTAGCACGTCAAACGAAAAATTAGATCGCTTTTAATACGTTTACCATTTCGATTGCGCCTAATGCACACTCTGAACCTTTGTTGCCCGCTTTCGTGCCCGCACGTTCGATTGCTTGTTCAATATTTTCTGTGGTTAATACACCGAAAATTACCGGTACGCCGGTTTCTAATGCAACTGCACCGATACCTTTTGCCGCTTCATTACATACGTAATCATAGTGAGTTGTTGAACCACGAATTACTGTACCTAAGCAGATTACCGCATCATATTTACCGCTTGTTGCCATTTTTTTCGCTACAAGTGGAATTTCAAATGCACCCGGTACCCATGCCGTATCAATATCATTTTCATCGGCACCGTGACGCACTAACGTATCAATTGCACCGCTTAATAATTTATCGTTGATAAAATCGTTGAAACGTGCAGTTACGATACCGAATTTTAAACCTGTCGCAACTAAGTTACCTGTAATCTTTGCCATTTTTTTGTCCTCTTGAAATATGCAAAATTTTATAAAAAAGTGACCGCTTGTATCATTTTATAGTAGGGACGCAACGCTTGCATCCCTAACACTACATACGGTTGTTAAAGTTAGAAGTTAAACATATGCCCCATTTTTACCTGTTTTACTTTTAGGTAATCAATGTCATTTTTGTTTGGTTCTACAATAATCGGCTCACGTGCAACGATATTTAACCCCTGCTCTTTTAAACCTTCAATTTTTGCTGGATTATTAGTTAATAAACGGATAGATTTTACACCTAACTGTTGGAACATTTGTGCACCGATATAATACTCACGCTCGTCTTCTTTAAAACCTAAAGCAACGTTCGCTTCAACGGTATCCATTCCCTTATCTTGCAGTTCGTAAGCACGTAACTTATTAATTAGACCGATACCACGCCCTTCTTGACGTAAATACAGAATAACGCCTCTGCCCTCTTTCTCAATTTGCGTCATTGCCGCCGCAAATTGCTGACCGCAGTCACAACGTTGAGAACCGAAAGCATCACCGGTTAAACATTCCGAATGAATTCGCGCCAACACTTGCTCACCATCCATTAAATCACCTTTAACTAACGCAACATGTTCTTTACCTGAAATCACTTCAACAAAACTATGCGCCATAAATTCACCGTATTTGGTCGGCATTTTTACCACAGAAACTTGTTTAACTAGGCTATCGTGTTTACGACGGTATTCTTGTAATTGTTGAATCGTAATAAACGGCATATTGTGTTCTACGGCAAATTTTTGTAACTCCGGCATTCTCATCATTGTGCCGTCATCCGCCATAATTTCACAACATAAACCGGCGTGTTTTAATCCTGCTAAACGAGCTAAATCCACAGTTGCTTCGGTATGACCATTACGTACTAACACGCCGCCATCTTTTGCGATTAATGGGAACATATGCCCCGGACGGCGAAAATCACTTGCTTTCGCATTATCATCTACAATTTTCATTGCGGTAATTGAACGTTCAAAAGCAGAAATGCCCGTTCCTGTGTCAATATGATCCACCGATACCGTAAACGCCGTTTCATGGTTATCTTCATTGACTGCCACCATCGGATGGAAATTTAACTTTTTAGCAATTTCCGCTGAAACCGGTGTGCAAATTAAACCTTTGCCGTAAGTTGCCATAAAATTGATATTTTCCGGTGTAGCAAATTCTGCCGCACAAATAAAATCACCTTCATTTTCACGATCTTCATCATCGCTGACTAAAATGATTTTACCTTGACGAATTGCTTCAATCGCCTCTCCTACTGTTGAAAATTGGAAATCTGTCATCTTCTTTTCCTAAAATATATATTTTTTGTCGGCAGAAACACACTACGTGTGTATTTTAAAATCCTACCTGCTTTAAAAAGTCTAAACTAAGATTACTTTGCGGCTCATCCGCCGACTTTTTCAATAAAAACTGTTCGATATATTTTCCGACAATATCATTCTCTAAATTGACAATGCTGCCGATTTTTTTCGAGCCTAAATTGGTTTCTTTGATCGTATGCGGAATAATCGACACACGGAAGCTTTCATCATCGATATCCACTACGGTAAGGCTAATACCATCAATGGTAATCGAACCTTTTTCGATAATATAATGCATTAACTTTGGCGAAGTTTTAATCCGATACCATGTCGAATTATGTGCTGGCGTGATTTCCGAAATTTCACCGGTGCCATCAATATGACCCGAAACAATATGTCCGCCAAAACGTCCATTTGCCGCCATCGCTCGTTCCAAATTAACCGGACTATTCGGTTTTAATTCGCCTAATGAAGTACGTTTTAACGTTTCCGACATTACATCGGCGGTAAATTGATTACTTGAAAAAGACGTTACAGTTAAACATACGCCGTTTACGGCAATACTGTCGCCTAAATGAACATCTTGTAATACCTTTGTCGCATTAATCGTCACTACCGCAAACTCACCTTGTTTATGAATTTGAGCAATTTTACCGACTTCTTCAATAATACCTGTGAACATATAATTTCCTCATTATTGATCCCCCTCTTTTGTAAAGAGGGGATAGGGGAGATTTAAAAAACACCAAAGTAGAAGGCTTTGTAAATTTCAACACTGTATCAAATCTCCCCCTGCCCCTCTTTGTTAAAGATGGGAGATGACTACATAATCCAACAAAATATCTTCGCCGATGAGTTCGGTTGATTTCAGTATTAATTTAACCGCTTGGTCGATTTGTTGAATTCCCTCACCGCCGATTGGGGTTTTCGCTTGTTTACCACCGACTAATTTAGGCGCAATATAACAATGTACTCGATTCACAATGCCACTTTCTAACGCACTAAAATTTAAACTTGAACCGCCTTCCAATAAGAGGCTGTCGATCTGCATTTCACCGAGCTTTTGCAAAAGATCTTGCAAATCTACCCGCTTGTTTCGTGCTTTACACACTAATACTTCTACGCCAAGCGGTCTAAATTGTTCAATTTTTTGCAAATCGTCACTAACGGTTGCAATCACGGTGCGATATTCTTTCGCTGTTTGCACTAACTGGCAATCCAACGGTGTACGTAATTGGCTATCACAGACAATCCGAACAGGTTGTTTCGCATTCGGCATTCGGCTATTCAGCATTGGATTATCAGCAAGCACCGTATCCACTCCAACCATAATCGCACTATATTGATGGCGAGTTTGTTGCACTCTTGCTCTTGCCAATTCACCGGTAATCCATTTAGATTCGCCGCTACTGGTTGCAATTTTTCCGTCTGCCGTCATGGCATATTTCATCAGCACATACGGGCGTTTAGTCTGAATATAGTGGAAAAAAATCGGGTTTAACGCATCACATTCTTCTTTGAGTAAACCTTCCACCACTTCCACACCGGCTTGGCGTAACTGACTTGCACCTTGCCCTGCTACTAACGGATTTGGATCACTTGAACCGATAAACACTTTTTTAATGCCTCTTTCAATTAATAAATCCGAACAAGGTGGCGTGCGTCCGTGATGACAACAAGGCTCAAGTGTTACATAAGCAGTCGCCCCGAAAAGATCTTCCTTACAATGTAAAATGGCATTACGCTCCGCATGCCAACCGCCGATCTTTTCATGGTAACCTTCGGCAACGATTTCACCGTTTTTGACAATTACACAACCGACAAGCGGATTGGGATTCGTCCAGCCTAAACCTTGTTTTGCCAGTGCAATAGCACGGCGCATATAGTCTAAATCAGTCATTGTTTTGAAACTATTTGAGGGCAGAGGAAAACACATTACAGGCGTGTTTACCCTAATGATGAAAAAAGCCTTGAAATCTTTCGATCTCAAGGCTTGTAAAAAAGATAGGAAAAACTACCGCTTACACGGTTATTTCATCTTCTTCCATCCAGACTATACTGTCGGTACCGGAATCTCACCAGTTCCTGCCAAACCTTTTTCGTTCGGCTCGCGGACTTTACCGCCGATCGGGAATTTCACCCTGCCCTGAAGATTATTAAAAAATTGTTGCAAATTTTGCGACTTTTGATTGCCAATGTCAAGCAACAATTAGCGTTTATTCAATGCCATTGATAATAAAGTGATTGGATGTAAGCAAGTGACATTGCTCGACATATCAATCTGCCATTTACAGGTTTCACACTCTGAAATCACATAATCAAAACCGCCCTCGTTGATATGTTCAAACAGCGTGCGTCCGATCGCTTGTGACGTTTCGTAGTTTTCCGCTTTAAAACCGTAAGTCCCTGCAATACCGCAACATTGCGACGGCAACATTACTACGTCTAACTCCGGAATTTGTTTTAACAATTCCAACGTATAAGGTGCCCAACCGGCTTTTTCCACATGACAAGCAGTATGATAAGCAACACGTAAACGCATCGGTTTAAGCGGTAATTTTCTGCCGGCTTTTTGTAATTTATACAAGTGGCGTGTCACGATATCAATATGCGATTTCACTTTGGTATTCGGCATACCGAGTACGTGGCTGTACTCTTCTTTAATATTTGCCGTACAGCTTGAGGAAGTACCAATCACTTCTAACTGTTTATCCACGGTTTTTTCAAGATATTTCAGGTTAAATTCCGCCTGTTTTTTTGCTCTTTCAGGAAAACCGTTCACCATTAACGGCAAACCGCAACATTTTTCTTTTTCAAGCAAAACCACTCCGATATCCAGTGCATTCATCACATCGATCACTTCTTTACCTAACTGCGGATTATTATAGTTCACATAACAACCGTGGTAATAAGCGACTTGCTCTTTGAATTGCGCCTGGCGTTTCGCTTCTTTTTTCATATACCAATTACGGAACGAACCGAATGAATATTTCGGTAAGGTACGGTGTTGGCTGACTTTTAAGGTTTTCTCTAACAAGAAACGAGTCGCTTTTAAACCGGTAATCGTATTCACAATCGGCGCAAACGGGGTATTCATCGTCCCCATAATATCGGTATTACTTAATACCGCATCACGCAATTTATGAATCAATGGTTTATTTTGACGCTCAACATGACGATTTCTTGCACGTACGATAATATCGCCAATTTTTACATCTGACGGGCAAGCAATTTCACAACGTTTACAGTTCGTACAATATTTCAAGGCTTCATCATAGAAATCTGGGCTTTTCAGGCGTAAACGCTCACCGTCCGGACCGGATTGTTTTGGTCCCGGATAAAACGGATTATTACGTGAAACCGGACATACCGCCGTACAAGCGGTACATTTCAAACAGCTTTCAAAACTTGGGTCAAAATGTTGATGAACAACCGGAGATTGTGCGCCTTGACGTGCATTTTCAATCAATTGTTGGATATTCATTTTATACCTCCGATTTGTTCTGCAACGGTTAATGCCGTTACCACAGCAACACCCGAACCACAACCTTGCTCAATGCCTTGGAAACCACCAATGACATTTCCCACCGCATATAAATTTGGCATAACTGCACCGTTTTTTTGCACTTGGCAAGCCGAGTTAATCACCACACCAGCAGATTGGTAAGGTTGAGGTGCCGCAAAGCGGTTATTTGTCCAAGTAAAGCGGTCGGAACTGTCAAAATTTTTGCAACCGCAAATATCCAAATCAAACACCGGTTCTGTCACACGCTCAAATTCCGCCACTAAGCCATTACTGAAGAAACTGCCGGCAGCCAATACAAAGTGATTTGCACTAATCGGTTCTTCTTGATGTGACGTAGTAAAAATACGTACGACCTTATCACCTTCAAACTCCGCTCTCACCGCTCGGTCGCCATTCATCATCATGCCGCCTAACTGCTCAAAGCATGAACATAATTGGCGATGCTGACGAATACCCAATAAAGACGGCGGTAACGTCGGTAATTCGAATAATGCCAAACCGGTTGCTTGTTGTAAGCTATTGAAGAAATCTTGGTTATCCAAACCGAAACAAGCCGGTAAAAATACCGCTTTCGCACTACCCGCTGCTTGTTTAATTTCTTGTACCAGATCTTGGAAAGATAATTTATGCTCTAACAATTGGGCAATATTGACACTACGGAACTCACGTGAATTTTGACGTAAATAGTCCAACTCTGGAATATTCAAATAACCGATTGTAAACTCATAATCAGCAAACTGGTTATGCTGTTTTAAATTATCCGCCAATAATTGCGGCTGAAAATCGTGATAGCCTTCAATTCCTAAAATAGCGACCTGTTTCTCCGCTAAGGCGGTTAAATGTTTTACTGTCGGTACGCTATTCGGTGATAACCAAGTTGCACGAAGTCCACCTAACGGGGTAACTCGTTCGTGATTTCCTGCTGTTGAGCCTTCTAAATGTAAATTTAATGCTCTCGCTAATTGTTCAAATTGTTGTGCTTTTGCCAATACTTGATCTTTGCCGAGAATGCTATACGGATGCTCCGGTGCTTGAGCTGTTAACTCATCAAGCGATTGGTAAATGTTTTGCACTTTTTGACCGCTTGGTAAGCGAGAAAGTAAATCCATGGAACCAGAAGAAAAATCAATTGCCGCTTGTCCGTTATTAATAATCGCACAACGTTTTCCTTGCTCTTGAAGGGCAATCCCGCAAGTTAAACCGGCAAGTCCGCCCCCGATAATCACTACATCAAAATTCATTGCCATTCACTCCCTGCTCTTCATCCATCGGTACATCATTCAGCCCGAGTAAACTATAGTAAATCCAGCTGGTAAATTCCGCTTCCCGCATTGCATCCCCCCATGCAATCGGTTGAATTCCACGCCAGCGCTCTTCCATAAATGAGGCTAATTGGGTGGTTGATTCTTTTGGTGTCGCCACTTTAAAACGACTCATCAGCCCTGCAGCACGACAAGCACAAAGTTCCGCTTGGCAAGTTCCCATACCGACACGAGTACGGCGGCGTAAATCCACCAAATTATTCACATTGAGTTCATCAACCGCATAGCGAACTTCACCGGCAGTTACCGCTTCACATTCACACACTAAAGTTTTATCTAAACGCTCGGTTTCAAGTAAACGCAATGCTCTAGAACCATGACGATAAACCGCAGAATGGCGAATCGTATTCGGCAATGAAATAATTTTTTTACTAGTTTCTTCACGGCTTTCATTTGAACCCGGAAGCGGACGTTCCGCCGTGCTACACAAGCGGTCGGATTTATTCAATTTTTTGCAAACCAAATCGGTTGCCCATTCCGCCATCAAACGATAAGTCATCAATTTACCGCCGGTAATTGTAATAAAACCGTCTAAACCGTCACGTTCTGCGTGATCCAGCAAGACAATACCACGGCTAACATTACGACCGGATGGATCATCGTCCGTTGCCACCAATGGACGAACCCCCGCATAAGCACGTAACACACGGGTATGACGTAAACTTGGTGCAAGTTTCTCCCCTTCACGGAATAACACATCCACTTCTTCCGGAGTAACCACCATATTGTCAATTTGATCATAAGGAATACGGTCAGACGTTGTACCGATAACACAAATGGTATCGCCCGGCACCAAAATATCGGCATTTGCCGGTTTACGGCAACGGTTGATCACCATATTGTTAATGCGGTGTCCCATTACCAGTAACGAACCCTTCGCTGGGAACATTTTGATTTTGAGATCGGCATATTCGGCAATACCCTGCCCCCAGATTCCGCCGGCATTCACCACGATTGGCGCAAAAAATTGGCGTTTGACTTGGTTTCGATGATCAAACACATTAACACCGATAACAGTGCCACCTTCGCGAATCAAACCGGTTACTTCACAGTAAGTAAACACTTTTGCACCGTTCTCCGTCGCATCCAACATATTGGAAGCGGTTAAACGGAACGGGTCAATCGAACCATCCGGCACAACCACTGCACCGACTAGCGAAGGGTTAACAGACGGCTCCATATATTTTGCAAGGTCCGGCTCAATTTCGACCGCTTCTATACCCGAATCGGTACAGGCTTGGATAAAGTTTTTCTGATAATTAAGATCATCTTCCGGTAGGGTAATGAAAAGCCCTTTTGTGTCATCTACACAATGGCGCGCGATCTGTTTGAGGATGAGATTTTCCTTAATACATTCTTCAGCCGATTCTCTATCATTTACCGCATAGCGTGCCCCGCTATGTAGCAAGCCGTGATTACGACCGGTTGCACCGGTTGCGATGTCTCTACGCTCTAACAATACGCATTTTAAACCTCGGAGCGCACAGTCTCTTGCAATCCCCGCACCGGTTGCACCACCGCCGATGATAATGACATCTGTACTGATTGGCGAAAAATCTGCAAGATTTTGATATATTTGAGGTGAAATGTTCATACTCAACCTCTCCCACATTTTAAATGAAATGAAACGAAACAATAAAAACAGATTTATTGTATAAAAATGAGCGTTTTGGAACAAGCAAATGAGCATAAAAGAAATCAAAAATGTGATAATGCTCACAAAGAATTTAAATTTGTTAAATTCTTTGTGGAATAGATCACAAATTTGTACAAATATGCTTTTCTATTCATTTTGTTCGGTTATGCTATGCGCGGTTTGTTGATAAACAAACATTTAAGCTAATCAAGGAGAAAATAATGAAATTGAAAACATTAGCTAGGAGCTTACTTGCAACAGCAGTTTTAACCGGGTGTACCGCACAGCAAGCCGCTGATAAATCAACTCAGTCAGACAAATTAATCATTGCACATCGTGGAGCGAGTGGCTACCTACCTGAACATACGCTTGAGTCTAAAGCGCTCGCTTTTGCTCAACAAGCAGATTATTTAGAACAAGATCTTGCGATGACGAAAGATAATCGTTTAATTGTTATTCATGACCATTTCTTAGATGGTTTAACTGATGTAGCGAAGAAATTCCCGAAACGTGCGCGTAAAGACGGTCGTTTCTATGTCGCTGATTTCACCTTAAAAGAAATCCAAACACTTGAAATGACGGAAAACTTCAAAACAGAAAACGGCCAACAAGTACAAGTTTATCCAAATCGTTTCCCAATGTGGAAATCTCATTTCCGAATTCACACCTTCGAAGATGAAATCGAATTTATCCAAGGCTTAGAAAAATCAACCGGTAAACAAATCGGTATTTACCCAGAAATCAAAGCACCTTGGTTACATCACCAAGAAGGCAAAGACATTGCATTAGAGACCTTAAAAGTACTGAAAAAATACGGCTATGACCAAAAATCGGACAAAGTTTATTTACAAACTTTCGATTTTAACGAGTTAAAACGTATTAAAACTGAATTGTTACCAAAACTTGGTATGGACGTAAAACTTGTTCAATTAATCGCTTATACCGATTGGCATGAAACCGAAGAAAAAGATGCTTCGGGCAAATGGGTGAACTATAACTACGACTGGATGTTTAAAGACGGTGCTATGACTGAAGTAGCTAAATATGCCGATGGTGTAGGTCCGGGTTGGTATATGTTGGTTGATGATAAAAACTCAAAACTAGGTGATATCAAATACACTCCAATGGTAAAAGATATTGCGAAAACCAACATGGAATTGCACCCTTACACTGTACGTAAAGATGCGCTTCCGGAATTCTTTACCGATGTAAATCAAATGTACGATGCTTTATTAAATAAAGCAGGGGCAACCGGTGTATTTACCGACTTCCCAGATACCGGCGTACAGTTTATTAAAGGAACTAAATAAGCGTTTTTTGAGCGAACATGAATACTAAATTGGTGAATTGCTTACATTTTTAACAAATATGTTGAAAATCTCTCATAAAAATGTGAGTACATTCACAAATTTAGATAAATAATATGGAGTATTACTCTTTTTTCGCTAAAATATGCGTGATTTTTCGTAATCGAACGTTTTATCAATATATATCATTTGGAGTGTTTCTATGTTTGGTCCTTTTAAACCGGCTCCGCACATTGCGGAATTACCGGCAGATAAAATAGATGCAAAATATAAATTCTTACGTTGGCAAGTATTCGCAGGTATCTTCTTTGGATACGCCGCATATTATTTTGTGCGTGCAAACTTCGACCTTGCACAAAAAGGTTTAATTGAAGCAGGTTTATATAACAAAGCTGAATTAGGTATTATCGGTACCGGTGCAGGTTTAGCTTATGGTCTTTCTAAATTCGTGATGGCTGGTATGTCTGACCGTTCAAACCCGAAAGTATTTTTACCGTTCGGTTTATTACTTTCCGGCCTCTGCATGACGATGATGGGCTTAATGCCGTGGGCAACTTCAGGTATCGCTGTCATGTTCATCATGATTTTCTTAAATGGTTGGTTCCAAGGTATGGGTTGGCCTCCATGTGGTAGAACGATGGTGCATTGGTGGTCTAAATCTGAGCGTGGTACTATCGTTTCTATCTGGAACTGTGCGCATAATGTGGGTGGTATGGTACCGGGTGCAATGGTGTTGTTAGCAAGTGCGATTTACTTTAGCAATACTGGCGAACACGCAACTGCGAAAGACGTATGGCAACAAGCACTTTACTATCCGGGGATTGCTGCAATGGTTGCTGCGATTCCAGTTTATTTTGTAATGAAAGACACGCCACAATCTTGCGGTTTACCTCCGGTAGAAAAATGGCGTAATGATTATCCTGATGACTATAATGAGGAAACAGCGGAAAAAGATTTAAGTACCAAAGAAATCTTTGTGACTTATGTACTTAAAAACAAATTATTATGGTACATCGCAATTGCTAACGTATTCGTTTATTTAATTCGTTATGGTGTATTAAAATGGTCTCCGGTTTACCTCGGTGAAGTAAAACACTTCAATATCAAAGGTACTGCTTGGGCTTATACGATCTATGAATTAGCTGCAATTCCGGGTACATTATTATGTGGTTGGGTATCAGATAAATTATTCAAAGGTAAACGTGGTTTAACCGGCTTTATCTTTATGATCTTAACCACGATAGCCGTTGTAGCATTATGGAAAAACCCAGCAACACCTGAGGCTGAATTAGTGCAATATGCAGGTAAAGCGTGGTATGAAAACCCATATCAATTGATGGACTTCATCTTAATGACCATAATTGGTTTCTTAATCTATGGTCCAGTAATGTTAATTGGTTTACATGCACTTGAACTTGCACCGAAAAAAGCAGCGGGTACATCAGCAGGTTTCACCGGTCTATTCGGTTACTTAGGTGGTACGGTTTCTGCATCAGCAGTTGTTGGTTGGGCAGCAGAATATTACGGCTGGAACGGCGGTTTCTACGTGATGATTGCTGGCGGTGTGTTAGCTGTATTACTAATGCTTATCGTAATGCTTGAAGAAGGCAAACATAAAGCAACATTAGGCGACCACTACGGTAAATAATTAACTCGCTTACAAAAGGAAGAACCATTGTTCTTCCTTTTTTTCATCCTAAAACCACTATTTGTCATCAATTTGCCATATAACTAAGGTTAACTAGCTACTAACTTCCTTAACCAACAGCATTAAATAACTGGAGAATCATATGAAATTACTAAAAATTGCACTTACGTTAGGCTGTTTCTTTATCAGTTCTATTAGTTTGGCAAACCAAAGTTGTCAATCTCCGTATGTAAAAGCTTTGCCCAAATACGAATATATCTTAAATAAAGTAATGGAAGTCAATGGTCGCCAAGGAATTACCACTGACGGTAAATATCTCTATGTATCTGGTTCATCGTCGCTCACCAAATATGATTTAAACGGAAAGCTCATTATTGAAAATAAAAAGCCGTTTATCGGTTATCAAAAAGAAGCCAATCATATCGGTGATATTGATATTTATAACCATGAATTATATGTTTCCTCCGAATGGTTTATGGACGGTGTAGGTAAAAATATCCAAATTGCCATTCATGATCCGAATAGCTTAGCCTTTAAAAGAGCGGTAGATTTTTATCCGGAATCGGGGCAACTCGAGGTATCAGCAATTACGGTAGATACCGTCAATCGTAGTGTTTGGATGGCATCTTGGGTTGGAGAAGAAAGTGGTCGCTATTTATATGAATATGATCTTGATAGCGGCAAATATAAACGCAAAGTCCATTTACAGCCGGTTCCGCAATGGATTCAAGGTATCTTCGCCCATGAGGGAAACTTATATCTGACTGCAGATGACGGAACTGCCGATGAGAAAGAACACGATCACTTATATCGTGTAGAACTTTCTACTAAAAATAACGAAGCTCGAGTGGTGCTAGAGCGTACCCTTGATGATGTGAAAGATTATGGAGAAATCGAAGGACTCGTAATCAATCCAAAAAGCAAGCAATTGATTGTTCATGCTAATCGCGGCAAACAAATCGTATTAGGAATGCCGAAAGGTTTTTACCCGGGATATGATCGTGAAATTAGTGAAATATATTTTTATCAAATGACGCCTAGATGCCAATAATCATTTCTTTTCTACTCATTTCTTGCAAGGAAATAATCTCGGATTATTTCCTTTATTTTTTAACTTTAATCAAATTTTTTCTTGTTTTTCCAAATTTCACCCCCATAATGGGGAAATTAATCTTTTGATAGAACATAAGAAGAGAGCAAATTCATGGCACCAAGAAAAAAGAAAGCAATTGAGTTACCGCTACTTCCGTTACGTGACGTAGTGGTTTTTCCTTATATGGTTATGCCGTTATTTGTAGGGCGAGAAAAATCAATTCAAGCCTTACGTGCAGCAATGGATAGCAATAAACAATTATTCCTTGTAACTCAGCAAGACCCGAATAAAGAAGAGCCAACAACTGCTGATGTATATGATGTTGGTGTAATTGCTAATATTATCCAAATGTTAAACCTTCCTGATGGTACGGTGAAAGTGCTTGTTGAAGGTCAGCAACGTGCCAAAATTGAACATATTCACGATGATGAAAACGGCTTCTGGGCTGGTGTACAAGTCATCTCATCAGAATTTGATGAAGAAGATAATGAATTACAAGTAATCGCTAAAGCAACGCTTAATGAATTTGAAAATTACGTAAAAAATAATAAAAAGATTCCAGCTGAGATTTTACCGAAATTACAAAAAATCACGACTAAAGATCGTTTAGCTGATACAATTTCATCAAATCTCATTGCACCGGTTAAGAAAAAACAAGCGTTACTTGAAGAAGCAAATCTTATCGCTCGTTTTGAAGCGTTATTAGTTGCGATGGCGACGGAAATGGACTCTCTAGAAACAGAAAGCCGTATTCGCAATCGTGTTAAACAACAAATGGAAAAAAACCAACGTGATTACTACTTGAATGAACAAATTAAAGCGATTCAAAAAGAATTAGGCAACGGCGAAGATGTAGAACAGAGTGAATTAGATAAGCTTAAAGAGAAAATTGATGCGACTAAATTACCAGTAGAAGTAAAAGAAAAATTAGACGGTGAATTTAAAAAATTAAAAGCGATGCCGCAAAGTTCTTCTGAAGCAACAGTAGTACGTAGTTATATTGACTGGATTTTACAAATGCCGTGGCATAAAAAATCTGCGGTCAAAAAAGACTTAGCGAAAGCGCAAGCCATATTGGATAAAGATCATTACGGACTAGAAAAAGTTAAAGAACGCATTGTGGAATATCTTGCGGTACAAAGCCGCTTAAATAAACTCAAAGGTCCAATCCTTTGTTTAGTTGGTCCTCCGGGCGTAGGTAAAACCTCTCTTGGTCAATCTATCGCTAATGCAACAGGACGTAAATATGTCCGTATGGCACTAGGTGGCGTGCGTGATGAAGCGGAAATCCGTGGTCATCGCCGTACTTATATCGGTTCTATGCCGGGTTCATTAATGATGAAAATGGCAAAAGTCGGCGTGAAAAACCCGCTATTCTTGCTCGATGAAATCGACAAAATGGCGCAGGATATGCGTGGTGATCCGGCATCCGCATTACTTGAAGTGTTAGATCCGGAACAAAATAAAGCATTTAACGATCATTATTTAGAAGTTGATTACGATCTTTCTGATGTTATGTTTGTCGCAACATCAAACTCAATGAATATTCCACCGGCACTACTCGACCGTATGGAAGTGATTCGTCTTTCCGGTTATACCGAAGATGAAAAAATGCACATTGCGCGTGAACATTTAATTGCTAAGCAGCAAGAAAATAACGGCTTAAAAGCAGGTGAATTAACCATTGAAGATAATGCTATTTTAAGCATTATTCGTTACTACACTCGTGAAGCCGGTGTGCGTAGTCTTGAGCGTGAAATTGCAAAAATCTGTCGTAAAGCGGTTAAAACTTTAGTGCTAGACAAGAAAGTTAAATCACTGACTGTAACAGAAGAGAATATTGCGGATTACCTAGGCGTAAAACGTTTTGATTACGGCAAAATGGATAACCAAAACCGTGTAGGTGAAGTAACCGGTTTAGCGTGGACAGAAGTTGGCGGCGATTTATTAACGATCGAAACAGCATCAGTAAGCGGTAAAGGTAAATTCTCATTCACAGGCTCATTAGGCGACGTAATGAAAGAATCTATCCAAGCGGCGATGATGGTGGTTCGAGCAAGAGCTGCTCAATTAGGTATCGCAGATGACTTCCACGAGAAACGTGATATCCACGTACACGTGCCGGACGGTGCAACTCCGAAAGACGGCCCGAGTGCAGGTATCGCAATGTGTACCGCATTAATTTCAAGTCTAACCGGCAACCCTGTTCGTAAAGAGGTGGCGATGACCGGTGAAATTAGCTTACGTGGTAAAGTATTACCAATCGGTGGCTTAAAAGAGAAATTACTGGCTGCACACCGTGGTGGTATTACAACCGTGATTATTCCAAAAGATAATGAAAAAGATTTGGAAGAAATTCCGGAAAATGCAAAAGCGGCATTAACGATTCATGCGGTTGAAACAATTGATGAAGTGTTATCAATTGCACTAGAAAATCCGCCAATGGGGATTGAGATCATTCCGACAAAATCTCAAACGATTAAAGTGAAGAAATCTCGTTCAAAAGCGGCAATTCAATAAATTTACCGTTTAAAGTAAAAAACCTCGAACTTGTTATTCGAGGTTTTTCTTTTTTATAAATTAATCACGGTTTGTTCCGCTAATTCTCGTGCTAATTTATCAATATGTAACACATCAGCTATTTCTTTTACTTGAATCGGTGCAATATTTTCCACTACCGTTCTATTTACATTCACAATATCAATAAAACGAATACGTTCATTTAAGAAAGCCTCTACCGCCACTTCGTTTGCCGCATTCATTGCGGTTGTAGCATATTGTCCTTCCGCAAACGCATCAATCGCTAATTTCAAATTCGGATAGCGGGCAAAATCCGTTTCGATAAAAGTTAATTCTTTCAATTTAAAGAAATCTAACGGCGCCACACCGGCATTAATCCGCTTCGGATACGCCATTGTATGCGCAATCGGTGTACACATATCCGGGTTCCCCATTTGAGCGATAACCGAGCCGTCAATATAACGTACCATCGAATGAATAATGGATTGTGGATGAATAATAATTTCCATTTCCTCTGCCGAAGCATTAAATAACCAACGGGCTTCAATATATTCCAAGCCTTTATTCATCATGGTGGCACTATCGACCGAGATTTTCTTACCCATCGACCAATTCGGGTGTGCAACCGCTTGTGTCGGAGTAATAGTGGCAAACTCATCGAGCGGTTTTACACGGAACGGACCGCCTGAACCGGTCAAAATAATTTTACTCACGCCTAACTCCGCAAGCGGGCAAAAACCGACTTTTTGTTGCGCTTCCGGTGGTAGAGATTGGAAAATCGCATTGTGTTCGCTATCAACCGGTAATAACTGCGCGCCGGATTTTCTCGCCTCATCAATAAAAATTTGCCCGCAAGTGACTAACGATTCTTTATTTGCCAATAAGACTTTTTTACCTGCCTTAACCGCTGAAAGCGTTGGTAACAAACCTGCTGCCCCAACAATCGCCGCCATCACCATATCCACTTCGGGGTGAGCACTCAGTTCACAAATCGCTTTTTGACCGCTGAATACTTCGGTTTTTACATTCAATTGTTTAAGCTGTTCCGCTAATGCTTTTGCCGCTTGCTCATCATCTAATGCGGCAAATTTCGGTTGAAATAATAAGCATTGTGCTGCCATTAATTCAATATTTTTACCACCGACTAAACCGAATACCTCGTATTCCGTTTTGTTCTGTTCCACCACCGATAAAGTGCTTTTACCGATTGAACCGGTTGAACCTAAAATAACTAATTTCTTCATAGACATTCCTAATCACTAAAAACAAGCGGTCTATTTTGCAATTTTTTTTGCAAATTTGACCGCTTGCTACTTAATTTGATAAGCGTTTCGCTTCAATAACATCTTCAAGTTGTGCGATACGCGCTAATAATTTACCCAGCATTTCAACATTGCTCAGTTCAATTCCCATATCCATAATGGCTAGACTGCGTTTCGCATCAATACGGCTTGAGACACTCAATACGTTAACTTTCTCATTTGCCATTACCGCACTCACATCACGTAATAAACCGTTACGGTCATTTGCCGTAACCCGAATCGCTAAACTAAAGCCACTCGCATAATTCGTGCCCCATTGTGCACCAACTACACGCTCCGGATTTGCACTACGCAATTCAAACAATTGTTCACAGTCCGCACGGTGAATCGAAATTCCGCGTCCTTGCGTGATATAACCGACAATCTTATCGCCCGGAATCGGCTGACAGCAACGGGCAATGGTGTGCATTAAATTACCGACACCATCAATAATAATTTGTCCATTTTTGCCTTTGTGCTGATTCGCATTATTGGCATGCTTATTCACTTGCTTCAGTACCGCTTCGTCTTCTTGCTCTGCGGTCGGTTTGATTAACTTGCTTTGCAAATAATGGCTTAACTGATTCAGACGAATATCACCACCGCCAATCCCTGCATACAAATCATCAAATTGTTTCAGGTTATAGCGTGGCAACGCATATTGCTCGATTTGCTTGTAAGTAAAGCCGAAACGCGCCATTTCCGCTTCTAATGCTTCTTTGCCGATCGGAATATTTTTCTCTCGATCCAATTTCTTAAACCAAGCGATAATTTTTGCACGCGCTTTGGAAGTATTTACGAAGCCTAAATTCGGATTCAACCAATCTCGGCTAGGATTTGGATTTTTCTGGGTAATAATTTCAACCTGATCACCCATTTGTAATAAATAGGTAAACGGCACGATTCGTCCGGCAACTTTAGCACCGATACAACGATGTCCTACTTCACTATGAATCGCATATGCAAAATCAAGCGGCGTCGCATTTTTAGGTAAATCAATTACCTCGCCTCGCGGGGTAAACACATAAACACGATCATCAAATACTTGAGAACGCATTTCCGCAACCACATCGCCCGAATCCGCAATATCATTTTGCCACGCCAATAATTTACGTAACCAAACGATTTTCTCTTCATAACCGGAACGACCAGCCGTTGCACCTTCTTTATATTTCCAATGCGCCGCAACGCCTAGTTCAGCATCGTCATGCATTTTGCGCGTACGAATTTGCACCTCGATAGTTTTATCGCCCTCACCCAACACGACGGTATGAATCGATTGGTAACCATTCGGTTTCGGATGTGCGATATAGTCATCAAAATGCTCCGGCAAATGCTTATATTGCGTATGAATAATCCCCAAAGCGGTATAGCAATCTTGTAGATTCGGCACGATAACACGTACCGCTCTTACGTCAAACAGCTGTTCGAAACGCAGATTTTTCTTCTGCATTTTCTTCCAAATACTGTAAATATGTTTCGGACGACCGTAAACTTCAATATCACTAATCTGTTCTGCTAAAGAAGCGGTCAAATTCGCCACAAAATTTGCAATATAGCTTTCACGCTCTAGACGGCGCTCGCCCAATTGCAACGCAATCACACGATAACATTGCGGGTGTAAAGCACGGAAGCAATAATCTTCCAGCTCCCATTTAAGCTGTCCGATACCTAAACGATTGGCGAGCGGCGCATAAACGTGCGAACATTCTTTGGCGGCTAAAACCAAGTCTTCTTCCGTATGCAGATGTTTATCGCGCAAATAGGTAATTCGTTCGGCAAGTTTGATGACTACACAACGGAAATCATCCACCATCGCAAGTAACATACGGCGGATATTATCAATTTGTAAATCGGAAGCACTGTTGGCACTTAATTGGCGAATATTATCCATTTCGATCACGCCTTTAACCAAATTTTTTACTTGGTTACCAAAGTGTTCTTTTACCTGAACGAGATCGATAATATTGTGTTTAACGAGAGGAAATAATAATGCGGCGACAAGAGAGTCATCATCCATATTTAGACCGTGTAAGATTTCAACCATCTCAACACCATCCCACATTAAATGATATGTTTCGGTATCTAACTTCTCTTGGGCATAGCGCCAAGCAATTTGTAATTCTTCAAAGGTTATGGGCGACATTTGTAAAGCTGCACTCCAACTAGCTAACTCAAAAGTACTAGGGTTAAGCTCGTGTGAACGGCGAATCGCTACCATAAATCCTCCTTTTGTAAAATCTTACGGATATTTAACCGCTTGGCGGCTAGAAATTGTTTGGCATTATACTTGGATTTGCGAATTATTGTTAGTGGTTATCGATACCTTGTTGTTATCTATCCGCTACAAATTGTTCTCTTTTTCACTTAACTCACCATATCATAAAAAAGTATTTGGCTAATTTCTCAAAATTACCCCCCCACCTCTTTTGAGGTATATAAATTGTGATAAATCAAACCAATCTCTACAATTAATTGCAGCGTATTTGTCAATTGGTTAGAATGAAGTATGTTTTAAGCGGCATTTTGCCGTTTTTCTTTTGTGTGGGATTCAATGACAATTTTAGCTTTAGGTATTAACCATAAAACCGCATCTGTGAGTTTGCGAGGAAAAGTGGCGTTTAATGAAGTCAAACGTCAGTTGGCGTTTGAGCAAATTCAGCAGCGAGATTTAGCTGAAAGCATTGTTATCCTATCAACTTGTAACCGTACCGAACTCTATTTCCATCATTCGGAAATTACACCACAAGCAGAACATGAGGATAATCTCGCTTGGCGAGAGCAGTGTTTCGAATGGTTTGCCGAAATTCATCAACTTGATCACGCTGAATTACGTGAATGTATCTACTTCAAACAGAATTTTGAAGCTGCTCGTCACTTAATGCAGGTAGCTTGCGGATTGGATTCACTGATTTTAGGCGAACCACAAATTCTTGGCCAAGTAAAGCAAGCTTACCAAGACAGCGAGAATTTTTATCAATCACAAGGCTCTCAAGTTTCAACCAAACTTTCTCGTTTATTCCAGCGTACATTTTCAACCGCTAAACGTGTTCGTTCTGAAACGGAAATCGGCTCAAGCGCAGTTTCTGTCGCTTATGCTGCTTGTGGTTTAGCTCGCCAAATTTTTGATAATTTCAGCAAACTGCGTTTCCTATTAATCGGCGCAGGTGAAACGATCGAATTAGTGGCTCGTTACTTGATCCAACATAGCGCAAAAAATATTATGATTGCAAACCGTACCCATGTACGTGCGGAAATGTTAGCGGAACGGTTAGAAACGCCAATGCAAATTCTGTCACTCAGTGCGTTACAAATCGGTTTAAATCAGGCGGATGTAGTGATTAGCTCGACCGGCAGTCCGGATATGTTAATTAGCAAAGAAATGGTGGCGATTGCCCAAAAACAACGCCAATTTGATCCGATGCTGTTAATTGATATCGCTGTGCCTCGTGACATTGATGAGACAGCCGGAGAACTGGATGCGGTCTATTCCTATAGTGTTGACGATTTGCAAAACATTATTCAACGTAATCTAGCCCAACGCCAACAAGCAGCTGAACAAGCGGCTGAAATCGTAGAACAGGAATGTAAAGCGTTCTTCGAGTGGTTAAAACAGCAACAATCCAGCGACTTAATTAAACGCTATCGCCAAGATGCCGAACAAACTCGTCAAGAATTACTCAATAAAGCGATGCAAGCAATTGCCGCAGGGCAAGACGCTGAGAAAATCTTAAATGAATTGAGTTATAAACTGACTAACAGCTTATTACACGTGCCAACCCAAGCCCTCCAAGCAATGGCGAAGAGCGGTAATTCCAAAGGCTTACAATGTTTCTCTAAAGCCCTAAAATTAGAAGAACAGTAACAGCTCAGAAATTCAAACAAACAAGCGGTCGATTTTCGGTAAAATTTTGCAGAAAATCGACCGCTTGTTTTCGAGCCTTTTTCCGTTCTCAATGCTTTTAGTATATAATGTGATGATTTTGCGACTCGCAAAGACAGAATTTTTAGAAGGACAGAATAAGAATGACTCCAGTTGTTGCCCTTGTCGGCAGACCGAATGTGGGTAAATCCACTTTATTTAACCGCTTAACCCGTACGCGTGATGCGTTGGTAGCGGACTTTCCGGGGCTTACTCGTGACCGTAAATACGGTCATGCGAATATCGCCGGTTATGATTTTATCGTAGTTGATACCGGTGGTATTGACGGTACGGAAGAAGGCGTAGAAGAAAAAATGGCGGAACAATCGCTACTTGCGATTGAAGAAGCGGATGTTGTACTTTTCTTAGTTGATGCACGCGCTGGCTTACTGCCTGCGGATATCGGTATCGCTCAATATTTACGTCAGCGTGAAAAAACGACCGTGGTGGTAGCAAACAAAACGGACGGTATTGATGCGGATTCACATTGTGCAGAATTTTATCAATTAGGCTTAGGTGAAGTTGAACAGATCGCAGCGGCACAAGGCCGTGGTGTAACACAACTTATCGAACAAGTGTTAGCGCCACTTGGCGAGCAATTAAATGCGGATCAAGCGGTCGAAAACGATGAAGATTCTGCAAATGAAGAAGCGGATGAATGGGATACCGATTTCGACTTTGATAACGAAGAAGACACCGCATTACTTGATGAAGCATTAGCAGACGAAAGCGAATCAATTGAAGATAAAAACATCAAGATCGCTATCGTCGGTCGTCCGAATGTGGGAAAATCGACTTTAACCAACCGTATTCTCGGTGAAGAACGTGTGGTGGTTTACGATATGCCGGGTACGACTCGTGATTCAATCTATATTCCGATGGAGCGTGACGGTCAGCAATATACGATTATTGATACCGCCGGCGTACGTAAACGTGGTAAGGTTAATTTAGCGGTGGAAAAATTCTCCGTAATTAAAACCCTACAAGCGATTCAAGATGCGAACGTGGTATTACTTACCATTGATGCCCGTGAAGGCATTTCTGATCAAGATTTATCTCTACTCGGCTTTATTCTGAATGCAGGTCGTTCACTTGTGATCGTCGTTAATAAATGGGATGGCTTATCGCAAGATATTAAAGATCAAGTGAAGTCCGAATTAGACCGCCGTTTAGACTTTATTGATTTCGCTCGTGTGCATTTTATTTCCGCATTACACGGCTCTGGCGTAGGTAACTTATTTGATTCCGTGAAAGAAGCCTATGCGTGTGCAACACAAAAAACTTCGACTTCGATGTTAACGCGTATTTTACGTATGGCTACGGATGAGCATCAGCCGCCGTTAGTAAATGGTCGCCGTGTGAAATTAAAATACGCTCACCCAGGTGGTTATAATCCGCCGATTATCGTGATTCACGGTAACCAAGTCGAAAAATTAGCGGATTCTTATAAACGTTATTTAAGTAATTACTTCCGTAAGAGCTTGAAAATTATCGGTTCGCCGATCCGTATTCAGTTCCAAGAAGGTAATAACCCATTTGCGGGTAAAAAAAATAAACTCACGCCAAGCCAATTACGTAAACGTAAACGCTTGATGAAGTTTATTAAGAAAAGTAAGAAATAATTAGACAATCTCACCCAGCCTTATGTTAGCGCCCGTCTTTGGCGGGTGCTATGAGTGAACAAGGTTTAAGGCGCTCGTCACAGACGAGCGTCATCATTTAATTGAGAAATTAACTATGATGATGCAATACTCTCCAAAATTTAATAATGCTAAAGTGCTTGTACTTGGCGATGTGATGTTAGACCGTTACTGGTTTGGTGCGACAAACCGTATTTCTCCGGAAGCACCTGTGCCGGTGGTAAAAGTACAAGATATCGAAGAACGTGCCGGTGGCGCGGCGAATGTGGCAATGAACATTGCCAGCCTTGGTGTACCGGTTGCCCTTCACGGTTTAATCGGGCAAGATGATGCCGGCCGTGCTTTAGATAAATTACTCAATTCACATAATATCCAAAACCACTGCGTTGCATTGGATTCACACCCAACCATCACCAAATTACGTATCCTTTCACGTCATCAACAGCTTTTACGTTTAGATTTCGAAGAAGGCTTTCATCATGTCGCAAGCGATTCTCTACTTGCAAAACTCAAGCAAGAAATTACCGCTTATGGCGCATTAATCTTATCGGATTACGGCAAAGGTACGCTTGAATCGGTACAACAAATGATTCAAGAGGCACGCAAAGCCGGCGTGCCGACACTGATTGACCCGAAAGGTACCGATTTTGAACGTTATCGTGGTGCAACGCTCTTAACGCCGAATATGTCTGAATTTGAAGCGGTAGTCGGTCACTGCAAAGATGACGCTGAAATCGTGGAGAAAGGCTTAAAACTTATCGCTGATTTCGAATTAACTGCGTTATTAGTGACACGTTCGGAAAAAGGTATGACGTTACTACGTCCGAATCAAACACCGTTCCACTTACCGACCCAAGCAAAAGAAGTTTATGACGTAACCGGTGCCGGCGACACGGTGATCAGTGTGCTTGCCACTGCGATTGCTGACGGTCGCCCTTACGAAGAAGCCTGTTATTTAGCGAATGCAGCAGCTGGGGTCGTTGTGGGTAAATTAGGTACTTCAACCGTCACCCCGACCGAGTTAGAAAATGCCATTCATCATCGTGAAGAAACCGGTTTCGGCATTTTAGCGGAAGACGAATTAAAACGTGCGGTAGAACATGCAAAACAACGTGGTGAGAAAATTGTAATGACCAACGGCTGTTTTGATATTCTGCACCCGGGTCACGTTTCTTATTTAGAAAATGCACGTAAATTAGGTGATCGTTTAATCGTAGCAGTAAATACCGATGAATCGGTAAAACGCTTAAAAGGTGAATCTCGCCCGATTAACGATTTAAGCGCTCGTATGGCGGTACTTGCCGGTTTAGCTTCTGTGGATTGGGTAGTACCTTTTGCGGAAGATACGCCTCAACGTCTTATCGGTGAAATCTTACCTAACTTATTAGTCAAAGGCGGTGATTATAAACCTGAAGAGATTGCCGGCAGTCAAGAAGTTTGGGCAAATGGCGGTGAAGTCAAAGTATTAAATTTTGAGAACGGTTGTTCAACAACAAACGTGATCAAGAAAATTCAGGCATCAAAATAAGTGTTCTTACTCTATAATGGAAAAAATTATTATTGATGCCGAGCAGTTTCAGCGTACGATTTCGCGTATTTCTCACCAAATTATCGAAAAGCATGCTTCATTGGATAATTTAGTTTTAGTCGGAATCAAACGTCGTGGCGCTGAAATTGCTGAAATGTTACAAAAAAGGATATCGGAACTCTCGCAAGTAGAATTGCCGCTAATGGCATTAGATATCACGTTCTATCGAGATGATTTAAATTTTATTCATCAAGATCCAATTTATACCGGAGCGGAAGATCAGGTTAATATTGAAGGCAAAAATGTGATTCTGATTGATGATGTACTCTTTACCGGACGGACAATTCGAGCAGCATTAGATGCCTTATTAGATTTCGGGCGGGCAACTCGTATAGAACTCGTTATTCTAGTGGATAGAGGACATCGAGAATTACCGATTCGAGCTGACTATGTTGGGAAAAATATCCCGACCGCTCGTAATGAACAAGTTCAAGTAAGGACTCAACATTATGACGGCGTAAATCAAGTCGCTCTAATTCGAGCAAATAACGAATAAAACAACGTTCCGTATGAACCTTTTTTCTGAATTTTGCTCTAACAGGCTTTAGGGCTTATCTTTAACTTTAAGGGAATTAACAAATGAAATTAATCTCTGCAAAATCATTATTACTGACATTGGTTGCAGCAGTCGGCATTTCACAATCTACAATGGCATGGGAAGAGCGTGTTGTCGCAACTGTGGATGGTGTACCGGTAATGGAAAGCGAAGTGCAACGTTTACTTGGCAAAAATGCTACGGAAGCACAGCACAAGGCCGCTGTTGAACAGGCTATTGATGATGTTCTTATTCAAAAAGCTGTCAAAGAAGCCGGTGTCAAAGTCAATTATGCTCATGTAGATCAAGCGATCGAGCAAATTGCAGCTCGTAATGGTATTACCTACGGTCAATTACTGGATGCGTTAGACTATCAAGGCATTACATTAAATCAATACCGTCAACAAATTGCCCAACAAATGGCAATGGAACAAGTGCGTAATATTAGCATTGGAAAATCAATCCAAGTTCAGCCACAAGACGTTCAAGCACGTGCGCAAGAATTATTAGCACAAGATAAAGCAAGCGGTAAATTAAAAACTGTGACCGGCAATCAATACCGTATTAGCCACATTTTGTTAAAAACAACACCTGTTCTGAACGATGCGCAGGCGAAAGCAAAATTAGTGCAGATTACCGCAGACATTAATGCCGGTAAAACAACTTTCGAACAAGCGGCGAAATTAAACTCTGTTGATTATGTTTCTGCAGCAGACGGTGGCGATTTAGGGTATAATTTCTTAGATATTTACGATCCTGCCTTTGCTAAAGCGGCAAGCACTGCAAAACAAGATCAAATTACTGCACCGTTCAAATCTCAGTTTGGTTGGCATATTCTTAAAGTAACCGGCAGCCAGCAAGGTGACCGCACTGAAGATGCATATCAACAGCGTGCTTATGAACAATTAGTTGATAAGCAAGCGCAAGAAGCCTCAAGAGACTGGGTAAAAGCGTTAAGAAAAACAGCTAACGTTCAATACGTTAAATAATTTTTGAGAACCTCGCGACTGCGAGGTTCTTTCCTTATTTCTAAAGAGTAAAAATGAGTTCTCCAAATTCTAAAAAACACTTAGGTCATACCGCTCGTAAGCGTTTCGGTCAAAACTTCCTACACGATATGAATGTTATCCATAATATCGTGTCTGCCATCAACCCTAAAAACGGTCAATTTTTACTTGAGATTGGTCCGGGTTTAGGTGCATTAACCGAGCCGGTAGCCGAACAAGTGGATAAACTCACTGTGGTTGAGCTAGACCGAGATCTTGCCGAGCGTTTACGTCATCATCCGTTCTTAAATCACAAATTAACGATTATCGAACAAGATGCGTTACGTTTTAATTTCCGTGAATATTTTGAAAGCCTTGAATTAAAAGAAGGCGAAGGTGTTCGAGTATTCGGTAATTTGCCGTATAACATTTCAACACCGTTGATGTTTCATTTATTCAAATTCCACGATTTGATTCAAGATATGCACTTTATGTTGCAAAAAGAAGTGGTAAAACGTTTATGTGCGGCACCAAATAGTAAAGCGTATGGTCGTTTAACCATTATGGCGCAATATTATTGTCAAGTAATGCCGGTATTGGAAGTACCGCCAACCGCATTTAAACCGGCACCAAAAGTAGATTCTGCCGTGGTGCGTTTAATGCCACATAAAGTATTACCACATCCGGTGAAAGATGTGCATTGGTTAAACCGTATCACTACACAAGCATTCAACCAACGCCGTAAAACGTTGCGTAATGCGCTCTCAACCTTATTTAGTCCTGAGCAATTAGAAGCACTTAATATCGACTTAAATGCACGTGCGGAAAATTTAAGTATTGCGGACTATGCTCGGTTAGCTAACTGGTTATATGACAATCCTTCGGTAGTGGATAATCAAGAAGAGAGCGTTGACGAAGATATTTAGCCTTAAGCAAGCGGTTAAATTTGTAAAACATTTTGCAAATCAGACCGCTTATTAAAAGATAAAGAACTTTGTAGATATAAAAAACCTAAGAGACTCTCTCTTAGGTTTTTTCGTTTTCAACAAAAATTATTTTGTACCAAAAATCTTATCGCCAGCATCGCCTAATCCCGGAATAATATAGCCGTGTTCATTTAAATGGCTATCGATTGAAGCGGTAAATAACTCAATATCAGGATGTGCCGCTTCTAATGCTTTGATCCCTTCCGGAGCCGCTACAAGCACAAGCACTTTAATTTGCTTACAACCCGCTTTTTTCAATAAATCAATGGTTGCAATCATTGAACCACCGGTCGCTAACATTGGATCCACAATAATCGCTAAGCGCTCTTCTACATCATTCGCTAACTTGGTGAAATACGGTACCGGCTCTAACGTTTCTTCATTACGGTAGATACCAACTACACTGATACGAGCACTTGGAATATGTTCCAAAACACCGTCCATCATACCTAGGCCTGCACGCAAAATAGGTACCACTGTTACTTTTTTACCTTTAATACGTTCAACTTCGACCTTACCACACCAACCGTCAATTTCTACTAATTCTGTTTCAAGATCCGTTGTCGCTTCGTATGTTAATAAACTACCCACTTCTGTCGCTAATGCTCGGAAATCTTTGGTATTAATATCCGCTGCTCGCATTAAGCCTAATTTATGTTTTACTAATGGATGTTTAACTTCTATAATTCTCATTTGTGGCTCCTAAGCATTTAAATGCTAACTTTATGCTATAAGCAGAGTTTTATCCTCTGCTTATCCTAAATCTATTTATACGCTTTGTGCTTTTGCTAATTCTTCATCTCGCAATACACGACGCAAAATCTTACCGACATTGCTCTTCGGTAATTCATCACGGAACTCTATTTCACGAGGAATTTTATAGCCGGTGAGATACTGACGGCAATAGCTACGTAATTCTTCTCGCGTTAAGCTCTCATCTTTTTTAGTTACAAAGATTTTAATTGCTTCGCCTGATGCTTTACTTGGTACGCCAATTGCAACCACTTCATTTACTTTCGGGTTATGTGCAACAACATCTTCAATTTCATTCGGATATACATTGAAACCGGAAACAATGATCATATCTTTTTTACGGTCAACAATACGTAAATTCAGATCTTCGCCCATTACCACAATATCACCAGTTGCCATCCAACCATCTTTTAAAACGTCTGCCGTATCTTCCGGACGCAGCCAATAGCCTTTCATTACCTGAGGGCCTTTTACCCAAAGTTCTCCTCGTTCACCCATTGGTACATCATGTTCCTCATCATCGACAATACGAATATCGGTATTTGGCACTGGAATCCCAATGGAACCGGTATGCTCGGTGGAGTCTGAACGAGTTGCCGCAATCAATGGTGAACATTCAGTCATGCCATAGCCTTCAATAATATGGCTACCAGTTAATTCGTGCCAACGTTTTGCAACTGCAGATTGAATTGCTGCGCCGCCACCTACACTCAATTTTAAATTTGAGAAATCAACTTCTTTGAAGTTTTCATTGTTTAATAAGGCATTAAATAGTGTATTAACACCAGTTAATGCAACAAAACGGTATTTTTTCAGCTCTTTAATGAACCCCGGAATATCTCTAGGGTTTGTAATAAGTAATCCCGTTACTCCCAGCTCAATAAAGAGCAAGCAATTCACAGAAAGTGCAAAAACATGATAGAGAGGCAAAGGAATCACTGCAATACGCTCACGAGCATTCTTAAGCAATGGTTCTGCAACCCATTTTGCCTGCAGGACGTTTGCAATCACACTACTATGAGTCAACATTGCGCCTTTTGCAATACCTGTTGTACCACCGGTATATTGAAGAAACGCAAGATCATCTTTATAAACCATCGGTTTTACATATTGACGTTGTTTACCGATACTTAATGCTTCGCGGAAACTTACTGCGTGCGGTAACTTATATTTAGGTACTAACTTTTTCACGTATTTTACGACAAAGTTTACCAATGTACGTTTACCAAAAGAAAGCTGATCTCCCATACGAGTTAAAATTACATGCTTAACACTTGTATCAAATACAACTTTTTCTAAGGTTGCGGCAAAATTTGATACAATAACAATTGCCTTCGCACCACTATCATTTAACTGATGCTCAAGTTCTCTCGGGGTATAAAGCGGATTAACATTAACCACGACTAAACCGGCTCGTAATGCACCAAATAATGCAATTGGATATTGCAACAAATTCGGCATCATTAATGCGATTCGCTCGCCTTTTTCCAAACGTAGTTCATTTTGCAAATAAGCAGCAAAAGCACGGCTACGCTCTTCCAACTTACGGAATGTTAATACTTTATCCATATTGATATACGCCGGCATATCCGGATGCTTACATACGGCTAACTCAAACATTTCAAGTAACGATTCATATTGATTAACATCAATGGTTTGTGCTGCGCCTTCTGGGTAGTTTTTTAGCCAAATCTTATCCATATCGTCTCCACTAAATCCGTCCTAGAAATACAGGTGTAAATTCATTTTCCTGTATCTTACTTATCATTTTTTTTATTCCGATAAATGCCCCGCTAGTGCAAATACACATAGCTAAAACAACCCATAATTCATTTGTAAAAAGCTGAGAAAATCCGACCGCTGATAAAATCAGTACGAACAACGGTACTACATAAATCCAAAAAATGCTACGTAATAGTGTCTGTTTTGCAAGGCCGATTCGAATTTGCTCACCGATCACTAACGGCTCGCTGACTTTTAATTCAAATTGCGGTGTAAATTTTTCGCCAGCTAAAGCAGATAAGGATTCTGTTCCGCAACTTTCTTTTGCCACACAACCACCGCACGCACTTTTAGCGCTACATTGTACGGTTGCTAAGCCATTCCGATAACTAATCACTGTCGCAATTTCAACCATCATTATTTTGTTCTCCCGCATTATGTACTCACTAACCGCCTTAATTTGAAGAATAAAAAGATAACATTTCGTTTGATTCTCATCGGCTAGAGGACGGAGGTCTGAATAGGTAATAAAAAAGCGGTAAGATTGTAGCAAATTTTTGCAAAAAATTCGCTACAATCTTACCGCTTAAATTATTAGGCTAATAATTTAACCTGCTCAATAATAAAATGGAAATGATAAGTTCTCAAACTTAATTTGTCTTTTGCATTTCACTATTTTCAGCTGGATCTACCGAAGAAGTTTGTGCTTTCTCTTTTTGATCTTCCGGCTTTGAACGATACTGTAATTTGTTAGAGTGCAATAATGAATTAATTTTATTCTGTTGCTGCTCTAACTGAGCTACTGTAGGCGCATCTTTTTCAGGTGCATTATAACTAACCGGCTGAACCGAATCGCTAAATGGTTGAGTCTGTAGAACCGGTTGATCCGCTTGCGCAATATCATTATCCGTTCCCATCATATTCACACCCAACACTGCAACTAAGCATACAGATGCTGCAATACCTATCTGCATAAGAGGCGTTCCCCAACGTTTTAGTTTGAGTAACATACCTTTTGGCTGAGGCTGTTCGCTAGCTACCATTAATGATAAAGATTCCATCTCTTCATTTTCAAGCAATGCTTCCATTTTTGCAGAGAAATCATCACCTAGAATGATTTCATCACCATGCATAACACTGCTAATTGCATGGTAGCTAGCCCATTTTTGCTTTAGTTCTGGATCTTTACATAATTCATTGATGAATTCTTCATCAACACTATGTCCATCCATAAAAGCCGAAAGGTTTTCTCTTTGTTGCATAATAAACTCCGATTGAATCTTAAATTTGCTGCATAAGAGGATTAATTCTTGCATCAATGGCTTCTCTTGCCCTAAAGATACGCGAACGAACCGTACCTACCGGACATTGCATCACTTTTGCAATTTCCTCATAGCTTAACCCTTCTAACTCACGCAAAGTAATTGCGGTTTTAAGCTCTTCAGGCAAGCTCTCAATTGTGTCAAAAACAACACGCTTTAATTCTTCGGATAACACCATACTTTCCGGTGTATCCCCTTCACGAAGTTGCACACCTGCATCAAAACTTTCAGCATCTTCTGCCAAAATATCTTCTTTAGGTGGACGTCTTCCTAAGGCTGTTAAGTGATTCTTAGCTGTATTTACTGCAATACGATAAAGCCACGTATAAAAAGCGCTTTCCCCACGAAAAGACTCTAATGAACGATAAGCTTTAATAAATGATTCTTGCACAATATCTGGAATATCATCGCGTGCGACATAACGAGTTAATAGACCCGCTACTCTATTTTGATAACGCACGACGAGTAAATTAAATGCTTTTTTGTCACCTTGCTGTGCACGCCCAACCAAAATTTGATCGGCTACCTGCTCACTCATCTATCTGCGTTCTCCTAACTTAGTTACGCGTATATTCTTTAGTCACTTTCATATCGTATATCACTTAGTATATAAAACCATGTAAAAGTTCCTAAAAGAATAGGCCAATTAAAAAATTTACAAATCATTTTAATCCGAATACAACATAAGAAGCTAGTATTGACGCAAATATATGCTGCTTACTAGACTACCCAGGTATAAGAAAATTCAATTTTTCGCTAACAAAAAGATCATTGTCCTATAAATGAAGTGGTCAGATTTTACTGGATTTTCGCAAAAATACCACTCTATCTGACCGCTTCTTTCTATTTTTTAATATTTTCTGATGTTTTTTCTACTTATTTGCTTTTAAATCCGCAACTTTATGCGCACGATAGATAGCATTAATCGCATGAATTAAAGCACGAGCCGATGATTCAACAATATCGGTTGCTAAACCAACACCGTGGAAACGACGACCTTCATGCTCAACCACAATATCTACTTGTCCTAGCGCCTCTGCCCCTTCGCCTTTTGCGGTAAGGTTATAATGCGACATTTTAATATCCATTCCTACAATTTTAAGAATCGCATTATACACAGCATCTACTGGACCGTTACCACCGTTCGACACCTCGCTAACGCATTTACCATCAAGCTCAACCTGAACAAAAGCCGAGGCCGGTAACCCGCTAACCATTTGCGAAGTAATCACATCCAAATGTAATCTGTCTTCATCACCTGCCTGCATATCAATAAAAGCAAGCGCTTCTAAATCGTAGTCAAACACTTGACCTTTCTTATCGGCTAATTTTAAGAATGCATCATAGAGTTTATCTAAATCATAATCACTTTCTTGGTATCCCATCTCGGTCATATGATTTTTCACCGCCGCACGGCCTGAGCGGGCGGTTAAGTTTAATTTTTCTTTCTTCAAGCCGATTGTTTCAGGCGACATAATTTCATAAGTATTTTTGTTTTTCACCATACCGTCTTGGTGAATACCGGATGAATGCGCGAACGCATTTGAGCCCACAATCGCTTTATTCGGCTGAATCGGCATATTACATAACTGGCTCACCATTTGGCTGGCACGATGAATTTCTTGCGTGTTAATGCGAGTATCTCTGCCGTTAAACATATCTTGACGGGTTTTGATCGCCATTACCACTTCTTCTAATGCTGTATTACCTGCACGTTCACCGATGCCATTAATCGTACACTCGATTTGGCGAGCGCCGTTTAATACTGCACTTAATGAATTAGCCGTTGCCATACCTAAATCGTTATGACAATGCACCGAAACAACTGCTTTATCAATATTCGGCACGCGGTTCATCACATTGGCAATAATATCGCCGTATTGTGTCGGTAAGCAGTAACCGACCGTATCCGGAATATTTACTGTGGTTGCACCCGCATTAATTGCCGCTTCAACAATACGACAAATATCGTCGATACCAGTACGCCCCGCATCTTCACACGAAAACTCCACATCATCGGTATAACTTTTTGCACGTTTTACTGCATGCACCGCCATTTCAACTACATCATCAAATGAACGTTTTAATTTAGATTCTACGTGAATAGCTGAGCTTGCAATAAAGGTGTGAATACGGAATGCTTCCGCAACTTTTAACGCTTCCGCTGCAACATCAATATCTTTATCTACCGCACGAGATAACGCACAAACACGACTGTTTTTAATATGCTGAGCAATAGTTTTTACCGATTCGAAATCTCCTGCAGATGAAACGGGAAAACCTACTTCCATCACATCAACCCCTAAACGCTCAAGCGCTAAAGCAATTTGAAGTTTCTCTTTTACGGTTAAACTTGCTTTTAATGCTTGTTCACCATCACGTAATGTCGTATCAAAAATAATAATGTTGTTATTGCTCATGGGCTTCTCCATTAGTGTTAAAACACCGATTTAATTAAAATAAGTAAAATACCTACGATAAACACTCGTTTTTCTTTTTTATTATTTCTTTCAAAAAGTTAAGAAAAAATAAAAAAACCCGCATCGATGTGCGGGTAAAGTGTGGATAGTGAACTATTTTCGTCCAACCAACCTTTATCCTCGCACAGAATGCGATAACAAAAGAAGTCGGAGAGAAAGTAGTTTTTCCATTGTGTTGTGTGTGTTTATGTTTGCATAGTTATTCAAAATACAAGAGCTATATTAGCCCCAAATAGAGTGAAGTCAATAGAATTTTTCACTCCTCGCAAACGTTTTCCTGGTAATTTTAAATATAAAAACAGTGATAAATTCTTTATTTAATAAATTAATTAGCAATTAATCCCAAATTAAGATTATTACCCCAAATAAAAGCAATGCCTTTTGAGAAATAACAAAACCTTACACTTTTTATTCGCTTTGTGATTTTTTAAACGATTTTTGGTTAAAATAACGTAAAATTACTATCTTCTTTGAAGATAAAGCTTAAATTTGCTAGCCTTTGTAGAATAATTGTCTAAAAAATATTTGAGGAAATAACAATGAATCAACCATTTAAAGCCATCGTTTCAGATTTAGACGGAACCTTATTAAATGCAGAACATAAAATTGGCAATTTTACGATTGAAACATTAAGTAAACTTGCTGCTCAAGGTGTTGATATTTTTCTGGCGACCGGACGTAATTTGCCAGACGTAAAACACATTATCAATAAAGTCGATTTAAAAGAAGCGATGCTAATTACTTCAAATGGTGCAAGAGCTAATTTCCTTTCCGGTGATACCGTCCTAAACCATTACATTCCCGAAGAACTTGCCTTTCAATTAATGCAAATACCTTTTGATCCAACTCGTGTATGCCTTAATACCTATCAAGGTGATGAGTGGTTTATCAATATTGATATCAAACAATTGAAAAAATATCACAAAGATTCTGGTTTTACCTATCAAGTTGCCGATTTCAGCCAGCATCACGGAAAACAAACGGAAAAAGTTTTCTTTATAGGCAAAACCCCTGAAGATCTGATTCCGATTGAGGCTTATATTAGACAACATTTCGGGGATCAACTTTATATTACTTACTCCGGTATTTTATGCTTAGAGATTATGCATAAATCCGTTTGTAAAGCGAATGCACTTGAGGAATTAGTCAGATTACGCGGCTATACCTTACAAGATTGCTTAGCATTCGGTGACGGTATGAACGATATAGAAATGCTTGCTCATGTCGGTAAAGGTTGCATTATGGAGAATGCCGACCCAAGGCTAAAACAAGCCCTTCCGCATAACGAGGTGATCGGTAATCACAAACATGAAGCGGTCGCTAGCTATATCCGTGCGACCTTTGGTATTATTTAAGTTTCAAGTAAGCGGTCAAGTTTCGGAATTATTTTGCAAAAAACAGGTCAAAAACGACCGCTTATTTATTGATCTTTACCCACTAAAATTGGAAAACAAATGAAACTAAAACCTATCATTACCGCATTAGTGCTTGCGGGTATTACCACAGCAAGTTACTTCTATTTTTCGAGTAACGATGAGGCACAACAGGTTCACTATATTACCGAGCCTGTTACGCGTAGCACAATAGATAAAAGCGTACTTGCTACCGGTTCTGTACGTGCAAGTAAACGTACGGAAGTTGGTGCACAGGTTTCAGGGAAAATAATTAATCTCTACGTTACACTTGGCCAAACCGTCAAAAAAGGTGACCTGATTGCAGATATTGATTCCAGCAACCAAAGTAACAGCTTAAGCACGGCAGAAGCGAATCTTGCCTCTTATCAAGCTAAACTTTCTTCTGCAAAAGTGGCGCTGGAAGTCGCACAATCAAATTACACACGTTTAAGTAAACTATATAAACAAGCAAGCGCTTCTCAGTCAGATCTTGAAACAGCAAAAAATACCTTAGCCACCGCTAAAGCAAGTGTGGATGAAGCGAAATCGCAAATCAAATCAGCACAAATTTCGGTAGCTGATGCGAAAACCAATTTAAATTACACCCAAATCGTCTCACCGATGGACGGTACGATTGTCTCCATTCCGATTTCTGTCGGACAAACCGTGAATTCGGCACAAACCTCGCCAACCATTGTACACGTTGCCGATTTATCGAAAATGTTAATCAAATTAGAGATTTCAGAGGGTGATATTTCTCAAGTGGCACAAGGGCAAGATATGACGTTCACGACGCTTGCCGAGCCTAATCATAAATACCATAGTAAAATTGATAGCGTTGATCCAGCATTAACTACGCTCAGTGATGACAGCGCTTCAAATAAATATACCGAAAAAGCCGGTAATACCGAGGCAATTTATTATTACGCCAACTCTTTAGTGGATAATACTGAGCAACGTTTACGGATTGGTATGACCGTGCAAGGACAAGTAGAAATTGCCAAACGTGAAAATGTGCTTGTGGTGCCGACATCCGCTTTAAAGAAAAAAGGTAACGAAACCTTTATACAAGTTTTAGAAAACAATCAGCCGATTGAAAAGAAAGTCGAATTGGGATTAGCCGATAGTCAATATACTGAAATTACAGCTGGTGTAGCCGAAGGAGAACAGGTGATTACCACTCAGCGTGCGGATAGCGAACAAATCGGTTTTCAACCACGTAGCCGAGGTCCATTCTAATCTAGAAAAACAAACGGTCGAAATTTGCATCTTTTTTACAAATTTCGACCACTTTCAATTCTCTCAAACGCTAGCCTATTCCTTGCTATCCGACTGATTTTTCATTGCGGCAAAAATCATTGCTAATATTGAGCCTGAAATATTATGCCAAAAGCTAAATACAGCGCTTGGTACGGCAATCAGAGGATTGGCTTTAAAATGCAATGCGGCAAGCGCAGCCCCCCACCCCTGAATTTTGCATTCCTACCTCAATCGCTATTGTTTTACTATCAGCAATCAGTAATTTAAATACACGTCCGATTAAGTATCCAATCAAATAGCCTAAACCGTTGTGTAATACCACCACTAAGAAAATTAATAAGCCTGATTCAATAATACGCTCCTTACTTACCGACACGACTGCCGTCACTATCAGCACAATTGCGAATACAGAAATCAACGGCATAGTTTGGCTAAATTGCTCAATTTTTTGCTTAAAGATTGAACGAATCACTACGCCAATAAAAATAGGCAATAACACCATTTTTAATACCAGAACAAACATCGCTCTCGCATCAATCTCTAACCATTCGCTTGCAAAAATATAAAATACCGCCGGGGTAAGTAATGGTGCTAATAATGTCGAAACCGTGGTACACGCTACAGACAATGCGGTATTACCTTTTGCTAAGTAAGTCATCACATTTGACGAAGTGCCGCCGGGGCAAGAGCCGACCAAAATCCCACCGATTGCTAAATCCGGCAAAAGTTAAAATGCTTTTGCCAAAGCAAATGCAAGACTCGACATCACCATAAATTGTGCAATGATACCTAAAATCGCGACTTTCGGATTTTCAGTAACTTCCGCAAAATCTTTAAAGGTTAGTGTTAAGCCCATGCCTAACATCACAATTCCTAATAAATAAGGAATCCAAGGGACAAACTGTTTAAAAGTATCGGGGAATTGTGCTGCAATAAAAGCCAATGTTGCGAACCAAAAAAACTGCAAAACACAATCAAAAAAACTGCGAAGTAAATAAACTTAAAAGCTTTCATTGTTTTAATGAAAAAAACACTCTTTAAACCGTAGTTAAAAAGCGTTTAAATTGAACTGAGCGTTATATACCCATTTTGCCTTTTTATAATCAAAGATATGGTTTGCCGTTGGTGCATCCCCTTTTTCAACTAGCTTTTCGCCGTCAAAATAGGGGTTTACCATTGTTGCATGTTCGATAACAAATTCACCTCGACTTTGTAAATCATCTAGGTTCAACTCATAATCGCTTGTACCGACAATGCGGTTTTCTGAATTAATGATGTAATACATTTATTTAACTCCAATAACAATATAATTTGCACGACCGGGAATCCATCTTCCCGGTGTTTTGCCGTGCCCACCTAAATAAGTTAGTGCCTCAACTTTGCGACCATTTGCCCAGCAGCGAAAACGATAATGCACATGGGCTTCATTCTCATCAATATCCCAAGCTTGATTATCTGGATTGTCTTCATTAATTGATAACATCCATTTACACTGTGATTCACTGAATCCGGCTGGCAACGGGATAGTCGCGCCATGCTCTAAAACCCCCATTAATACAGCAACCTCTTTTTTATTGAAATTTTGGCTCACCCAATTTTCGTAAGCTACAATTTGATTCATTCCTCTTTTTCTAAAAAACGCCGAATGTTCTTCTTGATTGCCATTATTTGAGCGATAGCTAATTTTTGAAAAATTATCTTCGTTATCGGGTAATGTCTCCGTTCTTGTTTGCTTGCCTGCACTATTCCACTGATTAATTAAACTGTAGTCGCCATTTTTAATATCAAGCACACCGGTTAACGTATCGCCAGTTTTAGACAGACGACCATTCGCGTTATCATTAACTGTTTTAACCGCCTTTGATGTCGCATACTTATTGCTGTCAGTTGTAGCTCCCTTTTTCATTTCGCAGTGCTATAATATTCAACCGCTTGTAAAATCAACAAATTATGTTGTAGCTCCCTTTTTCATTTCGCAGTGCTATAATTTTCCTTGCCACCATTCACTCCGAAAGCCAGTTGTAGCTCCCTTTTTCATTTCGCAGTGCTATAATGGTGGTGGCTTAGAGTACGAACTTATCTCAGTTGTAGCTCCCTTTTTCATTTCGCAGTGCTATAATTCCAAAGCGCTAAATCTGTTGTAGCGATAAGTTGTAGCTCCCTTTTTCATTTCGCAGTGCTATAATCGGAAAAAGAGGGGGGTTTAAAGGGGTTTAGTTGTAGCTCCCTTTTTCATTTCGCAGTGCTATAATTTCAAGCTGCTTTATCTGTTCTTCGTAACTGTTGTAGCTCCCTTTTTCATTTCGCAGTGCTATAATTGGCAACCATTGTGTACCAAATTTCTTAATGTTGTAGCTCCCTTTTTCATTTCGCAGTGCTATAATCATCATAATTGAGCCGTCACCGGTGACTAAGTTGTAGCTCCCTTTTTCATTTCGCAGTGCTATAATTCGGAGCGCTAAAAAGCCTTGAACCATAAGGGTTCAAGGCTTTTTTCTTACTAAAAAAATCGCGTTAAAAGAGTAAAAGTTGGTTCGAATTAACCTTTTTTTCTTGCAGTTTTTTCTCGCCGACAAGGATTTCCATATTGGCAAATTGTTTTTCCGTAATGGAAATACAACGAATTGAGCCTTCTTCAGGCAAGTGTTCCACCAACCGTTTATGGTGTTTTTCCATCGAATCTCGCCCACGTACAATGCGGGTATAAATCGAAAGTTGCAACATTTGGTAGCCATCTTTCAGTAAAAACTGCCGAAATTGGTTTGCTGCTCGCATCTTAGCTTTGGTGGTAACTGGTAAATCAAATAACACAATCATTCGCATAAATACATTCTCACTCATATTGATGCTCCACAAGCGGTAGAATTTCAGGCAGTTTTAGCAAACCGGTATTGCGTTGGCTTAATGCCGTTTGAAATGAGCCAACACTTCGCTCAATCGCCGTTAAAGCATTCACTTTTTCTTGTTTAAATAACAACTGATAATTCAATACCTTAATCAATCGTTGCTTTAAAATCGGTGACAAATTAGCTGATAGTTTGGCTTCATTCGCCAGTTGCACCACCAATAAATCCACTAACGGGCGAAAAGGCTCAATAAAATCATCTGCAAGATTAAACGCATTCAGCTCACTTCGATGAAATAAGCCAATTTGTGGTAACCAACCATATAGCACTAGCGCACGAGCCACTGCTGAACGCATTACAGTATAACCATAATTCAATGCGCTATTGACCATGTTTTCATCTTCTGTGCGTTTAAAACCTTTGCCAAATAACGTTTGGAAATAAATCACCGCACTTTGCGCTTCCAAATTATCTTTATCACCCGATTTCACTTGCTCCGCCATTTTAAATAAGCGGTCAGATTCTGCTTGAAATTTGCAAATGCTCAGTACTGTTGCTTGATTACGAATTTTCTGTTGCACAATTCTCTGCCAAAGCTGTTTCTTTTGTGGCAAACTGGCTTCTAGCTGTAATTTTAAGGTTTTAAGTTGTCGATGATATTGATTAAATGGTAGCCACTGCCCGCAAGGTAAAAACTGTTCATCACAAGTTAAAAACGTGATGCCATATAAACCAAAAGCAGATAATAAGGGAATGGTAATAACTGTTTCCCGACTATCCACCACTACAATCGCAATATCTTCTAAAGGTACAGTAAATTCATTGCCCTCTTGTTGAATCAGCATCTGATTTTTTTGCAAAGAAAGTTTTCCGCCCTTGCTAATTAAAATACTACGCCAAGTCATAATTTCTTCCTTAAATACAAAAATCCCCACACTCAGAGAGTGTAGGGATTAAATTAACGTACGTGTTGTCGTTTCGTTGGGCGACAAGGACGGATATTTTTACCGAGTTCATCGACTTGGTATTTACGAATAAATTTTTGCCCTTGAACGCTTAAACGGATAGATGTGTCATCTTTTTTGCTATAGATCTCAGGAATTTTAGCATTATCATGAAATTTTAAAATCCATCGTCTATCATCATCTGGACGAATAAAATAAGCAAATACACTTTTATTTTTATCTTCAGGATGAGGTATCTCTAATATATCATTCTTAAATAAACTAAATTGGAATATGTAAGAATCATCTAATAAATTCCCCATTGTTGTTTCATTTGGCAAAATACCTTCTGCAACCTGCCAAGCATAGATATTAACAAAATAGTATTTTTTCCCTTTTAAAAATAGATCTGTGCGAACAATATCTCCATTATCTGCGATAGTTTTATTGCCTAAATCTACAAATTTATTTTGAGTTTTACAGATTCGAATTGACTTAACTTCTGTACCACCTTTCTTAAAGAATTTTTCTTTAGGCTTATCTCCATATTTTTTAAAATGTTCAACTAATGATTGATAAAGTTCTGGTTCACGTTCTTTATTCATCATATTCTCAAGGTTCTTAAGCGTTAAATCAGTTAAAAACTCTTTTTTAATGCTCTTTCCTGTTGTGTCAAGAATTCTCGCTGAACGTAATGTCGCTTCATGTCCTAGCCCTACCATTTTGCGAGTTGGCATACGAGAGACAAATAATGATTGCACAAATTCATGGTTATATTGCGGATAATCAGGCAAACGATTTTCCAGTTCTAATTTTGGATTATCACTAAATACTCGAATATTTACATCTGCAGTAAAATGTTCCCAAGGTATAAATATTTTTTTCTTAGGCTCTCCTGTAAAACGGCAAATACGGTTATGTTGAATATCCTCTGTTATTTGTTGAATGAGCTTACTCTGTGTACAAGCAACAACTACCGCATCTAGAGCATGATGACGATCCCCTAAATCTCGATCTTTATTTAGCCCCCAAACTTTACGCAATAAACTCGTTATACGCCCATTTGTTGCCAATACATTTTTACCTTTTCCTGTTATCATTAAATGTTCTTCAATATGATTTTTTAAGTATCTAGCAATATAACGTGTATCATTTAAATGACGAGATTTAAATTCATCTTCATTAATATTATGTGATAACAACTTTTGTTTTTTCTCTTTAGAAATTTCAGAAAAACTATTTACTCTCGCAACAAAAGTCCGCCATTGTAAACTATCATTTTTACCATCTAACCACTCATAAGGTGTTAAATTTCTCTTATTCTGATTCTCATATTTTAAAACTAGCACTTTATTATTAAAGCTATCATCCCAAGAACGGCTTAGCGGTAGAGCATGATCGAGCTCTACATAGTTATCTTCAAATAATCGCTTACAATCAATTTTCTTATTTGAATAAATACAATGACAGTTTTGCTGAATATACAACCTATATTTAAGAATATCTTTTGCTTTAGGTTCGAACTGAAATTCTTCTCGAATTTGTTTAGCTAGTTCATCATTACTAGCTCTATTTTTTGCATTCTGCTTACTTATTGCATCTCTATCAACCTTTGATTTCCCTAAATCTCTTGATAATTCAATATGAATACGAGTTGGAGAACCATATAATCGAATAATACCATTAATTACTTTTCTTGCTTGAGTCAGTGAACGTAATACAACAGGATTATGAATATCCGCCAAAGGAATTGCAGATAAAAACTTTTTATCTTCTATTTGCGAATACCCATAAATTTCAGTATGAGCTTGAGCATAGTTATATCCTTGCTCCATCAATGGCAATAATTTATATAAGGCAACAAGAGAAATATGAATAAATTTATCAAAATGTATATTTTCAAATAATACATTTAAAACATTTTTTGGTAATTCATCACTAAGAGATTCTAAAAATTCATCTTGATTCTTACAAAGTGATAATTCTGTACCAATTTTATCCATTAATTTATCGTTTTTAGAAATTTCATTCCATTCATTTTCTAAATTATTGGATAATAAAGTATTGTGGAGAGTGTGGTAAAACTTAAAGTTTAAAAATAAACTATCTTCAGTTTTTTTAGTATATTTTGAGTATTGTAGTCCTTTAAAAAAGGCTTTTTCAGATAAATTAAGTTCTTTTCTAACTCGAGCATAGCTGACACCTTTTTCTAATTCATAACCAAGTGATAAAATTTTTTGAAACTCATTGTCGGTTAATCCTTTTTCTTCACCATTTTCAACAATACGTAAATTCTGTAATCGCTGAATTGCAACAAATCGCTCAGTAGAATAGGTATTTTTAGCCGCTCTTTTTTGTTCAGTTAAACCATATTTTGTATTTTCAAAGGTACAGATACCCACCATCGCTAACATTTGTTTTCTTGTAAGTGCTTTTTTCTGTTTATTAAATATATCTGCCCACTTAGATTCAAATTCCTTAGAAGAAAATGGATTACCTAGTTTGCGTTGAGTTTCAAACAATAAAGCGCATTCAGCAGCTAATTCTTCTCTGCCAAACGTGTGTTGATATTGTCGTTGGTTACGAATATAACCATCTTCTACATAGAATTTTTTGATCGCCAGCTCTGCTGGTGAACGATATACTCCTGAAGCTAATAATATTTTATTATCGTTTATTCCTTTTATTAACTGTCCTTGTTTCCCGCCGTCTTTAGGCTGATGCTTTCTTGAAGATTTAAATCCACGATGTTTGACAAAATGTAGTAATACAGCTGCCCATTCTTCTTTGTTTAATTTTCGATCTAAGCCCTCAACTCGTAGCTCCCAAACATTATTTGGCAATTTATAACTAGCTATAGCATCATCAATCATCCCTTCATTTTTCAAAAGGTATCGTAACTCTCTAACTCGTTGAGCTTTACGATAAATCAGCAGTCTGGTAGCTCGAGTAGATCTACGGACTAAATTTAGGCTCTCCCCTTTACCAGTTTCAGCTGCATCAAAAGTTCGGACACCTAAATCAATTAGGCGAATGATGTTGCCAGACTCATCAATCTCTACCACTGCCCAACCGACAGAAGCAATCCCTAAATCAAGACCTAAAATATAGTTTAGTGGCGTCAATTTCATACAATTTCACCTCTTATAATTTGTAATAATCCTTTTTTACACGGCGTTTAATTTTTATCATAAATTGTAATAAATGTATATTGACAACAATCAATGTCAACGATACTATTTAGCCATTGTAATGGCACTGCGAAATGAAAAACGTTGTTACAATAAGAGATGAATTTCTCGCAACGCTCTGCCCCTTGAAATTTCGGTTTCAAGGGGCATCGTTTTATATAGTCATTAATACAAAAAGCCCTTGAATCTTCTCAGACTCAAGGGCTTGTTTTTATGCTTTAATTTAGTTTTCGTTATGAATTTCTAAATTAGTTGCTTGTTTTGCAGCTTTGGCTTTTGCTTTATCATTACGAGCGTGTGCAATTGCGTCAAGGTAAGCTTTATCTACATCGCCGGTAATGTATTCACCGGTAAATACTGATGCGTCAAAATGTTGAATTGTTGGGTTTTCTGCCTGAACCGCTTTGTATAATGCTTCGAGATCTTGGAAAATCAGTTTATCTACACCAATCATTTCCGCTACTTCTTCCACTGAGCGATCATAAGCCACTAACTCTTCACAAGTCGGCATATCAATACCATATACATTTGAATAACGAATTTCCGGTGCAGCTGACGCAAAGTAAACTTTCTTCGCACCGGCAGCACGAGCCATTTCAACAATCTGTTCCGATGTTGTACCGCGTACAATAGAGTCATCTACTAATAACACATTTTTGCCTTTAAACTCGCTTGAAATCGCATTTAATTTACGGCGTACCGAACTCTTACGTTGCGCTTGCCCTGGCATAATGAAGGTACGAGCAACATAACGGTTTTTTACAAAGCCTTGGCGATAAGGTTTATATAAAACGTTTGCGATACGTACGGCAATGTCATTTGAGGTTTCAGGGATTGGGATAACCACATCAATCTCATCAACCATTCTGCCCCATTCACGTTTAATTTTCTCACCTAATAATTCTCCCATATGAACACGTGCGCTATACACAGACACGCCGTCAATCACCGAATCCGGACGAGCAAAATAAACGTACTCAAAAATACATGGGTTTAATTTCGGATTATCAGCACAAATTGCCGAATGCAATTCACCTTCAAAAGTAATATAAACCGCTTCACCCGGGTTTACATCACGCACAAATTCAAAACCGACAATATCTAAGGCAACGCTTTCAGAAGCAAACATATATTCTGTTTTGCCTTCCACAACACGTTTACCTAATACTAACGGACGAATACCAAACGGATCACGGAATGCCACCATACCATGACCGATAATCATTGCGATACACGCATAAGCACCACGAATTACTTCGTTGGTTTTACGTACCGTTTCAAAGATATTTTCAGGAGTTAAATGCGCTGTCGGATATTGATCTAAATAGTGCGCAAAAATATTCAATAATGATTCTGAATCCGAATTGGTATTCACATGGCGGCGAGCCTCTTTGAATAAACGTTCTTTTAATTCAGCATTATTGGTTAAGTTACCATTGTGAACTAAAGTTAAACCGAAAGGTGAGTTTACATAGAAAGGTTGTGCTTCTGAAACACTTGATGAGCCGGCAGTCGGGTAACGAACATGACCGATACCCGCATTACCTTGTAATCTGAGCATATGCTCTTGACGAAATACGTCACTTACTAAGCCGTTAGCTTTACGTAAGCGGAAGCGGTTTTCATCATCAATTGTGACAATACCTGCGGCATCTTGCCCGCGATGTTGAAGTAATGTTAAGCCATCATAAATCGCCTGATTAACCGGCGATCCCCCAATAATGCCGACAATGCCGCACATATAAAAAACCTCTCTATTTAGTCGAATTTAAAAAGCTGGAATTAGCTTGTAGTTGTTCAAAGAACCATTTCACAATAAAGTCAAAGTGTGGAATAAGTTGAGACTCTTTCCATAATTCCGTTTGACTTGCTGATGAGAAGGTATCTAAGAAGAATAAGATTGCCGCAACAATCAAAATACCGCGTAATGCGCCAAACGCACCGCCTAACACACGATCTGTCGCCGATAAGCCTGTTGTGTCAACTAATTTGCTCAGTAGAGCGGTAATAATGCCACAAACAATCAGCGTAATAATGAAAAGGATAGCGGCGGCGATGCCATTACGTAAATATTCTGAGTTTTGAAGATATACCGAATTTACTTGCGTGAGATAGCTGCTAAGGTAAGGGTAAAAATTGCTTGCCACAAAAAACGCTACGACCCAACCGGCAAGTGAAAGCACTTCACTCACAAAACCTCGCCAAAGGCTTACTAAGATAGAAAATGCAATTAATCCGATAATAATAATGTCAACCATAAAAACCTCTAAAGGTTAAGAACCTATATTCTACAAAAAAAGAAAACGTTTGCGTAGAGCAAACTTCGTAAAAAACGGCATAATATATGCCGAAAAAATTTACAAGCGGTTCAAATTTGCAAAAATTTTGCAATATTTGACCGCTTGCCTCTTTTGGCTACTCCGCATTATACCCTACATCTTCCAATGTAGGGTTATTTGCACCGGCTTTAGCCAACTCATCGCAAATTTCATTTTCACGATGACCTGAGTGCCCTTTTACCCAAGTCCACTCAATTTTGTGACGCTGAATCTCTTGATCTAACGCTATCCACAAATCTTTATTTTTAACCGGCTTACCGTTTGCGGTTCTCCAGTTATTTTTCTTCCAGTTAAAAATCCATTTAGTAATACCGTCTTTCATATATTGGCTATCTGAATTTAACTGTACTTGACAAGGCTCTTTCAACATTGCCAACGCTTCAATCACCGCTCGTAATTCCATCCGGTTATTGGTGGTTTGCAAGTAGCCTTTACTAACCTGCTTTTCATGTCCGTTGTAACGCAATACGATACCAATGCCACCTTTACCGGGGTTACCCAAGCACGAACCGTCTGTAAATATTTCAACTAATTTCATTTGCAAAAAATTCTTCAATTTTAACCGCTTATTAAAAAATTAAAGCCCCAAAGCGTAAACTATGGGGCTTTTGTCTGATTCTAAGTTTTCTAAAGCATTAGATCAAGATTACTTTTTACCAAGTTGCGGTAATACGTTGTTTTGAACGGATAATAAACCTGTCTCAGTATAGATACCTAATTTACCGCGTGTATCCACGATATCTAAGTTACGCATGGTTAATTGACCGATACGATCCGCCGGTGTAAACGGTGCATCTTCTACTTTTTCCATACTTAAACGTTCTGCTTCGTAAGTCAAGTTTGGTGATTCAGTATTTAAAATGGTGAAGTCATTACCACGACGTAATTCTAAAGTTACTGTGCCGGTAATTGCTTTTGCCACCCAGCGTTGTGCAGTTTCACGCAACATTAAGGCTTGTGGATCGAACCAACGACCTTGGTAAAGTAAACGACCTAAACGTAAACCGTTGATACGATATTGTTCGATTGTATCTTCGTTGTGAATACCAGTCACTAGACGCTCGTAAGCGATGTGTAATAACGCCATTCCCGGTGCTTCGTAGATACCGCGAGATTTCGCTTCAATGATACGGTTTTCGATTTGATCCGACATACCTAAACCGTGACGACCACCGATACGGTTTGCTTCTAAAATTAATTCAACCGCATCTTCGATACGTTTACCGTTTAACGCAACCGGCACACCTTCTTCGAAAGTCACTGAAACGGTTTCAGGTTTGATTTCTACACTTTCGTCCCAGAATGCCACACCCATAATCGGTTTCACAATTTTCATACCGGTGCTTAATTCTTCTAAGTCTTTCGCTTCGTGGGTCGCACCTAACATATTTGAGTCAGTTGAGTATGCTTTTTCCACCGACATTTTGTAGTCGAAACCGTTAGCAATTAAGAATTGCGACATTTCGAAACGCCCGCCAAGCTCATCAATGAAAAGTTGGTCTAACCAAGGTTTGTAGATTTTTAATTTTGGATTGGTTAATAAGCCGTAACGATAGAAACGTTCAATATCGTTACCTTTAAAAGTTGAACCATCACCCCAAATGTTTACGTCATCTTCTTTCATTGCCGCAACAAGCATTGTACCGGTTACCGCACGACCAAGTGGCGTCGTATTGAAATATGGAATACCACCGGTTGAAATATGGAAAGCTCCACATTGAATTGCTGCGATACCTTCGTGTGCTAATTGTGCACGGCAATCGATTAAACGTGCATTTTCCGCACCGTATTCCATCGCTTTTTTCGGAATTGCGTTGTAATCGTCTTCATCCGGCTGACCTAAGTTTGCAGTGTAAGCATAAGGTACTGCACCTTTTTTACGCATCCAAAGTAATGCGGCTGAGGTATCTAAACCACCTGAAAATGCGATACCTACTTTTTGACCTAATGGGAGAGATTCTAAAATTGTTGCTGACATACGAATTCCTATAAATTTTCACAATAAAAGACAACTGACGCAAACGGTTGCATTTGTGTCATTCCGTCTATTCTAGTTCAATTTTGTAAAAATTACATCTAAAATTTAGAAGGAAATCTCGTAATGATTTTTAATCTAACGTTTGACACTAAACAAGCGGTCAAATTTTCATAATTTTTTACCAAAAATTCCACTTAAAAAATGCTAAAATAGCCCGCAATTCGTTTTAAAAGGTAAAAAATATAATGAAAAAAATTCTTGTCATTCGCAATGATAAAATCGGTGACTTTATGGTGTGTTTTCCGGCATTTGCGATGTTGAAACAGTCTATACTAAATGTAGAAATTACGGCGCTAGTGCCAAGCTATACCGCCCCGCTTGCCAAACTATGCCCTTCGATTGATAACGTTATTATCGATACACCTAACAAAAAAGATAAAGCCGAATTTAATCGTGTTCTGCAAGCTGTCAAAAATGCGCAATTTGATGCGGTAATCTGCTTTGTTTCCGACTGGTACAATGCCAAACTGACGTGGAAAAGCGGCATTAAACACCGTCTTGCGCCGGCAACCAAAGTCTTTCAATTTTTGTATAACCAGCGCTTAACCCAGCGCCGTTCGCAATCGGCAAAAGCGGAAAGCGAATATAATCTCGATTTAGCTCGTGCATTTCTGCAAAAACACCATATTGCAGTGGTTGAGCCTAAGCCGCCGTACTTACAATTCAGCGAAGAGCAGATTGCACAACAAAAAGCAAAATTAGCAAAAAATCTGCAAATTTCGACCGCTTGTAAATGGCTGTTTGTACATGCGTCCACCGGTGGCTCGGCAACCAGTTTATCCATTGAACAATATGCGCAAATGCTTAACTGCATTGCAAATGAAACAAATTGTGAAATCGTGCTCACTGCCGGTAAAGGCGAAAGTGAAAAAGCCCACCAATTAGCCGCACAAATTACTGCAGCTAAAGCGGTGGTGTACGATAAGAATGACGGTTTACAAGATTTTGCCTGTTCGATTGCTTGTGCCGATCTGTTTATTGCTGGTTCGACCGGACCTCTGCATATCGCCGGCGCACTGAATGTCGCAACTATTGGGTTTTATCCGAGCCGTTTATCTGCATTGCCTCGCCGTTGGCGTCCGATTAATGAAGAAGGCAAACATTTAGCCTTTATGCCGCCTGAAGCGAAAGAAAAAGCGCAACAAATGAATTTAGGCTTAATTTCAATCTCGGAAGCGCTTAAAACCATTGTGCCTTTTGTAAAGAACATTTGGCATTCCTAAGAATTGTTTAATCCATAGCGAGCAGAATAAAAGCCTGTTAAAATAACAGGCTAATTTTTAACTCAATGAATCATAATATGTTTAAAGAATTTCTTTCCGTTTTTTTCCTTTTTCCAGCTCTTAGTATTGCCCAATCTTATGTGGTGTATGATTTTACTCACGATAAAATTTTAGAAAGCCGATCAGCGAATAATGTTCAGCCGATTGCTTCTGTTACCAAGCTAATGACAGCGAATGTTTTCTTAGAAAATAATAAAAATAAAAACTGTAGCGCTTCGATTTCTGATGAAGATTTCGATTACATCAAAGGCACCGGCACTAAATTGCCCAAATATACACCGATTGCGTGCAGCGAATTATTAAAAGCGATGTTAGTCCATTCAGATAATTATGCTGCTCACGCACTCTCTCGTTCTGCAGGGATGAGCCGTTCGCAATTCATCCAAAAGATGAACCAAAAAGCGCAGCAATTAGGTATGCGTTCTACTCGTTTTAGAGATAGCTCAGGTTTATCTAGCGCTAATATCTCGAGTGCGATGGATTTAGTTAAGCTGGCAAAATATTCGCTGAATAATACCAAAATTCAAGAGCTATCTAATACGAAAGCAACATATATTCGTGCAGGAAAACGCAATGTATTTATGCAAAACACCAGTGCATTAGTACGAGAAGAGATTTTCGATGCAGCAATCAATAAAACCGGTTATATTCGTGAATCCGGTTATAACTTAGTGTTTGTGAATAAACACCAATGTAACCATGCGACTATCGGCGTAATCAGCTTAAATAATCGTAGTTCTGCTACTCGTTCAAACTTTACCAAAAATAAATTGGAACAATACGGATGTACTTCATTAGCCAACGATAATTATGACGGCTATGATGAGGAAGAAGATATTTAACGAAAAAGACCGCTTGTTGATCTGCCCCATAAATTTGGACAGTTCATAAATTAGCTAAGATATTGGGCTCTGTATTGTACAGGGCTCAAATTTTTTAAGCTTGGTTTTATCCGTTTCTCATTATAGTAACGAATATGTTTATGCAATGCCTGTTCTAATTCATCAACTGTTGCAAATTGATGTCCATAAAAACATTCCGATTTTAATATGCTGATTTCGCCAACGTTCTAGCTCATATAAACAACCCTGAACACTATGAATAATTGGTAGCTCTGTCCTCTTTCAGTTGCACTAACGTTTTCTTCAGCATATTTGCCACTAAAGCAAAATTAGGACGA